>NZ_PUGF01000021.1 GCF_002976435.1 Solimicrobium silvestre | reverse complement strand
ATAGCGAGTCGGTCCCACCCCTTCCCATCCCGAACAGGACCGTGAAACGACTCTGCGCCAATGATAGTGCTGCAACCAGTGTGAAAGTAGGTTATCGTCAGGCTGTTCTTCCTAAAAACCCCCGCTAATTTAGTGGGGGTTTTTTTATGCTCGTTTGATTTTTACTGCTCTGATTTATCGTTATATTCATCTTCGGTGCCCATCGACCATCGACTCAGATGGGCTGAACAATGGCGGCACGCTAGAATTTATCCTGCGTCACCACTTGCGCAGATTGGCTATTCGCTAAAAGGCGTAGCCCAGTTTGATCAAGGCGAAGTTCATCGCTGGATTTGGCTTCTTGATGCTGGCGTTTGAGAAGTGCTGAAACTTCAATGCGATTTCAATTTTGTTTTGAAAAACATAGCCAATTGCAATGTGATCACCAAATTGAAATTTGGTCGATGCTTTTTTTTGATTATTGTCATACAGATCCGTTAGATAATGAACGCCAATTCCTGCTTCACCATACCATCCAAGCCGATTATCTTTCTGCCAGCGTAGTACCGGTGTAAAGCCAAAATCGTACAAATTTTGCTTTTGGCCGGAAATATTTTGAACATCGTCGCTTTTCCAGTTCGCCAGACTAGCTTCCAAATACGGCGCGAAATGATTTCCGTTTGACTGCCAATACTGCTCATCCAGTGTCTTTTGCACTGCTATTTTAATTAGATCAGTTTGATTCCCTTCTCCAAATTCGGCTGAAATGCCATCAAAAGCGTTTGCCAGAGCAGATATACTAAGCAATCCAATGCAAAGAAGGTGTTTTGACGGAAAAAGCACAATAATCTCCTATTAAAAGTTTGAATGCCCTACTACAGAGTGTAGAAAATAAACACACTGAAGTTAAGTTGGTTTTGAAAAATATTTATTGCATATAAATTAATATTATAACTAAGTTATGAAAAATAGCGCTGCGTTGCCGCACATTGCATTTCTGGGTTTAGGTTTAATGGGCCAACCAATGGCATGCCGTTTATTGCAGGCAGGATATCCGTTGACAGTGTGGAATCGTACTGCTGCAAAAGCGGCTGTTTGCGTTGCGCAAGGAGCAACATTAGCCGAAACAATTCCGGAAGCGGTAAGGTCGGCAGCGATTGTGATTACGATGCTGGAAGCGGGACCTGTCGTAAAACAGGTGCTGAATCAGGCACTCGATGCACTGGCGGATGAAGTGCTGGTGATTGATATGAGCTCCACGCAGCAATTGGAAGCGCTGGAATTACACCAGCTATTAGCTGCCAGAGGTGTCGGATTTATTGACGCGCCAGTCTCTGGCGGCGTGATCGGCGCCGAGGCTGGTAGTTTGGCGATTATGGTGGGCGCAAGTGAATTAGATTACTTACGAGTTAAGCCAATATTGGAAGTGATGGGTAAGCCGACTTTGGTTGGCGCACCGGGATCTGGTCAGCTGGCTAAATTGTGCAATCAATTAATCGTGGGCGGGACACTAATTTTAGTTGCTGAAGCTTTATTGTTGGCACAGGCCGGTGGCGCTGATCCGGCTGCGGTCAGGCAAGCACTGCGGGGTGGTTTTGCTGAAAGTAAAATTTTGGAAGTGCATGGACAACGTATGTTGGACAGAAATTTTATGCCCGGTGGGCAAGTGCGCAGCCAGGCTAAAGACATGGAAAATATCTTGCTAGCAGCGCAACAGGCGCAACTTAAATTACCTCAAGCAGAGTTAATTGCGCAGGTATATCGACACTTACTCATAACCAACCCGCAGGCAGATCACTCTGCCGCTTTGCTTGAGTTGGAAAATAATAATAGTGGGATTCGATTAGGTCAGAAACCAGATCAGTTACCCGTATAAAATAGCGGTATTCATCGTTTTTACATGGAAGTTCTATGAGCACCACGATAGTTCGCGGCGTTTGCCCGCATGATTGTCCTGATACTTGCGCATTATTAGTGACAGTCAGCGACGGTGTTGCAACGGAAGTACGCGGTGATCCTGATCATCCGACCACTGCTGGCGTGCTTTGCACTAAAGTGGCGCGTTACACCGAGCGTACTTACCATCCTGATCGTTTGCTTTATCCACAAAAACGGGTTGGGAAAAAAGGTGAGGGCAAGTTTGTCCGTATTAGTTGGGATGAAGCGCTAGAAACTATCGCGCAAAATCTGACTAACATCGCAGCCAATAATCCGCAGGCAATCGTACCCTACAGTTATGCTGGCACGATGGGTCTGATACAGGGTGAAGCGATGGCACACCGATTTTTCCATCAAATCGGCGCCTCATTATTAGACCGAACAATTTGTGCAACTGCTGGTGCAACGGGCTATAAATACACAATAGGCGCTTCAATTGGAACCGATCTTGAACAGGTTCAACATGCAAAATTAATCCTGATTTGGGGATCGAATCCTATCGTATCTAATTTGCACTTTTGGATGAGAGCGCAAGAAGCGAAACGCGCTGGCGCTAAGTTGATTGCGATTGATCCTTACCGATCACTGACCGCCGAAAAGTGCCATCAACATATTGCACTGATGCCGGGAACGGATGCGGCCTTGGCGTTAGGCTTAATGCATGTGCTGATTAAAGAAGAGTTGATTGATCGTGATTACATTGCCAAATACACCTTGGGCTTTGATGAACTAGCCAAGCGCGCTGAGCAGTGGCCCCCAGAACGCACCGCCGCAACTTGCGGTATTTCTGTCGATGAAGTTGTGCAGTTGGCACGCGCATACGGTGAATGCTGCCGTAACGGTGATGCTGCATTAATTCGTCTTAATTACGGTGTGCAGCGAGTGCATGGCGGCGGTATGGCAGTACGCAATATTACCTGTTTACCGGCACTTACTGGCGCCTGGCGACAAGCTGCTGGTGGTGCGATGTTGTCACTGTCTGGCGGTTTTCCTAAAAATAACGCCGCCATGCAGCGTCCTGATTTAATTCCTATTGATGTTATACCGCGCACCATTAATATGAGTACGATCGGTGATGATTTATTGAGTCCGGCTAGTCCTGAGTTCGGCCCAAAAATTGAGGCTGTGATTGTCTACAATTCAAATCCGGTCGCAGTTGCTCCCGACTCGGAAAAAGTCGTACAGGGATTTGCTCGGGAAGATTTATTTACCGTGGTGTTAGAGCATTTTCAAACTGATACCGCGGATTATGCTGACATACTTTTGCCAGCCACAACGCAGTTAGAACATGTCGATGTGCACGGTGCTTACGGCCATTACTACATGATGGCGAATAACGCAGCAATCGCGCCACTTGGCGAAGCGAAACCGAATTCCGAATTTTTCCGTTTGTTAGCGCAAAAAATGGGTTACACCGATCCATGTTTTAGCCAAACCGACGATCAAATTGCTGCCCAGGCATTTCGCACTGACGATGTGAAAGCGATGCATTTTGATTGGGATGCATTGAAGCAAAGTGGTTGGAAAAAACTCAATTTGCCGGCCGCGCCGTTTGCTGAAGGCGGATTTTTAACGCCTTCCGGTAAATGTGAATTTTATTCCAATCAGATGCTACATGCTGGATTGGATCCGCTGCCGACTTTTATTGCGCCGTATGAGTCAGTCGCATCCAATCGAGAATTGGCGCAGCACTATCCACTGGCGATGATTTCTCCGCCAGCGCGTAACTTTATGAATTCCACTTTTGTGAATGTGAAAAGCTTACGTGACACCGAAGGCGAGCCGCATTTGGATATGCACCCACAGGATGCTGCGCCAAGAGCTATCGAAACCGGCGCTATGGTTCGTATTTTTAATCAACGCGGTAGTATGCAAGCACGGGTTCGTGTGACGGAAAAAGCCCGCGTCGGAGTCGTTGTTGGCTTGTCTATTTGGTGGAAAAAATTGGCTGGCGACGGGCAAAATGCTAATGCGGTGACTAGTCAAAAATTAACCGATATGGGTGGTGGCGCTACGTTTTATGATGTATTGGTTGAAGTGGAAAAATTAAGTAGTTGAATTGCCGCGTCAGTAATACGAGAAACGGCGCGAAAAATAGCCCAGTCTGCATCGAAATAAGCACCAGAATGAGGCGTAAATAGAGTGAGAGTTCAATTTTGGTGAAACTACTTGCGCCAAAGTGGTTCTCTGAATTAGCATTCAAGGCGCTTCGCCTTTAAATTGGCATAAGCTTATGCAGTAATCGATGCACCTAATAACTATATGAGACAAGAGGAATACATGGACAAGTTTTGGTTAAAATCCTACCCACAAGGTGTACCTGCAGAAGTTGATTTTTCAAAATACCATTCGCTTGCTCAGTTAATGGAAGAATCGCTGAAGAAATTTGCATCCCGGCCAGCGTTTGTTTGTATGGATAAATCGATTACTTATGCCGAACTCGATGCGATGTCTTTAAAAATCGCTGCCTGGCTGCAAAGTAAAGGTATCAAAAAGGGCGCACGTATTGCGATTATGATGCCGAATATTTTGCAATATCCGGTCGTGATGTTGGGTGTGATACGCGCTGGTTATACCGTGGTGAATGTTAATCCCTTATATACGCCGCGTGAATTAGAACATCAATTAAAAGATTCCGGCGCAGAAGCAATTTTCATCCTGGAAAATTTCGCCACTACCTTAGAGCAAGTTATTGCCCACACACCGGTTAAGCATGTTGTGGTTGCCTGCATGGGCGATTTACTCGGCACTGTAAAAGGCACTATTGTAAATTTGGTAGTGCGCCATGTTAAAAAAATGGTGCCGGCATTTTCATTGCCTGGCTCAATCAGTTTTAATAGCGTTCTTTCCAGCGCAGCCAGACTGAGTCAGAATCCGGTTGAATTCAGCATGGATGATCTGGCCTTCTTGCAATATACCGGTGGCACTACCGGTGTTTCTAAAGGCGCGATGCTCACTCAGCGTAACATTGTCGCTAACGTGATTCAGGCTGATGCCTGGTTTCAGCCCGCATTAAGCAAACAGCCGGATAGTCATCAATTGACTATGGTTTGCGCCTTGCCGCTGTACCATATTTTTGCACTGACTGTCTGTGGCTTGGTGGGCATGCGTTTGGGCGCGCTGAATATTCTTATTCCTAATCCGCGCGATATGCCCGGTTTCATTAAAGAACTCGGTAAATACAAAGTGGACATGTTCCCTGCTGTAAACACCTTGTACAACGGCTTAATGAATAATTCTGAGTTCGCTAAACTTGATTTTAGTAACCTGAAACTCAGTATGGGCGGTGGTATGGCCATGCAAAAAGCAGTTACCGAGCGTTGGAAAAAAATCACTGGCAGCACCATTTGTGAAGGTTATGGCTTATCTGAAACATCACCAATTGCCTCCGCACATCCGCTGGATGGGACAGGCGTGGCCGGTTCAATTGGCTTGCCTTTGCCGTCGACAGAATTAAAGATTTTGGATGATAACGGTGATGAAGTGCCGTTAGGTCAGCCCGGTGAAATCGGCATTCGTGGTCCACAAGTGATGGCGGGCTATTGGAACAATCCGGCTGAAACGGCCAAGGTAATGACGGCAGATGGTTTCTTTAAAACCGGCGATATCGGCGTGATGGATGAAACTGGCTGCACCAAGATTGTGGATCGTAAAAAAGACATGATCCTAGTCTCTGGATTTAATGTTTATCCGAATGAAATCGAAGGTGTTGTGGCGATGCATCCGGGCGTGTTGGAAGTTGCTTGCGTTGGCGTTCCTGATGAACATTCTGGTGAAGCGGTCAAGCTGTATATCGTTAAAAAAGACCCTGCGTTGACTGTGCAAGATATATTGGAATACTGTAAACACGAGTTAACCGGATATAAAAAGCCGCGTCACATTGAGTTTAGAACGGAGTTGCCTAAAACTAATGTGGGCAAAATTTTACGTCGTGAATTACGTGATGAGAAAAAAGCCGCGTAATTTGGGTTGAGTTTTATAAGTAAAAAAGCCAGTTTCGTTATGATCGAAACTGGCTTTTTCATTTTGAGGTACAAGGATATTTTATTTCAATATCGAGCTGTTGCTAAGGTTCTATATTGCGCTATTGATATGCTGTCAAAATATGCAACGAAAACCACAATGGATACGTTAAAAATTAGGTTTTACGGGGATATATGAAAATGGGGAATAAATGCTTAAAACGGCGTCTTATTTAGCTACAAAAATCGTAATTTACAACGTCACCAAATCAGGAATGATCCGCGGTTTTCTATCATCGTCGGTCGCAACATAGGTCAGCATTGCCTCAGTCACTTTAACGGTATCCGCTTCCAAACGATTGCGTTCCGCATACACTTCAACCGAAATAGTGATGGAAGTACGGCCGACTTTAACCACATCCGCGTAAAAAGACAGCAAATCGCCGACAAATACCGGTTGTTTGAATAGAAACGAATTCACTGCAATCGTGGCAACACGCCCGTTGCTGCGTCGTGCGGCAGGAATCGCACCGGCAATATCGACTTGCGCCATAATCCAGCCGCCGAATACGTCGCCGTGAATATTGGCATCTGCCGGCATCGGCATGACACGCAACTGCGGCATGCGCGAAGGCAGCGGAGTTTGTGTCGATGGATTGTTGGATGTGTTCATTTTATTTCCTGGTAAGCGTTACAATTGGGTAACCAAAATTATAGATTATTCTCCCATGCGGCGCTCACCACCTTCAGCATCTTTTTCGAATATCAATATGCCTTCTTCAACTCGTAATGATTGGGCAACTATCAAAACATTGTTGCCGTATTTGTGGGCCTACAAATGGCGGGTCTGCATAGCATTGGTGTGTCTGGTCACGGCAAAAATGAGCCTGGTTGCCGTGCCTATCGTGCTGAAAAAATTGATCGACAGCTTAAATCCGCTAACGCCCGGCCACGCCACTACGACTGCTCTGGCTTTACCGCTAGGTATCTTACTGGCCTACGGGTTGTTGCGATTATCGACTTCGCTATTTACCGAATTGCGCGAATTTGTGTTTGCGCGCGTCACCCAACGCGCAGTGCGCACGATTGCATTACAAGTGTTCCGGCATTTGCATGGCTTGTCGCTGCGATTCCATTTAAACCGCCAAACCGGTGGCATGACGCGCGATATTGAGCGCGGTACGCGGGCAGTTTCTTCGCTGGTGTCGTTTGCCTTGTTCAGTATTTTTCCGACCTTAATCGAAATCGGCATGGTGCTCGGTTATTTGGTGCTGCACTACGATATTTGGATTTCAATCATCACTTTTTGCGCTTTGATTTTATACATTACGTTTACCATTTCGGTGACCGAATGGCGCACCCATTTTCGTCGCACGATGAATGAACTGGATTCAAAAGCTAATACCAAAGCAATTGATTCCATCATCAATTATGAAACCGTAAAATATTTTGGTAATGAAGAAATGGAAGCGCAGCGGTATGACCACGGTTTGCAGAATTATGAAAATGCGGCGGTGAAATCGCAAACCTCGTTATCGCTATTAAACGTCGGGCAATCGATGATTATTGCGCTCGCTGTGAGTTTGATTTTATGGCGCGCCACCGTGGGTGTTATCGCAGGTCAAATGACATTGGGTGATTTGGTTTTAGTGAATAGTTTTATGCTGCAATTGTATGTGCCACTTAATTTTTTAGGTGTTCTGTATAGGGAAATTAAACAGAGTCTAGCCGACATGGAAAAGCTCTTTTCACTGTTAGACCAGCACCGCGAAATTGCCGATGCCGACAGTGCCACGCCGCTGCAAGTTGGTAACCATGCTGGCCCTGAAATTAGGTTTAACCAGGTTGACTTTAGTTATGAAAGCAATCGGCAAATTTTGCATCAAGTGTCTTTTGTCATGCCAGCCGGAGTGACCACGGCAGTGGTCGGTGCCAGCGGTTCTGGTAAGTCAACCTTGGCACGTTTACTATTCCGTTTTTACGATATCCAGCACGGTAGTATTCGCATTGCCGGGCAAGAAATCAGGGATATAACGCAAGCCTCATTGCGTGCTTCAATCGGCATTGTGCCGCAAGATACGGTGCTGTTTAATGACACGATTGAATACAATATCGCCTACGGAAAACCCGGTGCCAGTCACGCTGAAATTGTGGCGGCTGCACAGGCCGCCTATATTCACGACTTTATTCAAAGCCTGCCGGATGGTTATGCAACCATGGTGGGTGAGCGCGGTTTGAAATTATCGGGCGGCGAAAAACAACGGGTAGCGATTGCGCGCACAGTGTTAAAGAATCCGGCGATTTTAATTTTTGATGAAGCGACTTCTGCGCTAGATTCAAAATCGGAACAAGCCATTCAAACTCAACTCAAAGAAATTGCGAAAGGTCGTACTAGTTTGGTGATTGCGCATCGACTCTCCACCATCGCGGATGCTGCACAAATTATAGTGATGGAACATGGACGGATTGTGGAAAGCGGCACGCATGCCGAACTACTGGAAAAAGATCACGTGTACGCGCAAATGTGGGCGCGCCAGCAAGCACATCCTGAGCTGGAATTGTGGTCGGAATCTGCCGAGACTGTGTAAAAACAAAAAATTTCCAACTTTTTCTGAAAAATCATGGGTAGGGAGATCATTCCCTGCGTCGAAAAAATTGAATAGAGCGTGTTTTAAGAGGCCGATTTTTTCGGGTGTAAATTAATTTTGTGTTTTTACACAGTCTCTGCCCCTGATGCACCTGAATTTGCTGAGTAAAAATAATAATGGATACTAAATGGTTGGAAGATTTTATTTCACTGGCAGAAACGCATAGCTTCAGCCGCTCGGCAGAATTACGGCACGTAACCCAGCCGGCATTTTCTCGCCGCATTCAATCGCTGGAAGCCTGGTTGGGTGCGGATTTAATTGATCGCACTTCCTACCCAACCAAACTCACTTCAGCTGGCGAAGTTTTTTATGAGCAGGCGATAGAAATGCTGGGGCAAATCAGCAATGCACGGGCTTTGATGCGTAATAAGCGCAGCACGCAGCAAACCGTTGTTGATTTTGCGGTGCCGCATACGCTGTCGCTTACTTATATGCCGAAATGGCTGACTCAGTTGGAAAGTAGTTTCGGCCACTTAAATTCACGCTTACTGGCCTTGAATGTGCATGATGCCGTAATGGCTCTGGTGGAAGGCGGTTGCGACTTAATGTTGTGTTATCACCATCCGCGCCAACCGTTGCAGCTTGACCATAGTCAATATGAAATGATGGTGATGGGCGTGGAAGCGTTGCGTGCGTATGCACGTTGTGACGCACATGGTGTGCCTGATTTTATTTTGCCGGGTGATAGTGAAAACCCTTTGCCATTTTTAGCCTACGCTAATAATGCATATTTAGACCGTATGGTGGACGTGATTTTGTCCGACACGCCAACGCCGATGCATTTGGATAAATGCTACGAAACCGACATGGCAGAAGGCTTGAAAATGATGGCCCTAGAAGGTCGCGGCATCGCATTTTTACCTGAATCATCGGTAGCGCGTGAACTCAAGCGCAAGCAGTTAGCGCGAGCCGACAATGGTGTGGCGAGCTGGGAAGTTGAAATGGAAATTCGTCTGTATCGCGAACGTCCTTCTGCGCAACGCCCCGGGAAGCCACTGGTGAACCGCTTGTGGGAATTTTTAATGCATCAGCATGATGCAAAAAAACGGCGCTGAAATACGCACTGAAACACTTTGCTACCGATCTTCAGTTCTCATGATGCTGGCGACTGTCTTGTATAAAGTGTTTGATTGACCCATCACCATAAGCGCGTTCCACCTTTGACACCACGACATGATACCCCTCGTACCACTTGCGGTATTGACGCTTGGCATCCAGATGTTGGGGATGCGTGGCAAACGCGCGTAATGATTCTTGGTCGCGCCAATAATAGCTGGCATTGACCAATAAACCATCCATGGATCGCCAGGATTCGGCTCCGATAAAGCCAGGAATGCTGTGCGCAATTTCGCCGATGATAGTGCTCAGGCGATTGAATTCCTGGTCGATCTGGCTGGGCTTGTAAATGAATGCGGCAATATACATATAAAGACTTTTTAATTTATGGGCGGCGCATAAAGGCTAGCCTGAATGCCAGTAACAGCAGAACCGTCGCGAGTCCATATGGCTGTAGTCTGGCAGCATACGAATGTCGTGACAAGAAGAGCCGGATTGAACTGCCAAAGGTTCCAAGCAGCGTATGAAATACGGTGCTGATTACGGTGAGTACGCAGCCCAGTACAATCAGTTGTAGCGCAACAGAACCCTTACTCTGGTCAACGAATTGGGGTAGGAACACCATGAAAAACAATAGAGCTTTTGGATTAAGCAGGCTGTTGATCATGGAGCGAACGAAGATCGATTGCAACGAGGTCTGCGCCGCCACGGATTCAACTGAGCCACGCGGGTGTTGTAGCGCTTTGTATGCCATCCACAGCAGGTACACTGCGCCGGCGTATCGGATGAGGTCGAATGCAGGCGGCCAGGCGGCTACCATGGCGGTGATGCCGGTGGCTGTTAGCGCGGTAAGAACCAGGTCCGCCACGCCGATGCCGAACGAAGCGGCAGCGCCACCGCGTAGTCCATAGCTAACGCCGTGGGCCATGACAAAAGCCATGTTCGGTCCCGGCGATAAAAGTAGGAGTAACACTGCAATACAAAACGCCGCAAGGGTGGTGAATTCAATCATGTTTAGCACTATTGTTTGCGTTAATGAAGTGGCCAGTGTAGCCTGCACATCTGGTACAGTAAAATAATTGTTCTAGATACAAACCATGGCTCAAGCTCGCTACAAATCCATCGTCGATGGCATTGCAATCCGCATTCGTCAGGGTGATTTTCGCCCTGGTTTTCAGTTACCGACTATCCGTGAAGTAATGAAGGAGCACCACATTGCCTTAGCAACGGCATCGCGAGTCTATGCAGAACTCGAAGCCATTGGGTTGATTGTGAGGGAGGTCGGCAGGGGTACGTTTGTGCGTGACACTTCATTGCCGCGCGGCTTGGGGCTGGAGCAGCATTCGATCAGGTCTGGCGCGGTAGATCTCACTTTTAACTATCCATCTCTACCGGGCCAAGCGGAAATGCTGCGTGACGGCTTGCGCTATATTGCGTCTTCGGGTGATTTGGATGCCTTGCTGCATTCTGCGCCGCAAGGAGGGCGTCCGCACGAGCGGCAGACAGTTGCTAAGCATATACGCAATCGCGGAATTCGCGTTGCCGGTGAACAGATTTTACTTGTCAACGGTGCGCAGCAAGGCTTGGCTGTGACGGTAATGGGGTTACTAAAACCGGGCGATATACTCGCTATTGATGCGTTGACTTATCCGGGAATGAAGGCACTTGCGCACACATATCGTCTTGATCTGGAATCTCTGCCGCATGCCAATGGTGCTATTAATCTGGATGCGCTGGCAGCACTGTGTAAAAAGCGTCCAGTACGTGCGATCTACACGATGCCGACGATGCACAACCCCTTAGGCTACGTGATGTCTAAGCAAGACCGGGTTCGTCTTGCCAAGCTGGCTGACCAATACAATTTTTTGATCATCGAGGATGGGGCTTACGCTTTTCTCGCCGAACCGGCTCCGCCACCGGTGTTTACCTATGCGCCACTGCGTACCGTGTATGTGTCCGGCCTATCGAAAAGTGTCGCATCGGGTCTGCGTATTGGCATTATTGCGGCACCGTTGAACTTGATGCCAGCACTTGAGCACGCCATCCGGGTGTCGACCTGGAGCACACCATCGCTCATGGTCATGTTGGCCTGTAATTGGATCGAGTCTGGAGCCGTTGATTTACTTGAGGATCAAAAACGGCAAGATGCAAGGCAGCGCCAAAACCTGGCGCGCCGTATCCTGCGAGGATGCAAGATAGTGGCGCATCCATCTTCGTATTATCTCTGGCTGGAATTGCCGGAGGAGTTACGCTCCGATCAAGTCGCGGCCGATCTGGAGCGCGTAGGGGTCTTGGTGACGACGGCTGAACCGTTTGCTGTTACGCCGAATGTTCCGCATGCATTACGGCTAGCACTAGGTTCGATCTCGTTTGATGTGTTGGACGATGCTTTGCATAAAGTCCGGCGTGCCACGTCACATTAAGCATTAAATGCAAGTTGTGAAATTATTTTAAAAGCATCTATGCATTTATCTTATAGATTTATGCAAACAAAGCATTAGCCACTGGCGAGCCTAATCGCTATTGTGGCGTCTTGATTTTGACTCAACCAAATAACCAAATCAACGACCCAGGAAGCCCGAAATGATCCCTCAGCACGAAGTACCTTCTTATTTAACTCCGCATGAAATTGGCCCTTGGGGCGATTACCTCACTCAAATTGAGCGCGTTACACCGTATTTAGGTTCGTTATCACGCTGGGTAGAAACGCTCAAACGGCCAAAACGTATTTTGGTGGTTGACGTACCTATCGAACGTGATAACGGCACGATCGCGCATTTTGAAGGTTATCGGGTTCAGCACAATACATCACGCGGCCCTGGTAAAGGCGGCGTACGCTTTCATCAAAACGTCACGCTCTCCGAAGTAATGGCGTTATCGGCATGGATGACGATTAAAAACGCAGCAGTAAACGTGCCATACGGCGGCGCTAAAGGCGGTATTCGGGTTGATCCAAAAACGTTGTCGCAAGGCGAATTACAACGGATGACACGCCGTTATACCAGCGAAATCGGCATCATTATCGGACCAAATAAAGATATTCCGGCACCAGACGTCAACACCAATGAACAAACCATGGCGTGGATGATGGATACTTATTCTATGAATGAAGGCGCTACGGCAACCGGCGTTGTTACTGGCAAACCAATTTCTTTGGGCGGTAGTTTAGGGCGTCGTGAAGCAACCGGGCGCGGTGTCTATGTGGTCGGTTCTGCTGCGGCACACACCATCGGTTTAAACATTGAAGGCGCTAAAATTGCGGTGCAGGGTTTTGGTAATGTGGGCGGTATCTCTGCCAAGTTGTTTGCTGAAGCTGGTGCAAAAATCGTAGCGGTGCAAGATCACGCTGGTACGGTATTTCATTCCAATGGATTGAATGTTCCTAAATTGTTGGCGCATGTGGCTGAATTCGGTAGCGTAGTTGGCTTCTCTGGTTCGGAAGAAAAAATGAGCCGTGATAATTTCTGGGATGTTGATTGCGACATCATGATTCCAGCCGCGTTAGAGCAGCAAATCACTGAAACCAACGCACATCGTATTCGCGCCAAAATTATTTTGGAAGGCGCAAATGGTCCAACAACACCACAAGCCGATGATATTTTGCACGCCAAAGGCGTGTTAGTCGTGCCTGACGTGTTGGCTAATGCCGGTGGTGTTACGGTCAGTTATTTTGAATGGGTGCAAGATTTTTCCAGCTATTTCTGGAGCGAAGACGAAATCAATTCACGCTTGACCCGCATCATGACGGAAGCATTTAACGCTGTTCGCCAAGTCTCTGTAGATAAAGAAGTGTCTTTACGTACCGCCGCGTTTTTAATCGGCTGCACACGCGTGCTGCAAGCGCGTGAAATGCGTGGTTTGTATCCATAAGTAGTTTGGCAGTATTTGCCAATAGATGTTTCTCAGAGGGAGGCAATCCCTCTGAGGTAAAATAGCGTTTTCCCATGAACTATGCGAATGCGCCATGTCAGTTAATCAATCTTCCTCCGTTGTTAATTCAATCACCATCACCCGCCCAGACGACTGGCATTTGCACCTGCGTGATGATGAGGTATTAGCCAGCGTACTACCGCACACCGCCCGCCAGTTTGGCCGCGCGATTGTGATGCCAAATTTAAAACCACCGGTGACGACCACAGCGCAAGCCTTGGCATATCGCGAACGCATTTTGGCGGCACTGCCCGCTGGCATGCAATTTGAACCGTTGATGACGCTCTACCTCACCAACAACACCTCGCCGGATGAAATTCGCCGCGCTAAAGACAGCGGTTTGATTCATGCAGTCAAGTTATATCCAGCCGGAGCCACGACCAATTCCGATGCGGGCGTCACCGATTTGCGTTTGTGCTATCCCACGTTGGAAGCAATGCAAGAATGCGGCATGCCGTTTTTAGTGCATGGTGAAGTCACTGATCCAACGGTAGATTTGTTTGATCGCGAAGCGGTATTTATTGAACGCGTTATGCAGCCGTTGCGTGCCGATATGCCGGAACTCAAGGTGGTGTTTGAGCACATCACCACCGCTCAAGCGGCGGACTATGTGCGTACTGCCAGCGGACAAATTGCCGCTACTATTACCGCGCATCATTTGCTGTACAACCGTAATGAAATCTTTAAGGGCGGCATCCGCCCGCACTACTATTGTTTGCCAGTGTTGAAACGTGAAACGCATCGCTTGGCATTGGTGGACGCCGCTATTTCAGGCAATCCGCGTTTTTTCTTAGGTACCGATTCCGCGCCACACGCCAAAGGCGCTAAAGAAAACGCCTGCGGTTGCGCTGGTTGTTATACCGCCTTGCATGCGATGGAACTCTACGCGCAAGCGTTTGATCAGGCGGGCGCGCTCGATAAGCTGGAAGGCTTTGCCAGCCTGTTTGGCCCGGCCTTTTATCAATTGCCGGTTAATCTGGATAAGCTTACTTTACAGCGCACTAGCTGGACAATGCCTGAAGAACTGCCGCTGGCAAATGCTACTGTGGTACCGCTCAATGCAGGTGAAACTTTGCAATGGAAAGTTGCTTGAGTCTAGTGTTTAACATCGATGAAGGTGTAGATTGGTGCGCACCCTGGCTGGATTCGGTGCGCGCCGTTAGTGGTGAAATCGTCGCGGCTCAACAGTGGCGCGACGCGCTGAATCTGCAGGCAAAAAAATTAAGCCTTCGTAATCATGCAGGCCTCCCAATTAACTTCACTGCACAGCAAGATTTACCCGCTGGCGTTTCTTATGAGGCGCATATCGGTGCAACGGGTTTGGTGCCAACCCGAGATAATCTGCATGACTTTTTTAACGCTTTGGTCTGGCTGGCTTTTCCACGTATTAAAGTCCAGTTAAATGCCTTGCAAGCTGCGCAGATTGCAAGTTTAGGTGTAGGTAAATCACGCGGTGCAGCACGCGATGCGGCGACTTTATTTGATGAAAATGCCGCGCTGTTGGCGGTGACTGATACGCTGGAAGGGCGTGCCATTGTGCAGGCTTTGCGTACGCATCAATGGAGTCAATTATTTGTAGAGCAACGCCAGCAGTTTATGAAACACGCTCACGTGTTTTTATTCGGGCACGCCATCATGGAAAAATTGGTGCGGCCTTATAAGGCAATCACGGCGCATACGCTGGTGTGCTGGGTGTCGCCGAATTTTCATGAGTTAAGCGCTGTTGAACAGCGTGCCGAATTAGATCAACAAATTGCCGCGCAACTACAGCAACAAGAGTTGCTGCCCACCGCTTTTTCACCGTTGCCAGTGCTCGGCGTGCCGGGCTGGTGGCCGGATCAAACTGCTGAGTTTTATGCAGATCCGCACGTTTTTCGCCCAGAGCGGCAAAGAAAATAATTAGTTTTTTTCTGCCGCTTGCGGCATGGGTACTATCTCATGAAAGCGTGCGTAATCAACATGGCTGACCAGATCGGCGTCTTGATAATGAATGTCCACATAGCGATGATGCAGGCGAATTTTGTCATGTGAATAAATATGATGTGCTCGTATCGCTTGGCTGGTGGTGTCGTCTATGCCTTCCAGACTTAAAATCAGCCTGACTTGATCGCGTTCCATTTCTTCCGAACTGAGATTAAAAAACGGACTGTCTTCATTGATTTCATGAAATAAATTCCAGCCCAACGTAAACAGCGGATGCTGTGATCGTTGTAGCGGCAGGTCAATAAGGCGTAGGAATTTGGTGTTTTCCGCTGTGGTTTCGAGCCGCATCATACGCAGCTTGGCCGACGCTTCAGAAATAATATTGAGCCGGGTATTGGCAATCCGGATCGACAGCATGTAGCGATTGTCATGCATATGCGAGACAGGATGTTTGGTGAATAAAATCTTTGATTTTGGCAGCGAAAAACGCGCAAAAATAACGCCAGTCACCATCGCCAGACCGCTCATTCCAATAAAAATTTCTATCGTCGAAACAAGATGTCCATATACTGTTTGTGGATGCATGTCACCATAACCAACGGTAGCCAGAGTTTCTACGCTAAAGAAAAAAGCACCCCAAAATCCATTCGGAAATAAATTGCCGATTGGATGATCGCCAAGCATATACAGGCAGGCAAAAAATACGTTCATTGAGCCGAACATCAGAGAAAACGCACCAAAAAAAACCGGCCAGCTCGACGTCATCGCGTAGTGATATATATCTTGCCAAAACTGGCTACTTAAACCATGCGCGACAAATAAACGATCTTCAATTTTGAATGGATGCGTGGTGCGGCTCTTGGCGGATTTGTGCATGATCAATTGGTGTTGGTGTTGAGAAATTATTATTCTGCGATGATATCGTACGAATCAAATTATTTGGCCGGGTTTGCTTAAAAAATATCCATATTTAAATTGAAGATACCCGAGCATTAAAATTGATATTTAGCCTTAAAGGCTAAATATCACAATAAGATCAAAATATACTGTCAAAAATTATATTTTTAATGAGCAGTAAATGCATTAAATACGTTAAATTTTTTAATAAATTGGCGGAGTATATGAAGTTCATAATTTGTGTTGATAATTGTTCGTAATTTTCCCCTTTAAGTACCTACCTCAACTGCGATCCAAATATAGTTGGCATCAGTGTCAACTTTAAATATAAAATTATTCAGTACTAATTTAATTCGCAGTGCTATTTGCTGGAATGCGGTGCAGTCGCGGTAGCAATAACATCAAAATAGGACAACAATCGCTGGATCGATTCTGCAATTCCTCGGACACAAATTATCGTGGCAGAGAGTTAAAACGAAGATAAACAGGAGACAACATGGAAGATCAGCTCGTCAAAAAGATTTTGGCTAATCCCAATTACCAAAAACTTGTCAAAACCCGTAGCGCATATGGCTGGCTTTTCACCGCCTTGGTCATGATCGTGTATTACGGCTTCATTCTTTTAATCGCCTTTGATAAAGAACTGCTTAGTGCCAAATTTGGCGATGGCGTGATGACTATCGGTATGCCGGTGGGACTTTTCGTACTGGTATTTACTGTCGTCATTACAGGAATTTACGTGCGTCGCGCTAATAAGGAATTCGACGATTTAACTGCAAAAATCAAAGCCGAGGTGCTCTCATGAAGCTAATTAAGATGCTGGTAACCGCATTCACTCTGACGGCAATGCACGGCGCAGTTTGGGCCGCGGGTCCGGATCTTGGTCAGGCTGCCAAACAACCGACCAATTGGGTTGCCATTGCCATGTTTGCCGTGTTTGTGATCCTTACTCTGTTCATCACAAAATGGGCGGCCAACCGTACCAAATCAGCGGCTGATTTTTATACCGCTGGCGGTGGCATTACCGGTTTTCAAAATGGTTTGGCGATTGCCGGTGACTACATGTCAGCCGCTTCCTTTCTCGGTATTTCGGCTGCCGTATATTTAAATGGTTATGACGGCTTGATTTACTCGGTTGGCTTTTTAGTCGGCTGGCCGGTGATTACCTTTTTAATGGCGGAACGGCTACGTAATTTAGGCCGTTATACGTTTGCCGACGTAGCTGCATACCGTTTCCAACAAAAGCCAATCCGGATATTTGCGGCTTCCGGCACCTTAGCCGTGGTGGTGTTTTATTTGATTGCGCAAATGGTCGGCGCGGGTCAGTTAATTAAGCTGCTATTCGGCCTTGAATATTGGATAGCCGTGGCCATTGTCGGAACGTTGATGCTGATTTACGTATTATTTGGCGGCATGACAGCGACTACCTGGGTGCAAATTATCAAAGCCTGCTTACTGTTGGCCGGCGCTTCATTCATGGCATTTATGGTGTTGGCCCAATTTAATTTCAGCCCAGAAGCCTTGTTTGCCAAAGCGATTGAAGTCAAAACCAGTCTCGCCATGCACGATCCAAAATTAATTGTGGATGCGGCGGCTAAAGGCGTTAGCCCCGAAGCGCTCGCGGCGACGAAAGGCGTTTCCATTATGGGGCCTGGCAACTTCGTCAAAGACCCGATTTCGGCGATTTCATTCGGTATGGCATTGATGTTCGGTACAGCCGGTTTGCCGCATATTCTAATGCGCTTCTTCACGGTACCGAGCGCTAAAGAAGCGCGTAAATCGGTATTCTGGGCAACTACCTGGATAGGTTATTTCTATATCCTGACCTTCATCATCGGGTTTGGCGCGATAGTTTTAGTCAGCACTAATCCCGATTTTAAAACCGCCGCCGGTCAACTATTAGGTGGCGACAATATGGCTGCTGTGCATTTGGCCAAAGCTGTTGGTGGGAATGTATTCTTAGGCTTTATTTCCGCTGTTGCCTTCGCCACTATTTTGGCGGTAGTGTCGGGTTTGACTCTGTCTGGTGCCTCGGCGGTTTCGCATGATTTATATTCCACCGTATTCAAGGCAGGCAAAGCCAGCAGTGCTGATGAATTACGCGTTTCTCGTATGACCACCATCGTTTTAGGTTTCGTTGCCGTAGTGCTGGGGATTGTGTTTGAAAAACAAAATGTCGCCTTTATGGTATCGCTGGCCTTCGCCATTGCCGCATCGGCCAACTTCCCTGTGCTGTTTATGTCGGTGTTATGGAAAAACTGCACCACCCGTGGAGCAACCATAGGCGGTTTCATTGGCCTGGTTTCCGCATTGGGTTTAACTGTGATCTCCAAATCGGTCTGGGTTGATGTGCTCCACAACAAAGCGGCGATTTTCCCTTACACATCACCTGCACTGTTCTCCATGATCGCAGGGTTTGTCGGGATCTGGTTGTTTTCGGTACTAGACAAGAGTCCACGCGCTGCGATTGATCGTGCTGGTTATGAAGCGCAACGGGTACGTTCAGAAACCGGTATTGGAGCAGAAGGTTCTTCCGGGCACTAATTATTGCTTGATTGTATTTTTACTGAAAAGCCCAAAGGTTGACTTTGGGCTTTTTTGGTTTAGTGTCATTGTTTCATCATCATGAAATAAAAAACGCTCATGCTGAAACTATGATTATTAACAATGTTCCACATTTGAAATGAAGAAATCAGGTATTATTTTGAAGCAATAATTTGACGTAATAATTATCTATGGGAAAACTATGCATTTAATCTGGACGATATTAATCGGGTTTGTAGCGGGGATTCTTGCGAAAATGATTTTGCCTGGTAATAATCCGGGCGGTTTTATTATGACTGTGCTCTTGGGTATTGGCGGCTCGATTGCAGCAACGTATTTAGGACATTTTATCGGTTGGTATCACGCTGGCGAATCAGCTGGTTTTGTAGGTGCAGTGGTTGGTGCAATTGTTTTATTGGGAATTTATCACTTGGCGACTAAAAAGTAGCCAAGTTTTATTTTGATAGGTAGAACTGCTTTGAATTTCAATTTTTAACCTTAACTTTGAAAGAAACGTCACTATGAAATCATTTGTAAAAACCATCACGTTGGCAGCCAGTTTTTTAATTTGTGCCAGCAGCTTTGCACAAACTCCGGCTAGTGCAGTTAATGCCGCAACAGTAAAAGCAAGTGCAGCGGCAAGTTCTGCTGCAACTTCAGCAGGTTCTACCGCAACGAATGCAGCCTCATCCGCAACGACAGCGACCAAAGCTAAAGTAGCTGCTGCCGGTGGTGCGGCAGATAAAGTGTGGCTGAATACTAAGTCGAATGTGTATCACTGCTTCGGTACCAAATCCTACGGTACAACTAAAGTAGGTGAGTACATGAGCGAAGCCGATGCAAAAGCAAAAGGCGGACATGCAGATCATGGTAAGGCTTGTAAAGCGTCTTAAGGTTTTTTGGTGATAAAAAAGGGGCGGGATAAAAATCCCGCCCCTTTTTACATTCAGATTCACATCCAGATTCAATCAAACATCAAAGCAATCCAAAACAGGCCGCTGCAATGGCGGTTGGCACTAGCGCCGCTAAAAACACATTTAGCGGGCTAATCGATTGCTCATCAAAACATTCTTTTAAAATTGAAAATCCGGCTGGGTTAGGCGCGTTGGCAATTACCGTTAAACCGCCGCCGGTCACGGCGCCAGCGACTAATGCGTATTTGGCGGTGTCGCTAATGCCATCCACTAGAGAACCGAGATAGGTGAGTGCGGCGTTATCAGTTAACGCGGTTAAGCCGATAGCACCAAAAAATAAGGTGCCGGAACTCATTTGGGAAATTAAGGGCTGTAGCCACCATTGCTGTAAGCTACCGAGCACCACTAAACCGCCCAAAAAGAAACCGACTAATAAGCCTTCTTTCAACATTAATTTTTCTTGATGTTCTGGGTAAGCATGTGTGAAGCCGAGGAAGAACAGGAATAGTCCAATGAAGGCCACGGGGTGATGGCTGAACCAGACGGTGCCAAATAAAAACAGTAAATGGATGATGATTAAAAATGCCGGCATTTTTTTTGTTTCAACTTTTTGTTCTGTGGAATTTGCGGTTAATTGAGCCAATTCTTTTCTGAAAAACAAGCTGACCAAAGACGCGTTAATAAACACGGCAATAGCGGCTTTCCAACCAAATACGGTCGACATGAAATGTAAATCCCAGCCCCACTTTTCTGCCACCATTAACACCGGTGGCGCAGCGTAGGGCGTGAGCACGCCGCCGATAGAAATATTTACTAATAACACCGCCAACGTCAGGTATTTAAAGCGGTTTGATACAGCCTTACTAAAGTACAGGTCACGCAATAACAGCGCAGATAATGTCATCGCAGCAGGCTCGGTAATGAACGAGCCTAGTATGGGGATAAAGGACAAACATAAAAAATAACGTCCCAACATCGCCGGCACCGGTAATATCGACGTGATGCGATTTACCAGACTGCTGACGAACGATAAAATCGGGCTGGTCGCGGCGATGGTGAGAATCACAAAGACAAATAAAGCTTCGGTAAAATTCTGATCTTCCAGATACGCAATGGCTTGTTTTGAACTGCTGGAAAAAGTGATAAACAACAGCAAAATACATGACCAAAATCCAAACACGACTTCCACTTCACCCAATAAATGCCAAAGACCCGCGTGTTTTGAATCGGTATGGGCTAAATGCTGAAAATATTTAGTGCAGAACGTGTGTAACACCGCCAGCGCAAAAAGAACTGCGGCTGTGTATTGAATAAAGGGGGTAATTTGCATAAGGTTTTATACTTTCTCTAGTTTGGCAATATTTAAGTCTAAAACTTTCAAACCTAATTTGTAAAATTGAATGTGTGCCCTGCAATTGGTGCCGCTACCTTCTAATTTAATAATAATACCTTCGCCAAATTTAGCATGTTTCACACTTAAACCGATACGCCAGCCATCCGCATTGGTGGGGATAATGCTGTGATGCGAAGGATTTACTGGCTTAGCTTGGAAAGACGAATTGCCTGAATAACTGGTGTCACTATCCCAAGCAGATTTAGGCGGAGCAAACCAGTTTTGCTTAATTTGCGGCGTAAGCCATTTCACGTTTTCATCAGGTAATTCATTCAGAAAACGTGATTTGGTGTTGTACCGTATTTGCCCGTGCAACATGCGAGTTTGCGCAAAACTTAAAAACAAACGCTGTCTGGCGCGGGTAATTGCCACGTACATCAAGCGTCGTTCTTCTTCAATGCCGTTGGTTTCTTTGGCACTGTTTTCATGCGGAAATAAGCCTTCTTCCAAGCCGGTAATAAACACGGCATCAAACTCTAAACCCTTGGCGGAATGCACAGTCATTAATTGCAAAGCGTCTTGTCCGACTTGCGCCTGATTGTCGCCGGCTTCTAATGATGCGTGCGATAAAAAGGCCGACAACGGCGACATCAAGGTAGCCAGTGCTGCATCGGCATCCATGATCTCCATGCCGTCGCCTTGAACTAATGCCGTTTGGACGGTGCTGGCCGGGCCCATTAATGCCGGAGCGTCATTGGCAAAGCCTTCTTCGGAAATAAACAGAGCGGCGGCGCTCACTAATTGCTCCAAATTTTCAACGCGGTCTGCGCCTTCTTTTTCACTTTGATAGTGAGTAATTAAGGTGCTCAATTCCAGCACGCGTTGCACCAATTCCGGCAATGGCAACATTTGCGTTTCGAATCGCGCCGCTTCAATCAGTTTGACAAATGCGCCCAAGGTGGAGCCAGCTTTGCCCGCCAGATAAGGCACGGCTGCATATAAAGAAATACCATGTTGGCGTGCTGTGTCTTGCAGCGTTTCTTGCCCTTTTGCGCCGATGCCGCGAGTAGGGAAATTCATCACGCGCAAAAACGCCGAATCATTATGCGGGTTGTCCATTAACTGCAAATAAGCGATAGCGTGTTTGATTTCAGCGCGTTCAAAAAAACGCAACCCGCCATATACGCGATACGGTAAATTGGCTGAAAACAAAGCATGTTCAATCACGCGTGATTGCGCGTTGGAGCGATACAGCAAGGCGATTTGATCGCTGCTGATTCCTTGCCGCGTTAAGTCTTTAATCTGCTCTACCATCCATTGCGCTTCTTCTCGGTCGCTCGACGCTTCCTGAATGCGGATGACTTCGCCAAGACCGGCATCGGTGCGTAAATTTTTACCCAGACGTTCTGTGTTATTGGAAATGAGCGCATTCGCTGAATCCAGAATATGACCGTGCGAGCGATAATTTTGTTCCAGTTTAATGCGATTCTGAACCTGGAATTCACGCTCGAACGATGCCATATTGCCGACATTCGCACCGCGGAACGCGTAAATACTTTGATCATCATCGCCAACCGCTAAAACGGCAGCTTTGGAGCCTGCCATTAATTTAATCCAGCGGTATTGCAAGTCATTGGTATCTTGAAACTCATCCACCAGAATATGCTTAAAGCGCGCCTGATAATGTTCACGCAGCGGTTGGTTGCTAGCTAACAGTTCAACAGTGCGCAGTAATAATTCGGCAAAATCCACCACGCCATCGCGCTGGCATTGTTGCTCATAAATTCCGTAAATCTCGGCAAGCTGGCGGCTGATCGGGTCATGCGTTACTACTTTGGCAGCGCGCAAGCCTTGTTCTTTGGCGCTGTTGATGAAATACACGACGGTGCGCGGCGGGTATTTATCATCATCAATCTGGTTGGCTTTTAAAATTCGTTTAACCATCGACAACTGGTCTTGGCTGTCGAGAATCTGAAAAGTTTGCGGCAAGCTCGCATCTTTGTGATGTGCGCGCAACAACCGGTTGCATAGCCCGTGAAACGTACCTATCCACATACTACGGGTGTTAATGGGCAACATCGCCGACAAACGCGCCTGCATTTCTTTGGCGGCTTTGTTGGTAAAGGTCACCGCCATCAGGCCAGAAGGGGAAATTTGTCCGGTTTGAATTAACCAGGCAATGCGCGTAGTGAGCACTCGCGTTTTGCCTGAGCCGGCGCCAGCCAGGATTAAAGCAGATTCAGCCGGGAGAGTAACAGCTGCGTGTTGCTCTGGATTAAGATTATGGAGTAAATTTTGCATCCCGTGATTATACGGGATGCACTTGCCCTGACTTGCTTAAACGGTTGAAAAATTCCGATAGGAGAGCAGAGGGCGTGTTCATAATGGCAAGGTGTCAGGTGCTGGCACTGGCGACACGCCTTGCTCTAACGCTGCACGCTCTTGTGATGCGATGGCTCGTAGAAAAGCGTCACGGCTGCGCAGTCGTTCCCAATAAGCTAATACCGCAGGCGTAAAGCGCGACATTAGCCCTAGATGCTCTGCCAGTAGTAGCGCGTAACCAACAGAAATATCTGCGGCGGTAAAGCGATCTGCACATAAATAATCATGTTGGGCGAGTCTTATTTCTAACGTGCGCAAGCGGGCGAGGAACCATTTTGCATAATCATCGGCAACTTGCTGTGAGCGGCGCGGCTCAGGTTCAAATCGTGAGTAACGCAGCACGATGGTTTGAGGGAAAGTCAGGGTCGCTTCGCCGAAGTGGAGGTAATTAAGGTAGGCGCCAAAATCAGGTTCATCGGCATCAACATTGAGTAGGGTAGGTGCTGCACGCGCGACAAGGTACTGGCAAATCGCCGCAGATTCCGTCATCAATGTAGCGCCATCAACTAAGGCTGGAACAGTGCCGAGTGGGTTAATTGCGAGGTAGGATTTATCCAGCAAACGCGGCGGGAAATGTAGCATTTTCAATTCGTAAGGCCTGCCAAGTTCTTCCAGCATCCATAGCGGGCGGAAAGAACGGGCACTCATGCAGTGGTAAAGTTTGATCATCCAAAAACTTCCTTGGGAATGCTAGTCGGCTGAAATAAAAGAATGGTGCAATCCAGGCAACTGATCTAGTTGCTGAAAGCCGCATCAGCGCTAAATTGGCTTGAAGAAAACGCCACTTGGTTACGTCCTGCATTTTTAGCGCGATACAACGCTTTGTCTACGCGATTTAGTAATTTCGACATTGTATCCTCCGCCGCTTGGTGGTCGAAGAAGGCAACGCCGATGCTGGCAGTGACTGCAAATACATGGTTGTCGTCTGAATAAAGCTGTAATGCCTGGATAGCTTCGCGCAGCCGTTCGGTAACAACGCTTGCTTCGATTTCGTCAGTTTCTGGCATCAACAATAAAAATTCTTCACCACCATAGCGTGACGCGATATCGGTTTTGCGGATAGTTTCGTTGAAGGTTTTGGCAATTGCTGCAATGGCAAGGTCGCCAGTGGCATGGCCGAAAGTGTCGTTAATATTTTTGAAATGATCGATATCGATCATGCAAAGTGCCAGTGGTTTATGGAAGCGGCATGAACGTTCAATTTCATGATTGATCCACTCATTCATGCTGCGCCGATTAGCTAGGCCGGTTAAGGAATCTGTTGTTGCGAGTAGTTCTAATTCTTTCATCGCAGAATGCAGTTCCATGGTCCGGTCGAAAACACGTTCCTCAAGCAGTTTGCGTTCATCGATCAGCGACCTGTGCAGCAGCAGCGAACGTCGGGCGAGCGCGAAGCAAAAGATCATCGGCAAAGCGAGCCAGGTCAGTGAGCCGTTGAAATGGATAGTCTTGTTCAGCCAATGTGGGAGAGCATAGCCCAGTGATGATTGCAAGAACGGTGCAATCGCCGGGTCCCAGATCCGGTTGATAAAATCTGAAATCATGGATGGTGTCAGGCTGAGTAGCAGTAAGTAGCAATCGCGCTCACCGCGCCGACCGCCTCGCCAGCTGCCAATCATAATCAGTGCGCCGATGAGCACGTCCTGCCAATTGTCGTAACTGAAACGGTCAAATGGCATTGGCATAACGGGCACGCCAATTTTGGCAAGCATGGACCAGAGTAATAGCAGAACGTTGAATGCGATCACTAGTTTTAGGATGCGTGACACCACGATGCTGTGTCGGTCGAATTTTCCGAATCGAATCGCAAGCCAGCACAACATGGCTTCTGATATCGGGCATCCAAACTGCCAGACCCAGCCGTAATTTATTCCAACAATGGGTAGATCAACCTGGTCCCAGGCTATCAGTGTCACGCCGAGTGCAAAGGTGTATATCGAATAAATTCCGAAATCGAGATCGCGTAGGGCTATCCCGAATGAGGCGATAAACATTGCCGAGGTAAGCAGCACGACGGCAGCAAAAATGGTCGTCATCAGCAACCGCTGTTGTTCCATCACTCCGACAGAAAGTGGGCTGAATCCCTTATTAATTACCCGCTCCTGGAAGATTGGATTGGAAGAATTAAATCGGACATACAACGGGCCATTGGATAGTGCGGCGGTCGGAAATAGGATACGTCTGCCGATTTCGATCGCCAACTCGCTTTGTCGGTCATGGGTTGATTGGGTGATTTCCTTGCCTTGTCCATCGAATAATACGGTATCAATTAATGGGGAGCGCTGCAGGATTAAGTAAGCGCTGCCGTTGGTGTCGCTTCGTTGATTTTGCGCGCTTAATCTCATCCAGCAACGCCCCTTGGGCGGAATCAACAGCGCTGTGTCGATCATCGGTTGCCAGATTACGGCTATGTTTTGGGGTTGTAAAGAGAGGTCGGCCGCACCGCAATAGGTGGAAAAAATCTCTTCCTTCAGTGTAGTCTGAGCATGACAATTACCGGCAGCGATGCACAAAAGCACGAATTGGAAGGCAAGAATCACTGACAGTCGAAAGGGGGTGCGGGTCATCTTGGCAGTAAGAAAAAGTACGCAGAAAAAGTAAGCAAAAACAAGGCAAACATCCGGCTCGGACTATTGCTCAGTGTTTCAAATAACTATTTTAAGAGATTTATATTAAGGCAATGTTACATTTGGTAAAGATTATAGCGCAGCTCTCTTTTTGATAGACTTCCGATTCAAATTTTGATGTTTTTTGTTGTATTGCGTCACAAATGAGAGCAATAAACTATCAATAGTTGCTATTGATTATATGTAGCCTGCTTCTTTTTGGCTACGCAAGGCCAGAACAAAAACGGTATCAATTTCGGCCAGGTAACGATATAAAGCAACATGACCATGTGAACGGCGGCCTATCACTAATTCCCTGTTGTTAGAGTTAACAGTGCGGCCTATAAGTGGATTGTATTCAAGCACTGAGATCGCTTGAATGATCTCTTGAATACGTGCAGGAGGATTTTCAACATTGTATTCGACAAGGTGAGCAAGAATACGGTCTATGTCTGCGCCAACCTCAGTTGCTAACTCGATGCGGGTCATTGTTAGCGCACCAGTTTCTTGGCGGTAGGGCGAATAGCTGATGTTTTACCACTGGCTCGGCTTTCAAGATAGTCACGCATTTCATGCCAAGGAATGGCTTTTCCAGTAGCTAGAATATTGGCGTAGCGCGCTTCTGCCTCATTATCAAAGTCACGCTTTAGCTCTTCTTGAGCAGTTTTTTCTGCAATGGCTTGAAGAATAAAGTTGTGCGTAGTTGTTTCAGCGTGATTGGCTGCAGCGGTAATCCGGGCTTTTAACTCATCGGATAAACGAATTGTGGTCGTGGTCATAGCAGGCTCCAGCGGTTTCCTAGACAAGGAATAAAGTGTAGCACATAAGTGCTACAAATATTTTTCTGGAATATTTTTACTTAAATAAGTCACAAAATCCACGCGCCGCTAGCTCTGGATTTTCTGCCATATACACACTACTTATGGCTGCCACCATATCCGCACCAGCCGTAACTAAAGGCTGGCAATTTTCTATCGTCATGCCGCCAATCACCACATTCGGCAGCGCAATTTCTAGTTTGGCTTGCGTGACGATGTTGTGCGGCGTGGTGACGGGATATTTTTTAATCCGCGAAGGATAAAAGCCGCCGAAAGCGACGTAGCTTGCGCCTTGCTGTTGTGCGGTGTGAGCCAGTTGCATATCGCCATAACAGGATGCTCCGACGATTTTATTCGGGCCGACGGCGGCGCGAACTTGAGCTACTGATGCGTCTAACCCGCCTACGTGTATGCCATCTGCATCTAATTCCATGCAGAGCTCTACGTGGTCGTTGATGATGAAGGGGCAGTGATAAGCGCGGCATAATTCCAGCAAGGCCGTCGCTTGCTGTTTGCGTAATTGACCGTCTGCCGTTTTATGACGATATTGCAGCAAGGACGCGCCGCCTTTTAAGGCTAACTCGCTGATCTCCAGTAGTTGGTTGGTGTCATCCCAATCAGGGGTAACGAGGTACAGTCCGGTGAGATTAGTGTTCATGGTGAATTTGGAATAAAAGTGCGGTTTGGTATTAGTTGGCCTGGTGCGATGGCATATGCATGTTCCAGCGTCTGGTGGCAATAGGTTTGTGCTGCTTCAAGTGCCTGCTGCATGGATGCGCCGCAAGCCAGCTGTCCAGCGATGGCCGAGGCCAAGGTGCACCCGCTGCCATGAAATGCGCCTGCTAAACGCGGCCATTGCCAATCCCTATTTTCTTCACCGTGAAACCAGCTATTGGTGATGTTGGCGTCGGTGCTATGTCCACCCTTAATTAAGATATCCGTCGCACCGAACTGCATTAAATGCCGCGCTTGTTGCAAGGCGCTCTTGGCATCCGGGCAAAGTTTGGCGGCTTCAGGCAAATTGGGTGTGATTAACGTGGCGATGTTGAGTAATGGCGAGATGGATGCCAGTGGATCTTCAACTGCTAAAGCGTCGCCATGACCGCTCGCTAAAACCGGATCTAGTATGACGGGTAGATTGGGATACTGCTTTTTAATAGCAGTGATCCATCCCGCTAAAGCCGCCGCATTCGTCTGGCTGGCAATAATGCCTATTTTGATGGCGCTAATAGGCATCTTGTTGGTCAGAGTTTGCGCCTGCTGCAAAATGAGGTCGGCAGCGACGGGGTGCACCGCAAATACCCGATCATTATCTTGCACGGTAATAGCGGTAATAATTGGTAGCGCGTGTGCGCCTTGCGCGGCAATCGCTTCAATGTCGGCAGAAATACCCGCGCCGCCACTGGGATCACTACCCGCAAAGACTAAAACACACGGCTTCACTGGCTTATTTAACTTAGACAACGCGACCAGACATCGGCGACGATGCGGAAGCACTAAATCGTTTTGGAATTCGACCAGCTAAAAATGCTTCGCGTCCAGCTTCCACCGCCAAGCGCATAGCGCGTGCCATGCGTATCGGGTCTTGCGCACCGGCGATGGCGGTATTCATTAACACACCATCACAACCTAATTCCATGGCAATTGCTGCGTCGGAAGCTGTGCCTACACCGGCATCGACCAATACTGGGACTGTGGCGCGTTCAATAATCAGCGATAAATTCCACGGATTTAAAATACCCATGCCTGAGCCAATTAAGGATGCCAGCGGCATGACTGCGACGCAGCCTATGTCTTCCAGCATCTTGGCTTGAATCGGATCATCGCTGCAATACACCATCACATCGAAGCCGTCTTTTACTAAAATTTCGGCGGCGATTAGTGTTTCCGGCATATTCGGGAATAAACTTTTTTCATCGCCTAACACTTCGAGCTTGCAAAGTTTATGTCCGCCCAATAATTCACGCCCGAGTTGCAAGGTATAGATAGCGTCTTTGGCGTTATAACAGCCGGCCGAATTTGGCAGAATGGTGTAACGCGATGGCGGTACTACATCGAGTAAACTTGGCGCGTTCGGGTCTTGGCCAATATTGACGCGACGGATCGCCACGGTAATGATGTCCGCTCCACTGGCTTCTGTCGCCAAACGGGTTTGTTCCAAATCGCGGTACTTGCCGCTGCCAACCAATAGGCGCGAAGAATACGTTTTACCAGCGATGGTGAATCCAGTATTTTCTTTAGACATTTCAAATTCCATTCATGTGCAAAAACAGCTTTGTAGGGTGGGCACGGGTTTGTGCCCACGCGTTACTTAAGATGAACAATAGCTGCAAATAAAATCCATTGTTTATTAACGGTTACGCGTGGGCACGATGAAGCTGTGCCCACCCTACAATCAACCGCCGCCAATCGCACGCACTACATCAACCTGATCTTGCGCTTGTAATTGATGTTGGCCCCAGTTGGGGCGCGCAATAATGCTGCGGTTCACCGCAACAGCAATTGCCTGTTGCGTTAAATTTAAAGCGGCGACCAACTCAGCAACCGATTGCTGTTCTGTTAGTTGATGCGCTGCGCCGTTTAATATAATTTCCATCATTACTGTTTTCGATAAATTTCCGCGCCGGATTTAATGAATTCGACTGATTTCACTTCCATGCCTTTTTTAAGTGCCGCAATTTCGCTAATACCTTGCTTTGCAGCATATTCACGCACTTCCTGAGTGATCTTCATCGAACAGAAATGTGGGCCACACATCGAACAGAAATGCGCTACTTTGGCGGAATCTTTAGGCAACGTTTCATCGTGGAATTCACGCGCTTTGTCTGGATCTAAACCGAGGTTGAACTGATCATCCCAACGGAATTCAAAGCGTGCTTTAGACAATGCATTGTCACGAATCTGCGCGCCCGGATGACCCTTCGCCAAATCTGCCACATGTGCTGCAATTTTGTACGTGATGATGCCGTCTTTAACGTCGGCTTTGTTTGGCAAACCTAAATGTTCTTTCGGTGTGACATAGCACAACATCGCCGTGCCGTACCAGCCGATGGTGGCAGCGCCGATACCGGAAGTGATGTGATCGTAACCCGGTGCGATATCGGTAGTGAGAGGCCCCAGAGTATAAAACGGCGCTTCAAAACATTGTTCCAATTGCAGATCCATGTTTTCTTTAATCAGGTGCAGCGGAACATGGCCTGGGCCTTCGATCATCACTTGTACGTCGTGTTGCCAAGCGATTTGAGTCAGCTCTCCCAGTGTTTTTAATTCGGCTAATTGTGCTTCATCATTGGCATCAAAAATAGAACCTGGGCGTAAGCCATCGCCTAAACTGAACGAAACGTCGTAAGCTTTCATGATCTGGCAAATTTCTTCAAAATGCGTGTACAGGAACGATTCTTCGTGGTGCGCCAAACACCATTTCGCCATGATCGAACCGCCGCGTGAAACGATACCGGTTAAGCGTTTTGCGGTCATCGGTACATATTGCAAACGTACACCAGCGTGGATGGTGAAGTAATCCACACCTTGTTCTGCTTGTTCAATTAAGGTGTCGCGGAAAATTTCCCAAGTTAAGTCTTCGGCCTTGCCATTCACTTTTTCGAGGGCTTGATAAATCGGTACTGTTCCAATAGGTACTGGCGAATTGCGGATAATCCATTCACGCGTTTCGTGGATGTGTTTACCTGTCGATAAATCCATCACGTTGTCTCCGCCCCAACGAATCGCCCAAGTCATTTTTTCTACTTCTTCACCGATTGAGGAAGTGACTGCCGAGTTACCGATATTGGCGTTGATTTTGACTAAAAAATTACGGCCGATAATCATCGGTTCTACTTCAGGATGATTAATGTTGGCAGGGATAATCGCGCGGCCACGGGCGATTTCTTCGCGTACAAATTCAGGAGTAATTTCGGCAGGCATTGCTGTGCCAAAATTTTGACCTGGATGTTGACGGCCCATTAAATCGGCCAGTTTGTTGCCCATTACGCCGGATTGACGCAATTTTTCCAGATATTCTTTACGCTGCATGTTTTCGCGAATCGCGACATATTCCATTTCTGGAGTAATGATGCCTTGGCGGGCGTAATGCATTTGGCTGACATTTTTTCCGGCTTTGGCGCGGCGCGGCAAGCGGGTTAAATTGAAGCGCAGTTCGGCGCATTTCGGGTCATGCAAACGCTCAACGCCATAGGCTGAGGACGGGCCGGAAAGCTCGTCGGTATCATTCCGTTCTGCGATCCAGTTGGCGCGCACTGCAGCCAAGCCTGAGCGGATATCAATGGTGGCGTTCGGGTCGGTATAAGGGCCGGAAGTGTCGTACACGTAAATCGGTGGATTTTGCTCGAAGCCAAACGAAGCTGGCGTATCCGATTGGCTGATCTCGCGCATCGGTACTTGAATATCAGGGCGGCTGCCTTGTACGTAAATTTTGCGCGAATTCGGTAATGGCGCAATAGCGGCTGCATCAACGGTAGCGGTGGCGGATAAGAATTTTGGATTAGCGTTCATGTTGCTTCCTAGTGAGTAATTCGATTTCTAAATCTAGAAATGAATAAAGTAGTACAGCGGGGGAGGCGGGGAGTGCGGCAGAGAGGTGAATAGCCGGGCACTTGTGCTTCCCTACGCTGGCATTATCCAGATCAGGTCAAGGGTATTTCTCACCTGCCGCAGACATAGAGCTTGATTTGTCTGAGGAAGGACCCCTAGCAGTGTAATGTGTTGCTTCTAAAACAGTTATTTGCAAACCAGTTACAGCGGGCATTATAGCTATAAATTTCGGTTTTCGACAGGGGTTTGAAGGGAGTGAGGATTAAAGTAAAAAAGCTTATATTTCAATTTACATACAGCGGTATATTTTTAATATTATGGTGGTAATGATAAATACTTATATGGTGATGAAAACATACTATCAAAATTGCATTTTTATAGTTTGAAAAGGTATTAGAGGCATTAAAAAAATGGATAAACAGGAAAGTATATGAAATCACCTGATCTATCGGAGTTTTCAAGTTTTTTTGCTGCTCATAGCATCGCCCACCACGCCAGTATTTGTTCTAATCAGGCCTTAACCGATCATTCTGTCCCTAAAAAATGACACTTCATTGTCATTTTTTAGCGCTTTATCGCATTCACTTCGACTAAGTAATCGCCGCAAATATAATGATTCGTCTTGAACTTGTATGATCCCCATCAACGGCGTTATTCCATTGGAAGTGCGACCAATTAAATTAAGGAAAATGTATGCGTAACATAAAATGCTTGTTAGCCGTTAGTGCCGCTCTTGTTTGTTTTAATGCCGCTAATGCCGCACCTGACAATTCAGCTTCATGGGTTGATGTCAGCAACGCTAATACCAACCGATTGATTGAAGCGCAAGCGAAATTTGTCCCGGAACAGGCTTCTAGTTTTGGTTTGGCTCAATACGATGGTTTGGCAATAGACCTTGGCCCTCATATTGATGAACGGTTGATTGCCTCAATGCAGCTGGTGCGGGCCGATTTGAAAAAACGCCAATTGGAAGAAAAAGATGCGCGGGTTCGGCAAGACATTGATATTCTCATTGCATCCATCGATAACGACATCACCTCAACGCAGCTTGAGAACAAATACTTGCTGCCGTGGAGCGACCTTCCTCAACTGATGTTTGGAAGCATGCTGGATTTGTTGCAAGAACAATTGCCAGCAGAACGACGCGCCAAAGCACTGGAACGCTTGCAGCGTTATGTGGGAATTTATCCCGGTAGCGAATCGGTAACAAAACAAGCCGAAGCACGGTTTATGGAAAAATTAGGTAAGCCAGGTTTGCTAGGCCCGACTAAAGAACGGGTAGATAAGTCATTGACCAACGTACCTACCTACATCAAGGGTATCCGTGATTTATTCGCCAAGATGAAGATTGAAGGCGCAGAACCGACACTGGCTGCCATGGAAAAACAGCTGAACGACTATGCTGCGTGGGAGCGCGCTAAAGTGCTGCCTGTTGCGCGTGAAGATTTCAAACTTCCGCCGGAGCTATATGCGCTTAGCCTCAAGCAAATGGGCATTAATATTGATCCGCAATTATTGATCCAGCGTGCGCAAGTTGAATTCATGGAAACCCGTTCAGCCCTGCAGCAAATAGCGCCGGTAGTAGCGAAAAAATTAGCGATTGACGCTAGTGATTATCGTGACGTAATTCGTGCGATGAAAAAGAACACTATTCCTAACGATCAGTTAGAAGCGTTCTACAAAAAGGTGAATGTCACATTAGAAGAAGCGATCCGTACAGGGAAAATAGTCGAGGTACCAAATCGTCCGATGATTATGCGTTTGGCTTCTGATGCAGAATCTGCTGCGCAACCAGCACCGCATTTTCAGCCGCCACAATTGATCGGTAATACCGGTGAACAAGGTCAGTTCATTCTTCCTGTTGGGAACCCAGCTGCTGCCGGTAAGAGCGAAAGCTATGACGATTTCAATTTTCCCGGCGCTGCGTGGACTTTAAGTGCGCATGAAGGTCGTCCAGGTCATGAATTGCAGTTCAGCGCAATGATTGAACACGGCGTTTCTCAGGCACGTAGTTTGTATGCGTTTAATAGCGTTAACGTAGAAGGTTGGGCCTTGTACGCAGAAGCGGAAATGGTGCCTTTTGAGCCAGCTGAAGGTCAAATGATTGCGTTGCAATTGCGTTTATTGCGTGCCGCAAGAGCCATGCTCGACCCAATGCTTAATCTCGGTTTAATCACCCGTGAAGAAGCCGGTCGCATTTTGACCGATGAAGTGTTGATATCACCAGCAATGGCACGTCAGGAATTAGATCGTTACACGCTGAACATGCCTGCGCAGGCCGGAAGTTATTTCTACGGTTATTCACGTCTGTTGCAATTGCGTGCTGAAACCGAATTGGCGTTGGGTGCAAAATTCGATCGTTTCGCCTTTAATAATTTCTTGCTCAGCCAAGGTTTGTTGCCGCCAGATTTGTTAGCGAAAGCGGTACGTGAGGAATTTGTCCCGGCACAAAAAGCGAAAGCAGTTTTAGCTAAAAACTAAATATGTGATGACTGCTGGTTTCGAGGTTCGTATTGAAACTGGCAGTCAGTAGTAAATCAGGCAGGTAAAACGGTAAAGAGACATGTACGTCCACGGAAGTTGACGTGCATCTTAAACGTGCGCACAATCTCTATTTCCTTCTAGCGGGCCGATTGAGCTTCGAATCTAGCCCCTCCCCACCTGAGATCTCCACGTATGAGCACTAACCAGCGTTTTGCACCTAAAACTGAACTCACCATTACGCCTTTTTGGCGCAGGTTGCCGGGATTCTTCATCTATCCACTGAAAACTGCCTCCATTCTGCGGATTGCCGGATACGCACTCGTTGCCGCACTTACTGCAGTACTGCCCAAGTTGTTGGGCGGCATAGTCAATCTTGTTTTGATTGTGCTTTTTTTAAAGTATGTGTTTGTGATCATGGAACGTACCATGAATGGGCAATTTGAAAGCGAAACCAGTCTTGATGCGGACGAGGGCGATGTAAAACAGGTGTTTCGTCAGTATGGCCTGATTATTATTTTGGCGTTTCAAATTGGCATCTGTGCCGCACTCGGTGGCCGTAACGGTTTATTTATAAGTCTGTTGATGGGCGGGTTGATGATGCCAGCCGCGATCATGATTATTGCAGTCACGCATAGCTTGTCACAGGCGCTGAATCCTTTACGCATTTTGTTCTATATAAAAACTATCGGTATTCCCTATTTGGCGTTGTGTTTTTTTCTGTTTAGTTTGATGGGTAGCAGTGCCTGGTTACAAAGTTTTTTGCATGCGCATGTCACTTCGTGGATGGTGCAGCCGCTGATGAATTTTGTCAGTTTTTATTTCATGCTGATGATGTATCACATGATGGGTTATGCGATTTACCAATATCACCAAAAATTGGGTGTTGATGTGGAAGTCGGATTTGAGCAGGCCGAAGCCAATCTGGCAGAGAAAAAGGGCAGTGATCCTGCGCTCGCTTTATTGAGTACGTTAATCGCGGATGGGCAGGAACAGGCCGCTATTGACTTGCTGCGTGAAGCGATAAAAGCCCGTTGGGAAAATAACGAATTACATGAGCGTTATCAAAAACTGCTAATGGCTCATGACCCCAGTGCGGCGCAACATCATGCGCGTGAATTTATCGCGAAAATGGTCAATGAAAAACGTTTATTCAAGGCGCTCGATTTATGTGAATATCACTTGAAACTGGACCGAGAATTTCGACTTCAGGATTCGTACCAGATCCACGTATTGGCAACGGCGGCCAAATTGGCGAGTCGCCCCAAACTGGCCCTGGATTTAATGCGCCAGTTTGACCGACGCTACCCAACTCACCCGGATATTCCAGCGATCTACTTTTTATCCGCGCAATTACTCAGCGAGCACTATCGTAAAAACGCCGAGGCGCAACAAATTTTGCAGGCGATTCAACGGAAATTTCCCGACCATCCCTTGGCCGGTAATGCGCGTGATTATGCTGTGGTGTTAGATAAAATGGCAGCGTTGGGCTGACGTTTTAGCCCGATTTTTAGCTCATTTGCAGTATTTTATTTGCTGCCTGAGCTTCTTCCGAATGTGGAAATTGCCGGATTAAACGCTGTAAAGTCGCGTTGAACTGGTCTTTGCGCTGCTCACGATAATAACCACGCGCCAGCGCTAACAGTACCGTCGGAAGTTCTTGGTGCGGTGGCGTGGCACGTTGCAATACAGCGGTTAATTTTTCCGCATCATCCACATAGCCGGTGCTGGCAAAACGTTGTGCCAACTTGCTGACCAGATCACTCCCTAAACGGTGCGAAGGTTTAGCGCAGCGCAGATACTCCTGAAAAATAGTGTAAGTCTGATGTGATGTCGTTTCATCCATGGCGCGCAAGGAGAGCAGGCGTAACGCCGCGCGGTGATATTCCTGGCTAGCCGGATCCGCTTTGGCAGCACGATAAACCAGTTTCGCCAAATTCACATCCTTGGGGTGTTTGGCTTGAAGTTCCGTGAAGATGCTCAAGGCTTTTTTGAACTCCATTTGCCCCAAATAATTCATGCCGCGTTGGAATGCGGCGCCATCCATTTCATCTTTTTCGGCTTCTTGATGCTGTTGTTTGATCTGATTGGGACGCTGCCAGCGATACAGCGAGGCAATCAACGCGCCGCAAAGCAAACCACCAAAGTGCGCCATATACGCAACATGCGAGCCATTTGCGCTAAAAAACTGATACAACTCATTACCCAGCCAAAGCGGCAGCAGCATAATCGCCGGGGCGCGGACATAGTCAAAATAAAATCCCAGCGAGTAAAAGAAATCAATTTTTCTAGAGCCGAAAATGACAGTGTACATTCCCATCACGCCGGCAATTGCTCCGGAAGCACCCAGCAAGGTTTGACTGACTTCAGCGTTCAGTAACCCAAAACTATACGCTGCTACCAAAGCTGAAATACAGTAACCCAGCGTAAAAACAATTTTCCCAACCATCGATTCCACCAGAAAACCGACTAAAAAAAGTACCACCATATTACCGAGTAAATGATCGAATCCGCCATGTAAAAATGCGGAAGTAAAGGCCTTGAGCAAGCTTGGGTTATCTACCTCGAAAATATAGCGGGAGGTAAAGGAACGTTGCTCCATATAGTGTACGTGCTGGGTTTTCCAATTGGTGTATTCCGGCGCTGTTGGTGTAATGATTTTTTCGGACTGTAAGGCAAGCATGAATTTGGTGTCATGCACCATTATCGGTAACGCCATACCATTTTTTTTCAGTAGCAGAGCATTGAATTTTTTGAATTCATCGCTGCGACCCTGTTGCTCAAGATAGCTCGCATAGCGCGGTAATTCCCAGTCGGGTAACTCGGAAGAGAAATAGTATTTTCCAGCTTGCTGTTCGTGCTGTGCATCCTTACCTTGCAATGCAAAGAACACGTAACAGTTCACTAAAATCAGCAACAGAGTGATGATAGGTGGTCGCTTCCAATTTACTCTGTCGCCAACGGGGATAATAAACATGGTGGTTAATATGGTCTAAATACGTTGTTTCCGCTTACGTTACAAATAGTTGCTTATTTGCATTATTGGGAGCTTATAGGCTTCGTGGAAGTTTGTCTATGCCCTAAATAGGGCATTCAATCATGTAGGAAAAATTCCTTCGCCATTAACTCTGTAATCGCATTCCCGTCGTTTTAGCTGCTTTTTTATCGAACGTAGCGGTATAGTCGCAACCTGCTTTATGTGCGGATCGTTCAATCAAACAATCGGAAAAATCTGCATTGGAACGCGTAAAAATTGTCAGTGCTTTGATTGCTGTTTCTGCATTTTCCACGACTAATTCTTTGGTTTTTAACAGCATGTCGAGAATCGTAATGACCTCTGGTTTGGTCGCGTTGTAACAGCTTTGCATGACCCAGACTAATTCAGTTAATGCCACGATGGTGATGTAACCTGGATTTTCGCTGGATAGGGAGGTAATTAGCGTGGTGGCAATGGCGGATTGTTGCGGCTCATCTTGGGCAATGTAGCGAACCAGTACGTTAGTATCGAGCCCGATCATCGTGCTTTTGCCGCTTGGGCGGCGATTGCCTGATTCATAGCCTCAATGGTGATCGGTTTTTCTGGCATGTGCAGCATGCCTTTCAGCGCGAGTACTGGGCTGGTGGCTGGGATGATGGCAAACTGTCCTTTTTGAATTTCAATAAACTCAATCCGGCTACCTGCTTCAAGACCAAGTGCGGCGCGGATGGGGGCTGGGATCGTGATTTGACCTTTTGTGGTCATGGTTGCCGTTGTCATCATTTTCTCCTTGATTCCTTACATTAAGGTAAGGAATCAAGCTTGTCAAGGAGAGGATATTAGCATTTGCTACTTTTTAACCGACTTCTCCACATAACAATTCTCCTGCAAAAAACGCATCGCGCCGTATAAATTGGTGTCCCAATCATCAAGCAGGTAGGTTTGCGCTTCCAGGCTAAAGTCAGTCCAGTCGTCTAGCAAGCTAGCTTGCTTTTCATGCGGAGCATGCTGTTTGATGAAGTCGCTAGCCAGTTCTGGCTGAAAGCCTTCGCTGCGGATTTTTTTGACTAAGGTTTTTGCTGCTTTTTCGCTCAAACTGGTTTTGGCTGGAGTGGCGGCGGCAATGCACAGCAGCATTGTCAATATCGCGTCGATATCGGTTTTGCCCTTGGTGTGCTTGCTCCATTCTTTGGATACCAGCGCGTCATAGCTGGCGCTGTCTTCCATGTCGTGGTCGCGGATGAAGAAGCGATCTTTTAGCTGATTGATCAGCTTATCCAAAGAAATTTCTGTATCGAGAATTTTTGGAATGTCGTTGGTCAGAATATCGTGTTGCAGGCGCGTGATGATGGCTTGCTCTGCTGTGCTCAGTTGCTGACTTAGTTCAATGCTCAACTTTGCTGCTTTAGCGATGCCTTTGCTGCGCGTGAGATTGAGCATGTTGGCGAATTCCACCTGATTAAAACAGCGGATATTGACGATGACTTTCTTTTGCAAACTGATTAATAGCGCGCTGCGGATAATTGCTTCGGCTTCGCTATGTTGGTCATGAAAATCATGCGCAGATAAACCGAGCGCTTTTCCCAGTTTTAACGCCAGATTAATCTCTACCTGATTCGTTTGCCGTTGCTGAACTGCCGCTTGATAATCCGGTCCAGTTTTTTTGCGTGACCAGAACTCCAGGAAATCTTCGATCCGGCCTTTTTCATCCATGCCCAGAATCGCATATTCAGGCATGGCAAACAGCGCTTTGAGTAAATTCGAGCCGCCGCGTGACAGGCTTAAAAAAGTATTGTCACGGATTAGTTTTGCCGCAAGTTCCAAGTCGCCCTTAGCGGTTTCAATTAGGTACAGGCTGGCTAAATTGACGATGCGCAGGCGCGCTGTGTCAATTTCCGGACGCAGGTATTGACTACCAAAGGCGGCGGCAATCTGCACCATGCCTTTGGGTGCTTCAATGGCGATGGCGCTTATTTTTTCGTTGTTGATGATGCCTTGTTGAAAACCGTAACGGAGTGCTTTTTCAAAAAACGGCCTATCTTCAAACGTGGCAACTTGAAAGTCGCTGTCAGTATCGCTCATCGTGGTTATAGAGCCGATTCTTCTTGCAAGCCTTCAAAATCAGGGCGCTCGGTACTTGGCATCGGTTTGTCATTATCTAAAACGCCTTCCGGCAATTCACCCATGTTTTCCATAAAGGCGTCATGTTGGGCATTTTCTTTTTTCAGGCGTGCGCGTAATTTTAGTAACACTTCACGGAAAATATCCGGATGTTGGTAGCGCAGAATCGTGGTGACTTCCATCCAGTCATGGTCTTCCACATTCGACATGTCAAGCGGTGACGATTGCGGTTCCGATTCGCGAGTTAAATTGAGCAAGTCATCATCAATGGCCTGAGTTTTAACTTCGTCGCTGTATTCAAATAAATCGAAGGTCGCGTAGCGATAAAAGAATTCGATGCGTTCGGTGCGTTCAGCCAGATAATCGGCCAGTGCGTCATAACCGCCATCGACTTCACTGATCGCATATAAAAATTCAGATGGGTCAGCGTCTTCGCGGAAAATCACCGAATTGATCATGCCACGTAATTGTTCGTGGCTTAAATCGGCGTAACGTTTTTCCAAAACCACCGCCTGTGCGAATTGCGCCGGAGTGACCAATAAATTGACCAGTGATTCTTTAGAGCAGTCGTATTCGCGAATAATGGCTAATAAATCTTTGGCCGGAAATTGATCCAGAGCGACCACTAAAGCCTGGTCGCCTTCGGTTTCAGCCAAGGTTGCCAAAGCAGATTCTGCGCCGACGATGTCGCCAGCCTTAATTAAGTTTTGTGCTTGTATCAGTGCAGGTAGGCTCATGGTTTCCTTGTATTAGTAGGTAAGTGAGTCAAATATTAAAGTTACTCTTTACGATCAAAACCTTGTTCAGCCAGCCAGTTTGCGCCGGCTTTATCTAAATCATATTCGGTGGTTTCGCCTTCATCGGCCACGCGCTCATCCGAATTCAGGTAAGCGTCGTTATTGTCGTCGTCATGCTCATTGTCGTGCTCATGATCATGGAGATCATCATCTTGATCTTCGTGATCAGCACTGTGCTCGTCTTCGTCGGCATTCGACGGATGTGCCGCACGTGACTGGCTGCTGCGGTTTAAATATTCCAATCCGGCTGTGGTGATTAAAAACGCTTCACCGTCTGGGTCGGTTAGTACGATGTTGACTAAGGCCTGTGCCCAAGGCTCCAGAATAATGGCCTTTTTTAGCGTTTCCCAAGTTGGGAATTTATTCTCTTCGCGTGTCACCAGCGCTTCCAACACCATCACGTTTTTAAAAAAGAAACCGCCATGAAAAGCCACTGCCACCATTTCAGGTGCGCTTTGCATCATCATCAATAATTGCGGAACCTGTTCGCGCTTTTTGGCCAGACGTGCTTTAAGCACGTTGTTGCCTTCAGAATCGGTGCGCAAGTCATCTAATTCGGCATTGTAAGATGATTTTAAATTCGCAAAATAACGTGATATTTTCAATGCAGTACTCCTGATACATAAGTGGACCAAATTTCGCTGGCGGTTTCGAGCGGTGATTCCAGCAGATTGCGCCGCCGGTTGTCATCATAAACGGCTCTTGTTACCGGGTCAGAAAGCACTTCATAAGCTTCCCTAACTTCGCGAAATTTGCTTGGTGCTAGTTCTGACGTGTTTTTATCCGGATGAAATTCAGAGGCTTTCAGCCGGAACGCTTTTTTAATTTCGTCTGGTAACGCAGTACTGGCTAGACCCAGCACCGCGTACAAATCTTTATTAATGTTCATGACCGTGAGCGCCATGGACATGGCCGTGCTCAATTTCTTCTTCTGAAGCGGCGCGTACTTCCAACACTGTTGCTTCAAAACGCAGCGCCATGCCAGCTAATGGATGATTGCCGTCGACAGTTACTTTGCCTGCATCAATTTTGGTGATGCGGAATTGATGCGATTCTTCTGTTTCTGGGTCACGCGTTTCAAACATCATGCCGACTTCAATATCGGTTGGGAACAAGCCGACTTCTTCTTCGCGAACCAGGCTTTCTTCGATTTCACCAAACGCTTCGTCTGCGCTCATGTTTACTTTGACCGTGTCGCCCGCAGCGCGGCCTTCCAGCGCGGCTTCAACCGGTGGCAAAATGCTGTCGTAGCCGCCGTGTAAATACACAATCGGCGCATCATTTTTGTCGATTAATTGGTCGTTTTGGTCGAACATGCTGTAGTTGAGGCTGACGACGGTATCTTGAGTAATTTTCATAGTAATTTGAGGTGTGGTGTTGGTGGTGAATCCGCAGAATTTTAGGTGCGCGTTAGCGAGCTAGTTAAAATGAGGTGCGCAGAGCGCGGATTCAGTTAAGACGTTACTTCGGTAAGGGCGATATTGTACCAGAGCAGCAAGCTAAGTTAGCAGTGGCGCATCTATTGTTGCGCTTGTTTGTCTTTGTTTTATTATTTAGCATACCGGAGCATGCAAATAAATAAATCGATCTATCTATAAACTAAATTTCTTATTGAGCTATTAATATACTGTCGAAAAATGCGATTTTTATCGACTGGAAAGCCATTGAATACGTTAAATTTTTCAAAAAACAGAGCGAGTATATGATTTTTGTGTTTTTGATGCAAAAGTACGTTATTTAGTCGGAATGAATCGCTATTATCCGCTTCGTTAGAGTGGAGATCAATGTTGTTCACTGGAATATTGTTGGCATATACAGACGCAATAGAACAAGATAAAGTCGGTAAAAATGATATGTCCCTATTAAGTTGGCTTAAAAAGTGTTTTGTTAAGTCTCTGTTTGCTCTTCGGCTATCCTAAACTACGTAAAAATTTCAACATCAATTTAACAAGGAAAAATATGTTACCAAATTTCATTTCACGCACTCGCTTAGTCGCCCTGTTTAGTGCCCTGCTATTGGTGAGCACGTTGGCGCAGGCTGAAGCACCTCCGGCAAAATTGGCCAATATCGTGATCCTGGCTACCGGCGGCACCATTGCCGGTTCCGGTGCCAGCAGTACGACAACGGTGGGCTACACTTCTGCCACCGTAGGCGTTGATAACTTGATTAATGCGGTACCTGAATTAAAAAAAGTGGCAAATGTGCGTGGTGAGCAAGTATTTCAAATTGCCAGTGAAAGTCTGACGAATGAACATTGGCTTAAATTAGCCAAGCGCGTCAATGTGTTGCTGGCTCAACCGGATGTTGATGGAATCGTTATTACGCACGGCACCGATACCATAGAAGAAACCGCTTATTTTCTCGACTTAACGGTAAAAAGCCGCAAGCCTGTCGTCGTGGTTGGTGCTATGCGTCCCTCTACGGCCATTTCGGCAGATGGTCCGATTAATTTGTACAACGCGGTGCTGTTGGCGGCCAGCAAAGATGCCATCGGCAAGGGTGTTTTGGTCAGTTTGAACGATCAGATTAATGCCGCACGTGAAGTGACCAAAACCAATACATCTACGCTGGATACGTTTAAAACACCTGAACTCGGCATGCTGGGTTACATCCAAGATAATCGCGCCCATTTCTATCGTCAGTCGACGCGTAAAAATACCTTAGACACTGAGTTTGACATTGGCAATCTGGACGTCCTGCCACAAGTTGATATCGTTTATGGCTATGCCAATGTGAATCGCATTGCACTGGATGCGTTCGTTACTGCTGGCGCAAAAGGCATTATTTATGCAGGTGTGGGTGACGGAAGTCTGGCGGCGCAAATAAAAGGACCATTGGCAGAGGCGCGTAAAAAAGGGGTGATTATTGTGCGTTCCAGCCGCGTTGGACAAGGTATTGTGGCCCGCAATGGCGAAGCCAATGATGATGACCTTGACTTTGTCACTTCTGATACGTTAAATCCGCAAAAAGCACGTATTTTGTTGATGTTAGGTCTGACTAAAACCCATGACACCAAGGCGTTGCAAACAATGTTTTCTATCTATTAAGTAATGAACAGGCAATGAAGATGGCAAAAGTGCATCGCCTGCGTGCCAGAGCTGCCGAACATGTCGGCAGTGCTGAAGCGGAGCATCGGGCGAATTTGGATGTCGCATTGCGCTATCCCGGCAAACGTAGTTTGGCGCAAGTGTTGAGTCAAATGCCTAATGTCGGTAAAGACGAGGATTTTGTTCGGCCTATAGAATTAATGCGTCAAGGTTTGGCCGATGTTTTTGATTGATACCAACAATCACCATTCCTGGTTACGATGCAATATCGCAGACTATTGCCAATAGTGGCGTAACTCTGCTCAACCCCTTTGATAATGTCAGTTGATTTTGGCGTTATTTGCCGAAAAATCTGGGATAATCAGCCCTTCTGAAATAAATTACCGACCACTATCATGGAATTAGCTAAGTCATTTGAGCCCGCCGAAATCGAGAAAATTTGGCGTAATGAGTGGGAGCAACGCGGTTATTTCGCGGCTTCCATGGATCCCAACGCTCCCTCGTTTTGCATTCAGCTACCGCCACCGAACGTTACCGGTACCCTGCACATGGGGCACGCTTTTAACCAGACAATTATGGATGGCTTAACCCGTTATTACCGGATGCGTGGTCACAATACTTCCTGGGTGCCGGGCACCGACCATGCCGGGATTGCTACCCAAATCGTGGTGGAACGTCAGTTAGATGCGCAAAAAATCTCGCGCCATGATTTAGGTCGTGAAAAATTCGTTGAAAAAGTCTGGGAATGGAAAGAACAATCCGGCTCCACTATCACCGGACAGATGCGCCGCATGGGAGCCTCGGCCGACTGGGCGCGTGAATACTTCACCATGGATGCACCGCGTTCTAAAGTGGTGGCCGATGTGTTTGTTCGCCTGTTTGAGCAAGGCCTGATTTATCGCGGTAAACGGTTGGTTAACTGGGACCCGGTATTAGGTACCGCGGTGTCTGATTTGGAAGTGGTGTCGGAAGAAGAAGACGGTTCGATGTGGTATATCCACTATCCGTTTGCCGACGGCTCCGGTCAAGTGACCGTGGCCACGACCCGTCCGGAAACCTTGCTCGGTGACGTAGCGGTAGCAGTTGATCCGACCGACGAACGTTTTACGCATCTGGTTGGCAAGATGTTGAAACTGCCGCTCACTGATCGCGAGATTCCGATTATTGCAGATGAATACGTTGATAAAGCCTTCGGTACCGGCTGCGTCAAAATTACGCCTGCTCATGACTTTAACGATTACGCCGTCGGTCAACGTCACCATCTGCCGTTAATCAGCATCTTGACGCTGGACGCCAAAATTGTGGATGAAGCGCCGGAAGCGTATCGCGGTCTGGATCGCTTTGTTGCACGTAAAAAAATGGTGGCCGATTTAGATGCGCAAGGTTTGCTGGAATCGGTAAAGCCGCACAAACTCATGGTGCCGCGTGGCGACCGTACCAATGTCGTCATTGAGCCGATGCTGACCGATCAGTGGTTTATGGCGATGAGCAAACCAGCACCGGAAGGCACGCACTTCCCGGGTAAATCGATTGCCGAAGTCGCGTTGGAAAAAGTAGCGAACGGCGAAGTTAAATTCGTACCGGAAAACTGGAGCACCACTTACAACCAGTGGCTGGGCAATATTCAGGACTGGTGTATTTCACGTCAATTATGGTGGGGTCATCAGATCCCGGCCTGGTATGGTGATGACGGTCAGATTTTTGTTGCACACAGCGAGGCAGAAGCCAAGTCCAAAGCAGCGCAAGCGGGATATAACGGTGCATTAAAACGCGATGAAGATGTATTAGACACTTGGTTCTCGTCGGCGCTGGTGCCATTCTCAACCATGGGCTGGCCGGAACAAACGCCAGATTTAGCGGCTTTCCTGCCCTCATCCGTTTTGGTAACCGGTTTTGATATCATCTTCTTCTGGGTTGCACGCATGGTCATGATGACCGCGCACTTCACTGGAAAAGTTCCGTTCCACACAGTGTATGTGCATGGTTTGGTGCGTGATTCGAGCGGCCAGAAAATGTCCAAATCCAAGGGTAATACGCTGGATCCGATTGATCTGATCGACGGTATTTCGGTCGATGCATTGGTCGGCAAACGCACCACTGGCTTGATGAATCCGAAAGACGCAGAAAAAATCAGCAAGGCTACCCGCAAGGAATTTGCCGACGGTATTCAAGCGTACGGCACCGACGCGCTGCGCTTTACGATGGCGAGCTACGCCTCACTTGGTCGCAACATCAATTTTGATCTGGGTCGCTGCGAAGGCTATCGCAATTTCTGTAATAAATTATGGAATGCCACGCGTTTTGTGTTGATGAATACCGAAGGTAAAGACTGCGGTTTTGACAGCCATGTAGACGGTGTTTGCAAGCCGGAATATTTAGATTTTTCACCAGCGGATCGCTGGATAGTTTCTGCTTTACAGCGCACTGAACAAGACATCGCTAAAGGCTTTGCCGACTACCGTTTCGACAATATCGCCGCCAGCATTTATCAATTTGTCTGGGATGAGTATTGCGATTGGTATTTAGAAGTTGCTAAAGTACAGATGCAACATGGCAGCGAAGCGCAGCAACGCGCAACTCGTCGCACCTTGTTACGCGTGCTTGAAACCATTTTGCGTTTGGCGCATCCGATCATTCCGTTTATTACCGAATCCTTGTGGCAAACCGTTGCGCCATTAACTGGTCATAAAATGAATCCGGCTGGTGACAGCATCATGTTGCAAGCGTATCCGGAAGCTAATCTGGACAAACTCGATGAAGCCGCCGAAGGCTGGATGACGGCCTTAAAAACCTTGACCGATTCTTGCCGTAATCTGCGCGGTGAAATGCAATTGTCACCTGCACAGCGCGTGCCTCTGTTGATGCAAGCCGTGAGCAGTGAAGAGAAGCTGCGTTTGCAAGCTTTTGCGCCGTACTTGCAAGCGCTTGCTAAATTATCTGAAGTACAGGTGTTAGATGCGTTGCCAGAATCACCAGCGCCAGTGTCGATTGTTGGCGAAACCAAGTTGATGCTGAAAGTGGAAATTGATGTGGCCGCTGAACGTGAACGTTTGAATAAAGAAATCACGCGGTTAGATACCGAAATCACCAAAGCGCAGGCTAAGTTGGACAATGAAGGTTTTGTAGCTAGAGCACCTGCTCAGGTTGTGGCGCAAGAGAAGGAAAGAGTGGCAAACTTCTCCGCTACACTGAATAAGCTGCGCGAGCAGTTTGCGAAGCTGCCCGTCGCGTAATTAATCAGATTAAAGCAGGCGTAACGTGTCGATAAGCTGCGTTCGCCAGTAAAAAATAACCAAGGAGATCTGCATGACGCATAAAAAAATCAGCACTGTAGTTATTGGCGTATTAGCCGCATTCATTAGTTTTGCGGTTTGCGCGCAAGATAGCCCGGTTGGTTTATGGAAAAACATCGACGATGTAACAGGTAAACCAAAAGCCTTGATCCGCATTACAGAAAACAATGGCGAACTGACTGGAAAAATTGAAAAACTCTTCAAAGAAGCCAACGAAGATCAAAATCCAAAATGCGACAAATGCGAAGGTGCCAATAAAGACCAACCAGTAATCGGCATGGTTATTCTGAAGGGCTTAAAGAAAGACGACGACGAATACAACGGCGGCACTATCTTGGACCCAGCTAACGGTAAGATCTATAAAAGCAAATTAGTGTTGGAAGAAGGCGCAAAGAAACTTAATGTGCGTGGTTATATTGGCTTCCCGTGGTTAGGGCGCAGCCAGGTTTGGGTACGCGAGCAGTAATTATTAACGTGTGAATTAACGCTTGATTCATTAGCGTGATTGAAAAGGGAAACAGCTTGTTTCCCTTTTTTCCTTTTAACATGCAACATTGGTCAGATTACGTAAATTTTAGATGGCTAATTAAAAATTATTTGCTATTGTGAATCTTAGGCGTGTTTGATATTAAGCGTTAAAAATTAGTGTCAAAATATTCGGTGAAATGCACATTCGGAGCATAAATGGGTAATTTGATTTCCAGGTTATTTAAGATTTTTAAATCTGGGTATGTTCCTAAGGATAGCCAGTTTGCCCCCATTCAGACTAATTCTCCGTTAGTTTTAAAAGAAGACCCCTCTGTTGTTTCGAGCACCACTGTAGACAATACAGTCAATACCCTAGCATCTGAAGAAAATAAAAAGGCAGATTCAGTTATTGAATACGACGGTGACTATAAAGATTTGCCTGACTTTGTTGATCGTTGTTATTTTGACTGGATGGCAGGCAAAGCCAGTGAAAACTCAAGTACGGATGAGTCGTTCGAACGCAAAATTATTGAGTATCTCGATGTACTGGCAGAATCTGAATTTGCTGGCGCCAATTTAATTCCGCGTGTTCCCAGCGTTATGGTGCAATTGCTGAAACGTACTCATGAAGAAAATGTAACCGGTTCAGAATTGTCGCGCATCATTGCCAAAGATGTGGTGCTGGTCGCCGCCATCCTGAATGAGGTGAATAGTTCTTTTTATAATATGAACGATAAGGTCACTGAACTCAGTCAAGCCATCCTCCTGCTCGGCCATAACCGCTTGCGTATGGTGTTGGCAAAGATCTCCTTTACGCCGGTCTTCAATGATCAGTTGGGGACATACTCCAAACTGACCTCGTCTAAACTTTGGGAAGAGTCGCAACAGCGCGCAATAGCCTGTTATTTATTGGCCAAACACCAAAATATTGATCCGTTTATGGCATTTTTAGCCGGATTAATGCAAGACGTGGGAATAATAGTGGCGCTGCGGATTTTTGACAGAAGTAGTAATAATTCTGATTTTCCAACCGCTACCGAATTCCGTGCAGCATTTCAAAAGAAATCGTTGATTTTATCGGCACGGATAGGCCAAATCTGGACATTGCCGGAAATTGTGACTAAAGCAATTGATGCGCAACTGATGGAAAGCACCGAATTAGCCGCGCTACCTATGGGAGTGGTATTAAAAAAAGCCGATTTCATCAGTAAAACCTGCATATTGATTAACACCGGACAACTCAATGTGGATATGGAGCAGGTTAAAGATATTCTTATCGAGTCAGAAATGGATTGCCTTTTGTCCATGCAGGGAGGGCAGATAAGTTTGGCTAATATTATGTAAACGGTTGGCGCTGTTATTAACAAAGGAGCTACTTAATGAGATCGTACTTAAACCCCTCGTACAGAGGGATTGATCAACAATGAATCATTCAGAAAAATATAACTCAACTCGATCTGTCGTCCACGTTGCAATGCCCGCGCCAAAACAATCAACATCTTCAGTCCAAACCGGACAATCGAACCTCATGGCACAAGCCAATATCGGCCAATCGTCCGCATCACGAATAGCAATTCGTTCTAAAGCTTGTTGTTTTAATTCAATGTAAAGATCAAGTTCGATGGGTTGAATGATGACGGTGAGATTGTTTAATAACTGCATCGCCGTGGTGCTTTGAATGCCACGTTTTTCAAGCAAGGCTGGCAGATATTTTCTGGCATCAGCATAGGCTATTTCAGGTGCAAAGAATTTGATTGTAGCCGCATACTTAAATATGAGCTCCCTAGCTCGTTTTCCCAATACTGCGCGTATCAAAATATTGGCATCAAGTACGATGGTTTTGCTATTCATTCTGTTTTACACGCGTTTTTTTACGTATCGCTTTGAATTCATTCACAACAGCATCCACATTAATCGACTTTTCTGCAAGCATCTGATCCAAGGTTTTGCTGGCTTTTTTTAAAGCAGCAATGTCCGCATCAACCTGACCATGTGTCGGAATGAAGTAACCAACGGTTTGGCCATGACGTGTTACTGCTACAGGAATGCTGGCCGCAATGTATTCAGCCAGGTCGGCACGAAATTCACGAATTCCTACTTTTATCGTTTCCATATTATTTCCTTAATATTGATAATCACTGTGTACACATTTTATGTACTGATTGGCTTAAATGTAAATAGGGCGATTACTAACTTCGTCGTGTTATCTTCTGCATTGCAACAAACTGTTTCAGTTTTATTTGGAAAAGAGTAGGCTGTGCTAGACTTCTTCGTTGGTATTTTGTACTTAAACCCCTTGCTCTAGCTCCAAAAAATGTTAAGGAAGGAAACAGTATGACCGAAGATGAAGTACGACAAAACGGCTTTGCCATGCCGATGCATAATCCGGCTTATCCTCCAGGACCGTACCGGTTTGTGGATAGGGAATTTTTGATCATCACCTACCGCACTGACCCGGTAGCGCTGCAAAAAATCATTCCTGCACCGCTCAAAATGATCGATCCTATCGTCAAATTTGAGTTCATCAATATGCCTGATTCCACCGGTTTTGGTCATTATTGCGAATCCGGCCAAGTTATTCCCGTGACACTGAATGGCGTGCCTGGCGGCTATGTGCATAGCATGTACCTGAACGACCATCCGCCGATTGCTGCTGGGCGCGAATTGTGGGGCTTTCCTAAAAAACTCGGCGAACCTGAATTGCGCATACACAAAGACACCCTGCTAGGCACGTTGGAATATAGCGACACGCGGGTAGCTACCGGCACCATGGGTTTTAAGCATAAAACGCTGGACCCGAAATCGGCATTGGCGGCGCTGTTGGCACCGAGTTATTTGCTTAAAATTATTCCTCATGTTGATGGCACTCAGCGTATTTGTGAACTGGTTCAATACAATTTAACCGACATCATTATCAAAGGCGCATGGAGCGGCCCGGGCGCATTGGAATTAGCCTCCCATGCATTGGCTCCGGTAGCCTCATTACCCGTTTTAGAAGTTCTTTCTGCGACCCATATTCTGGCGGATTTAACACTGCCGTATGGGACTGTTGTGTACGACTATCTCAATCGATAAGGAAACATCATGCTACTCAAAGATAAAGTTGCCATCATTACTGGCGCAGCCAGCGGAATTGGTAAAGAAATTGCATTTGAATACGCCAAACAAGGCGCAAAAGTCGTCATCGCCGATTTGGTTTTAGATGCCGCACAAGCCACAGCTGCTGAAATTGTTGCCGCTGGCGGCGTTGCCATGGCTGTTGCCATGAACGTAATCGACGAAGCGCAGGTAGATAAAGGCGTGGCCGATGTGGTTGCTGCGTATGGCGGCGTGGATGTGTTGATCAGCAATGCCGGGATTCAAATCATTAGCCCTATCGTTGAACTGAGTATGGATAGCTGGAAAAAACTGTTGGCGATTCATTTGGATGGCGCATTTTTAACCACCCGTGCCTGCATGCGCGCCATGATTAAAACCGGTCGCGGCGGCTCTATCATTTATATGGGCTCAGTCCACTCACATGAAGCTTCGCCATTAAAAGCTCCGTATGTAACGGCGAAACATGGCTTGATTGGTTTGTCCAAGGTGGTGGCGAAAGAGGGGGCAAAAGATAATATCCGCGCTAACGTTATTTGCCCTGGTTTTGTACGCACGCCATTGGTGGACAAACAAATTCCAGAGCAGGCTAAATCATTAGGTATTTCTGAAGCCGATGTGATTAAAAACGTGATGCTAAAAGAAACCGTGGATGGCGAATTCACGACCGTGCAAGACGTCGCGCAAACCGCCATCTTCTTAGCCGCATTCGGTTCGAATGCCTTAACCGGGCAATCGATTACCGTAAGCCACGGATGGCATATGCAATAACCTGAACTTAGAATTGAATTAAGTGACGATAAAAAAATGGCGTGATGTTCACGTCATTTTTTTATGCAATGGGTTTATAAGGTGAGAAGTATGGAGTGCTTAGATTTAGACGTATTACAAACAGCGTTGACATGGCGTGAAGCCGGCTTTGATGTGAGCCTTGCCACGGTGGTGCAAACTTGGGGTAGCGCGCCGCGTCCACCGGGTTCATTGCTGGCGATTCGTTCTGACGGGCAGGTACTTGGTTCGGTTTCTGGCGGTTGTATTGAAGATGATCTGATCGCTCGGGTGCGAAATCAGGGTATGCCAGAGAAGCCGGAATGGGTGCAATACGGTGTAACGCGCGCACAGGCGCAGCATTTTGGATTGCCTTGTGGCGGAATTTTAGAATTGGTGTTGGAGCCGGTAACGGACTCAAGCTGGATTGCTGAAGTATTACAACGTACCAGCATGCATGAATTGGTACAGCGGACTTTAGTGCTAGCAAGCGGCGCGATTATGTTGTCGCCAGGTCAGCCTCAATCATCGCAATCGTTATTTTTCGACGGTGAAAAATTGACGATGGTGTTTGGCCCGCAATTACGCTTGCTGATGATCGGTGCCGGTCAGTTGTCGCAAATTGTGGCGCAAATGGCGCAACCATTGGGGTTTGATGTGCTGATGTGTGATCCGCGTGAAGAATATACCGGTACGTGGCAGCCCGCATGGGGACGGCATATTGCCGGCATGCCGGATGACGTGGTGCTGCAAATTAAGCCTGACGCACATACCGCGATTGTGGCGCTTACCCACGATCCTAAATTGGATGATATGGCCTTGCTGGAGGCCTTAAAGTCGGCGGCTTTTTATGTCGGTGCGCTAGGTTCGCGCGCTAATAATAAAAAACGTCGTGAACGATTAGCCTTGTTTGACTTGAGCGATGAACAGATCGAGCACCTGCATGGTCCGATCGGTTTGCATATCGGTAGCCGAACTCCGGCGGAAATTGCGATTTCGATTTTGGCGGAAATTATCAGCGTTAAAAACGGGGTGATACCGTCTCAAAAAAAACTAATCGATTAAATATTCGCTATACAAAACTAATCGACAACCCCGCCAAACTCGCGCCGGAAAACGCACTGCTCCAAGTTTGTCCTGCTTTGATCTGCGGTAAATCAGTCCAGGTTCCAGTACAAACTATTTCACCGGCTTGCAAAGTAGTTGATTCAGGCTGATTTTTTAGTAGTTGCTGCAAATGCCAAAGCGCGTGCAGCGGGCTTTCTAATAAATTGCTGCCAAAACCGGCTGAAAGCAAGGTGCTATCACAAGATAGCGAAACGGCGGTATTCCCTAAAATTCCACCTAAATTATGGCGCGTAGTCGATGCTAGTTGATGTGGTTCGCCGATTAGCAAGGAGCCATGAAACCCAAACGCCGCAATCGCGTCGGCGGTATTGAATTCCCAGCGTGGAAATGGGCAAACTACGATTTCCATTCCGTGCGCCATCCACTCCAGACAGTCGGCCAATTCGGTCAAACTTGCATCTGGTGCTGGCGTGGTACCGAGCTTGAAAATAATTTCAGGTGCTAAGCGCGGCTGTACTGCGCCAGTTAAACTTTGAACGACGTGGGTTTCTTCCAAATAGCGCACCGTGCTGGAAAATAATGGCGTCCAAACCAGACCTTGAATCGGTGCATTTCTTCCGTATTTTTTCAATAAAGTCTGGTTGGCAAATGCAATCTTGCGACCGATTTGCACTTCACCTGCGGCGAGTCGTTGGGCTTGAATTTGGCGCGCAATAAAATAAGCATCTTCCACGCTGATCTTGGCGTTGGCGGGAAAAGGGCGCATCTGTTTTGCTTGTTCTCGCGCCTCTAAAAATTGGGTGGCGTACTGATCTGCTTGAGCGGGCGAGAGCATGGTGGATGTGTTGGTTGGTATTAAGGAGGCATCATTGTGAGCGAGGTGCCGGCATTAAGCAAGCCTTGTCAACGTTGCGTTACTTGGCTAAAAGCGGTTCAAAATAGGAGAAAAAGTGCCGAAAACCATGGAAAATTCGATGAATTTATATACTCCTATGTTTTTTTTAATATTTAACAGTATATTTAAAGCCCAATATCGAACCTTACTATTTTCTTGATATTTATAAAATATACATAGGTATTATTAAAGCAAGATGTAGGGTGGGCACGGTTTTGTGCCCACGCGTAACCTTTAATACACAATGGATTTGTGTGAAATTATTATTGATCGAAGGTAATGCGTGGGCAGGTAAGGAACGCGCCCTGCATGGCGACGCCGTTCCGCAGGCGAGGTGCATGCCCTCGAATTCCCTGCTCCACCGTGCTCACGCTACATATTACGTCTGCGTCGACCAATATTCACTAACTACACCCGAGGTTGGCAGTGTTAAACCAAAGTGCTGGTAGGCGCTAGGCGTGGCAATGCGGCCGCGTGGCGTGCGCTGTAAAAAACCTTGCTGTATTAAAAATGGCTCAAGCACGTCTTCAATCGTGTCGCGTTCTTCGCCGATTGCCGCTGCCAAATTATCGACGCCAACTGGTCCGCCGCCAAATTTGTAGAGCACTGCTTCTAACAGTTTTCTATCCATTAAATCAAAGCCCAAGCCGTCCACATCCAACATGCGTAACGCAGCATCGGCTACTTCTTTGCTAATTTGGCCGTCATGTTTTACTTCCGCAAAATCGCGCACCCGGCGCAATAACCGGTTGGCAATCCGCGGTGTACCACGTGCGCGTTTTGCGATTTCGCGTGCGCCGTCAATATCAATTGGTGCGCCCAGCAACGCGGCTGAACGGGTCACAATTTTAGTCAATTCATCAGCGGTATAAAATTCTAAACGCGCCACAATGCCAAATCGATCGCGCAATGGATTCGTTAACATGCCGGCGCGGGTAGTAGCGCCGACCAGCGTGAACGGTTGCAGATCAAGTTTTACCGAACGCGCCGCCGGGCCTTCACCGATCATGATGTCGATTTGGTAGTCTTCTAATGCAGGATATAAAATCTCTTCCACAACCGGTGACAGCCGGTGGATTTCATCAATAAACAGCACATCGTTGGCTTCTAGGTTGGTGAGTATCGCCGCCAGATCGCCCGGGCGTTCCAGCACCGGTCCCGAAGTCTGACGTAAATTAACACCCATTTCACGCGCAATAATGTGAGCTAAAGTGGTTTTTCCTAAACCCGGTGGCCCAAACAATAAGGTGTGGTCAAGTGCTTCGCTACGCATCCGTGCGGCAGTAATGAAAATTTCCAACTGAGCGCGAATTTTTTCCTGACCAACATATTCATCCAGTTGTTTAGGACGAAGCGCACGTTCAATCACTTCTTCCTGTTTGGATGCCGGAGCCGCCGTAATAATACGCGGGGGAGGTGCAAATTGGTCGGTTTGGATGCTCATAGCTGCCTTGGATTTTATTTAGAAAGCGACTTTAACGCCAGCTTGATACCGTCAGAGACGCCGCAATCTTTAGGCAATAATTTCAGCGCCATCAACGCTTCTTTGTCGGAATAACCCAGTGCAATCAGGGCATTTAAAATGTCGCTGGATGCATCTGGCGCGGCAACTTCACCCACGCCATGTGCGATGTTTGCGCCAAGTTTTCCTTTGAGTTCCAGCAGCAAGCGTTCCGCCGTTTTTTTACCGATGCCTGGTACTTTAATCAAACGCCCGGCTTCTTGTAGCGTAATCGCTTGCGCCAAATCAGCGACCGACATGCCAGATAAAATCGACAACGCGGTACGTGCACCGACGCCGCTAATTTTGATCAATTGTTTAAATGTGGCGCGTTCTTCGTGGTTGCTAAAGCCAAACAGCACATGCGCATCTTCGCGGATTGCTAAATGGGTATGTAACACCACTTTTTCACCTAGAGAAGGCAAGTTGTAGAACGTGCTCATCGGCACATCAATTTCATAACCAACGCCATTGCAATCGAGCAAAATCTGCGGAGGATTTTTTTCCAGTAAAACACCAGCAATGCGACCTATCATCGGGGAACTTTCAACTTATCAAGTAGACGGTATTTTAGCTGTTTTAGGTGCTGCATATGTCGATAAATCGCAAATGCCAGGGGTTTTGTTTAAACAACAAATCTTCGTGATCCCAATTGAACAATCAGTGCAGCCGTAGTCGCAATTAAAAAAGCAACGGCGATTTCCATCGTTGGTAATAGTAGGGCGAGAGTAAAGCAAAAAGTGGCAAAGGCGTACCAGCCGAACAGCATGCCGCGTAGCTGATTTGTGGCAAATTCACGACCTTCGCTGCGGTGTGAAAACACGGTCAGAACCAGACTCATCACGGGAAACATCGCAAAAATACCAGTCAGGCGCGGCCCCAGATTTGGCGCGAAGTAAGTCACCGAAACTGCCAACACGGCTCCTGCACTCATCCGTAAAGGGAGATCAAAGCGCGATGGCGCTGAATTGCTTGGGCGACTGATCACTTTCGGGTATAAGCGCGGCGCCGCAATGATAGCTAAAACACTGGCGATTGCTGCTGCGTAAAGTGACAAAGAAAGCAGCTTGAGTCCGAGCACCGCCAGCGTATAAAAGAATAAGGCGACCGCTAAACTACCAATCCAGTTCAATCGCACTGCCGCCCAAACATATGCCAGGCCAAATACGATGATGGCTAATACGGCCGATAAGGTGCTGGTAGCAGCGATAATCGCGAATTGATTACCCTGATCTAATGCGATGAAGAATAAAATCGGTCCGGCGACGATAGGAAAAGCGGATAACCAGCCAGCTATTTTAGGCCCCCAGCGACGGCCCGATAAAGTGACGAGGCCAATCAGCGTTGGCACTAACAGCAATTTTAGTAGGAGAGTGATGAGCACAATGATTCTTTGTTTAGGGGAGTGTGAGCACGAGCAGCTTTATTGCCGGGCTTGCCAATCTGAGAAAAGCAGCCCGTAAATTGCGGAGTCCGAACTTACGCCATCGACAATCCAGCGTTCGCGCAGATAGCCTTCTTCCTGAAAACCAAGCCGTTCCAGGGTTTTGGCCGAGCCGGTATTTCTTGGGTCGATATCGGCCTCAACCCGGTTCAATGCCAGCTCGGTAAAGCCGAACTTTAGCAGCGCTTGCAAGGCTTCGTTCATATAGCCAAAACCCCAGGCGTCATGCAACAAGGCGTAACCCATTTCTGCGCGTCGGCATTGTTCGTCGAGACGGAACAGCGTGCAAGAACCGATTAACAGATCATCTTCAATCCGGACAATGGCTAAATCTAAATATTCACCTGCTTGCATCGCTCTTAAATCTCTTGCAATGCGTTCATGGGCGACTTCAATTGACGTCCATGGCAATGAACTCCAATAGCGCATAACTTCTTCGTTTGAATGGATCGCAAAAAGAGCTGCCGCGTCTGACGGTTGCATTGGGCGTAACAGTAAACGCTGCGTGCTAATGGTAACAAGATCGAACTGTGGCATAGCGATAGAGAAAATTTAGTTGCTACATGTTAGCACTATGATGCCTTAGTTGCAGAGAGGTAAGCTAAGCGCTTGTAATATTTTTCCTTGCGGATTCTGCACAAAAGCAACCACGGACAGATTTTTCTGTTTCGAATTGATCGGAATGTTGAGATGAACCAGGCTGGTATTTTGCAACTCTGGCGTGAGTTTGATGACCGTCCCCCAATCACGCGCGACTGCATCGTGCTGCAGAGTTTCGCCTTTATTTTCGCCTGCGCTAACAGAGCTGCTCAACCCTTGCTCCACCAAAACGTAATGCAGTTCGCTGGCTTGCGATGTTTTAGTGTCAATTTGAAGTGTGAGTTTATTCGTGACATTTTTTTCAAGCTTGATATCTATCGACGCTAAGGCCGGTTGTCGATTGATGGTTTTAACAGCTCTAAGCAAGTCGGAACGCCAATTACGAAACTCAAGCCCGCCGATAAAAAATTCAGGCGTATAAATGGTGCGTGAGCCAGACAGAGCGCTTAAATAATTTTGCCTTTCCGTATGCAGCGGTTGCGCATACGGATCTTTCCAGCCGATGTAATCCCAATAATCGACATGCAACGCAAGGGGAATAACGTTATCTGCGGTAAGGCCGGGTGTTTGGTAAAGCTGTTTCACCGTTTTGTCAGCTGGTGGGCAACTACTGCAGCCTTCCGATGTATACAGCTCAAGCAAGGCAATGGTGTAAGAGGGGCTGGATTTACTGCAAACTTCAGCCGCCGGGCTGGAGGTCAGCCAGGCAAACTGTACAGCGACGATAAAGAGTAAGTGTTTCATAACAGCCTTTGAGGAAAGTCATAGACATCAGTCGATGGAAATGCCGTTTCCTTACAGCCGATCTTGAACGTTCTTTCTATGGTGCTTGCCTTAAAATCCAGCCGTTTCCGTCTGGATCGTTAAACATGGAATAACGTCCCCAAGGTTCTTGTCTAATTTCAGAGAGTTGCACGCCTCGCGCAGATAGCGTTGCGTGATCTTGATCGATATCGGTAACATTGAGCATGACACCCTGAAGACCTCCCGGGGGCATTTTTTCAAGCCATGTCACTAGTGCAATGGTGGTTGCGCAGCCCTTGGGGGCTAGTTGTATCCATTGCATTGCTGGCCCCATGGACTCTTCCCGAATTAGCTCAAAACCCAGTATTTCCTGGTAAAAGTGTTTCGATTTCGACTGATCGGATACCGGTACTGAAATGATTTCGAAAGAAATGATAGACATCAGATGTTCCTCCTTAATATGACAGCTTTCCAAGTCAATATTGACACCTTTGGATTTAACAACAGCACTTCGCGGCTAGTCAAATAAATTTTTCACACCGTGTTTTCAGCATTCGCAGGCACCAGATAATGCCCAAACAAACGCGCTATAGCGTAGACCAGCGCCATTGACGTTCCAACCAGTGCGGCATGTAACAACCAAAATTGCGTACCGGATAATCGTTCCAGCAGTCCACCTAGCCAGCCGACCAGGTTATTTCCCATAAACAAATGCAGGTAATAAACACCCATGATGGTTCCTGCAACTGCTTTCGGCGCGGCGCGCGCATACAGAGCCAGCCCTACCGGAAATATATTGGCAAATCCCAAGCTGTTTAAAACCTCGAATGCCAGCACCCATCCTATTCCTGCTTTTTGACCGCTGCTTGAAATAGTCGCCGCCATTACCAATGCCAGTAATGCGGCAGTACACAGGCTTAGGCCGATGGTTATTTTGATGATTTCAGTCGGTTCATTAAAACGCTTGGACCACCAGCGCCAAAACGCCAGACTTAACACCAGGCAGGTTACGCTGACTGCAGCGTCCAGCGTAATTAGCCAGGTGGTTGGCATTTGGCGTCCAAAGAAAACCAAGTCAATATTTTTGGGCACCCATAACAAATAAGCATTGAATACTTCCTGGTTTCCGACGCTACCGATGGCTAAGACCGGCAACAAAAATAGCAGCACATAAATCGCACGGCGTTCATTGGCCGTCAAGATCGCTTTCGGTGTTGCTGTTACCGTTTTTGTGGTGACTACTTGATCTACCGGCAGCCATTTGCGGCCAGAAAGATAAACGACCAGTGAAATTAGCATGCCAACACCTGCTACGCCAAAGCCATAATGCCAGCCGTATACTTCACCGAGTGTTCCAGCAATCAGCGGTGCAGCAATGACTGCCGCATTAATAAACAAAAAGTAAATTTGAAACGCATCGGCACGGCGCATATCACTAGGCGAATACAGTTCGCTGACTTGACTCGCCAAATTACCTTTGAAGCAGCCAACGCCGCATAACAAACAAAGTAAGGCGATTAAAAAAGAGAAATCAAACGCCATCAAAAAATGACCGGCAGCCATTAGTAATGCGCCAATCGTTATGGTGGTGGTTTTACCTAGCCAGCGATCGGCAATCAAGCCGCCGACAATCGGGGTGAGATAAACGAAACCGGAATACAGACCAAATATAGCTGAGGCAAGCGCCACGGTTGACAGCGTGCCGCCGTATATATATTCAATAAAGGCGCGGAACGCAGTAAAGCCGGTGATGTGTTCAATATGGCCGGGCAGCAGTAGTTGCTGCACCATGTACAGCACTAACAGTGTTTGCATGCCGTAGAAGGAAAACCGTTCCCATGCTTCGGCAAAGGAAATGTAGGCTAGCCCGCGTGGATGTCCAAAGAAGGAGCGATCCGTCTCATCGTCGAATGTGGCTTGATTCATCATTTGAGTGGTAGTCATGGGAGCGATCAATTTTTAATTTATAAAAATACTGCCGGTTCGCACTCAACTGTGCTGCTAGTGTGGTGCTGTTGGATTTAACAACGGCAAGTCGTTAGCCGTCAAATAAACCCGCACATTGTGCCGCTTTCTGTCGGATTCACGCACCAAACTAACCGACCAGCCGACCACCGCGCACACGCATACCACGTTTAGCGATACCCGGAGCCAATTTGCTTAAGGCTGCCAAGGTGTCCAGGCTGTGGGCGTGGCAAATTGCTACGCCTAAGGCATCGGCAGCGTCTGGCCCAGGCAGGCTGGGAAGTTGCAACAGGCGTTGCACCATTTCCTGGACTTGTTCTTTTTTTGCTTTGCCGTGGCCGACCACGCCTTGTTTGACTTGCAGCGCGGTGTATTCTGAGACCTCTAAGTCTGCATTCACCAAGGCGCAAATCGCCGCGCCACGGGCTTGGCCTAATAGCAAAGTAGATTGGGGATTAACGTTGACGAAGACTATTTCAATTGCCGCGCAATCGGGCTGATAGGTTGCCACAATTTCAGCAACGCTTTTGAAGATGGTTTTGAGACGTTCTGGTAACGTGCCGTCGGCGGTTTTGATGGTGCCGGAAGCAAGGTAGAAAATTTTCTGCCCTTGCTTTTCAATCAGGCCAAAACCAGTGGTGCGTAAGCCGGGATCGATGCCGAGAATTTTCATCTGAATCGACCCGGATTAGCGGAAGAGAATGGTATTTTAATGACGGAAATGGCGAACGCCAGTCAACATCATCACCACATTGCGCTCATCGGCAGCATCAATTACTTCCTGGTCGCGCATTGATCCGCCCGGTTGAATAACACAGGTAGCACCAGCATCAACCACAACATCCAAACCATCGCGGAACGGGAAGAAAGCATCTGAAGCAACGGTAGAACCCGCTAATGTTAAGCCGGAATTTTTTGCTTTGATTGAGGCAATTCGTGCTGAATCAACCCGGCTCATTTGACCTGCGCCTACGCCTAATGTCATGCCATTGCCGCAGAAAACAATTGCGTTCGATTTAACGTATTTAGCAACCCGCCATGCAAACAACATGTCTTGCAATTGTTCTGGTGTCGGTTGACGTTTGCTGACGATTTTTAAGTCATCCAAACCAATATTTTTAGCGTCAGGCGATTGCACTAACAGTCCGCCGCCAACGCGTTTGTAATCGTGTTTGTTGACAGCCAAACCGGCAGAATCCAACGAAATTTGTAATACCCGAACGTTTTGTTTGGTCGCAAAAATGGCGCGTGCTTCTGCCGTAAATGACGGTGCAATCAATACTTCGACAAATTGTTTAGCAACCATTTCAGCTGCAGCGCCATCCAGTTCACGATTGAACGCGATGATGCCGCCAAAAGCTGAAGTCGGGTCGGTTTGCCAGGCTTTGCTATATGCCGCTAACGGTGTTTCGGCAATCGCAACGCCGCATGGATTGGCGTGTTTAACGATCACGCAAGCCGCCGGGCCATTGACTGCATCAAATGATTTTACGCATTCCCAGGCAGCGTCCGCATCGGCGATATTGTTGTACGAAAGTTCTTTACCTTGCAGCTGAACATAGTTCGCCAACGCACCATCAGCTACATTTAAATCGCGATAGAACGAAGCAGATTGATGCGGATTTTCACCGTAACGCATTTCTTGCACTTTTTCAAAATGCAAGTTGAGCGTTTGCGGGTAAGCGCTGCGCGTGCTGTGTTCCTTGTCTTCGCCTAAGCTGGTCAAGTAATTGGTAATTGCGCCATCGTATTGCGCGGTATGGGCAAATACTTTTTTTGCCAAGGTAAATTTGGTGTCGTAGCTGACTGTGCCGTTTTGGGCATTCATTTCGGCCAGCACCACTTTATAGTCAAGCGGGTCGCAAATCACTACCACGTCTTTGTGATTTTTTGCTGATGAGCGCAACATGGTCGGGCCGCCAATGTCGATGTTTTCAATCGCGTCTTCCAACGAGCAGTTGTCTTTGGCAACAGTGGCTTGGAACGGATATAAATTCACCACGACCATATCGATAGTAGGAATGTTGTGCTGCTCTAATGCTGCCATGTGGGCGGGGAAATCGCGCCGCGCCAAAATGCCGCCGTGTACTTTAGGATGCAAGGTTTTGACCCGGCCATCCAGCATTTCAGGAAAACCCGTGTAACTCCCCACCTCGACTACTGGCAAACCTTGTTCTGCCAATAACTTGGCGGTGCCGCCCGTGGATAAAAGTTGTACGCCCATTGCAGACAAGGCGCGCGCAAATTCGACGACGCCAGTTTTGTCAGAGACGGAAATTAACGCTTGTTTTATCATGATCTTGCAGTCAAAAGGTGGAGAGTGGTTTTTTGAATTGCATTATAGGTAATGCAGAATTCAGCTTAGCTCTTTCGCGACAACTAACGAAAGAGCCAATCTTTAATTTAGCTTTAGATTAAGCCGTGTTGTTGCAATTTTTTACGCAAGGTATTGCGATTAATACCCAGCATGTCAGCCGCTTGAGACTGATTACTTTCAGCGCGCGTCATTACCATTTCTAACATCGGTTTTTCGACCGCCAGCACCACCATGTCATAAATATTGGATGCAGGTTGTTCGCCTAAATCGCGGAAATACTTTTCCAGATTCTTGGAAACGGCGTCTTGAATGTTATCTTTGCTCATATTGTTTTTGTTTTAAAGGTTAGAGGTAATCGGCCTTTTCGAGGCCGACTTTTTTGGTTTTGGCTTGGTAGCCAGAAACCGATCGGGGTAAAAGGTAAAACTATGCGGCTTGTTTTTCAGTGGAATCTTGGGTGAATTGCCCACCCCAATCATCATCAAACTGAACTACGGGGCAGTATTGTAACCGTTCATTGCTCTGAGAATCAAAAAAATCTTGGACTGCGCGTAATTGTAATTCGCAAGATTCTAATTTATTCATCTGCTGTCGGAACGCTTCGCCACCCACCAGGTCATGCACGTACCAGCCTATGTGTTTGCGCGCCGTTCGGACTCCCATAAATTCGCCGTAAAACGCATAATGGGCCAACAAATGTTCGGCCATTAAGCCGCGGACTTCAGATACTAAGGGGGCCGGTAAATACTCGCCAGTCGCTAAATAGTGCGCAATTTCACGGAAGATCCATGGACGGCCTTGCGCTGCACGTCCAATCATTACCGCGTCTGCGCCCGTTACTTTCAGGACGTAAGCGGCTTTTTTAGGAGAGGTAATGTCACCATTTGCCACGACGGGCAAATTGACGGCCGCTTTTACTGCGGCAATTGTTTCATATTCAGCAGCACCTTTATAGCCATCGGCGCGGGTGCGACCATGCAGGGTTAGCATTGCAATGCCGGCAGATTCTGCCATTTTTGCAATGTTTAATGCATTTTTATTCTCAGAATTCCAGCCTGTGCGGAATTTAAGTGTGACGGGGACATCAACTGCGGCAACAACCGCATCTAAAATCCGGCCAACCAGTTTTTCATTTTGCAATAAGGCCGAACCGCACCAGCTATCGCAGACTTTTTTGACCGGGCAGCCCATATTGATATCAATTATCTGTGCCCCATTCGCCACATTATGTTTGGCACATTCGGCCAACATAACAGGATCGGCACCGGCGATTTGAACCGCTTTGGGCTCCATTTCGCCTTCATGATTGGTGCGGCGACTGGATTTTTCCGTGTTCCATAAGCGCGGGTTTGACGCCGACATCTCTGAAACCGCATAACCTGCACCAAGTTGCTTACAAAGTTGCCGAAATGGTCTATCCGTCACGCCAGCCATTGGCGCGACAAAGACGTTATTACGCAAAATGTGAGGGCCGATTTGCACAGTGGAAATTTTTTTGAGGTCTGGGGAGACGCCATTCTAATCGAATCTGCCTAAAATATCAGCAAATTAAAATGAAATTTTTTAGTTGAATTTCTGCTGAATTTCGGCATGGAAATAAAAAAAATGTTGCTCAATTTTTGTAATTGATGCGCCGCAACCAATAGTTGTTAAGCGATTAATTTCAAGTTGCATCGTTGTTTTTTTGCCGTAAGGAAACTAAATTAGATGGAAATCCCTAACCAATTCTTACTTTCTGTAAGCAAATGTTGCCAAGTGGAAATAAGTGTGACAGCATAAATTGTGCGTTGCCGTGAAGCCTATTTGGTATTTACACAGCGTGGGTTGCGGCACATCGCGCTGCGCATCCCACCCAGAACTGCAAGATTAGCAAGTGATGACGATCACACTCGTTTTTGTGACAAACAGTTGTGGAAAATAAATGACTATAAAGAAGCCATCCGGCTTATCTACTATTTCTGATTCGATCTTCAGCTTTTGCGTGCGCATTGCTGTGCCATTGGTGCTGATCGCGATAGTTATCGCCTTCCAATATAAAGAGTTACAAGTTGATCGTGCCCAGCATATCGAGCACGCGCATTTAAATGCGCATGACCTGGGCTCAACCTTGGCGACCAGCATTGCCGGTTCGTTTGAAAATATCGACCTTACTTTGCAGGCAGCGTCTGACCATATCCAGCTGTGGCGTTCCGTTAAAGAAGTTGATGCCAACGCCGTCAAACTTGCTTTGCTTAAATTACAAAGCCGGATTCCCTCCATGATTTTGTTAAGAGCCGCAGACGCCAACGGCCACGTTGTGTTTTATTCACGGGGCGATAAATCGGCAATGTTCAATGTGTCTGATCGCGATTATTTCCAGCAACTTAAAAATAATGTGAATGCTGGAATGGTAATTTCTCAACCGCATATGGGACGTATTTCAAATAAATGGGTGCTGGTTTGTGCGCGTCGCCTGAATCTCCCGAACGGTGATTTTGGTGGTGTAGTGCTGGCCTCAGTTGAGCTGGAGGGCTATATAAATCAGCTTTCTGGCGGAATAATAAAGCTCAGTGGCGATGATGTATTTTTGCTGCGTGATGAACAAAGTAATGCGCTGATACGCTATGCGCATGGCAAGCAAGACATGCAAATCGAGGGAACTAAGGTGAGCTCGACCAATTTATCTGAATTGGATCGGGTTGGTGCGACAACCGGTTCGTACGTGTCGAAATCTGCCATCGATCAAATTGAGCGTGTTTATTATTACCAGCGCATTGAAGGTCGGCCGCTGAATTTAGTGGTTGGGATCTCGGTGAAAGATGCGCTGGCTGAATGGCATGTCGAAGTGAAAAAAGCGTGGACCGAAACCGGTATGTTGATACTGGTGATCCTCCTTGCAACGGGTTTGATTTATCTGGCGCGAATCCGCCAACAAAAAGCCTTTTCCGATTTGCAAAGCATACAGGTAGTGCTGGAAAAAACAAATCAAAAATTAGCTAAATTAAGTACCACAGACGGGTTAACCGGGCTGGCAAATCGTCGCAAGTTTGACGAAATTGGTCCGCATGAATGGCAGCGTGCTTTGCGCAAACGGGAGTCGCTGGCGGTGGCGATGGTGGATGTCGATTTCTTTAAAATTTATAACGATGAATACGGACATCAGGCGGGCGACCAATGTCTGATCGCGATTGCTAAAACGTTGGCTGCTGGCCTGCGCGATGGTAGTGATTTTATCGCTCGTTATGGTGGCGAAGAATTCATTATTTTATTGCCGGGACAAGATGCGCAAGGCGCATTTGATGTGCTGGAGCGCTTGCGCTGCGATATAGAAGCATTAGCCTTGCCGCATGCAGGCAGTGACTGTGCTTCGGTAATTACTTTAAGTGCCGGTTATGCGGCGATGGTGCCCGAAGCGAGATCAACTTTGGCTGAACTTATTGAGAAGGCAGATCAAAATTTGTATTCTGCTAAACGTAATGGCAAGAATCGGGTACTTGGTGCGAGTGGTTGGGTGTCAAATGCGAGTGATGCAAACCTGATTTTTGGGGCGTAGGGTGGGCACGGTTTTGTGCCCACGCGTTACCGTTGATTAATAATATTCTTAATTTAAATCCATTGTTTATCCGCGGGATTACGCATTTAACTCATCCAAAGCTAGCTCCAAATGCGCAACGTCGCCCCCCTGAAGCATCTTCAGTTTTACGCTATCTTGATCCGAGCTTAATTCAAAGCGGTTAATACTTGCGTTTAGCATACTCACCTGGCGCGGCGCATCCAAGGCGAGTTGATGAGCGATCCGGTAAGCACATTCCAGCACGCCGCCATGTGCAACCACCACAATTTTCCCGTGTTGAAAACGTTGACTCAACTCGAGTAAAACCTGCTCGATCCGGGTGTGAAATTGACGTATCGATTCACCGTTAAATTCGCCCTGAGCATTGGCAGGAAATTGCATGTCTATTTCATACGCGCGCCATGCCGCATATTCAGCCGGAAAGCGTTGTTCAATTTGGCTAATTAACTCGCCTTCAAAACCACCGAAACAACGCTCACGCCATGCGGGTTCAATAATGCATTGCTGGTTTTGATACTGGGCAATCGCTTGCGCAGTTTGCATCGCTCGTTGTAAATCACTGCAAATAATTGCGTCGAGAGACTCATTTTTTAATGCCAACGCCAATGCTTGCGCTTGCTGCAAACCTGCGTCATTTAAGGGAATATTCAGGTGGCCCTGCAAACGACGTTCGGCATTCCAGGCGGTTTCTCCGTGTCGAATTAACAGTAATTCAATCATGTGTCTGCTCTTCAAGAGTCTTTTTTACTACCTTGCATTCCAGCCAAAAAGTCACCGGCCCATCGTTGCATAAGGACACTTGCATATCCGCGCCAAATTGACCTGTTGCCACTTTCCCATCGTGTGGATATTGTGCTTTGGTGAGTGCGACAAAATGGTTGAATAATTCTTGCGCCAAGGCCGGTGCTGCGGCTGGCGTGAAGGAAGGGCGGGTGCCGGAATTGGTGTCGGCGGCCAGGGTAAATTGCGGCACTAATAAAATGCCGCCAGCAATGTCGCGCACGCTTAAATTCATTTTGCCCTGCGCGTCAGAAAATACCCGGTATTTAAGTAGTTTTTCACACAAGGCTTGTGCTTCTTTGGCGCTATCGTCACGTTCGGCGCACAGCAAAACTAGCAAGCCTTGTTCAATCTGGCCGATTACATTACCAGCCACCGCAACTTGCGCGTGGCTGACGCGTTGGATTAAGGCGATCATCTTAGTGCAATCATTTAACTCAGCGTCACTTTTGCGAATTTGCGCTTACCAACTTGCAAGACAAATTCACCTTTTGCTACTTGCAGGTTTTTATCGCTAATCACTTCGCCATTAATCCGTACGCCGCCTTGTTCAACCATGCGCAGTCCTTCGGAACTGGTTGCGCACAAATTGCTTTGTTTAAGCAACTGCCCGATGCCGAGCGGTGCGCCGCTTAATGTGCATTCAGGAATGTCGTCTGGAATGCCGCCTTTAGAGCGATTCATAAAGTCAGTTAGCGCATCATCTGCTGCTTGCTGGTTATGGAAGCGAGCGACTAATTCTTGCGCTAATGCGACCTTTAAATCACGCGGGTTTTTACCTTCTTGCACTGCCTTTTTATGTGCCGCTAAATCAGCCAGACTGCAGGAAGACAGTAATTCGTAATAGCGCCACATCATGTGGTCCGAAATACTCATGACCTTGCCAAACATGGTGTTGCCCGGCTCGGTAATGCCGATGTAATTGCCTTTGGATTTTGACATTTTTTCTACGCCATCCAAGCCTTCTAATAACGGCATCGTCAAAATACATTGTGGTTCTTGTCCGTAATCTTTTTGCAGTTCACGTCCAACCAATAAATTAAATTTTTGATCGGTGCCGCCTAATTCCAGATCGGCTTTCAGTGCGACCGAATCGTAGCCCTGCATTAGCGGATATAAAAACTCATGTACTGAAATTGGCGTGCCGGCTTTAAAGCGCTTGGTGAAATCGTCGCGCTCCATCATCCGTGCAACGGTATATTTGGACGACAATTCAATCATGCCGCGCGCACCGAGCGGATCAGACCATTCTGAGTTGTAGCGAATTTCAGTTTTTTCAGCGTCCAATACCAAGCTGGCTTGAGCAAAATAACTTTTGGCGTTCTCTTCAATTTGTTCGCGAGTCAAGGCAGGGCGCGTGATGTTGCGGCCAGACGGATCACCGATCATCGAAGTGAAATCGCCGATTAAAAAAATCACGGTATGACCCAGGTTTTGCAACTGGCGCATTTTGTTCAGCACCACGGTATGACCTAAATGCAAATCGGGCGCGGTAGGATCTAAGCCTAATTTAACCCGGAGCGGAATGCCGGTTTTTTCACTTCGCGCTAATTTTTGCGCAAACTCTGATTCAATCAGCAACTCATCCACGCCGCGTTTGGTTATGGCTAACGCATTTTGAACCGCGTCGGAGAGCGGCAGGTCTTTTGAGGCGAGTAGGGATGTTGGATTCATAAATTTAGGTTTTAATAATATTTAATTTACTTAATTCTGCTTAAAATCTAGGCAAAAATTTTTTGTTTGGTATAATACGCGATCCGCCGGAAAACGTTGTGATAATGCAATGCATTGTGATTGTGCAGTTTGCTTATAAAAAAATTCGCAGATTCGGATTCGTAAAAAACCATTATTCTAGCTTATTGCATGCCATCACTAAATAAAACCACTAATTCAGCTGTCACTTCAGCTTTAGATTCTGTCACCAAACTGGTATCAGGCTCCACTCGCAAAACACGTATCATCACTGTTTCTGCACTCTTTCTCACCCTCGTTGCATTTGGTGCCGCCGGTGTTGCGCCATTAGCGCCGGATGCGTCTGATTTGCCAGTCAGGCAAATCGTAGAGCAATTGCAAATTCCTACCCTGGAAGCGCAAATGCAGGCATTGGAAGAGAGTGATCAACAATTTATCCACGAAGAAAAAGTGCAACGCGGCGATACCTTAGCCAGCCTGTTGCAACGCCTTGGCGTGGATGATGCGGCAGCGAATACGTTTATTAAATCGGATAACACGGCACGTCTGGTTATGCAGCAAAAAGCCGGTAAAACGGTGCGCGCGCAAACCAATGAAGACGGCGAGTTGCAATGGTTGCAAACCAATATTTCCGACAATCGCGATAACCTTTCTCAAGTAAAAAATATCACGATTACCCGTCAAGACGGCACCGATACGTTTAAAGTTGCCGAAGCCAGCACTGCCTTAGAACGCCATATCGAAATGCACACCGGCGAAATTACCAGTTCCCTGTTTGCCGCCACCGACGCCGCACAAATTCCTGATGCCGTTGCCAGCCAGTTAGTCGATATGTTTTCGACCAATATTGATTTCAAATCTGATTTGCGCCGTGGCGATCACTTTCAACTGGTGTACGAAACATTTTGGCAAAATGGTGAAATGGTCAGTACCGGTAAAGTATTGGCAGGCGAATTCAATAATGCCGGACGTTCGTATCAATCCGTTTGGTTTGATGATGCACCGGGCACTGGTGGATATTATGGCTTCGATGGTAAGTCGATGAAAAAAGCCTTCCTGAAATCACCAATCGCTTTTACCCGAATTTCTTCTGGTTTTTCTATGCGCGTACACCCAATTTCTGGACAATGGAAGCAACACACCGGCGTTGATTTTGCTGCACCTACCGGTACGCCTATTCGCGCATCAGCTGACGGCGTAGTGGATGTTGCCGGACCATCTGGCGGCTACGGTAATCTGGTGGTGTTAAAACATTGGGGTAGTTACAGCACGGCCTATGGTCATATGAGCCGCTTTGCTGCTGGTATGCGCAAAGGCGTTAAAGTGCAACAAGGCGATATTATCGGTTATGTCGGTTCAACCGGCTGGGCTACCGGGCCACATTTGCATTATGAATTCCGTGTTAATAACAAGGCACAAGATCCGCTCAAAATTAAAGTAGAACAAGCGCAAACACTCACGGCTGTTAATCAGCCACGCTTTAATACCACGGTTCAAGACGTACAGCATCGCTTTGCTTTATTGCGTCCGAATGACGCGCCAGCTAAAATTGCAACTCGCTAATCATTAATAAATACGCGGATACTTTACTCCGTGCCAGGACACAACATGCGTTATTACATCGGCTTAATGTCTGGCACTAGTTTAGATGGGGTCGATGGTGTGTTGGTCGAAATGGGTGAAACTGACGCGCAGCTCAAGCAGCTCGCGGCCAGTTATGTCCCCTTTACTACTGAGTTACGTGCTTCGCTATTATCTTTGCAAATCAGCGGCTTTGATGAAATTCATCGAGCCTCGCAAGCCGCCAACCAACTGGTTCTGGTGTATGCCGAATGTGTTTTACATCTACTGAAAAACACTGGGTTAGCACCTGCACAAATTACCGCCATCGGGGTTCACGGACAAACCGTCCGGCACCGCCCCGAATATGGTTACACGTTGCAAATTAATAATCCGGCTTTGCTGGTTGAGCTGACCGGTATTGATGTAATTGCAGATTTTCGCAGTCGTGATATTGCTGCCGGCGGTCAAGGTGCTCCCTTGGTTCCCGCGTTTCATCGGAGCATATTTGGTAAGCAAGGCGAAACCCGCGTGGTTGCCAATATCGGTGGAATTAGCAATATCAGCATATTGCGTGCGGACGGGTCCACTCATGGTTTCGACACAGGGCCGGGCAACGTATTAATGGACGCATGGATCATGCAGCATAAATCGCAAGCGTATGATGCCAATGGCGATTGGGCGCGTCTTGGGCAGGTTAACTCCGCATTACTTGCACAGTTGTTAGATGAGCCTTTTCTGCGCTTAGCACCTCCCAAAAGCACAGGGCGTGATTTATTTCATTTGGATTGGCTGAATCAAAAACTTAGCCTGTTTAGTGAAGTATCTGCTGTCGATGTGCAAGCGACTTTATGTGCGTTTACCGCACATAGTTTGGCTGATGCCATTACAACTTACGCGCCAGATGTCCAAAGTGCATACATTTGCGGCGGCGGCGCTTATAACGCGACCTTAATGGCGGTAATCGAGTCCGCATTAAATTCACATTCAACATCAGTCAACGTACAAAGCACGGAAGTATTAGGTGTTTCGCCTAACCATGTTGAAGCGTTGGCGTTTGCCTGGTTAGCGTATCGTCATACTGAAGGTCTGGCAGGAAATTTAGCTGAAGTAACTGGTGCGGCCGGTGAGCGGATTTTAGGTGCGTTGTACCCACGTTAACGGCTAGAGCTGCGTTGTTATAGTTAAGTCAGTTCCGCTCAATTTAGCTATTTTTTGCTCGGGGCGACTATTTCTAAATAGCGTCGATGCGTTTCATCAAACTGAAGATTAATTTTGATTTCCTCAATCTGATAATTATGTATCAGGTGTTCGGAGTGTTCGATAGTTTGGGCTAAGTCATCTTCTTGATTTTGCGCCGCAATTATTTTATTAGTTTGATTTTGCGGAATATGTAACTGTTCTTCACGGTTTTTATTTAATGCCGCTGTCGTGACCTCGATAAGATGTTTTTCTACCTTGATCTTGGCCTCAAGCACATCCACTGCCTGATGTCGCGCAATTTCCACGGACTGCTCATTAGGATAGTGTGCGATCAAATAGCGCTGTTCTTTTTTAAGCTGTTCCTGCTGCTGGGCTTCTTTTACGCGCTGTTGTTCTTTAAGTTCTGCAGCACGTTTTTGTTCTGGTGTTAACTCCGCAGCAAATTCTTGTTTGAGCGAGCCATTGTTGCCATATATCTGAGTGGATCGATTCGCACATTCCGGTATCGGGCGGTCAGACGTGATCATATGCCCGGCACTATCTTTGCAACTATAAATATCAGCATGTGCGCTGGCTAAATGCAGAACAAATAAAATCGGCAAAAATTGAAGTTGAGTTTTAGTCATTATTTAGGCGGAAACTGGTTTCATCCAATTAATAAATAACGCCACAATTGAGACAGCTATTCGGCGTGTGCAGCGGGCTTGTAATTTAAGTATTAAACAAGCGTATTTTTTGCTAATGAGCGTGCAACAACCGATTTTATGCTCAAATTTAACAGCGTCCAATAATAAACCAAGAACATTCATTCGCAAACTGATATTAGAGTAGAGCAAGCCTATTCTTCAAGAACCACGTCCCAGTGTATGATTTTGCCCGGATTCAGCAGGTTTTTAGGGTCAAGCGTTTGTTTGATACTGCGCATTACGTTTATAGCCGGTGCGCCATGTTCTTGAATTAAAAATTCCATTTTATGCAGCCCAACACCATGCTCGCCAGTGCAGGTGCCATCCATGGCAATTGCACGGTTAACCATGCGTTGGTTAACTGCTTCGGCGTTAGCGATTTCCGTTGGATTGTTAGGGTCGACCAGCATTAACACATGAAAATTACCGTCGCCGACATGACCGATGATGGTGTAAATTAAGCCATGCTTGTCGCAATCGATTTGTGTTTCAAGTATGCACTCAGCTAAATGAGAAATCGGCACACAGCAATCGGTAGAAATAGCGCGCGACCCAGGGCGTAGCTGTAAAAGTGCAAAGTAGGCGTTGTGGCGTGCAGTCCATAAACGCGAACGGTCTTCTGGGTGAGTGGCCCATTCAAAATCAGCCGAGCCATTGTCACGGGCAATTTCCTGTACTAGTTCCGCTTGTTCGCGCACACCATTCACGCTGCCGTGGAATTCAAATAACAATAAGGGTTGAACCGGTAGCGCCAACTTGCTGTAAGCATTAATCGCCTGCACGCCGCTGGTGTCGATAAATTCCACCCGTGCCACTGGAACTCCAAGCTGCATAATTTGGATTACGCTTTGCACCGCTGCTGCGGTGCTTGGGAAAGAACAAACCGCGGCAGAAATAGCTTCTGGCAGCGGATACAATTTGACGGTGACTTCGGTGATAATCCCCAGCGTACCTTCGCTGCCGACAAACAATCGGGTTAAGTCGTAACCCGCTGCCGATTTTTTAGCACGCGTGCCGGTTTTAATCACACTGCCATCGGCGCACACCACGGTTAAGGCCAGCACATTTTCTCGCATGGTTCCATAGCGAACTGCATTGGTACCGGATGCGCGCGTGGCGCTCATGCCGCCTAGTGTTGCATCTGCGCCCGGATCTATCGGGAAAAATAAACCGCTATCCTTAATTTCCAGGTTAATTTGTTTGCGGGTAACGCCAGCTTGTACCGTCGCGGTTAAGTCCTCGGGATGAACTGCAATCACTCGGTTCATTTGAGATAAATCAATACAAACACCACCGTGTATTGCCAGCACATGGCCTTCTAATGAGGAACCAGCGCCGTACGCAATCACGGGCGTATTGTAGCTATGGCATAGCTGCATAATGCTGGCAACTTCAGCGGTACTTTGCGCGTATACTACGAGATCCGGTGGCATTGCATCATAGAAAGACTCATCTGTTCCATGATGTTCTCGCACCGATTTAGACGTGCTGCAACGATCGGTAAATTGATGTTGCAGTGCGATGAGCAAATCACTGGAAAGAGGCGAATGTGCTGCGGTCATGTTGGTCATTGCAAATCCTTTTAAGTGATTTTTCCTTACTTTACAACTTTAGAGTGAAACATGGGCAATAGATTATCAAAAATCGCCACCCGAACCGGCGATCAAGGCACTACAGGTTTGGGCGATGGCAGCCGGACTGACAAAGACAGTTTACGCGTGCACGCCATGGGCGATGTGGATGAATTGAATTCGCAACTGGGGCTGCTGCTTTGCGAAGATTTACCGCCCGGTTTAGCCAATGAGTTATTGTTGATTCAGCACGATTTATTTGATCTGGGGGGCGAAATATGTATACCCGGCTATCAATTAATTACTGATGAGCAAGTCGCCAATTTGGATGCTCTGCTCGAAAAATATAATGCGGATTTACCTGCCTTGCAAGAATTCATTTTGCCAGGCGGTTCACGTTCCGCTTCGTTAGCGCATGTGTGCCGCACCGTTTGTCGTCGGGCTGAACGGATGTTGGTGAGTTTGGGTAAGGCTGAACAAATTAACCCGCAACCGCGCCAGTATTTAAACCGCTTATCTGATTTGATGTTTGTGCTGTCGCGCGTGTTAAATCGTTATTCTGGTGGCGGCGATGTGCTTTGGCGCCATGAAAGAACGGCATAATTATTTTATGACGGTGTGGGGCTACCTGGTTTGATCGACGACGGGCGGCACCCACACCGGATTGCTAGTTTAACGGGAATAAATACGTTGTATGTCTTGCGCAAAATGACCTTCAAGATTTTTGCGTTTGAGCTTAAGCGTTGGCGTGATCAGGGTGTTTTCAATGGTCCATGGCTCCAGCGTTAATATCGCCGCTTTCGGTTGAGCATAATAGGGAAAGCTTTGCGTCAGATCACGCAGGCGTTTTACAACGGCATTAACAGCAGAGTCCGATTGCAGGCTCTGCTTGTCATCGGGATTCAGACTGAGTGAGATTGCAAGCTGCTGCCAGTAACTGAGACTGAGCACAACAGCGCATGCGATGAACGGCGCATTGTCTCCAAACGCATAAGCCTGTTCGAATGCACTGTCATTGGTAATGGCTAACTCCAGATCAACCGGTGCAATTTTTTCCCCGGTTGACGTCACAATAATTTCTTTGACGCGCCCCTTAATACGAACCCGGTCAGCGACTATTTCTGCCTGATCACCGGTATGTAACCATCCATCAATAATCGTTTTGGCAGTGTCTTCTTCGCGCTTCCAATAACCACGCATCACATTCGGGCCGCGCACCAGTAGCTCGGCATTATCGCCAATTTTCACCTCGACTCCGGTAATCGGGCGTCCGACCGTGGCTGGATCATTGTCGTCTGGGGCATTAAAAGCAATGATCGGTGCGGTTTCTGTCATGCCGTAACCTTGCACGATCGGTATGCCTAGAGCAAGAAAGCAGTGTGAAATTGCCGGGGAAAGTGCGGCGCCACCACTGACAGCAACCCGCAGCCGTCCACCAAACTGGTTCATCAATTTACTTGCTACCAAGGGATTCAATATCTGCCAACTCAACTCGTCCAGAGTTGATCTCAGCACGTTAACCGACGACATACCCTGAGTACCGGCAAAGCGCCGCCATCCAACCGCAATGGCGACATTAAATAGCCAGTTTTGCGCTTTGGAGCTCGCCAATTTAGATTGAATAACGGCATAGACCCGCTCATAAATACGTGGCACCGAAATTAATATCGTTGGCCGTACTAGCAGCAACTCTTCCGGCAATTGTTTGACGGAACGTGAAAAGACCACACAGGCACCCGCTGCAATCGGAAGATAGTAGCCGGCGGTTCTCTCAAATGTATGTGAGAGGGGGAGGAAAGAGAGGAAAACGTCATCCGTTACCGGCGCAATCCGCTGCACAACGGCGCGCACATTCGACATTACATTTTGATGGGTGAGCATCACGCCCTTCGGTTTGCCTGTGGTGCCGGAGGTATATACCAGCGCAGCAAGATCATGCGGTTCTGGAAATTGGGCGGTAGATTGTTCCTGAGTATTGTGCGCTGTTGCCAGCCATTCCTGCAAGTTGAGAACAGGTACTGACGAATTGGATTCTGGCTGCGTCTTTTGTAATACGACAACTTGCTGTAGCGATGGAAATGCGATATTGGTCGCAGCAATGGATTGCCATTGTTCATCCGTGGCAGCAATTAAAAATGAAGCATCACTATCGCTCAGAATGTAGGCGATGCTGGCTGGATTATCCAGCGCATGCATGGGCACAGGCACATGGGCAAGCGCTAGAGTCGCCTGATCTATGCATACAGCATGCAAGCCATTCGGCAATAAAATGGCAATTCTGGAGCCGCGTGCCATTGCCAACGTAGAAAGCGCATTAATAAAACCGGCAATGTGTTGATTGGTCTCTTGCCAGCTAGAGCTAATCCATTGCCCGCTCGAATTATCAAATTCCCGGTAAGCTTCGGCGGTCGGTGTTTGCCTTACACGCCAGGCAAACAGTTCTGCCAAGGTGTTAATAGAGGATAAGGCATTGTCATCGGTGGACATCGTTTGTTTCAACATGAATGGGAGACCAATATTCTGGGTGGAAAATAATCGAATTGTTTCAAGTAGCGGCGACCATGTCAGTGCGCCGTAAGCTTTTACGGTGACGTATTCGTATCAACCTGAATAAAACCACCGCCCAGTGCCCGGCTCAGGTTGATGGAAGCGGTCAGTTGACGATTGTGAAGCTCAATCAGCCTGGCCTGTTCTTCAAGCACCGGTAAAGTAGATTCAAACACGACAATATCATCAACCAGACCACGCTCACGATGTGCTTTGGCGCTTTCCATTTTATAAGAAATGGCAATCAGTCTGGCATTTTGTAGTTGTACTTGTTGATCCAAATCAACAAGTACAATGCCATTGGACGCGACTTCTTGTACGGCATTGACGACTGCCTGATTGTATTGCGCAATCAGGGTATTACTCTGATGTCGGGAATTGGCCAGCGCAGCATTGAGTCGCCCTCCATCAAAGATGGGCAGGGATAAACCCGGAATCAAATTAAACTGTGTGCTTGATCTATGTAGTAAGTCGGCCAAGTGCAATGAATCCAGACCAAAAAACGCCTTGATATCAAAACTGGGATAAAAAGCTGCCTTCGCCATGTCAACCTGGCTTAACGAGGCTTGCACATACCAGCGAGCGGCTTGTAAATCCGGACGTCGGGCCAATAATTCATATCCCAATGTGGGAGGTAAGGCTCCGCTGTCAGACGGCAGTGGCACTGGCTTGATCTCAGGAAAATTATCTGGCCCGGCCCCGGTTAATGCCCGCAAACTCTCTTTCAGGATTGTGATTTTGCTGTGTGCGGCGCTGATTTGCTGCTCTAGTCCGAGTTGATGTACACGCACCATCTCAGTTGGCGTGCGTGCTTCAATCCCTGTTTCGGCGCGTGCCAAATGCGCAGCGACCATGTTGTTTTCAAGGTCACGCGCTTGCTCAAGCAAATTGAGCGCAGCGTAAATGGATTGCATATCGTAATAAGTCAGAGCCACCTTTGAAGACAGGGTTAGTGCCACTTCCGCCGTCTCTGCTTGGTGTGCGCGTTGCACGCCTAAGGCAGCATCTACTTTGGCACGGTCTTTGCCCCACAGGTCGAAGGTATATTCGGCTGAAAATCCCATGGTTCCTTCGGTGTACCAGGGCCCGGTAAGGCCTTGGGCTGGGATCGTGTGTGCGAACGGCCCCAGAAAACCATTTTCAGATAAATCCTGGCGGTTCAGTGAGGCACTAAATCCAACAAGCAAACCAGTGGTAGATACGCTATAGGCAGTTTGCGCTTTACTCGCTTCTAAACGTTGTTGCGCCACGGCCATAATGGGTGCTTCTTTCAACGCACGTTCAATCAGAGCGTTTAACTGTGCATCGCCATAACGATGCCACCATTGCGCTTGCGGCCATGCCTCGGTTGCCAGCCGGATGTCTTCAGCCAGGCGTATCTGATGTTCGTCGATTTGAGGCAGCGCGGGAGAATCTGTTTTTATCATCGCGCATCCGCCGATCATTAGAGTAGCTGTCAGCACGGCTATCAATAGTGACGGTTTGCCATACCCGACTACCTTCAAAAAATGGGACTTCATCATATTCTCACTGGTTGCTCTGGTTGCATAGGTTGTGACAGGGGCAAAGTATTGCCAAGCTGGATGATGCTTTCATAGGTGGCATGAACCGCTGACAGAACGTTGCTCGCTTGACTGAGCGCCGCTTCATGTGCTGAAATCAATGCATATTCCTGTTTGAACTTTGCAAAGGATTGTTGTAGCGATGGCTGAGTTGTGCCTTCTTCATTAAACATGTCAGACATGTTTTCCAATTGCAGTGCCGCGCTTGCCTTGAATGAATTCAACTCACTCCAGATATCGATGTCGGCTGATAAGCTCCGTTCCGAATGCGCCAATTGCGTTTGCAGCCAATTAACCGCAAACAAAGCTTCTTGCACTTGCGCCAACCAGGTTTGCATTTTTACCGTGACGCTGTCATGCGCATATTGCCAGCCCGGCTCAAGTGCTACTCTGGCCTGTATTTCGCGGTTCTGAGCCAGCAACGACCAGCTTTTCAGCCGGGCCTGATCCAGAGTGCGTAGTTGAGTAATATCGTTTTGCGTGCTTTGATCCAAGCGGGCCACAGTTGCAATACTTCTTAACAGACGCGCCAGCATTTTCTTCAGTTCGCCTTGCTCACTCTCGGGCCAAAGCGCACTGTAAACGGTAATGGATACGCCGATACCAAGCAGGATACCTATCATGCGGTCACGAATCTCCGGTAAATTGGTCGAAGGTTCGAACTGGCCGAACAAGGCTAGTGCATAGGCAAATACAAGTTGCGCACCGATATAACTGATACGTGCCGAGCCTGCCGCGATCCATGCGCCGACAGCAATAACGGGTAAAGTCAGCATCAACAGTCCGACTATGCCGTCCAGATGCGGAACCACATACACTGTCGCTAACAACGCCGCCACACTACCCATGGCACAGCCCACCACGCGCAATAATCCTTTGTGAGAGCTGGCGCCCAAGCTGGGTAATGCCATGATCAGGCAGGTCAACATGGATGTCTGGATGCCAGGCCATTGCACTGCCGTGTAAAAAGCATAGCAAAAAAATGTGGCTAACATCGTCTTGAGCGCAAATTGGGCATAGACCGGATTACTCAGCGCATCCGCTGCAATCTGCGGCTCTTTATCTGGTGTCGCGGATAGAATAGGCGCTTGTTCTGCCTCGGCCAGGGTATTTAAAGCATGTGCCATTTCATGAAGAATGGCTATGCGGGGATCATCATTTTTTTCTTCACTAATTGGAATAGCCGCTATGGAAACGGCAGTCTCGTGACTAAACTGATGTTGCAATTCAGCGCAACGTGCCAGCAGGGCAGCCAACAAGTCAGGTTGATTAAATGAACTGTCAGAACTGTTGCATGGGGATAAGCGGGACAGCTTTACGGCCGCCGTGTGCAGTCGATCCACAGTATTTATGCGTATCAGATAACGTGATTTATTCAGCAAATAGTGATTGTCGCCCATCGTGGCAAAAACCAGATGCCGGTGTAGCGTCAGAACGCCACGCTCAATCAGGTCTAAACCAAGCGGAGCAGGCGCGGGAAGCACTTTGCCGGCATTTAACTGACTCAAGACCACATTCAACTGCCGATGCAGTTCCCCTGCCAGTAACTGAGCTGGTTTTGCCGGAAGCATCAGATAGTTAACGGTAATGGTCAGCACAATTGGATAAGCGATAGCAACCCAGACCCAGAGTAATGCCCGTGTCACGACTTCAGGATCATTGGACACATCAACCAGACTTTGCAAATTGATGACAAACAAGGCGACCAGATAGCCTATCGTCCCCAATTTGCTGATGCGCATGAAATACATTCCGCAAAAGCCGATCAGAGCGGCTCCGAAAATGCGCAAAACCGGATAATCCATCGTCATTTTCAGTAGTAGCATGCTCAAGATCACCGCCAACGTTGCGCCGACAGCGAGCACGATACCTGACAGCCGTGTTAAGACGGTATTTTCTTGCGCGGTGAAAAAAACCATGATGAGCGACAGGGCCAGAGAAGGAACCTGTAACGTCATGGATATCACGATCACTAGCGCGCTAATTAAAACGTAACGCAATACTGCCGTGGATCTACCGGGAAATGGCACAAACTCATTTCGGAATAAATCCCGCCAGTAGCTTGCGGTAAATGGGGAGAAAATCATAATTAAGGTGCAGTGCCTGCAGCGTCTTTGCTCATCATAGCCACAGCAGATGCGCCGATACGGAATTGGGCGGGATCAGGATTTTTGACCAAAATCCGCACCGGAAAACGTTGCGCAACCCGCACCCAGTTAATGGAACGCGGCACGCGCGGCAGACCAGCAACATCATTGCCGCCTTCTTCCGGAAATACGCCGGAGCCGATTGACTCGACCACGCCATGAAAGCGCTTCGATGGGTCGCTCAGTAAATACAGTAGAACAGGATGTCCCGGCGTAATATTGGCCAATTCAGTCTCACGGAAATTGGCAACCACATACCAGCGACCGGTATTTGACAGCGTGAAAATTGGGTGTCCCGCAGCGACATACTGGCCCGATGAAATCCTTAGCCCAATAATATTTCCATCAAATGGAGCCCGAACGGTAGCGTACTCAAGATTCAGCTTGGCCATCGCTATTTCAGATTGAATGATGTCGCGTTTGGCAACCAGTGCATCTACTCCGCTCACTGCAGCCTGAGCGCGGTCAGCATCCAATATTGCCGTTTTTAATTGCGACTGCGCGCTTTTTTTCGCTGTTTCCGCCTGATCAATCTGTTCCGCTGCGACATAACCGTTACTGAGCAGTGGCCGCATTCGTTCCAATGTATCGGTTGCTTGTTGTGCCGCTGCTTTGGCCCGGTCAATATTGGATTTTGATGCGGCGGCGCCTAATTGCTGTGAGTTGACCGAACGCTGGGTTAACTTGATTTCATTATCCAGTGCAGTTAACGTCGCCTGAGCTTTACCGAGCGCCAGTTCAAATGGGCGGGGATCAATGCGAAATAAAATATCCCCTTTTTTAACGGCCTGATTATCCCTGACCGGCAATTCAATAATGCGCCCGTTAATTTCTGGCGTAACACTGATTGTATCTGCCAACACGTAAGCATCATCCGTTCGCGGTTCCGTATCCAGCCGCCAGATAACGTAACTCAGCAATCCTGCGGCAATGAGCAGCAATGTTATCGCAACCAATCTGCGCACATAATGCTCTCTATTATTTATGTTATTCATGCTTGTCATTTCACAATTAATTTTGGAAGAACAACAGCCAGCCCAACATGGCAAGGATTGCTGTCAGAGCTGAATAGCTCAACAATAAAACAGGTGAATTTATTTTTTTAATAACGCCAGCACCAACCAGGCCAGCGTGAGTCAACATCGCCAGAAGGATTCCACCGATGAAACAAAACATCCAGTCAGGGAAATAAGCTCCCAGTACATTAATTGATGGAGATCTGGCACACCCGCTGAGTAGCAGGTTTGAAATAAATACAACGACTAAAAACCTTTTTGTCATTCAGTGCCTCTATCCGGTAAATTAAAATGACTAGTGACTTAAGTAAAACTGTCTCAGCGGAGTTGCCTTGGCTTGCTGAGACAAATTTTTGTAAGTTTTAACGACAGGCATTTATTTTATCTGCCTAGGCAGATAATGTCAAGGCAGATTGTTTTCTAAGGGCATCATATTTGAAATAGAGCTAGCGCATTGTGCTAAGCAAAAGTAACCACATCGCGAAGAGAGCCAATCCTGGCTAGCGTCGAATAAATTGTTATTTCACTTTAGGCGATTACGTCAGAGAAGGGAATATTAAAAAACGGGGGAAACTCTAGGCGTAACTCTACTCAATAAGCCTTCGAGCTGATCTAATTCAGAGGCTGAAAAATGGCCGAAAAAACTTGCCATTACTTTGCTGGAGCTGGCCAGCAACTCCGGATAAATACTTTTACCATGAGGCGTCAATTCCACCATAACACTGCGGCGATCCTCTACGCTGCGCACTCTACGTAAAATATCTTTACGCTCCATGCGATCCAGCATCCGAGTCATTGCGCCCGTATCGTATGCAAGTTCCTTACAGATTTGTCCCACTGAACTGGCTCGGCCGGATGCCAATGCTGCAACAATGGCATATTGCGCTGCGGTCATATCATATTGCGCAAGCTCTTTATCTAAGGCATCAACAAATTCAATTTGAGCGCGATAAAGTAACCGCGCCGCTTGAGCCTGTTGTTGGTAGCCAGGGACATCTAAGGAGTTTGTCATTGTGAGTAAGGGAGATTGTCATCGACCTTGGATACTAATCTGCCCAGGCAGGAGAATGCAAGGTGAGTCTGACGAGAAAGTCAGGAAAAGAGGAGTTTCAGCACCCGGTGTCGATCTGCCTTTACGCGCGATTCCCGTGTAGGCGAGAATCGCTGAACTTCACATGCTTGCTGCTGAATTAACGGATATTAAGCCCGTTTGTCATTCTCAATCAACGCATAAGCCGAATGGTTATGAATCGATTCAAAATTTTCTGCTTCTAATGTGTACGCCAAAATCCGTGGGTCGGCATTTAAGACACCAGCCACATCGCGTACCAAATCTTCTACAAATTTAGGATTGTCATAAGCGCGTTCGGTGACGTATTTTTCGTCAGGGCGTTTGAGCAAGCCATACAATTCGCATGAAGCCTGCGCTTCCACATTGGCGATTAATTCGTCGACTGAAATGTCGGTAGAAACCAAGGCGCTAATGTTGATATGGGAACGCTGGTTATGCGCACCATACGCGGAGATTTTCTTCGAACATGGGCATAAGCTAGTCACCGGAACCATGACTTTAATTGTAGTTTCAACCTGGCCATTTTTAATTTCACCAGTAATGCCGACTTCGTAATCCATCAAACTTTGCACGCCCGAAACCGGCGCGGTTTTGTTGATGAAATACGGGAATGTCAATTCAATGCGACCAGCAGTTGCATCGAGTAACTGCGTCATCTTTTCCATTAAACCAACGAAGATAGGCATATCCATAGCGCCTTGTTGGTTTAATTCTTCCAGCAACGCAATGAACCGTGACATGTGCGTGCCTTTTTGTGTTTCATCCAGATGCACATACATATTCCAATGTCCGACCGTGGCTTGTGTGCCAGAGCTGGTTTTAACGACGAGTGGATAACGCACACCTTTAACACCAACCCGCGCAATGGCGATTTTGCGGGTGTCAGGGGTACTTTGTATATCGGGAATTGAAAGCGTTAAATCGCGCGTGTTCATCACATAACCTCACTTACAGAACGGCTGTTCCGTGTTATTTAAATTGGGCACTACTGTTGTTACTAATTACTATTACTCACTAAGCGCGGTTCAACTACCGTAGTTGCCTCCGCCAAGTGGTAATGCCCTTGTATCGAATTGCTAATTCCAACCCCATCTAAACCACATAATGCCAGCAATTGGCCAGCTTCGCCGTGGTCGATGAATTGGTCGGGTAAACCCAAAATTAATACTGATTTGTTAATGCCTAATTCGGCTAAGGCTTCTGCAATTGCAGAACCGGCACCACCCATTTTTGCGCCTTCTTCGACGCTAACCAGAATGTCGTGCGACTCAGCTAATTGCTTCACTAACGCGACATCCAGCGGTTTGATAAAACGCATATTAGCAACCGTGGCGTTGAGCTTTTCTGCAGCTTGCAATGCAGGGGCAACCATGCTGCCAAACGCAAAAATGGCAATTCTTTTGCCTTGTCGTTTAACTTCGCCAGTGCCTAATGGGATGGTAGTTAACTCTTTTTTAACTTCAGCGCCTATGCCCGCACCCCGTGGATAACGGATCGCAGCAGGCCCATTATATTGGAAACCGGTGGTGAGCATCTGACGGCACTCATTTTCGTCCGATGCAGCCATGATAACCATATTAGGAATGCAACGTAAATAGGCTAAATCATAATTGCCGGCGTGCGTTGCGCCGTCTGCGCCGACTAAACCCGCGCGATCTAAGGCAAACGTCACATCCAGATTTTGTAATGCGACATCATGGATTAATTGATCGTAAGCGCGTTGCAAGAACGTGGAATAAATTGCCACAACTGGTTTTAATCCTTCGCAAGCCAGACCGGCTGCAAATGTGACGGAATGTTGTTCTGCAATGCCAACGTCGTAATAACGGCTTGGATATTGCTGCTCGAATTCCACCATGCCGGAACCTTCGCGCATGGCTGGGGTAATGCCGACCAGGCGCTTATCTTGCTCGGCCATATCGCACAGCCAATCGCCAAATACTTTGGTGTAAGTTAGTTTCGGTGCAGTGGCTGGTTTAATGCCTTCAGCCGGATTGAATTTGCCCGGGCCGTGGTACAAAACCGGATCTGCTTCCGCCAGCTTATAACCTTGGCCTTTTTTGGTAACCACATGCAGAAATTGCGGGCCTTTGAGCTCTTTTAAATTCTGTAGAGTCGGGATTAGCGCTTCTAAGTCATGGCCGTCAATCGGGCCAATATAGTTGAAGCCAAATTCTTCAAACAAGGTGGCAGGCATGATCATGCCCTTGGCGTGTTCTTCTAAGCGCTTGGCAATTTCCAGCATCGGCGGAGGTAATACGGATTTACCGACATTTCTGGCCGCTGCATAAAACTTGCCCGACATTAAACGCGCCAAATAACGATTTAACGCGCCAACCGGCGGCGAAATCGACATGTCGTTATCGTTCAAAATTACCAGTAAATTGACATCTTCCATCACGCCGGCATTGTTCAATGCTTCAAACGCCATGCCGGCAGTCATGGAACCGTCGCCAATAATAGCAACCGAATGCCGGTTTTCGCCTTTGATTTTTGCGGCAACGGCCATTCCCAGTGCGGCAGAAATTGAAGTGGATGAATGTGCTGTGCCGAAAGTATCAAACTCACTTTCATCGCGTTTAGGGAAGCCGGAAATGCCGTTGAACTGGCGCAGGCTATGCATTTGGTCGCGGCGACCGGTGAGGATTTTATGCGGATAAGTTTGATGACCCACATCCCAAACCAGCCGGTCGTCCGGCGTGTTAAATACATAATGTAGCGCAATGGTGAGTTCCACTGTGCCTAGGTTGGACGATAAATGTCCGCCTGTTTTGGAAACGGAATCCAGCACAAATGCACGTAATTCATCCGCTAAAGGTTTGAGCTGCGCACGCGATAAATGGCGTAAATCGGCAGGAGAATTAATGTCTTTTAATAAGGTCATAAAGGCTTTCTTACGCAGAACGCTGCACAATGAAATCGGCTAACTGAGAAAGGCGCTGGGTGCGTGAGTTTTGCATTGTCGCGGTAAATGAGTGCAGCGCATTATGCGCTTCTATCCTTAAATTTTCGGCTAATGTTTGCGATGCTGCGAGCCCTAAAATGGAGACATAGGTCGGCTTGTTATTGGCGGCATCTTTACCTGCTGTTTTGCCGAGCGAGGCGGAATCGGACGTGGCATCTAGAATGTCATCCACCACCTGAAATGCTAAGCCAATTGAGTGTGAATAGCGATGCAAGGCTGCCTGGTCAATTTCATTTAGCTCTTGTCCACATAATGCGCCTAATAATACCGAGGCGCGCAATAATGCACCGGTTTTAAGTTGGTGCATTTGCTCTAACTGGTCGCGCGATAAATTGCAGCCTACGCTCGCCAAATCAATCGCCTGTCCGCCGCACATGCCTAGCGATCCGGAACTGTGCGCTAAAATTCTCAGCATTTCCAATTGGCGTGCAGGAGCGGTTTTTCCTTGCGCTAAAATCAAGAATGCTTGCGCTTGCAATGCGTCGCCGACTAGCAGCGCAGTGGCTTCGCCAAATTTCACATGTACCGTTGGTTTGCCGCGTCGTAATGCATCGTCATCCATGCACGGCATATCGTCGTGCACCAAGGAATACGCGTGGATCATTTCCAGAGCGCAGGCGGCGCGCGTTAATTCCGCATAGTCGGCATCAAATAATTGCCCCGCTGCGTACACTAGCAAAGGCCGCACGCGTTTGCCGCCATCCAATACGGCATAGCGCATGGCTTCGTGCAAATGCGTTGGGGTTTGTTGTGGCGATGGCAAAAAGTCAGTTAATGCAGCCTCGATGTGTGCCTGACTTTGCTTCATCCAATCGGATAAGGTGCTGGAGGTGGTCATCAAGATATTAAGCTCCGGCATCATTGGTGTCAGTTTGCGACGGTTTAAAGGGTTTCAGTAAGTCGCCATCCAAAATTTTGACTTGTTGTTCTACTTTTTCTAATTGTGCCGCGCAATACTGTACTAACTCAGAACCACGTGCATACGCTTCTACTGATGCTTCCAGCGCTAATTCGCCAGCTTCCATACGTGCAACAAGTTGCGCTAATTCAGCCATCGCTGCTTCAAATGAAGCGGGACTAGCGTTGCTAGCGGCGGTTGTTTTTTTTATCATGGCGTTGTGATGTCGGTAATGAAGTGGAATTAAATTAGTGGCTATTAAAATTAACCCTCTATTTTAAAACAAGTTGACGGATATCAACGTAAATAGACGCTGAATCTGAGCCTTAATTCCAATTTCTATATACCCCTCTATTTTTTTAGAAAATCTAAAGCATCCAATTGGTTGTGGAATAGTGGAAAATTAATTTTTGTAGAGTATATATTTAACTCATTGCAACTTAGAATCAATTGCACAATATTGTTGAATTAATACAATAGTGTGCCGGATATAAATTATCAAAACTAAAGCCAAGACTTTAGCCAAGTTAGCCCTGCCGAGGTGTTATTGCGTGGCCGATATTCGCAGCCTATCCAGCCGGTATAACCGAGCGCATCAATCAGTTCAAACAAATACGGGTAGTTGATTTCACCTAAATCTGGCTCATGTCGATCTGGCGCGCCAGCAATTTGGATATGTCCAATGCCTGCATTGTTGCGCTGCATGTCACGCCTGAGTTTGGTGGCTAAATCGCCTTCCATAATTTGGCAGTGATAAATATCAAATAACACCTGTACGTTGGGTAAAGCTAATTCCGTACAAATAGCTTGCGCCTGTTCTTGCTGATTCAAAAAATAACTGGGCATATCGCGCGTATTAATCGGTTCAATAACTAAGTTAATGCCGGCTTGTTGTGCTAGCTCCGCCGCATAGGCGAGATTGTTTAAATATACGTTGCGTTGCGCACCTGAATCGCTATCCGGCTGAATCAAACCAGCCATCACATGCAGCTTTTTGTTGCCTAAAATGTGGGCGTAGTTGAGAGCTTGGTCTATTGAATGCTTAAAGTCATTGATCCTATTGGGTAATGAGGCTAGGCCCCTTTCGCCGTTCGCCCAATTGCCCGGTGGCGCGTTAAACAGCGCGAGTGTTAAATTGTTATCGGCCAATAATGTGTTGATTTGGGCCGCTGGAAATTCATAAGGAAATTGAAATTCGACCGCTTTAAATCCGTCATGAGCCGCTGCGGCGAAGCGCTCAACGAATGTAAATTCGGGGTACATCATGCTTAAATTGGCAGCAAAACGTGGCATGGAATACTTTCTTTGATGTTATTTGGACGAGTTTCGTAGCGTGAATCTTAAAACAATTAAGCTGAATTCGGGTATAATCCGACGTTCTGTCCAAAATTTCCGTTTCTCTTCACCGAATTGAACACAGGTTTTTGCGGATTCTTTCTCTCTTAGGTTGAGTAAATATTTGGGGGGGTGGGGATGTCCGATCTGGCTACATTCGCCAAACTAGTGCGTTCAACAGCGCAACTTCCGGTTTCTGTCTATTTTGATGAATCGCTATTGCAGCGTGAAATCAAACAATTATTCCAGCAAGGCCCACGTTATATCGGGCATGAACTGATGGTACCCAATGTGGGCGATTTCGCTACACTCGCATCCGAAAATGAAGGTCGAATGCTAGTACGTAGCGAGCGCGGCATCGAGCTGCTTTCTAACGTTTGTCGTCATCGGCAAGCGCTGATGTTTGGCGGCTCAGGCGGTAAGGGAAACCAAACTACGCGCGGCAACGCAACCAATATTGTGTGCCCGCTACATCGCTGGACGTACGATCTTAAAGGTGAGCTACTAGGCGCGCCGCATTTTGACGAATCTCCTTGTTTAAACTTAGCAAATACCAAGCTGCAAAGCTGGAACGGGCTATTGTTTGAGCAAAACGGTTACAACGTGATGGAAAAGCTGAGCCAGTTATCTGTTACCAAAGACCTTGATTTTAGCGGCTATATGCTGGATCACGTTGAAGTGCATGATTGTGATTACAACTGGAAAACCTTCATTGAAGTGTATCTGGAAGATTATCACGTCGAGCCTTTTCATCCAGGTTTGGGCAGCTTTGTTGCTTGCGACGATTTGCGCTGGGAGTTTGGCGCTGATTACAGTGTGCAAACAGTGGGCGTGAATAGCGGTTTGCTGAAATCAGGCTCCAAAACATATCAGGCGTGGCAAGAGCAAGTCCTTAAATTCCGTAATGGCGTTGTACCGCCGTATGGCGCAATTTGGCTGACTTTGTATCCCAATATTATGGTTGAGTGGTATCCGCATGTGTTGGTGGTATCGACTTTATGGCCGCAAGGCGTGGGTAAAACCCGCAACGTGGTGGAATTTTACTATCCCGAAGAAATCGTATTGTTTGAACGCGAATTCATCGAAGCGGAACGCGCTGCCTATATGGAAACTTGCATCGAAGATGATGAAATCGGTTTCAGGATGGATGCCGGGCGACGCATTTTATTTGAACGCGGTGAAAATCAAGTCGGGCCATATCAATCGCCGATGGAAGACGGGATGCAGCATTTTCATGAATGGTTTCGCGCCAATATGGCGATTGATGAAAATAGCTAAAGTAAAACCTGAATGCAATCACTTTGGATATTAGTCTCTAGCTTGCTGTTTGCCTTGATGGGAGTGTGCGTCAAGCTAGCATCGGCTTTTTATACCACCTCAGAAATCGTCATGTATCGCGGCATATTTGGCGTTTTCTTTTTATTCCTCATTTCACGAATTAATCACACCAGTTTAAAAACTCGCATGCCGTTGCGCCATTTTGGTCGCGGCTTGGTTGGGGTTATTGCTTTATGGCTGTGGTTTTATACTATCGGCAAACTTCCGCTGGCCATGGCGAATACGCTCAACTACATGTCGCCGATATGGATAGCCGCAATGCTGTTTGCCTATAATTGGTGGCGCGGGAAAAGTGGTTTTTCCTGGGGCTTGCCTAGCGCAATTATGCTGAGTTTCGTCGGCGTGATTTTATTGCTACAACCATCGATGCAGCCAGAACAATTACCTATCGCATTTATTTCTCTTGGTTCCGGCATGCTGGCAGCGCTAGCTTATTTGCAGGTGCGAGCGATGGGCTTGTTGGGTGAGCCAGAAACCCGCGTGGTGTTTTATTTTTCATTAACCAGTGCTGCGGCTGGCGCCTTTGCTGGCTTGATTGATCATGACTGGCACTCGCATCAACTTATCGGTATTGTGCTATTGCTATTGGTTGGCCTGCTCGCTTCTACTGCTCAACTAGCCATGACGCGCGCTTATCGTTTGGGTAATCCATTGCTTACGGCTAATTTATCCTATAGCGGCATTATTTTCTCCAGTGTGCTTGGCGTACTGATCTGGCATGATAAATTAAGTGTTTTAAGCTGGTTTGGTATTGCTGTTATTGTTGTCAGTGGCATACTGGCGACCTATATACACACTAAATTGACCTCCAAACTTGGTCTGATTAAATAAGGATAGCTATGGGTTCGAACCTCGCAACTTTTACTACTTTGATTTCAGTGAATGAACTTGCCCAGCACAGCAAGCAGCCGAATTGGATTATCTTAGATTGCCGGAATGATTTAGCTAATCCCGATGCAGGGCCTGCGGCGTTTGCACAAGGCCATATTCCAACAGCCCAATTTGTCCATCTCGATCAGGATTTATCCGATCATAAACGGAATGCTAACGGCGTATTTTTTGGTCGCCACCCATTGCCGGAGCGCGCCGCATTTATTGCTAAATTACGCGCATGGGGTATCAGTAATGACACGCAAGTGCTTGCCTATGATGCGCATGGCGGGATGTATGCTGCACGTTTATGGTGGATGTTGCGCTGGGTTGGACATGCTGCGGTTGCGGTTTTAGATGGTGGTTTGCCCGCTTGGGTTGAGGCGAATCAGCCGCTAGACACGCAAATTTTTGAAGCCGCACCGGGTGCTATCAGTGAGCAAACTGCATTGGTTAGTTTGGTTAGCGTCAATGACGTAGTGGTAAATATAGAGACGCGTCATAAAACAGTGGTTGATGCTCGCTCGCCTGATCGTTATCGCGGTGAGAATGAAACGATAGACCCGGTTGGCGGCCATATTCCCGGCGCAAAAAATCGCTTCTTCAAAGATAATTTGCAAGTGAACGGACGCTTTAAATCTGCGCAAGAATTGCGTGCGGAATTAGGTGCGGTAATTAAAGAGCCGCACAATGCGATTATGCAATGTGGATCTGGCGTAACGGCTTGCCATAATTTACTGGCTTTGGAAATTGCCGGAATGCCGGGCGCGGCATTGTATGCAGGTTCGTGGAGTGAGTGGTGTTCTGATCCGGCCAGACCGATTGCGTTGGGAACTAACTAATTGAGTTACTAAGCTGCTGGTGTTTATTTGCTGTCCATATTGGACTTAAGATTACGCCAGATTTGCCATATCATTAGCCCGTTTCTCGCCAAAGAAACGGCGCGCCCCGGCATTAATACCAACATTCCAGCCAGTAAAGCACTAACCCAACCAGGCATGTTTTTAAGTCGCTCAACTAAGCCATTGCTGGCACTGATCCAGCCGGTAATTCGTCCAAGAGCATGACTTTGCGCGGCCAGCGTGGTTCTTTGCAGTGCACATTCAGCGACCAGAATTGAGCGCCGCATTGCTAGTTGTTTAGTGCGGCTCATGATGGCTCCTGCTCTGAGTCTGATTCACGCACCCGTAATAGCTCGGCATCTTTTTTGAGTTCAGCTATGGTTTGCTCAAGCAGGCGTGGCTTGTTGGACATTTGGGTTCTGAGCCATGCCGCAATATATATACTGATCGCACTAAACACTGCAATTAAGCTGAGTAAGACGGCAACCCGATGCTCATCCCAAAACAGTGCAATCACTAAAAATATCAGCAGCGAGACGGCCACACCGCCACAAAATAAGGCTATTAAAGCGTAGATAAAGTAAGAAGAAAAGCGCAAAAACTCTTCTTCTAATTCAACCGTCACCAATTCTAAGCGCGTGTATAGCATTGCTACTACGGTAGAGATAATACGATTAATGGTGGCGGAGATCGTCATCTTATTTGCGCGGAGTTATTTACGGCTAATTAATAGGCCAATAACAAGGCCAACTGCAGCACCTAAGCCAACTGCTTGCCAAGGATTGTCTTTGACGTAGGTGTCGGTAGCTTGAGCGGCTTCCTTGGTTTTGCCGACCACCAGTTTTTCTAAGCGGATTATTTCATCTTTGGCGTTTTTGAGGGTGGTTTCAATGCGTTCTTTTGCGCTTCTGAAATCTTCGCCATTGGGTAAGGCGGAGCTTTTCATCAGGACTTCAGCGTCTTTGATGACTGCTTGCAGGTCGTGCATCAGATCATCGTTGTTGGTGTGTGAGCTCATGATTTCTCCAATCGAATTGAATAAGTACGTGCTTGGGAATTTATCGTAATGCAAAGTCTAAAGCTATTCCGATAAAAATAAGACAACCTAACCAGTTATTGTGCCGAAACGCAGCAAAACAACCTTCGCGACTTCTATTTCGTATTAAAAAATAATGATAAATTGCGCATGCGAAGGCTCCTAATATACCAATTGTGAACCATAAACGCAAACCGTAAGACCAGCCTACCCACGTAATTATCCCTAGATTTGCTGCATAGCAGAACATCACTGCGACCACATCAAAACGTCCAAAAGTAATTGCCGAAGTGCGTATGCCAATTTTTAAATCATCGTCTTTATCGACCATCGCGTATTCAGTATCGTAAGCTAAGGCCCAAAATACGTTTGCGAATAACAGCACCCATGCAGTACACGGGATTTGATTTTGTACCGCGGCATACGCCATGGGAATTCCGAAGCCGAACGCAATACCTAAATAAGCCTGAGGTAAGGCAAAAAACCGTTTGAAATACGGATAACTCGCGGCGATAACAATGGCAGCAATCGAAAGTAATTTGGTTAATCCGTTCAGCGGAATAATTAAGGCGAATGATGCTAATGCCAATACGGCTGCAACTAGCAACGCCTCCCAGCTTTTAATTTTTCCAGAAGTCAGAGGGCGCTGCTCGGTACGTTTGACGTGCTTGTCGATGTCGCGGTCAGCATAATCATTTACCGCGCAACCGGCGGCACGCATGAGCGCGGTGCCGATCGTGAAAATCAGCACCAAATGCCAGGCAGGTTTTCCATTGGAGGCCAGCCATAGCGCAGAAAGTGTTGGCCACAGCAATAGCATGATGCCGATCGGTTTGTCGAAACGGGTTAGTTGCAAATAGAGGGTTAGGCGGTGCATGGTGAATTTTTTGATAAGCAAAACGGCCATTGTAGTTAGTTGACGGTGTAATAAGCAACTAATTCACTTATTACTGGTTTTTGAATAAATTTTGGGTGAGTGATGAATTTGTCATATTTAATCCCCCCCTGTTTAGACGTGGGACATAGGTAACGGGTGTATCCAGACATGGGTAACACATTTAAGCCGAATTAGTTGCAGCGCGCAAGTCGATTTTAAGAATCTTCTGGCGACAGTAAAATACATTAAATACACC
>NZ_PUGF01000020.1 GCF_002976435.1 Solimicrobium silvestre | reverse complement strand
GGTGTATTTAATGTATTTTACTGTCGCCAGAAGATTCTTAAAATCGACTTGCGCGCTGCAACTAATTCGGCTTAAATGTGTTACCCATGTCTGGATACACCCGTTACCTATGTCCCACGTCTAAACAGCGAAGCAAAAAAGGTGACTAGTTGCCGGTCTACCACCGGCCCCAAGCCTTGAATTTGTCGCCGCGGTTGATGAATTTGAGTCTTCGCAATATCTTCTTGGAAGCTGGAAGTACGTCAAAACCTGTTAATTTGCGGATAGTTTTTGATTTGCTTTCGGAGCTGATCCGATGCTAGTAGGCCGGTGGTAGACCGGCGGCTACCTGCCTTAAGTGGGGCAAGTCAAATGCAACGTCAACGGCAAGGTCAAAAGCAAGGTCAACGGCAAGGTCAAAAGCAACGTCAACGGCAAGGTCAAAAGCAAGGTCAACGGCAAGGTCAAAAGCAACGTCAACGGCAAGGTCAAAAGCAAGGTCAACGGCAGCACATACAAACTTCAATCACTTCTGCGTGTGAAAAATTTACATCAACAAATTTGCCGCCAACACTCCACTTTGCACAGCTGATTCCAGTGTCGCAGGGTAACTGCTTTCGGTATAGTCTCCCGCCAAAACCAAACCAGAAACCGGTAATTGATTAGCCGGCCGCACCAAGCCCGGAGTACAAGCGAAGGTCGCGCGTTTTTCGGTAATTACCTGACTCCATTCCGGTACAGCTAATTCCGGCCGCATTAAATCCACTGCTAATTGCTTAGCACAGTTGAAGGCGAGTTCTGCGTGACCGTGTTCGATCGCTTGTTGCGAGGTGCTGACTACTACGGCAAATAAACCGGCTTGCGCTGCAATTCCGCCCGCTTTCTCTCCCTCGATCTGACCACGATCAAAGACAAATTGCCCCCACGCTGAATGTTCAGGTCGCTCAACTAATGCCAGAAAAGGGCGTGCCAACTTGATGTCGGTAGCATATTTTAAATAGCAGGTAGTGATGGGTTCGTATTCAAATGTTGGAATGTGCTCCGCCATATTGAGCGGTGCTAACAAATTGCTGGCAACCTCGGCCGAAGTGGCAATTACTACGCCATCGAAATTTGCCTGAGTTTGTTGGAAGTTCAGTTGCCATTCCGTGTTTTTTTCAATCGAATGCACAGCGCAACCCAAATGCACCTGACCACCTTGAGCTTCGATAAACTGTGCCGCCGGTTGTGGCAGCAAACTAGTTAAATCAGTGCGCGCAATTAGCATGTCAGATGCGGCGCGCTTGGCCCCTAAGCTGTCTTTTAGTACGTTTAAAAATACTTGTGCCGAGGCGCGGTGAATTGGCGTGTTCAATGCGGCGATACATAATGGTTGCCACATGAGTCGGGTCAGGTTGTCGGTTTGGTCGTAGCGATGCAGTAATTCAGCTACGCTGCAATCGTTATTTAACTGCCAGCCCATCCAGCGTGCGGTACTGGAAAAACGCATTAGTGCCATTTTGTCGGCACGAGTTAAGCCAGAAGCTTTTAGCAAAGCGACGGCCACATGCCATGGCGCGGGCAGTTTCGGTGCAATAAATTCCATTCCGCCTGAGTCTGGCGGGTAGCACATTTGCAGCGGCAGCCGGAGCAGGGTGGTTTTTTGATTGATGCCTAGGGTGCTGAGTAAGGCTAGGGTCGCTTTATACGCACCTAATAAAATATGCTGACCGTTATCCAGCATTAAATCGTGGCTGCTGACTTGCCGGGCGCGGCCACCTAACGTGCGAGCCGCTTCAAATAAATGTACTTGATGACCGCGTTTGGCCAGCTCAACCGCAGCGCTGCATCCTGCCCAGCCTGCGCCGATTACTGCGTATTTCATAGCCAGTTATCCGCGCACATAGGTAATCCAGGCCAGCCACAATTTGCGGATTGGCGTGAGTGAAATGCGCTGGTTTAATACATGGAAACCATCGTCTTTGACTTCAACTAGCAGCGTGCGGTAAATCGCCGCCATGATTAAGCTGGTGCGCTGGGCGCGACGGTCTTCTTGTGGAAGCAGGGCAAACGCCTGTTCATAACAAGCTTGTGCACGCTCATATTGAAATTGCATTAATGCGACGAATTGATCGCTATGTTTCGCATTGAGAATGTCCGCCGCAGTTACGCCAAACTGCTGTAATTCATTCACTGGTAAATAAATTCGTCCTTTGCGCGCATCGTCGCCGACATCGCGGATGATGTTGGTGAGCTGAAACGCCAATCCAAGTTTTTCTGCAAATTCCAACGTTTTTGGATTCGTCACACCAAAAATACTGGCGGATAAAATTCCCACTACACCAGCTACGTGCCAACAATAGCGTTGTAGGCCGATGTAATCTAAATAACGAGTCTGACTTAAATCCATCTCCATGCCGTCAATAATTGCCAGCAAATGTTTGCCTTCTAATTGATAAGTAGCTAAATGTGGCTGTAAGGCGCGGGTAACCGGATGAGTGGGCTTGCCAGCTAACATGGCATTGATTTCAGAGCGCCACCACAGTAATTTGTTTTGAGCGACAGTGGCATCGCTGGTTTCATCGACAGCATCATCGACTTCGCGGCAAAACGCGTATAGCGCGGTAATTGCCAAACGTCGCGGTTTGGGCAAAAACAGGAAGCTATAGTAAAAACTGGAGCCGCTTTGAGCGGCTTTTTGTTGGCAATATTCGTCTGGAGACATGCGGATTTAAGCTATAAAAACAAAGGCTATATGCTATCTGACTGCGGAACTTGATCAAAGCTAATTTTGAAATAAATACCAAGTTTCACTTATCAGTGATGCAATTTATTCAAAGTGGGGTTAAGATTTCACTTAGGTTAAATAAATTGTAGGACTTACGCAAAATTGATCTGGCAAGGCACGCCGACGCAGACAGTACGAATGTACGGCAAGGAGAGCGTAACGCCGCTGGAGCTGTTTTGTGTAGGTCCTAATTGAATAAAAAAATTAAATTGGAGATATTAATGAAACAAATATCATCGCATATCGGATGGTTGCTCTTGGCGCTGGTTGGCGCATTTGCACTTGGCTATGTTGCTTTGAATCGCGGTGAAACCATTAATGCGTTATGGATTATCGTTGCCGCAGTCTCCGTGTATTTAATTTCGTATCGTTATTACAGCCGTTTTATTGCCGATAAAGTATTAGGCATAGATCCAACTCGTAAAACTCCTGCCTACAAACACAATGACGGTCTGGATTACGTCCCCACCAATAAATACGTTTTGTTCGGACATCACTTTGCCGCGATTGCTGGCGCCGGCCCGCTGGTTGGCCCAGTATTGGCTGCTCAAATGGGGTATTTGCCCGGCATGCTGTGGATATTGGCGGGCGTTGTATTAGCTGGTGCGGTACAAGATTTTATGGTGTTATTCGTCTCTGTGCGACGCGATGGCCGTTCTTTAGGTGATTTAATTAAATCTGAACTTGGCACCGTCCCCGGCGTAATCGCGCTGTTTGGCTGCTTCCTGATTATGATTATTATTCTCGCGGTATTGGCACTAATTGTTGTGAAAGCACTTACACATAGTCCTTGGGGAACCTTTACCGTAGGCGCAACTATTCCTATCGCGTTAATGATGGGTCTGTATATGCGCTATGTTCGTCCGGGACGCATCGGCGAGATTTCGATTGTTGGTTTTATTTTACTGATGTTGGCAATTTACTTTGGCGGCGTTGTAGCAGCCGACCCAGTGTGGAGTGCCATGTTTAATTTTGACGGCAAACAACTGACCTGGGCTTTGGTTGTTTATGGTTTTGTGGCCGCCGTTATTCCCGTTTGGCTGTTGTTGGCACCGCGCGATTACTTATCCACCTTCTTAAAAATCGGTACCATTGTCGGCTTGGCTGTTGGCGTGTTATTTGTTGCGCCGGAATTGAAAATGCCAGCAATCACCCGTTTTGTTGATGGCAGTGGCCCAGTCTGGGCAGGTAGCTTATTCCCGTTCCTGTTTATTACCATCGCTTGCGGTGCAGTTTCCGGTTTTCATGCGCTGATCTCTTCTGGTACGACACCTAAAATGCTGGAAAATGAAAGTCAGGCGCGCTTCATTGGTTATGGCGGTATGTTGATGGAATCGTTCGTGGCGATTATGGCCTTAGTGGCTGCGTCGGTAATTGACCCGGGTGTATATTTTGCAATGAACAGCCCTGCAGCCGTAATCGGTACCACGCCGGAAGCAGTCGCTGCGGTAGTTAGCAGCTGGGGCTTTGTGATTACCCCGGATGTGTTGATCCAAACTACTAAAGATATCGGCGAAACCACGATTTTATCGCGTGCTGGCGGCGCGCCAACTCTGGCTGTTGGTATGGCGCATATTTTGCACCAGTTTATCGGCGGTCAAAAAATGATGGCGTTCTGGTACCATTTTGCGATTTTGTTTGAAGCCTTGTTTATTTTGACCGCAGTCGATGCTGGAACTCGCGCCGGTCGCTTTATGTTGCAAGATTTGTTAGGTACCTTTATCCCTTCCTTAAAACGCACCGATTCATTACCGGCCAACTTAATTGCAACCGGTGTTTGCGTGTCGTTATGGGGCTATTTTTTATACCAAGGCGTGGTTGATCCGTTAGGTGGAATTAATACCTTATGGCCGTTATTCGGCATTGCCAATCAAATGCTGGCGGCGATAGCGCTCACCATGTGCGCAGCAATTCTATTCAAAATGAAGCGCCAACGTTATGCGTGGGTAGCCATAGTTCCAACCCTGATTTTATTAACCTGCACTTTAACTGCTGGCTGGATTAAGGTATTCGATAGCAATCCAAAATTAGGCTTTTTGGCGTTGGCAAATAAATTTGCCACTGGGCTGGAAAATGGCGTTCTGATAGCACCGGCCAAGTCAGCCGAAGAAATGAGTCGCTTAGTCTTTAATAATCGTCTTGATGCTGGTTTAACGTTGTTGTTTATGTTTGTTGTGGTGAGCGTAGTTGGTTTTGGTTTGCGTACCGCATTTCAATCCTTGAAGAGCGATCAGCCAACATCTAACGAAACGCCTTATGAGGCAATGACGTCGGTTAGTTAATAAGTAATAAGGGAAGTTGGTGATTTAGAATTCAACACCTTCCCTTACTTACATGGAGGTACTCATGTTTGAAGATTTAGGTAAAGTCGGCCGCTATTTAGGGCAAGCCGCACGTTTGATGGTTGGCGTGCCCGATTATGAAGTTTATGTCGAGCATATGCGTGTCAATCATCCGGATAAACACTGTATGACGTACGAAGAGTTTTTCCGTGAGCGGCAAGAAGCACGTTATGGGAACGGCGCCGGTAAATGTTGCTGAGTAGGAGTAGAATCAGGTTTCTTTATTTCACTGAAACCATACTAAGCAATGATGGAATCTGTAGTTAAGCGCTACCTGCCCTGGGTAGTCGCATCGGCGCTCTTTATGGAGCAGCTTGATTCAACGATCGTCAATACCGCCGTGCCAGCAATGGCTGCGAGTTTGAACGTCACGCCACTGAGCTTAAAAGCCGTGGTCACCAGCTACATACTCAGTCTTGCCGTATGTATTCCAGTCAGCGGCTGGATCGCTGACCGTTATGGAACTCGGCGCGTATTTAGTTATGCCGTTACCATTTTCACCATTGCCTCGATCCTGTGCGGACTTTCCATGAGTGTGCCGATGTTGGTTGCTGCGCGTATTCTGCAAGGGATAGGTGCGGCGCTAATGCTGCCGGTCGGGAGGATTACCATAGTGCGAACCTTCCCCAAATCTGAATTACTGGCAGCGATGAATTTTGTAATTATTCCCGCTTTAATCGGCCCTTTATTGGGGCCGTTAGTCGGTGGTTTAATTGTGCATTGGCTTTCCTGGCGGGTGATATTTTTTGTGAATATCCCGGTGGGTTTAGTTGCTTTGTATTTAAGTCATCGGTTTATGCCTAATTATTTTGGCGAAGAACAACGACCATTAGATGTGCTTGGTTTGGTGCTGTTTGGCACAGGAACTGCGTTGTTGTCGTGGTTGCTTGAAATATTTGGCGAGCATAGTTTGGATAGCACTTCGGTCGGAGTCTTGTTTGTGGTGGCCGTGGTGCTGCTGGCGACTTATGTTTGGCATGCCAGACAGCATGCTTATCCTTTGCTAAATCTCGCGCTGTTTAAAATCCGCACCTTCCGCGTCTCGGTTGCTGGCGGTTTTATCACCCGTTTAGGTATCGGCGCTTTACCCTTTCTACTGCCTTTGCTGTATCAGCTCGGCCTAGGATTGCCGGCATGGCAATCAGGTCTATTAATGATGCCTGCCGCGCTGGCTGCCATGGGCATGAAGATGATTGCGTCCAAAGTGTTGGCGCGCCTGGGCTATCGCCGTATTTTGATGGTGAATACCGTCATGATAGGTTGCACGATCAGCTGTTTTTCATTAATCACCCCCAATACGCCTATCGCATTGATCGTGATGCTGGGTTTTACTATGGGATTTTTCAACTCGCTGCAATTCACCTGTATGAATTCGATGGCGTATGCGGACATACAAATAACTGATTCCAGCATGGCGAGCACCATTGCTAGTTCGCTTCAACAACTCTCGATGAGTTTCGGTTTGGCTTGCGGCTTGTTAATTACTAGCTGGTTTTTAGATGGGCTGCCACAAACCAATCATCCCGCGATATTGAGCGCATTACATCATGCCTTTGTTGCGATGGGAATGCTCACGATATTGTCTGCATTGACGTTTACGACCTTACAAGCCAGAGACGGGGAAAATGTGAGTAGGGCAAAAATAGAACAATAAAAAACCTGCCTTAAAAAAATGACAGGTTTTTTATTGTTAAGCTCGCCGTTGATTAATCTGTTTGGTAACGTTCCGAACGTGGCCCATACAAAATTCCATTAGCGCGTCCCGCCGATAACAGGCGCATGCTGGCGGCTCCTGCAACCGGGTGTCCTGCATCGGAAACATTATTAATAACTTGTTTCACAGCGGCTGCCACCAACGCGCCGATCAAACCACCTCCGCCGTTGTTACCACCTTCATTGTTGGAGGCAGTTGCGGCGCCTTGCCACAGAGTCGTACCGGTTTTTAAGTCAACTAATTTAGCCTTGGCCGTTACAATCACCACGCTGTTGAGTACCGTATAACTTGCACCATATTGGGTTACGGTTACGTATAACGCGGCATCAGCGCCGAAAATTTCCTTGAGTTTGGCTGGTGCTACGGCATGAATATCTGCTGGAGTACTTAACCCGTTCTGTTTGAAAGTTTCGTCGACAAGGGTAACTGGCAATACGTAGTACCCTGCTTCAGAAAGTGGGTAAGTCATTTGCGACAGCATGCTGTAGGTTGCAGCGACATCGGGAGACTCATTTAGCGGTGGCAGGATAAGAATCGAAGCCGGGCGGCTTTGTTTGAATGCCGTGTAGTCAGTAGGAGTGACTTGATGGTTGGCACAACCAGTTGCCAGTGCTATCAACATAAGACAGGCGACAAGTTTCAGTGTTTTTTTCAACATATCATTGCTCACTTTTTTTCATTTTATTCAGCAGAAAATCCATATAGGCCGATGATTCTGGGAATAATGTTTTCTCGGTCTGGAACTCCTGAATCACTTGATCTTGTTTGCCAATGCCGGAATATAGCAAACCTAAATGCGCGTGATAGCCAGGTGGTGGCATATTTCCTTTTGCCTTAATGATTTCCAGGCCTTTTTCAAGAATAGCGATCTGTTGTTCGGGGCTCTCGCCTTTAAAATATTGATATACCTGCGGCTGATAACCTTCCCATTGATATAAAGTTTTTGGTTGAGTGTGGCAGCCGGAGAGTAATACACTGGCAGCGGCCAGTGTAATGACAATTTTCTTGGTCATTGTATTGTTTTCGTTTTTCTAGTTTATTGTGGTTTGTTTGGTGTCCATGCACCGGAATCCAACGCTGCAACCAAGGTATTGACGGCCTCACGCATCGCTAAATCAAGCACTTTGCCATTTAAAGTTGAGTCATAGCTGGCGGTGCCGCCGAAACCAATTACTTCTCGGTTAGACAAGCTGTATTCACCGGCACCCTGGCTTGAGTAGACAACTTCAGATGTGGCGATGTTGACGATATTGAGGGTTACTTTTGCGTAAGCGACTTGTGTTTTCCCCCGTCCTAAAATGCCGAATAACTGCTGATCGCCGACTTCTTTACGGCCAAATTCAGTCACATCACCCGTCACAACAAAATCGGCACCTTTAATGTTTTGCGTTTGTTTTTTAAGATCTGCTTCTTGCTTCATTTCAGCCATATTGTCACGATCAAGCACATTGAAGCGATTGGTTTGCTGCATATGGCTGATCAAAATGGTTTTGGCCTGGCTACCTAAGCGATCAACGCCATCAGAAAAAATACCGCGCATATAGCTTGAGCGATTATCGAATTTTCCAACTGAAATCAAGGTACGTACACCAACGTATGGTTGACTGGCGCTGATTACTTTTTGTATAGGTAATGACTGCGAGCTTTCGGTGGCACAACCCGCTAAAGTGGATGCAAGTACGATGCTAGCGAACAAAGGAATAGTTTTATTTATTTTCAATTTAATCTCCAAATGACAATGAGCGATAAGGGCTTGCATCATACTTTATTTATATATATGCAACCATTTATTTTTATCTTTTCAAGGAATGGAAATGGCCATAAGTTTTAAGTTGTGATTTAGTTGGAATTTATTGCTTATTTTCTTCATTAATTGCTTCAATCCTCAGTGCTTTATATAAGCCAATCATAATAAAAAGCATAACGAAGGATAGTGGCAGCCCCATAATAATGGTGGCGTTTTGAAGCGTTGGCACGCCACCCACCATCAGCATCGACAGCGTAAGAATACCGATAGCGAATGACCAGAAAATACGCAGCCATTTTGGTGCATCGCTATTCGCGGTTTTTAGGTAAGACGTGAAATTTCCTAGCACTAAGGCACCGGAGTCGGCAGAAGTAACATAGAACAGTAATCCGGTGACGGTGGCTAATATGGAGCTAAATCCTATCCAAGGGTATTCGGCCAGTAATGAATAAAAGGCGCGTTCCGGTGTTTCCATCGCGATTTTGCCAAACTCCTGATTCCCTGACAGCACAATGTCCAGGGCGCTGTTGCCAAATACAGAAATCCAGATCAGCGTAAATACGAAGGGAATGATTAACGTCCCAGCGATAAACTGGCGCAGCGTGCGTCCTCTGGATATGCGTGCTAAAAACAGGCCGACAAAAGGTGCCCAGGCAACCCACCAGGCCCAGAAGAATAATGTCCATGCATTGAGCCAGTCGACCGGACGATCAAAGGCGAAGGTATTCAGCGTCATGCTGGTAAAACTGTGCAAATAATCGCCAATATTGAGTACCAGCCCGTTTAGCAGGAATACCGTTTTCCCGCTGATGAGAACGAAAATAATAAGGAAAATAGCTAAAATCACGTTCAGTTCAGAAAGTCGACGGATGCCTTTATCTACACCTAAAACAACTGAAATAGTCGCCATGACGACAGACAGTAAAATGAGCCAGGCTTGCGGGACGATTCCCTCTGGAACGTCAAACATGAATTTCAAACCGTAGTTGAGTTGAACTACGCCGATACCTAGCGAGGTCGCGATACCGAAGATGGTGCCAAGTACTGCTGCAATATCTACTCCGTGGCCTAAGGCACCATGAATCCTTTTACCTAAAATTGGATAGAGCGCCGAGCGAATGCTCAGCGGTAAATCGTAACGATAACTAAAATAACCGAGCGCCATACCCATCAGCGCATACATGGACCAGCCAGTAATTCCATAGTGAAATAAAGTCCAGGACATGGCCTGTCGCGCTGCCGCGATGGTGTTTGCCTCACCCTCTGGCGGTGCCAGTAGATGTGTTACAGGTTCTGCAACGGAGAAGAACATGAGGTCAATACCGATTCCAGCTGCGAATAACATCGCGCCCCAAGTAAACAGGTTGTATTCAGGTTTGGAGTTATCAGGGCCTAACTTGATGTTGCCAAATTTGGATGAGGCAATAAAAATGACGAAGACTATGCAGAGAGTCGCTACTAAGAAATAATACCAGCCGAATCCTTCTGTAATCCAGCCGAGCACTAGTCTCATGATGGCGGCTACATGCTGAGTATCGATAATAGACCAGATGGTAAGTGCAATGATGCAGGCGGCGGAACCGATGAAAACTGTGGAATTAAGGCGATCTTTGGTTGGAATGCTGAGTGGCTCAGTCATGAATTAACCTTTGTCGTTTTATTTGCTCAGCCCGCACCGTAACATAAATAATTATCTATTTATATTATAAAAACAACTATTTTAATAATAATGCCGACCAGTTCATGGTGGCTTTGATGAGAATTTGAATGCAGGATGGATGCTGGAATGCAGCCGTAATGAGGTGAGTAGGGCCGCTGAACTAGCTGCTGCCCCTTTATGATGTAGTTTAATTATTTGGGCACAACGGGATCAGGCGCACTAGTCGCGGCGCGCACGCCAGCACGGGCAACATCAACGGTAGAGCCAACTACAGCTGAGCCAACATTCACTGTTGTGCCGACCACGGCAGCACCAACGCTTACCGTTGTGCCAACTACCGCATCAGCAACGGCAATGACTACGCAACCATTTAATAAGCAGCTTGCGCTTGCAATAAGTAGGCTAAGTTTAAGTAGGGCGATAATGTGACAATTTTTGCGGGAATTTTTATGCATGTTCAATCTCCTCAGATGTGCGAAGTATAAATGAGAAGCAATGTTTTCAACACAAAATAACTTATTTCACAGCAATGTTTAAGCATGTTTTACGGAATAACCTTTTTGGGATGCGTAATATTCGCAATTAAAACGGAATAATCATTCATTAAATTTAAAAGAATTCGCCATTTTATAAATTTTCATCAGAAAAACCATAAAAAACCTTGACATAAAATGGTGCGGCGCATTAACGTAGCTATCCACCCTGCCATCGCGGGGTATTAAAGTCCGCATGGTGACGCAAGACGTCAATAATGTGCGATTTGCTTTTGTTTGAAGCTAGTTTGTTCTAACCCATGCCACAAGCGTGAGAAGTTTTTCTGTATCAGGTGGCTTAGCTAATCCAGTTGTAATTGAGTATTGGTTTGTAACACACCTACGGTTGTGTGAAGGGCGAATGCGGTTACGGTAAAAAAGTATAAACCCAAGTTTATAGCGTCTGGCAAAGCACTCGTTGTCTGGTATGGCACTTCGTAAGGCGAGAACATCCGATCAATCTCCTATGGACCTTGAAAGGAATTGCAAGTGAGTACAAATTCAGATTTAACAGGCGCGGAAATCTTAGTTCGCTGTCTGGCCGAAGAGGGCGTTGAACATGTGTTCGGCTATCCTGGTGGCGCGGTATTGTATATCTACGATGCCATTTACAAACAAGACAAATTCCAACATGTGCTAGTGCGCCATGAGCAGGCGGCTTTGCATGCGGCGGATGCCTATTCCCGTTCTTCCAATAAAGTTGGCGTTGCCTTAGTGACTTCCGGCCCTGGCGTAACCAATGCCGTTACCGGCTTGGCGACAGCGTATATGGATTCGATTCCAATGATAGTTATCTCCGGTCAGGTGCCTTCCAGCGCAATTGGTCAAGACGCTTTTCAGGAATGCGATACCGTTGGAATTACCCGTCCTTGCGTCAAACACAATTTTCTGGTGAAAGATGTGCGCGACCTTGCATTGACGATTAAAAAAGCCTTCTATATTGCGACGACTGGTCGTCCCGGCCCGGTTTTAATTGATATTCCTAAAGATATCAGTGCGCACAAATGTGCTTACTCGTATCCGAAAGAAGTTGAAATGCGCTCCTACAAGCCCGTAGATAAGGGCCATTCAGGACAAATCCGCAAAGCGTTGCAATTATTAATGCAGGCTGAACGACCGATGATTTACACAGGCGGCGGCGTGATATTAGCCAATGCATCAGCTGAACTGAATAAATTAGTCGATCAGTTAGGTTTTCCTTGTACCAATACCTTAATGGGCTTGGGCGCGTATCGGGCATCGGACGAAAAATTCGTTGGTATGCCCGGTATGCACGGCACGTATGAAGCGAATATGGCGATGCAAAACTGCGACGTGCTAATTGCCATCGGCGCACGCTTTGATGATAGGGTGATCGGCAATCCTAAACATTTTGCTTCGCAACAGCGCAAAATTATTCATATCGATATTGATCCGTCGTCTATTTCCAAACGCGTCAAAGTGGATATTCCTATTGTTGGGAATGTGAAGGATGTGCTGCAAGAATTATTGTCGCAATTAAGCGTCGCTGAGAATCGTCCCAATCCAGCCTCCATTTCCGCCTGGTGGCAGCAAATTAATGAGTGGCGCAAACGCGATTGTTTAAAATATGTTGATTCCAGCGTAGTCATTAAACCGCAATCGGTAGTCGAAAAAGTGTGGCAAATCACCAAGGGTGATGCCTTCATTACTTCCGACGTTGGCCAGCATCAAATGTGGGCGGCGCAATATTATCGATTCGATAAACCACGACGCTGGATTAATTCAGGCGGATTGGGAACTATGGGGGTTGGCTTGCCGTATGCGATGGGCGTGCAAATGGCGAATCCCGATGCAACCGTTGCCTGCATTACCGGCGAAGGTTCGATCCAAATGTGTATTCAGGAACTGGCAACCTGCAAGCAATATCATCTGACACCAAAAATCATTTTATTGAATAACCGATTTTTAGGCATGGTGCGTCAGTGGCAGCAGATTGATTATTCTTCACGCTATTCTGAATCGTATATGGAATCATTACCTGACTTTTCAAAATTGGCGGAAGCCTACGGACATGTGGGGATGAAAATTGAAAACCCGGCGGACGTGGATGGTGCTTTACATGACGCATTTGCGATGAAAGACCGGCTGGTATTTATGAACTTCATTACCGATCAAACCGAAAACGTCTGGCCTATGGTGAAAACCGGCAAAGGGCTCTCTGAAATGTTACTTGGTTCGGAGGATTTATAACATGCGCCATATTATTTCTGTCTTGTTAGAAAACGAAGCCGGCGCTTTATCGCGCGTAGTTGGCCTATTCTCGGCGCGTGGCTATAACATTGAAACGCTGACCGTAGCGCCGACCGAAGACGCTACGTTATCGCGTTTGACCATAGTTACAACCGGTTCTGACGATGTGATTGAGCAGATCACCAAACACCTGAACCGCTTAATCGAAGTGATTAAAGTGGTTGATTTAACCGAGGGCGCGCACATCGAGCGCGAACTGATGTTAATTAAGGTGCGCGCAGTAGGTAAGGAACGTGAGGAAATGAAGCGTACCGCGGATATTTTCCGTGGACGGATTATTGACGTCACTGAAAAAACCTACACCATTGAATTAACTGGCAATAAAGGCAAATTAGATGCTTTTATTGACTCTATCGAGCGCACCTCAATTCTGGAAACAGTGCGTACCGGTGGTTCAGGTATCGGACGCGGTGAACGCATACTCAAAGTTTAATTGGATTGTTAATTAACTCCCTCAAATATAAATTAGGAAAAATAAAATGAACGTTTTTTACGATAAAGATTGCGATCTCTCCTTAATCAAAGGCAAAAATGTAACCATCATCGGTTACGGTTCGCAAGGCCATGCCCATGCGCAGAATTTAAATGACTCAGGCTGTAAAGTTACCGTCGCTTTGCGTAAAGACGGTGCTTCCTGGAATAAAGCCAAAAATGCCGGTTTGAACGTCGCAGAAGTTAACGAGGCAGTGAAAGCCGCTGACGTGATTATGATTTTGCTGCCGGATGAAAATATCGCGCAAGTCTATAACGAAAATGTAGCACCGCACGCAAAGCAAGGCGCGGTATTAGCCTTCGCTCATGGCTTTAATGTGCATTACGGCCAAGTTGTGCCACGTGCTGATTTAGACGTCATCATGATCGCGCCAAAAGCACCCGGCCACACGGTTCGCGCAACGTACACCCAAGGCGGCGGCGTGCCGCATCTGGTTGCGGTGTATCAGGATAAATCCGGTTCTGCCCGCGACATCGCCTTGTCCTACGCCATGGCGAACGGTGGTGGTCGTGCCGGCATTATTGAAACCAACTTCCGCGAAGAAACTGAAACTGATTTGTTCGGTGAGCAAGCGGTATTGTGCGGCGGCGCAGTCGAACTGATTAAAGCTGGTTTTGAGACATTAACCGAAGCGGGTTATGCGCCGGAAATGGCGTACTTTGAATGTTTGCATGAACTTAAACTCATCGTTGATCTGATCTATGAAGGCGGTATCGCTAACATGAATTACTCGATCTCAAATAACGCTGAATACGGTGAATATGTCACTGGTCCAAAAATTGTGACTGAAGACACTAAAAACGCCATGCGCAAATGTTTGAAAGATATTCAAACAGGTGAATATGCGAAGAGCTTTATCTTGGAAAATAAAGCCGGTGCACCGACCTTGATTTCACGCCGTCGTTTGAATTCGGAACATCAGATTGAGCAGGTTGGGGCTAAGTTGCGGGGGATGATGCCTTGGATTGCTAAAAACAAGATGGTTGATCAATCGAAGAACTGATTAATACGATAGCCGGGCATCATCATTGTTTGCGCCAGCGGGCGCAAACAGCTCGAGGCTAAAAACGGTGCGCAGGCACCGTTTTTTTCACGCTTCAAGTACCTTGGATTGCCAAAAATAAAATGGTTGATCAATCGAAAAATTAATTTGTTAGATTGTTAGATATTTTTCATTTGCCGCTTTACTTAGTTGGTATTTTGACTTTATCTAAAAAGCAAAAACGTTGTATTCTAAGGGGCCCTGCGGTAACGCATGCCCCTTTTTTAATTGGAGATTTACATGAAGAAACTATTCATCACTGCAACCGTTGTCCTATGTTACCTATTCAGCACCCAAGTATTCGCGCAGCAAACTAAGGGAAGTTTGATTGTGGTGTCCGGTACCGGCGAAGTGAAGGCTGAAAATGACCAGGCGAATGCCACTTTTTTTATTGAAGAACAAGATAAAGACAAGGCTGCAGCTGCTGGACGGGTGAATAAAAAAATGAAGGACGGCACTGAAATATTGAAAAAAGCCGATCCTGAAGCTAAGCTGGCTACCCGTGGTTATTACACCTACCCCGTTTATTCGGATACGTTATCAAGCGCTAAAACACGCACAATTACTGGCTGGAGAGTCGGCCAATATCTGGAGTTGACAACCAAAAATATCCAACAATTACCGGCCACTGTCGCAGCAGCACAGCAAACTTTGGCCTTGAATGGACTGAGTTTTGGTTTGTCGGACGCCACCATGCAGCGCCTGGATGCAGCGCGTTTGGAAGCCGCTTACAAAAATATGCAGGAGCGGGTGCAAGCGATAGCCAAAGCAATGGGGCGTGATGCAGCCAGTGCCGTTATCGAAACACTGGATTTTGATGGCACAGCAAGTCACCCAGAACCGCGCATGTTTGCGGCTGCCGCACCGATGATGGCGAGAAGCAATTCAGTGCCGGAAACTAATTTTGAAGCAGGTGAATCCACTTTAACGGCTAAAGTTGTGGCAAAAATCAAGTTTAATTAAAATTTAGCTCGAACTCAGGTGGACGGTAAAATCCGCCTGATTTTCAAATTAAATCCGTGATTTCATATAAGCCAACTGTTTTTGAAAATATTTAACGTATCAAATGGATTTCAGGTCGATAAGAATCTGTATGTAAAGCTCAAAGTAAAATTTTGCCATTTCGACGTATTCTATAAAAATACAGGGGCATTCTTAAATAGGAAGTTGAGAGAATTCCTCTGCATTTTAACGATAGAAAAAAAGCCGTTTTGAGCATCACAGAATTAAAGTTATACTTGCCGCGCATCACCGAATTCTTCAGTAACTCTACAAGGCAAAGCATGGCATTCCAACGTCGTAAATCAAAAGCTACTTTAAAGAATTTTTTTAAAATAGTTAAAAAAAACCAAAATGCCGCAACACCAGCAGGTGCTGAAGTCGTTAGAAAAAAACCGCGCCGTGGTATTTATTTACTACCGAATGCCTTTACTACCGCCGCCTTGTTTTGTGGTTTTTACGCCATCGTGATGGGTATGGATGGTTTTTTTGAAAAAGCCACCATCGCCATTTTTATCGCCATGGTGCTAGATAGCCTTGATGGCCGTGTGGCACGGTTGACCAATACCCAAAGCGAATTCGGCGCGCAGTACGATAGCCTTTCCGACATGGTTTCTTTCGGCGCAGCACCCGCCTTGGTTGCCTACGAATGGGGTTTGCGCGGATTAGGGCAGTGGGGTTGGCTGGCGGCGTTTGTGTATTGTGCCTGTGCTGCATTACGGTTGGCACGCTTTAATACCAATATTGCGGTAGTTGACAAACGTTATTTTCAAGGCATTCCAAGCCCCGCAGCAGCAGCGTTGGTGGCTGGGTTTATCTGGGCGATGACCGATTTAAACATCGCTGGCCCGGATATGCGTTGGGTAATCTGGTCGATTACGGTGCTGGCGGGTTTAACGATGGTCAGCAATGTACCGTTTTATAGCTTTAAAGATGTGAACCTCAAAAAATCAGTCCCGTTTGCCGTGCCGCTCGTGCTGGTCTTGGTCTATGTGTTAGTCGTCAGTTATCCGCCTATGGTTTTGTTTGGCGTGTTTGTTTTATATTGTTTGTCGGGTTACGCCATATTCTTATGGCGCTGGAGAAAAGGTCGCCCGGTCAGTATTTTGCAAACAGAACTGGAAGTGCATGACGATCATTAAGACCTAATTTTAAAAAGCTATTCTTTTGAATGGCTTTTTTTACGCGTTAAAAATATGCAAAAAAAACGAAAATTTGGTTGCACTTTCGTTTTTTAACGCTTATAGTCTTTCCCATGTTTTCAACATTCATCAGCAACAATTCCTCCCTCGGCCTAGCGCAATCCCTGCTAGCGCTGAATCTATTGCTAGACCTAGTGCGGTTCACGCGCTAAACCACATACCCCCACAATTTGAGTTGTTTCTCACTCGTGCTTATCCGGCAGGGGGTGGAGAAAAAGCGCTTAAATTTATCTGCTTCACCCTATAAACCTTAATACTCTTACTTACCTTAGCTTTCATATTGGAGCACATCATGGCAGAAAAACTCATCATATTCGACACCACTTTGCGTGACGGCGAACAATCGCCCGGCGCTTCAATGACGCGCGACGAAAAAATCCGTATTGCCAAACAACTGGAAAGAATGCGTGTTGATGTGATTGAGGCTGGTTTTGCAGCAGCTTCACAGGGTGATTTTGAATCGATTCAGGCTATTTCCAGCGTTATTAAAGAATCGATTGTTTGTTCCTTATCGCGTGCCAATGACCGTGATATTTCCCGCGCCGCCGAAGCTTTAGTTGGTGCAGAGCACAAGCGTATTCATACCTTTATCGCTACTTCCGCCTTGCACATGGAAAAGAAATTGCGCATGAGCCCGGAACAAGTCTTGGAGCAAGCCAAAATGTCGGTGCGTTTTGCACGTAAATTTACCGATGACGTGGAATTTAGCGCCGAAGATGGCAGCCGTTCAGATATTGATTTTTTGTGTCGCGTGATTGAAGTCGCGATTAACGAAGGTGCAACAACCATTAACATTCCGGATACCGTGGGTTACGGTGTGCCGGAGATGTACGGGGTGTTGCTTAAAACCTTGCGTGAACGTGTACCCAATTCGGACAAGGCAATCTGGTCGGTGCATTGCCATAACGATTTAGGCATGGCAGTTGCAAATTCTTTGGCTGGCGTGATGATTGGTGGTGCACGTCAAGTTGAATGTACAATTAACGGCTTGGGTGAGCGGGCTGGCAATACCGCGTTAGAAGAACTGGTGATGGCGGTGCGCACCCGTAAAGATTATTTTGATTTTGAACTTGGCATTGATGCGACTTTACTTGTACCAACTTCAAAATTAGTTTCACAAATCACGGGCTTTAATGTTCAGCCGAATAAAGCCGTGGTTGGCGCCAATGCCTTTGCCCATGCTTCCGGTATTCATCAAGACGGTATTTTAAAAGCGCGCGACACCTATGAAATTATGCGAGCCGAAGATGTGGGCTGGGCGGCGAATAAAATAGTGCTCGGCAAATTATCCGGTCGGAATGCATTCAAACAGCGCTTGGATGAGTTGGGCATTAGTCTAGATTCCGAGGCCGAAGTCAACGCTGCATTTAATCGTTTTAAAGAATTAGCGGATAGAAAATCTGAAATTTTTGATGAAGATATTATGTCATTAGTGTCGGATGAGCAGCAGTCGCACATACAGGAACATTATCGTTATGTGTCACTGGCGCAGCGGTCGGAAACCGGTGAGCAGCCGTATGCCAAAGTCGTGTTCTCAATAGAGGGTAAAGAAGCTATCTGCGAAGGGCATGGCAATGGCCCGGTCGATGCAACTCTGGCCGCAATTGAATCCGTCACGCAAAGTGGTGCAGAATTACTGCTGTTTTCGGTAAATGCGATTACCACTGGCACGCAATCGCAAGGGGAAGTCACCATGCGCTTATCCAAAGCCGGTCGCATAGTCAACGGCGTGGGCGCTGATCCGGATATCGTCGTCGCTTCGGCCAAAGCCTATATTTCTGCATTAAACAAACTGCATTCCAAGGTTGAGAAAGTCAACCCTCAGCTATAGCGTATGAGCTGACTGGATTGTTTAACCCAGTCAGCCGATCTTTCACGCACCAAAATAATTCCTTCTTTTTAATCGCAACCTGTGTTGTGGTTGGTACTTGTTCGTCCTTGAGTTTTTAATCCGCTTGCCTTTGGCCAGCTACTGCATTGGAGAATGTCATGTTGAATCATCCGGAAAAGAAATACAAACGCTTTCAGGCGATTGCCTTGCCAGATCGTACTTGGCCGAATCGTCTTATCACGGCCCCGCCAATTTGGATGAGCACTGATTTACGTGATGGAAATCAGTCGTTGATTGAGCCGATGTCGGTCGCGAAGAAATTAAAAATGTTTCAGCAACTCGTAAAAATCGGTTTTAAAGAAATCGAAGTGGCGTTTCCGTCTGCGTCAGATACCGATTTTGATTTTGTTCGGAGCTTGATCGAACAAAATTTGATACCCGATGATGTGACGATAGAAATTCTTACACAATCCAGGGAGGATTTGATCCGACGATCAGTAGAGTCACTGCGCGGAGCGCGTCGGGCGATTGTACATTTGTATAATCCCATTGCAGAAAATTTTCGCCGCATTGTCTTTAATGCCGACCGTGTGGAAATAAAAGAACTGGCCATGCAAGGCACGCGCTTAATCAAAGAGATAACGCAAACGATGCCGGAAACCGAATGGGTATTTCAGTATTCGCCTGAAACCTTTTCGGCGGCAGAGCCCGATTTCGCTTTAGAAATCTGCGATGCCGTGTCCGCTATCTGGCAGCCAAGCGCAGAACAGAAAATGATCATTAATCTGCCTGCTACGGTAGAAATGTCTACGCCCAATATTTACGCAGATCAGATCGAATGGATGCATCGCCATTTGGCGCGTCGTGAGCAAATTATTTTAAGTATTCATCCGCATAATGATCGCGGCACCGCAGTCGCCGCGGCGGAATTGGCGGTAATGGCGGGCGCCCAACGGGTTGAGGGATGTTTGTTTGGAAATGGTGAGCGCACCGGTAACGTTGATTTGGTTACGTTGGCCTTGAATTTGTATTCACAAGGAATACATCCCGGCCTGGACTTTTCTGACATTGATGAGGTGCGCTCAGTGGTTGAGTATTGCAATCAGTTGCCTGTGCATCCGCGCCATCCGTATGCCGGTGATTTGGTGTTTACCGCATTTTCTGGTTCGCATCAGGACGCCATTAAAAAAGGTCTGGCTCAGCAGCAGCCCAATACCTGGTGGGAAGTGCCTTATCTTCCGGTTGATCCCGATGATTTAAATCGCGGCTACGATGCGGTGATACGTGTCAATAGCCAATCAGGTAAGGGTGGCGTTAGTTATATTTTGCAGCAAGAGCACGGCATCGATTTGCCGCGTCGCTTGCAAATTGAATTTAGCCGGGTGATTCAGCGCTATACCGATCAAACTGGCAAAGAAGCGACGGCCGATATTATTTACCATTTGTTTAAAACAGAGTATTTGGATATAGAGCAGCCATATCGTTACCGTAGTCATAATTGCAGCAATAATCCGCTGCAATCGTTTGAGTCTGACGCATCTCTGGTTGAGATTGATATTGTGCTCGAGCACCAGCAGCAAGTCAGACAGATTTTAGGCTGCGGCAATGGCCCGATCGAGGCGTTTATTAATGGCTTGGAGCTGGAAATGCAAGTGGTTGATTATCATGAACATGCACTAGGTTCCGGCGCACAGGCCGAGGCCATTTGCTATATGGAGCTTAAAATCGGCCAGCATCGACCATTCTTTGGGATCGGTATCGATCGTAATAGCAGCGTCGCTGCATTGAAGTCGATAGTGAATGGGCTGAATCGTGGCGGAGTAGAATTGGGTGCGGATGGCTTGCTTATTGCGTCAGTTGAGGTGTTGGGGTGATTTAAATACAGGCGGGATGATGTGGGAAGGAAATATTAATTAATTTAAATGTTGTTTTAATTAATATGTTTTTAAGTATTCGCTGATGAGCATCAACAAAGCTTGAGATTTAGTAGTGCGGTTGGATGGGTTTTAAGCGGACAAAGATAGATGTGGCACAAATCAAATGAAGGGAAATAAGTTAAGCGTAGCAATGATTTGTACTAAAACAATTTCTCCTATATAATCTCGCCCTTAGTCGGTAGGTTTACCGGCTAATTCATTAATTAATCACGGTGTTTGGGGTTGCTAAGTTGCTTATTTACTCCATTCATCGCATGTAAAGGATTTATCATGACAATTGAAAAACAAGTAAAAGCAGCTATCGTTGCTGACAATGCACGTGCAGTAAACGATACCGGTTCTCCTGAAGTTCAAGTTGCATTGTTGACAGCACGTATCAACGATTTGAATGGCCATTTTAAAGCTCACTCTAAAGATCACCACTCACGTCGTGGTTTGATCATGATGGTTAACCGTCGTAAGAGTTTGTTGTCTTACCTTAAAGGTAAAGACGCAGTGCGCTATCGTGACCTGATCGTTAAACTCGGTTTGCGTAAGTAATTCAGATTAGCTTGCCATTCCGTAAGCTATCTTAAAATGCCTGTATCAGTTCTCTGATGCGGGCTTTTTGCATTGTTGGATAAGGATTTATCCGCGATTTTGTAGTAAGGTTGCACGCAGCAAGTTTTGCTTGCGACCTGTTGTGAGGTGAACGACAGCACCTGGAATTCTGTCGGCAAGGTCAAAAGACCAATTAGAAAGGACACATTGTGTTTAATAAAATTACTAAAACTTTTCAATACGGACAACATCAAGTTACTTTAGAGACAGGCGAAATCGCTCGTCAGGCTACTGGTGCAGTGTTAGTTTCGATAGAAGATACCGTTGTTTTAGCTACTGTTGTGGCAAGAAAAGATGCCAAACCGGGACAAGATTTTTTCCCGTTGACTGTTGATTATTTAGAAAAAACATACGCAGCAGGCCGTATTCCTGGTGGTTTCTTCAAGCGTGAAGGCCGTCCATCAGAAAAAGAAACATTGACCTCACGTTTGATCGACCGCCCAATTCGCCCACTGTTTCCAGAGGGTTATTTAAATGAAGTGCAGGTAGTCATTCACGTGTTGTCGGTTAATCCAGAGATTGATCCAGATATCGCCGCAATGATCGGTGCATCTGCTGCATTGTGCGTATCAGGTATTCCATTTAACGGCCCGTTGGGCGCAGCGCGCGTTGGTTATATTGACGGTCAATATGTATTGAACCCAAGCCCGACCCAATTAAAAACGTCCATGATGGATTTAGTGGTTGCTGGTACTGAATCTGCTGTGTTGATGGTGGAATCGGATGCTAAGCAACTGTCAGAAGAAATCATGTTGGGCGGCGTTGTGTTTGGTCATACTGAAATGCGTGTAGTTATTGACGCAATTCATGATTTGGTTGAGCAGGGCGGTAAACCTGAAGTTGAGTGGGCGCCAGCACCGAAAAATGAAGCGTTGATCGCATCAGTTGGTGCAGTGGCTGAGCCTTTGTTGCGCGCAGCGTATCAAATCAAAGAAAAACAAGCACGTACCGAAAAATTGAAATCAGCAACAGCGGCAGTGAATGCGGCGTTGGTAGGTCAAGATGTTGATTCAGTTGAATTGGGTAACATCATGTTTGATTTGGAATCGAAAATTGTTCGTTCCCAAATTTTAGATGGCGAGCCACGTATTGATGGTCGTGATACTCGCACAGTGCGTCCAATTAGTATTCGTACCGGCGTTTTACCACGCACTCACGGTACAGCATTGTTCACTCGCGGTGAAACACAGGCTTTGGTTATTGCTACTTTAGGTACTTCACGCGACGAGCAAAAAATTGATGCCTTAATGGGTGAATACTCAGATCGCTTCATGTTGCATTACAACATGCCTCCGTTTGCGACTGGTGAAACTGGTCGTGTTGGTACGCCTAAGCGTCGTGAAATTGGCCATGGTCGTTTAGCTAAGCGTGCATTGGAAGCAGTGTTGCCTGATGTTGCAGATTTTAGCTACTCGGTGCGTTTGGTATCAGAAATCACCGAATCAAATGGTTCGTCATCAATGGCATCAGTTTGCGGTGGTTGCTTGGCGCTGATGGATGCGGGTGTGCCAGTTAAGGCGCATGTTGCCGGTATCGCGATGGGCTTGATTAAAGATGGTAATAAATTTGCTGTGTTGACCGATATTTTGGGTGATGAAGATCACTTGGGCGACATGGACTTTAAAGTTGCCGGTACTGCTAATGGTATTACTGCTCTGCAAATGGACATTAAAATCCAAGGTATTACTAAAGAAATTATGCAAGTCGCTTTGGCGCAAGCTAAAGAAGGTCGTTTGCATATTTTGGAAAAAATGCAAACTGCAGTGCCGCACGGCAATGTTGAATTGTCTGATTTTGCACCGCGTTTAATCACGATCAAAATCAACCCGGAAAAGATCCGTGACGTAATCGGTAAAGGCGGCGCGGTAATTCGTGCGTTGACTGAAGAAACTGGTACGCAAATTGATATCAGCGACGAAGGCGTAGTAACTATCGCTTCTGTTGATGCTGCTGCGGGTCAGGAAGCGCGTCGTCGGATTCAAGAAATTACCGCTGAAGTTGAAGTCGGTAAAGTCTATGAAGGTACTGTGTTGAAATTATTGGACTTCGGCGCGATTGTTCAAGTATTGCCAGGTAAAGACGGCTTGCTGCACATCAGTCAAATCGCCAACGAACGCGTTAATGCAGTTGCCGACTACTTGAAAGAAGGTCAGGTAGTGCGCGTTAAAGTGTTGGAAACAGATGATCGCGGTCGTTTGAAATTGTCGATGAAGGCTGCTGCTTCTGAGTCGGAAGTATCTGTAGCTCCTGCTGCCGTTGTTGCTGAAGCGGGTCAGGTTGAGCAATAAATAGTCATGCGAATGACGTAAGTCATTAGCTAAGAAACGCTCATGTGAAAACATGGGCGTTTTTTTTCGGACTTATGATAAATCGTGCCAGCGGCGTTGCCCTGCAGGGCGCACACTGGTATATCAGTGTTGTTTCGCAAGCATCAGTGATGTTGTTAATTCCACCGTCGCACCTTTCCTTGTCGTACTAAAATACTGTCTGCGTCGGTGCACATTGCTGATGCAATTTTTTGTAAGTCCCATAAATTCTAAGGAAAAAATCATGATGCGAGCAATTGAAATTTCACAGCCTGGCGGCCCGGAAGTGTTGCGCATATGTGAGCGTGCGATCCCTGTTTTACGTGCTGGTGAGGTGTTGATCAAAGTGCATGCGGCTGGCATAAATCGCCCTGATGTATTTCAGCGTAAAGGTGCTTATCCGGCACCGGCTGGCGCCTCTGATTTGCCGGGGTTGGAGGTGGCGGGGGAGGTTGTTGCTGGCGAATTGTCGGGCAGTGGTTTTGCTCTTGGCGACATGGTGTGCGCGTTAGTGGCGGGTGGTGGGTATGCTGAATATTGCGCCGCACCGTTAGCGCAATGTTTGCCTGTTCCGCATGGATTTACCGCCGTGCAAGCAGCGGCTTTGCCGGAAACTTTTTTTACCGTCTGGAGTAACGTGTTTGATCGTGCGGGTTTGACTGGTTCGGAAACCTTGTTGGTGCAGGGCGGCACTTCAGGCATTGGTGTGGCGGCAATCCAAATGGCGACTGCGCTGGGGCATAAAGTTATTGCCACGGCGGGGAGTGATGAAAAATGTCGTGCATGCGAGGAATTGGGGGCAATCCGCGGCATTAATTACAAAACGGAAAATTTTGAAGAGGTAGTGCATTCCTTAACTGGCGGGCGTGGTGTGGATGTGGTGCTGGATATGGTTGCAGGGGATTATGTTAATCGTGAATTGACTTGCATGGCGGATGATGGGCGATTAGTCGTGATTGCCTTGTTGGGCGGAGCAAAGGCGCAATTGGATATGGGTGCCATATTGCGACGTCGCTTGACGGTAACTGGCTCAACACTGCGCGCTCGTTCAGTTGAATTCAAGCAAGTAATTGCTCAGAAGTTGCATCAAAAAATATGGCCGTTGTTGGAATCGGGAAAGATTAAGCCGGTGATTTATAAGACTTTTTCCTTTGAGCAAGCGTCGGAGGCGCATGTATTAATGGAAAGTAGTGAGCATATTGGTAAAATCGTACTTGATTTTTGTGTTTGATCATACCCTGGTATTTTATTTTAAATAAGTATTTAGCGTATTATTTTGCAATGTGCTTTATATATACTGCCATATAAGACGTTTTTGATTAATGGAAAAACCATTAGATACGTTAAATATTTAAAAAAATAGTGGGAGTATATGAATTGCCCCCATTTGTGAGCAAATTAGTCGTATTTTCCGATAATAATCGTTACAGTATTTGACCGTGTTTAGGGCGACAAGCTAGAATGGCGGGTTATTTAAGAACTGGAAGATTTGGATGAAGCAACGTCGCCCCTTAATTGCTGGTAATTGGAAGATGAATGGCAGCTTGGTCACCAATGCAGTGTTGCTATCTGAGCTGCAAAGCGGCATTAAAAACTTAAGCGCAAGCGCGGCTGATTGCGATGTTGCTGTCTGTGTGCCGGCTCCGTATCTGGCTCAAGTTCAGGTGGCATTGCAAACTTCGTCGATAGCATGGGGCGCGCAGGATGTTTCTGCTCAGGCTGGCGGCGCCTATACTGGTGAAATGTCGGTTTCCATGCTTAAGGATTTTTCCTGTGCGTATGCCATCGTCGGCCATTCGGAGCGTCGTGTGTATCACGCGGAATCTGATGCGCTGGTAGCGGAAAAAACGTTGCGTTTGTTGGAGGCGGGCATCACACCTATCGTTTGTGTTGGTGAGACCTTGCAAGAGCGTAAGGCTGGTTTGACAGAGGCGACAGTGGCGCGCCAGTTAAATGCGGTTTTGTCGGTATTGGATGCGGCGGCATTAGCGAAAATAGTGGTGGCTTATGAGCCTGTTTGGGCGATAGGCACTGGAATTACCGCTACGCCGGAAATGGCGCAGCAAGTTCATGCATTTTTGCGTAGCCAATTGGCGTTGATGAATGCGGAGTTGGCTGAGCAGGTGCAGATTTTATATGGCGGCAGCATGAAACCGGATAATGCGGTAGCCTTGCTGGCGATGAAAGATATTGATGGTGGTTTGATTGGTGGCGCGGCGTTGAAATCGATTGATTTTTTAGGCATCATCGCGGCGGCAATAGAGTAAAGTTTTGTGAAGTACTGTGGCACACCAAAATGTGTGCGTATATTAATTTTTTAGGCTTTTAAATGAACACTATATTTTCATTGGTAGTAGCAATTCAAGTTTGCGCAGCATTGGTCATTATTGGTTTAGTGCTGGTGCAACATGGTAAGGGTGCTGATATGGGCGCGGCTTTTGGTTCGGGCGCATCGGGTAGTTTATTCGGCGCTACCGGTTCATCGAGCTTTTTATCAAAGGCAACCGGCATCGCTGCAACAATATTCTTTTGCTCAACGTTGGGTTTGGCCTATATTGGTACCAGACATGCTGCTCCATCTGGTGGTGTCATGGATAATTTATCCCAGCAAAAAACTACGGAAGTAGCGCCTGCAGCAAGTGCGGGTTCAGCTTCAACTGCGGCCTCAACTTCAGCTCCAACTTCGACTGCAATACCAGCGCCAGCGCCGGCTGCAGCGACTAAAGCAGCAAGCAATACGGGTCATGCTGACCAGATACCTAAATAATTTCAAAAAATAGCCTGAAATTGCTTGTTTTTAGGTAATTGTGCGTTGAACAAATAGTCCTAATCAAGTAGAATGCTGCACTTGCTTAGGAAGTTAAAGCAGTTAAGAAAATTAGTAATAAGGCCGACGTGGTGAAATTGGTAGACACGCTATCTTGAGGGGGTAGTGGCGAAAGCTGTACGAGTTCGAGTCTCGTCGTCGGCACCATAAACAAAGAGCCAATTCATGCTTGTTAAAAGCATGATGGTTTCGGGGCGGTTGCAGTAGCTTGTGTTATTTGAGCTCAAATGCAAAACCAGAAATTAAACCACTTTTAGCTTTTTATTGCCCAATCGTGAACCTCGAAAATTATTTCCCTGTCCTGTTATTTATTATCGTCGGCATTCTGGTCGGCGTGGTCCCGCAATTGCTAGGTCGCCTGGCAGCTCCGCATAAGCCGGATGCGCAAAAATTATCTCCCTATGAATGTGGTTTTGAAGCGTTTGAAGATGCTCGCATGAAGTTTGACGTGCGTTATTATCTCGTCGCTATCTTATTCATTTTATTTGATCTGGAAACAGCATTTTTCTTCCCTTGGGCCGTGGCTAACCGCGATCTGGGTTGGGCTGGCTTTCTGGTAATGCTGGGCTTTATTGCTGAATTTGGCATAGGCTTTTGGTATATCTGGAAAAAAGGCGCGCTGGATTGGGAGTAGTTCGTTAAAGATTAATTGTAGTAGTAGGTGTAGTAGCAAGTATGGATTTGCTCTACGAAGCAAGTCTGAAGAAAAGCCAAAAGGGTGGTTCTATGTCAATTGAAGGCATATTTAACGAAGGTTTTGTAACAACAACGGCGGATAAGCTTATTAATTGGACGCGTACCGGCTCAATGTGGCCTATGTCGTTTGGTTTGGCTTGTTGTGCTGTTGAAATGATGCATGCCGGTGCTTCGCGTTATGATCTTGATCGTTTTGGTGTTGTGTTTCGTCCATCGCCACGGCAATCTGATGTCATGATTGTAGCAGGCACTTTGTGCAATAAAATGGCGCCGGCACTGCGTAAAGTTTACGATCAAATGGCAGAGCCGCGCTGGGTGATTTCCATGGGTTCTTGCGCTAATGGCGGCGGTTATTATCACTATTCCTATTCGGTGGTGCGTGGCTGTGACCGGATTGTTCCGGTTGATATTTATGTGCCTGGTTGTCCCCCTACTGCAGAAGCATTGTTGTATGGCGTGATGCAGTTGCAAAACAAGATCAAGCGTACCAATACCATTGCGCGCTAATGAAGCGCACTAATGAAACACATGCGAAGCATTAATTCGCAGTTTGATGAGTTTGATAAAAATATGACGACAAAATTAGAAAAGCTTGAGTCGGCGGTGCGCGCAATAATGGCGGAGCGTGCCTATGATTTGTCATTGGCGCTGGGAGAGTTGACTCTGGTCGTGGATCACGCTGATTACTTATCTGTCATGACTGAATTGCGTGATAATTTAGCGACCCATTTTGAAGAGTTAATCGATTTGTGCGGCGTTGATTATTCGACCTATGGCGAAGGTTCGTGGGCTGGTAAGCGTTTTGCTGCAGTAACCCATTTGCTGTCGATTGCCAACAACTGGCGCCTGCGTGTACGAGTATTTGCTCCTGATGATGAAATGCCGATGTTAGCTTCTTTGGCTGAAGTATGGTCAGCAGCAAACTGGTACGAGCGCGAAGCGTTTGATTTGTACGGTATCTTGTTCGATGGTCATAACGATTTGCGACGTATTCTGACTGATTACGGCTTTATTGGTCATCCCTTCCGTAAAGATTTTCCGGTTTCTGGTTACGTTGAAATGCGCTATGACGCTGAGCAAAAACGCGTCATTTATCAGCCGGTTACGATCGAGCCGCGTGAAAACGTTCCACGTATTATTCGTGAAGAAAACTACGGCAATAACGGTTGACTCTAAGCCTTATTGTGATCAATTCTGCGTATGCGGTGCCAAGAAAAGTGCGTCAATAAAATTGAGATGCGCAACAGATATATAGAGGTATTTAATGGCTGAGATAAAGAATTACACCTTGAATTTTGGACCCCAGCATCCTGCCGCGCATGGCGTTTTGCGCTTGGTGTTGGAGTTGGATGGTGAGGTTATTCAGCGCGCTGATCCACATATCGGCTTGTTACATCGTGCAACGGAAAAATTAGCAGAACAAAAAACATACTTGCAATCCGTTCCGTACATGGATCGTCTCGATTACGTCTCAATGATGTGTAACGAGCACGCGTATGTAATGGCAATTGAAAAAATGTTGGGCTTGGAAGTGCCTTTGCGTGCGCAATATATTCGCGTAATGTTCGATGAAATTACCCGTTTATTGAATCATTTGCTGTGGTTAGGTGCGCATGCTCTGGACGTCGGTGCGATGGCGGTATTTTTGTACGCTTTCCGCGAACGCGAAGATTTGATGGATTGCTACGAAGCCGTTTCCGGTGCGCGTATGCATGCAGCTTACTATCGTCCGGGCGGCGTATATCGCGATTTGCCGGACACAATGCCGCAATACGAAGCCTCGCATTTGCGCAATGCTAAAACCATGCAAGTTTTGAATAATAATCGCAGCGGTTCACTGCTCGATTTTATCGAAGACTTTACCGTACGTTTTCCGACTTATGTTGATGAATACGAAACCTTATTGACGGATAACCGCATCTGGAAGCAACGTCTGGTTGGTATCGGCGTGGTTTCTCCTGAGCGCGCCAAAGCCATGGGCTTTACCGGTGCCATGTTGCGCGGTTCGGGCGTTGAATGGGATTTGCGTAAAAAACAACCTTATGAAGTTTATGATTTGCTGAATTTTGATATTCCAGTCGGCGTCAATGGCGATAGTTATGATCGTTACCTGGTACGGGTTGAGGAAATGCGTCAATCCAACCGGATTATCAAGCAATGCGTAGAATGGTTGCGGAATAACCCGGGCCCGGTAATGACTACTAATCATAAAGTAGCACCGCCGTCACGCGTTGGCATGAAGTCGAACATGGAAGATTTAATCCATCACTTCAAATTATTTACTGAAGGTTTTCATGTGCCGGTCAGTGAGGCTTATTCGGCGGTTGAGCATCCTAAGGGTGAGTTTGGAATTTATTTGCTTTCAGACGGTGCCAATAAACCATACCGGGTAAAAATCCGTGCTCCTGGTTTTGCGCATTTGCAGTCGTTAAATGAAATGGCAACAGGCCATATGATCGCTGATGCGGTGACCATTATTGGTACTCAAGATATTGTATTTGGTGAAATTGACCGCTAATCAGGCGCTCGTGGTTGATATTTAAGGTTAAATTTATGCTGTTATCTGAGCAAACGTATAAAAAAATAGATCGTGAAATTGCAAAATTTCCAGACGATCAACGACAATCTGCTGTCATGGCTGCGCTGGCTATTGCGCAAGACCAAACCAGTTGGTTGCCGCCCGAAGTTCTGCAAGAAGTTGCTGACTATTTACGCATGCCAGCAGTGGCTGTGCAAGAGGTTGCCACTTTCTACAATATGTACAATACCAAGCCGGTTGGGCAGTTCAAAATCACTGTTTGCACTAATTTGCCTTGTGCGTTGTCTGGTGGTGAAAAAGCGGCACATCATTTAAAGCACAAACTCGGTATCGACTATAGAGAAACCACTGCAGACCATAAATTCACCTTAATGGAAGGTGAATGCATGGGGGCTTGCGGTGATGCGCCGGTGATGTTGGTCAACAATAAGCGTATGTGTAGTTTTATGTCAGATCAAAAAATTGATGCTTTGGTTGATGAGTTAAAAAATACCTCTCCAGCTGACGCTTCAGGCAATGAGGGCTCTCGCAAATGACCAGCTTACATACCAGACACATTAAGCCATTAATATTGGCTGGATTAGACGGGACAAACTGGGGCTTGGCCGACTACGTTAAACGCGGTGGTTACAGCGCCTTAAAACGTATCCTGACCGAAGGCATCACCCCTGAACAAGTGATTGCTGAATTAAAAGCATCCTCCTTGCGTGGTCGCGGCGGTGCCGGTTTCCCAACTGGATTGAAGTGGAGCTTTATGCCGCGTCAATTTCCAGGTCAAAAATATTTAGTATGTAATACCGACGAAGGTGAGCCGGGTACATTTAAAGACCGCGACATCATTCGCTACAATCCGCATGCGTTGATTGAAGGTATGGCGATTGGTGCTTACGCCATGGGCATCACCGTCGGTTACAACTATATTCACGGTGAGATTTTTGCTGATTACGACCGTTTTGAAGAGGCGTTAGAACAAGCACGTGCAGCAGGAATGTTGGGTGACAACATTCAGGGCTCCAGCTTTAGTTTTCAATTGCATGCTTTCCACGGTTATGGCGCTTATATCTGTGGTGAAGAAACGGCTTTGCTGGAATCATTGGAAGGTAAAAAAGGCCAGCCGCGCTTTAAACCGCCATTCCCAGCGAGCTTTGGTTTGTACGGTAAGCCGACCACAATTAATAACACCGAAACCTTTGCAGCTGTGCCGTTTGTCATGAATATGGGCGGCGAAGCGTATGCAGCCATCGGTAAACCAAACAACGGCGGCACCAAAATTTTCTCGATGTCGGGCGACGTAGCTAAGCCGGGCAATTACGAAGTGCCGATGGGTACGCCGTTTGCAACGCTGCTTGAATTGGCTGGCGGTATGCGTGACGGTAAAAAGATTAAAGCCGTTATTCCTGGCGGCTCATCGATGCCAGTGTTAACTGGTGATGTAATGATGGCAACCGATATGGATTATGATTCCATCGCTAAAGCTGGTTCTATGCTTGGTTCCGGTGCCGTTATCGTGATGGATGAAACCCGTTGCATGGTCAAATCTTTATTGCGTTTATCGTATTTTTACTACGAAGAATCATGCGGACAATGTACGCCATGCCGTGAAGGTACTGGCTGGTTATATCGTATGGTGCATCGTATTGAGCACGGCCAAGGTCGTGCTGATGATCTGGATATGTTAAATAGCATTTCGGATGGCATTCAAGGTCGCACTATTTGTGCGCTTGGTGATGCTGCTGCGATGCCAGTGCGCGCTATGATCAAGAACTTCCGCGCAGAGTTTGAATATCACATCGAGCATAAGCATTGCTTGGTACCGACATACCTTTAGGCTAAAGAATAGGCCAGAGAATACCATGGTTGAAATCGAAATCGACGGCAAAAAAGTTGAAGTGCCACCAGGCAGCATGGTAATGGATGCTGCCAATAAATTGGGCACTTACATTCCACATTTTTGCTATCACAAAAAATTATCTATCGCGGCAAGTTGCCGTATGTGTCTGGTTGAGGTTGAAAAAGCACCTAAGCCATTGCCAGCTTGCGCTACTCCGGTAACAGCCGGCATGATCGTGCGCTCCAAGAGCGATAAAGCGGTTAAGGCGCAAAAAGAAGTAATGGAATTTTTGCTGATTAACCATCCGCTCGATTGCCCAATTTGCGATCAGGGTGGTGAATGTCAATTGCAAGATTTGGCCGTCGGCTATGGTAAATCGTCTTCACGCTATGAAGAAGAAAAACGGGTAGTTTTTCATAAAAACGCCGGTCCGTTGATTTCAATGGAAGACATGACTCGTTGCATTCATTGCACACGATGCGTTCGTTTTGGTCAGGAAATTGCTGGCGTGATGGAATTAGGCATGTTGGGTCGCGGCGAACACGCAGAAATCACGACATTCGTTGGTAAGACAATTGATTCCGAACTGTCCGGCAACATGATTGATATCTGCCCAGTTGGTGCGTTGACTTCCAAGCCATTCCGCTATTCAGCGCGTACTTGGGAATTGTCACGCCGTAAATCAGTTAGTCCGCACGATGGCTTAGGTAGTAACCTGATTGTTCAAGTTAAAAACAATAAAGTTATGCGCGTTTTGCCACTTGAAAACGAAGCAGTCAACGAATGCTGGATTACCGATAAAGATCGTTTCTCCTACGAAGCTTTGAATAGCGAACAGCGTTTGACTAAGCCGATGATCAAACAGGGCGGCCAATGGCAGGAAACTGACTGGCAAACAGCGCTGGAATATGTTGCGCATGGTTTGAAAAATATCAAACATGAACACGGCGCAGCTGCGATCGGTGCTTTGGCAACCCCGCACTCCACGCTAGAAGAGTTAAGTTTGCTGCAAAAAGTAATACGTGGCATGGGCAGTGAAAATATTGATTTCCGCCTGCGTGCATCTGACGACACAGTAACAACCGGTTTCAAACCTTGGTTGGGTATGCCGATTGCTGAGTTTGCAGAATTGACCAATGTTTTGGTAATCGGTTCTTTCCTGCGTAAAGATCACCCATTGTTGGCGGCTCGTTTGCGTCATTCGACTAAAGTCGGTAGCAAAATTTCGATTCTGCATGCTAGTGATGATGATTTGTTGATGCCAGTCGCAAACAAATTAATTTGTGCACCGTCAGCATGGTTGTCTGCATTAACAGAAATTATGTTGGTAGTTGCTGAAGCTAAAGGCGTTACTGCGCCAGTCGCGCAAATCACTATTTCAGACGCAGCGCGTGCAATTGCCGCCGATCTGTTAGCTGGTGATAAAAACGCGATTATGTTGGGTAATGCAGTTACCCAACATCCGCAAGCAACGCAATTACACGCAGTTGCTCAGTGGATTGCTGAACAAACCGGCATTAAGTTTGGATATTTGACAGAAGCTGCAAATACCGTAGGCGGTTACATCGCCAATGCTTTGCCAGGTCAAAACGGCTTGAATGCACAGCAAATGTTGACACAAGCGCGTAAAGCCTACGTCTTGTTGAATGCAGATCCGCTGCTGGATTGTGCGACTGATGCTCGTCCGGCATTAGAGCAGGCTGAAATGGTGATTGTGTTGTCGGCATTTAAACAGGCACTGGATTACGCCGATGTATTACTGCCAATCGCACCATTTACTGAAACTTCAGGCACCTTCGTGAACTGTGAAGGTCGCGCACAAAGTTTTAATGGTGCAGTCAAACCATTGGGTGATACTCGTCCAGCATGGAAAGTATTGCGCGTTCTTGGCAACTTACTCGGTATAGCCGGTTTTGATTACGAAACATCGGAATCAGTGCGTGATGAGTTACTGCAAAAACAAACGGACTTATCCAGCCTTCTAAATAACAAGATTAGTCTGACCGTTTCAGGCGTGGATAAAGTTACTCCTGTTGCAGGCTTTGAGCGAATTTCAAATGTGGCTATCTATAGCACAGACGCTTTAGCGCGTCGTTCTGAAGCACTGCAAGAAACAGCGGATGCAAAACCACCACGTGCCTGGATGGCGGCGGCTCATTTAACCGAAATGGGACTAGTTGATGGCGATATCGTTAAAGTCAGCCAAGCTGGTCGAAGCGTATTGTTGCCAGTGTCGCGTGATAAAGGCTTGCCGGCTGGCGTAGTTAGAGTTGCTGCAGGGCATCCAGTTACCGCATCACTTGGCGCAATGTTCGGTCAAATTACTGTGGAGCGTGCGTAATGATTATGGACTTTATCAATTCATATGGCGGCGCATGGTTTGGATCATGGTGGTCTAATATATGGGTCACAGTTTGGACATTAATTAAAATCATCTGCATTACTTTGCCGATCATGGGCTTGGTTGCGTACCTGACGTTATGGGAACGCAAAATGATCGGCTGGATGCATGTGCGTTTAGGCCCAAATCGTGTTGGACCTGCTGGTTTGTTGCAGCCGGTTGCCGATGCACTGAAATTGCTGCTCAAAGAAATTATTATTCCAACTAAAGCGAATAAAGCTCTGTTTGTGATCGCACCTATTATGACGATCATGCCAGCCTTGGCTGCTTGGGCAGTGATTCCTTTTGGCCCAGAAACAGTACTGGCCAATGTTAATGCCGGTTTATTGTTATTAATGGCAATCACTTCCATGGAAGTGTATGGCGTCATTATTGCGGGCTGGGCATCTAACTCAAAATACGCATTTTTAGGTGCGATGCGCGCATCGGCACAAATGGTGTCGTATGAAATCGCAATGGGTTTTGTATTGGTAATCGTGTTGATGGTTTCCGGTAGCTTGAATCTGACCGATATCGTGATGAGCCAAAGTAAAGGTCGCTTCTTTGATCTGGGCATAAATTTTCTATCTTGGAACTGGTTGCCATTGCTACCGATGTTTGTTGTCTACATTATTTCTGGAATAGCTGAAACCAATCGTCATCCATTCGACGTGGTTGAAGGTGAATCTGAGATTGTTGCTGGTCATATGGTGGAATATTCAGGCATGTCGTTTGCCATGTTCTTCCTGGCCGAATATGCCAACATGATTTTGATTTCTGCGGTGGCCTCATTGATGTTCTTGGGTGGATGGGCAGCTCCGTTTAGTTTCTTAACTTGGATACCCGGCTGGATTTGGCTTGGTGCTAAAACCTTTGTGGTGGTTTCCATGTTTATTTGGGCGCGTGCTTCATTCCCACGTTACCGCTTTGATCAAATTATGCGTTTGGGCTGGAAAGTATTTATTCCGCTAACGCTGGTTTACTTAGTGATCGTGGCGGCTTGGATGCAAACCCCGTGGAATATCTGGAAATAAGTGAATGGAAGCTAAGATGCACGCTATTAAAGATTTCTTCGCCAGCTTAATGCTGCGTGAATTGATAAAAGGAATGGCCTTAACAGGTCGGTATATGTTTGCACGTAAGATTACTGTGCAATTTCCTGAAGAAAAAACACCAATGTCACCGCGTTTCCGTGGTCTGCATGCTTTACGCAGTTACCCAAACGGTGAAGAGCGCTGCATTGCTTGCAAACTTTGTGAAGCGGTTTGCCCGGCAATGGCGATTACGATTGAATCAGAACAGCGTGCCGACGGAAGCCGTCGTACTACGCGCTATGACATTGATTTAACTAAATGTATTTTCTGCGGATTTTGCGAAGAGTCTTGCCCGGTTGATTCAATTGTTGAAACACACATATTGGAATATCACGGTGAAAAACGTGGTGATTTGTACTTCACAAAAGAAATGTTGCTGGCAGTCGGAACTAAGTATGAACCGGAAATTGCAGCTGCTCGTGCCAAAGATGCGGCGTACCGTTAACCTATAAGTGCTCGAATAATGGAATTTACCTCTGTCCTCTTTTACGTATTCTCAGCCATATTAATATGTGCTGCGTTTCGCGTTATTACTGCACGCAATCCTGTGCATGCGGCACTTTTTTTAGTGTTGTCGTTCTTTAGTGCTGCTGCTCTTTGGATGTTGTTGCAAGCTGAATTTTTGGCGATTGTTTTAGTTCTGGTTTATGTCGGTGCGGTAATGGTGTTGTTCTTGTTCGTAGTGATGATGCTCGATATCAATATGGATAAAATCCGCGAAGGCTTCTGGGGCAATTTCCCGTTAGCGGCAACAGTCGGCGTAGTGATTGTGCTTGAAATGTCGATGGTGTTGTTACGCGGTTTTTGGACGCCAGTGAGTAACTTGCCAGCAAAAGTAGAAACCATCAACAATACGAAAGTATTGGGTTTATTGATTTATACCCATTATGTCTACGCATTTGAAATTGCCGCTGCCATTTTGTTGTTAGGGATTGTCGCTGCTGTTGCATTGACTCTGCGCAAACGTAAAGACACCAAACATTTCGACCCTGCGTTGGCGGTTAAAGTGAAGAGTAAGGATCGCGTGCGGATTGTTAAGATGCAAGCTGAATCGACTCGCACAAAAGCGGATGCAAGCGCAGATACAAGCAGCACTACTGACGCCAACAAGGAGGGCAAATGATACTCACAGTTACTCTTAGCCATTACCTTATTCTTGGCGCAATTTTATTTGCAATTTCAGTGATTGGCATTTTTCTGAATCGAAAAAACATCATCGTTTTATTGATGGCAATTGAACTGATGTTGTTGGCAGTGAATATGAATTTCATTGCTTTCTCTCATTACCTGGGCGACACAGCAGGGCAAATTTTTGTTTTCTTCATCTTAACCGTGGCTGCAGCAGAGTCTGCGATTGGTTTGGCAATTTTGGTCGTCTTATTCCGCAATTTAGACACCATTAATGTTGAAGACTTAGATACGCTCAAAGGATAGATAATTATGACGGTAGGGCAGATTAACCCACAATTACTCTTGGCGGTGCCTTTGGCACCACTGGCAGGCGCTGCTATTGCAGGTTTGCTTGGGACTAAGTTTTTAGGGAATATAGTAGGACGTAAAACCTCGCATAGTGTAACTATTCTGGGCGTGCTGATCGCGATGATCATTTCCATCTACACCTTGATGGCGGTATTGGACGGCGCAAGCTTTAACGGTACGATCTATCAATGGATGGATGTCGCTGGCTTAAAACTGGAAGTCGGTTTTCAGATAGACAGTCTTTCTGCAATGATGATGTGTGTAGTGACATTTGTGTCTTTAATGGTGCATATTTACACAATCGGCTACATGGCAGAGGACGAAGGGTATAACCGCTTTTTCTCTTATATTTCCTTGTTTACTTTCTCGATGTTGATGCTAGTTATGAGCAACAACTTCTTGCAATTGTTTTTCGGCTGGGAAGCGGTTGGTTTGGTTTCCTATTTGCTGATCGGTTTTTGGTATACCAAACCGACCGCAATTTTTGCCAACATGAAAGCATTCTTAGTCAATCGGGTAGGGGACTTTGGTTTCATTCTCGGTATAGGCTTAATTGTGGCTTACACCAATAGCATGAATTACAGCGAAGTTTTTGCTAATAAAGACATCTTGCTGCACGGCGTATTGCCAGGCACTGACTGGATGTTAGTTACCGTTGCCTGTATCTGCCTGTTTATTGGTGCGATGGGTAAGTCGGCGCAATTCCCATTGCATGTATGGTTGCCTGATTCAATGGAAGGCCCAACTCCGATTTCAGCATTGATTCATGCTGCGACAATGGTAACTGCCGGTATTTTTATGGTGGCACGTATGTCGCCGTTATTTGAATTGTCGGATACCGCCTTGTCGTTTATTTTGGTGATCGGCGCAATTACTGCCTTGTTCATGGGTTTCATGGGCATCATACAAAACGATATTAAACGCGTCGTTGCTTATTCAACTTTATCGCAACTTGGTTACATGACAGTCGCTCTAGGTGCATCGGCTTACTCAGTTGCGGTATTCCACTTAATGACGCATGCATTTTTTAAAGCCTTGTTATTTTTAGGTGCTGGTTCAGTCATCATGGGTATGCATCACGACCAAGATATTCGTAATATGGGTGGCTTGCGTAAATATATGAAGATTACCTGGATTACTTCATTAGTTGGTTCACTGGCATTGATCGGTACGCCATTCTTCTCCGGTTTTTATTCTAAAGATAGCATTATTGAAGCCGTACAAAGCAGTCATTTAGCTGGTGCAGGCTTCGCTCAGTTCTCTGTTTTGGCTGGTGTATTCGTTACCGCTTTCTACTCTTTCCGTATGTATTTCCTGGTTTTCCACGGTAAAGAAAATTTCGGCAAAGCGCATGCTGAGCACGGACATGATGACCATCATGCTGCGGATGCGCATGCAGATGACCACGATGCGCACGAACATCACGGTTTAGCTCCGGGGCAAAAACCGCATGAATCTCCATGGGTAATTACATTGCCATTGATTTTATTGGCTATCCCTTCTGCGTTAATCGGTTATTTCACTATTGAGCCTATGTTGCATGGCAGCTTCTTTAAAGATGCAATTTTTGTGGCCGGTCAACATGAAGCGATGCAAACATTAACTGAAGAATTCCATGAAGTTGGTGGCGCTTTAGGTATGGCTATTCACTCACTTACTTCATTGCCGTTTTGGTTGGCAGTGGCGGGTGTTGCTACCTCCTATTTGTTCTACATGGTGAAACCTGAAATTCCGGCGGCACTTAAGAAAAATCTCAGCTTCATTTATACATTGCTGGACAATAAATACTACATGGACAAATTTAACGATGTAGTTTTTGCTGGTGGCGCACGTTTGTTGGGTGGCGGATTGTGGAATATAGGTGATAAAGGTTTGATCGACGGTTTAATTGTCAATGGTAGTGCCAAACTGGTTGCCTGGTCTTCAAGAGCAATTCGTACAATTCAGACCGGCTATATCTATCACTATGCCTTTGTCATGATACTTGGCGTGTTGGGTTTCCTGATCTACTTTATGCCAAACCCATTTACTAAATAAGCAGACCAAAGAATATAACCATGATGCAGTCAACCTCCATTTTATTAAGTCTTGCGATCTGGCTTCCAATCGCGTTCGGGATTTTTGTCATTGCTTTTGGCAAAGATGAAAATCCAAATCTGGTACGAATCGTCTCTTTAATTGGGGCTGTCACCAGTTTTCTTGTCACGCTCCCGTTAATCAAAGAGTTTGATAATGCTGCCCACGGCATGCAATTCGTTGAGCATTCCAGCTGGATAGAGCGCTTTAATGTGAACTATTATTTGGGTATTGATGGAATCTCGCTGTGGATGGTGATACTTACGGCTTTTATTTCCGTTATCGTCGTCATCGCAGGTTGGGTTGTCATTGAAAAACGCGTAGCGCAATACATGGGCGCATTTCTGATCTTGTCAGGTTTAATGATCGGTGTGTTTTGCGCTTTAGACGGACTGCTATTTTACGTATTCTTTGAAGCGACATTGATCCCGATGTACATCATTATCGGTGTCTGGGGTGGTGCAAATCGCGTCTATGCGTCGTTCAAGTTTTTCTTGTACACGTTGATGGGTTCATTGCTGACCCTGATTGCCATCATTTATTTATATACGCAATCCGGTAGTTTCGACATTCTTGTCTGGCATAAATTGCCGCTCAATTTGAATCAGCAAATTTTGATTTTCTGCGCGTTCTTGATGGCGTTTGCCGTAAAAGTACCAATGTGGCCAGTACATACCTGGTTACCTGATGCGCACGTTGAAGCACCAACTGGTGGTTCCGTCGTGTTGGCGGCAATTATGTTGAAATTAGGTGCCTACGGTTTCTTGCGGTTCTCTTTACCGATTGCTCCTGATGCAAGCCACTACCTATCCGGTTTTATTATTACCTTATCGCTGATTGCCGTGATTTACATCGGTTTGGTGGCTTTGGTTCAAACCGATATGAAAAAATTGGTGGCGTATTCTTCCATCGCGCATATGGGCTTTGTGACGCTAGGTTTCTTCATGTTTAACGACATGTCGGTACAAGGTGGCCTGGTTCAAATGATTTCACACGGTTTCATCTCAGGTGCGATGTTCCTGTGTATTGGCGTGTTATATGACCGCGTTCATTCGCGTCAAATCGTCGATTACGGAGGAGTTGTTAATACCATGCCGAAATTTGCCGCCTTCTTTGTATTGTTCTCGATGGCCAATTGCGGTTTGCCTGCGACCTCAGGTTTTGTTGGTGAGTTTATGGTAATTATGGGCGCGGTTAAGTTTAATTTCTGGATCGGTATGTTAGCTGCAACGGCCTTGATTTTCGGCGCCGCTTATTCCTTGTGGATGGTAAAGCGCGTCGTTTTCGGAGCTGTAACACATAAACACGTTGCTGAATTAACTGATTTAAGTGCACGCGAATTTTTTATGTTGGCGGTGTTGGCAATAGCCGTATTGGCGATGGGACTGTATCCACAGCCTTTCACAGCAGCGATGCAAACTACAGTCACTGATTTATTAGCGCATGTCGCTACATCCAAAATTTAAGGCCAAACAGGCAAAAAGATGATGAATTTTACACCGGCATATCCTGAACTATTTTTACTACTGGCGATCTGTGCGATCTTGTTGATTGACATGTTTTTGTCAGACTCAAAGCGCATAGTGACGCACTATTTATCGCTCGCTTCCATTGTGATTTGTGCTGCATTGACTATGTCGGACTTCAACGCAGGTCAAACTGTGTATACGTTCAATAATATGTTCTTGTCTGACCCAATGTCTAACTTATTGAAATTGTTTTCATACTTAGCTGTTGGTATGACCTTAATTTATAGTCGCCAATATAGTACTGATCGCGGCATGCTGGGTAATGAGTTGGGCGGTGAATTCTACGTTCTGGCCTTGTTCTCTTTGCTTGGACAAATGGTGATGATTTCAGGTAATAACGTACTGATCATTTACCTCGGTTTGGAACTGATGTCATTAGCTTTATATGCTTTAGTCGCTTTGCGCCGTAACCATGTTTCATCTACAGAAGCCGCAATGAAGTATTTTGTACTCGGTGCATTAGCTTCAGGATTTTTGCTGTACGGAATATCCATGTTGTACGGTGCAACTGGCTCTTTGGATTTATCTGAAATTGCACGGATCAGTTCGTCAGTTACCGCGAATAAAACGATTTTAGTATTCGCTTTAGTATTTATTGTTTCTGGCCTGGCCTTTAAATTGGGCGCTGTACCTTTTCATATGTGGGTACCCGATGTTTATCAAGGTTCACCGACCAGTGTTACCTTGTTATTAGGTGCTGCTCCAAAATTTGCTGCATTTGCAATTTGTTTCCGCCTCTTAGTCGAAGCCTTGTTTACACAAGCTGTGGATTGGCAACAAATGTTAACCGTGTTGGCAGTTTTGTCGATGGCGGTCGGTAATATCGCGGCTTTAGCTCAGACCAATTTGAAGCGTATGTTGGCTTTCTCCACGATTTCACACATGGGCTTTATGTTGTTAGGCCTGCTGTCTGGCGTTTCAGATGGACACGTTAATTTAGCCGCGAGCGCTTATGCCTCATCTATGTTTTATGTGATTACCTATGTTATTACCACGTTAGGTACTTTCGGCATGATTTTGCTGTTAGCACGTAATGGTTTTGAATCTGAGCAAATTGATGATTTAAAAGGCTTGAGCAAACGTAGTCCATGGTTTGCCTTTGTGATGTTAATGATGATGTTCTCACTGGCTGGAATTCCTCCATTTATGGGATTCTATGCGAAGTTATCAGTACTGCAGGCGGTATTAGGAACAGGGCAAGTCTGGCTGGCAATCGCAGCTGTCTTATTCTCGTTAATCGGTGCGTTTTATTATATTCGGGTCATTAAAGTGATGTACTTTGATGAGCCGTCAGATACGCACGTATTGGCGGTTGGTAAAGAAATGCGCTTGGTACTTAGCTTAAATGGTTTGGCCGTCTTAGTATTCGGAATAATGCCTGAATCGCTAATGAATACCTGTTTGGTTGCCATTACTAAAACATTGGCATCTTAATGCAGCTGTCGGTAGCTGTTTGGATTGTGATTGTGTTGGCACTGTTCGGTGCCAACCTGCCTTTTTTAAATCAACGTTTATTTGCAGTGATTCCTCTTAGGAATGCAGGCTCAAAAAAATCATTTTGGCTGCGCTTGCTTGAATTGCTTGTCTGTTACTTTTTACTGGGTGGCTTAGCCTATCTGTTTGAAGTCAGTATTGGCAATGTATTTCCACAAGGATGGGAATTTTTCGCCATTTCTGCCTGCCTGTTTATCGTATTCGCATTTCCAGGTTTCGTTTATCAATACTTGCGCCGCCAATGACTGACTTAGATAAGCATTTAAAAGAAACTTTTATTTCTGGTGAGCAGGTTTATGACGGTCACTTCTTAAAAATACAGCGCGATAAAGTTGCGTTGCCTGATGGTAAAAGCACATTTCGTGAATATATAAAACACCCTGGTGCCGTCGTTATTCTTCCATTGTTTGAAGATGGTACTGTTTTATTAGAACGCCAGTACCGCTATCCACTTAATCAAGTTTTTATCGAGTTTCCTGCTGGGAAAATTGACCTTGACGAAGACCCGCTTGATTGTGCTAAGCGTGAATTGCTTGAAGAAACCGGCTACACGGCAAATTCATGGCAGTTTGTCTGCACTATTCACAACGCCATTGCGTATGCGGATGAGCATCTGGAAATTTTCTTGGCGCGTGATTTACATCCTGGACAATCAAATCTGGATGACGGTGAATTCCTTGAAACTTATCGGGCACCACTTACCGAATTACTGGATGCAGTTAAAAACGGTCAAGTTACGGATGTAAAAACCATTATCGGTGCTTTTTGGCTGGAAAAAATTCAATCTGGACTTTGGCTTAAGTCCTAGTCTTACTTCCTCTCTACTCATTTTGCTGTTGTTTTGTCACATAACTTGCTGACTTAACTTCTGCTACCTTTATGGATAATAATAAATTATGTTTTATATGCAAACATTCATTTTTTGAAATGAAATTAAAGTTAGAATCTAACTTGTTGAACTTGGCAATTAATACACATACGTTTTTTTGCTTTGATTTTCAGCTGACGTTAAGCGCACTAACTCAATAATTTCATCAGGAGAAAATAAATGTCATCTCAATTAACTACTTTATATAAAATCTCGGCTTTGGCGGTTGCTGCAATATCTTCTGCATCGGCTTCAGCACAATCTGCTGGTGATACGATTGTAAGCGCAGGTTGGGCTCATATAGCACCTCAAGACTCTAGTACACCATTAAGAATTACTTCGCCAATGTCAGCGTCATTGCCTGGTTCTGGAGCTTCTGTAGATCCTACTAATACCCTTGGCTTTTCGGTAACGCGTTTTCTCACCGATAATTGGGCAACCTCGCTTGATTTAGGTATTCCTCCAACCTATAAATTGCAGGGCACCGGTTCATTGGCATCAGTTGGTCAAATTGGGGAGGCTAAGCAATGGGCTCCGACCTTACTAGGTAAGTATTTTTTTGCTGACTCAAACGCGCAGTTTCGTCCATTTGTCGGCGTGGGCGCTACCTATGTGCGCTATACAGATATTTCCTTGACGCAAAATTTCCAACAAACTGTGGCTGGCACGCTAGGCCTGCTAAGTCAAGGAGCGATCAAGGCTACGGATACTTCAGCCAAGTTGAGTAGTTCTTGGGCTCCTGTTGTGAACGTTGGTATTAATTACGCTATCACTAAAGATTGGTCCGCGAGTTTTTCAGTATCTTATGTTCGTTTGAAAACTACCGCTGACTTAACGACGACGACTAATGTTGGGCCAGTTTTAAGTACGACGAAGTTAACACTTAATCCGATTGTGACGTATCTTTCGGTTGGTTACCGCTTCTAATTCGCTACTAACATCACAAAAAAAAGCCGCTTTGCGGCTTTTTTTATTTCTATTGTTATTTATTGAATGCAATGTGTTGCAAATGGAATTAAACTTCTAACTCTCAATTCGCGAGGAAGGTTAAAATTGCGCTCAGTCAAGTTCATTAATAGCCATACCTAGTGTAGTTAGGATGTCCTGCTTGATTTTTAGCTTTTCAACATAAATACCAATTTTTTATTTGGAGACAATAAATGCAATTTCAAATTACTTCCGCAGCTAAATTTGCCGCTTTAGCCATTCTGGCCGCATCTGCAGCGCCTTCTTTTGCTCAATCTGCTGGCGATACAGTTGTGAGTGCTGGTTGGGCTCATATTGCTCCGCAAGACTCTAGTACACCTTTAGTTATTACTTCACCTAATATTCCGGGAGTAGCGGGACCAAAAGTAGGTTCAGGCGCAAGCGTTGATCCTACCAATACCTTGGAAGTATCTATCGATCGTTTTTTGACCGACAATTGGGTTGCTTCCCTTGATATCGGTGTACCGCCGACTTATAAATTAATCGGTACGGGGACTTTCGCTCCAATTGGTCAAATTGGTACAGCCAAGCAATGGGCTCCGGCTTTACTCGGCAAGTATTATTTTGGTACTGCGCAAACAGCATTCCGTCCAATTTTAGGATTGGGTATCGCTCATGTAAGTTATTCAGATGTTTCATTGTCTAATAGCTTTCAGACATATGGACAACAACAAGGATTTGATTCTAGCGCTGTTTCTACCGCTAAATTGGGCAGTTCTTGGGTTCCAGTATTCAATGCTGGCGCAAGTTACGCGATTGATAAAGATTGGTATGCCAGTTTTACAGTGTCTTATGTAAAGTTAAAAACAACGGCGGATTTAACTATCAATCCAACCCTAGTTGGATCAGTGCAGGGTAATACAACACTTACTTTGAACCCTATCGTACTTTATGCTGCTATCGGATATCGCTTCTAAGTTGATTTAGATTGATCTCAGCTCCATAAAAAAAGCCGCGTTTGCGGCTTTTTTTATGGAGCTTGAATATTACATATTCGGGTAATTCGGTCCGCCGCCGCCTTCTGGTGTTACCCAAACGATATTTTGAGTCGGATCTTTAATGTCGCAAGTCTTGCAATGCACGCAGTTTTGAGCGTTGATTTGCAGCTTATCCGCGCCATCATCGGCTTTAATAAATTCGTATACGCCAGCAGGGCAATAACGTGCTTCCGGGCCCGCGTATTGCGCTAAATTGATACCGACAGGTACCTCTGCGTTTTTCAACGTCAAATGTATCGGCTGGTCTTCAGCGTGATTGGTGTTGGAAATGAAGACTGAGGAAAGTCGATCAAATGTTAATTTCCCATCCGGTTTTGGATACACAATAGGTTCAAATTCGGAAGCAGGGCGCAGGCATTCATGGTCCGCATGCTGGTGATGCAATGTCCATGGCGCTTTACCCTTGAATAGGATTTGATCGATACCCACCATCGCAGCACCAAAATACAAACCTTTTGCCAACCACGGTTTAACGTTACGTGCTTTATGCAATTCGGTATGTAACCATGAATCTTTAAATGCGACGCTGTAGCTGCTCAGTTCATCATGAGCGCGCTCTGAAGCTAATGCCGTGAAGATGGATTCTGCTACCAACATACCGCTCTTCATTGCTGCGTGGCTACCTTTGATACGGCTCATATTCAAGAATCCAGCATCACACCCGATCAATGCTCCGCCCGGGAAGGTGAGTTTAGGTAAGGATTGAAGTCCACCAGCAGTAATCGCGCGTGCGCCGTAAGAGATCCGTTTAGCGCCTTCAAAGAAGTGACGAATTGCCGGATGGGTTTTGTAGCGTTGAAATTCTTCATAAGGCGACAAATACGGATTGGCGTAGCTTAAGCCAACTACTAGGCCAACTGCCACCTGGTTGTTTTCCAGGTGATACAGGAAAGAGCCGCCATAAGTATCTGAAGCTAACGGCCAGCCAGCAGTGTGTATGACTAAACCGGCTTGATGCTTAGCAGGATCTATTTCCCACAATTCTTTGATACCGATACCGTAAGTTTGTGGGTCGCACTGTTCGTTTAAGTTGAATTTTTGCATCAACTGTTTGCCGAGGTGGCCACGTGCACCTTCTGCAAACAAGGTGTATTTCGCGTGTAATTCCATGCCTAGCTGGAATGCCGCACTGGCTGTGCCGTCATGGCTTACGCCCATGTTGCCAGTGGCGACGCCTTTTACTGAGCCATCTTCGTTATATAAAATTTCAGCAGCAGGGAAGCCAGGGAAAATTTCAACACCTAAGCTTTCAGCCTGCTGGCCTAACCAGCGCACCACATTAGCTAAGGAAATAACGTAGTTGCCGTGGTTTTGAAAGCAATCCGGCAGCATCCAATTGGGAGTTTTGATGGAGCCAGTTTCGGTTAACATTAAAAAACGATCTTCGCTGACTTCGGTATTTAACGGTGCGCCGAGTTCTTTCCAGTTTGGGAATAATTCATTGATGGCGATCGGGTCCATCACTGCGCCGGATAAAATATGTGCGCCTAATTCACCGCCTTTTTCCAGCACGCAGACTGATACTTCTTTGCTTTGAGCTAGCGCTAGTTGCTTGAGTTTGATCGCCGCTGACAGCCCAGCAGGACCACCGCCGACGATAACGACATCGTATTCCATCGTATCGCGTGGCCCAAATTTTTCCAGGAAGTTTGTAGTCATAACGGTGATCTCATTTTGGTTGTAAGGTTAATTTAGTACGAGCGTGCTTATTTTTTGTTTGAATAATATAGGTTACTGACGAATTGAGCAAGATAGCGTAGCAACGAATTTTGAAACGAATGTCGAAATTATGTCAGAGCCAGTCAAAATATGCATTAAATGACTGGAATAGGGTGCTGATTGCATCACTGAAATTGCAACAATTATGGCATCATGTTGTGATGTTTTATATTTGAGGAGGCAACGATGGGTATTGAAGTTAATTTCGAAGGAAAAATCGCTTTAGTTACTGGCGCATCCAGCGGTTTAGGTGCGCGCTTTGCAAAAGTATTAGCTCAAGCCGGTGCGCAAGTGGTGTTGGCAGCACGACGAATTGATCGCTTAAAAGAATTGCGTGCCGAAATTGAAGCCGAAGGCGGCGCCGCCCATATGGTGCAGCTCGACGTGAGCGACTATGCCAGCATTAAGTCGGCGATTGCGCATGCGGAAACCGAAGCCGGGCCGATTGACATCTTGATTAATAACGCCGGAGTTTCTACAACGCAGCGCTTGTTGGATGTCACGCCAGACGATTACGCCTATGTCATGGATACTAATCAGCGCGGTGCCTTTTTTGTGGCGCAGGAAACCGCTAAACGCATGGTTGCGCGCGCTAAAGGTGATCCTAAAAAACAGCACAGAATAGTTAATATCGCCTCGGTTGCCGGTATGCGTGCGTTACCTCAAATTGGTATTTATTGCATGAGTAAGGCGGCCGTCATTCAAATGACCAAGGCGATGGCATTGGAATGGGGTAAATACGGTATTAATGTGAATGCGATTTGCCCTGGTTACATTGCCACCGAAATTAATCAAAGTTATTTTGATAGCGAAGCAGGCAGAAAATTGATGAGCATGTTGCCGCGCAATCGCCTGGGCCAGCCAGAAGATTTGGATGGATTATTGTTGTTATTAGCCGCAGAAGAATCCCGGTTTTTAAATGGCGCAATTGTGAGTGCTGATGATGGGATGAGTATTCAATGACGACAGTAGGAAATACGCAGCAAAACCAGCAATCTGAGTTGAAGTTGGTCTATACATGTTGTATGCCGGTGCGGTGGGGTGACATGGACGCATTTGGACATGTCAATAACACCGTGTATTTCCGTTATATGGAGCAAGCTAGAATTGAATGGATGGCTTCATTTTTAGACGTGGCCAGTGCGTCAAACACTGGTCCCGTTTTAATCAATGCGCAATGTAATTTTTTGCGCTCATTAAAATATCCGGATCAAATTGAAGTGCAGATGTTTATTGCTGCGCCGGGCCGTTCCAGTTTTAATACGCATTACCAAATTTATCGTTTGGGTGCCGAGAAAACGCGGTGTGCGGAAGGGCAGGCAAAAGTGGTGTGGGTTGATACTGTACAAGAAAAATCAGCTCCGTTACCCGAAGCTGTTCTTGCTCAATTTCGATGACTATCGCGTTGACTAAGTGAGTTAGGTGGGCTTGTGTTTAAACGCCCACCATTTACTTCCCGAAAAATTCCACAACAAGCCTATGCCAGTCGTAATGATTTGCGCAAACCAGTAATACCATCCCAGCTGTTTTACAAACAAGCTCATCAGCAAGAAGTTAAGACACCAGCCGATTCCAATGACGGAAAAATATTTACTGGCTGCTTCTTTATGTGATTTGCCGCTGCTGAAAGTAAAGAAATAATTCAGCAAATAATTAACCACCGAACCAAGAATGTAGCCGATGGCTGATGCGACGGCTGCTGCCATTAAAAAATATTCAACGCCTATCCATAAACTGAGATATTGCACTAACGTGCCAGATAAGCCGACAGCGGCGAAATGGATGAATTGACGAAATAGGGCGATCGATTTTGGACTAAATTGCATGGGTTCTTGATGTGTTGTTAGTTAGCAGATTATTTTGGATTGGTTTGAAGTTCAATGACTTTGCGCTGATTCTCAGCATCTTCCTGCATTTTTTTCTCAAGATCTTTGGCTTTTTGCAGTTGCGCACGTTGTGGCGCAATATCGAAAGCAGGTTTTTCTTCAACTGCTTTATTATCGGTTTTCCCACATGCAGATAGCCCACAGACAAGGGTGAGTAATAGTGAAAAAATAAGAATGTGTCGCATGATTAATCCTCCGCACGAAAAGTAATAGTTTAACTTGAACTTACTCATGGGTGCAAAACATCGTATAAATCAGCTTACCTTCATGCAGGGAAAATAAGGGAAATTACTCGGACGCTGTTTTTTTTGGAGGCGAAAGGGAATCAGCTGTGGCTGATTCGATGTTGGATCTCAGGCTGTGGCAGAAATCGCGGGTGGCGGTTATTAGTTCCACCCGATTTCGTGATGCGGAGAATTTCCTGTTCTTGCTTTAGTGCGACATCAATGTGGGAATCGTCATGCTTTCCAAGATGGTACGGGTTGCTCCGCCCATAATCATTTCCCTGAAACGCGAATGGCCGTAACCACCCATCACCATTAAATCCGAATTTAAATCCGACGCTAAGGATAATAAAGCGTTGCCGGTATTGAGTTTTGTGTTGTGCACTGAAACGTCCAGCTTAATGCCGTGGCGCGCTAAATAAGCGGCAATGTCAGCGCCAGGTTGCTCGCCGTGCGTATCACCCTTGGGGTTAACTATCGCTACATTCACTAAATCGGCTGTACGTAATAAGGGAATGGCGTCGGTAATAGCGCGGGTTGCGGCGCGGCTGCCGTCCCAGGCAATCAATGGGCGCTTCCCAGGCTGATTGAAGTCACCTGCGTACGGGATAATTAATACCGGACGGCCCGAATTAAGGATCATGTATTCAGGGAAATCATCCATCACGGCAGGGGAAGCCTCGTCTGGATTGGTTTGTCCAACAATCACCAAATCGCAATATCGCGCTCGTAAACCTATCCCGCCGCAAGCATCATCTTGGGTAATTTCGCTACTGAATGAAGTCACACCTAATTTGGCCGCTTGGATTTTAAAATCGACGACATTTTGTGTAGCTCGTTCACGCAAATACTCTAAGTGACTCAGTAAGCTTGGATCAACGCCATTGATATTGCCGTCTTGATAGATAAACCGTGAAACACCGGTATCCGCAATAGCAAGCAGGTGAGCGTCCTGTTTCATGGCTAATTGCGCTGCGAGTTGAATGCGGCTTGGTGAGCGGCTAGTATCGTCAATGTGAACTAATATCGTTTTATAAGTCATAGTAATTCCTTAATGAGGTGATCTTAATTGGCGATGTTGAATCTTTGCAAGAGCTGTTATTTAGTTTGGTTTTTAATTTTTCAATTCGATTGTTCTACTATTTTATGCAATATTGCACAAAATATCGAAAAAGCACCTTGCTTATATTTTTGCGTCCTTCTTTAACATAATCAAGGCCGAGCCCAGTGATGAACATGCTTTGGCATAAGGCGTACCGTCGGCCAGCATGCTGCGTGCGGAAGTGTGTTCGCCCAGATTAATTTGTCGCGCTACCTTTGCTGCTTGCGCGTGAAATGCTTCGTGCGCTTCCATGCACGGCTTATACGAGCTTAAAAATTTGAACTTGCGTTCCGCTTCGCCATGCAGCCACACTCCTAGTGCACAACGGTCCGATTTCATGATCACTGTCGCATCAACTTGGGCATTGGCTTCAATGGCCATGATAAATTGATCTTTCAGTTCTTTGTCACTCTCATAAGCGGTACGCAGATCCATTTTTATCTCCCGTAATAAATCCACAATTCATTCAGAATGTTAGCAAGATAAGTTTAGATGGTTTGTGATTGAAATCAATTATTTACTTATTAATGGCAACAAATAAGGCCAAACATTGTTCAATATACTTGGATGCGCTGCGGCAATTAAATGAATGCGATCGGCTTGAAATAATTCAGGTTTATCTGCTACACCGGCCAGTAAAAATGGCACTAAGGGAATCTTGGTTTCCTTGGCGATTTTTCCATACATGGCCGAGAATTGATCGGTATAAGTACGGCCATAGTTAGGCGGAATTTGCATGCCGACTAACAGCACGTTGGCTTTAGCGGTTTTGCTAGCCGCAATCATGGCGCGAAAATTTTGCTCCGATGCAGTCAAGGATAAGCCGCGTAAGCCGTCGTTGCCACCCAGTTCAATAATGACTGTCGTTGGTTGGTGTTTTTTTAATAAATCGTTAATCCGAGCTAAGCCGCCACTGGTGGTGTCGCCGCTGATACTGGCATTAATCACCTGAACAGCGAGCTTTTTATCTTGAATTCGTTGTTCCAGCAAGGCGACCCAACCAGTACCGCGTGCCAATCCATATTCGGCCGATAAACTATCACCCAACACGAGGACTGTTTTTGGTGCAGAATAGGCAGTCCTAAAACCGCTGAGCGCAGTAAATAAGATCGTTAAGAATAAAACCCAGCTTAGTTTTTTAAACCATTTTTCAGTCAGGCGAAATTTTTGCATGAAGCATTTACCTCAAAATAATGAAGCTAATCGTGATCTATCCAATGCGCCAGCTGCTATTGATGTACTCAACTTAAGTAAGCGCGTTTTTGATGCCAGTGGTGAACTGACCATTTTGCATGACCTGAATTTTACCGTACCGGCTAGCCAAACGATGGCTATTGTTGGCGCTTCGGGTTCAGGCAAATCAACATTATTAGGATTGTTGGCCGGTCTTGATGTGCCCAGCACCGGTTCGGTCAAGATAGACGGCGTGGATATTTTCAAGCTGGACGAAGACGGTCGGGCAGCGCTGCGCAAACAAAAGCTCGGTTTTGTGTTTCAGTCGTTTCAGTTGCTGGGGCATTTAACAGCGCTGGAAAACGTGATGCTGCCGCTGGAATTGCGTGGCGATCAATTTTCGGGCTCACAAGCGCGTGAAAAGGCAGAGCAAATGCTGGGTCGGGTGGGATTATCCAGCCGCTTAACGCATTACCCCAAGTTTTTATCGGGCGGTGAGCAACAGCGGGTTGCCTTGGCGCGTGCCTTTGTCACTGAGCCACCGCTGTTATTTGCCGATGAGCCAACCGGCAGCTTAGATGCGGTTACTGGCGCAGCGGTGATGGAGTTGATGTTTTCCTTAAACCGGGAGCGCGGTTCGACTCTGGTTTTGGTGACGCATGACCCTAAAGTGGCCGAGCTTTGTGATCGTGTTTTGACGATAGCTGCGGGGCAGTTGATCTAGTTATATCGTCAATGATTTCTGGCGGTTGCTAATGGTTTCGTCACACGCCTGAAATTTCTCAAGAATAAACTGGTCAGTTATATCTGCTAGTTTATGAATGGGAAAATGTAAATGCCTCAACCACGAGTATTAATGATTAGTGTGTCAGCCGGATCAGGTCATGTACGCGCCGCTGAAGCTTTGTTAGAAACGTCTTCGCAATTTAGTCAGCCGCAGTTTAGTCATATTCATGCGCAGCATATTGATGTTATGTCGTATGTCAGTCGCAGTTTTCGTGGTGTATATAGTGATTTTTATCGCCACTTAATCAATCATGCGCCAGCATTGTGGGCCTATTTATATAAAAAAACCGATGACGCACAACGTAGCGATATTAGCTCCATGCTACGCCGTTCAATTGAGCAGTTGTGCACCAAAAAACTCATCAAAAAAATCGCCGAATTTAAACCTGATCACATCATTTGCACGCATTTCCTACCTGCGGAATTACTCGCGCGGGAAATTAAACATGGACGCTTAACTTGCCCGGTTTGGGTGCAAGTGACGGACTTTGATTTGCACAGTTTGTGGGTGCAACCGCATATGCGCGGCTACTTTGCTGCTAATCATGAAGTCGCTTTTAAAATGCGTGAACGTGGAATTGCGAATGATGTGGTGCATGTCACCGGCATTCCTGTGTCCCCAGTCTTTTTGGCTGACAAAAAGAAACATGATTGTCGTATGGAACTGTGCCTGAAGCCAGAATTGACTACCGCGTTAATTTTGAGCGGTGGCGCCAGAATTGGTACCGTGACTGAAATTGCTGAGCGTTTATTGCGCAATAACGACACGCTGCAAGTCATTGCGGTCGCTGGAAATAACCCACTTCGACTGGCTGAACTGCAACAGTTAGCTATCCAATATACCGACAGATTAGTGATATTCGGCTTTAGTAAATGCATAGAAAATCTGATGGCCGCCAGCGATGTGGTGATTACTAAGCCCGGTGGCTTAACCAGTTCTGAATGCTTGATTATGGGCTTGCCGATGTTATTGGTTGATCCGATTCCCGGCCAGGAAGAACGTAACGGTGATTATTTAATGGAGCAGGGTGCGGCCGTTAAAGCGCATGACATTGTTGGGCTGGATTTTAAAATCCGGCAATTCATCGTTGAGCCTGAGCGGTTAGTAACTATGCGTCAAAAAATGTTGGCAATCGCCAAACCCAATGCAGCACATGCCGTACTGACGCATGTTTTGGAGCGCTGAATGATGAAACTGGTAAATAAAATTAAACATGTTTGCGCTAAAAAAATGGCGCAAATTGATGGCAGACAGCTTGTCATCTTATTTTTATATGTATTCGTGTTGGGATTTTTCTTTGCCAAAGTCGAAATTCAAATTGAAGGGCCTGATGGCGGTTGGGCGGCTAATTTGCCGACTTGGCGTATTGAGCAGCATTGGTTATTAACGCTATTTTGGGGTGGTCGTGCCATGACTGGCTACCATGCGTGGGTGTTTACATTCATCGGCTTGATATTTCATTTGCCGATTTTTTTAATAGGTAAATGGAGCTGGAGAATCGAAGCGCGGGTAGTGGCTTCGGTGATGCTGTTTTGGGTAATAGAAGATTTTCTCTGGTTTGTGCTGAACCCCGCCTTTGGCCTGGCGCGATTTGATCCGATCAATGTTACCTGGCATCGACATTGGTGGGGCGGCGCACCGATTGACTATTGGTTTGCCATTGCGATAGGGATGGTGATGCTGGCCTATTCTTTTTCTGATAAAACTGAAAAGCCAGGATTTGAAGAAGCTGTTTGACGAGGGTGTTAGAAACTAATCTTAGTTTCTAACCTTAGTTAATATTGCCCATTCAGCGCGAACATTAATCTGGATCAATAAGCTCAGTTAATTGCAAAGTGTGGCACACCCTGGCGCATAGTTCTCTAGGGCTGCGTGCAATCAGTTCTTCTGGGATATTAAATTTTTCGGTGAGTCGCTGGTGATCTTCAAAACCGTAAGACACCATAAACGGGTGCATTCCAGAAGCAAGCGCTGCATGGTAATCCTTATGCTCATCGCCGCAAATATAACTTAACGCTGGGTTGATGTCGTAGTGTTCGCGTATTTCTTTAAATGCGCTTATTTTGTTTTGCTTAACAGGGATGTGGTGTAGGAAGTCTAATTGGGCTACATCAATTCCGTGCCGAAAAAATAATTTTCCCAAGGTTTCTATTGGCTGATTAGTGATGTTGCGCGTCACAATGCCAACGACGACATTGGGTGCAGAAATTAAGCGCTGTATTAACTCGGCAATGCCAGGATAAAGTTGTGCCTCATCCCTATACACATCGGTCAAGGTTGCTATCAAGCGCTTGCGATGGCTAATTTGTTTTTTAATATTGCGCGGAAACTCCTTAAACCCACCCATGTATTTAAATAAATTGTGGCGTTTTTGGAAGTTATCTTCATTCCCAAGATCCATTCCATGCTGAGAGAAAGTTGACGTGATTGCACTAAACGCATCAATAGTCGTTCCATCGGCATCAAGGATAATTAGTCGCTTATTACTTTTATACATAAGTTATTAAAAATAAAAAGGTGGAAACTTAGCTGATTATGAACAACTTGTTTTACAGGAATATTTCAAATGCGTAAATAATTTTATGATGTGCGATTTTGATTGAATTCTGAGCGGGGAATGCTTTAATGAAAGTCTATAGCGCTTTTTATAGAGAAAAAAATGTGGCGCCGCTCACTCATTGTTGTTATTTATTTTGTGCCACTAATTGCATCAGCAACAACAATTGATTTTTATTTTGAAACCTATCCACCGTGGCTGATGCTTAATCCACCCTCAACTGCGATGACAGGTATTGCCGTCGAAGAAGTGACTGAAATGATGCGGCGGGCAAAGTGGGAATTTACGATTGAGCATACCTCGCAAGCCAGCTCCTACGAGCATGTACGTAATAACATAACGGGCTGCTCATTCCCGGTTTTTCGCCATGAAGCAAAGGCCACCCTATATACATGGGTTATGCCGATGGCGGAAGAAAACTGGGTGGCATATGGGCGTTCTGATGACCATCGCAACCCTAAAAATTTAGCGGAATTAAAGCCCTATGTGATCGGCTCTTATCTAAAAGCTGGCTCTGGTACCGAATTGGCTGCGCGAGGTTTTAACATTGAGTTTTCAGCACGCGATGAAGATAACCCTAATTTATTGATCAACAAGCGTTTAGATTACTGGATCACGACAGAAATACATGGGGACTACATGATTCAGCAACTTGGCCTGCAAAAAAAAATTACGAAACAGTTTGTTGTGTTTCGGCGTGGGCTTAATTTAATGTGCAATCTTAATATGGACAAAAAATTAGTTGAAACGATGAGTGCAATTTTTAAGGAAATGGAACTGGATGGCACTAATGAAAAAATCCTTAATAAATATAAACTGTCGCCGCCATAACCGGAGGTACATTAAATCGCTGCCACCATCACACCAGCCATGAGTACCAAACAGCCTGCAACCCGTTCAGTAATTACCGCATATTTTTGTTGGGTTAAGGTGCGGCTTGCTTTAGACGCGAGCATGCCATAGCCCAATAAAATAAAGAATTCCGGAATAATGGAGCAGGCGGCAAGAATCAACATTTGCCTGCCAACGGGGGCGCCTGGGTCTATAAATTGCGGAAGAATGGAGACAAACATCAGCAAGGATTTAGGATTGGAGAGCTGCAATAACGCCGCTCCCCTAAAAATGCGCCAACCTGATTGAGCATTGGCATTCATTTTAGAAAGTGTAATGGGTGAAGCTTTACCAAAGATGGCTGATAGGCCGAGGTAAATTAAATAGGCCGCACCGCACCATTTAATATAATGAAAAAGCTGCGGCGATGCAGCAATAAGTCCGCCAATACCTGTGGCCGATAAGGCAAAGTACAGCGCATTCGCTGCCAATATTCCCAAGGTAACAAACAGCGCGCCGCGCTGGCCGCGAGCAATTCCATAAGCAACCACCATAATGACAGCAGGTCCTGGAGACAACGATAACGCGGCTTCAGTCGCTGTAAACAGCCATAAATTAGTGATGCTCATGGATTTATTTGTGAAAGTTTTTTATTTTAAGAATTGGACTAAAGCCGTCAATACCGCATCTGGTTGCTCGGTCATTAATGAATGGCCGCAGTTGGCGATTTCAACCACCTTGGAGCCAAGAATGCTCGAGCGTAAAGTGGCACTGGCCTTGACCGGAGTCATGCGATCTTGCTTAGCCATGACAAACAGCGTTGGGCACTGCTGGCTGTTAATGGCCACTGCCGCGGCTTCACCTTGCTGATAATTATTGCAGGCGGAAAAATCGGTGTAAAACAGCTGCGCTGGATTAATGGCGGACATGCGTTGCATTAATCGTTGTGCATTGCCTTGCACATTAAAACCGGGAATTGCCGATTGTTGGGTGCTGGTGCAGTGTGACCAGCTATTTACCATATCGATCGCTGCGGCTTCATCGTCACGCGCCATCGTTAATAAAGCGTCGGCCACTTTCATCGGATAAGCGTTGCCTAACAGCGCCAGTTTTGTCACACGATCAGGTGCACAACGCGCTGTTTCCAGTGCGATTAACGAACCCATGCTGTGCCCGATTAAACTCGCTTTCGCCTCGCCTACTACGCCTGCGACGTCGAGTAAAGCCAGTAGCCATGTCGCCATGTCTTCAATCGAAGTCAATGCGTTGCCTGCGCTGCGACCGTGCCCGGGCAAATCAACCGCTAATACGTTGTAACCGTGATGTGCCAAATAACGGCTTTGTAAAGCCCAAACAGAATGATCATTTTGTGCGCCATGAATAAAAACCAGCGTCGCCAATTCAGCCTGGAATGCCTTGCCGCCGGTATAGCAATAAACCGGGTTTCCCTGTACTTGATAAATCATCTCAAATCCCTTTCTGTGCTGCTTTTAATCCTGCACTTAAGTCCGCAATTAAGTCATCCACATTTTCTAAGCCAATCGATAAGCGCATGGTGCCTTCAGTGATGCCTGATGCTGCTAACTGTTCAGCAGGCACGCGGAAATGGGTAGTGGAAGCAGGGTGAATAATTAACGATTTAGCGTCACCGACATTGGCTAAATGGGAAAATAATTTAAGCGATTCAACTAAGCGCGCACCGGCTGCGCGGTTGCCTTTTAAGGCAAACGTAAATACCGCGCCACAGCCTTTAGGCAGCAATTGTTTAGCCAGCTCATAGTCAGGATGGCTTTCCAGTTCAGGGTAAGTGACAGACTCTACCGCTGGGTGCGCTAACAAAAATTCAATGATTTTGCGGGCGTTGGATAAATGTTTATCCATGCGCAGCGACAAGGTTTCTATGCCTTGCAAAATCGCAAAAGCATTATGTGGACTCATGCAAGCGCCAAAGTCGCGTAAGCCTTCACGGCGTGCGCGCAAAGCAAAGGCGGCGGTGCTGGATTCTTCGGCAAATACCATGCCGTGAAAACCGTCGTATGGCGCACATAGTTCATCAAAACGTCCGGTTTTGTCATAAGCCTGTTGCCAGTCAAAACGACCGCCATCGACCAGCAAGCCGCCAATTGCCGTGCCATGCCCGCATAAGAATTTGGTGGCGGAATGAAATAGCAAATCCGCGCCATGATCAAATGGGCGTAGTAAATACGGCGTGGTAAAGGTGGAATCCAGCATGAGCGGCAGCTGGTTTTCATGCGCTAATTCGGCAATCGCGGGAATGTTAAATACATCCAAGCCGGGGTTGCCTAGCGTTTCGCCAAACAGCACTTTGGTGTTGGGGCGGATGGCGGCGCGCCATGCATCAATATTGCGTGGATCAACAAAGGTGGTTTCAATGCCAAACCGTTTTAAGGTATAAGCCAGTAAATTTTGCGAGCCGCCATACAGCGCGCGTGAAGCGACAATATGTGAGCCTGCTCCGGCAATGGTGCTTAAGCCTAAATGCATGGCGGCTTGTCCGCTGGCTACCGCCAACCCGGCAACACCACCTTCTAATGCCGCAATCCGTTCTTCTAATACCGCATTGGTCGGGTTGGAAATGCGCGAATAAACATGTCCGGGGCGTTCCATATTGAACAGCGAAGCCGCATGGTCGGAGTCGTTAAAAACGTAAGAAGAGCTGAAATAAATTGGCGTAGCACGCGCCCCGGTGGTTGGGTCGGGCGTTGCACCGGCATGTAATGACAAGGTGTCAAAACCGGGAGTGTTAGAAGCGCTCATGTGGACTTTCTAGTAACTGGGGTGTTGAGAAAAAAATTAGTAGCTTGGACGTTTTCAAGATTCAATCGCTGGATTTTTCGATTGGTATAAGATACATTGTCACTCTCGGCACAAGTTTTTTTCCGAAGAAAAATTGGAGACCTTAACAATTACCTACCCAAGATAAGCCCTGAATGTTGGTTGACGGTTTTTTAAGAGGCTTATTGTAAAACAAATCTTAGCGGAGGAAAGCATGAAAGTTTCAGAAATTCTGCAAGTAAAAGGCGACATTCTGTATACCGTTACGCCAGATGAATCCATGGTTAACGCAGTGAATATCATGGAAGAAAAAGATATCGGTTCGTTGGTGGTGATGGAGTTCGGCGAAGTTGCTGGTATGCTTTCTTTCCGCGAGGTAATTAAAGCTATTCATTCCAATGGCGGCTCATTAGGCGCAGGCACAGTCAGAAAATACATGGACGATCATCCATTGACCGTCACGCCGGATACCGAAGTCAACGAAGTACGGCGCGTCATGTTAGAAAAGCACGCACGTTATTTGCCGGTGATGAATGCCAAAATGTTGTTGGGCGTTATTTCATTTTATGACGTCGCCAAGGCAGTGTTGGAAGCGCAGAGTTTTGAAAATAAAATGCTGAAAGCGTATATTCGTGATTGGCCTGCAGAGCAAGAACAAGAAGAATAGCAATTGGGTAGGTGTGCTCTTTCCGGCGTGCACCTACTGAATTTTAAGCCCCTAGTATGTTAAAAATAAAATCAGAAATTAAGCCCGTCGCTTAAACCAGCCAGTCAACGATAATCTTTCCGCTTTTGTTGGCAATACTTCATGCCAAATGTCGGCAGAAATAAATAGCACCAAGCGATTCGCCAGCGGTGCAATATCAAACTGTTGATCATTCAAATGCAGTCGCAACTCACCGCCATGTTCTGGCTGCCATTCCGGGTTCAAATATAAGACTGAAGAAATAGTGCGGCTATCGCTATCGCGAAACCGATCGACATGCTTTTGGTAAAACGAGTCAGGTGGATAAACCGCAAAATGATTTTCGCTGCTTTCCAGGCCCAAATAGAGCTGCTCATTCAGAGACTGGCGCAAGGTATCCATGGCAGTTAAATACATGTCGGTTGCTGCCGACATGCCGGTTTCCAGCCAAAGTATTTGATCTCCGCGCACTAATTTTTGCACTGAACGTTGTTCAGCGCGGCCTATGCCAGCATCCTGTAAAGATCCTAGTGCATGTTGGTTCCTGCATTCTTGGGCAAGTTGTCGGATGAGTTCTGGTTCTAAACAGTTATCTAAAACCGACCAACCCTGGTTACTTAAGTCAGTGCAAATGCGCTGTTGCGATGTTAATAAATTCATGATTTCTATTTTTTGTTGCGAGTCAAAAGACGTTGCGTGATTCTAATGCTGAATAGCTGTCAAGGCGACCAAATTATGCTGCGAGCGCATATCGATTTATGAAAAAAATTATGCTCTAGCAATTGATATTCGCTCGAGAAAAGAGTTAAATAGTTTCTATAAGTAAATTTTTTAAAATATAAATATCAAGAGGAATGTTTAATGTCTTTTATGCACGTATTTTCCAAGGAACACATCATCGCGGGTGCTGGTTTTAATCGCTGGCTAGTCCCACCCGCCGCATTGGCAATTCATTTGTGCATTGGCATGGCTTATGGTTTTTCGGTATTTTGGTTGCCCTTATCCCGAGCGGTTGGTATTACCAGTTCGGTCGCCTGTGCCAAAGAGCTCAGTTTTTTTGAAACATTATTTGCCACCAATTGCGATTGGAAAATATCTAGTTTAGTTGTGATGTTCCAGCTGTTTTTTATTTTTCTGGGCGGCGCTGCGGCTCTATTCGGTGGCTGGCTAGAGCACGCTGGCCCACGCAAAGCGGGTGTTGTAGCTGCATTATGCTGGTGCGGCGGTTTAGTTATTTCTGCATTCGGTATTTATGTGCATCAAATTTTGTTGGTGTGGTTAGGCGCTGGCGTAATCGGTGGCATAGGTTTGGGGCTTGGTTATATTTCGCCAGTGTCCACGTTAATTAAATGGTTCCCGGATCGCCGTGGGATGGCAACTGGCATGGCGATTATGGGGTTTGGCGGTGGCGCGATGGTTGGCGCACCGTTGGCCGATTGGTTAATGCGACATTTTTCCAGCGCGACTTCAGTCGGTGTTTGGGAAACCTTTTTAACTATGGCGGTAATTTATTTTGTGTTTATGATAGGCGGAGCTTTCGCATACCGGATTCCGGCTACCGGTTGGACTCCAGTTGGCTGGACTGCTCCTGTAGCGCAAATCAATAATGTCATGATCACTAACCAGCACGTGCACCTTGCTAAAGCCTGGCGCACCCCGCAATTTTGGTTAATCTGGGGGGTATTGTGTTTGAACGTGACGGCCGGAATCGGCATCATCGGTATGGCGTCACCGCTGCTGCAGGAAGTATTTGGCGGACACCTGATTGGTGTTGATTTGGGCTTTAATGCTTTAAATTTAGCCCAGAAAGCGCAAATCGCGACCATTGCTGCCGGTTTTACCGGACTGCTTTCTTTGTTTAATATTGGCGGCCGTTTTTTCTGGGCTTCATTGTCGGATCTCATTGGTCGTAAGATGACTTACTTCGCCTTTTTTGTGATTGGTTTCATCTTATATGCGGCTATTCCAACCATTGGGCGCAGCGGCCATTTACCCTTATTTGTCCTATCTTTTTGCATTATTTTGTCGATGTATGGTGGAGGTTTTGCGACTGTGCCTGCTTATTTGGCAGACATGTTCGGCTCGCAAATGGTGGGTGCGATTCATGGCCGGTTATTAACCGCGTGGGCTACTGCAGGTGTACTGGGCCCATTGGTGGTTAACTATATTCGTGAATATCAATTGGGTAACGGCGTGCCAAAGGCGCAAGCGTATGATGTGACAATGTATGTGCTGGCGGGTATGTTGGCGTTAGGATTTATTTGTAATTTACTAATCCGCCCAGTCTCCAAAGATAAGTTTATGACGGCAGAGGAATTGGCGCATGAACGACAACTGGCGCATGATAAAGCAGTTACTTTGTCAATGGCGGGCACTAACGAAGTCGTTAGTTCTAACAGCGTATTGGTAGCAATATTGGCTTGGTCCGCAGTCGGAATTCCGCTGCTGTTCGGTATTTGGATTACTTTGCAAAAAGCACTTATCTTATTTGAGTAAGCGCCGATTAAATTTTTTAAAAAAAGATGGAGGGGAATTTTTGGTTGATAATTGGGGAAACTCCTCTCCCTTTTTATAAAAAATATCCAGGTTATGCAAAACGAAAATCCAGATACTTCGCTAGATAACAATAAAGACGGTGGTTATGGCGAAGTACCTATTCAGCGGTATAAAGATAACGCATTCACCAGTAGCACCGATTTTGTCGCGACAGAAGTGCCCGTTGCGATGGTATTCAATGGAATTTCCCATGCGGTGATGCTGGCAACGCCATTGAATTTAACGGATTTCGCGATTGGTTTTAGTTTTTCAGAAGGCATTATTAGTCACCGTTCTGAAGTGTACGAAATTGAAGAAATTGCACATCCTGATTTAGGGCTAGAAATACACCTGACCATTGCCAATGCCTGTTTTATGCGCTTAAAAGAACGCCGCCGCAGTTTGGTTGGGCGCACGGGTTGTGGTATATGCGGGTTAGAGAGTTTATCAGCATTTGAGGCTGGAAATTTAGCTGTAGGTTCAGCCGTACCGCGTCTACCAGAAAATAATTTCATCATCACTCAACAAGCCTTATTTTCTGCCTTTAATTCACTAAAACAAAGCCAGGCTATCAATCTGATCACCGGTTCTATGCATGCTGCGGCATGGGTTAATGCGCAGGGTGAGGTAATGATGGTGAGGGAAGATTTAGGTCGGCACAACGCTTTAGATAAACTGATCGGCGCGATAATCTCTCAACCTGAATCACGTCAACAAGGTTGCGTGCTGATGACTAGCCGGGCAAGTTATGAGCTAGTGCAAAAAGCGGCGCGGGCAGGGATGCCATTGTTAGCCGCCATTTCGGCGCCAACGAGTCTGGCGATCAATCTGGCACAGCAAAGTGGCATGACCTTAATCGGTTTTGTTCGGAATGAGGGTTTGGTGGCTTACGCTCATCCTGAGCGGATTCGATTAACTTAAGCGCGTTTTATATAGGGAAATGCCTCATTAATAGAGAGGATTTTTCCTGTATCGAGCGAATCATAACCAGCTAGTTGTTGAATTTCGTCACGAAAACCGGTGGATTGTAAAATGGCGATCACATGTTGAATGATGGGGTCATCCAAAGCCGCGAGCGGAAGCGCAAAAAAGTAACGTTCGCGTACTAGTGGAATGAAATCCAAACCAAATCGCTGGGCTGCAGTTTGCACGCCAAATCCTACTTCTGCCATCCCGCTAGCTATAAAAGCCGCCACCGCAGAATGGGTAAATTCGGTGTTCTCAAATCCGTTAATATCATTCGGTGAAATATCTAAGTTCGCCAGCATCAACTCCAGCAACATGCGTGTTCCAGAGCCCTTTTGACGATTTACAAAGTTGATATTGTGCTTATTTAAATCGGCGATGCCACGTATCCCTTTGGGATTGCCTGGTGCGATAAACAAGCCTTGGTTTCTGACCGCCAAATGAATCAAACAATGTGTTTTGGGATTGAGCCATTGCGAATACTGCGCAATGGCCGGTGCTTCAAACTCGCCCAAGGGCACATGAAATCCAGCTAAATCGCATTCTTTACGCGATAGTGCCGCGACCGCATCGGTACTGTTTCGGTAGATGGTTTCAACGGCCAGCTTTTCTTTGTTGAAGATCGTTAAAAGAGAGGCGACAGCAAATCCATGGCTGGCATGTAAGCGGATTGCTTTCGATTTTTCCAGTGAATTTTTATTTAATTCACTTTCTAATTCCGAGGCCAAACTTTCCAGTGTTGGCGATAAACGCGCCGCAACTCGGCGATCTGCCCAGATTAATTTTTCAGCGAGTGGAGTCAGCGTGGTGCCGCGCCCGCGGCTTTTTGACATTAATACTTCGCCAAACAGTTTTTCACCGTCGCGTAATATGCCCCACGCATAGCGGTACGATAAGCCGACTTCTTGTGCTGCCTGTGCAATCGAGCCCGTTGTTTGGATGGATGCGAGTAGGCTGAGTAAAGCGGAGGTATCTAGAGCCGCCTCAGAATCACTGCTTATTTCCCAATGTGGGGTAATTTTAACTTTGTACATTATGTTTTTTATAGCCTATTGAAACACGACTTCATTGGTGATAGTGTTAATTATATTCAATATAATGCCACTATAGATATGTATAACAAAGCATATTTGACTTTAATAAATTTTGAGGTTTAGCATGGATGTAGCAAGTTCATTCAACATAAAAGATGTTGAAGCCATCATCAAAGAACGTCGTTCACTGCCCGGTGCAATGCTCCCGATTTTGCATGGCATACAAGAAAAAATTGGTTATATTCCGGCTGAAGTCGTTCCGCTCATTGCATTGGAACTAAATCTTTCGCGTGCTGAAGTGCATGGCGTAATTAGCTACTATCATTTTTTCCGACAAAAGCCAGCAGGCCGACATGTAGTGCAAATTTGTCGCGCTGAAGCATGTCAGGCCAACGGTGCTGACGCTTTAGTACAGCATGCCAAAGCGACGCTAGCCTGTGATTTTCATGAAACCACCTCAGATGGCGAATTTACTCTTGAACCCGTGTATTGCCTGGGTCAATGTGCTTGCGGCCCGGCCATGACAATTGGAGAAGATTTATACGCTCGCGTTTCAAACGATAAATTTAATCGCTTATTGTCCACCAAATTGGCAGCCAAGCGAGGTGCGGCATGAATAAGGCCCTCATTATTTATGTACCTTGCGATTCATCCGCGATTGCTTTGGGCTCCAATGAAGTTGCCGCTGCAATTGTTCATGAGGCACAAGCCCGGGGTATTGAAATTCAGTTGGTTCGCAATGGCTCGCGCGGCATGTTTTGGTTGGAGCCATTGGTTGAGGTTGGCACCGATCAAGGTCGGATTGCGTATGGACCGATTGAGGTTGAAGACGTTGCTGGTTTGTTTGATGCAGGTTTTGAAAAAGGTGCCGCACATCCTTTACAGCTCGGTCTCACCGAGGAAATCTCCTATTTGAAGAAGCAAGAGCGCCTGACTTTTATGCGGGTAGGAATTACTGATCCAGTATCGCTAGACGATTATTTGGCGCATGAAGGTTACGCTGGGTTAAAACGCGCGGCTGCAATGTCCGCACAAAATATAGTGCAGGAAGTGCTTGATTCCGGTTTGCGCGGACGCGGCGGCGCTGCTTTTCCAACCGGTATTAAATGGAAAACGGTACTGAATACCGAGGCCACGGATAAATATGTAGTGTGCAATGCGGATGAGGGTGATTCCGGTACATTTTCAGATCGCATGGTGATGGAAGATGATCCATTTATGCTGATCGAAGGCATGACTATTGCCGGTTTGGCGGTTGGTGCCAAGCAGGGTTATATCTATGTTCGTTCTGAATATCCTCACGCTATTGCTGCGTTGAATAAGGCAATTTCCAGCGCGTACCAACACGGTTATTTGGGCAAGGATATTTGCGGCTACGGCCAGACTTTTGAGCTGGAAGTACGGAAAGGTGCCGGTTCCTATGTCTGCGGTGAAGAAACCGCTTTACTTGAAAGCCTGGAAGGTCGGCGCGGTATCGTGCGCGCCAAACCACCTTTACCGGCGATACAAGGTTTGTTCGGTCAACCTACGGTAATTAATAACGTGATTTCATTGGCCGCCGTACCGTTGATTTTGGCGCGTGGTGCCGACTTTTATAAAAATGTAGGTATGGGACGTTCACGCGGCACATTACCTATGCAATTAGCGGGAAACATTAAGCAGGGCGGTTTAGTTGAAAAAGCATTTGGTGTGACTTTGCGTGAATTGCTGTTTGATTTTGGCGCGGGTACTGCCAGCGGTCGCCCAATTCGGGCAGTGCAAGTCGGCGGCCCGCTGGGGGCTTATCTTCCTGAGTCGAAATTTGATACGCCGATAGATTACGAAGCGTTTGCTGCTATCGGCGCGACGGTTGGGCACGGCGGAATAGTCGTGTTTGATGACACGGTAGATATGGCAAAACAGGCGCGCTATGCGATGGAGTTTTGTGCGGTTGAGTCATGCGGGAAATGTACGCCATGCCGGATTGGTTCAACGCGCGGAGTTGAGGCGGTTGACAAGATTATTGCTAATCAAGACCGGCCGCAGCAAATCCATCTATTACGCGATTTATGCGACGTTATGGTGAATGGCTCTTTATGTGCGATGGGAAGCATGACACCTAATCCGGTGCTGTCAGCTTTAAATTATTTCCCAGATGATTTTAATCGCAAATTAAACCCTTAAAATAAATTAAACAATTACGCCTAAGTGCGATTTAGGTGAAGGAATACAAATGAATCAGCTCAATCAAATCGATTTCGGAACGCCAGAACGAATCTCAGAGACTCGCGTCAGCATTGAAATTGACGGTGTAGAGGTAACGGTAGCGGTAGGCACTTCTGTCATGCGTGCGGCGGCTGAAGCTGGCGTGAATGTACCTAAACTGTGCGCGACAGATAGTTTGGAAGCTTTTGGTTCCTGCCGTTTGTGTTTGGTTGAAATTGAAGGCCGGCGCGGCTACCCTGCATCATGTACAACCCCGTGCGAGCCAGGCATGAAGGTACGGACCCAAACGCCAAAATTAGCCGAATTGCGCAAAGGTGTGATGGAACTTTATATTTCTGATCATCCGCTGGATTGTTTAACTTGCCCAACCAATGGCAATTGTGAGCTGCAAGACATGGCCGGGGTAGTTGGTTTGCGCGAAGTCCGCTATGGTTACGAAGGTAAAAATCATCTCGATTTAAAAAAAGACGAGTCTAATCCTTACTTCACTTATGACGCATCAAAATGCATAGTCTGTAATCGTTGTGTACGTGCTTGTGAAGAAACTCAGGGCACGTTTGCGCTAACAATTGATGGACGAGGCTTTGATTCACGCGTATCTGCTGGGCAAAATCAGCCATTTATGGAATCCGAATGCGTATCTTGCGGCGCTTGTGTCGATGCTTGCCCAACGGCCACGCTTACTGAAAAAACCGTCATTATGATGGGGCAGGCGGAGCACAGCAAAATTACCACCTGTGCTTATTGCGGAGTTGGTTGTTCATTTAAAGCGGAAATGAAAGGCAATGAAGTGGTGCGCATGGTACCGAACAAAGATGGTCATGCAAATCACGGACACTCCTGCGTTAAGGGTCGTTTTGCCTGGGGTTATGCGACCCATAAAGATCGTATGTTAAAGCCGATGATACGCAAAAATATCACCGATCCCTGGAATGAGGTTTCCTGGGATGAAGCATTGGCGTATGCGGCATCTGAGTTCCGCCGGATACAGGCCAAATTTGGCAAGGATTCAATTGGCGGCATTACTTCTTCGCGTTGCACGAATGAAGAAACCTATTTAGTGCAAAAATTAGTGCGCGCAGCATTTGGTAATAACAACGTCGATACCTGTGCGCGTGTTTGCCACTCGCCAACCGGATTTGGTTTGAAACAAACTCTGGGCGAATCCGCTGGTACGCAAACATTTGATTCGGTGATGAAGTCGGACGTGATCATGGTGATCGGCGCTAACCCAACCGCCGCGCATCCGGTTTTTGCATCACAAATGAAGCGCCGCTTGCGCCAAGGTGCCAAGTTAATTGTGATTGACCCTCGCACTACCGAGCTAGTTAAATCGCCGCACATTCAGGCTGATTACCATTTAAAACTGAGGCCAGGTACCAACGTCGCCGTAATTACTGCATTGGCGCACGTGATTATTAGCGAAAGCTTGTTTGATGCCGAATTTGTTGCAGAGCGTTGTGATACGCAGTCATTTAGTGACTGGAAAGAATTCGTGCTGCATGCGGATAATTCGCCGGAAGCAGTGGAAGCGATTACCGGTGTAAGTGCCGCAGATTTACGTGGCGCAGCGCGACTTTTTGCCGCAGGTAATAACGGCGCCATTTATTACGGCTTGGGTGTCACGGAACATTCACAAGGCTCAACCATGGTAATGGGGATTGCTAACCTCGCCATGGCAACCGGTAACGTGGGGCGAGAAGGGGTTGGCGTTAATCCCTTGCGCGGGCAAAATAATGTGCAGGGTTCGTGCGATATGGGTTCATTCCCGCATGAGCTCCCTGGTTATCGCCATATTTCCGATACCACAGTCCGCACTCAATTTGAAGAAGCCTGGCAATGTATACTTGATCCTGAGCCAGGTCTGCGGATTCCTAATATGTTTGAAGCAGCTATCGACGGCTCGTTTATGGGACTGTATTGCGAAGGTGAAGACATTGCACAGTCTGATCCGAATACGCAACATGTCACCGCGGCGCTATCCGCGATGGAATGTATTGTGGTGCAAGATTTATTCTTAAATGAAACGGCGAAATACGCCCATGTATTTTTGCCGGGTTCATCCTTCCTGGAAAAAGACGGTACATTCACTAATGCCGAACGTCGTATTTCCCGCGTTCGTAAAGTCATGCCAGCCAAAGCCGGTAAGTCAGACTGGGAAGTAACGGTGGCTTTGTCGAATGCGCTCGGTTATCCGATGCGCTATAAACATCCTTCCGAAATCATGGATGAAATTGCCGCATTAACGCCAACTTTCCACGGCGTTAGTTATAAAAAAATAGATGAGCTTGGCAGCATACAGTGGCCTTGTAATGACGCGGCACCGAACGGTACGCCAACCATGCATATTGGTGAATTTGTGCGTGGTAAAGGTAAATTTATTAACACCCAGTTCTTTGCCACATCTGAAAAAATAACCAGAAAATTCCCTTTGATCTTAACTACCGGCCGCATTCTGTCGCAATACAATGTGGGCGCGCAAACCCGTCGCACGGAAAATGTGCAGTGGCATAGCGAAGATGTATTGGAAATTCATCCGCATGATGCAGAAGATCGTGGCATTAAAGAAAACAACTGGGTGGGAATTGAATCGCGGGCAGGGCAAACCGTATTGCGCGCCATTATTACTGACCGGGTGCAGCCTGGCGTGGTTTATACAACCTTCCACTTCCCAGAGTCTGGCGCAAACGTTATTACCACTGACAATTCTGATTGGGCGACCAACTGCCCTGAATATAAAGTGACAGCGGTGCAAGTGATGCCGGTTGCTCAGCCTTCTGAATGGCAAAAAAACTATAGTCGCTTTAATGAGGAGCAATTGGGTTTGTTAAATGCCGATGCCAATGCAGATGACTCTTCAAAAAAACTAAGTGTCGTCAATAATTGAACGCTAAAGAAAGAAGTCGGTATGAATGTTGAAAACTTGGTCACGATGGCAAATCAAATAGGTTCATTTTATGAAACGATGCCTGACCGAAATCAAGCCTTGAAGGATATTTCAGGGCATTTAAAAAAATATTGGGAGCCGCGCATGCGGCGAGCTTTGCTCGAACATATTGATGTGGATGAGGAAACGCAACTTAGTCCAATTGTTATGGAATCGATTCGGACGCACAGGGAGTTATTTTAAGAGTGTATTCAGCTGTTTTCTGATTTCAACTAACAATTCACTAGCGCATAGGCCAATTGGGCCTATGCCAAGCGCCACCAAACTATCAGCAGCAGTGCCGTGTAAATAGGTAGCAGCCAAAGCCGCTTGCCACATATTTTTATGCTGTGCCATTAGTGCGCCACAGACCCCACCTAATACATCGCCGGTTCCGCCACTGGCCAAACCGGCATTGCCTGTAGGATTAATAACCATGTTTCCATCAGGATGCGCGATGATGCTGCCCGATCCTTTGAGAATAACTACGGACGAGTATTGGCGCGCCAATTTTTTTGCGGCACTAATGCGATCAGCTTGAATGATCTCTACGCTGCACCCCAGTAGTCGCGCCGCTTCTAGCGGGTGTGGAGTGAGTAGGGTGCTTAGTTTATCGCGGCCATTGCAGAGTGCATGTAGTGCCGGTTGTTGCGCCATTAAATTTAAGGCATCCGCATCGATAATTAATGGGCTGGTACTGAGCAATGCACGGCTTACCAGATCAAAGCTGGCAATGCTGTTACCAAGCCCCGGGCCAATCACAACGACGGTGTCAGGATTAAATTGAACCTGTTGAGCTGGGCGGCACATCAGTTCAGGTTGTTGTGCATCAAAATTCGGTGTGGCTTCAACAAAACTAGCCACAGTCCGACCTGCCCCAGAATAAAGTGCTGCGCGCGCTGCCAAAATAACGGCGCCTTGCATGCCGACAGCGCCACCAATGACGGCGACTGTGCCATTGCTTCCCTTATGGCTGTTATGCCTGCGAGGTTTGGCTATGTCGGGAAATAAAGCGGGTTTGTTTAATTCTGATACTGACACTGGAAAATATTCCAGTGCAATATCTAAATCCGCAACCTCAACTAGTCCAGCATAATCTTGCCCGTCACCCGTATGTAAGCCAGCTTTGTCGGCAATAAAAGTGATGGTATGACTTGCCTGTATGGCGATGTTTGTGATGATGGTGCCAGTGTCTGCATCTAAACCGCTTGGTACATCAAGAGCCAGAATTGGGCAGGACATCGCATTGCATTGGGTAATTTGCTTTTGCAGTGCCGGTGATATTTTTTGTTGAGCTAATTGCGTTAGTCCAATACCAAACAAGCCGTCGATGACTAATGCGTAATTGTCTTGCAAAGGCGCGTCACTAGCTAACCAATTAATTTGTGTGCAAGCTTGGGCTTGATTAAATGCTTGTTGGCCACTTGGTGAACGTGCTGTTTTGGATGGAGAGTGAAGCACGAATATTTGGTGACCAGCATTCGCCAAATGCACTGCCGCTTCCAGCGCGTCGCCGCCATTATTGCCTGGCCCGACAAGAATTAAGACGGCTTGATTGGGTGTCTTAAGTAACTGTAGCGCTGCTTGCGCGGCTGCTTTTCCGGCCGCGCGCATGAGCGTACCTGGTTCTAGGGAGCTTAATGCGGATTGTTCGATCTGACGTAGTTGCTTAATTGTGTACAGCATGGCTAACACCTTTCACTAAGTAAAACAGATAAACCATCTAACACTAACGCAATACCGTAAGCCCATCCAAGTCAATTTCAGGAGATTTTCCAGAAATTAGATCGGCTAGAATTTTGCCGGAACCAGTTGCCATTGCCCAGCCATATTCTGCATGGGCACAATTTACGAAGATATTTTTAACAGCGGATCGTCCTAAAACAGGTGTGCTGTCTGACAGCATTAGATGATGACCGCTCCAGTTTTGGCCGGTATGGTAGTTTGCGGCATCAGGAAACCAATCCGTGCCGACGTTGCGCAATTTTTGCCAGGCACGTTCATCGGCAGTATTCTTTCTTTTTCCTAAATGCAGCGTACCTGCGATACGAATGCGTTTGTCCATACGGGTGATAGCAATTTGTTCAGATTCATCAATAATGCTCAAGCGCGGGCTATCATCTAAATTTTTAATGTTGGCAGTGTTTGAGTAACTTTGAAACTGTGCAATGCGTAGATTAATGCCGATATTTTTTAAAAATGGCGTGCTACTTGCGCCAGAGGCTAACACTACAGCATCAAATTGTTGCTGGCCTGTTTGTTCAGCTTTTTTTAAGTGTAACGTCGCACCATTTTTGTTTGGAATGATTTGCTCGCACTTGGTCAAAAATTCAAATTCGACCCCTAGTTGTTGTGCGACCAACTTTAATTGTTTGGTAAATAACACGCAATTACCATTGCCATCTTGCGGTAAATATAAGCCGCCAGCAAGTGAGGTGTCTTTGTTTAATGCAGGCTCTAATTGATGACATGCTGCCGTATCAAGTTGCTGAAAAGGAAGGTCAGCGTCGCTTAATAGTGCTAAGCCAGCGATTATTTTTTTTTGTTCTTTGACATTGCGAAACAACTGCAAAATACCGCTGCGTTGTTGAAAGTCAAGATTGTGACTGTGGCTGAGTTCTGATAATAGTTGCTGACTGTATCTTCCCAAGCGCTGCATTTTTTCTTTGTTTGCCAACAAGCCTTCAAGGGAACATTCACGTAGCCAACTACGCAGCCAGCGCCAATGCGTCACATTGACGGAAGGGCGTAAATTGATGGCGCCATCAGTTTTAAAAAAGTGTGACAAAATTTGTTTCGGCATTCCCGGCGCAGCGAAAGGCGTTAAGTGCGCAGCGCCGAGTAGTCCGGCATGTCCAAGGCTTGCTTCTTCACTGACATTGCCACGTTGCTCTATAACGCTAACCTGATGCCCGTTTTGTGCAAGAAAATACGCTGTAGTGACACCCACCACACCCGCACCGATAACAGCAACCCGCATGTGTTTCTACCCTTTAATACAAAATGGCGCCTAGGATAGCACTATCGAAATGGAATTAGGCGGTAATGTAAGTTTTTGTTTGAAAATATGTGTATTTGTTATGAGGTTTTTCCACTACCTGCGTAAGTTTCAGCCTGGTTTGTCAGCTTGAATGGAATGCATCAAGGTATTGTTTGTGAAATAATAGCGAATTATATTGAAGCAGGTCTTACGGAAGTGCAATGAGGCAGAAACAAACCACTATGCAGAATGCTGGACTGCGCATTACACAGCGAGGTATGCAAAACCCGGATTGGCTGATTTGGCTACTCGCCTTTATCTGCGTTTGGGCAGGCCTGGGTGCGTATGGTGTATTAAATAACAATGAAGGACTGTACGCACAAATTCCCCGTGAAATGTTGAATTCCGGCGATATCAAATATTGGATAATTCCCCATTTAAATGGTTTGCCATACATGGAAAAACCACCGCTGCTGTACTGGTTGACTGCGCTGGCATTCACACTTTTTGGACAGGCAGATTGGGTGGTCAGGTTGGTGCCAAGCTTGTCTGGTTTGGCATGTGTCGGTTTGATGCTAAATTTTGGTCAGCGTATTTATCGCCCACAAGTAGGTCGTCTGGCAGCATTGATGTTTATTTCTGGCTTAGGCGTGATGATCATTAGTCGCACGCTGTTGTTTGATATGTTGCTCACGGCATTTTTAACAGCGGCATTACTGTTTGCCTATTTATACAAACTAGAAGGTCATAAACGCGATTTACGTATTGCTCATGTGAGCTTGGCCTTTGCCGTGTTAACTAAAGGTTTTGTGGCTTTACTGCTATTTGGTTCGGTGACTTTAGTGTGGATCATACTGGTACATGGTTCTTCAGCGTGGAAGCAATTTAGCAAATGGTTTGATCTGGTTTCTATCTGTTTATTTTTTGCAATTACAGTGCCTTGGTTTGTTGCGGCGAGTTTGATCGAACCTATTTTCCTGTGGTTTTTTTTCGTTAATGAACATGTGTTGCGGTTTTTAGGTTTGCGGATACCCCATGATTTTTATTCGGGTTCGTGGTGGTATTACTTGCCGCGTATGGTGATTTATCTTTTTCCCTGGTCGCTTTTATTACCGATCGCATTACTGTCTACCTGGACAAGATTATCGCGGGTTGAAATTCAAGAATTTACTATATTGAGGAAAACGCTTGTTTTTGGCTGGCTGGTTCCTCTCCTGTTCTTTTCAATTTCGAGCGCTAAGGCTAATTATTATGTCATCGTCTCGATGCCATTTGCTGCCTTAAATTTAGCTTTGCTGCTTGAGCAAAGTGACTTTTTAAAGGGTAAGCGGAGCACGATATTAGGCGTTGTAGTGGCGTTACTCACGGGTGCTGCGGCGATTACTTTGCAAGCCGCACCTAATTTGGTCTCATCTGAATTAGTCATACTTGGTCTGCCATGGCACGACTATGCAGTGATTGCGCTTTGGTCGGCAACGGGATTATCCCTGCTGGCAGCGTTGTTGGCGTGGCGCGTTCCTAATGTGGGCTTAGTGAGCTATATAGTTCTGCCGCTATTCTCGATGGGGATCTTGCTGGTTACCGCAAACGCGATGGATGAATCGATTTCAGACCGATCAATGGCTGCATTTATTCAACAAACAGTGCCAAATCGCACGGTGTATTTGTATCGTAATTTTGAGCAGAATTCTTCATTGCCGTTTTATTTAAAAAAACCGTTAAACGTTATTGATAGTGTTAGCAGCGATTTGTATTGGGGGAATCAATTACGTCCCGAGAACACCATTATGCTGAGTCGCGAGCAATTTAAACTTTTAAAAGAACCCGTGGTTGTGATTGTGCCAAATGCTTATTTAGATGAATTCGCGCATAAAAAAATGCACACCAAATTCATCAAAAATAAGCAGTTTAGTCACGCTACTGTGTTTTATTGAATCGACATCTTCAGTCGTTACTGTCTGCCCAGGCAATGCTGGCAGTAACGGCACGTTGCCAGCCCTTTTTATAATTAGAAACTTGGGCGGCATCCATGGAGGGGCTAAATCGCTGGTCTTGTTTCCATTGACCTTGTATTTCGTCGATACTCGCCCAGTAGTTAACGGCCAAACCTGCTAAATAAGCCGCCCCCAAGGCGGTGGTTTCAATGATTTTTGGGCGAACTACATCAACGCCCAGTAAATCAGCTTGAAATTGCATCAGTAAATCATTAGTGACAGCGCCGCCATCAACCCGTAATTCGGCAATTTTTTCGCCAAGATCCGCTTCCATTGCTTTCAAAACGTCGTACGACTGCAGTGCAATCGCTTCTAATGCCGCGCGCGCCAGATGGGCCGAAGTCGTGCCGCGCGTAACGCCAAATATACTGCCGCGCGCATGGGGATTCCAATGCGGCGCGCCGAGCCCGGCAAAGGCGGGAACCATAAATACGCCATCACTATCTGGAACAGTTCGTGCCAGCTGTTCAATTTCAGAGGCGCTTTTTATCATGCCAATGCCATCGCGCAGCCATTGCACTACCGCGCCGCCGATAAAAATACTGCCTTCTAATGCATAAGTAACTTGATCGCCGATTTTCCAGGCGATGGTCGTGATTAAATTGTTTTTTGATTCAACGGGCTTATTGCCTGTGTTCATTACTAGAAAGCAACCTGTGCCGTAAGTATTTTTAGCCATGCCCGCTCTGGTACACATTTGTCCAAACAGGGCGGCATGTTGATCGCCCGCGATGCCGGCAATGGGGATGGGGGTGGCGAAAACAGTGCTTTTAGTGTGCCCGACAATTTCAGAGGAGGAGCGAACTTGCGGCAGCATATTGCGTGGAATATCCATTGCGGCCAGTAGTTCTTCGTCCCAATCTAATGTATGGATATTGAATAACATCGTGCGCGATGCATTGGTGACATCGGTCACGTGCAGTTCATGCTGCGTGAAGTTCCAGATTAGCCAGGTATCGACGGTGCCAAATGCTAACTCGCCGCGTTCGGCACGTTCGCGCGCGCCAGCAACGTTGTTGAGTATCCAGTTGATTTTGGTGGCGGAAAAATAGGAATCGATCGGTAACCCTGTTTTTGCGCGCACAATTTTTTCTAATCCACGGCTCTTTAATTCATCACAATATGCTGCTGTGCGGCGGTCTTGCCAAACGATGGCGTTATAGATAGGGCGACCAGTGGCGCGCTCCCAGACGATGGTTGTTTCACGTTGGTTAGTAATGCCAATAGCCGCTATGGAACTGCCATTCAACCCCATTTTAGTTACCGCCTCGGCGGCAACGCCTGCTTGTGTTGACCAGATTTCTTGCGGATCATGTTCAACCCAGCCCGGATGCGGATATATTTGCTGAAACTCTTTTTGCGCGACTGAAATAATATTTCCCGCATGATCAAATAATGCTGCGCGTGAGCTGGTGGTGCCTTGATCTAAGGCTAATATGAATTTATTTTCCATGTTATTTTCCATGAGTCTCAGCTTCAGTGTGGATAGTTGTTACGGCATGATCTAGCCATTGTTGTAGCCGCTGAATTGATTCTGGCGTAGCAGCCAATCCTAATTTTGTTCTGCGCCATAAAATATCGTCGACTTGTTGCGCCCACTCATGCTTGACCAGGTAATGCGCTTCCAACTCAAATAAACCGGGGCTGAGTTGTTCTCCTAAACCAGCCATATTCACTGCGCCATTTAATAACTGCGTTGCACGAGTGCCGTAGTTGTGTGCGTAACGTTTGGCTAGTTGCACGGGTAGCCAGGCGTGTTGTTGCTGGAATTCAGAGCAGAAAGTAGGGAAGTCGGCGTGAGGAATATCTCCGCCTGGTAGGGTTGCCGTCGCCGTCCAATCGGGTTGTTGAATACCCAAAGATGGGGTGAGCAGGTTGACAGCTTCTTCCGCTAAACGACGGAACGTAGTGATTTTTCCGCCAAACACGGACAGCACTACGGCTAGTTTGTGTGGTGTATCGAGTTCGAGTTGATAGTCGCGGGTCACGGCGGAAGGGTTTGCGGCATCTTCTTGCTCTAGTAATGGGCGAACGCCTGAATAGCTCCAAACGACATCGGAAGGGTGAATCGATTGTTTGAAATAGGTATTTGCGGATTCACATAAATATGTGATTTCGTCTTCGGTAATCGTGACGTGATTCGGGTCTTCCTTGTATTCCAGATCGGTAGTTCCGATTAAGGTAAATTGATCCAGATAAGGGATCGCAAAAATTATACGTTTGTCTGGGTTTTGAAAAATATAAGCGTGATCATGTTCAAATAATTTTTTTGTGACAATGTGGCTGCCCTTAACCAGTCGAACTTCATTACGTGGCGTGAGCGCGTCTGAATGAATAGCATTATTTAATAATGCGCTGGCCCAAGGTCCCGTTGCGTTGACGATGCAGCGGGCGTGGATATGAATAGTTTTTTGCTGCGCGTTAAGCAATTCTGCGTGCCAACCTTGTGCATCCGGTTTGGCTGAAACAAGTTTGGTGCGCGTCAAAATAGTCGCGCCGCGTTCTTGTGCATCCTTTGCATTCAGCACAACCAGACGTGCATCATCAACCCACGCATCGGAATAGACAAAACCTTTGGTGAAATTATCATGTAGTGGTGCGCCAGCCGGATGTTTTTTTAAATTGATGCCGCGTGAGCCAGGCAAAATATTGCGTTTGCTGAGGTGATCATAAAAAAATAAACCGATCCGTATCATCCACGCCGGTCGCAGATGCGCCACGTGTGGCATGACAAAACGTAGCGGGCTGATGATATGTGGTGCTGCGCGCAATAACACTTCCCGCTCTTGCAAGGCTTTACGAACCAAGCCAAATTCGTAATACTCCAGATAGCGCAAGCCGCCATGTATGAGTTTGGTTGAAGCTGAAGAAGTGTGGGAAGCCAAGTCATCTTTTTCACATAGCAACACGGATAAACCGCGTCCAGCTGCATCACGTGCGATTCCAACGCCGTTAATACCGCCTCCAACTACCAACATATCTACTTGTTTATTCATATTTATTAAGAATCCGTTGAGATGATTATGTGTAATGCGCACTATATTGAGCTATTTTAATGTTTTATCATCGCTTATTGAATTTTTGCCATAGGGAAATGGTACTAATTATTGGTTATTAATTAATCGGTGTGTTGATGATTTTGTTGAAATCCTTTCTAAGGAAAAACACATGTGTATTTTTAAAAATAACCATGTGTATTTTTTTAAATAAACAAAATTTCACTGTAATGTGTTTAAAAATCAAAATTTTTGGCTACACTATGAGCACATGAAAACCCGTGATACCACTACAATTTTTCAGAGAAATTTTAGCTATTGAGATCTAAATTATTTTCTTTTAAATCATCAAATTACTGCTTTAAATCCATACTGTTTTTAATAACTAATCCGTTTTTTCGGGTTCCATCAATTCATATTATTGCAATATTGCATTAATTCTAAGGAGATCAAACCATGAGTAACTTAAAATTCACTAGCGAACACGAATGGCTGCGTTTGGAAGACAACAACGTAGTGACAGTGGGCATTACAGATTATGCGCAAGGTCATTTGGGCGATTTAGTCTATATCCAATTGCCGGATGTTGGCGCTGATTATGCTGCTGGCGAAGAAGTTGCCGTGATTGAATCAGTTAAAACAGCGGGTGGTATTGCTATGCCGTTTGGCGGCACTGTTGTTGAAGTCAATAGCGCATTAAACGATGAGCCAGGGGTAGTGAATGAAGATCCGCTGGGCGCAGGTTGGTTTTTTAAAATGACCACCTCCGATGTAGCTCAAATGAGCACACTGATGGACGAAGCAGCTTATGACGCATATATCGCCAAATTAGGTTAGTGAGTGAACTGCAACGGATGAATCAAGAGAGCTTGCCACGACTGCGTCGCACATGGCCGCGTTGCAAATGCGCGCGATAGCTAGCTATCGCTGTGCTTTGCGCCTTGCCCTGCACGCCACAGCCGCGTCCTTCACTCTCAATTCATCCATTACAGTCCACTAGTTGGCTAGTGTCGTTTTAAGTTAGGTTTAATTAAGGAGTTATTATGGTTTTGCAACGCGCAGCACAAGAACATCACGAATTTAATTCGGAATTTATTTCACGCCATATCGGTACATCGTCGACGGATATTCAGTTTATGCTGACTACTCTCGGCTTTGCCACGATGGATGAATTTATCCGCAAAGTTATTCCGGCATCGATTTTGTCGGAACAGGCTTTAGAACTGGGACACGCCAACAATGAGCCGGAAGTGCTTCAGTTATTACGTGAAATTGCCGAGCAAAACCAAGTCCTTAAATCTTACATCGGCATGGGTTACTACAATACTCATACGCCGAATGTAATTCTGCGTAACTTGCTGGAAAACCCAGCTTGGTACACGGCTTATACACCGTATCAGCCAGAAATTTCACAAGGTCGTTTAGAAGCCTTGCTGAATTTCCAAACAATGATCAGCGATTTGACCGGTATGGAAATCGCCAATGCTTCGTTGCTGGATGAAGCTACTGCTGCAGCAGAAGCGATGACGTTTTGCCAGCGCATTTCAAAAAGTAAAAGCTCCGTGTTCTTTGTGTCGGAAGACTGCTTCCCGCAAACTATCGCGGTTATTAAAACTCGCGCAGAACCGATCGGTATTCAAGTTGTGGTGGGTGACCATCGCACTGCATTAAAAGATCTGGATTTCTTTGGCGTGTTGTTGCAATACCCAGCCTTGAGTGGTGAAATTTACTCTTACGCCGATACCTGCAAACTAGCGCACGACAAGCAGGCGATGGTTGTAGTCGCTGCCGATTTATTGGCGTTGACATTACTCACGCCGCCGGGTGAATTCGGTGCTGACGTTGCCATTGGTACTGCACAGCGCTTTGGTGTTCCGCTCGGTTTTGGTGGCCCACACGCCGCTTACTTTGCGACTAAAGATACACATAAGCGTCAAATGCCAGGTCGCGTTGTCGGCGTGTCGATTGATAGCCACGGCAACCCAGCTTATCGTCTGGCCTTGCAAACTCGCGAACAACATATTCGCCGAGAAAAAGCCACCAGTAACGTATGTACCGCCCAAGTTTTGTTGGCGAATATCGCCAGTATGTTTGCGGTCTACCACGGTCCTGAAGGTATTAAGCGGATCGCCAACCGCGTACATCAATTAACCGCTACGTTGGTAGCTGGTTTGAAGCAACTTGGTTATACCGTAAAAAATGAACGCTATTTCGATACGATTGAAGTAGTAACTGACACGCACACCAAAGTAATTCATGCAGTTGCTCGTGGAATTGAAATCAATTTACGTCAAATTGACGATGCAAGAATCGGTATTTCAATCGATGAAACCTGTACTGAAACTGATGTGCAAGATATTTGGGCAGCGTTTGCGGCAAGTAGCCAGCAAGTTCCTGATTTCAAAACGGTATTTGCGCAAACAGCAGAATGCATTCCAGCTGAACTACAACGCACCAGCGCGTATTTAACGCACCCGGTTTTCCAGCGTCATCGTTCAGAAACGCAAATGTTGCGTTATTTGCGTATGTTGTCGGACAAAGATTTGGCGTTGGATCGTACGATGATACCGCTCGGTTCATGCACCATGAAGTTGAATGCAACGGCTGAAATGATCCCGGTCACCTGGCCAGAGTTCTCCAATATTCATCCTTTCGCGCCAGCTGAACAAACGCAAGGTTATGCCCGTTTAATTACCGAGTTAGAGCAAATGTTAGTGGCTTGCACCGGCTACGATGCAGTGTCTTTGCAGCCGAATGCTGGCTCGCAAGGTGAATATGCTGGTTTGTTGGCAATTCGTGCTTATCACCATAGCCGCGGCGATGCACATCGTAATATCTGCTTGATTCCTAGCTCTGCGCACGGTACTAACCCAGCGACTGCGCAAATGGTCGGCATGCAAGTGGTAGTGGTGCAATGTGATGAGGGCGGTAACGTTGACGTCGCTGATTTAACTGCGAAAGCTGAACAGCACGCCGCTAATTTAGCTGCGCTGATGATTACTTACCCATCCACGCACGGTATTTTTGAAGCTGCGATTAAAGAAATTTGCGCAGTGATCCATACGCATGGCGGCCAGGTTTATATCGACGGCGCCAACATGAATGCAATGGTTGGTTTGTGCCAGCCAGGTAAATTCGGTGGTGACGTTTCGCATCTGAACTTACATAAAACATTCTGTATTCCACACGGCGGTGGCGGCCCGGGCGTTGGTCCTATTGGCGTTAAATCGCACTTGATCCCATTCTTGCCAGGTCATCATTTGCTGGAAAATCAAGCGTCACCAGTGTGCGCAGCACCGTGGGGTAGCGCCAGTATTTTGCCAATCAGCTGGACTTACATCAAGTTGATGGGGCAAGAAGGTTTAAAACAAGCGAGCCAAGTGGCGATTTTAAATGCCAATTACATCGCCAAACGTTTAAGCGCACATTTTCCGATTCTGTACGCAGGCGAGGGCGGCATTGTGGCGCATGAATGTATCGTTGATTTGCGTCCGTTAAAAGATGAAACCGGCGTAACTGTTGATGACGTTGCCAAGCGCCTGATGGACTTCGGTTTCCATGCGCCGACCATGTCATTCCCAGTGCCAGGCACTTTGATGATCGAGCCAACTGAAAGTGAAGATCGTATTGAGTTGGATCGTTTCTGTGACGCCATGATAGCTATCCGCGCAGAAATCGCCGACGTTGCCAGTGGCAAAATCAGCGCAGAAGACAGCCCGTTACGCCACGCGCCACATACTTCCATGACCTTAACTGCGGAATGGACGCATGCTTATAGCCGTGAACAAGCGGTATTTCCGATTGCCTCACTCAAAAACGGCAGCAAATACTGGCCGCCAGTTGGTCGGGTAGATAACGTGTATGGCGATCGTAATGTGATCTGTTCATGCCCGCCGTTGTCTGACTACGAGACCAACTAATCATAAAGGGATTGATAATGACAAACGCAACTGAAGCAACTGATTTGCTACGTACCCCGTTGTACGATTTACATCTGGAACTCGGTGCCAGAATGGTGCCGTTTGCCGGCTACCAAATGCCGGTGCAATATCCGCTTGGCGTGATGAAAGAACATTTACATACCCGCACTGCGGCAGGTTTATTTGATGTTTCTCACATGGGACAAGTACGTTTAAGCCCGTTGGCTGGTGCTGACGTCAATGCGGTAGCTACAGCATTAGAAACTTTAGTACCGATCGATGTACTCGATTTGCCATTAAACAAACAGCGTTACGCCGTGTTCACCAATGAGCAAGGCGGGATACTCGATGATTTGATGATCAGCAATATGGGTGACTCCCTGTTTGTGGTGGTGAATGCTGCCTGCAAACAGCAGGATGTTGCACATATGCGTAAGCATTTAGAAGGATATTGCAAAGTTGAAGAGTTGGCTGATCGCGCTCTGTTAGCTTTGCAAGGTCCGGCCGCAGCAGCTGTCATGGCACGTTTGTTGCCAGAAACAGAAGCAATGGTGTTTATGGATTCAAAAGAAGTTACTTTGGTCGGCGTGAGTTGCTTCATCAGCCGTTCAGGTTACACAGGCGAAGATGGTTTTGAGATCTCGGTACCTAATCAGAAAGCAGAAGAATTGGCGCGTTTATTATTAGCGCAACCAGAAGTCGCTGCCATTGGTTTGGGCGCACGCGATTCATTGCGTTTGGAAGCTGGATTGTGTTTGTACGGTCACGATATGGACGCCACAATTACTCCGGTTGAAGCCAGTTTGCTGTGGGCTTTATCTAAAGTACGTCGTGCCGATGGCGCGCGTGCGGGTGGTTATCCGGGCGCTGCCGCAATTCAAGCTCATATTGCTGACGGCGTAAGTAAAAAACGCGTTGGTTTGCAGATCAATGAAAAAATCCCGGTACGCGAAGGTGCGGAAATTGTGGATGCTGAAGGCACAGTAATCGGCAAGGTAACTTCAGGTGGCTTTGGCCCTAGCGTTAATGCTCCAGTAGCAATGGGCTATGTCAGCCTGCCATTCGCTGCCATTGGTACTAAGTTGCAAGCTATTGTGCGCGGTAAACCGGTGGCGGTTGAAGTCGTTAAAACGCCATTTTTTGCTCAACGTTATCACCGCGGCTAGTTTTTGCTGGTAGTTGGACGCGTTAAATAGTTCAATAAAAAAGGGGGAGCATAAAAGCTCCCCCTTTTTTTCATTAAAAAATCACCGTAATACGCGTTCCAGATATTGAAATTCAAGGTTGCTACAGATCTTCAATAAGGCCGAACTGCGCGTGCCGTAGTTTTCAGATTCAATACATGTAGAAGAAAGCAATCTTTCCATTTCTAAGCTCACGCCGGTATCCGGCAAGCGGTGATCTGGAGCGGGAATTGGGTTGGATAGCATTTCAAAAAATGCTTCTTGCGGCGCATGCTGGCACAATAAACTCGCCAGTTCTGCTTTGGTTTTGCTGACTTTGGGCCAAGGGGAATCTAAAGTTCCGTTGGACAAGCCATAAATGCCGGGCGTGAGTAACTGACCGTTGCGCGCATCTGACGTGTTCCGGTTGGAAAACCAGCATAATTCCTGACTGGTTTCACTGATTTCACCGACCAATAAATTAAAGCCATTGTAGTGATCGGCATGTTTAGAAATGCGTTGAATATAGCTTTCTACATTGTCCGCGCCGATTAAATAGTCTGAGACTAATTGCCCACGGCTTGGTGCATTTTGAATGACCTCCGAACCGTCGCGCACATTGGTGATAGCTGCAAATTTATAGCCGGCTTTATTACCTGCTGAATTATCTTGCCCTGCTAATTTAGTCAGTCCCATCCAAGTGCCACCTGCTTGCAAATCGCGTGGCGCAAAGATGTTGGGATGGTCGGCCCACCATGTTGCTGGCGCCGTTTCGCGGCTATAGTACTCATCGCGATTAGCCGCGGCAATTAACGGATACCCACCAATCACTTGCCATGAAAAAACGATTAGGCACATGGCAGTCCTCAGGAAGTTGGCTGGTCAGTTGATGCCAGTGTATCGTCTGGCAAAGGGTAGGGCATGGGCAGCCAGTTACAGACTTCGCCGCTGCTTAATTGAACTGTCGCGTCTTTCAGATAAGCCGTTTTAATTTCAATTAAACAGTCACTGCCATCAGCCCCGTTGGGTTGTGCATTAACCACCATGCCGCACGGTTGGCTGAGGTCGTCACTGGCAAAAACTTCCATGCCGCTGTGTACGGTTGCGCTGTTAATTTGTGCTAACACCATGCGGCGCTTTTGCTTGCCGAGATATTGGCTGCGTGCCACGATTTCCTGGCCGGGATAACAGCCTTTTTTAAAATTAACGCCGCCGATTAATTCATAGTTAATCATTTGCGGCACAAATTTTTCTTGGGTGGCTAAGCTGATGTGCGGAATTCCCGCATGTATTTCTGACCAGCCCCAAACATGCTCAGGCAAGCTTGGAGAGATTGCGAGTAATGCTGGCCAAGCTTGCTCGGCAAATTCCTTGGTCGTAATCCACTGGTAGCGCGCTATTCCCTGTGCATCAGCCAGGCGCAATAGGGTGCCCGATTCATTGTTTACCAGCTCATACGGCGCGACGGGTAACGTTGGAAACCATTCTGCTAATTGGGCTGCGGCATCGGCACCTAAAATCCCTAAAATGGCAGAAGTAGGACTGCTGTGATGCAATTTAACCTGTGCTCGCATAACAAACATTTGTAAGCGTTTTTGCAAGGCTTCTTGCAATTCTGCCGGGACTTCAATGGTGATGGTGTCGGTAGCAGATTCTGTCGTTTTCCATATCAGCATACTGGCTAACAAGCGTCCTTTAGGCGTGCAATATCCCGCTAAACATGCGCGGTTGGCGGCTAATGATTTAATGTCATTGGTGAGCTGACTTTGCAAGAAATTAGCGGCATCAACGCCACTAGCCGTGATTAGCGCAAATTGCGATAATTTACAAAAACCGGATAAGGAATTATTAAGAGGTTTAGGTAGTGTTAATGCATGCATATTGTGAAGGCCGTGAAAGAATTAAATTAGTTGAGACAGTATGGTTATTGGGTATTTGGCATTATCATTACGGCTTATTTTTACTTTGCCTTAATTCGCAAGGTGCGCTCAAATGAGCATAAGTTCCAAATTATAAATCTGTTGCAAGAAACACGTACGATTAGGGTTATTTTGAAAAAATTATTTAGCTTATTTTTGTTGTTGGCACTGGCTGCTGGCGCTGGCTTTGTTTATTGGGCAACGCAACCGATCTCAGGCAGTGCGCATGAATTCACGATTAAACCGGGCAGCAGTTTGCGTAGCAGTAGCCAGCAAATAGCCAATGCCGGTGTGCCGATCCAGCCTATTTTATTTGAAGTATTGGCGCGCTTGAATAAGCAAATAAACAGTCAAGACAGTACTTTTAAAGCAGGTGCATTTGAAGCGGAAGCGGGGATTACACCGTTAGCCTTGTTAAGTAAAATTGTGCGCGGTGAATTTTCCCAGTTCAGTTTTGCCTTGATTGAGGGTTGGACATTTAAGCAAATGCGTTTGGCCATTAGTCAAAATCCTTTCCTACAACACGACACAGTCGAATTTTCTGACGCAGAAATTTTAGCCAAGCTAAACAGTGAGTATGATCAGCCAGAAGGACTTTTTTTTCCTGATACGTATTTATTTCCCAAGGGTGTGAGCGATATGGACGTGTATAAGCGCGCTTATAGTCAGCTTCAGCAGCATTTATATACTGCCTGGCAACAGCGCGATGTTGCGGCGACACCTTTAAAAACTCCATATGAAGCATTGATTTTGGCGTCTATCGTAGAAAAAGAAACTGGCATGAAATCGGATCGGAATATGATCGCCGGTGTATTTGTTAATCGCTTGCGTAAAGGCATGTTATTGCAAACCGACCCGACAGTAATTTACGGTATGGGTGATCAATATCAAGGCAAAATCCGCAAACGCGATTTATTACAAGACACACCGTACAACACGTATACGCGCACTGGTTTGCCTCCTACGCCGATTGCGTTAGTCGGGATGGAGTCGCTCATGGCGGCATTAAATCCGGCACACACAGACGCACTGTATTTCGTTGCGCGTGGCGATGGCAGTAGTCAATTTTCCAGCAATTTAGATGACCATAATCGCGCTGTAAATCAATTCGTCCGATGAACCAATCAAACAAACTAAGTAAAACCATGAAGACAGCAAAACTGATTACCTTTGAAGGCATAGACGGGGCGGGTAAATCTACCCATATTCCTTTTGTAGTGAGCTTATTAGAAACAGCTGGGCACACGGTGGTTAGCACGCGTGAACCCGGTGGAACAGAGTTAGGTGAGCAGCTACGTGCCTTGTTATTGCATCAATCTATGCATTTGGAAACTGAAGCATTACTGATGTTTGCAGCAAGACGTGAACATATAGCTCAAGTGATAGCGCCAGCATTGGAGCGTGGTGATTGGGTAGTTTCAGATCGCTTTACCGATGCAAGTTTTGCTTACCAGGGTGGCGGTCGTAAATTAGCATTGGCCAAGTTAGAGGCGTTGGAGAAATGGGTGCATCCCGATTTACAACCAGATTTGACCTTGCTCTTTGATGTGCCGCTAGAAGTTGCTCGCAGCCGTTTGGATGCGGCGCGTGATCCAGACAAATTTGAACAGGAAAAGGCTGATTTTTTTGCGAATACCCGTGCGGAATATTTACGTAGGGCGGCTGAATTTCCAGCACGTTTTAGAGTGATTAATTCAAATCGTCCGATTGAAGAGATTCAGGCGGAGTTGAGCGGGATTGTGCAGTCGCTGTAAATAGTGCGATGGGTCTGTGGGGCGTGTGGGGAGATGAAGATGGTAGTTGAGGATTGCCTCATCTACCATCATTAAATCAACCTACCAGAATTGCCACCAAGATTTTTCTTCTTTGCTAGCATGCGTAAATTTGCTGTTAGGGAAGTTCGTTGTGAACACGCGGTTAGCATCGTCACGTAATTCGATTAAGCCCATTTTGTCATAGCTATTATATAAAACATATAACGCTTCTTCAATAGCCGGTGCATCAGGATATTCTTTGATGGCAGATTGTGCCCGATTAGCCGATGCTAAATAAGCACCGCGACGGAAATAATATTTGGCAACGTGCAGATCATATTGCGCCATGGTGTTGACCAAATATTTCATGCGTAACAACGCATCTGGCGTATATTTGCTGCCTGGAAAACGCGTTACCAATGCTTTAAATGCATCAAATGCCTCACGTGCCGCTTTCGGGTCACGTTCCGTCATGTCTTGTTTTGCCAGCGCCTGGAAGAAGCTGACTTGGTCATTAAAGTTGACCAAACCGCGTAAATAATAAATATAGTCCAGATTTTCGTGATTTGGATGCAATTTAATGAAACGTTCTATCGAAGCAAGCGCCTGCGCTTGATCACCTTGTTTATAATAGACGTATGGAATTTCCATTTGCGCTTGTTGCGCATAAGTACCGAATGGGAAACGCGATTCTAACTTTTCCAAGTTTTTAATGGCACTTTCATAACTGCCATTTGCCAAATCACTTTTCGCTTCCTGATACAGTCTTGCCGCAGACCAAGTTTTGGTTTCATCCGATTTTTCTGGCAAGAGACCACAAGCTGATAACCCGAAAACGGTGATGAAAATCAGGACTGTAACGGAGCGTAAGCGTTTTAATGAATTTTTTTGCATGAGGTTTTGCATGAGCACTTTTAAACAATTTTTCAATTATATCCGATGGGACTTACTGTGATAGCAACTATTCCATCCAATTTACACGGTTCAGAAATCCACCCTGACGAGCTTACAGGTGATCTTGCCGATGAGTTCGCCGAAGAGTCTGAAGCAAGTTACGCTTTTAACGCGACACCGATTATATTCAAATTAGACGAAGATGTGTGCGGAGATCGCTTAGATAAAGTAATCGCCCGATTAATCCCGCAATTTTCTCGTAGCCGGCTGCAACAATGGATCGTTTCCGGCCATGTGACGGTCGACGGCGTTGCCGGTCGCGGCAAAATGACTGTGTTGGGCGGCGAAGAAGTCATCGTTTATCCACAGCCAGCACCTGAAGATAATGCTTATTCGCCAGAAAACATGGCTTTAGATATCGTATTCGAAGATAAAAGCATGCTGGTGATTAATAAGCCAGCCGGTTTGGTGGTGCATCCAGCTGCTGGTAATTGGTCGGGTACCTTGCTCAATGGTCTGTTGCATCATTTCCCCGCCATTTCTGGCGTACCTCGTGCCGGTATTGTGCATCGCCTGGATAAAGATACCAGCGGCTTAATGGTGGTAGCTAAAACTCTGGAAGCGCAAACTGATTTGGTGCGCCAATTACAAGCGCGTACCGTTAAGCGCGAATATCTGGCTCTTGTTTGGGGCAGACCAAATCTGTCCGGCACCATCGATTCACCGATGGCCAGACATCCTCGTGACCGCATCAAAATGGCGGTATCAGATAGTCCATCTGCGAAACCTGCCGTTACCCATTTTCAACGGATTGCCATCGGCGTGCTGGATGGAAAACCAGTCAGCTTAGTTGAGTGTCAGTTGGAAACAGGCCGTACTCATCAAATCCGTGTACATATGGCGCATTTGGGCTTCCCTTTGGTTGGTGATGTTTTATATGGCAAACAGCATTTGGCGAGCTATTTTAATCGTCAGGCATTGCAAGCGCGTCGTTTAGGTTTGCTTCATCCTAAAAATCAAAAAGAATGCTCCTGGCAAGTCGGGTTAGCGGATGATATAGCCGCGTTGTTGGTCAGTGCCGGAATTGAGTATGCCGCCTAGCTGTATCTTAAAGCCTGATTGGCCGAATTTGCCTTCGCAAATAGGCGCATTAACTACGCTGCGAACTGGTGGCGTTAGTTGTGCTCCATTTGATGATGGCAGCGGCGTTGATGGCTTTAATTTAGGTACGCATGTTGGCGACCAAATTGAGCATGTTTTGCAGAATCGGTCTTTACTTGCTCAGTTTTTACCAGATATGCCGCAATGGCTATCGCAAGTGCATGGCACCACGGTGTTGGATTTAGGCTCAATTGTGGAAAATGCCAAAAGTGGTCTGATTGCCGATGCCTGCTTTACTACTCAAGCTAACGTGGTTTGTGCTGTGCAAACGGCAGATTGTTTGCCAGTGTTATTTTGTGACGCTAAAAATGGGGTGGTCGCTGCTGCACATGCCGGTTGGCGTGGTTTGGTAGATGGCGTGCTTGAAAATACCCTTTTGAAAATGCAAGCAGCCGGTGCAGAATCCAAACATATCTTGGCTTGGTTAGGTCCTGCAATTGGGCCATTAAAATTTGAAGTAGGTGCAGAAGTGCGTGCGCGGTTTATGGAAGTTGATCCATGTGCAAGCGCGGCATTTAAGCCGGGCAAAGAACCTGGCAAATTTTATGCTGATATCTATCAATTGGCACGGATGCGTTTGCAATGTGCCGGAGTTGTTCAAATTTCTGGTGGAAATTTTTGCACTGTTAGCGAGCCAGAAAAATTCTATTCTTATCGGCGCGATGGCGTGACAGGGCGCATGGCGAGTTTGATTTGGATTAAAGGAGTAGTCTAAATTTCAGTTTATTATTTTATTGAATGCAAAATTTAATTTTTTGTTTCCAATTTTTCGCAAGGTTTGCTACTGTCATGTTGTTGTCTTTTTAAATCGCTATTGTGTTGTTCTTGAGATTTGTCGATTTTAGGTTTTTTGCGGCTCGTGAGATACCAAACAAGTCCCAGCGGAATCGCACAATAAAACGTGAATGTCATTATTCCCGCGATAATGGAAGACTCGGTAATCGCCATCATTAAAACAACGTAAATCCAGCCTAGTGCGATGATGTGCATAAGTTTAATAAAGTAGTAGTTTGTGGAATTGTCCGTCTAGTTATGATCCGAAATTGGCCAGAACAGGAGAAGCATGAAATCATTTGATCCAGAAGCACTTGTTGCAGCAATGCTTACTCAGCTAAATACGCAACCGCAATGGCAGGCATGGACCGCGGCGTATCATACCATGCCCAACATGTCCCCTTTTTTCAATCCTCCTGCCGCTATATCTTCAACTCCGGCCCCAGTTTTTCCTTCGACCTTTATGCCCGCCACGGCAATGCCCGACATGTCTAAGCAAGTTTCTACCTTGCTTAAAGACTTGGGTGGCAACTTAGATCCACAAGTCGTTAATCAGTTGCAGCAAGAGTATTTCGAGAAAATATCTACCTTGTGGCAAGACATGCTGCAATCTAAAGCGGCGGTGCTGGATGACCGGCGGTTTAAATCACCCGAATGGCATAACTCTTCCTTGCACGCCTATTCTGCCGCTTCTTACTTATTAAATGCACGCTACCTGACCGCATTGGCTGAAGCGGTGCAGGCGCCAAAGCGTGCCAAACAAAAAATACTTTTCGCGGTTGGACAAATTGTTGATGCGATGTCTCCCGCCAATTTTTTAGCGACTAATCCTGAAGCGCAGGGCAAATTAATCGCAAGTCATGGTGAAAGCTTGACCAAAGGCATGAGCAATATGCTTGCTGACATGCAAAAAGGACGGATTTCACAAACAGATGAAACTGCCTTTGAAGTTGGTCACAACGTGGCAACGACTGAAGGACAAGTAGTCTTTGAAAATCATTTATTTCAATTAATTCAATACAAGCCACTCAGCGGCACAGTGCATCAACGGCCCTTGTTAATGGTTCCGCCTTGCATCAATAAATACTATATTTTAGATTTACAGCCTGAAAACTCACTGGTGCGATATGCGCTGGAGCAAGGTCATTCTGTGTTCTTAGTATCTTGGGTAAATCCAGATGCGGAGCTAGGGACGATTACTTGGGATGATTATGTGGAAGCGGGTGTGATTGAGGCAATCCATGTGGTTCAAGCTATTTCTGGTCAAGATAAAATCAACACCTTTGGCTTCTGCGTCGGTGGAACCTTGCTTTCAACTTCTTTAGCGGTATTGGCTGCACGTGGCGAACAAGCGGCTGCCAGCGTCACATTATTGACGACGCTGCTAGACTTTGAAGATGCGGGCATTTTGGAAGTATTTGTCGATGAAATGCAAGTTGAAATGCGTGAAACTAGTATCGGCCAAGGCGGTTTAATGTCAGGTCGCGATTTAGGTAGTGCATTTTCCAGTTTGCGTCCGAATGATCTAGTGTGGAATTATGTGCAGGCAAATTACCTGAAGGGCGAAGAGCCCACTGCGTTTGATTTGTTGTACTGGAACGGTGACGGCACCAATTTGCCGGGCCCGATGTTTTGCTGGTACTTGCGCAATACCTATTTAGAAAACAATTTAAAACAGGCCAATAGACTTATCGTTGCTGGTGAAAAAGTTGATTTAGGTAAGATAGACGCGCCGGTGTTTGTCTATGGTTCACGCGAAGATCATATCGTTCCGTGGACGGCGGCGTTTGCCTCGTTATCTTTATTGAACCCTAAAAAACCATCTAAAAATCGCTTTGTATTAGGTGCTTCGGGGCATATTGCTGGAGTGATTAATCCTCCTGCAAAAATGAAAAGAAATTATTGGTCAAATAATAAGTCGACAAAAAATTCACAGGAATGGATGGATGGTGCGCAACTGCATGCCGGTAGCTGGTGGCCGGAATGGTCGGAGTTTTTGGCTGAACATGCAGGGAAAAAAATTAAAGCGACGGCAAAGATGGGCAATGCAAAGCACAAAGTCATTGAACCTGCGCCAGGACGTTATGTAAAAGTTTCTTGCTGAGTCATGTCAACACGCCCTAACTCAGCATTGAATACCTCGAAAAATTAAATCGGAGAGCAAAATGAAAAAACGTATTGCATATGTAACTGGCGGCATGGGCGGAATCGGTTCCTCAATTTGTAAACGCCTGTGTAAAGATGGTTTTACTGTGGTCGCTGGTTGTGGTCCTAATTCAATGCGTAGAGAAACTTGGTTAAAAGCAATGCGTGATGAAGGCTATGATGTTCATGCTTCGGAAGGCAATGTTTCTGACTGGTATTCAACTAAAGAAGCATTTGAAAAGGTTAGGGCTGAAATTGGTGAAGTGGATGTGCTAGTGAATAACGCCGGTATTACCCGTGATGGTCAATTCAGAAAAATGTCCCATGAAGATTGGGATATTGTTATTAACACAAACTTAAATTCGTTGTTCAATGTCACCAAGCAAGTTATTGACGGCATGGTTGAGCGTGGTTGGGGTCGTGTTATTAATATTTCGTCGGTGAATGGTCAAAAAGGGCAGTTTGGTCAAACCAACTATTCCACGGCCAAAGCGGGTTTGCATGGTTTTACAATGGCTTTAGCGCAAGAAGTGGCGACCAAAGGCGTTACCGTGAACACCGTTTCTCCGGGTTATGTTGGTACCGACATGGTTAAGGCAATTCGTCCTGATGTGCTGGAAAAAATTGTTTCCGGTATTCCTGTAAAGCGTCTGGCTGAGCCGGATGAAATCGCATCGATCGTTGCCTGGATTGCGTCAAATGAAGGTGGTTATGCCACTGGCTCCGATTTTTCAATTAACGGTGGCTTACATATGGGGTAATCAATCTCTGTGCAGGATTAAGGGGGGAGCTGGCATGGCTCCCTTTTTTATTGTCGTCGTTGTATTTTGAAAATCCTTTACTAACAAGCAAGAGACATTGCTATAATCGGCCAAACAACACGATTAAAAAAGGATTGTATGCTTGCTAGGCGCAGCATGCGAATCTGCCAATAAAACTGAGACACCGATAAATCTACGGTCGATTTGATTAACAAATTATTCCCCTGCCTAATTATGCAGGGCGATAAATTCATTGGAATAACCATGAGTAGCGCAAAAAAATCATCCGAACATTTAATTAAAAAATACCCTAATCGTCGTTTGTATGACACGCAAACCAGCACTTACATTACGCTTTCTGATGTAAAACAACTGGTGATGGACAGTGATGTTTTTGTTGTGGTCGACGCAAAAACCAATGAAGATTTAACCCGCAGTATTTTGTTGCAGATTATTTTGGACGAAGAAGCCGGTGGTTCGCCGATGTTTTCCAGCGCAGTTTTATCGCAAATTATTCGCTATTACGGCCATGCCATGCAAGGCATGATGGGTAATTATCTGGAAAAAAACATACAGGCATTTATTGATATTCAACACAAATTAGCTGAGAACTCGGTAGCTAATTACGATGGAAAACCATTCAGCCCTGAAATGTGGACTCAGTTCATGAACATTCAAGGCCCAATGATGCAAGGCATGATGGGCAATTACATTGAACAAAGTAAGAGCTTGTTTGTGCAGATGCAAGAGCAGATGCAAAATCAAACTTTGGGCATGTTCACGACTTTCCCGTTTGGTGCAGATAATAAACCTAAGTAGTTAGGTTCTTTGTAGGGATATCCTTCGTTGATCAACCAAGGATATCCCTGCGTAGTCCGCCACGTATCACATCTGCTTAAACAAATGCACGTAGCTGCGGCTCACTTCCAGTTTTTCTGTTAATCCCTTGATCTGCACCAAATGACGGCCGCGCATGTCGCGAATTACGCCGTCGATAGCTTTGGCGTTCACCAAGGTAGAGCGGTGGATTTGCCAAAACAGGTTAGGGTCCAACTCTTCTACTAATTCCCGTACCGGCTTTCTTATCAGCGCTTCGACCGTCTTGGTTTGAACCCGGGTGTATTTTTCATCCGACTGAAAAAATAAGATTTCTTCGACCGGAAATAAGCGTAATTCAGAACCGATGGACGCTTGTATCCATTGCAGATAATTCGGTTTTTGAGTGATTTGACGGCTTAGCTGGGCAATTAAGCTACTCATGTCATTCGGCGTTTGGGCAATGCGTTTTTTCAGGCGATCTACCGTCAAACTTAAGCGATCCACATCGGCCGGTTTCAACACATAATCGATTGCGCCGTGCTCGAATGCCTCAACTGCATATTGGTCATAAGCGGTAATAAACACGATATGCGTTAAACCGGCAATTGCCTGCGCTGCTTCGAGCCCGGTTTTACCCGGCATACGAATATCTAAAAAGGCGAAGTCAGGCTGGTGCAGCTTGACCATTTCTATCGCTTCCTCGCCATTTTTGGCTTGCGCGACGATCTCAAGTTCTGGCCAGACTTGTTGCAGGCGCAGTACAAGTTGGTCACGCATTAAACGTTCGTCGTCAGCAATGATGGCAGTTGGCATAGGAATGATGTTGATGGTTATTTTTAATGCTACCTAGTGTATTTTATTTCTTTCAAAACAACAACATGGACTTGCGAAAAACCGCTCCAGCCGCGTTACGCTCTCCTTGCCGTACTAAAAGTACTGTCTGCGTCAGCGTGGTGTAGTCGGGGTTTCAGGTGATATATCGCCTGCCGGCGGAACGAACTTCCCATGCCGGGGAAGTTTCCTTAGCGACCTAAGGATGTTCAGCCTTGCTGGAACAGTTTTACGTAAGTCCTAAATTATTAAAAAAATAGAGCATAATAATGCTCTATTTTTTTTTGCTGCTTATCTTAAACTTGCATCAATGGTGGGTAAATTGATATGGAATTTCTATCGTTACCGCTACACCAGTTGGGCTATTCGGCGTAATAATAAACTGGTAGTTACCTTGATACAGCAGGGCTAACCGTTCACGAATGTTTTGTAAACCCAGTCCGGTGCCATTGCTAGGAACCGCACCAAAACCTAGACCATTATCCGAGACCGAGACCCGTAATTTATTGTGTGCAACCTCAGCACTGATAGTTACCTTGCCGCCTTCTGCTTTGGGTTCCAAGCCGTGTTTAATGGCGTTTTCAACTAATGTTTGCAACATCATGGATGGGAAAGCAGCAGAGCTTAAACCTTCAGGTATCGATATTGAAAACTCCAGCCGTTCTTCCATCCGCATTTTTAACAAGGTTAAATATTCCTGCACAATACCCGCTTCGCGTCCTAAATTAGTGCCGTTTGAATTTTCACGCATTTGCGGAATTACAGCTCGTAAATATTGAATCAAACTACGTTGCATGGCAGAAGCACGTGGTGGATCTGTTTCAATCAAATGCTCTACCGACGCTAATGTATTAAATAAAAAGTGCGGTTCAATTTGTGCCTGCATCATTTGCATTTTTGCTTCAACGACCTGGCGACGCAAGGATTCACGTTCGGCAGCTTCCTGTGCCGCCTGAGCCAATATTTCGGCACGGCGTTTGCCTCCCATTAAAGCTTTAATCCCGAATAAACCAAACAAGGACAGCATGATTAAACTCATCAGCCAAGTTGATTGTTTTTTGCGGTAACTCTCCACTTCGTGTTCATTTGCATCCGCGATTTCATCATTAATTACTTTGCTAATGTCATCACTAACGCCCGGCGGCAATTTGACGTGGATTTCATCATCATCAATGGGTTCTTTCGCATTGGAATTGCTCGGCGTCGTATTGCTTGAATCTACTGAATCCGCTGGCGTTGTTGATATTGTCGGCGGTGCAGGAGGTGCCGGTGGGATAGAATTTTTATTTTTTCTGATGTGAATACCAGAATTATTAATTTCAATATCACTGTCACGATCTGAGAAAATTTTACTTGACGCTGAATGCGGTTTTTTTGTGACGATTACTTTTTCATCGGAAGATAAAATCTGATCCTGGGTAATCGCACCCATGATCATCAGTACGATTGCAAACAGAACGAACTTCATCCAGGAAAGTTCGGTGACCCAATTGGTCACTTTTTCAAAAAAGCGTGTGAGCATGCTGATTAAGCTGTCAATAAACTCTTTAACTAAGATAAGGGTTGGCTGATTCATGATAGGCACGCTTTTTATTGTGGTGATAGTTTAACAGTGAGTTGCTTACTTTATGGCAATATGTAATTCAGATTGTTCAGTTTTCGTTGGCTGAGTTTGGTTTTGGGCCAGCATTTCAACATCGTATTGGGCTTTTTCAAGCACGCTCATACGCTTCCCAACAATAACAACTTGCGGCACATTGAGCTCGGCTTGCGCTGGAATTGCTTTCATGTCGGTAGTTTTGTGATCAACATTAATAGTGGTAAATGCAGTTGCAAACAGGGTAGTCACAGCGACGAGTGCGATGGCTTGGCTAAACTTTTTCATGATCTTCTCCCGTGAGGGTTAATGGCGATGGAGTCACTTTAACCAAGTGCCTAAGTGCACGTAGTGGGAATGCGACAGTCTGCAAAAAAAAGGGGATGAATGGAAGAATTTAGGGCTGTAATAGATAATAAATTGCTTGCAACGGTCTGTTTTTCTGATGGGTTTTACTGTGAAAAACGAGGTGTTTCATAGGTAAAAGCAGGGGAGTAAGCACTATTTACTATACTCCCTAGCTTTTTGAAAATTTAACCTATCCAATGGCTATTGGCGCAATGAAAACTATATTTTAAGCTCAATGTACAGTTTCGCTGTTAATGGTAAAAAATCAAATATATGTATAGGGCTTGCTAACTGACTGCCCCTTCAACGTGCTCTACTAATAACTGCACCCGAGTCACGCCGTTGTATTCATTAGCATCTAGCCTAAATGCTACTTTGACTTTGGCGGGCAGATTGTCGGTGTGGCCGAACCAGATGGCGTCATAGCGCTGGCCGTTTTTTTCCAGCATCAGTTTGAGATGGCGTTCTTTTAATACTCGCTGTGAAATCAATCTGAATTCATCGCAAAAAGTGGGGGCGGGAAAGCCTTGGCCCCAGACCTGTTGTTCTAAAAGATGAATGAAATCAACGCTGTAATAGGCATCTTCCAGTACGCCGTCCGTTTCAATAATGCGTTCCAGTTGAGCGGGTTCCAACAAATGTTTGCCGACTGCTTCAAATGCCGCTTGAAATGCGGGTAGATCGCCAGCGGCAATTGTTAAGCCCGCCGCCATCGCGTGACCGCCGAATTTTTGGATTAAGTCTGGGGCGTGTTTGGAAACCAAATCTAAAGCGTCGCGCAGATGGAAGCCGGGAATCGAGCGGCCCGAGCCCTTAATAATGCCATTGCCGCCGGGGGCGAAGGTGATAGTCGGGCGATAGAATTTGTCTTTTAAGCGTGAAGCCACAATGCCGATCACGCCTTGATGCCAGCTTTCGTCGAATACGCACAAGGTGGTGCTGTCTTGTGGTTGGAAGTCGTCCAGTATCAGTAAGGCGGCGTCCTGCATTTCCGCTTCTTTTTCACGCCGTTCAATATTTAAGGTATTTAATTGTTGGGCAATTTCCCAGGCTCGGCCTTCGTCGTCAGTGGTTAGGCATTCGATGCCGATTTTCATGTCGTCCATGCGGCCAGCGGCGTTTAAGCGCGGGCCTACCGCAAAACCTAAATCAAACGGTGTGGCAGTTTGCGGGTTTCGTGCCGCGACCCGGAATAGTGCGGCTATGCCGGCGTGCATTTTTCCGGCGCGCATGCGTTTTAGGCCTTGCGCTACCAAGATCCGGTTGTTGGCATCTAATTTGACTACGTCGGCGACTGTGCCTAGTGCGACTAAATCTAGCAATACATCCAATTTAGGTTGAGTTGCCGCATCAAACTGACCGCGTTGCCGTAATTCGGCACGTAGCGCGAGTAATACATAAAACATCACGCCGACACCGGCTAGATTTTTGCTTGGGAAGCCGCAATCAGGCTGGTTGGGATTTACGATTACGCGCGCATCTGGCAAGGTGGCAGCGGGTAAGTGATGATCAGTCACCAGTACTTCAATGCCGCGTCGATTTGCTTCTGCGACACCTTCAATGCTGGCAATGCCGTTGTCTACGGTGATGATAATGTCTGGTGCGGTGGTGCGCTGGGTGAGTTCGACTATCTCCGGCGTTAAGCCATAACCGTATTCAAAACGATTCGGCACAATGTAATCAACCTGCGCGCCTAACATGCGTAAACCGCGTAAGGCAACGGCGCAGGCGGTGGCGCCATCGCAATCGTAGTCGGCTACGATTACGAACTTTTTTTGTGCGGCGATGGAATCTGCTAAAAAAATTGCTGCCGCTTCAATGTGGAGCAGGCCGGTTGGGGCGTGTAGGGCTTTGAGTTCTGATGATAATTCGCTGGTGCTGGTTACGCCGCGTGCTGTGAATAAGCGGGCTAATACTGGGTGTACGCCTTGCTGTCTTAGTAGTTCCGATGTGCGGAAGGGGTAGGGGCGGGTGCGGATTTGGCTTGGTTTTGTTGTTGAATCGGATGTGTTCATGTGATTTAAATATCCTGATATTACGTAGACTTAAATTAAATACTTTCGCGGTAAATTTAAGGCTGCGGGTCGGGGGTAGCCCGACAGCTACTTACCTTTTTTGCTTCGCTGTTTAGACGTGGGACATAGGTAACGGGTGTATCCAGACATGGGTAACACATTTAAGCCGAATTAGTTGCAGCGCGCAAGTCGATTTTAAGAATCTTCTGGCGACAGTAAAATACATTAAATACACC
>NZ_PUGF01000019.1 GCF_002976435.1 Solimicrobium silvestre | reverse complement strand
TCCAAACCAATCATTTTTACGGTAGTATCCATTTCGGACTCCTTCTCTTGATTGTCGCTTGCCAGCCCACCTGGCTCGCTAGGCACATTATGATGCCGTTTTCAGGAGGGTGGAGTCCATTTCATTAAGGTGTACAAGGTAGGGCGCAATGGGTTTTATCTATTGCGCCGCATGTTTGGTGTTCACAGAACGGTGCAATGCGCTACGCTTATTGACACCCTACGATTGCAAGTCATTTCAGATTACAGGTTACGAGTTATTTAGGGCATAGCCAATGGATTAAATACTCTATAGAATCTTTGACTGATGTAAATAAGCAACTAATTAATGACGGTTGGGCTAGTGCTGCACCAGCTCAACGATTTGTGATTGGCAAAAAACGGCACATAGGGGCCATTGTGCTGTTCCATCAATATGCAGGTATTAAATGACTCGGGGCGTGATGCGGTCTATCAACTATTTTTTGATTAGCCAGATTATTTTTGAATATCACGCAAAAAATTTTGATTGCCAATTTGGGACTTACAAAACTTTGAATGCCAATTCATGAAAAAATTTCTCACCTACATATTTTGGGTATGTTTAGTCATTAATTCAAATACGGCTTCCGCCGATTGGTTTGTATCATCGGAAACCAAAGCACTAATATTGAAGGCTGATCTGGGTGATATTAATGCGCAGATCAAAGTTGCAGTTGCATATGACTTGGGAAAAGGGGCACCCAAAGACATTGACAATGCAAAGAAATATTACAAAATGGCTGCAGAACAAGGGAATGCTGAAGCTCAAAACAGTTTAGGTAGTGTACTGCAATCAGAAAAGCATTTTGCCGATGCCATGCCATGGTACGAAAAGGCCTCAGCGCAGGGGCACGCCCAAGCAACCAACAATCTCGCATATCTTTACGATCTTGGTTTGGGAGTAAGTCAAGACCGTCACAAAGGATTTGAACTGTACTCAAGGGCAGCGGAACTAGGTTGGGCCGAATCAATGTGGAACATTGCAAACATGTATATGGCAGGACAACTCGGCGAACCAGATATGGTAATGGGTTGCGTCTGGACGATCCGCGCCAACAGATTTGCATCTGCCGATGCACCAAAACTTAAAAATTACCTTGCTCATGTCGTTGATCAGTTTCAGCATCGACTATCTGAAATTCAATTTAATACGTGCAAAACGCAAGGTGAAGATTGGGAACCATCTTTGGCTAAAGCAGAGCAAAATAGACAACCTCGGGCTCCATAATTTGAGCAAGTAAGCGTCACAATTCGCACATGGCGGACATAGCCGACTCAGTCAATTTTTGAATAATCAGCTAGGAATTCTGAAAAACGATCATTCAAAATAAGTTAAACAGATTCTAAAAATCTCGGGAGCCGTAATCGTGAAATTTTCAAACTCTTATATTGCCGTGGCGTTTTTTTTCATTTCACTAGTTGGTTGCGCAAAACCTGGGAGTTCTGAATATTTTAAATATACTGTTCAAGGTACTTATAACAACAAGCCGATTTCATACAGTCAATATTATAAATGCTCACAATTTGTACAGCCGACCGAAGGCCCTGATGCACCATTACATTTAAGGTGGGAAAGCGAAGGACTTGACAGGGCAGCAATCCAGCTTGATATGAGCCATACCCTAATTCTTCGAGGCGACCAGTCTTTTTGTCTGGACCGAGCGGCTCGTGAACTGAATCAGCCAATAGCGATGTTGGAAGCCAGCGATAATCTCATCAAGCTATACATTGTTCGAGGGAATGCAAAAAATTCTTTGTTGTCTATTGATCGCGTGAAAATTGAACCAACCAATGAATCAACTGATCATTTGGGACCGACAGAAAGCCAGGTTGCGTTGGCCAATGCAATCTTGGCCAAATACAAAAATCGATTTGAAAATGTTCAGGCAACCTATATTCCGTATTATGTTTGGGCAACAACGGGAAACAGTCAGAACTACTTTAAAAGTCTAACGGAAGTAGTAGTAGCCAAGGTTGATGAAGCTCCTCCAGTGAGTGGCAGATCAGATATGTTTGTCCGGTTTCCTTTTTATCGCGACAGGGCGTATAGGTTAATTGACGGCAAAGTAAGCGATTTAATACATAAGGAGTTGGTTTATGCTGACCATTTTTTTGAACTGGTCAATACACCACAAGATGACGGAACTGTTTTTTACTCCTCTAAAGAAATGGATAGATCAGTTGATGCGATAGTAAATTACAAAGGCACTATTGTGAGCGTGAAAACAATGCAAGAGGCGTATGATCCAGAAACTAAGAATATCATTTCCTTTATGCACCAATCTGCTCCAGATTTAGCGGGAGTTTTGAATGTGTTCGCGCGATGATTTGATTGTCTTTTGTCGCTTCACGGCAGAGACTGTGTAAAAACTCAAAATTAATTTACACTCGAAAAAATCGGCCTCTTAAAACACGCTCTATTCAATTTTTTCGACGCAGGGAATGATCTCCCTACCCATGATTTTTCAGAAAAAGTTGGAAATTTTTTGTTTTTACACAGTCTCGGCACAGACCGAGCAAAGTCGGACGTTTACTAATGGTCCGTTATAGAATCTATTGCAGTCATAGAGGATCTATTTACGACTTTAATGTAAATTAATCGAATTTGAATTTGATACAGAAATATTGAATTTGCGACTTTAATGGCAAGGAATATATATTGCCTGAAACCCCGACCACACCTGAACACTCTTTGAGTAAGTGAAGGTACTCTCGATGAAGAATATGACGAAGTGTTAGTGACTTCGTCTTTGCAACGTCAGAAGATGCATTTTCAGGTAAATGCGCCTTCGTCCAAATCTTTCTGAAACTGACTCACCCACGCCGTACCGTCGCCTATCAGGTATTCCTTACTCAACCCGTTTGATTTTCGCGTCACATTAAGAAACCCCTGAAGTGCATAAATTTCATCCGTTTTTGGGTCGGTCGTGTCAATTTCGGAAAATGAGAAGTCCGTAAAAGTTATTTGATGATTTTTCAAAATTGCTTGAAATTTGCGCATTTCGTCCGGTTCTATGAGTTCCATTTTCTGCTCCCGATTGTCAATTACGTTCTGGATAGATAGTGTCTTCACAACATCGAGCTGCCCGGCAGTTAGTAATTTGCTGGCAGCGCTTTTAAGTGTACGCCGATACGCTTGCGTAAGTTCGTCGCGCCACTAACCCAAGCTAACATAGACACATGCCGTTACACACGTTACGGTCAGCGGGTCGTCTTGAATTAAGCTGTTGCGTTATTGAGTTAATAGCTAATAAATAAAGGATGGACTCATGAAGAAATTACTCACCTTAGCAGCGGGATTAGTAGCTGGCACAACATTGATGATGTCTGCGGCTTATGCCGGACCGGTGCATGTTGATCTGAATATTGGTATTCCATTGCCGGTTTTTGTTCAGCCGGCACCAGTCTACTATCAGCCTGAACCTGTGTATGTACAACCTCGTGCAGTCTATTACGGTTATCGAGACTATGGATGGTATCAGCGGCAACGGCGCGAACACGAATGGCATGATCGCCGCGAGTGGCAGGAGCACCACGGGTACGACCGGGATTATCGTGACGAGCGACGCGTAGAGCATCATGAGGATCGTGGATACCACTGACATGATCGCGAGTCTGAGGAAAAGCTAAATTTAGCCAACTGGAACAGTGCGGTTCCAGTTGTTATTTAGACTCAGGAGGTTTTGTGTAAATCCTGTTTTTAATGGATTTGCCCGCCAGTAACGGCAATATCTTGCTGTTGCGAGCAGCTAGTTTGTATCGCCAATCGTAAGCCGTGCAGCATATCGGCCAAGGCCATGCTGGCTTCACCAGGATGTAAGGCAGCTTGCTCAGGCAAGCTGGGAACGTGAATGAAGCCAGCGCGTGCCGGGTTTTGCTTGGTTGCCAGATAATGCATCAATCCATAAAAAACATGGTTGCAGACAAAGGTGCCTGCGCTTTGGGATACCGCTGAGGGAATGCCGTTGGCGGATAAATTTTGTACGATTGCCTTGATCGGTAAGGTGGAAAAATAGGCCGCTGGGCCCGCAGCTGCGACTGGAATATCAATCGGCTGCGAACCGGCATTGTCGGGTATGCGCGCATCGTCAATATTGATGGCGATACGCTCTGGTGTAATCTCGCAACGGCCGCCAGCCTGACCGAGAGCAATGACGACATCAGGCCGATATTGTTCAATGGCGTGAATCATGGCTTGTTGCGCTGTCCCGAATACGCAAGGTAGTTGTACGCTGTGTACGATGAACTGTTCGGTGCGCCAACCATCTAGAGCACGTGCTACTTCCCAAGACGGATTAATGTCGGACTGGGCAAATGGCTCGAAGCCGGTGAGTAGGATTGTTTTCATCATAGTGCTTACATTAAAAAATACAGCAATAAAATATTCACGGCTAGCAGCGGCAAGGCGGTGGGTAATTGCGCTTTGATTACCGCATTTTTATCCGGTAAATTTAATAGCGCAACCGGCACAATATTAAAGTTGGCCGCCATCGGTGTCATCAAGGTGCCGCAATAACCGCTAAACATGCCGATTGCCGCCATGACTGCCGGGTTGGCGTGATAAATGCCTACCAAAATTGGAATCCCGACACCGCCCGCCATTACCGGAAATGCGGCAAAACCATTGCCCATGATGACGGTAAATAAGGCCATTCCCAGACAATACACCGCAACCGCAACTAGTTTGTAATCCATATTGATATACGCCGTAGCTAAATGTGCGACCGCCTTGCCGACTCCCGCATCAATAAACAATAAACCCAGCACCGCTAAAATATGCGGCAAGACCACGACGCTACCCATGGAGTCAATTAAACGGCGCGATTCGCGCAGGCCTTGTAGCGGCGAGCTGCGGGTAATCCAACAGGCGCAAGCCAATGCAAAGACACAACCAAAACCCAGGCTAACCAAGGTAATGTTTTTTTGATCGAGTAAAAATACGTCTGCAATTTTGACGTGGTTAAGTAGTACCGAACCGATGATGGTTGTGAGAGGAATAATTAAGGCAGGTATAAATAAGCGGTTACCCAGTTTGCTGGCGCTGGCTTGTTTTCCCGCGCCGGATAATTCGCTATATTTGCCCATTGCAACGCCACCAAAACCGGCAATGAGTGCCATTACCACCACCAAGATACCTACCGCAATGGGTGGCATGCGCTCACCGATCAAATATACCGTGGCATAGAGCGCCCAAAATACGCCCGTTGTAAAACGGCGTGGATTGGCCTTGTCCTGCACCGATATAACGGCGATGGCGGCCAACATACAGCCGAGCAGAATATAGAAATAATCGAGAGTGAACATCATGCTCCGCGTCCCAGTTCACGGGCAATTTGCTTATCCAGACGATGCAAATTCCAGGAATGAATCACGAAGGCGGAAACGGCGGTTGGTATACCCCACAAAGCCATATGGATTGCATTCACCTCAATTCCTTCATTGCGCAAAATGGTTTGCATCAAAATAATGGCACCAAAGGCGACGAATACATCTTCACCGAAAAACAGGCCGACGTTATCGGTAGCTGCTGACATGGCACGGATTTTATGGCGTAATTTTTCAGGCACGACGCCATACTGATTTTGTGTAGCAGCTTCCGCCATTGGTGCAATTAACGGCCTGACCATTTGCGGATGACCGCCCAAGCTGGTTAAGCCCATGGCGGCGGAAATTTCACGGATGAATAAATATACGATTAGCAAACGCCCTGCCGTAGCAGAGCGGATCTTGGCGATGGAGCTTTGCGCATGCTCTTTTAGACCGAATCGTTCCGATAAGCCGATGGCCGCTAATGGGAGAAAAAAGATCAGTGGCAAATTACGGGTTTTGATAAATCCGCTACCCAGCAAAGCCAGAATTTTATCTAAGGGTAGGTGTGCGGCTAGCCCAGTCGCAATGGCAGAAATAATAACGACCAGTACCGGATTGGTGCGTAATACAAAGCCTGCAATAACTACAGCTACGCCGATGAGCGGCCACAGATTAACCGTTTCCATGATGTCTCCAGAATGAATATATGTTTATAATTTATTGATAAATTATCGCTAAATTGTAAATATCTTGCTAGTATTTATTTAATTTCAGTGCATGACTTTATCAGCGACGCAACACGGAGATGCAAAATGATGGATAAAAGTAACGATCAAACGAGCAGTGATAAATGGCAATTTTGGGTAGATCGTGGCGGCACTTTCACTGACATCGTGGCAAAAAAGCCAGACGGCTCATTAGCTACCCATAAGTTGTTGTCGGAAGATCCTGCCCATTATCGCGACGCTGCTCTGGCTGGCATTCGTGCACTGCTTGGTATAGAACGAGATCAGGCGATTCCGGCTGGCGTGATTGATGTCGTCAAAATGGGGACCACAGTTGCCACCAATGCCTTGCTGGAACGCAAAGGTGAACGCTGCGCTTTAGTGGTGACGCGTGGTTTTGCCGATGCGTTGAAAATTGCCTATCAAAATCGTCCGCGTCTGTTTGATCGGCATATCGTTTTGCCTGATCAGTTGGCCGAAATCGTGATTGAAGCCGATGAACGGATTAATGCGCAAGGCGAGGTGCTGAAACCGTTGCAAACTGAGGCCTTGCGCGCCGAATTACAAACGGTTTTTGCCAGCGGCATCCGCTGTGTGGCGATTGTTTTGATGCATGGCTACCGTTACACCCAACATGAAAAGCAGATTCAACTAATCGCACGTGAAATCGGTTTTAGCCAGATTTCTGTATCGCATATTGTGTCACCGATGATCAAATTAGTCGGGCGTGGCGACACCACCGTAGCAGACGCGTATCTGTCGCCGATTTTGCGTCGGTATGTGGATCAGGTCGCTAGTGAGTTGGGTGACACGCGTTTGATGTTTATGCAGTCGAACGGCGGCTTGACCGACGCGCATTTATTTCAAGGTAAAGACAGTATTTTGTCCGGTCCGGCTGGCGGCATTGTTGGCGCGGTACGCACTTCAGAGCTGGCCGGTTTTACTAAAATCATCGGCTTTGATATGGGCGGCACTTCTACCGACGTGTCGCATTACAACGGTGAACTGGAGCGGGTATTTGAAAGCACTGTGGCTGGCGTGCGTCTGCGTGTGCCGATGATGAATATTCATACGGTGGCCGCAGGCGGTGGCTCGATATTGGAGTTTGACGGCACGCGGTTTCGGGTTGGTCCTGCATCGGCAGGCGCAAATCCGGGGCCGGCCAGTTATCGTAAAGGCGGGCCGCTGACCGTTACCGATTGCAATGTAATGCTGGGCAAAATTCAGCCGGAATTTTTTCCGAAAGTGTTTGGGGCCGAAGGTAATCAACGTTTAGGCAGCGATGTAGTAAGGCAAAAATTTAATGCCTTGGCAAGTGAGATTGCCGCCGCCGGTTTAGGGCAGCGTACTGCCGAACAAGTGGCCGAAGGATTTTTGCAGGTTGCGATTGAAAACATGGCAAATGCAATCAAAAAAGTGTCGGTGCAGCGTGGCTACGATGTTAGCAATTACGCGCTGTGCTGTTTCGGTGGCGCAGGCGGCCAACATGCTTGTCAGGTGGCCGATGCGTTGGGTATGAGCCGGGTAGTGTTGCATCCGTTTGCTGGTGTGTTATCGGCATTTGGCATGGGTTTGGCGAATCAGCGCGCATTGCGAGAAAGCTCGGTAGAGCGGCCTTTGAATGTGGACAATCTGAGTCTGGTCGAAGCCAGCTTGACGGCATTAGCCACCACAGCCGAACAGGAATTGCTGACACAAGGCATTGCGCAATCGGCAATTAGCACGTTGCGTCGGGTTCACTTGCGTTATAAAGGCACCGATTCCGCTATGGTGGTGAACTTGGCTGGGATAGATGTTATGCGCGATCAATTTGAAGCGCAGCATCAGGCACGCTATGGTTTTATCATGGTCGGGCGGGAGTTAATTGTGGAAGCGGTATCGGTGGAAGCGATGGCCGAGGCGGATGATGTGCTGGCCGATAACGCCTTTCAGGCGCGCGCTGGTCAGCAGGCTGCCGTGCCGGAAGCAATGGTCAACATGGTGTCACAACAGGAAGAGTTTGCAACGCCCGTGTATTTGCGCGCTAACTTAAGCACTATTGATCATATTCAAGGTCCGGCCATTATTTCTGATGCGGTATCCACTACGGTGGTGGAGCCGGGCTGGGCGGCGCATATCACGCAGCGTAACGATTTGATTTTGGAAAGGGTCACTGCGCGTCCGAGCCGTAAAGCGGCTGGCACCGAGGTTGATCCGGTGTTGCTGGAAGTGTTTAACAACCTGTTCATGTCGATTGCCGAGCAAATGGGCGCGACGCTGGAAAACACGTCGCATTCTGTGAATATCAAGGAGCGACTTGATTTTTCCTGCGCGATTTTTGATGTGAACGGTAACCTGATCGCCAATGCTCCACATATTCCCGTGCATCTGGGTTCGATGAGTGATTCTATTAAATCGATCATCGCCAACAACCTTGGAACAATGCAGCCGGGCGATGTGTATTGTTTGAACGCGCCGTATAGCGGCGGTACGCATTTGCCCGACATTACCGTGATTACGCCGGTATTTGATGAGCACAAAAAACAGGTTTTGTTTTATCTCGGCTCACGCGGGCATCATGCCGATATCGGCGGTATTACGCCCGGTTCCATGCCACCGAATAGCACTCATGTCGATCAGGAAGGTATTTTGATCGATAACTTCTTGCTGGTTGAAGCCGGTCATTTCCGTGAAGCAGAAACCCGCGCTTTGCTGGCTTCCGGCTCATGGCCAGCGCGTAATCCCGATCAAAATATCGCCGATTTACGTGCCCAGATTGCCGCCAATGAAAAAGGTGAACAAGAGCTTAAACAGATGTTGCAGCAATACGGTAAAGACGTCGTTGCTGCCTATATGCAGCATGTGCAAAACAATGCCGAAGAAGCTGTGCGGCGCGTGCTGGTGGGCTTGAAGGATGGCGACTTTAGCTATGCGATGGATAACGGTGCGGTGATTAAAGTCAGTATTCGGATCAACCGCGAACAGCGTAGCGCCGTGATTGATTTCACCGGCACTTCAGACCAATTGCCGAACAATTTTAATGCACCGGCTTCCATCAGTCGCTCGGCTGTGTTGTATGTGTTCCGTACTTTAGTCGATGCTGAAATTCCGCTCAATGAAGGTTGCTTAAAACCGTTGAATATTATTATTCCCGAAGGCAGCATGTTGAATCCACGTTATCCGGCAGCGGTGGTGTCCGGCAATGTCGAAACCTCGCAATACGTGACTGATGCACTCTATGGCGCATTGCAGGTTATGGGCGCGGCGCAAGGCACCATGAATAATTTTACTTTCGGTAATGAGCAATATCAATATTATGAAACGATTGCCGGTGGCTCTGGTGCCGGCCCTGGTTTTAACGGCGCATCTGCCGTACAAACTCACATGACCAATTCACGCTTGACCGATCCTGAAGTATTGGAGCTACGCTTTCCGGTGATGGTCGATGAATTCAGCATCCGCAAAGGCAGTGGCGGGGTTGGACAAACCACAGGCGGCGACGGCGTTATACGTAAAATTCGCTTCAAAGAAGCCATGACTGCGGCGATTTTGTCTGGGCATCGGATTGTTGCGCCGTATGGTGCTGCCGGTGGGCAGGCTGCGCAATTGGGGCTGAATTATGTGCTGCGTGCATCTGGCGAGCGACAATTATTAACGTCTACCGAAGAAACACAAATGCACGTGGATGATGTGTTTGTTGTGGAGACTCCGGGTGGTGGCGGGTTTGGAAATGCTAATAAACGCAATAACGTAAAATGCGGCACCGAAACGGAGTAGCTATGACAAAAAAATCTTTAAATACGAGCGCAATTTCCGCACCTGATAACCCGCAAACACGTCCTGTGATAGTTTCTTCGGCTCATTTGGCGGCCGGGAAAAGTGCCGAGCTGAGCGAGTTTGAATTTGGATTGATTATTTCCGGTAACGCGTTTAATCGCTGGATTACGCGTTGTATGGCAGCCGCTGGCGTGAGTGATATGACGACCATTGAAGTGCTGGTGCTGCACCATGTTAACCATCGCGCGCGTTCCAAAAAACTGGCGGACATAGCATTTCTACTCAACATAGAAGACACCCATGTGGTGAATTACGCGTTGAAGAAACTGCAAAATCTGGACTTAATCGCCACTGAAAAACGCGGTAAGGAAGTGCTGTATTCGACCAATGAAAAAGGTCAGGCGGTATGCGCAAAATATTTTGAAGTCCGGGAGCAAGTGCTGGTGGCAAGCTTGGCGGGTGGTGCGCAAGAATCGTTTGAGTTGCAGGAGTTGGCACGTTTCTTACGTGGTTTATCTGGCTTATATGACCAGGCTTCTCGTGCTGCGACGTCGTTTTAAACGGTAGTTTTGAGGGGGATTTTCAGTAATATGTTTTTAAATACAGGTGTATGTAAATAGATAAAACATATCTAATTTCCTTTGTTTATATTGGTCTAAAAATATACTACCTAAAAATCTATTTTTAATCGATCTAAAAGCTATTGGATACGTTGAAAATAATGAAAAAACAGGTGAGTATGTAAAAATCATACGAAAATCTGTTTTTTTAACAAACTTTCTCCCCATTTTTCTATAAAACGCAGGGTTTTTAACGATTTTATTTATCCTGATCAAGTGCTACCAAGCCAGTCAGGCCTGCTGCTCTGGTAGAATACTGGGTTTTGCGGCATACGCTGCAATGCGTCCGCAGTGCACTTTTTCCATTTCAATAAAACCATGACTACTATGCTCCCTCCATTATCTGTCACGACCAAAATGGCTAACGCGATTCGCGCTTTGGCTATGGATGCTGTTCAACAAGCTAATTCCGGACATCCCGGTATGCCGATGGGCATGGCAGAAATCGCCGTTGCTTTGTGGTCGCAGCATTACAGTCACAACCCGGCAAATCCGCATTGGATTAACCGCGACCGTTTTGTGATTTCAAATGGTCATGGTTCGATGTTGCATTACGCTTTGCTGCACCTGACTGGTTATGATTTGCCGATGTCGGAATTGAAAAATTTCCGTCAATTGCACTCCAAAACGCCAGGACATCCTGAGGTCCACATTACTCCCGGCATTGAAACTACCACCGGCCCATTAGGGCAGGGGATTAGCAATGCGGTTGGTATGGCATTGTCTGAAAAATTATTGGCAGCCGAATTCAACCAGGCTGGCATGCCGGTAGTAGATCATTACACCTATGTCTTGTTGGGCGACGGTTGTTTAATGGAAGGCATTTCGCACGAAGTGTGTTCGCTGGCCGGTACGTTGGGCTTGAATAAATTGATCGCACTGTACGACGACAACGGTATTTCAATCGACGGCCATGTAGAAGGCTGGTTCGCAGATGACACACCAAAACGCTTTGAAGCTTACGGCTGGAACGTGATTCCTGCGGTAAACGGCCACGACGCAGCGGCTGTTGCAGCAGCTATTACGGCAGCTAAAGCATCCGACAAACCGACCATGATCTGCTGCAAAACCATCATCGGCCAAGGTTCGCCAAACATGGCTGGCACGCACAATGTGCACGGAGCTGCATTAGGCGACAAAGAAATCGCCGCTGTGCGCGTTGCTATCGACTGGCCGTATGCTCCGTTTGAAATCCCTGCTGACGTATATAGCGCCTGGGACGCAAAAACTGCTGGTGCCAAGCGTGAACAAGACTGGAATACATTATTTGCTGGCTACTCAGCAGCACATCCGCAGCAAGCCGCTGAATTGGTGCGCCGCATGAACGGTGAATTACCAGGCAACTTCAATGCAGTAGCTGATGCGTATATCAAGCAATGCACTGAAAAACAAGAAACCATCGCCACCCGCAAAGCCAGCCAAAATGCGATTCAAGCATTAGCTCCGGCTATGCCTGAATTCCTGGGCGGTTCAGCCGATTTAACCGGTTCGAACCTGACCAACTGGAAAGAATGCGTAGCTGTGCGCCACAATCAAGCCGGTAACCATATTAACTACGGTGTGCGTGAATTCGGTATGAGCGCGATCATGAATGGTATTGCTTTGCATGGCGGCTATTTACCGTTCGGAGCTACTTTCCTGACGTTCTCCGATTACAGTCGCAACGCGATCCGCATGGCAGCGTTGATGCAAATTCGTACTCTATTTGTATTCACGCATGACTCAATCGGCTTGGGCGAAGACGGCCCAACGCACCAATCAGTGGAACATGTTTCCAGCTTGCGTTTAATCCCTAATCTGGATAACTGGCGTCCATGTGACACCGTAGAATCTGCTGTTGCGTGGAAGCAGGCTGTAGCACGTAAAAATGGCCCGTCGACACTGATTTTCTCTCGTCAAAACTTGCCGTTCCAGGCACGTACTGATGAACAGATCGCTAATATTGCGCGTGGTGCTTATGTGTTGCAAGACCCGGCTAATGCGCAGGTAATATTAATTGCGACCGGTTCAGAAATTGAATTGGCTGTGAAATCAGCAGCAGAATTAGCGACTAAAGGTATTGTTGCACGAGTAGTTTCTATGCCATCAACTGACGTATTTGATCGTCAAGATGCAGCATACAAAGCTAGCGTGTTACCAAAAGGTTTGCCACGCGTAGCGATTGAAGCTGGCGTTACCGATTTTTGGTATAAATATGTAGGTTTAGAAGGCGCGGTTGTGGGCATCGACACTTTTGGTGAGTCTGCTCCGGCTGGCGTGTTGTTCAAGCATTTTGGCTTTACTGTCGAAAATGTTGTAGCAAAAGTTAATTCAGTATTGTCCTAATAATTTTAATTTCGTTTTTTTCTTTGGAGTGTAAGTATGACTATTCGCGTTGCAATTAACGGCTATGGCCGTATCGGCCGTAACATCCTGCGTGCCCATTATGAAGGCGGTAAAAAGCACGATATTCAAATCGTGGCGATTAACGATTTAGGTGCACCAGCATCGAATGCACATCTGACTCAATACGATACAGCGCATGGTAAATTCCCAGGCACAGTAACTGTTGACGGCGATTACATGATTGTCAACGGCGACAAAATCCGTGTTTTTGCTGAACGTAATCCAGCCAATTTGCCTTGGGGTGAAGTTGGTGTTGATGTCGTTTTGGAATGTACTGGTTTCTTCACGACTAAAGAAAAAGCATCTGCCCACTTAGTTGGCGGCGCTAAGAAAGTCATCATCTCCGCGCCAGGCGGAAAAGACGTTGATGCGACTGTAGTTTTCGGCGTAAACCACGAAGTATTAAAGTCCACCGACACCGTTATTTCTAACGCGTCATGCACCACTAACTGTTTAGCGCCATTAGCTAAATCATTGAATGATGCAGTGGGAATTGAATCCGGTTTGATGACCACGATTCACTCCTACACTAATGATCAAGTACTGACCGACGTAATGCACGAAGACCTGCGTCGCGCCCGTTCAGCTACTCAATCAATGATTCCAGCTAAAACCGGTGCAGCTGCTGCAGTTGGTTTGGTATTGCCGGAATTGAACGGTAAATTGGACGGCTACGCGATCCGCGTTCCAACCATTAACGTTTCTATAGTTGATTTGACATTCATCTCCAAGCGTCCAACGACGGTTGAAGAAATCAATCAAATCATGAAAACTGCGTCTGAAAGCGCAGCGTTAAAAGGTATTTTGGATTACAACACGGCACCGTTGGTGTCAGTTGATTTCAACCACAATCCAGCATCATCCACGTTTGACGAAACACTGACTAAAGTGTCCGGCAACCTGGTGAAAGTATCTTCATGGTATGACAACGAATGGGGTTTCTCTAACCGCATGTTGGATACCACTGTTGCATTGATGAACGCTAAGTAATTTGGTGGTTTGTTAGAAAAAATCCCCTTCGGCTGAATTGAGCGGAGGGGATTTTTTATGTGTGAGTGTTTTATTTAATAATTTTTAAAGCATTTTTAAACTCACGCAACGCTGCTAAAGAATATAGATGCGAAGTTCCAACGACAGACGAAGCAGTAATTTTTTCTTGCTTGCAATAGCGACGAAAAGTCGCTATTGACATGTCTAAATATGCGGCGGCTTCCGTTGCGGTAAATTCTGTTTCCTGCAAATGACCAAATAATTCCTCATGGCTGAGATTGTCATTTTCTGCGAATGCCTTTCTCGAAATAAGTGCGAAAAATCTTTCGCGTTCACTGGAAGGCATATGCTGCAAACTGGTAAATAAGGTTTCGGCGGTTAAGGTCATTTGTACCATTCATTTGCTCTTAAGTAAGTTTTTAAGTCGTCGTAAAAATTTTCGTGTGTTCCAATTTTATAAAAATCTATGAACAGAAAATCTGGAATGTTCTGTGAGGCTGCGCTTTCTTCCAACGAGACGTGATAAAAGGTTTTTTGTAATTGGGTGAAAAATTAATCATAAATTTTCCTTGATCAATTATGATATAGATCGCTATCATTTTCAAGCACTACATTTGCTTGCTTATTATTGGCAGATAATTATCTAGACAAAGAAATACTGAAAAAATTAGCTGCTAAAGTGCTACTCATATTTTTAAAATATTCTCAGTTATAATCTCCACTATGAAAAAGCTGGCCAGACTCTTCCTGCTGTGCATGATAATGATCGCGAATCCTTTACAAGGCATGGCGGCAACGGCCATGACGTGTTGCACGAATCAGCATCAACATCAGCACGCAATGGCAGAGCAGCATGAGCGCCATCAGCATGACGGGTGCCAAAAATCACTTGATGTAAGTCGCTCTTTAGGGCATCTGAGTAAAAGCCAATGCAGTACCTGCAGCTCTTGCGTTTCCTGTCATTTTGCCGCGCTGCCTATCATGGCTGTTCCATCCGCCACTATTTTTAATCCCTCCTCAGATAAAATCGATTCGATTTTATCTTTTCAACCCAGCCATATCAGCGCTGCACCTGAACGTCCCCCTAAAGCCTAATTTATCTCGGTAGTCGTTATGCATCGTTTGCTCGCTTCGCGGTAAACGCCTTGCCTATGTTGTTGCATTCATGCGAGTGCAATGCATTTAATGAGAGATTTTATGAAGAAATTATTTTCAGCGCGACTGGTACTTGCCAGTAGCGCTATGCTGCTGAGCGCTTGCTCTACCTTTAGTACCGATAGCGGTTTTTCTGATATTGCGCACTTGGCCCAAGGTGAATTACGTAAACAAGTAACGTGGCAACGCACTGACAACGAAAGTCAGATGGCGCAGGAAAAAGTGAGTCAATTATTGGCCGAGTCGTTGAGCGTTGACGATGTAGTGCAAATCGCTTTGCTCAATAACAAAGAGTTGCAGGCAAACTTTTATCAGCTAGGAATTGCTGAGGCAGATTTTGTACAGGCTGGACGCATGCAAAATCCGGGGTTGACGGTGGGGCGCTTAGCACAAGGAGGCGCGATTGAAGTTGACCGCGGCCTTACTTTTAATCTGATGCATTTGTTGACGCAACCTTACACCCGGCAAATGGAACAGCATCGGTTTGAGCAAACCAAGCAGGAGGTTGCATTGCAAATGCTGCGCTTAGCTAATGAGACGCGTAAAAGTTATTACATGGCGGTAGCGGCAAATCAAACTGTTGAGTACGCGCAGCAAGTACAAAAATTGGCTGATGCCGGATCAGAGTTAGGGCACCGTATGCAACAGGTCGGTAATTTTAATCAGCTGCAACAAGCCCGCGAACAAGGTTTTTATACTGATGCGCAATTAACGCTGGCGCGCGCAGAGCAAGCGCAAATCCGTGCCAAAGAAAAGCTCACTCGTTTGCTGGGGTTAGCAAATTCTGCTGCGACTTTTATACTGCCGCACAAATTGGCCGAGTTACCTGCATCTATGGATGAATCTGCCAGTCTGGAACAAGTCGCCATGTCACAACGCATAGACATTCAAATAGCTCGTCTGGAAACTAAGCAATTGGCTGACAACCTCGGCTTAAATAAAGCCACGCGCTTCATTAATGTGCTGAACGTGGGCGCAGAGCGTAATACTTTTACCGCTGAGCCAGTACAGCGTGGTTATGTAGTAAGCCTGGAGTTACCGATCTTTGATAGTGGTGACGCCAAAGTAGCCAAAGCTGAAGCGCAATATATGCAAGCTCTTAATCGTACCGCAGCGATTGCTATTACTGCCCGGTCTGAAGTGCGTGAGGCGTATCAGGTATATCGCGCAAGCTTTGAGATCGCTAAACGCTATCGTGATGAAATCGTACCGCGGAACAAACGTATTTCGGAACAAAATCAGTTGCGCTACAACGGCATGTTAATCGACGTTTTTGAACTGCTAGCTGATGCGCGTGCGCAGATTTCCAGTGTTAATAGCGCCATTGAAGCTACCCGCGATTTTTGGCTGGCAGCAGCGGATTTGGACATGAGCTTAAACGGCAAACCTAATCAATAAAAGGCGTGATATGAATTCCAGAAGAAATTTTTTAAGTGGTTTTGGTCGATTTGGAACCATCGCCGCGGCGCTAAGTGCTGCATCGGTAAGCAAAGTAGCTATGGCGACTTTGCCTGAACTTATTACTCAAACCAAACCGGACACGATGCCGCCGCTAGTGCCCAATAACGGTCGTCCGTATAACCCGGTGGTGACGCTAAATGGCTGGACGCTGCCATGGCGAATGAATCAAGGTGTTAAAGAATTCCATTTAGTAACGGAACCTGTGTTGCGTGAAATGGCACCCGGGTTAACGGCGCATTTATGGGGTTATAACGGCCAGTCGCCCGGCCCTACGATAGAAGTTGTTGAAGGGGATCGGGTACGTATTTTTGTGACTAACAAATTACCTGAACATACCAGCGTGCATTGGCATGGACAGCGTTTGCCGAACGGTATGGATGGCGTATCCGGTTTGACTCAAGCGCCTATTCAACCCGGTAAAACGATGGTCTATGAATTTATTGCGCGTCGCCCCGGCACGTTTATGTATCACCCGCATGCCGATGAAATGTCGCAAATGGCGATGGGGTTAATGGGTTCTTGGGTCACTCACCCTAAAGGCCGCCATCCGCAGATTGAAGAAGTCGATCGCGATTTTATATTTTTATTAAACGCCTACGATATTGAACCCGGAGCCTATACGCCGAAAGTATCTACCATGCTGGATTTTAATTTGTGGAGCTGGAACAGCCGGGTGTTTCCGGGTATTGATCCTTTGGTCGTGCGCAAAAATGACAAAGTGCGGATACGGGTCGGCAATTTAACCATGACCAATCACCCGATTCATATACATGGTCACGAATTTCAGGTGACGGGTACCGATGGTGGGCCCGTGCCACGTTCAGCGCGCTGGCCGGAAGTGACCACCGACGTAGCAGTTGGCCAAATGCGACAGATTGAATTTATTGCAGATGTCGAGGGTGACTGGGCTTTTCATTGCCACAAAGCGCATCACACCATGAATGCGATGGGCCACAATACGGCAAATATGATCGGCGTTGAACAGGCCGATATCGCCAAAAAAATTAGCGACTTAATTCCTGACTATATGAGCATGGGGGAGAGCGGCATGGCAGGAATGAGCAGCATGGCTATGCCTTTACCAGAAAATACGCTGCCCATGATGAGCGGTGTTGGCCCTTTTGGCAGCGTAGATATGGGCGGAATGTTTAGTGTTTTAAAAGTGCGTAAAAACCAAAAAACAGGCGATTATAAAGACCCCGGCTGGTACCAACATCCAACTGGCAGCGTGGCGCAAGAGTGGCAGGGCAGTCAGCCGGATGCAATTCGTTCTAAGCAGGCTGGTGGTGAGTTGATGCCATTGGCGCAGCCGCAAGCCGTTGAAGTGCAAATCCGAAAACCGACCGGTCATAGTCAGCATTAACAAGGAACCATACTTAAATAATATGTCTGTAATGGAACTAAATGTTGTGGAGTGGAATCTTAGTAGCGTTTTATTCCTATTCCGTTCTTATCTCTCTCCTTTGGAGTTTTCATGCTGAATTTTAAAAAACTGGTTTTGAATAATAAGGGTTTTATTGCCTTTATGTTAGGCATGTTGTTGTTCCGTAGTGCAGTGGCTGATTGGTATGTGGTTCCGACCAGTTCGATGTATCCGACGTTGTTGATTGGGGATCGGGTTGTGGCAGATCGTCTGGCTTATGACGTTAAATTACCATTTTCTGACGTCATCCTGAAGCACAATGCGGATCCGGTGCGTGGCGATATCGTTACCTTTTCTTCTCCTGCCGATGGCGTGCGTTTAGTTAAGCGCTTGGTCGCCGTGCCGGGTGATGTGGTGGAAATGCGTGATGATAAATTAATTATTAATGGTCAGCCATTGAGTTATCAAGCAGTGGCAACGAAGGTTGAACTGACACCGGAATATGTGGGGCAGCAATTGGTTTTTAACGAGAATTTATTGGGTAAAAATCATCAAATAATTCAAATGCCAGAACGTCAGGCAATTCGTTCTTTCGGCCCTGTGGTGGTACCGGAAGGGCAGTATTTAATGTTGGGTGACAACCGGGATAACAGCGCTGATTCGCGCTACATCGGTTTTGTGAAACGTGAATTAATTACCGGGCAAGTCAAGCGAGTGCTTTTTTCTTTAGATAGTGGAGATTATTATTTGCCGCGTATGAATCGGATCGCATCAGGGGTTTAAGTTGTGGGCAGGCTGGGCAATGTTTTAATTTGCTCAGCCTGCTATTCTTTCAGTCAAATCACTTCAAATACTGAGCGAACCATGCCAAGGTGCGCTTTTCCCTATCAACCAACGTTGCGGGTTCTCTGAAGGCATGTCCTTCACCAGGGTAGATGATGGTGGATGATGGAATCCCCAACGCTTTTAGTGCATGACCAAATTCTTGGGTTTGTGGTGCAGGGCACTCAAGATCAGCTGCACCGACCAAACTCAGCGTTGGTGTGCGCACTTGGCGGATAAAGTTGATCGGCGACGATTTTGCATACACTTCCGGGTCGTCATAGACCGAGGCGCCGAAGTAGGGAATCAGCCATTCGTCGATACCGTTTTCACCGTAATAAGACTGCCAGTTACTGATGCCAGCACCTGCTACTGCAGCCTTGAAGCGATTAGTCTGGGTTACTGCCCACATCGTCATAAATCCACCATAACTATGTCCCATGATGCCAAGGCGCTGCGGGTCAATCGGCGCAGCGGCAATGGCAGCATCTACACCAGCCATTACGTCGCGCAGGTCGCCGTAGCCAAAGTCACGCACATTGCTGGCAGCGAATTGTTCGCCTTGCCCAAAGCTGCCGCGTGGGTTGGGCAAGAATAAGGCATAACCTTTATCAAGTAATGAACGGGTTAAGCCTGTCTCAATAAATCCAGGACGAACTGCCGCTGCCGGGCCGCCATGAACTATCGTGATCATGGGAAGTTTTTTGCCGCTGGCTAAATTGTCGGGCAATATTAACCAACCCTGTACCGTAAAATTATCGCTTTTCCAGCTTAAACTTTGTACCGAATAAGAGCTGATGTTCCGTTCATTGGCATGTGTAATATTGTGCCATTTGCCGATCTCACCAACTGCAATTTCAGGTGCTTGAGTAAATGATTCATGAACCTGTGCGGTTATGCCGGAAGTGCATGTATCGGTGTGTTTGGTTTGTTCTCCATGCAGCGATTCTTGCCCGTGCCACAACACTGTTCCGCCGTTGGTGGTAATTCCATTGCCGAAGTCAACCAATTGGGTTTGATCGCCCGCTAATACGTTGGCTAGTAAATTGCCATTGCAACTCCATGCAATCGAGGTAGCTGAAGAGGGAAGTTTGGGTGTGACATTCAGCGCTGTGCCGCCCGCAACCGGGATCGTATAAATATCGCCGCCGGTCGAACCAAAGTCACTCATGATGCCAGCAATGAAGGCCACGCTTTTACCGTCACGGGAAACTACCGGGTTAGCAAGTTGCTGCTGATGATTGGCTGGCGAATACAGGAGCTGTGCTTGCTCTGCGCGGAAAGTATACAGCTGGGCAATCCACCAGTTTTTGTCACCGTCGCCTTGTGCTGCTGTTCCTACAAAACCACTGCCATCCGGTATCCAATCGTATTCATAAACAAACATCGTGGCGGGAGACGCCCATTGCAATTCGTTTTTATTCAGCACTGCAATCCGCTGTTCTGGTGGTGCTGCATCCATATCACCGGTGATCGGCGCACCGGCTTCAACCGCCCCCAATTCTTTAGTGGCATTTTCTGTGGCTAACATCGCCAGCTGACCTGTTGGGCTGTAAAGTAAATCGCTGATGGTGCCATTGAAGGCTAACAGTTTCTTTAAATTGCTGCCGTCTGCGTTCACTTGGTAAAGTGAACGGGCATGGCTGCCCGGTGTACGTAAGGCAAAGCTGATTTTGCCGGAGTCAGGTGTCCATGCTGGTGATTCTGGCCAACATTGCTTTACTCGTCCACAGGGAAGTTTGACGGTGCTAATATTTTTGCCATCAGCGCTACGAATGATTAAATCACGTATCGTCGGAGCTCCGCCGGAGAGTGAAGAATCTCCTTCGATTGAGGCAATAAGCTGCTGGTTAGGGGACATATGCACACTCAGGTAATGATGAAGTGGCAATGAGGTTGATGCTGAGCTTGGCGTTAATACAGCGGCATTTACGCTGCCAATAGCAGCCCCAAGAACTATCGCTAATTTCAGGCTTGGTAAGTGGATTATTTTCATACTTTGCACATTAGAAAAATGGTTGATAGGCATTTGTTGGCATCTGATTGAAACGAATTGACATGCTGCAGTGCGGCACTAACCGAAATAGCCATGCACTTCCGTTACGATCATTCTTTTAGGCAATAGTTCATTACTATTTCTGAAAAAACAATGCTAGCCTGCCTATTTGCACTGTGCAACAAAAACAATTTCAAATTAAATTTAGCGTAGGACTTTCAATCAGTCGCTGTTTGTAACTAGGTGTTAAATTGATATTGGATGTCGGAGCCAGTACCCGTAAGGACAGCCATCTCAAATAGTTTGCCAAGTAGAAAACCATCATGATATAGTTCTCCATATGGAAAACTATTCTGCATCACTCAACAACGTATTTCACGCATTGGCTGACCCTACCAGGAGATCAGTGATTGCGCGGCTCGGCAACGGCTCAGCATCAATTAAGGAGCTTGCAGAGCCATTCGATTTGGGGTTGCCTTCGTTCTTGAAGCATATCAAGGTTCTTGAAAGTAGCGGCCTCATTACATCGGAGAAAGTAGGGCGGGTGCGAACCTGCAAACTAAAACGCGGAAACTTGATCGCTGCCGAAAAGTGGTTCGACGAGCAACGCGCGGGCTGGGAAAATCGATACGAAAATCTTGATAACTTATTAATTACCTTGAAAGGCGAAAAAGATGAAAGCTGACGTTCAATTCGACTTCCTTGTTAACAAGGAGAAAAGCACCATCACGATCAAAAGAGAGTTTGCTGCCAAACGACAACTGGTTTGGGACTGCTACACGAAAAGTGAACTTCTCGATCAATGGTTTGCGCCGAAACCCTTAACCACGAAAACCAAGTTTATGGATTTCAGTGAAGGTGGGCATTGGCACTACGCGATGGTTGAACCCAGTGGGCAAGAATACTGGGGCCGCATGGATTATCAAACCATTCAACCTATCACTAATTACACTTCGCTTGACGGTTTTTGCGATAACACCGGCGCACTGAACCCTGCGTTTCCCAGGTCCAAATGGAATGTCACCTTCTCAGATATTACGACGCACACTCTTGTAGAGACGGTCGTTTCTTATTCGTCGCCTGAAGCACTTCAACAAGTCATTAAGATGGGACTGAAGGAGGGGCTGACCTCGACGTTGGAACGTCTGGACGAGCTTCTTTTAATCCTTAACTAAGAATTGAAAGGCCCCATCCGATGCCTACGCCAAAATATAATCCCAAGGTTGATGCCTATACCGAAACGGTCGAAGACTTTGCTAAACCCATTCTCGTTCACCTGCGCGCGCTCATCCATGCAACGTGCCCCGAGGTGATCGAGGAGGTCAAATGGGGAAATCCGCATTTCGACTACAAAGGCGACATGATGTGTATTTTCGCCGCTTACAAGAAGCACTGCTCTTTCACGTTCTATAAGGACTCACTGATGGGCGATGCGCGTCTCAAGGCCAATGCTGGTATCTCCGCCGCGAAACGTTTTATGGGCAAGCTGACTAACGTTGCTGATTTACCGCCAGACCGAGAGCTTAAATCTTGGATTAAGGAATCTATGGCGCTCAATGAGCAAGGCGTGAAACTCCCGGCACGAGAATCTAAGACTCCCAAAGATGTCGAAATACCTGCGGCATTCGCCGAAAAACTCCAGGCCAATCCGAAGATCATAAAGATTTTCGAGAGCAAATCGGCATCTTTTCAAAAGGAGTACAACGTCTGGATTGGCGAAGCGAAGACTGAGGCAACCCGCGACAAGCGCATTGAGGAGGCAATGGCTTGGATCGTGGAGGGCAAGGGACGTTTTTGGAAATATGCTAAGTAGTCATTTTTTGTCGATATGGAGAAAATGGTTGGGGGTTACTTCGAGGCAGGGCTGGTCAATCTCAAATTAACGACGGAACACCAGTGAGCGATCAATAGTGTGGTTATGCAATTATGTAACCACACTAGGCTGAAATTTTTTATCAATCTGTTGCATCGACCGGTTGAATCCGCCTACTTTTCAAGCCGTCCCCACGATTTTTTCGTACCAATTGCATATCCCGTGCCTGTTGCAAGACAGACTGCGGAAGTGATAATCAGTAAAGAATCTACTCCCACGCAGTTACAAACGCCGGCAAATAAACTTGGACGAACGATCATGAGTGGAATAAATCCAATGCCCCGACAGATAAGACCAATTGCGATCAATGTAAGTCCAGTTCGTAGAAACGGTAAACGACGGATAAGTCCGATGGCTGAAAACGCGTAACTTGCGCATAGAAACAAAAATGCCGCGATCACCAGGCATGCAACGACAGGATAGAGTAGGCCGAGTCTAGCCATTTGAGCGAGACCGTCAGGTGCCCCAATAAATGAGTACCAAGTTGGCCCGCCGAAAATAGCAGCTACGTGAAGTAGACCGCCCAATATAGCAACTAGCCCTGACAAAAACAGATAATTGTTTTTTTCTTTTTGAACGGCAAATCGCTCTGGCGCTACGAGCAATCCCTGCACCCCAAGGGCAAATGCCATTCCTATGGCGAGCCATATTAGCGAAGCAATAATGTTAAATGTTCCTCGCGGAATAAATAAATTGGGGTTAAAAATCACAAACGGCACCAGAATTAAACCGCGAAGAATGCAAACGCATGCAATAGAAAATAGCCCTGTTCGTAGCAACGGCACTTTGGGTAGAAAGCCTGCACCAGAAAATGCGTAAATACTGCATAACCACATTAAACCTGTGATTATCAAGCCGCCAACTGGAGCAATCCACGTACCGTTCCTAACTGATTCAATCGCCCAAGTCGGCGCTCCCAAAAATGCAAACCACTCCGATCCGCCAATGAGCGAGGCAATATGCAATAGGCCACCTAGAAAAGCGCTTATCCCAGCCAGTACTAGCCAAACGTTTTTATTATTAAGATCCATATTGGGCAAGCTGTGTTCGAGGCGTGAGGTGCATTTGGATTCCACTAATCAAACATTTAATACTGCTAATTGCATTCATTTGTGACTGTCCTGTTCATGGCCTGAGTCATTCAATCCGTGTTTTTCAATGCCATTGCTTCTTTCAGAGTATGGATTTATTTGCAGATGGGATGCCGTCCTTTAACGCACTCATTGACTACGATATCAAGTATCTTTGGCCCATCGCCAGTGTCAATGACAGCAATCCGAAACGGCAGCATTTTTTCTTCCGCGCTCGTAATGTATGTGTAGTGCCAGAGACCGGAACGTCCATCTGGAAGTGTGGCATTCGTTATTTGGTCATAATTGTTAAGCTTGATGTAGGGCGCAAAAAAAGGAAAAACTTTTGTTTCAAGCTCATGGACAATATTGGCTTCGCCGGCTGCTTTGAGAGTAGATGGATCCATTTCTGCCAATATTGATGCGGTGTCCTTTTCCTTCGCTTGCTGGGCGATTTTCTCAATAAATAATTTTTGTTTTTTCCCATTGCTAACTTTTTTCAACTCATTTTCAAATGAGCTCTGTGCAGAGGAAATGATAGGGAATAGCAGTAAAGATAGCATCAAGGTAAACAAATTAATTTTCCTCATGAAATCCCTTAGGTTCTAATAAATTTTAAAAATTTTGTACACTTTTAATCGTGCTGCAAGTGTGATTGCCAAGTGCACGCTGAATTATTAATGAACTAAGTAGGCGAGTTTGTTGAATGCATCACGGTTATCTGAAAAATGATCAGTCGGGGCGCCAACAGTTAGTATCGAGATTTTATTGCCGTTTTCTATTACCGTAATTAGCCAGGTTAGATCCTTCCCACTTGCTTTACCTACTCCTTGAACAGTGAATCGCCAAGCTGATAAATCATTCATTTTGAGCATTTCAATTTCTGACTGTTTTCCATCTACTACGGAATTCATTTGAGCATTTCGTTGGATTTCAGCATATTTTTGTATATCTGCTACATCGGCACGTTTTTTACTTGAAATTAATAAGGTTGCGCCATTGCCCTGATTTGTAGCGTGAAAAGTAAAATGTTTTGCTTTTAGAGCATCTGATAATCTTGCTGTAGCCCATCCGTCAGGGAGATCAATGCTACTTTCAACATTTGAATCATTTGCCGCTGATTGTTGAATGGTGGGAGTGATGGTTGCAATTGGTACAGCAGGCTGAAAAGTTGCAGTTGGTGCCGTTGATTGAGCGGGTATTGAAGCTGGAGTGTCTTTAAGAGATGCGTATTTTGAGCAGGAGCGGAAAATTTTATCGTCCTTCATTCTATTCGTCATATCCATGGCGAGTGATTCACCACGCTCAGACTTAGAATACATGAGTGAACTGATCATTTCACCATTTGTACCAGAAAATTTCATATTTGCTCGCCATACTGTTTTATTTGTTTTGACGTCCAACAATCTGACGTCATAATTTTGGGTCACCACGACTTTACCAGTTGGGTCCAGTATATAGCCTACCCTTTTTATCGATAATAAGGTATCTGGATGAAAGGCTTGCATTTGAGCGTCTGGTTTGACTGAATCGAGTTCTAAGCCAGAAACAAAGAGGAATTGACTGTCTGCGCCACATACCTTTGCAATCGATGTCATTTTTTGTTGGAACCCATTCGCAAAGTCTTTCCCCCACTCACTCCCTATGTCGGTAATTACAAAAATTCGCTTAGGTTCATCGGTATAACTTGCTGCTTTGTTCGTTTCGATTTGAGCTGGAATTACACAAGCAGACAAGGCCCCGCAAATTAATACAGAGCAAAATGTTCTAAAGATTGAGACATTCATTTAATAACCTTTTTAGCGGAAAAACATCAAGGGGATAATCACAAAAAGTAGCTTAAGATCAATGTTGAATTGCGATTTTCTTCATAGATGAAATAATTTATTCGGAACTTCGACCGAAGGCTCTGCGCAGTTAGCGCGCCTTCACCAAGCCATTCTGAATGGTTGCTATCCTTCCCATTCCAGCCTTCGCGAGGTTATAGACAATAATTTAAAAATTTATAATTAGCAACTTTTTCTTCTATGACTGTAATGGAATTTACAACAGGCAGTCTGCGATTTATCCTGAGTTGGCTGTCTTGCCCCACAATAGATGGTCGCATTCCACTGCAACTGGCAGCTGGCTTTTTAATTGTCATGTTTGGCTACAATTATTCGCGGTTATTCTTTGTCGGTTTAGCGGTTTGTATTGACGGCTCTATCCTCTTGCGGCGTTGAATTCCATCCACGTGTTTGAGTGTTTCAGTGGCGATATCGAGGAAAGCACGCGTTCGCATTGGCATATGTTTACGGCCGGTATAAACCAAGCTCACCGGAATTGGGTCAGGCGCGAACTGCTTGAGGACGCGAACCAGCTTACCTGTTTTTATTTCGTCGGCTACTTGGTAAGACAGGGGGGCGCGCTAACCCTGCGCCCGAAACGGCGGCATCAATCATTGTCTCGGCTTGGTTGACGACGAAGCGGCTATGAACAAGTACTGTCGTTTCTTTGGGGTACCAAGCCTGTGCTTCGCCTCGAATTGACATCATGATTTGACGCGTTGCCAGGTTTCGTCGGCGTGTAAAGTGAAGATAAGCGTGCTCCGGTATTAAATCAGTGGGGAAAGAACAGTTGATTTATGCTGCAGCAAAGCTGTAAATAAAGATTAATTTTTTTGGCTCTGAATTTACAGCTTAATCCACCCTAACCGAAGCGCATTACTAATCACCGTGACTGAACTTAAGCTCATTGCGGCAGCCGCGATCATTGGGCTAAGTAACAAACCAAACCACGGGTACAACAGTCCCGCGGCAACTGGGACTCCGGCGAAGTTATAAATGAAGGCGAAGAACAAGTTTTGCCGGATGTTTTTAATGGTGGACAAACTGAGTTGGCGTGCTCGCAATATGCCGCGCAAATCACCTTTGAGTAAAATAATATCGGCACTTTGCATGGCGATATCACTGCCATTACCCATCGCAATGCCGACATTCGCTTGGCTTAATGCCGGTGCATCATTAATGCCATCGCCTGCCATGGCGACCAACTTTCCTTGTTTTTGTAATGCTTCAACATGCCGATGTTTGTCGGCGGGTAAAAGCCCTGCATGTACAGTGTTGATGCCGCATTGCTCGGCAATCGTTGCCGCACTACCGAGATTGTCGCCGGTGAGTAATATGATTTCTAAACCAGCCTGGCGCAGCTCTTGCAGAATTTGTTGGGTGTTTTCTTTTAATGTATCAGCTAAGTAAAATGCAGCCGCTAAATGTCCATCTATGGCGATACAAACTACGCTGAAGTTTTGTTGGGTTTGAAGCTGAATTTGCAACTGACTGAGATCAAATTTTTCCTGCTGCAAAAACTGTGGTGAGCCGATTAATAAGCTACGTCCTTCACAAATACCGCGCACACCTAAACCAGTTACTGATTGAAAATCAATTACCGCAGGCAGCGTTAATTTATCTTCTTGGGCTGCTTTAACAATGGCACGTGCTAATGGATGTTCACTCGCGTTTTCCAACGCAGCGGCATAGCGTAATACGTCGTCACGACTATATTCAGCAAACGTTTGAATTTGCTGTAAACGTGGCTTTCCTTCGGTGAGGGTGCCGGTTTTGTCGATTACCAAGGTCGTCACTTTTGCCATCTGTTCCATGCTATTGGCTTCTTTAATTAATACCCCGGCAGACGCGGCGCGTCCAATCGCGACGGTAATTGAAATTGGCGTTGCCAAACCTAATGCGCAAGGGCAGGCGATCAGTAATACCGAAATGGCGCACATTAAAGCGAAGGGTATTCCCGCACCGAACAACAACCACACGGTGGCGCTGGCGATAGCGCTAACAATCACAAACGGCACAAACCAGCCCGCAACTTTATCGGCTAATTGTTGAATATTGGCACGGCTACGGCTGGCTTGATTAACCAGTAGAATGATGTTGGCAAGCAGTGTGTCGCGCCCAATTTTTTGCGCTTGCATGACAAAACTACCGGTTTGATTAATCGTCCCCGCACTAACTTTGCTGCCCTGAGTTTTTTCTTGCGGCATGGCTTCGCCAGTCAACATGGCTTCATCAACCCAAGACGCGCCCTCTGTGAGCACGCCATCTACCGGAATTTGCGCACCCGGTTTTACGCGTAATAAATCATCCGGCATCACCAGATCCAAATTTATTTGTTCATCACTACCATCTGGATTAACTCGGGTGGCAACATTGGGCGTGAGTGCCAGCAGTGCTTGCAGCGCGTTTTGAGTTCGTGCCCTGCCACGTAATTCTAAAATTTGGCCAAGTAAAACTAAAGTAATGATGACCGCAGCTGCCTCAAAATAGAGCGGTAACATGCCACCCGTTTTAAATTCGGCAGGCAGAAGAGCGGGGAACAACAGCACGCCTAAGCTATACAGATAAGCAGTTGCGACACCTAGCCCAATTAAGCTAAACATATTTAAGTGACGGTTGTGGAATGAATTGATTGCGCGTTCAAAAAATGGTTTTGCTATCCACAGCACAACCGGGCTCGCTAGTAGCAGCTGAAGATAATTAAAGACGCTATGTCCCAAAAGGTGAGAAAACGTCATTCCAAAAACCATGTCACCCATCGTTAATATCAATAAGGGCAAGGTGAAGACTAGGCTCCATTTAAACCGATGGGTAAAGTCGTCCAATTCACTGCTGTCTATTTCGCTGCTTACTTCCATCGGATCTAACGCCATTCCGCACAACGGACAGGTTCCCGGGCCAATTTGCTCGACTTCCGGATGCATAGGGCAGCTATACAGACTGTTTTTTTGATCTGCTGTCGGCTCAGTTGGCGGTGGGGGATTTAAGTAAAAATCAGGCTTGGCTTTAAATTTAGTGGCGCAACCGGCGCAGCAAAAATAGTAAGTTTGGTCTTGATATAAAACACTGTGCTGAGATGTGGATGCCACCGACATGCCGCAAACCGGATCTTTTAATCCAGCCTGATTGGAGGCAGTAGTTGGGGCTTTAATTGTAATAGCCCGTTTTTTTACGTAAGCAGTTGGATTGGCATCGAACTTATTTAAGCAAGAATTACTGCAAAAGTAATATTTTATGCCTTGGTAGCGTTGCTGATGCGGGGAGTCTTTGGCGACGTCCATTCCACAGACCGGGTCGATCAAGCCGGCTGTTACTGCTTGAGTTGTGGTGGCATTATTGGAAGCGCAGCAGCTGGAAGATGATTCAGTCATGATGATGTACCGAAGTGAAGTTGGGACTATGCTAAAGCCCGTACTCAAGTACGGAGTCAAGCATTGTTTTAGGTAATTGAATAAAAAGTAGCACCTTTATTGCTGGTTGACGTTTTTATGATAACTCCCCATTTTTACTTGTTATTTTATTTATGATGTCCCTGTGCCGGTGTGCTCGTTGAGCTTGAGTTATCACGTTGGCTGAGCCACCAAACAATCACGCCGACCAGGCTAAGAGTGACGCCGCATAATGAAACGGCTAACCAGCCCGCATAGTCAAAAAGGACCGTGGAAAGCACCGAACCGCAGGCTCCACCCGCGAAATAGCAAGTCATATAGCCAGACGTTAAGCGATTTCGAGATTCTGCGCTGAGATGATTCAGAACGCTGAGATTGGTTATATGTAATGCTTGAACCGCAAGATCGAGCAACAGAATACCAATAATCAATGCCAACAAGGATGATTTAGAAACAGCCAGCGGGAACCATGAAAACAGCAATAACCCAATACACAGGCTAGTGACCAGATTGGTTTTACCAGAGTCTATTAATTTTCCAACGCGTGATGCGGCTAAGGCACCGGCTGCACCAACTAACCCAAATAATCCGATGGTTCCGTCAGAATAGTTAAAAGGAGCATTCGCCAACAAAAATGAAATGGATGTCCATAAAATACTAAATATGCAAAAAATAATGGCACCGAGTAAAGCTCGAATGCGTAATACGCGTTCATCAATGAATAAAGTCAGTGTCGACTTCAATAAAGATGGGTAACTTATTTTTATCGAAGAATGGTAGCGCGGCAAATTCCTTCCTAATACAGCTCCGGTAATAAACATCATGCCTGCGCCAAGCCAGTATATGCTTTGCCATCCGAACCAAGTTGAGCAATATCCAGATACGGTTCGTGCCAATAATATGCCGAGCAACAAGCCGCTCATCATATGCCCAACGATTTTGCCGCGCTCTTCAGGCTGTGCCAAAGTTGCTGCGTAGGGGACTAAAATTTGTGCCACCACGGAAAACATGCCAGTTACTGTTGTACCGATGAAAACGAAAATAATTGATGGGGCAGCTGCCGTTACCAGCATCCCGGCACCTGCTAACAACGTCATTACGACGATCAACTTTTTCCGCTCTATCAAATCAGCCAGTGGCACCAATAGCATTAACCCTAAGGCAAAAGCAATTTGGGCAGATGTCACTATTAATCCCGCTGTGCTATTTGTAATTCTAAAATATGCTGCAATGGTATGTAGTAATGGCTGCACATAGTAGTTACTGGCGACAGAGATACCTGTCGCTAGCGACATCAGTATGATTAGCCCGGGGTGCAGTCTGGTGTTAGTTACCGATTTCATCGCTTACTACCTTTGAGTTTTTTTGTGGATTATACTGACCCGCACAAAAAGTGCAGGTCAGGCGTATTTACTTACCCATTTACTCAGTAAGGCTTGTTAGGTAAAAATTTCCCGTCTAATGTGATGACAGCTCGTGATCCACCTTCTGGGTCGTCTATTTTTTTAATGTCCAATTTAAAGTTAATCGCACTAATGATCCCATCGCCAAATTTTTCATGAACCAGCGCTTTTAACGTGGTGCCGTAGATTTGAATCATTTCATAAAAACGATAAATAGTTGGATCAGTTGGGATGCCATTCGCAATACTTCCCCGCAATGGAATCATTTGTAATTCTCGTGCGGATTCGGCACCTAAACCCAGGCGTTCGCAAACCAGTTCGGCTGCCGCTTTAGGTAAGGAATGCTGACCTAAAAGTGCTGCGGTGACATAAGCAATACTGAGCCCGGTATCGGCTGACAGCTGTTCCCAAGAAAGATCTTTGAGTGCTTTGGCAGCAATGACGTTGGCAGTAAGAGCGAGTCGGGAATCTTGATAAGCATGAGATTGTTGCATGATATTTTCCTTTAATAGAAAGAGAAGGGGAGATGGTCAGGCGACCAAGGCACTGCGTTTTGAATGGGTGGCAACGGTTTGTGGAAATTCGGCAAGTGAAACAAAACGATTTGTCTCACCATCGAGCGCCACAATGGAGCCGGTTTCAATATCGTAGACCCATCCGTGCAAATTAAGCCGACCTTGCTCGAGGGCTAATGCGACCGATGGATGTGTCTTGATATTCACTAATTGTGCGATGACGTTTTCTCGCACCATCGAACTAAGACGAACTGCATCGGAGATATGGGTACGGGATGCATTAACGACTTTAGCTGAGTCCGCGTGACGCAACCAACTGGCGACGGCCGGTAAATGATCCAGGCATTTGCAACTGGAAATAGCTGTCATGGCACCGCAATCAGAATGTCCGCAGATAACGATGTCGGTAACGCCCAATACCGCCACGGCATACTCAACGGTGGCTGTTACACCGCCAGGTTCAGAGCTATACGACGGAACGATGTTGCCTGCATTGCGGATGACGAAGATATCGCCGGGGTTTTGTTGCGTCAGTAATTCTGGTACGACCCGGCTGTCGGAACAGGTTATAAAAAGAGCCGTGGGATTTTGGGTCGTTGCAAGTTCTTTGAACAACGTCGATAACTGCGGGAATGCATTTTGTTGAAATTTTAAAACGCCTTCGACGATGGATTTCATGACATTTCTCCTTGTGTTGTGAAGTAGTGACGCCATGATGATGCGTTTTAATTATAGCGTCCAAGACTCATATACAATAAAGTCCATAATTAATACCTATAGTTATTCATATGATATTACGCCACATCCGCTATCTTCTAGCAGTCGTCGAACATGGCAATTTCACGCGGGCAGCAGAATCACTTTATGTCTCTCAACCAACGCTGTCACAACAGATTAAGCAGTTGGAGGAACAACTTGGCGTGCAGCTATTAGATCGGTCAGGAAGGCTGGTGCGGGCTACGGATGCAGGAGAGGCTTATCTTAATTTTGCCCGTAAGGCGTTAAGAGAACTGGATGCGGGTCAACGCGCTATTCATGATGTAGGTGATTTAACGCGTGGCACGCTACGTCTGGCAATGACGCCGACATTGACCTCTTACTTGGTTGGCCCCTTGATAGCCGAATTCACTACCCGCCATCCGGGTATTCGATTACATATTAATGAGATGCCGTTGGATACGATTGAAACAGCATTACTCGACGACCAAGTTGACTTAGGTATTGCATTTAGTCAGGTTCGATCACCTGAGATAGATTGCCGCATTCTATTCGATGAAAAACTCAGTGTCGTGGTGGGGAAACAGCATCCATTTGCGCAACGCTCAGCGCCGATTACCGCCAACGAATTAGAGCAAGAGTTACTGGCGCTGCTGACGCCCAATTTTGCGACACGCAATTATGTTGACGCGTATTTTCAACAACAAGGCATTTCCCCCAATATCGTGATTGAAGCCAATACGATTAATGCGATTGTTGAAATTGTCCGCAGAGGAAATATCGCTACGATACTGCCTGATGCGCTGACCCGTGAAAACGAGTTGTTGCGCAATATTAATCTTACCCCCGCCTTACCGCATCGTACCGTGGCGTTACTACGCCGAAAAGATGCGTATCAAAGTAGTGCGGCATTGGCTTTTACACAGTTGCTGGATGAGATGATAGATAGCGCCTTGTTTGATGAGTGATGCTCAGTCACTATTTTGCTTGTACGGTTGCGAGGTTGCTTAGTAAATTTGAATGTCCTAGACTGCATTGGGGGCGTAGTCCCAATAAGAATCAGTCAAAATGAAATTAATTACCTTTGCCATTCTTTTAGTTACCGCTTCAAATTTGGCTCTATCCCAGCCATTGCCGATGGTGGTCGATATTATTCAATCGGAACCCTTGGGCTTTCAAAGCAAAAACGGTACGCCAACCGGCTTGCACTTTGACATCCTTACCGCACTATCCAAATTAACGGGCGTGCCGATCAAAATCAATATTGTCCCCAAGGCGCGACTAATCTACGATCTAAAAAATGGCATAGCTGATGGGGCAATCTTGTTCCCGAATCCGGAAGTCGATGCGATCACAATTGACAGCGGCGTCACTGATCAAACGAAACTGGTGGCATTGGGTAAAGTAGGTTTTCCGCTAAAGAGTTACGATGATCTGGTTCGAGCTAAAACAGTGCTCATGCTGGTGAACACTACCTTTGGAAATCCCTTCGATTCCGATCTCCGCCTAGATAAAGATAAAGCGAATAGCTACGATCAGATGGTGACAATGTTTATTCATGACAGAGCAAACGTCATTACCGGCAATTTGATGGCTTTACTTTACCTCCTGAAAAAAGTTAATAGTGTCAGTAAAGTAGATACATCAGGGCTTTTATTCCGCAATTTGGACAATCATTTTTATATCGCCAAAAAATCACACTATCGTGAAAAATCGAAAGTGTTTATTAATGCACTTGATGAAATGATGAATGATGGAACGATCAATAACATTGCCATGAAGTATTTTGACGATCATGACGCAAAATTGAACCTTTCCGAGTATTGATGATGGCGGTAATGGGGAGTGAAGCTTCAGACATGCTATTGGTAAGATTGATAGGCAAGTGTATATTCGCATCAAATAAGTGACCCGTTCGCCCCCTCTTTTTTTGCATAAAAAACCACCGACCAACTTAAATGTCCGTCATATCGTGACTGGCAAGTAAACCACCGAGGTCGCAGTCGTTGATGTTCTTGAAGTGTTTGCCCGCAAAGTGCCCATAAACGGTCATAACAACTTCTCCAGAGCGGACATTGGTAAATACGGCTATCTAATTGGGACATCGATCTTACCTAATGTCATTCGCCTAAACCTCTTTCATGCACATGATGTCGCGGTGCTGCGGCTCCCCGAACAGACGGCTGTATTTCCGACCGAACTGGAATGCACTTTCATGCCCGACGCGCGCAAAACGCTGGCGCGTAGCTGATGAGTTCAACAATTGATTGCGTTAGTAGACCCTCTACGGATGGCACTCAATAATTATCATTTTCTGTGCGCTACCGAACCGAACTTATCTGGAAGTTTAATTAATCTTCAATCTTATTTAAGATTAAGAGGAAATATCATAGATTGTGATGAACTCGATAAATTAGATATTTATAAAGATATTGATCAAAATGCCCAAGCCCCAGGCTCATCTTTTACGGTCGCGAAAGCATTAATCGATAATAAAGTCGGCCTTTACCAAGAGGAGTATTTGGGTGTTGTTAAAGAAATTGTGCTGGACATGCATATCAAATTGGAGTGTGAGTAATTTGGTAATTTAATACTTGGCAACCTATTAAAAGGGAATGAATATGAGAAATTACATTAATAATAAATTGATAATTTTCAATTTAAAATGTTGTCTAACTTTATTTTTTATATTTGTGATGGCAGCGTGTGGAGGAGGAGGTTCCAGTAACTCGTCAAGTCCGGCTCAATCAAACGCAACAGCAACTCCAACATTGCAGAGCATCAGTGTAACGCCCAATTTGTCGAGCATGGCTGCAGGATTAACTCTGCAATATACTGCTACTGGTAATTACTCAGATGGAACATCTCAAGTTATTCAATCCCCAAGCTGGAATTCATCAGCGCCATCAGTTGCAACAATAAGCGCTACAGGACTAATAACATCAACTCAAGCGGGAAGTTCTACTATCACTGCCAGTGCAAATGGAATGAATGGCAGCACAACGTTAACGGTAACTGCCGCAACTTTACAGTCAATTACAGTGACATCCAGTTCTTCAAGCGTGGCTGCCGGATTAACGGTGCAATTTATAGCGACAGGGCAATACTCAGATGGGACATCTCAAGTTATTCAATCCCCAACTTGGAGTTCATCTTTAATTGCAAATGCGACGATCAGCTCAACAGGTCTTGCAACAACATTGCTACCAGGAAACACAGTAATCACTGCTTCATCGAATGGAGTTACTGGTTCATCGAACGGAGTTTCTGGAAGTGTACATCTGACGATTACAGCCGCAATTTTGCAATCAATCGCAGTAACAGCATCTTCAATAAGTATTCCATTGACTTTTACTGAGCAGTTTTTAGCTAAAGGACATTATTCAGATGGGTCTACTCAGGAATTACCATCTGCAATCTGGAGTTCCTCAACAAATACGGTCGCAACAGTTAGTTCAACAGGAATGGTCACGTCAACGCAATCTGGAAGCACAACTATTTCAGCTTTAGCCAATGGAATAACTGGCAGTTTGGCTATAAGTGTGAGCACTGCAACGCCTTCGTCTATTTCTATTGTGGAAAATTATGGCACTAGCAGTTACTTGCCACAGGCTTCCATTCCAACAACTCTGTATTTAGGTTCTGTCATACAACTTACTCCGCTCGTTTTGTATACGGACGGTAGTTCGATGATATTGTCATTACCTGTAAGTAATACTTCAGTTGGTAGTGTAGCAACCATTGGTCCTACAGGCGTGCTAACTCCAGTAGCTCCGGGAACCGCAGTAGTTTCCGTATCATTTTCTGGATTTACAACCAGTATTACATTTACAGTTTCTTCCGCAACGTTAACTTCCATTGCTATTTCTCCTTCATCGTTTAGTATTTCCCCTTCCTCCACTCAAACGCTCACAGCAACGGCTACTTACTCTGACAGCACTTCTCAAGTCATACAGGAGCAAGCTGTTCAGCCGATCATTTGGAGTTCTTCTGCAAACAATGTTGTGACAGTATCTCAGGGAGTAGTTAATTGGATCAGTGCTGGTAATGCTGTCATTACAGCTACGTTCGGTGGAAAATCCGGGACTGCTTCAGTAACTTCAACGCCTTAATTAATTGGTATTTTCAATCAAAAACAGGGATTCATTTTTATCCCTGTTTTTTGTTCATTGATCATATTTGCAAATACGATTGAGAGAGTTTCATTGGAACGGAAGTAATGAAGACGTTACAGCCATCCATTGCAAATCTGAGGAAGCATTGATTGGATGATGAATTGGTGCACGGACAGGAACAGCAAGAAATGGCGCTGACTGCCATCACTATGGCAAAGAAAATCTATGGAGATCGATCAGTACCGGTGCCGGTATCTTTCTCTGTTGATTCTCTGTTTGAAGTTAATACTTTGAATTCGTCCAAGTCGATAAGTACCACGGAAAAATATTCACCGTAGCATAGTTGACGAATAATTTCTGCATCAATGGCAATTTCAAGAGCGTGCCGATTAGAGCGTTATTAAGCGTTACTTTTGAAATTGCTGTTAAAAAACAGTCAAAAAAAAACGGCTAACGTCAAAAACCGTTAGCCGTTTTTTTATTCAACAAGTTTATTTCTTATTACCTTTTTTTGCTTCATCACCGGCAGTAAAAACCGACAATTTGGTTGGGTCGATCATTTTAGTAAAGGTGGCATTTACTTGCGCCACCGTTAACGCATTGATCTTGTCTTCCAATGCCTGACTCCAGGCAAAAGTGCGATTTTCCTTCGAGTATTTATTCCAATCTGACGCGACATGTGCATCTTGTGCACGTTTTTGTAATGCAGCTTGTTTTAGTCCAGATTTAGCGTTCGCTAATTCTTCTGCGGTAAAGCCATCTTTCAATGCGCGATGCAATTCTTCTTTCATTGCCAGCGCTACCTTGTTTAAATTTTGCGGAGCTGATAGTGCATATAAAGAAAAACTCGCCGAATTATCAAAAGCATTCACGCTTATCCATGAACCGACGCCATAAGATAAACCGTCTTTTTTACGAATCCGCTCCATGACTCTGGAGGTAAATCCGGCACCGCCGCCAAAGATGTAGTTTGCAACTATCAGCGCAGGATACGCTGGGTCATCGTCACGCATATTGAGCGCTTGATTGGCCATATAAAAACCGTTTTCCTGATCAGGCGTATTAATTTCCCGTTCAACTGCGGCTGTATCCGCATAAATATTATCTATCCGGGTATAGGCTGCCGGGCTCACCCAATCACCAAATCCTTGTTGGATGGCTTTGTTAGTGGCCACCACATCGAGATCGCCGACGATGGATATTTCTCCGTGTGATGCGCCATAAAAAGCTTTATGGAATGCTGTTAAATCGCTCAGCTTGACTGCTTTAAGCTGTTCAATTTGTTCGTCTAGCGATGCTATCGCACGCCAGTCGCCTTTTGCGTAATGACTATTAAAATGCTGAGACAGTGCATGCGACGCGACGGCTTGCGGATCATTGCGCTGCATTTCCAATTCAGCTAAATTTAATTTTTTTAACTGCTCAAATTCAGTTTCAGGGAAATTCGGCTCTTTCAATACTTGAGCAACTAAACTCAGCGCAGCGGATAAGTTTTCACGCGTGGTGTCAAAGCGAAACAGATTGCCGGTAATTTTAAGTTTCGCAAATTCGTCATCCAATTGTTCACGAGTATATTTACTATTTCCGCGCATTAGCATTTCGTTAGTGAGTGTTGAAATGGTTTTTTTACCAAACAACGATTTTTCATCACCCCAATGTAAATTCAACGCAACGGACACTGTTTCGCCTTTGTTTTTCTTACTCAACAGCGCTACATTCAATCCGCCGATTTTGCTATGCAAAGTACGTTTGTCAATGTTGGCTTCCGAAGGATCAAAAACTTCGGAGTTGTCAACCTTGGTAACGGGTTTAAAGCTTTGCATCGCAACTTGAATGCTAGGAGTTGCCGGTATTTCTGCACGCTGCGGACTATCTTCAGGAATAAACATACCTACCGTACGATTGTCGCGTTTGAAATAACGGGCAGCGGCAGCAGCCACTTGTTCAGAACTAATGCTATTCAACTGATCGCGCTCTTGGAAGAAATAACGCCAGTCACCCAAGGCCATAATTTCTGATAATTGCAAACCGATAGATTCCGGGTTTGATAAGGTTTTTTCTGCATCATTGAGGTAATTACGTTTTACCCGTTCCAGTTCTTCTTTAGTGGGCGGTGTTGTTGCGAAGCTTTCTATCGCGGCTAATAACGCATCGCGCACGGGTTCGATAGGCTCATCTTTTTTTACTGCTACGCCGATGAGTTGTAAACCAGGAGCATAACTACCAATCGGGAAGCTGAAAACTTGTACTGCTTTACCGGTTTCAACCAAAGATTTATGCAAGCGTCCAGTGGGATCGTCGGCCAGAATATGGGCCGCAAGTGAAACCGCATCATTTTCTGGATTTAAGGCGGCGGGGATTTTATAGCCTACGATAACGTACTGAATATCACCTTTGCGACGCACTTCAACACTGCGCGCGCCGTCTTGCGTTGGCTCAACTGTCCAAAATTGCGGCAAACTGCGCGTTGGTTTTGGGATGACGCCAAATGAGGAAGAGATCAGGTTTAGCGCCTGGTTGGTATCAAACTTTCCTGATATTAAAAGCACCGCATTATCCGGCTGGTAATACCGATGATAAAACGCTTGTAGGTTTTCTATTTTTACGTTTTCAATATCGCTGCGGTTACCTATCGTGGAGTGGCCGTAATTGTGCCATTCATAGGCAGTGCTTTGCAGTCGTTTGATGAGTACATTCGCAGGGGAATTTTCACCCATTTCATATTCGTTGCGTACGACCGTCATTTCACTGTCGAGATCTTTTTTAGCGATAAATGAGTTGACCATCCGATCCGCTTCCATCTGTATCGCCCATTTTAAATTGTCGTCGCTAGCTTGAAATAATTCATAATAATTGGTGCGATCTAAGGACGTTGTTCCGTTAAAGCGAACGCCGCGTTTATTAAAGTCCAGGTCGATTTTTGGGTTTTTTGGTGTGCCTTTAAACAGCAGGTGTTCCAGCAAATGCGCCATGCCGGTTTCGCCATAATTTTCATGACGTGAGCCGACTAAATAAGTGATATTTACCGTGACGGTTGGCTTAGATGCATCCGGCATTAATAACACTTTGAGACCGTTTGCTAATCGATATTCGGTAATACCTTCCACCGTCGCTACTTGAGTAATGCCTTTGGGAAGGGCTGCTGCCCAAACATTACCCACCATCAGTGGCATACACAGTGTTGCAGCAAAAATGACACGCTTCGACAAATCTGACATAACGCGCTTCCTTTGGTTAATTTACTATTGAAATGGAGTCGAAAGCATCTTCGCAATTGATCAATTTGTCAATTGTTATTTGGGAATTTTAATTTCGATGGGGATTGAACGCCGGCAGAGGTAAAACTGGCGGAAGGTGTTGGTGATGTCTAAATTAACCGTGTATTTTTTCGGCGTCACAATTGATTTGAAAACGGAATTACGCTATGTAATTCCGGGAAATATCAGGTGAATTTCGCGTTCTCAGGTACTTCCATGCTTTAGTCTATTTGTATGCCGTTTCAACGGCATACAGAGTAGCTAAGTAAATTTTCGTTGAGGAATAACTTAAAAACTGGAGCTATAACCTCTCACAACCCGGCCTTTTCCGCTGGACTTAGCCGTATACATCGCTCTATCTGCAATGGCGATCACATCTTTTGAAATTTCAGGCGCTTGTTCAATGGTTGTATAGCCGATACTGGCAGTAATGAGGAAAGAAACTTCAGCCATGCTGTGAGTAATTTTGTGGCAAAGAGTTTGGCATAGTGCTTCACAATCCGCGGCTTGCGTGTTCGGCATAAGGATAACGAATTCATCGCCACCAATCCGGGAAATCGTATCTGATTGGCGGGTATGATCGCGCAAGATATCGGCAAGCATTATTAACGCTCTATCACCTGCATGGTGCCCCAGCGAGTCATTCAAACCTTTGAATCCGTCCAAGTCGATAAGTACCACGGAAAAATATCCACCGTAGCGTCGTTGACGAACAATTTCGGCATCAATGGCAATTTCAAGCGCGCGCCGATTAGATAGCTTAGTCAGCGGATCAATGGTGGACAAACGTTCTGCTTCGATTATGTTGGTGCGGGCAAATCTGGCGACCAAAACGAAGGTGCTGTTCGATAATACAATCATCAAAAAGAGGTAAATTTTGATGGTGAATGAAACCTCGCTAGGCATCCAGAGGGCAATCGCCTGGAGTGTAATCGATAACGCTGCTGCGCCTATTACCAGGTTACTTCGGGAGCAATGCAGAGCAATGAGTGTGAGAGGAAAAACATAGAGAACATGTAACGATACTTGTGAACTGGTGTTTATATCAAAAGGAAATAGAATTAAAATTGCTAAGTAGCTTGCGGTAATGGCAAAGCCTTCGGAGATAAATCCGGGCGAAGCAATTCGTTTTAAGTAGCTGGAAAATATTTTTTTCATATTCTAATACTGTTGAGAAATAGGCATGAAATTTGGTTTTTTTTAATAAAAATAATCCAGTTTCGGACTTAGAATACTAATACCCCTCGTCAGTCATAACAACTAAAAATTGTAAAAGTAGAACCCAACGAGTTTTATAGGCTAAAAGTAATGCATAAATGTAATTATACTATCGGACAACTATCAAAAGTAGCTGAGGTTGGTATTGAAACAATTCGGTATTATCAACGCCGGCAATTATTGTCTATTCCAGCAGCAAGTTCTGGTGCTGTCAGAATCTATTCTAGTCAATTTGTGGAGCGGTTACGATTTATTAAGGGAGCCAAAGAATTAGGCTTCACTCTTGATGAAGTGGCTAGTCTATTGCAATTAAACGATCAAGAGAGTGATCAGGGAAGTGAAGTTACAAGTCAGAAACATTTGAAGCAAACGTCCCGAAGTTCTGTACGTCAGTTAGCTAGTGATAAGTTAACGCAAGTACGTAAAAAAATGGATGACCTGCAAAAAATTGAACATATTTTGGTGCGCTTAATCAGCGAGTGCGCCGATACCGATTCATCATTACCGTGCCCAATTGTAGAAGCAATTACTTGTAAAATAGCTAGCTAATTTGCCATGATAAAAGTAGCTCAATAAATCTGCCTCTATTCCCTCTTTAAAATTTGGGAATTTCAACAATTTAATCTATAACAAAATAAGCAAAGCGTATATTATTAAATTGCCGGGCGGAAAATAGTCGCTGCAAAATTATCAGCGACGGGAAAAGTCGCGCAGCGAATCTGGCTTATTGTCGTTATGTCTGAGTATTAAAAGGACGCAACCATGAAGATCTTCGATAACTATGCAGCACGTTATGAACGTACCCGGGAAGAAGAATATTCTTTGCAGGAATATCTGGAATTATGCAAACGCGATCGATTAGCTTTTGCATCCGCCGCAGAACGGTTATTAGCCGCTATCGGTGAGCCAGAATTAGTTGATACGCGCCATGACCCACGCCGCTCCCGCATCTTCGCAAATAAAATAATAAAAATTTATCCAGCCTTCCGCGAGTTCTATGGAATGGAAGAAGTCGTTGAGCAAGTTGTGTCCTACTTCCGTCATGCGGCGCAAGGTTTGGAAGAACGCAAACAAATTTTATATTTACTCGGCCCGGTCGGTGGCGGTAAATCTTCTATTGCTGAAAAATTAAAAGCGTTGATGGAAAAAATTCCGTTTTACGCGATTAAAGGCTCCCCAATTAATGAGTCCCCTTTGGGATTGTTTAATGAGGAAGAGGATGGGGTAATTCTGGAAGAGGATTTTGGTATCCCACGCCGTTATTTACGCACGATTCCTAGCCCTTGGGCCGTAAAACGCTTGCACGAATTTAATGGCGATATTAATCAATTCCGCGTAGTGAAACGCTACCCTTCGGTATTGAAGCAAGTGGCTATTTCAAAAACGGAACCGGGCGATGAAAATAATCAGGATATTTCATCCTTGGTCGGTAAAGTCGATATCCGCAAACTGGAAGACTATGCGCAAGATGATCCTGACGCTTACAGCTATTCTGGCGGGCTGTGCTTGGCAAACCAGGGTTTGATGGAATTTGTGGAAATGTTTAAAGCACCGATTAAAGTGCTGCACCCATTACTGACGGCTACCCAGGAAGGTAATTACAAAGGAACCGAAGGCTTTGGCGCGATTCCGTTTGAGGGCGTTATTTTGGCGCACTCGAATGAATCGGAATGGAAGGCATTTAAAAATAATAGAAATAACGAAGCGTTTTTAGACCGTATTTATATCGTCAAAGTACCTTATTGCCTGCGTGTTTCGGATGAGATAAAAATCTACGAAAAACTGGTGCGCTCTTCTTCCTTGACACAAGCGCCTTGTGCCCCGGGAACACTCAAAATGATGGCGCAATTTTCGGTCTTGTCACGCTTAAAAGAGCCAGAAAACTCCAGCATATTTAGCAAAATGCTGGTGTACGACGGTGAAAATTTAAAAGACACCGATCCAAAAGCGAAATCCAAACAGGAATACAGCGACTACGCGGGCGTTGATGAGGGGATGAATGGCTTATCCACCCGCTTTGCTTTCAAAATAATTTCTAAAGTATTTAACTTTGATACGACAGAAGTAGCGGCTAACCCTGTGCATTTGCTCTATGTATTGGAACAGCAAATTGAACGTGAACAATTTGCGCCTGAAGTGGAGCAAAAATACTTCTCTTACGTCAAGGAATATTTAGCGCAACGCTACATCGAATTTATTGGTAAAGAAATTCAAACTGCGTATCTGGAAAGTTATTCTGAATACGGCCAAAATATTTTCGATCGTTATGTTTCCTTCGCGGACTTCTGGATTCAAGATCAGGAATTCCGTGACCCTGATACGGGCGAAAGCTTTGACAGGGAAGCACTGAATAATGATTTGGAAAAAATTGAAAAGCCAGCCGGCATTTCTAACCCCAAAGACTTTAGGAATGAGATCGTTAATTTTGTGCTGCGCGCCCGAGCTCAAAATGCAGGTAAAAATCCGACCTGGAATAGTTACGAAAAACTGCGCACGGTGATTGAGAAAAAAATGTTCTCTAACACCGAAGAACTTTTGCCGGTCATTTCATTCAATGCGAAAGCCAGTGTTGACGATGCGAATAAACACCAGGAATTTGTTGAGCGGATGGTGGCAAAAGGTTATACCGCGAAACAGGTTCGTCTTTTATGCGAGTGGTATTTGCGAGTGAGAAAAACCTCATAATTCTGGGATTTACGCAAAGCCGTTATTTGGGCAGAGTTTGCACTGGCACAATCCAATGCTTATAGGCTGAATGCGTAAATCCTAACTTGCAAAAAATCAGGAGGCTATCTTGGTTCACTTAATAGACAGACGAATTCAAGGAAAGAATAAATCGGCGGTCAATCGTGAGCGGTTTTTGCGTCGCTACAAAGATCAGATCAAAGAGGCCGTCACACGTGCTGTTAAAGGCCGTTCTATCACCAATGTGGAAAGTGGTGAGAAAATATCGATTCCCGTTAGAGACGTTAATGAGCCTAGCTTTGGCCATGACCATGGTGGTGTTTGGGAAACCGTTCGCCCGGGGAATAAAGAATATCTAAAAGGCGATCAATTCAAACGTCCTAAAGGTGGCGCAGGCTCGGGCAAAGGGCAGGCTGGTAACAGCGAAGAAACCAGCGAAGATGACTTTGTTTTTGAAGTCAGCCGCGAAGAGTTCATGAATTATTTTTTTGAAGATTTAGAGTTGCCGAACATGGTGAAAACCCAGCTGACGGCTTCGACCGACTTCAAGCAATTACGTGCCGGTTACAAAATGTCTGGCACGACGACTAACCTGCATGTGTTGCGTTCTTTACGCGGCGCGTTGAGCCGGCGCATTGCGGTCGGTGGCAAATCAAGCCGACGAATCAAACTGGCTGAACAAGAGTTACGCGCCTTGTTGGATGAGGGTGTCAGTGTTGATGATGATCGCGTACTTTTATTGCGCCATGAAATCACCCATTTGCGTACCCGATTATTAGCGATTCCATTTTTAGATACGTTTGATCTGCGTTACAGCAATCGGATCAAAGTACCTAAACCTTCCAGTCAAGCAGTGATGTTTTGCATTTTGGATGTGTCTGGATCAATGGATGAAGCTAAAAAAGATACGGCTAAACGATTTTTTATTTTGCTGTATTTATTTTTAACCCGCTCTTACGAAAAAATTGAATTAGTCTTTATCCGGCACCACACCACGGCCATGGAAGTCGATGAGCAAGAATTTTTTAATTCACGGGAATCGGGTGGTACTGTCGTTTCGTCTGCGATTAATTTGTTAAATACGATCTTGCGTGACCGTTATCCAACTGGGGAATGGAATGCGTATGTAGCGCAAGCGTCGGATGGCGATAATTGGGACAATGATTCCATCACCTGTCGTCAACTCTTGATGGATACCACTCTACCCTTGGTTCAATATTACGCTTACGTAGAAATTACCGATGGAGAGCCTCAGAATCTGTGGCGTGAATACGAGCAAATAGCGAGCTACCATTCTCATTTTGCCATGCGGAAAATTGAGGACCCATCGGATATATATCCGGTATTTCGGGATCTGTTTAAGAAACAGAATGCGAAATTATGACAGATAAAAAAATTGCTAAAAAAAGTGCCGCTGAAAAACCCGAGCCGAATGTAAATCGTCTTCCAGAACAGTCTGAATGGACCTTTGAATTGCTTGAGAAAGTGGACATTGAAGTCAGACGTGTGGCGAAAAATTTTGGTTTAGATACTTATCCAAATCAGTTGGAAGTCATTTCGGCAGAGCAGATGATGGATGCTTATGCTTCGGTCGGCATGCCTATTTCGTATTACCACTGGTCCTTCGGCAAGCATTTTTTGAAGACGGAAAAAAGCTATAAACGCGGTCAAATGGGCTTGGCGTATGAAATTGTGATTAATTCCAATCCCTGCATTGCGTATCTGATGGAAGAAAATAGCTTAACCATGCAAACGCTGGTAATTGCTCATGCTGCGTATGGACACAATTCTTTTTTTAAAGGTAATTATTTATTCCGCACGTGGACTGACGCCGATGCGATTATTGATTACATGCTGTTTGCCAAAAATTTCATCGCGGATTGTGAGCAGCGTTATGGTATTGATGCGGTTGAAATGCTGCTTGATTCTTGCCATGCTCTGCAAAATTACGGCGTAGATCGTTACAAACGCCCAGCGCGAATTTCTTTAGCCAAAGAACATTTGCGGCAACGTGAACGTGAAGAATACTTGCAGTCACAGGTCAATGATTTATGGCGCACTGTGCCGCGTCGCGATCAAGCGGTGGCCGGTGAAGAGATTCGCCGGGTGCCGCCTGAGCCGCAAGAAAATTTACTTTACTTTATTGAAAAATATTCGCCACGCTTAGAACCTTGGCAGCGTGAAATTGTGCGCGTGACACGAAAAATTTCACAGTATTTTTATCCGCAACGGCAAACGCAAGTTATGAATGAAGGCTGGGCTACTTTTTGGCATTACACGATTTTGAATCAACTGTTTGACGAAGGCATTGTTGGTGAGGGCTTTATGATGGAGTTTTTGCAAAGCCATACCAATGTGGTTTATCAACCGCCCATTACCAGCCCGCATTTTAATGGCATTAATCCTTATGCGTTAGGTTTTGCCATGATGTGCGATATTCGCCGTATTTGTGAATATCCGACTGACGAAGATCGTCATTGGTTTCCCGATATTGCCGGTCAGGATTGGCAAAAAACGTTAGATTTTGCGATGCGTAACTTTAAAGATGAAAGCTTCATTCTTCAATATTTATCACCTAAGTTGATCCGTGATTTTCACTTTTTTACGGTGTTGGATGATGACAGCCAGGAGACGCTCGAAATTTCCGCCATTCATGACGATAATGGTTATAAATATTTACGTGAACGGCTAGCCGGTCAATACAATTTAGGTAATCGTGAACCGAATATTCAGGTCTGGTCGGTTGATATGCAAGGTAATCGTTCGCTCACATTACGGCACGCACAATATCAACGGCGGCCATTGAATCAGCAAACTAATGAAGTGTTAAAACATGTCACGCGCTTGTGGGGATTCGACGTGTATTTAGATACGCTGGACGAATCCGGAAAAGTGTTGCATCGTAATGAATGCAAGGCCGTGCGCGGGTAGTTTTAGTCAGAAAATTCATGAGAAAGGAAGCTGTAATGTACTTAGATCACCCCACTATCAGCGCAATTCATAGCGATACTGAACCTGACCGCTTAGAGCGGTTAAATCGGGTTTATGGCTATGTGATTGGACAGGCCGATATTTCGGACAATAAAGCCTGCATCGCAAAAATTGCCAATCTTCATGATGATAAAGGCACCCTGTATGTTTCTTGGTCGTCGCAGCCTACTGATCAGGAGCGAACCTTTTTTGCGCGCGCATGGCGCAGCCAGATTGGTGATGAATCTACCAATATAGTGCATCAGTTAATATTGGATTAGTGTTTGGGTAGAGGTCTATTCTGAAAGGCGGTTAATGTTGAATTTTGGTTCGGCATTAACCGTTTTTTGTTATGTGATCCTTTTGTTATTAATTGAAAAATTTCTTTCGCGCACTATACTAATAGTGCCAATGGCAGTAATTCCTTCCACATCATAAAAACAACCTGTGAGTTCACGACCAAGTGCGACGATATGATGAAAATAACACCGAACAAAGTCTCGCTAGGTAAGCAACTTTTTCTGGTATTCGGTGCGACTGCTTTGTTGATGATCTGTTTCGAAACAGTAAAAACCCTTCTGTTTGGATCGCGCTTGACATTGTGGCAATCGCACCTGATGACGATCTTCGTGACGGCACTCATTGGGGCTGCGGTTTTTGTTGTGCTCAAAATGTATACAGCGAAATATGAAGACATCAACAAAGAATTAGCTGAATTATTGAAGTTTAACGAATCTATCTTATTTAACTCTCCCTTGCCAATGGCGGTATATGCGCCCAATGGCCGGTGTGTTGAGGTGAATGAGGCTTATGCCCATATTTTTACATTGACGCGAGCGTCGATGCTGCAGTACCACAACAACAGCGTGTTTGAGGCGTGTGGTTTGCTTGAAAAATTCACGGCGGTGTTAATTGAGGGAGTGGGGCAGCGCTGTGAAATTCACGATACGAATCTGTTTGGGCGGGAAGTCTGGTTTGACTGTGAAATACTTCCCATGCAGATCAACGGCAAAAATCATGTGCTGGTTCAGTTCTATGATTTTACGCAACGTAAGCGCGCCGAGGAAAAATTGGTGGCGATTAATAACGAACTGCAGGCCGCGATGCGGAGGTTGGTACAGGCCGAAAAAATGGCCGCACTGGGAACGCTGGTTGCAGGCGTAGCACATGAACTTAATACGCCGATTGGTAACGCACTGATGGCGGCTTCTACCTTAAATGTGCATGTTCAGGAACTGAGCGCCTCGGTCAATACGGGAACACTGAAACGCTCTGCATTGGTGACGTATGTTGAGAACACGATAGACGAAGCTAGCCTGATCGAGCGCAATATTATTCGGGCTGCAGATTTGGTGCGTAACTTCAAGCAGGTGGCGGTTGACCAGGCCAGCGAACGTCGTCGGCACTTTGATTTGCAGCGGGTGATAACAGACATCATCTCAACCATGCGCCCAACTTTGAGTAAAAGCAGCCATGTTCTGAAGGTTTATATTGAAGAAAACATTCAGCTGGATAGTTACCCGGGATCGATTGAACAGATAGTGACCAGCTTCATTAATAACGCCTTGGTGCATGCTTTCGCTCATAAGGAAAGCGGCAACATGCTGTTGCACGCACGACGTGATAATGAGTATGTACTTCTTGAGTTTAGTGATGATGGTGAAGGCATGTGCGACGAGGTGGCGATGCATGCCTTCGATCCATTTTTTACGACGCGGATGGGTGTGGGCGGTAGCGGGCTGGGGCTGTATATTGTTAATAATATCGTCACCGACATCTTGGGCGGCAACATCATGCTAACCACCAGCCCCGGGCATGGCGCACATTTTCAGCTGCGTTTGCCGCTGGTTGCGCCTGAGCGTAGTACCGCGCGTTTGGAGTAGCGTGGTATTAGCTCAACGCGTGGTCGGTTTTATAAAAACATACCACCAGATGCTTCGATACGTTGAGCATTTATCCAGCCATTAGCATCATTTAGCAGAGAGGCGATTACACCGCCAATATCGTCCGGCAAGCCAACCCGTCCCAAGGCTGTTTGTGAGGCAATAAAGCTGTTGATTTGTGAGTTGTCTCTTACTGCGCCATCACCGAAATCGGTTTCAATTGCCCCAGGTGCCACGACGTTGACGGCAATACCACGTGCCCCCAGTTCTTTAGCTAAATATTTGCTCAATACTTCGATGGCACCCTTCATTGCTCCGTAGGCGGCATAGCCCGGCAAGGCAAAGCGCGTTAGTCCTGTGGAGATATTGATAATCCGGCCGTGATCGGCGATTAGTGGCAACAATTTTTGGGTTAGGAAAAATACACCTTTAAATTGAATATTCACTAATTGATCAAACTGGGCTTCCGTGGTTTCCGCAATCCCTGCATGAATGCCAATACCGGCGTTATTGACCAAAAAATTAAAATCTTTCCGTTGCCATTTTTCGGCTAGAAGCTGCTGCACTTGTGTTGCAAATTCATTGAACGATGCGCTGTTACCTACATCCAGTTGCAGGGCTGCTGCTTGCCCGCCGTAGGACTCAATTTCTGCGACTACCGCCAGCGCTTCTGCCTTTTTGCTATGGTAAGTAAGAATCACATCGACTCCCTGTTGCGCTAGTTTTAAGGCCGCGCTTTTGCCTAAACCGCGACTTCCGCCCGTTATGATTGCAATTTTATTACTCATGTTAATCCCCTTGATTAATGGCTTCCCGGTAATGGGATGACGCAAGTTTATTGCGCAATTTTATTAAAACAAAGACCGAAAAAATGACTACACTGTTCGTAAAATACGAACAATAATTAATCTCAAGGGCTAATATGAATCAGTTAGAGGCAATGACAATTTTTGTGCGGGTTGCGGAACTCGCTAGCTTTACGCAGGCGGCGGATAGTTTGGGTTTACCCAAAGCCAGTGTGTCAACGGCTGTTAAACAACTTGAAAATAGCTTGGGTACGCGACTGCTGCAGCGCACGACGCGCACCGTGCAGATGACGCAGGACGGTTTGGTTTTTTACGAGCGCAGTAAAGATATGCTGGCGGATATGGATGAATTGCAAACCATGTTCAGGCAAAGTGAAGTTGATATTGCTGGCCGTATCCGGGTTGATATGCCGAACGGAGTGGCTCAAAACAGGATCATTCCCAAGTTACCCGAATTCCTGCGCCGGCATCCGCGCATTGATATTGAGTTGAGCTGCACAGATCGGCGCGTAGATCTGGTACGTGAAGGTTTTGATTGTGTAATACGCGTTGGAACGTTAAGTGATTCGTCGCTCATTGCCCGACCGCTTGGGCATTTTAAATTACTCAATTGCACCAGCCCGGAGTATCTGGCTCACCATGGCATTCCGCGCAACCTGGATGATTTGGCTGCGCATAAAATGATTCACTACGCTACTTCATTTGGCAGCTCGATCAGTACTTTTGATTATCAGGATGGTGATCAAAGCAAGAAAATAGCAGTGGCTGCGGCAATGTCGGTGAACAGTGCTGATGCTTATCAATCGGCTTGTCTGGCTGGGCTGGGTATTATTCAAGCGCCGGAAATAGGGGTGAGCGAACTGATCGCTCAAGGTAAATTGGTGGAAGTCTTGAAGGAGTATTCCGCCGCGCCAATGCCGGTGTCGCTACTTTATGTAAATCGACGTCATTTACCCAAACGCACACAACTGTTTATGAACTGGGTTGCTGAAATCATGCGCAGCTAAGTTGGTAGTGGAAATTTGTTTGTTGGATTCACGCCTCAGCATGGTAATGAAATAGTCGCTTGCAAGCCGCCACCATCGCGATTGGATAAGGACAACGTGCCGCCCAATGCGATGGATAGCTGTTGCGCAATCGCCAGCCCGAGACCCGTTCCGCCACTGCTGCGGTTGCGTGAAGCTTCGAGTCTGTAGAACGGCTTCAATACGGCATCCAGCTCGGTGGCTGGAATACCCGGGCCGCGATCTTGCACGGATATGTTCAGTAGATTGGGCGTGTGCAGCATCACTGAAATTTCAACCTGTTCCGCAAATTTCAGCGCGTTATCGACCAAATTGCTGACGATGCGTCGCAACGCGTGTGGCCGGGTGGTGATGACGCGATTGGCTTTGCCTTGCAGCCCAATTTGCTGGCCGTCATCAAGGTAATCGCAGGTCAGGCTGTCTAGCAGGGCGTCGATATCAACCCGGCACGGAACTTCATTAACGCTATGTGCGCTACGGGCATAGGCAATGCCTTCTTCTACCAATACCTGCATCGCATTCAGGTCGCCATGCAGCTTGTCTCTGAGTGCACCGTTATCTACGCCGTTATCCAATAAGTCGGCGCGCAGTCGCATGCGGGTAATGGGGGTTTGCAGATCGTGTGAGATTGAGGCAAGTATGTGTACCCGTTCTGCCAGATGTTCAGTGATGCGCCGTTGCATTGCATTGAATGCTACCGCTGCCCGGGCTACTTCAGAGGGGCCGCTTTCGATAATTGGCTCGCATTGAAGCGAAGAGCCCAGTGCTTCGGATGCCTCCGCCAAACGTAGCAAGGGACGCATTGCCTGACGTAGGGCATACCAGGTCAGAATAATCAGGAATAAAATCTGCGTCGCAAAAATGGCTCCGCCCCACCATGGCATTTTTAGGGCAATTTTATTTAAGTGAATAGTCAACGGTGTGCCGTCGCTCAACGGCAAGTGCAATACCATCAGTTCTTTTGGCGTATTCGGTGCGGTGACGCTGATGAGGTAGCGTGAGTCTAGTGCAAGGCTTAACGCTGCACTGATTTCTTTGGCCCGTGTTGAGGTGAGTTGAATCGTGTTGGCAGCAGCACCGGCACCAAGTTCATAGCGATAATCCTGACGTTCCATCCGTTGAAGCCAGAGTGCGCGTTCCGAAGGCTGCGCATGCTCCAGCGCCGGAACTAGCAGCGCAATATCCTTTGATAAGTAGTATTCGCTTTTTGTGGTCTGGTAGTTCAGTACCGTCGTGTAGCTTGCCCCGATCTCCAGCACATGCCCGATCAGAAAAGTTAATAGCCAAATTAACACTAACCGTCCAAACAGCGTGTCTGGCCAAGCATTCTTGATGCGCGAAAAAAATGATTTCATGAAGCCGCCACGCGAATTTCAACTGGAACCGAAAACACATAACCTTCATTGCGCACGGTTTTTATATAGACCGGCTCGCGTGGATCATCGCGCAGTCGTTGGCGTAAGCGGCTGACTAGAATATCGATAGAACGATCAAACAGTTCCGCGTCACGTCCTTGCGTTAAGTTTAGTAATTGGTCGCGGGTTAGCACGCGTCGTGAATGGTCTAGAAATACCCGCAACAAGCGATATTCCGCCACGCTCAACGAAACCAGGGTGTTGCTGCTATCGAACAGATGCCGGACGCTGGTGTCTAGCTGCCAAGTACCAAATGCCAATACATGGGCTGTTTCGGTTGGGTGCAAGTCGTGCGGCAACATGCGTGAACGGCGCAAGATGGCACGCACCCGTGCCAGCAGTTCGCGTGATGCGAATGGCTTGGTAAGGTAGTCGTCGGCGCCCATTTCCAGGCCGAGAATGCGGTCGGCCTCTTCGTTGCGTGCGGTTAACATCAAAATAGGAATAGGGGTGGCGCGACCAACTTGCAGGTCACGGCACAATGCCAGACCGTCTTCGCCGGGCAGCATTAGATCAAGCACGATTACATCGATTGTGCTCACGGCCAAGATCTGACGCATTTGTCGACCATTGGCTGCAGCGCTGACTTTAAAACCGTTTTTTTCGAGGTATTGCCCCAACAGTTCACGGATGTCGGCATCGTCATCGACGATTAAAATGTGATCAACTTGTTCCATATTTCGCTGTATTTCCCAACAATAATTCAAGCATTAAAACAACCCATTGAAGCTACAGCGACCGTGTCAGGATCGCTGCAGCAACCAAGCTAACCGTTATTCGCAAGCCAGCGCATCACGCGCCGAACTACGGGATGCCTGCCAGGCTGGCATAAAACTGGCGGCGACGGCTAATACTACGCTGACTGCCAACCAAATCCAAATGCCGCTAGGATCAAAACGAAAATCGAGAACGCTACGCAACATCAGTCCAACCAGCATATCGCCGATACCTTTGCTGATTGGCCAGGCCGCCGCAATTGCCAGTACCGAGCTCATCAATCCGATCAGGGCACCTTCGCTCGCGACTATCAGCCATACCGTGCGCGGCGTTGCCCCGATTGTTCGCAGCACACCCATTTCGCGGCGTCGTTCCAGCACATTCAGGCTCATGGTGGTCATTAAACCGAGTCCACCCACGCCACCGACAATGCCTGCCATGATAATCAAAAAAACATAAATCATCACTATATGTTCATCAATTACTGAGCGGCCTTCTCCTTTGGTGTAGTTGCTGCGAGCATGAATCCCCTGTTGTTCGAGGTTGCGTTCGAGATCTGCTTTTACCGCATTAATTGCGCCTTCATCAGTACGAGTCAGCACCAAATTCACGCTATTGCTCATGTTGGGTTTGGTAGCGGCGTAATAGGCCTTGGGAATATAGCCAGCGGCAGAACTAAAGGGTTCACGCGCAATACCGACGACATGCCACTGGTTTTGCTGGTAACCGTTTTTCTCCGACCCGATTTTTAATTTGATGATGGCACCGACCTTGATTGCGGGTATTTTATCCGCCAATACATGATTAACGACAATCGCATCCGTTTCACCCGGCAGTAAATTCCGGCCTTCGATAATGTTCGGTTTGAACATGGCGGTTTGTTCAGGCAGTGCAATGACTGTGAATTTATTTTCATCGGAAGTGTGAGTTTCCTGCTCTGTGGCGTTATCAGATTCACCTTTAGCAGAAAAAATAGCATCGGCATTAATCCAGGTTTCGGCGCGGGTGATGCCAGCGGTATTGCTCACAGCGCGGGTGACGGCATCATCTGGGGCCATTCCAACAAAATTGACGGTTAAATCAAACTGACGAGTCGCAAATAAGTGATCAAGCGTATCAATCATCGAGGCTCGTACATTGAGCGCCGCCATAAAAAAAACGCCGGCAACTGAGAGGGTGATTAAGGTCAATATCAAACGTGTGCGTCGGCGAAATACATTACGTAGCGCAAACAGCAATGTAGGCCGCTCACCGCTTAGGTGTGCCAGTAATTGATCAAACCAGCTACTGCGGTACTGATTGTGAACGACCCCAACATCGGATAAGGCAGTACGTACGGAAACACTGCAGGCTTTTAATATGGGATGGGCAGCCGCCAGTAACGGCGTTACCACGCCGATAGCCGCGATCAGGAGGAAAATCCAGAGCGGTACGGCAAAGCTGTTGATATCGAAGTTAAGGAATACGCCTAAAAAGCGGCACAGTTCACGTCCGCCCCACAAGCCCGCCGGAACAGCAATCAATAACGAGGCAAGGCCCAGAAATAACGCCTGGCTGAAATAGATTTGTGCAATTTGCCAACGCGAACCGCCAATGGCTTTCATTACGCCGATTTGACGAATTTGTGCCGCCATCAATGCCATTAACAGGTTGACTACCAGCACACCGCTGAGCAGCAGAACCAGCACGCCAAAACCCGCCATGACCAGCAATAACATTCCCATGATTTGGGTATGTGGATGTTCGCCCGGCACTGGCACATCGATTTTCAGTACGGAATGACCATTTTTTATGATGATTTTTTCAATTCCGGCGGCGACTTCACGAATATGTGCCTGATTAAAACCATCGTTCGCAACAACGATTTTTAGCTGATCCAGATAAGGCTGTTCCCCAAGTTCGGCAAGCGTAGCTAAGGTGATATAGCCATATACAAGATTATCCATACGTGCTTGAGCTTGCCCGACGTCGTGTACGCCACCGCTCACCAGAAGTGTATGTTCTTGCCCACTGGTCATCTTGATTGTGACGTGCTCGCCGATCTTGGTTTTTGCAACCTGAAACGCGTCGCGCTCAATGAGTATTTCGCCGGTCGCCGGTGGCCACGCGCCTTGTTCGTGCTGCACGGTGCTGACGCGAAGATTGTTAAAATCATTGATTACAAAAAGTACCAGATTGCGCCATTCGGCTGGCCCTGATTTGATTTTTCCGGTCACCACACGACGTGGTTCTGCCGTACCCACTTGCGGATTTTCCAAGATGGTACTCAGCAACGTATCGTCAACTTTATCCGTGTACAACGTCGCCGAGGCCGGATTGGTGGCGAGGTAGTCGTCATTCAGTTCGCGAGTCAGAATCGCATAGCTCGACAAAACCGCAGTAAAACCGGTCACGCCGAGCGCTATCGCGATGACGACCAGCGCGGTGCGGGTGCGCTCTTGCCAAAAATCGGCAATCGCCTTACGCCAGAACGTAGTCATTATCCCGCTCCTTGTTGAAGGTGTATCGGATGTAACGGTTGGGCAGACGAAACTGAAGCTGACGCTGAGACCGATTCTAGCTTGCCATCGGCGACATAAATACTGCGGTCGCTCAGTGCGGCAATATCTTTGTCATGCGTGGCGACGACGACCGTGGTGCCGCTGTCTGCCAGCGTGCGTAGCAGACCAAGAACAGTCGCTGCCGTTACTGAATCCAGGTTGCCGCTTGGTTCATCCGCAACGATCAGCGTCGGTGCGTTAGCTAAAGCGCGTGCGATGGCTACCCGTTGTTGCTGGCCGCCGGAAAGCGTCGCGGGCAGTTTGTTGGACTGTTCACTTACGCCAACCTTGGCTAGCAGTTCCATTGCGCGTGCCCGGCGCTCGCGAGCAGGATATTTCTTGCAAAAATCCATCGCCAGCATCACATTTTCAAGGGCGGTCAAGGTTGGAAGTAATTGAAAGAATTGAAACACTATTCCCACCGTCGTACCGCGCCAGGTTGATAGCTGATGTTCGCTAAGCTCCTGCAAAGCTTGTCCAGCCACGGTGACAGAGCCAGAAGAGGGGCGATCAATTCCGGCAATCACATTTAGCAGGGTCGTTTTGCCGCTACCTGATTTGCCGACTACGGCAATAAATTCCCCTTGCTGAATTTCAAGGCTGACTTTTTTTAATGCCATAAATGACCCGGATGGCGTTTCATAGCTTTTGACCACGTCATGCAAGATGATCGGCGGGCGTAACATTGGTTTTAAACTCATTTCACTCTTTCGTTAGATGAAGTGCATTTTTAGTCGAATTTTGTCCTTGCCTGGCTGATATGTCAGCAGACCGACTCGGCGATGCACGATGTACGCCAGTGAGTGTATTAAAACGGGTTTGTGTTGCTGGCTTGTGTCTTGCTAAGAGGCTTCTTGTATCCTGGCGTTTCTATTTGCGGATAGAAACAAAGCAGAAACAAAAATGTTGAAGATTTGGGGGGGGAGTGGGAGGTTCGCTCGTGAATCATTGTCAAGTTTGGGCTGATGAACGGCATCAGCCCAAACTACGTGCAAGATTAAAAGGAATGAAGAATTCCGGCGTTGAAAAGCCTCGAATAGTCAAAATTTGCGCCATCGTGTCCGTCGTAGCCGTCGATACCAAAAGAGGCGTTACCTTTATTTAGTATCTTGGAAAACGAGGTGTAGAGAATAGTCCGTTTGGATAACGCATGTGAATAGCCTATGCTGAATTGATCGGCACTGTTTGCGTTGGAATTGCGACCAGCCGAGCGATTCCAGCTCAGCATGATTTGGTCCCTGCTGGTAATGGGCGCGTTCATGCCGAGCAGATAGTAATTGGCTTTATCTTCAATACCGGCCGAGTCCGCTTTTTTGGTTGCGGCCAGCGTGTATAGCTTGGCTATTTTAAAGTCGTAGGTGAATGCCAGTGCGTCGCTTTTTTGTTTAAAGTCTGCAGTTTGAGCGGTCACTACTCCAGCACTATTATCATCAATATGTACATAGCCGATGGTCATTGCCTGCGATTTATAATTCAAGCCAACAATACCGAGATTGCCATTGCTTGAACTAGCTACTTCGCCCATGCCATAGAGAACACTGGCACTGAAGCCATTGAAGTTGGGTGTGTCATAGCGAATACTATTGTTAGCTCGGATAGCGCCGATTCCAATCCAGCCCTGTTGTGGCGCAGCTCCTGGCTGACCAACTGGAAAGGCCGATTTATTGCCAATATGAATATTGGCGGTGGTACCTGCCAAGCCAACTCCCATCGGATCAGAACTGTTGAGCAAGTCAAATGCGGGTGTATCTTGACGACCTAGATGTAGTGAGCCGTAGCCAGTGTTCAAGCCTATATTGGCGGCACGGCCAAACAGTCGGCCACCCTGTTCAGAACGGCCGGTATCCATTTGAATGCCCATTTCCAGTTTAAAGTCGGCACTCAATCCGCCACCCAAGTCTTCACGACCTTTGAAGCCGAGTCGACTACCAGCAAAATTGTTGCCTGCGTTTGAATCAAGACGTGTCACAGAGTTGTTTTCTTGTAAACCGCCATTACTGCCGGAGAAGTGGTTAATCGACATATCGGCAATGCCGTAAATAGTAACGTTGGATTGCGCCTCAGCGAATTCAGGTGCGCCGAGTGCTGCAAGCATAAATAATGATTTTTTCATTTTGTTTTGTCTCCAATTGGATTGATTTATCTGCGCGGCCATAACAGAGGAAATAGCGGATGCTGCATTGCAGCTCCGGCTGGCAATGCTTCTGCCAAGCCAGGAAATTCAGGCGAAGTTTTCCATTGGCGTGGAGCATGGCGCACGTCATCGCCCAGAAAACGTACCGAAAAAACGCGCCGCCGCCGTGCGCTACCAACACCGTTCGCGCCGTGCAGTGTCAGCATATGAAAGAACACTGCGTCACATGGCTCCAGCGCCCAACCTAAAATATTCCAGGCTGATCGATCGGCATCAATATCAGGTAATGCCGTCAGACTTCCTTCGGGAAACCACTTGGCTTGATTATCTAAAAAAGTGCGCGGCATCAGCCAAGGCCCCAAATGTGAACCGCCCACAAATTCCAGCGTTGCTTCTCTGGTGACTGGATCAACCGGCATCCACATACTGCAATTCTGCCGACCCTCAATGTTGTAATAAGGTTGATCTTGATGCCAGGGAGTTTTTTGTCTGGTGTTGGGTTCCTTGACCAATAAATGATCGTGATACAAACGTGCCGTGTCACTTTGCATGAGCTGGGCCGCCACGCTGCCGACACGACTATGCACAATAAAGCGTTGATAGGCGTCGATTTCTTGCCAGTTGGAGAAGTCTTCAAAAAAACGACCAGGATCATCTGCTTTGCTAGCGATTTTGGATCGGGTACTCGGCGCACGAAGATTTTCTTCAATCCCGCTTTCTAACAGCGCAACTTCATCCGGCGTAAATAAGCGACGGATACATACTGCGCCGTCGCGTTGAAATGATTCGATAATCTCTGGTTGAACAATAAATTCATAGGGCTGATTCTGCATTGTTGATTCTCCCATTTGTTACTTCATTTCGCTGTTAACGTTATTCCAGCATAGGCTGGAATAACGAAAGAAAAACACGCAACTAGTTTTGTTGTTCAATTTTTGGCGTGAATGGCTTCATCCAAAATTTATAAACAATACTCAGCACGATGAGCCAAACAACACCAACTATTAAGGCTGGTTGTGTTTTAGGGAAATAACCGAGAACGCCAAAAATAAACACCATAAATGCGGTAGCGATTATTGGGCCGTAGGGCCAAAACAGGACAGGGAATTTTAAATTGGCGACTTCTTCTTTGCTCATTTTCATGCGCATGGAAAATTGCGACAGTAAAATAACCAGCCACACCCAGACACAGGCAAACGTGACAATGGAAGCGCACAGCAGGAATACATCTTCTGGCATGAGATAGTTAAGCACGACGCCAAATAACAGCGTTGCACCCATTACCAATACCGTCAACGTTGGTACGCCTGATGCAGACAGACGGGCAAAACCGGCCGGTGCCTGACCTTTCAATGCCATTCCATACAGCATCCGACCGGCGGCAAAGATATCGCTGTTAATCGAGGAAATGGCGGCAGAAATCACGACAAAATTTAGCATGGCTGCGGCAAAAGTAATATTCAGGCTGTCAAATATCTGCACAAAAGGACTTCCCTCGCTACCTATTTGTCGCCAAGGGTAGATCGACATTAAGACGAATAAAGTCAGCACATAAAACAGCAGAATACGAACTGGTACCGCATTAATCGCTTTAGGAATGCTCTTTTGCGGGTCTTGTGCCTCTCCGGCAGAAATGCCGATTATTTCAACCCCGCCAAACGCAAACATTACTATGGTAAATGACGCGACCATGCCGCCTATTCCATTCGGCATAAATCCGCCATCTTGCCAAAGATGGCTAACGCCAGCGGGCTGGGTATTTCCCAGTCCAAATATAATAATGGCTGCACCGCCAGCGATCATGGCAACAATTGCGCCGACCTTGATTAAGGTCAGCCAGAACTCCATCTCGCCGAACACTTTCACGTTACATAAATTCAGTGCGCCGACAAATAAAATAATGCTGAGTACCCACACCCAGCGTGCCACGTCTGGAAACCAAAAGCTCATATAAATGCCCACCGCTGTGACATCGGCCAGACAGACGAACATCATGGAAAGTGCATAAGTCCAGCCGGTAAGAAACCCCGCTAACGGCCCCAGATATTGGCCGGCATAATGCCCGAACGAGCCTGATATGGGATTGTGCACGGCCATTTCGCCGAGCGAGCGCATCATCAGGTAAATGGCTACGCCGCCGATCAGGTAGGCCAGTATCACGGACGGCCCGGCCAGTTGAATTGCGCTTGCCGAGCCATAAAATAATCCGGTACCAATCGCTGAACCCAGCGCTATAAATCGGATATGCCGGGCGGTTAATCCGCGGACCATTGTCTGTTTTTGCATGAGGTATCTCCTTGTTGATTTAATTTGCTGACGTATTTGCCGATCTGTGTCGAGCTTATGGTGGCTTTTGTTCAAGCGATCTGAACGGCACACTGTTTGATGCGGCAATCTTTTGCTCAGACTGCCGCTTATCAAGAGTTACTGTATATACAATTTTAATTTAAAAATGTCAATTAAATATAATAACTATTTAAGTTGATTTATTGCCGAAAAGAGGATGCTGTTGCATGATCGGTATTGCGATTTTCACTGCGCAGAATGCAGCACAAAGTTGTGCAATTCTCTTTGATCGATCAGGACTTTTTTGCAATTATCGTGGAGTGGGAGGGACGTAAGCGATAGCGCATTTGTCTGCGCATTAATTAAGATTTGGGGTAGATCTGAGGGGGCTATATACACGCCCAATATTTTTTTAAATACCAGGGCATGTTGAAATAAATGGAATTATTTTGGTGTAGCCATCAATAATTTTCGGATTAATTCCAGCGATGCCAGTGCAGCATCCGGTTCTGGATCACACTGTGCTCGAATAATGGCTCCATCTACAGCCAGGCTTAACGCGGCGGCATCCTGTTTTCGGTGTCGGGATGGCGGTAAAAGTTTGGAAATAGTTTCAGTCATTTCTTGCTTATGACGTCGTGAAATTTCCAGCACCTCAGGTAACGTTCCACCTAATTCTGCAACGCTATTAATGAAGGCGCAGCCGCGAAAACCCGCATTCGCAAACCACTCTGCCATCGCCAGAGTTAGCGCCTTGGGCTCGTCGCCGTGGCGCTGTAGCGCATCAACGAACCAGGTCATCCAATATTGATGTCGATATTCCAGAAATTCATAAATGAGATCGTTTTTACTTGGGAAATATTTATAGAAGGTGGCCTTGGCGACGCCTGATTCTGCAATAACCCGGTCTATTCCGGTTGCACGAATGCCGTCGCGATAAAACAGGTCATGAGCGGTTAGCAGAATACGTTCGCGCGGGTTCGATGGTTGTGACATGGTGAATTCATAGTTTGCAAAATCGTATTATAGACAGACCTGTTCATCGTGTATATACTTAAAAACAGACAGATCTGTCTATTAATTATTTCAGTAACCTATTTAAGGGAATTATGATGACTATCAAACTACCTGTGCCGCCATTTACCAAGGCAACAGCAATTCAAAAAGTACGCTTGGCTGAAGATGCGTGGAATACCCGAGATCCGGACAAGGTGGTATTTGTCTACACGGAAGATACGCGCTGGCGCAATCGAACCGATTTCCCTGTCGGGCGCGAACAGGTTCATCAATTCTTGACGCGGAAGTGGGGGAGGGAGCTGGAATACAGGTTAATCAAAGAGTTGTGGGCGTATGGCGGCAACCGCATTGCGGTGCGGTTCGCGTATGAATATCATAACGATGCCGGGCAATGGTTTCGTGCCTATGGTAATGAAAACTGGGAATTTAATGCGGAAGGTTACATGACGCACCGCCATGCAAGTATTAATGATCTTCCGATCAGCGAATCTGAGCGCAAATTCTTTTGGCCGATTGGCCGCCGTCCTGATGAACATCCGGAATTGAGTGAATTGGCACTATGAGCAAGGCCGGTGCCGCCAAACTCATGAGCCAAAAACAGTAACATGTAAAAATGGAAGTGCAGTTTTATTGCACTTCCATTCAGGTGTCTGCAAATAAGTCCGGCAGCGCAGTTGATGTTTTTTAAGTTAGTACAGTTAAACTTTATGCCGCATCAAGCGTAGTCCATTACCGATCACTAGCAAGCTAGCGCCTACGTCGGCGAATACCGCCATCCACATGGTGCCCGCGCCCGTCAGAGTCAGTACCAGAAACACCAGCTTGATGCCGAGTGCCAGCGCGATGTTCTGCATCAGTATTGAATGCGTAGCACGCGACAGTCTTACAAAGCCAGGGATTTTGCGTAAGTCGTCGTCCATCAGTGCCACATCGGCGGTCTCAATCGCCGTATCGGTGCCCATCGCGCCCATGGCGAAACCGATGTTGGCACGCGCCAGTGCAGGAGCATCGTTAATGCCATCCCCTACCATTCCGACCACGGCGCCTTTACGTGCCAGTGCTTCGATGGCTTGCAGTTTATCTTGAGGTAACTGGTTGCCGCGTGCCTCATCAATGCCGACTTGCGCGGCAATCGCTTCGGCTGTGTGCGGGTTGTCGCCGGTCAGCATCATGGTCTTGATACCTAACGCGTGTAGTTCGGCAATCGCCGCACGGCTGCTTTCTTTCACCGTGTCGGCTACAGCGAACAGCGCTAATACATGGCTGTCGTCCACTAGTAGCACTACGCTCTTGCCCTGACGCTCCAAGACGTCTAGGCGGGCTTCCAGTTCAAGCGAACAGCGACCTAATTCTTCCACCATGTGGTGGTTGCCGAGGAAGTAGTTGCGGCCATTAATCACGCCACGCACGCCGCGGCCTAACAGCGCCTCAAATGCTTCGACCTGCTCTGGTGCCGTACCGATATTGGCCTTGGCAATGGCTTTAGAAACAGGATGGTCGGAACGTGCAGCCAAACTCATGGCCCAGCGCTGGCTGTCTTCGGCTGACACATCAGTGGCGATGACAGCAAAATCAGTCTGCATCGGTTTGCCATGAGTGATCGTGCCGGTTTTGTCCAACGCCAACCAAGAGAGCTTGCGGCCATCTTCCAGGTAGACGCCGCCCTTGATCAAAATTCCGCGTCGAGCTGCGGCAGCCAAACCGCTAACGATGGTTACCGGTGTTGAAATCACCAATGCACAAGGGCAGGCGATCACCAGTAATACCAGAGCTTTATATATCCATTCATGCCATCCCGCGCCGGTTATCAGCAACGGTGGGAGCACAGCGACTAATACGGCCAGCCCAAATACCGTTGGCGTGTAGATCCGTGAGAACTGGTCGACGAAACGCTGGGTCGGTGCTTTGGCGCCTTGCGCTTCTTCCACTGCGTGAATGATGCGTGCCAAGGTACTGTCGTTGGCTGCTGCCGTGACTCGGTAGTCGAATGAGCCAGATTCATTGATAGTGCCCGCAAATACTGCGTCGCCTTCGGCCTTGTCGACCGGCAAACTCTCTCCGGTGATCGGTGCCTGGTTGATGCTTGAGCGGCCCTGCACAATCTGGCCATCCAGCCCGATACGTTCACCGGGTTTGATGCGCACCACACTACCTAGCGTAACGCTCTTGGCGTCCACGTCGCTCCAACTGCCGTCGGCCTGCTGCACCGTGGCGCGTTCAGGCGTGAGTTGCATTAAACCTTTAATGGCATTGCGCGCGCGGTCCAGCGACTTGGCTTCAATCAATTCGGCAATCGTGAATAACACCATGACCATAGCTGCTTCCGGCCATTGACCGATCAGCGCTGCACCGGTTACAGCAATACTCATCAACGCATTAATATTCAGATTGCCATTGCGTAGTGCGATCCAGCCCTTTTTGTAAGTACTCAGGCCGCATGCTCCAATTGCCAGCAACGCCAGCGCAATACCCAGCGCCGCGGGCCAAGCTAGCCAGGAGCTGGCCTCGGCACCTATCGCAGCGACTACTGCCAATGCTAACGGCCACCAAGCTTTGGCCGGTGCCTGCACTTCGGCGGCCAACTCGCCGCTGGCTCCGGGCAATTCCGGTTCGAAACCTAATGAACGTATTGCTTGAATAACGGAGTCCAGTGCCTCGGGTGCATGCACTACAGTAAGTACGCGCTGCATCAGGTTGAATTCCATGCTTTTGACTTGCGCCATGCCGCCCAGTTTTTTGCGGATTAATCCTTCTTCGGTCGGGCAGTCCATCTGCGTGATACGCATTGCGGTGCGCACGCCGCCATCGACCGCGATCTGCGCGGCCAGGCCGGTGAATGTCACCGGAGCGCCAGCGCTGCAAGCTCTTCCAGCGTGAGCGCCGTGATCATGCTTGTGCTCTTGCTTCTCTTCGTGTTTATGGTCGTGCCCATGGTCGTGGCTGTGACCGTGGTTGCAGTTGCTGCCGTGGCTGTGTTTGGATTTTATTTGCAGATAGTTCGCCATTTTTTACCCCATAAACCGTTGAGAAAATTTACTGCTTACGCTTAAACTTATTAACTAATACGCTCTCGCGGCTGTTCAATATTGTTTCTAGCTGCCAATGTAAAGCCTATAGTAGCTACAAGGTCAAGTGGCTTATAATGCTTACTTGGTTATTTTTTAACTTGGGAGAAAATAATGCGTATCGGAGAGCTTGGGCAAGCCACGGGAGTTGAGGTAGAAACGATTCGTTACTATGAAAAAGCCGGGTTGTTAGCAGAGCCTTTGCGCTTGGCAAATGGCTATCGAAGTTATAACAAGGCGCATTTGGAGCGGCTTTCTTTTATCCGGCATTGCCGTGCTTTGGATATGCCACTGGCTGAAATTACGCGCTTAGTTGAGTTTATGACGCATCCAAGTAATGATTGCGGCGATATTAATAGCTTGATTGACCAGCAAATTAATCGGGTTCGAGCACGTTTGGCTAGCATGCAGGCGCTGGAAAATCAATTAACTACTTTGCGGGCACGTTGCGATGCAACGCATTTCGGCTTGGAATGCGGTATTTTGCATGAGTTAGTTGCTGCTGCGCATGGCGAGGCGTGTGCTTGTCATTCTAAATAATATTTTTTGATAACTTCCCTTTACAGAAAACTATTTTAGGTTTAAAGTAATTTTTCTTGCTTAATCTGGCTTAAGCGTCGTAGGTATGGAGAAGCTATGAGTACTGTGAAATTGGATCAAGGTCTGGATATAATCAGGGATAATTTTGCATCTGAAAATTTACCGCCGCGGTCAGAATGGCCTGAATTACTGTTTGATTTATCGCATTTACAGTACCCAGCACAATTAAACTGTGCGCAAGAGCTATTAAGTAAAGTGGCTCTCCACCCGGATAAAGCGGCGTTAATTGGCGCCGACGCCACTCTAAGCTATGCGCAACTTCAGGCGCAAGTCAATCAAATCAGCCATGTACTGCGTGACCAAATGCAATTAATCCCGGGTAATCGGGTGCTATTGCGCGGGGCGAATAATCCAATGTTGGTGGCGTGTATTTTAGCGGTTTGGCAGGTGGGTTGCATTGCCGTACCTAGTATGCCGATGTTACGCTCCAGAGAACTAGGCGTGATGCTGGAGCAAGCGCAAATTAGCGCGGCTTTGTGTAGCGTTGACTTAAAAGATGAACTACTGAGCGCACAAGAACAGCATCCTGTTTTACAAAAAATAATTTATTACGGCGCACTAGATCAGAATAGTAAAGATGGTGGGTTGGAAGAGCTCCTGGCTAAAAAATCCACCGAATTCACCACGTTTGCAACTAGCGTGGAAGACGTTTGCTTGATCGGATTCACATCCGGCACCACCGGGAAACCTAAAGCCACCGTGCATTTTCATCGCGATGTGATGGCAATTTGCGATTGCTTTCCCGTTTCAACCTTGCGCAGTAACGCGGATGATATCTTCATCGGCACACCACCGTTGGCATTTACCTTTGGTTTAGGTGGTTTGGCGTTATTTCCATTGCGAGTCGGTGCCAGCGCGGTCTTATTAGAAAAATACAGCCCCGAAACTCTCTTGCAAGCGATCCAAAATTACCGAGCTAGTATCTGTTTTACCGCGCCGACTTTCTATCGGCATATGGCGGTTTTAGCGCATCAATTTGATTTGTCCAGCTTACGTAAAACGGTTTCGGCTGGAGAAGCATTGCCAATCGCAACCCGAGCTGCATGGCAACAAGCCACGGGCCTGCGCATGATCGATGGGATAGGCGCGACTGAAATGCTGCATATATTTATCTCAGCGGCGGACGATGAAGTTCGCCCTGGTGCGACGGGTAAACCAATTCCAGGTTATCAGGCATGCATACTGGACGATGACGGTCAGCCGGTAGCCGCAGGCGTGGTTGGGCGCTTGGCAGTTAAAGGCCCGACCGGCTGCCGTTATTTAGCTGACCCACGTCAGGCTAACTATGTCTGTAATGGCTGGAATGTCACTGGTGATGCTTATGAAATGGACGACGATGGCTATTTTTGGTATCGCGCCAGAACCGATGACATGATTATCTCTGCCGGTTATAACATCGCTGCTCCTGAAGTGGAGGAGGTGTTGTTGCAACATCCGGCCGTAGCTGAATGTGCCGTGATTGGCTGTGCGGATGAAGAGCGTGGGCAAATAGTTAAGGCCTACATTGTGCTGTGCCCGGAATTTAAGGGCGATGCTAAAAGTGATGCGAACATGGTGGCAGGCTTGCAAAGCTATGTAAAAGAAATCATCGCACCGTATAAATATCCGCGTGCAATTGAATTTAAAGACAGTTTGCCGCGTACTGAAACCGGTAAGTTGCAACGATTTAAATTGCGGAGTTAGTGAAGATGAAAAATACCAATATGAATATTCTATGTATAGGCGGAGGCCCAGCCGGCCTATATTTTGGCCTACTCATGAAGCTGCAAAATCCAGAGCATCAAATTACCGTCGTTGAGCGTAATCGTCCCTATGATACGTTTGGTTGGGGTGTAGTTTTTTCTGATCAGACGCTGGGAAATTTAGTACAGTCAGATGATATTAGTGCGCAACAAATTTTGCAGGCGTTTAATCACTGGGATGACATCGATGTGCATTTTAAAGGCCAAAAAATCACATCGAGTGGGCATGGCTTTTGTGGGATTGGGCGCAAACATTTACTGAATATTCTTCAAAAACGCTGTGAAGATCTAGGTGTGCGTTTAGTGTTTGAAAACGATGTGCAAGATGAATTAGCCCTGGCCGAACAATATCAGGCCGATTTAGTTATTGCCGCCGACGGTTTAAATTCCCGTATCAGAACCAAATATGCAGCCAGTTACCAACCGGATATTGAAACCCGTTTATGTCGCTTTGTTTGGTTAGGCACTAAAAAACAGTTTTCCGCATTTACCTTTGCATTTGAAGAAACCGAGTTTGGCTGGTTTCAAGCGCATGCGTATCAATACGATGCTGAGCTTTCCACCTTCATTATTGAAGCACCGGAAGAGGTTTGGTTCAAAGCTGGTTTGGATCAAATGGAACAAGCGGAAGCCGCTGTATTTTGTGAAAAAATATTCGCTAAGTATTTGGATGGACATGCCTTAATGAGCAATGCCAGCCATTTGCGTGGTTCAACTAATTGGATCAAATTTCCGCGTATTATTTGCCAAAATTGGGTGCATACGGTGCAACTGGATAGTAAATTTGTGCCGATAGTATTGATGGGCGACGCTGCCCACACCGCGCATTTTTCAATTGGCTCAGGTACTAAATTAGCGTTGGAAGACGCCATCGAATTGGCGGCATGCTTTAAGCAATATGGCGCGCAAGGTATGGAATCGGTTTTGGAACATTATCAGGAAAGTCGCGCAATCGACGTGATTAAAATTCAAAGCGCAGCGCGTAATTCGATGGAATGGTTTGAAAACGTCAGCCGTTATACCGCCATGCAAGCGCCACAATTCGCTTATTCATTACTCACCCGCAGTCAGCGTTTGTCGCACGATAATTTACGCTTGCGCGATGCCGCTTATATTAGTAATTATGAGCAATGGCTAGCGAATCAGGTGCAGCAAAGTAACCCCGATAATAAGTTTGAAAATAAGCCCGTCCCGCCGATGTTTTTACCTTTTCAATTGCGCGGTGTCCGTTTAAAAAACCGTGTTGTCGTGTCGCCGATGGCGCAATATTCGGCAATAAACGGCGTAGCGGGCGATTATCACTTAGTGCATTTAGGAAGTCGAGCAATGGGCGGCGCAGGTTTGGTATTTGCAGAAATGACCTGTGTATCAGCCGATGCGCGCATTACTCCCGCTTGCCCAGGTTTGTACTCACCCGAGCACACCGTAGCCTGGGCGCGGATTGTTAATTTTGTGCACACGAATAGCGACGCTAAAATAGCGATGCAGCTAGGTCACGCCGGAGCTAAGGGCTCCACCAAACGTGCTTGGGATGGTATAGATCAACCCTTGGGCGAAGATAATTGGCCCTTGGTTGCGGCTTCCGAGCAATGCTACTACCCTGGCGTATCACAAATTGCCCGTGCAGCAAGCCTGGATGATATGCAACGCATTCAAGATGACTTTGTGATGGCGACAATCGCTGCGGATAAGGCTGGCTTTGACTGGTTGGAGTTACATTGCGCGCACGGCTATTTTTTATCCAGCTTTATTAGCCCACTAACGAATCATCGTACTGATGCATATGGTGGAAGTTTGGAAAATCGCTGCCGTTATCCATTAGAGGTATTTGCTGCAATACGCGAAGTTTGGCCAGCCGATAAACCAATTAGCGTGCGAATTTCTGCCCATGATTGGGTGGAGGGCGGAATTACGCCTAGCGATGCGGTCTTGATTGCGCGCTTTTTTAAACAGGCCGGTGCGGACATGATAGATTGCTCAGCCGGGCAAGTTAGCAAGCAAGAAAAGCCAGTATATGGCCGTATGTTTCAAACGCCGTTTTCTGACCGAATTCGTAATGAAGTCGATATCCCCACCATTGCCGTTGGTGCCATTACTGATGCAGATCAAGTCAATAGCATCATTGCCTCAGGCCGGGCGGATTTGTGTGCCCTCGCTCGCCCGCATTTAGCTGACCCTGCATGGACCTTGCATGAGGCGGCTAAATCCGGCTTTAGTGACATTAGCTGGCCTGTGCAATATCAAGCAGGTAAATTGCAGTTAGAACGTAATTTGGCGCGTGAGAAACAGCTTCAACAGGTAATTTCGCAATCTTTAGGTAAATAATATGACGGATAAAGTGGTTAATTTAAAAGGTAAACATGCGCTAGTCACAGGCGGTACGCGTGGTATTGGTTTAGCGATTGCACAAGCGTTGTTGCAACAAGGCGCCAAGGTCACTATTGTGGCTCGGAGCTTATCTAATTTGCAGCAAGTCGCTGAAAAATTAAGTGCTTTTGGTGAGGTTAATTGCGTTGAATTAGATTTGACTGATAGTTCTGCCGTGGCAGCCGCATTTAATACTGCCGTAGCACAGTTTGGGCCGATTGCTATTTTGGTTAATAATGCCGGTCAAGCACATTCAGCCCCTTTCATGAAAACCGATTTGGCGCTATTTAATTCCATGCTATCGGTTAATTTAACCAGTGTGCTTCTGTGTACTCAAGCTGTTTTACCTGGCATGCTGGAAATGGGCTGGGGACGCATTGTGAATGTTGCTTCGACCGCTGGTTTAACCGGTTATGGTTATGCCTCAGCTTATTGCGCAACCAAACATGCAGTTATTGGTTTAACCCGTTCTTTGGCATTAGAAGTCGCTAAAAAAGGTATTACGGTGAATGCCGTTTGCCCTGGTTATACCGAAACCGATTTAATACAGCAAGCAATTGCCAATATCGTTAAAAAAACCGGCCGCACTGAGGAGCAAGCGCGGGCTGAGTTGGCGGCCAGTAACCCACAAGGCAGATTGGTGCAAGTGGAAGAAGTAGCGAATGCCGTGGCATGGTTATGCATGCCAGCATCTTCAGCCATGAATGGGCAGGCAATTCCGGTGGATGGCGGCGAGTTGATGTAGTCCTAATGGGATATTGAGGGAGAATAAAAATATGAACGTATTACCTGAGCCTGCTTCAGAACCGGCGATTGACTTAGAAACCAGATTAACTGACGAGCATCATTTGTCATTACGGCTATGGTTGCGCATGTTATCGAGCACGGTTAAATTAGAAACCGAAATTCGTAGCCGGTTGCGGATTGAGTTTGATATTACTCTACCGCGCTTTGATTTAATGGCGCAATTAGTGCGTCACCCAGAAGGATTGCGGATGGGTGAATTATCTAAGCGAATGATGGTAACCGGCGGGAATATCACCGGCATTGCCGATCAATTAGAAAAAGAAAAATTGGTCGAACGTGTGGTGGTTGCCAATGACCGTCGTTCATTTAGTCTCAAATTAACCCCAGAAGGCTTAACCTCATTTAAAAAAATGGCGATAGTGCATGAGCAATGGGTGGAAGAGTTGTTACATGGTTTGCAGGCTGAAGAAAAGCACATGCTGATTCAACTGCTCTCTAAAGTGAAAGCGAGTTTGTAATGAATTATTTAGCTGGAAAAGCCGATCAACTGCCCGGCAATCATTTAACTTTGGCAGATTATAAAGCGCAGCATTTTGGTTTTAACGTGCATGAAGCGATAGCTACCATTACCTTGAATCGCCCTGAGCGGAAAAACCCGCTCACGTTTGAGTCTTATGCGGAATTGCGACAGCTATTTTTAGATTTAGCCTATGCCGATGATGTGAAAGCCGTTGTGTTAGTGGGTGCAGGCGACAATTTTTGCTCTGGCGGTGATGTGTTTGAAATCATCGGGCCGTTAACGCAACTGGATATGCCCAGCTTATTGCGTTTTACCAGAATGACCGGTGATTTAGTCAAAGCCATGCGCGCCTGTCCGCAGCCGATTATTGCTGCGGTGGATGGTATTTGCGCTGGAGCCGGTGCAATTTTGGCCTTGTCTTCAGACATACGTTTGGGCACCGAACGCAGTAAGACTGCGTTTTTATTTACACGGGTCGGTTTAGCAGGTTGTGACATGGGCGCATGTGCTTTATTGCCACGTGTGATAGGGCAGGGACGTGCTGCTGATTTGTTGTATACGGGGCGCTCTATGTCCGGTGTCGAAGCCGAGCGTTGGGGTTTTTTTAATCGGCTCTGCGAACCAGACTTGGTATTGCAGCAAGCGCAGGCCTATGCCGCTGAATTAAGCCGAGGCCCAACATTTGCGCACGGCATGACTAAAAAGATGTTGCAACAAGAATGGAATATGGGTGTAGATCAGGCAATAGAGGCGGAAGCTCAGGCACAAGCAATTTGTATGGCAACTAATGATTTTCACCGTGCTTATCATGCTTTTTCAGCGAAACAAAAGCCACAATTTGAGGGGAACTAAGTGAGGAGAATACCATGTCTGATACCAGCTATTTAGCTTGGCCTTTTTTTGAGCCACGCCATCAAGAATTAGCCGCTCAATTAGATCAATGGGCAAGTGCCACGTTAAGCCAGCAGCATCATGCGGATGTAGATCAAGCTTGTCGAACTTTGGTTAAACAATTGGGTGATGCTGGCTGGTTGCAACATGCGATTGCGGGCAAAGAATATGGTGCTACGTCAGACCAGATTGATACGCGCGTTATTTGCCTGATTAGAGAAACGCTGGCGCGTCATAACGGTTTGGCTGACTTCGCTTTTGCTATGCAGGGCTTGGGTTCTGGCGCAATTAGTTTATTTGGTAGTCAATCGCAACGCGCTAATTATTTGCCAAAAGTAGCCAAAGGTCACGCGATTGCAGCCTTTGCTTTATCTGAGCCGGAAGCCGGTTCCGACGTCGCGGCCATGCAGTGTCAAGCTACTTTAGTGGGCGAACATTATATCCTGGACGGTGAAAAAACCTGGATATCAAATGGTGGCATTGCCGACTTTTACGTGGTGTTTGCACGCACTGGGGAGCAGCCCGGCGCACGCGGCATTTCCGCATTTATTGTCGACGCAGATAATCCCGGTTTGCAGGTTGCTGAACGTATTCAAGTGATTGCCCCGCATCCCTTAGCCAAGCTCAAGTTCACTAATTGCCGCGTGCATTCTTCGCAACGGATAGGCGATGCCGGACAGGGTTTTAAAGTGGGGATGGCAACCTTAGATGTGTTCCGCACCTCGGTAGCCGCTGCTGCTTTGGGCTTTGCACGACGCGCTTTAGATGAAGCTTTGCAGCATGTAAAACAACGTCAGATGTTTGGTAAAACACTGGCTGATTTTCAATTAACCCAAGCCAAAGTGGCGCAAATGGCGACTGGAATCGATAGTTCAGCACTGCTCACATATCGTGCGGCATGGCAACGAGATCAGGGGCAGCGTGTGACCCGCGAGGCCGCCATGGCAAAAATGACGGCAACTGAAACTGCGCAGCAAGTGATCGACGCGGCTGTGCAACTGTTTGGTGGTTTAGGGGTGGTCAGTGGTGTCCCTGTCGAGTGCTTGTATAGGGAAATTCGCGCTCTGCGTATTTACGAAGGTGCTACGGAAGTGCAGCAATTAATTATTGCGCGTGAATTGCTCAGTGAAGTAAATAAGGTGTAAAGCAAACTAAGATGAAATTCACCCTTCCAATTCAAATTCGTTTTGCTCACTGTGACCCAGCTGGCATTGTCTTCTATCCGCGATATTTTGAATTTTTTAATACCGTGATTGAAGACTGGTGCGAGCATGGCTTAGGCAGCAGTTTCAGAGAAATGCACATGCAACTTGGCTATGGTCTGCCGACCGCACATGTGGAGTGTTCTTTTTTAAAGCCCAGTGAGTTAGGTGAGATTTTACAAGCGCAATTATCACTTACCAAAGTTGGTAATACCTCACTGCATGTTGAAATTGCGTTATTGGGTCCCGATGCCGTGCAACGTGTGTTGGCTAAAATGGTGCTGGTGTTGATGGACATGAAAACCCGCAAAGCGATTTCGCTACCGGTGTCTTTGCGTCAGAAAATGATGCCTTATTTAAAAGAAGTGTTAGGAACAGAACTATGATGAAATTTTTGCAACCAGATAATTGGGTGTCGCCAAAAGGCTACGCAAATGGCGTTTCTGCAACAGGTCGGCAAATATTTGTGAGTGGCATGATCGGATGGGATGAGCAGTGCCAATTCCATACCGACGACTTTGCCGGGCAAGTTCGGCAAGCCTTACAGAATGTCGTGGCGGTACTGCATGAAGGTGGTGCCAAACCGGAACATATCGTCAGAATGACGTGGTATGTCGTAAATAAGGTGGAATACGTTGCTGCTTATCCTGAAATTGGCAAAGCCTATCGCGCGATTATTGGGCGTCATTTTCCGAGTATGACGGCGGTACAAGTCGTGGCGTTGATAGAAGATCGCGCAAAAGTTGAGATCGAAGTGACGGCAGTTGTGCCAGAATAGAAGACTCACACTTAATTCACTACGCTTAATTAATAATATAAGGAAACAAGTATGTCAAAAGTAGCTTTCCACTGGGACGATCCACTGTTACTCAATGCACAGCTCACCGATGAAGAGCGCATGGTGCGTGATGCAGCGCAAGCCTATTGTTCTGAGCGTTTAGCACCACGGGTGCTGGAAGCATTCCGTCATGAACAAACTGATCCTGCGATTTTCCGCGAAATGGGCGAACTCGGTTTATTAGGTTCCACTATCCCCGTCGAATACGGTGGCGCGGGCATGAATTATGTTTGCTACGGTTTGGTCGCACGCGAAGTAGAACGGATCGATTCCGGCTATCGCTCAATGATGAGTGTGCAAAGTTCCTTGGTCATGGTACCAATTAATGAATTTGGCAGCGAAGCGCAAAAACAAAAATACTTACCAAAATTAGCCACCGGTGAATACATCGGCTGTTTTGGTTTAACCGAGCCTAACCACGGCTCAGACCCTGGCAGCATGGTGACACGCGCCAAGTCGGTGCCTGGTGGATATGCTTTATCCGGTTCAAAAATGTGGATTACCAATAGCCCTATTGCTGATGTATTTGTGGTGTGGGCTAAAACTGACGACGGACGGATTCGCGGCTTTATTCTGGAAAAAGGCTGGAAAGGTTTAACTGCTCCAGCTATTCACGGCAAAGTCGGTTTACGCGCTTCTATCACCGGTGAAATCGTGATGGATGAAGTATTTGTCCCTGAAGAAAATTTAATGCCGAATGTGGAAGGTTTAAAAGGCCCATTTACCTGCTTAAACTCAGCCCGTTTCGGCATCGCCTGGGGTGCTTTAGGCGCGGCAGAATTCTGCTGGCATATGGCGCGTCAATACACCATGGACAGAAAACAATTCGGTCGCCCGTTGGCGGCTAACCAGTTAATCCAGAAAAAACTGGCTGATATGCAAACTGAAATTACGCTTGCTTTGCAAGGTTGTTTGCGTTTAGGGCGGATGAAAGACGAAGGTACTGCAGCAGTTGAAATTACGTCCATCATGAAGCGTAATTCATGCGGAAAATCATTGGATATCGCCCGTATGGCGCGTGATATGTTGGGCGGGAATGGTATCTCTGATGAATTCGGCATTGCCCGTCATTTAGTGAATCTGGAAGTAGTTAATACCTACGAAGGTACTCACGATATTCATGCCTTGATTTTAGGCCGTGCGCAAACCGGGATTGCGGCGTTTTAATTTATTAAGAGTTGGTTAGTTTTTTTGTTAGTTTGTTTGAAATGGTAGCCAAAGTAACGGCTACCATTTTTTTTTAGCTTTTGGGTCAATGTGATACCTCAATGGCAAAAAGTAGCCACCTTTGCCAATCGATTATATTGATATAAAAACACTATTTCTCGTGGTATGTGGCAATTTTAAGCCTCAGCTTTCTTGCAGACAGCTAGTGATGGAACTATGCTGTATAAATAACCGGGCGTTCGTCCGGCATGGGTAATGTCACGATTTTTCTGATAATCGACTCATCATCATGTTGTTTTAATATTTTCCCGCCGCTTGCATCATTTACTTTACAGGGCGCGGGGTTGATTATGCATCCCCTTGGAGGATTGTCAGTTTAGACATTGGCGCTCCTAATTATCTTGGAATCAACAACCGGGAAAATTAAAATGCATGCAAAATCAACCCTGAGTTTATGGTTGAATTCCACTACCAGAACCAGCCTTTTTTTGCAAATTGCCACGCCCCTGATACTGATCGCCCTAGCTATTGTTTTTCAATTAAACAGCTTGCAAGCCAGTCGTGAACAGCAGTTGGAGCGTACCCGGTTAAGTGCGCAAGATTTAGGCGCAACGTTAGCCGCAAGTATTGCTGGCTCCTTCCAGAATATCAATCTCACTCTACTCGCTGCGACAGATCATATTCGGCAGCAGCAATCTAAAGGTTTTGATGGTCGTGAACTTAATGCGGAGTTGCTTGAATTGCAGAGTAGAGTTCCATCACTGATCTTGTTAAGTGCGACTAACGCATCGGGAGATGTGATATTTGGCATAAAAGGAAACCGATCCGAAAAAGTCAATGTGGCCGATCGTGAGTATTTTTTACAACTTATGATTAATCCTGATGCTGGAATGGTGATTTCCGAACCGGTTATGGGGCGTTACAGCAAAAAATGGGTGCTGATCTGTGCGCGCCGATTTAATTTGCCAGATGGTCAATTCGGTGGAATTGTGTATGGTTCCATTGCACTGGATGGAATGACTGAGCGACTTTCCGGTAAAGAAATGAAGCTCAACGAAAATGACGCCTTCGTGCTTAGAGATAATCACATGAATGTGATTGTCCGTTATGCACATGGCAAGCAGGATATGCAAATCATGGGCAGCAAGATTAACTCGCCGACCCTGGAAGCACTGGATAAGGCTGGCGCACAGTCCGGCTCTTATATAACGAATTCGGTCCTCGATCACGTTGAACGCTCGTTTTATTTTCAGCGAATTTCCGGACAAGCAATGAGCCTGATTGTCGGCCTATCTATCGATGATGCGCTGTCCAATTGGCAGCTTGAAGTTAAAAAAGCATGGATAGTTACCGGTTTTTTTGCTTCGATCATTTTATTGAGTTTCTACCTGATTTATCGGGAGCAGATACGCAAGCTAAACGTCATCGGCGATCTTGAAGCCACGACCGATAAACTGACGGAGGTGCTTAAGTTCAACGAGGCTATTTTGTTGAATTCGCCACTCCCAATTGGGGTGTATACCGTAGACGGACAATGCGTCAAAGTCAACGAGGCTCTGACTCAGTTGGTTGGCGCATCGAGCGAAGTATTGCTTTCTAAAAATTTCCGGCATATCACCACTTGGCAAACATCCGGCTTGTTGGATGGCTGCCTGGCCGCGCTCACCAATAACAGCCTGCAGAAATGCGAAGTGCGCATGATGACCGCGTTTGGCAAAGACATTATCGCGGAATGCCGGATTCTACCGACTCAACTTCATGACGCAACGCATCTGCTGATCCAGTTTGTTGATTTGACGGAGATCAAGCGCATTAACTCAATGTTGGAAAATATTCTTCGCTCAATGAAGGAAGGTGTTCATGTGGTGAATGAAAAAGGAATTATCCTTCTTGAGAATGACGCATCCTTAGTCATGCTTGGGTGGCAGGACGATAATATTCTTGGGCGGATGGCCCACGCAACCATTCACCATCATCATGCTGATCGCAGCGACTTTCCTGTTGAGGATTGCCCAATTTATGCCACCTTGCAAGATGGGCAGGTGAGGCATATTGACAATGACGTGTTCTGGAAGAGAGACGGTTCCTGTTTTCCCGTTGAATACACGGTCAGTCCGATTTTGAATCTGCAAGGTGGCGGCCATGCGGCTACTGTGGTGTTTCGCGACATCACCACGCGCAAGCGGCTTGAAGATGAACTGCGTGAGCAAGCCTTCCATGATGCGTTGACAGGCCTTCCAAACCGCCGTCTGCTCATGGACAGGATAGGGCAGGCGATACGCGTTAACAAACGTCATAACAGCCATGCGGCGGTGTTATTTCTCGACCTGAATAAGTTCAAAGTCTTGAATGATACCCATGGACATAATGCGGGCGATCAACTGCTGATCGAAGTCGCCAAGCGCTTAACGCATGTCGTGCGTGAGTCGGACACCGTCGCGCGCCTCGGCGGCGATGAATTTGTTGTGCTGTTGATGGAGTTGAACTCACAGTTCGAGCAAGCACAGGAATATGCTGAGTTCGTGGCAGACAAGATTCACAATGTGTTGAATACGGAGTATGTGTTTGGTGAAATCATGCATCAAGGATCTGCCAGCATCGGGATCAAGTTATTCTTCAATGAAGACGATCCTGACACAATTCTTAAGGCCGCAGATGCTGCGATGTATGAAGCAAAGAATAGAAACAATGCGGTGAATTCTAGTTAAAAATAGTAGGAATAAGGGGTAATGCCGTTCAGTTAAGCTCTACACGTTAAAAAGCTATTCCTTCATTAACGTCATTCCCGCGCAGGCGGGAATCCAAGAGCTCATAAATTGAACAGTAATGGCACTTCCTTCGTGCACCTGCGCGGGAATGACGTTACACAGTTTATTCGCTTATCTGAACGGCATTAATAAATAAGGGGGTGTTTTATATACTCCCCCTATTTTTGAAAACTGTTAACGTATTCAATGACTTCCCGTTATTGCTTTACACCAACCAGCCCATCAATGCTGTTCCCAGCAAATTTAAACTCGTAAATAGGCATGTAAAAACGATTAGCCAGCCGATGGCGGCGAGCTTTTTACCTTGAACTCGACTACGGATCAGGTAGAAGGGAATGCCGATGATGGCGAGGCCAAGTATCAGCATATTTAGCCAGATATTACGGTCATAGCGCCGATCATTGCTGTCAACGTGATACCAGCTAAGCGTGAGAATGATTAATAAAATGTTGGTCGCATAGTCAGACCAGAGCGGCTCAAGCGCGTGACGTGCTTCAAAATAACCGGTGATTGCGCCTGATGCAAATGCCAGACTCAAAATGAAGATCAATATCCATTGCACTAAAGGCGAACCGAATTTTTCTAATTTAATGGACGGAAAAATAAACACTGTGGAAGGTCGGTTTGGCATACTTGGCTAAGGTTACACTGCTAGTTTTCAAATCAGTCTAGTTTAATCTAATTCATCCAGAAAGATGCCGTTATGCACTATGTTTATCTTGGCGTTGCCATTCTCGCCGAAGTGATTGCCACTTCATTTTTAAAAGCCAGTGACGGTTTTCAGCGTTTGATCCCTTCGCTGGTGGTAATAGTTGGTTATTGCATCGCGTTTTACTTTCTATCACTCACCCTAAAAACGATCTCGGTGGGCATTGCCTATGCCTTGTGGTCAGGCATAGGCGTGGTGTTAATTGTCGTTGTTAGTTATTTTCTTTATCAGCAAAAATTGGATTTGCCGGGTGTGATTGGCGTTGCGCTGATTGTTGCCGGAGTAGTCGTGCTAAACGTATTTTCTACTTCGGTAAGCCATTAGTTAAACGCCTAAACGATCCCGTAAATCGTACCAGGCCGCGCCCATGGCGGTGAGTGGAACTCGGAATAAACGCCCACCTGGGAAAGGATAATGCGGCAAACGTTCAAAGGCTGAGAATCGTTCAGCCTGGCCCCGAATCGCTTCTGACAGCAAGCGTCCGATTAAATGCGTGAAGGTTATGCCGTGTCCTGAGCAGCCTTGTGAGTAATAAATGTTGTCGGATAATTTACCGACTTCCGGCATGCGCGATAACGTCAGCAAGAAGTTGCCCGTCCAGCTGTAATCAATCTTGACGTTTTTAAGTTGCGGAAAAACTTTGCACATATTAGGGCGAAGAATAGCCTCGATGTGGGAGGGATCACGCGCACCGTAAATCACACCGCCGCCAAAAATTAAGCGTTTGTCGCCCGATAAGCGGTAGTAATCAAGCAGGAAATTATTATCTTCCACGCAGTAATCGGATGGAATGAGTTCATCTGCAAGCCGTCCTAACGGTTCCGTGGTAATGACTTGCGTACCGCATGGCATAGCCATTTTGGCTAATTTAGGTTCAAGGTCGCCGATGTACGCGTTGCATGCCACAATCACAAATTTGGCTTTAACCTGACCCAGCGCGGTATGTACTACCGGATTTGTACCGCGTTCAATGTTGATGACAGCACTGTTTTCATAAATCACGCCGCCATGCTGTTCAATTGCGGCGGCTTCCCCTAAGGTCAGATTTAATGGGTGAAAATGCCCGCCGGATTTATCTACTAAAATTGCCTGATAACGATCGGTGTTGACAACGCTTTTGATCTCGTCACGGTTATCAATCAAGGTTAAATCGGTATTGCCCCATTTTTCCCATAATGCTTTTTGCTCTTCGAGCGCGTTGATTTTTTTCTTGGTCAATGCCGCATACACGCCGCCAGTTTTTAAATCACACTGAATATTATATTTAGTAACGCGCTCACGGATTATTTTTGCGCCTTCAAACATCATTTCAGCTAAAGGCTTAGCATTCTCTTTACCGTAATTGGCTTCAATCACATCAATGTCACGCGAATAGCTATGCACAATCTGGCCGCCATTACGACCAGACGCACCCCAGCCGACTTTAGCCTGTTCCAATATCACCACTTTAAAACCGGCTTCAGCCAAATGAAGGCCAGCACTTAAACCGGTATAACCGGCACCGATAATACAAATGTCGGCTTCAATTGCGGCTAGCAGCGATGGTCGATCTGGCGATGGGTTGGCTGAGTCGGCATAGTAAGAAGCCGCATGTGGAATTGAAGACATAAAACACCTTGGGATTGAATAGTTCGTTTGCGTAATTCAGGAAATAGTTATTAGATATCCGTCAAAGATCGAATCCAGCGGCTATAAATAATATGGGCCATGGCATTGCTGGCCGGAATGCGTTGGTTCAGCGTTTCCACAATAGAGTCAGATGATTGCACGCTGGCTAAATGCTGTAGTGCGTCAATATCGGCTTTTTCTTCTATTGCCCAATGCCGGACTTTGCTGTGCTTCACTTCGCAATGAAACTGCATGGCGATGTGTTTGTCGCCAATAATAAAAGCCTGATGCGGGCAATGGGCGCTGCTGGCGATCAGCTTGGCACCGTGGGGAATGGAGAAGGTTTCGTTATGCCACTGGAACATATCAAACGTGCTGTGACCACCAAACCAGTCTTGCGCAGCTTGCGTGTCGGTTACCTGGATTGAACTCCAACCTATTTCCGGCAATGCCGTTGTCGTCACGGTGCCACCTAGCGCAGTACTCATTAACTGGCCGCCTAAACAATGCCCGATCATCGGAACACCTGCCGCCAGTGCTTCACGTACCAAGGCTTTTTGTTGGCGCAGATAAGGAAAATTTTCTTCATCGTTGACGCTCATCGGGCCGCCCAACATGCAGTAACCAGAGTAGCCAAAAATGGAGGCGGGCGGTAACTCGCCAGCGTGCATTTGGCGAAGCTCAAATGGGATGTTTTGCGTTGCTAAAAAATCGATAAAGTAATCTGCGGTATCAAGTACTACTTGCTGGATGATTAAAACTGGTTTCATGTTGTGATTCTAAGGAGTAAATCAAAAAAAATGCTACGAACGAGCCTGAACTTGCAAGCGGCAAGCATCACCAAAAGCGGCAAATATTTTTATTGAATTCGGATTTTGCGCCGCCTTCCATTCTGGATGCCATTGCACTCCCAAAGTAAATTGCTCCACCTCCGGTAAATGAATTGCTTCAATAGCGCCGTCTTCCGCGTGAGCCAAAACTTGAACTCCCGCCCCTAAGGTTTTAATACTCTGACCATGTAGCGAATTCACCGGAATTTCTTCTGCTTCAAGTAGCTTAGAAAGCCAACTATTGGAAACCAGACGCACTTGGTGCGCATCGGCATATTGCTCATCCACCGATTCATCACCATCTTCACGATGGTCAAGCATGTTGGGTTCGGCGTAAAGTTTTTGATGAAGATCACCGCCCAGAGCCACGTTGAGCTCTTGCATGCCGCGACAGATAGCAAAAATAGGTAAGCCCATTTTTAGTGCTGCATGAATTAAGGGAATATCAAAGTTGTCGCGATTAGGGTCTTGCTGTTTATCTGGCGTTAAGTTTTCTTGCCCGTAGAGCGCCGGATCAATATTGCTACCTGCACCGGTGAGGTAGACGCCATCTACCATCGATAAATACTGTTCAATATCTTCACTGCCGCAGCAAGTTGGGGCAAGTAGGGGAACGCAACCGGCATGTTCAGCTAAGGGCTTGATATATTTGACGGTCATCACCTGATAGTCATGGCCTTTGCGTTCTTGTGCGCCCATCGACATCAATACAACTGGCTTACGATGGCTAACTTTTTCGTGTTGGGTATTTTTTTTCAACATACATTACCTTGGTTTAGACGGATAACCGCCATCACTAATTTGATAGTGCTGATTTTTATAGACGGGAGGAGCTTGAGTGACTCATCCGCTCTCCCGCGCAGCGACGTTCTTGATTCGCATGCAAACTAAGAATACCTAAGCGGCAATTTTCAAACAAACCCAGTTTACGCAAGTTTAGTTGCTGATTTTTGACAGCTTTCTGGTAAATCTGACTTATTGGGAAAGTGATTCTAATGAGTAATATTTGAATAAATATTGTTTTTGCAAGGTTTGTAATAATTCAATCGGTATTTAACCAGACGTTGCGTCTTTTTAAATGGTGTAGCACGGTATGGCGTAATTCGTTGACAGCCCTGCTCCTTGCAATAAAGGAATAGGGCTGGTTGCCTGGTTAGCGTGCGCTGGAAATAATGCGTTTATTTAGCTTTATTTGAGGCAAGTTTGCGTTCCAGATTGATCAGGTAATCCATCGTTCCGAGTGGGTTGTCGTCGTTAGTAACCAGGTATTTACCGTTGATAACCAAGGATGGAACGCCCTTAATACCAGCCGTTTTTGCTAACTGTGTTCCCTTGCGTAGGTTGGTTACTACAGAAAACGAGTCAAGCAGAGCGCGGAATTGCTGCGCATCAATGCCATGTTTACTGGCCCAATCAACTTGCGCGTCAACGGATTCAAGACGGAGATGGTCTTTGAACATGCTTTCAAAAACCTTGCTGCGTAATTCTTTTTCTTTCCCGGCTACTTCTAACGCATAAAACAGCCGTTGAAAGGGAATTTGCGATTCTTGCCAGGCCCAAGGCGTATGAGTGAGCGCAACATCGGATTTTTGTTTGCCAGCCCATTCATTCAGGTGTGGGTCGAATGCATTGCAATGCGGACACCAATAACCAAAAAACTCGCGCACCTCGATCTTGCCAGCCGCTACTTCGGTTGCAAATGGAGTCGCTATCGCCTGGTAATCTTTGCCTGCCACGAATTGTTCCTGTGCCAGCACTAATTGTGGCGCCAACCAGGCACCGGTAAGGCCAATAGCTAGTTTAGTGATAGCGGCACGGCGCGCTGGATTTGTGTTGTGCATAGTTGGTTTTGTCTTCATGGGGGTGTTGTTGGCGATAACCTTAACCTGCAAGGCGCTGATATTCTTTGCAATCGAGAAACTATATTGAAAGTAAAGCGAATTGGCAAGTGGTGTTGTTACGGCGGTTTGCGGTGAATCTGCCGCATAGGAATATGCTAGCGATGAAATGCTGATGCTTCGGGTAGGGGATCAAAACCGATTGTCAGTACTTGCGAAGGGGCGCTTTATGAATGTGAGGCAGTTCAGCGTTGGACTATGGGGCAATTTAACGTCGGCATCCGGATTTACTTCTATATTTCATCATCAGTATTAAATTAACTATTTTAACTATTCACTAATTTCTCAAAGCTCACTATCCAGCGGAAGCAACGATAAAATAGTAACTTTGAATCGTTGCCAATTTGTCCGCGCAGGTTCTATATCGTATTCAACGGGTTCTTTATTTATTTGCGTATGCCAAACAATATTTTGACTTGCGGCATTATCAGTACTCAATGTCAGTCTGTATGCATTTCCCGGTTGCACCATTGCTTCAAAGCGCGCTGCAACTTGTTGAGCGAGCTCGGGGCTGTCGATGATCAGCCCAATTTCCGTATTGAGATGCATTGAGCGTTGATCGAAGTTCATTGAGCCGATGAACAACCTTTTTCGATCTAATACAAAGAGCTTTCCATGTAATGAGTAATTTCCATAGCGCGATATGACCGGTGTTTGACCACTACCTTTACTGTTCTCCAAAAGAGCGCGAATTTCATAAAGTTCCACACCATCTTCAAGTAGCGGTTTTCGGTAATGCATATAGCCAGCCTGCGCTAGCAGCATTGCTGATGATTCAAGCGAGTTGGTCAGAATACGCACATGAACATGGCGCTGGCGCAGATCCTTGAATAACTGCATTCCTTCTTTGCCCGGAATCAGGTACGGCGTTATCATCAGTAACTCAGATTGCACTTCGATCGTCGCATTGGCCACTTCGCGCTGCATTAGTCTGCCCACCATCGCACCGCTTTCTACTTTTTTCTTGTCGGGGCTGTCGTAAACCAATTGTGCGTGCGCCCAGATCAAGGGCAAGCGACCGGAAATAATCCCGTTAAAAGGTTCGCCGGTAGCAATCTGCTTTACATAGTCAACCCCATCGGCCTTCAACTGACGACTTTCTTCTTTTAATTCTTGGCGGTGATCGTTTAATGCCAACAGTGAATGCGTTTCGCTTGAAAGCGCCTTGACTGGTATTGATAGAGCATTGTTCCAGTATTCATCGAAGGTCATTGAGAGGTGTTGAGTAATCGGGCCGGCGGCAAACAGATCATCATCTGCAAATTGAGATTCAGGGTCAATTTGAAAGTATTGATCTCCTATGTTGCGTCCACCCATGAGTGCAATTGAATTATCTATAACAAGTAGTTTGTTATGCATTCTGTAGTCAAGCCGAGCAGCATTGAACATAAACTCAGTAGCTCGAAAAAATTGAATATGCCCGCGATAGTTGAAGGGATTGAATATCCGGATCTCGATTGAAGGATGCGCTTCAAGTACTGAAATCTGCTCGTCGCCATCAACTGTTTCGCCGTCGTCAATTAATATGCGTACACGCACCCCGCGGTCAGCCGCGCTTAATATCGCGCCGGTTAGTAAACGGCCCGTTTCGTCACCGTGGAAAATGTAATATTGCAGGTCAAGAGTGTGTTCCGCAGCCTTGATCATTTGCATTCTCATCAAAAATCCATCCGCTCCTACTGGAATGATGCGAAATCCGGAGTTACCTGCATTTGCATGAGCTGCTTTGTCGAAATTCTTGCCAAGTAGCGTATTTTCCGGATGCTCAAATGCTGTCGATGTGTTTTTTGGAAAGTCCGCGCCTGGAGGCAGAGAAGCACACCCGCCAAGAATTACGACGGTCAGTAGCGCGGCTGCATAGTAGAGTTTGCTGATCAAAATCATTCTCCGTACCAATTTCAACAAATAACATTCTGGGATGGTTGTTTTGGCTGTCTAAGATCAGGCTTGCTGGTAGTTAAGAATTGCGTAATGAGCGCGCTTCGTTTGTGCGTCACGGACAAAATGCGATGCTGAGCGCGGATGGTTCATTTTCGATTGATATCGCTTTGGGATACCGAAACTATGATGTCAATGCCAACCGCGATTACAACCGCTATTACGATCCACGTTGTGCCGATTGAAGCCAGAATATCCAATTTCCAGAGCGCCACCAGAAGGCCGCAAATCAAAATAAAAAATCCAATGACATACATTCCGACCCATTTCATGATGACCCTCCTGAATTGAATCTGTGAAGCTGTAATAACGGAATTGGAAAAATGATACCTAAACCTAGCCCTCTGTCATTGCTATGGTATGAAGTCGCGATCATTTGTTCATGGCTGTCTTTGCAGGGTACTTATAAAATCAAGCGTCGTCTGTGTGCTAACGCACTAATCGGATGATGGATGAAACGCGCCATGCCTTATGCGCGCTAGCGAACGGACTGTCTTGTGCGATCTGCTTAAGATCACTGCAATCGTAACGTATCAGTAGATGTCATCTCAATGCGATGCGTTCGGATCACATTGAAACGTGATCCTTCAGTAACGATGGCCGGTTCACCAACATTAATCAATGCTGGAAATGAAGGGATCAGGTCTGTATGGCTGCACACAATAACGTGCGCAGTTTTCGTTAATCAAATTAAGGAACAATCATGAAACATTCAGCTTTGCTTTCCCTGTTAGTGATATCGCTTGCGTTGGGTGGGTGCGTCACGCTTCCTACTGGCGCTACCGGTGCCGCCGGCCCCGCTGGCCCACAAGGTTCGACCGGTGACACCGGGAATACAGGCGCAACTGGTCGCGTCGGTAATACTGGCAATACAGGTAATACTGGTAACACAGGCGCCACCGGTTACACCGGAGCAACTGGCGACACTGGAGCCACGGGCAATACGGGTAACACAGGTGCTACCGGGTACACCGGAGCAACCGGCGATACTGGCGCCACAGGTAATCAGGGTAATAGAGGTGCTACAGGCAACACAGGAGCCAAAGGAACAAACAGCAATGGCACTGTTGTGATCGTACCGCAGCAATGACCTGACCAAGGTTGCTGGGACTCCATCGCCAGTATTACGCTATCGACCAGCATCGAGAGATGCGATCATGCTGGTCGATTTTTAATGTGGCGTTTTATTTTTAGCGAATTTATCCCACCACAATCCAAGACAGTAGCAATAAATCCAGAATAAAAAAAGTGATGGCAACACTGCGCCACAATATGGTTTGATCCCGCTTTATTAGTTGAAATTTTTGATACATATCAAATAGCGGTGCAAAGGTTATGGCTAGGATGGTTTTCTCGAAGATCACTATGACGAAAGGCTGAAATTAGGTCATGGATCCCGTGTACGCTTAACCGCTCAAATGCATAGAGAGAACATCATGAAAACCGATGCACAAATACAGCAGGACGTAATAGAAGAGCTTAAATGGGAGCAATCTGTTAACGCTACACAGATTGGTGTAGAGGTGCAAGACGGGATAGTGACATTAACCGGTCATGTACATAGCTTCGCAGACAAATGGCATGCTGAACGTGCCGCACAGCGTGTTTTTGGCGTAAAGGCATTAGCAATTGAAATTGATATCTCTCTACCTGGTTCGAGTCATCGGAATGATGCCGACATAGCACGCTCAGTTGAGAACGTCTTGGAATGGAACACTTTTTTACCGAAAGATCACGTTAAGGTTATGGTCGAAGACGGTTGGATTACCTTAACTGGTGAAGTGGATTGGCGATATCAGAAGCAGGCATTGGCAACAGGAATTCGTTACCTTTTAGGCGTCAAGGGAGTGAGTGATCATATTCACATTCGACCTGTTGTTTCATCGAATATCGTCAAATCAAATATTGAAGCAGCATTAAAACGGCATGCGAGAGACAACTCAAATAATGTTTCAGTCAATGTCCATGACAATAACGTTACGCTGTCCGGAACAGTTGATAACTGGTCTGAACGTAAGTTGGCCTGCCACGCTGCATGGGGTACCCCTGGAGTACATAAGGTAGTAGATAACATTAACATTGCATGGCGATAACAATTTGATCTAATCAAAAATTATTTTGTGCTCTCGAATTGTCAATCATTAGCGCGGCCTGGTCGCGATACACATCTATAGGAATTTAAGCGATGAAAGCTCTCGTATATCATGGTAAGGGCGAGAAATCTCTCGATGATTGCCCGAAACCGGAAATCTTAGCGCCTACGGATGCAATTGTCAGCGTTACCAGAACGACGATTTGCGGCACCGATTTACATATCCTCAAAGGTGATGTCCCAACCTGCCAACCCGGTCGAATACTTGGGCATGAAGGTGTCGGCATCGTCGAACAGATCGGGGCAGCCGTTACGGCATTCAAACCCGGAGACCATGTATTAATTTCCTGTATCAGCGCTTGTGGAAAATGTAGTTATTGTCGCAAACAAATGTATTCTCATTGTGTTACCGGCGGTTGGATTCTCGGTAACAGCATAGACGGCACACAGGCAGAATTTGTTCGTATTCCTTATGCTGATACAAGTCTTTATCCTATTCCTGCTGGCGCAGATGAAGAAGCCTTAGTGATGCTAAGTGACATTCTGCCCACGGGCTTTGAATGTGGTGTGCTTAATGGCAAGGTTCAACCAGGGAATACAGTCGCAATAGTCGGATCTGGGCCGATTGGACTTGCGGCTCTGTTGACTGCTCAGTTTTATTCCCCTGCTGAAATCATCATGATTGATTTGGATGACAATCGTCTTGAAGTAGCGAAACGCTTTGGCGCTACGTCGATTATTAATAGTAAGGACGGTCAAGCGGTTGAAACTATTATGAAATTGACCGGTGGGCGTGGTGTCGATACCGCAATCGAAGCTGTGGGAATTCCAGCTACGTTTGAAATGTGTGAAAAAATTATCGCCCCGGGCGGCACAATTGCCAATATTGGCGTCCACGGCACCAAAGTAGACCTTCATCTGGAAACTCTTTGGGATCGCAATCTGACAATCACAACGCGTTTAGTCGACACGATCAGCACGCCAATGTTGCTCAACGTTTTACAGTCAAAAAAACTCGACGCTAAATCATTGATCACCCATCGCTTCAAACTAAACGATGTACTTGAGGCATATGAAACTTTCGAGCACGCGGCTGATACGCACGCACTTAAAGTGATTATCGAAATTTAAGTTAAACGAATTTTTCGATGACTTCATTCATGAAATTTTTGAGTGAAGTTTTTTATGTGCGCAATCGAAAAGAACCCTGCGGTATCTAAATCCAACATAAAAAACTAGCGTGCATTGAAAGTAGCCGAATCGTGTTTCCTGATGTGGAAACACACCAGCTACGACGGTTCTGCTGCAATCGTAAACAAAGCAGAAAAACTTATGCATTGCACATGCAGATTTATTCTCTTTGAAGTGTGTACGGCTGCGCACAGTATTTGTTTTTAGGAGCGCGTATTTTGATACAGGTTCACCTGCGAATAGTTCAACGGGGACAAAATTTACCAGGAAGCGGATATGACTCAGCAAACTGACAATCAGCATAAAAACCCAGGGAAAACTTTCCCATCGCCGTTACCAGATGCAAAAAAACAGAAGCAAAAAGAGGAACAGAACGAGGTGGTTGGCAGGCATAAGAATGATGGACAAAAGGACCATAAAGGCGCTCGCTAAAATGGTGGCATGAAGTAAATGAAGAACATCAACAAGATCGATACGGAGAGCTATTTAGAATTAGCAGCGCAGCGGTTACACAACTAATTTGAGTCGTACAATTTTTTATGTGTGTTTCCGAACGGTGTTGCCGCCAATTTTTCTCTATTCTTAACTCTGGAAAGTGGCGTGCAGGCGGTTTAAGAAGGTAGATCTACTGTTGAATACTAGCGCTATTGATTTCCTATTTTATCGATCAAGTAATCGGAGAGAAAAATGAATCATTTGCACGGCTTTTTAAATTCGCCCATAAAAGCATCGAGCATTATCGGCACTGACGTAGTCGATCCTAAAAACGAAAGCCTTGGCGATATCAAGGAAATAGTTATTGACCCAAGTTCGGGCCGGGTTGCATACGCTGTCGTATCGTTTGGTGGTTTTTTAGGTATGGGCGAAAAGTTGTTCGCAATTCCGTTTGGCTCATTCAAGTATCAATTTGATGGCAATAATTATGTCCTTGATGTACCTAAGGACGTATTAAAAGCAGCGCCTGGTTTCGATGCAGATCATTGGCCCTCAATGGCTGATGAACAGTGGAATCGCGACGTACACGCTTATTACGACCGCCCCCCGTTTTGGATGTAATCCCCCGTTGTTTCAACATAATGCAGTATCAATTGGAGAAGAACATGAACAAAGATCAAGTTAAAGGCGTAAGCAAAGATATCGCTGGCAAAATTCAAGAAGATGCCGGTAAAGTTACGGGCAGTAAATCACAGCAACTCAAAGGCTTAGAAAAGCAGATTGACGGAAAATCTGAAAAAAACCTCGGTGATGCAAAGGAAATAATCAAGGATGCGGTTAAAAAGCATTAAGTCCGTAACTGACATGGAGCGCTTGTTACGCAATAGGCGCTTCATGTGGATTAGTTCAAATCTGAACGTACATACAATGTCCGATTGAATCGAAACTTAAAGTCTCCCTATTCAAATTTTTGATTACAGTGCGGTAAGTTGAGCTAGAGTTTTATCAGCCCACTTTGCCTCAAAAAACGTTAGTGCGTTAAAAATTTGAATTATTCAGTATTTAAATTATTTTATTCATGACAAGGGCTCGAAATTAATTTCCTCGTGGTTCCCATTGTTAGTGAAAACTGGCGTAACTTCGGCTCAGTCAACATTTCAACCTTGTAAAAAAGTAGTTGGCGCTCAAACGCGCCAACTACTTTTTTTAGGTCGAATGTTAGTCTGATGATAAAAGATGAGTGCCATGGGTTATCGCTGCGCCCGCACGCAGAGCCGCAGCAACATGAATTACCTCAGCTAATTCCGTGGGAGAAGCGCCAGCTTCCAAAGCTGCTTTTCGATGTACTTCAATGCAGTACACACACTGGGTAGTTAGGGCGACTGCGATTGCCATCAGTTCCTTGTACTTCTTCGGAATTGCGCCGTCTGCCAACGCCAACCTGTCAAAGGCCCAGAATGCGTTGGTGGTTTTTGGCGAGAGCTCACCTAAAGTTTTTAGTTTTTCCAGATTATCCATCGAATGCATAATATTTTCTCCAAGTTTAGTTTCTGCCTGCCATAACGCCACCATCCACGTCCCAGACTGCACCAGTTACCCATGCAGCCTTTTCAGACAATAGGAAGATAATGGCCTCGGCTATATCTTGTGGTGTCCCAACTCTGCCAATTGGGTGGAAGCTATTAAATCCCTGTAAGGCACCATGAACCTCGGCCTTGGGTATGAATCCTTCGTAGATCGGCGTTTCGACTACCGCCGGAGCAACGGCATTTACCCTAATTTTCTTGGATGCTAGCTCCATTGCAAGATGCTGGGTCAACGAATGCAAACCTGCTTTTGCCATCGAATACGCGGATGACGGCGTCGCCGCGATTGCCTGTTTGGCCCACATTGATCCGATGTTCACGATGGCACCGGAACGCTCGCTGGTCACGAGGTTGGCCACGACTTTTTGTGTGATGAAGAAGAACGCTTTATTCAATGTTAAATATTGTTCGTAATCACTTTCCGTGTGGTCAAGAAACGCCTTTGGGAAGAATACCCCAGCCGCGTTGACCAGAAGATCAATGTCCTTGTGGTGTTCATCGATGTTGTCCAAAAGTCGCCTCACGTCTTCGGCCCGCGAAAGGTCGGCAGTCAGGGCGGTAACAGAACCCAACAACGATAACTCTTTGCGTGCTTCTTCGGCTTTGTCTTGGCGGTGACCAACGATGACGACGCTTCCACCTTGCTCAAGAACCATGCGGGCAGTTTGTAGCCCCATCCCACTGGTACCACCTACGACCAACAGCTTCTTACCATTAAACTGAGTATTCATAATTAACTCCTTAACTACCTACTAAAAGGTAGGTTTGTGTTGCAAAAAAATGCCGACCTCAGGTCAGCACGCTAAAAAGAAAAGTATTGCCAACTTCGGTCGGGCCGCGGGAAGACCGCATGCCACGGCCCACCACCATCGCGCCTTCCAACGCGCACAAAAATGCCTCTGCGAGAACCTCTGCGGTAGATTTTGAGGTGATCAACGCCGCACGCTGACCGTCGGCAACGACAAGTTTCAACCATTCGAGATTGACTTTAAAGAATCGCTCGACCTCGCTGGCAACAGCTTCTGGCAGCGAGTCCGACTCGGCACCCAACATGCCGCAGACACAAAGGCGTCGATCCTTGGCGAAGGTGCGTTCGAAAAGTGCTGCATACGCAATTAGTCTGTCAGGCGCTTTCGCATGCTGCCCTTCGATGCTCAGCAGCGCCTCACGAAAACGGTGCGTATAGCGCTGTGCGACCACGGCCACGAGTTCCTCTTTTTTAGGAAAATGATGGTGAATACTAGGTTTTTTAATACCCACCAACTGAGCGACATCATCGTATGAGAAGCCGTTGTAACCGTGCTGCTGCACCAAGCCTTCAGCAGCATCAACCACGCGCACAGCAGTCGGCGAAATTTCGGAGAAATGTTTCATGCGAGTGCCTCTGAGGGTTCCGCCACTGGCAAGTGACCTGTCTTGACCAAGATGGTGCAGCCTTCGTTGCTGAAGGGACGGTGGGCACTTAAATGTGGGCTACGCATCCATGTGCCGGCAGGGTAGCGTCCGAATTCATCTTCAAAAACACCTTCCAGTACATAGATTTCCTCACCACCATAGTGCCGATGCGAATTGAATTGTGTTCCCGGCGCCCAGCGCACCAAAGCCGTGTGTTGGGCGCCAAACTCTGAAAGAGGCAGCACCGAAAGACCAGGCACGAGCCCGGGAAACCAAGTTGCTTTATGAGAGTCGATCACGGTGCGATGACTATCTGCCAGATCAAGATGGCGCAGCTTGACGAACAATGTGCAGCCGGTCGTGGAGCTCGGTGTATGCGAAGAACCAGGTGGATTCTTGATATAAGTCCCAGACCCAAAGCTACCGGATTCGTCACTGAACACGCCATCCAGGAGCAAAATCTCCTCGCCCAATTCGTGCTTATGATTTTCAAAAGCAGAGCCCGGCGCATAGCGCACGATCGAGGTTGCACGCGCAACTTCTTCGCCGTCACGCTCAATTGACTGGCGTTGGATTCCGGTTACCGGCGAATCGACCCAATTCAAGCCTGAAACCTCGACGACGACACGCTGTAAAAAATTTGAATTCAGTTTCATGATTTAGAGTTAATATGCCGACTAGTAGGTAGGCATAATATGAGCGAACGTTTCGTTTGTCAAGCTCCTTTCATTCTGCCCTGTGCATCGTGCAGAATTGCCTCATTTGAAGGTAGTTTGCAGGACAGCGATGAATTTATTAAAGAGCACTGGTCGCATTTTTTTGCGCAGATGTTGGAGGCAATCAATTACTCACGCGATACCTGGGAAGTTCCGCACGTTAGAGATGTTTAAGGAATGGTTTGAGGTGGAAGCGGCGGAATGGGTGTTGGATTTGGGTGTTTATCCGACACGTGAAGATGGTGAAGAATGATTTAATTAGTCGAAGAGGTGTGACGCATCAACCTGATAAAACAGTCATTTATTCAATCTGTTTGATGCATCAATCCAGCTAAAAGTGAAACTAGGTTTTAATTGGCATCACTACTGGTCTTGAAAGCGGGACTGCTGTCCGTTTTCAGATCATCAAGCGTCTTATAAGCCTCGGAAATTTTTTCGTCAATGAATTTGAGCCGTTCCGTCGCGTGACAAAATCCTGCCCGGAATAAGATGGGTGCAATGCGCTCATTGGAAAAATCTGTCAGGGCAAGATGATCGAGTACTTCAAAAATAGCCGAAAAATCTCTGACGATGTCACGCGCCTGTGTATAGGTGTCAATCGTGTCGACGGCGAGGTGGGTGATAAGTGGACGAAGTTGTTGTGTGTGTTGCTGATCGATGCTGGTCATGGTGTGTTCCTTCCAGTTCGGTTTGAACGCCACCCGCTATTACACGGGTGGGCGGCAAATAGCAGGTTGAGAGACTGGCACTACAACCAAAACCAGCAGCCCGAAGGCTCCTGTTACTGCCGCCCGATGAAGAGGCGCGACAGTACACGCACGTAAAAAACGGCTCGCGCCGTTCGTGCGGGTTGTAGTAGAGCAGGCTCTCAAACCTGCTTCCCCTTTTTCTCAGGGAAGCCTGAAGTATCGGGTAATGCGATGTAAAGCGTCAAGCATTTTTGACATTAATTTAGGCACGCTCGTTACGAATATTACTGTTGATAATTAAAAAAAACTTGGCACAAGCTGTCAGCTGGTAATTTGATTACGGTCAATGATCAGTTCAATGCGTTGCGCGTTTCGCACCTGGTCTATTCACTGACACGTAGACCATTTACGGCAGCGCAGGCCGTATCCAACCACTTGTCGACGCACGGCAGCGTTACACCCTTGTCCCGGATAAAATCCATACCGATGACATATTGACTTAGGTACTTTCACCCCTCAGATAAACGTAAATTATTCGCGCGATGTTCAGAACGGTGCTGGCAGCACGCTTACATTTTACGCACGAAGGCGGCTATTTCATCGACTTGATCAACGCTTCGAATTGAACGCGAATTGATTTATCGTGCGGCGTTACTGGCGGAATAGGGCGATTAATGCTGATTTTGCTTGACGGTCAAGACAGTATCTACCGTGCTTAACTAAATGGCGTGTAACCGCCGCCATTTAGTTGACGTTGAATTTTTGATGGCGACTGACTCTGTTGTGCCCTGAAGCGACAGTCGAGGTTCTACACACCGGTCATTCGAAATGCACTCCGCGCATAGAAATATTGAATGTTAATTCACACTATATTTATATATTCCACCCGGCACACATATTACCAACGAGCCGTCAGGCAACATAGTTATTCCAATCGGAGCACCGGATCTCGCAGTCGGCGGATTGGTATCTGCCGGATAGTATTTTGAGAGATCCAGTAAAGTTGTGGTGTTTCCATCCGGCGCAACCTTGCGGATTGCCTTATTATTTTCGTCGGCCACATAAATATTCCCTTGATTGTCAATAGCCAGTGCAACTGGTGCTGCGAATTCTGCGATTTGGGGTGCCCCATCGATGTTGCCGCCTGTGTATTTAAACGGTTCATTCTTTGATGCTGCAATTCGGGCCCGCTGCCCTCCTGCTAGAGTTGAAACTGATCCATCGGGAGCTATTTTTCTTATAGCATTATTATCAGCGACATACAGAAAGCCGTCTGATCCAAAAGCAAGGCCTTCGGGATAGTAGAACACCGCGTTACTAGCAGTTCCATCGACATAACCGATCCGATACCACGTACTTATTCCTGACAACGTTGAAACAATACCTTTTGGGGAAATCAATCGGATACGTTGGCTTTGCGAATCTGATACGTAAATATTGCCACGAGAGTCCACTGCAACGCCTTGCGGGTAATTGAAGCGAGCCTTTGTTGCCGCTCCGTCCCGAGCGCCATTCCTGTCTTGAACACTGGGGTCTTTGTACCATTCAAATTCCCCCGCAACCGTTGAGACAATTCCGTCTTTGCTAATTTTTCGTATAAGATTATTTCCAGAATCCGCTACGATCACGTTCCCACCGTCATCTATTGCAATTGCGCTTGGACCACTAAATCGGGCGATTTTTCCTGAACCATCTCGGTAACCCAATTTTCCGTCCCCTGCAATTACAACCGTCGTTTTGTCCCTATTAATCTTTAGAATTTGATTTTTAAAAAAGTCGGCAATATAAATATTCCCAATTTTGTCGCTCGCAAGGCCAACAGGTAGTCCATTACCAAAACTAATATCCCCAATTTTAATTAGGGTGCCTTCTTTTGCCGCCGCCAATGAAAAGTTACAAAGCGTGGAGCATATTATCATCAACAATGCTATTAATATTTTACGCATACAGTATGGATACATGAGTTATTAGATTCGTCGACAATGAGCCAAATGGGCAGTGCAATCGACGGGCGGGATTGTGCCGGGTTGAGACAGTTGCATTTCTATTTCCGTTTTAATCCGTCAACGTTGAGATCGACGTTTGCCCCACAATAATTTGCTTCGCAACTCTCACCAGTCACGCGAATTTTTGCCACATCATTATCAACTTGTATCACTACCCTACAATTATCTTTATCAACGACAAGGCTTGAGCCTAACAATTTTCCAATTTCTTTATAGGAGCAGATATGCCCGTAATTTCCTTCAGTATGAATCCATATGAAATAACTATCCTTACTTCGGTGCTTAATGTTTAGACCTTGTTCAACTTGGCAAATTTCCGACTTTGTTGAATCCACAAAACAATCAGCGGATCGAATTGAGCGGTAATATCCATCCATAGAATTCTCCGCATATGACCAATTCATCAAAAATAACAGGAAAAATGTTCCAAATATTTTCATCAAGCTCTTTCAAAATTAAAATTAAAGTTAAAAAGTCAAATTGCACTCAACGTAATTCGACCGCTTAGTGCCGATTGTGCCCAGATGCCGACGTACCGTCAAAGGCAGCTTTAGGTCTGACACCCGCCACACAACACTTTAAGTCGTTCTTTAGAACATCCCATTAGGGGTGCTTTAAATTACATCGTGCCAGCAACACCTTCTCAACATCGGACGCTATTATCGTATTTGTGGCTCCAGTCATTGTATTCTTCACCAGGAATTGCCACACTTTTTCATCATAGGTTTTCTTATGCTGATCGTAGTCGTACACATAGTTGTATATTTTCCAGTCGTCGCTTAAACCAAGATCAACGGACTTCAATGCGTAGTTCAATGGCACGTAGATTATCTTAAAATCCAGTAGTTTTTTTCTCGAGAGTTTTGGATCAGAATATCGAACTTCGGAAACGTCTGCCCATGGTTCAAAATACTCCGATTTGGTTCCACGTGCGGCTCTAAAATCGCCCTCCAAGATAGCTCCATCCCCGGCTTCTGCCAAGAACACGCTTTGGCCGTCGGCGGTTATGTAAGAAAGTCTCCTAAAATCAGTCGTCATTTCATAGCCAACTATTCTTGACTCCTCGTAGTGACAGGGAACTTCTTTACCAACCGTAATTGAAGAAATGGATGGTGCAATTACAAAATAGAATAGTATCGGTAGAAACTGTCTAGACATAATTCAATTGTCGATCAAATATAACGGTGGGCGGGCGAGAGGCTCCAATGCGGTCCAGAAATATTTTCCTGAAAGCGAACCTCGGACGAAGCTAAACTCTCCACAGAAGAACTCGATTTTCATCAATCAATTTACGTTCCATTTATGTCTTATTAGCTTCAAATTCGATTGAACCGGCAATGACGGCAATGTGCGGCGGATCTTGCCAGCCAGTTTATAAAATTAATTGGCCTACTTATTTTGGTGCTTTCTTCGAAAGTAATTAAATGCAATACATGACATCGCCAATGCAATACTTGGATCTAGCACTAACGGAATCCACGAGAGCGCACGAATTTGCATATTCGGTTGAACAAGCATTGCAATCATCGAAGCTAAACCTGCCATGAAGGGCGGTGCAAATGAATAACATTTTTTGGAATAAATAGCGGAGATCATACCGCCCCAGTTTAGAAATATTAGCAGTCCAGAAAAACCGATCACTACGTCACAAACTAATTCTTTCATTTCTAACCCTTGAATGTAGCTAATATCAATGACTTGCGAACCATACGAAATCCTAGTGCTGCATAGACTTCGCTTTTATATTTTGACCTGCGTGGCGACTGGCTCGTTTGTGCCGCCAGCCGTCCGATACTGAAATTCTTGACTGGCCGCTGTCTTGCGCATTGCGGGAATTCATCGCTGGCAAACAATAATTCAAAATATTTGAAATAGCAATTACTTGATTCTAGGATGTCACATGTAGTCTTTGCTGCTCTTCTGACACTGGCCAGATGAGCGCCGTCGCCTGCCGTTGCCACCCTAATTTTAAATAAAACTCTTCTTTTCCTGGTGCTGCAGTTAATGTAATGAATTTGTAGCCCACTAATTGTGACTTGAGATAATTCACAATTTCTCGACCTAGGCCCGATTGTTGCCGGTCAGGTTTTACAACAATATCGACCAAAAGCGCGTAGTACTGGCCGTCGTCCATGGTTCTTCCGAACGCAACTAATTCGGCGCCATCGTATGCGAATATTACATAGCTACTTTTTTCGAATGCGGAACGAATCTCCGCTGGTTGGCGATTACCCCATCCCACTTGTTGAAAAATTGATGCAACAACTGTCCAGTCAACGTCCTGAGTCTTGAATTCAAAGTTCAAAATTCACTCCAATATTATTGAATTAACGGTGGTCAAAAAAACGATTTCATAACTGCAAATTGGTAGTAAAGGTCAGTGGCCGGTATGTGCCGAATTCAGGCGAATTTCACTTCAATCTGATTCAATGTAAACGAGAGCAAATAATCTCGAATGCCCATAGAAATAATCACCTACATAACCTAAAACCTTGAAACGCGCTCCTGATCTCATCAGGCCCCCGCCTAAAAAATTCTCGCTAAAGTCATAATTATGCAACTGAACTTTCAATTGCTCCTTATCCAAATTAAACCAAGGTTGCTTAATTTCCTGGAGCACTGATGATGAGTCAATTTCATCTTTTGCAAGGAGTGTCGCATTAATATTAAGTTCAACCGTAGTGCCGACAGAAGGCAAACCAAATTCTTTCAAGAGTTTATTTGATTGATCTAACTTATATTTAGCACCGTTAAAGTCCATCTCCGTTGTGTCTGCCTTAACAATCATTTGGCTTGCTGGAATATATACGTACCCCACATTACCAATACAGCCAATCATCCAACAGTATTCTGCTTGTGCGATCATCGGAAAAACAGGGAAATAATCACCAATATTGCCACGGTATATTTACGCATGGGGACCCAATTTAAAGTTAATTAACCAATTTCTGCTCAAGGCGTCCAACGTCCGAAAAGTGCCGACACCGAGCGGATGCCGGCATACGGCACTGTCTTCTGTCTCGCGCATTGCCGCCATTCACAGCCGTCAAACAATAATTTAAAAAATTAAAAATAGCAATTTTTCTGTTCTCTGGCGGGTCAGATCAGATTGCCGTCATTGAGGCTTTTCAGTGATTGCCAGGACTGTGCCCTGAAGAGACAGATATGGTTTCCGACAGATGACATTCAATAACAGGCAAATCAGTGCAGCTCAGTGGAATTTGGTGGCGATTTGGTAGCTGGTTTATTTCCGGAAGAATCGCCTGACTTGGATGTCGGCGATTTTAAATCCGCTTCCTTTTTTACCAAAGGATAAATTACAACATCGGTAAAACCAGCACCGGGAACGCTAACACCATCCAAGGTGTTATTCATTGACATAAAATCTGTTCGGCTATCGTAGGAAATATAGATTCCCGAACTTTCATGGGTTTTATTTTTTCCGTCGAGTAGGATCAGATGTGCCTTGTTATACAGTTTGATTTGTCCAAGAGTATCGTCATAAACAGCCTTATCGGCCTCACCTTCGACCCAAAGGTCAGGCCCACCATCTCTCTTTTGGCGGTAATGCACCAATTTTTCTGGGCCACTAAACAGCGTACCTACGTTACCGCCATTGGCGTCCTGAACAACTTCCATACGCGCCGCATCAATGACCAAGGTTCCTTTCGTCACGTGCACATTGCCGATGTGTACAGTCACTTTTTTGTTGCCGTCGTAGGTTTGCGATTCCGCCCGAATGTGCAAGTCTTGCTGGCTGTCCGCCTTCTCGGCGTGCGCCATAATCAAGACTAAGGACAATGTGAGGAAAACTAAATGAAAAGGCCATTTATTCATTTCATTTTTCGCCAGGTTTCGTAAAGTACATGCCCTGGTCGAGCTTCCGAAAAATGCCGAGTGTCGCCTGTCATTTACTGGACGTTTCTGAAGGCTTCAAAACAATCGACACAACGCCACAGAATACTGGTGTGTAATATCGTCCAATATAATCAATATTACAATCGACGACCACATGTTTGCCATAAAGACGTTTGTACTCGGCCGTTTGACGCGCATCCATGATGAGCTGGATATTATCTAGGTATCCAAGTTTAATAGCGCCAGCCAATGGCGAAGAATCCATCCCAGAGGTTATGGCGCTAACATCCAATCGACGTTCTGGCCGCAATCCTGCATACGTTTTTCCTGGGACAGTTGGAACATCATCTCCCGGTTGAACCCTTGACCCATTCTTAAGTACGCCAGAAATTTCTGCATGGCCGATGTCAAGTTTTTGGGTTTCTTGAGCGCTTGCGCAGGTACAAATTCCTGCAATCAATAAGACGTGTAGCCGCATACTATTTAGGTCCTCTATCTTTCAAATAAATTGAATGCCATTAAATCCGTCGGCTATGTGCCGAGGCCGTGTAAAAACAAGAATTCGCGCTGCGACCTAATTTTTCCATTCAAACGACTTTTTAAAGCCGCTCAAGACGCGTCAGTTTAATCGGAAATAGTCCTTTTGAGCATCCCATTTTTTTGAGCGCGATTCATAAAACGGCCTAATTCGCGTTTAAATTAGCTCTGATTCGACCTAAAAAGCCCACCTCATCCCTGCACCGCCTGCATTAATGGTGCGATCCCGATAATTTTTATCATGCGCTTCATGTTGTACGCCAGCACATGCAAACTCATTTCGGTGGCCACGTGTTTTAGCGTTCGCATTAGGAAGTGCTGCGTGCCCATCCAGAATTTGATCGTGC
>NZ_PUGF01000018.1 GCF_002976435.1 Solimicrobium silvestre | reverse complement strand
AACTATATTCGCTACTATAATTACGACCGCATTAAACTGAAATTAAAAGGGCTGAGTCCTGTGCAATACAGAAATCAGCCCTCGGTAGCCTAGCAATTAATCTGTCCAACTAAATGGGGTCAGTTCATTTGTCGGCATTTTTATTTCATCAACGGTGCAACTGATTAGTTTGCTTTAGTTTCTATTGCCACCAAATATACCAAGCAATGACAGTAAATTAACGAAAATATTGTACACATCCAAATAAATACGCAATGTAGCTGAAATGTAGTTGGTTTCGCCGCCGTTAATGATTTGCTGTACATCATAAAGAATGTAGGCAGAAAATATACCGATAGCAACAACCGAAACAGTTAAATACAGTGCCGGTAATTGTAAGTAAATATTCGCGATACCCGCCACAATAATTACCATCAGGCCAACAAACAGCCATTTACCCAAGCCGGAGAAATCACGTTTGGAGGTTGTTGCAATACTTGCCATCACCGCCAAAATAGTCGCGGTTCCGCCAAATGCCGTCATAATAAGCGACGCACCATTGGTGTAGCCTAATGTATAGCTAATTAAGCGCGACAGCATTAAGCCCATAAAGAACGTGAAGCCCAGCAGAACGGCAACACCCAGAGCGGATTCTTTGGTTTTTTCTATGGCAAACATAAAGCCGAAGGCAATCGCCATGAACACCATGAATGAAATGCCGGGCCTGCCTGGGAATAAAGAAAAGTTCATTTCAACGCCGATCCAGGCGCCGAGCACGGTAGGAATCATGGATAAGGCGAGCAACCAGTAAGTGTTGCGCAGAACCCGGTGGCGAATTAGCGCGCCGTCGTTACCATATACAATCGATTGTTCCAAGTTTTGACTCATTTTCTGTTCCTCGGTTAAGTTACCTAATAGTGTATAAGCATAACATAATTGAATTTGAAGAGAATTGACTGATAAATGTAAAATTAATAAAAAATTGTTATCAGGCAATGAATTGTGTAGGTCATTTAATTAGTAAGTTAGTAGATTTATGTTAAAATCTCGGGTTAGATGAATTTTATTTTTTACCCTTAGCCCTTTCATTTTATTGGAGTTTTACATGGCAATTGAACGCACTTTATCTATTATTAAGCCTGACGCAGTTGCGAAAAACGTAATCGGTCAAATTTACAGTCGTTTTGAAACAGCTGGTTTGAAGATTGTTGCTGCACGTATGGTGCAATTATCACGCGCTGAAGCTGAAGGCTTTTACGCTGTGCATAGCGCACGTCCATTTTTCAATGATTTGGTTACTTTCATGATTTCTGGCCCAGTTATGGTGTCAGCTTTAGAAGGCGACAACGCTGTTTTGGCACATCGCGATTTGATGGGTGCAACCGACCCTAAAAAAGCTGAAAAAGGTACAATTCGTGCTGATTTTGCTGATTCAATCGATGCAAACGCAGTTCATGGTTCTGACGCTGTTGAAGCGGCTGCCATTGAAATCGCATATTTTTTTCCAGCATTGAGCGTTTATTCACGTTAATTCCTAAGTTGAATTAATGTACTGAATTGAATTCGTTGTAGCTGTAATGTAAAAGTTTTTATAGATTTGAGAGAAGTAAATGACGGCAATCACCAATTTGTTGGATTTGGATCCAGCTCAACTAATCGCTTACTGCGGTGAGTTGGGTGAGAAGCCGTTTCGCGCAAAGCAGCTACAACGTTGGATACATCAATTCGGTGTAAGTGATTTTGAAGCAATGACCGATTTAGCCAAGTCATTGCGTGATAAGTTGGCGGGTCGGGCTTGTGTTAGCTCGCCTGCCGTTATCAGTGATCACACATCTACAGACGGCACCCGTAAATGGTTGTTGGATGTGGGGCAGGGCAATGCGATTGAAACGGTATTTATACCAGAGGAAAATCGCGGTACCTTGTGTATTTCAACCCAGGCGGGTTGTGCTGTAAATTGCCGGTTTTGTTCAACTGGAAAGCAAGGTTTTAATCGCAATTTGACTGTCGCAGAAATTATTGGTCAGTTGTGGATGGCCGAGTTTGAATTGCGCAAGACTAAAGGTATGATTGCTGGCCAAAAAGGTGAGCGTCAAATTACCAACGTGGTCATGATGGGAATGGGCGAGCCGCTATTGAATTTTGAGCCAACCGTAACCGCCTTAAAGTTAATGTTGGACGACAATGCCTATGGTTTATCGCGGCGTCGCGTTACGCTTTCTACCAGCGGCGTTGTGCCGATGATAGATAAGCTTTCGCAAGAATGCCCGGTTGCACTTGCAGTGTCTTTGCACGCATCCAATGATGTGTTGCGTGACGGGTTAATCCCGCTGAATAAGAAACATCCTCTTTCTGAATTGATGGCAGCATGCAAGCGCTATCTGGAATTTGCGCCGCGTGACTTTGTTACCTTCGAATACTGTATGTTAGAGGGAGTAAATGATGGCGATCATCATGCGCGCGAATTGCTTGAGTTAGTGCGTGATGTGCCATGCAAGTTTAATTTAATACCGTTTAATCCATTTCCTGAATCTGGTTTAAAGCGGTCGAATAATTTACGTATTAAAGCGTTTGCGCAGATTTTGTCAGACGGTGGATTGGTAACTACAATACGTAAAACTCGCGGTGATGATATTGATGCGGCGTGCGGACAGTTAGCCGGCGAAGTGCAAGATCGAACCCGAGTACAAGAACGAATGCAAAAACAAGCCGAATATCAAAAAAAATTCGGTTCCAACTTTGGTCGGATCGTGGAGATTACTTAATGAGAAATTTTTGGCGTAGGATATGCTTTTGTGTGATTTTGTCTGGAATTTTGACTGCATGCACGACAACTTATGATGCGCCGAAACTTGGTTCTCCTTCGGTCAATGATGGGCAAGTACAAGGCAGCGATGCAAAACGCGCTGCAATTCGTTTGCAGCTGGGCATCAGCTATTTACAGCAAGATCAATTTCCAGTTGCTCTAAAAGAGTTGAATAATGCAATATCAATTGATCCCACTCTGGCTGATGCGTATGGTGTACGCGCGGTGGTTTATATGCAAATGCAAGAAAACAATTTGGCTGAACAAGATTTTTTACGGGTGATGAAACTAGCTCCGAACAATCCAGATCACACCAGTAATTACGCCTGGTTTTTGTGCCAAAACGGTAAAGAAAAACAGGCGATGGATATGTTTGACCGAGTAATTAAAGATAGGACTTACACTCAGCCAGTTAAAGCGCTGAATAATGCCGGTTTGTGTAGTTTGAAAATGAAAGACGATGTCTTGGCTGAAAGTTACTTTGCTCAAGCACTGCGTTTTGATGTGAATAATGCGACGACAAATTTGAACTTAGCGCATCTAAGTTATAAAAAACAAGATTGGACGCGTGGCCAATTCTACGTAAACAGGCTTATTAAAGTGGAAGCTTATACGCCTGAGGTGTTGTGGTTGGCGATTAAGATTGACCATAAATTAAACGATTTAATCTCTGAATCAAGTTTGGTTGTTCAATTGCGTCGACGTTTCCCTGAATCAGATGAGTATGCGAAGTTCCAACGTGGAGCGTTTGATGAGTGAGGGTGTTAAACTGGCCATCGTGTCTGAATCTGGTGCAAGCCAATCAACTCACGCATCAAATGCCATGAGTGTCGGAGAGCGGCTAGCGTTTGCTCGGACTCAGCAAGGCCTGTCTATTGAGCAGATCGCAGGTCAATTAAAGTGGTCCACGCGCCAAATTGTTGAAATAGAAGCGGGAAACTATGCCGTTTTGCCTGATCTGTCTACAGTCCGCGGCTTCGTTCGAACTTATGCCAAAATATTAAAACTCGATGCTGCTCCGTTACTAGAGGAGTTATCGCTCGAGTTTGCTAAGCTGCCGGTTAAAGCTGTGGATAGGCCGTTGCTTGACACTCCGTTTCCAACTGGGCGCATGCCTTGGCTGGGGCGACAAAACAACCGATCACAGCGAGTTTTTGGCGGCTTATTCTTGGCGTTTTTAGTTTTGCTGGCAGTCTTTGTATATCGGGCCGAATTGTTTCATTTATTTCGTAGTATTTTGCCTGTCAGTGTAGAAAGCAAAGCAGAGCATGCTGATGTATTAACTGTGCAGCCAGATACTCATATTGCGATGCCTGCAACGCTAGAAGCCAACTCACCTTCAGTAGGTATAAGCCCGTCTGGCGTTTCGCGTCCGGTAGCAGAGGCTAGTGTTGCGCCTGTGTCAGCTTCTGTTCCTACACAAGTGCCGGCGTCAGTATCTGCAAATGAATCTTTGCCAGTAACTCCAGTGCAAAAAACAGAAACAAAGAATATAAATCCTGATGATTCCCTGGTGTTGAGTTTTAAGCAGGATTCTTGGGTGCAAATTAAGCATTCAGATGGTAGTGCCGTGTCTTCACACCTTTATAAGGCGGGTACTGAAGAAGTCGTTAATGTGAGCCAGCCGCTAAATTTAATTATAGGCAATGGTCCTGGCGTCGAGGCAAAACTGCGCGGGCAAAATTTGGTTTTGCAAAAACAAAACGGCAGCAATGTTGTTAATTTAAGTGTTAAGTGAATGTCGTAATGATACAAAATAATGAGAGTTCACCTATTCTTTCTGGTGCTATAAAAAGACGCACTAGTCGTTCAGTAATCATTGCGCATGGAGATAGGCAAGTTATTGTCGGCGGCGATGCTCCAATAGTGATCCAGTCGATGACGAATACGGACACCGTTGATGCCATCGGTACTGCAATTCAAATCAAAGAATTGGCGCGTGCCGGTTCGGAATTGGTGCGCATTACGGTGAATACGCAAGAAGCTGCTGCTGCGGTAGCTAGCATTCGTGAACAACTTGATCGTATGGGCGTGGACGTGCCGTTGGTCGGTGACTTTCATTACAACGGGCATACCTTATTAAAAGAATTTCCTGATTGTGCGCAAGCGCTTTCAAAATATCGAATTAACCCTGGGAATGTAGGGCAGGGTGCTAAGCGTGATTCCCAATTTGCGCAAATGATAGAAATTGCAGCGCGCTATAACAAGCCGGTGCGCATAGGGGTGAATTGGGGTAGTTTAGATCAGGGTTTATTGGCGCGCATTATGGATGAAAATGCACAGCGCAATTCACCTTGGTCAGCACAGTCCGTGATGTATGAAGCCTTAATCGTTTCAGCCTTAGAAAATGCGCAGCGTGCCGAGCAAGTAGGTTTGGCTGGTGACAAAATTATTTTGTCGTGCAAAGTATCTGGGGTGCAAGATTTAATTGCTGTATACCGCGAATTAGCGCGCCGTTGTGATTATCCGCTTCACTTGGGTTTGACTGAAGCTGGTATGGGAAGCAAGGGAATCGTTGCTTCTACGGCGGCATTGTCCGTACTATTACAAGAGGGTATTGGCGACACAATACGGATATCGCTGACACCTGAGCCGGGCGGTGATCGCTGTAAAGAAGTTATAGTTGGTCAAGAAATTTTGCAAACAATGGGATTGCGTAAATTTACGCCAATGGTTATCGCTTGCCCCGGTTGTGGCCGTACTACTTCCACAGTATTTCAAGAGTTGGCCGATGATATTCAAACTTATTTGCGTGAGCAAATGCCTGTTTGGAAAACGCAGTTTGCCGGCGTTGAGGCGATGAATGTGGCAGTAATGGGATGTATCGTGAATGGTCCCGGTGAATCCAAGCATGCCAATATTGGTATTAGTTTGCCGGGAACAGGTGAGTCTCCGGCAGCTCCGGTTTTTGTTGATGGCGTAAAAACAGTCACTTTGCGCGGTGAAAACATTGCAAAAGAATTTCAGCAAATCGTTTTAACTTATGTGCAGTCTCATTATGGTTAGGTTTTAGTCGTATGTCCGAAAATAAGAAGTTAGAAAAAATCGTCGGCGTGAAAGGCATGAATGACATGCTTCCGGCCGACGCCCCATTATGGGAATTATTTGAAAATACTGCGCAATCGGTATTTAAGAGTTACGGCTTTCAGCAAATAAGAACTCCGATTGTCGAACAAACGGCGTTGTTTGCGCGAGGCCTGGGTGCCGTGACGGATGTCGTTGAAAAAGAAATGTATTCGTTTGAAGACTCGATGAATGGCGATAAGCTCACCTTGCGGCCCGAAAATACCGCTGGCGTGGTGCGTGCTGTCATTGAGCATAATCTGACCTACGAAGGCCCGAAGCGCTTGTGGTATACCGGACCGATGTTCCGTCATGAAAGACCGCAACGTGGTCGTTATCGGCAATTTCAACAGATGGGCGCTGAAGCGTTGGGCTTTACAGGTCCTGATATCGATGCTGAACTGATTATGATGTGTCAGCGGCTGTGGGATGATCTTGGTTTGCAAGACGTACGCCTGGAATTGAATTCGATTGGTGATGCCGAAGAGCGCAATAAACATCGCGCCGACTTGATTATTTATCTTGATCAGCATAAAGAGATCATGGATGCGGAAGCGTTGCGTCGTATGTATGCAAATCCGTTGCGGATTTTGGATACCAAAAATCCAGCGATGCAGGCAATGGTAAATGCCGCACCAAAGTTGCTTGATTATCTTGGTGCTGAATCTCTGGCACATTTTGAAGGTGTCCAGGCAATTTTGCGCCACAACAGCATTCCATTTACGATTAATAATCGTTTAGTACGCGGTTTGGATTATTACAATCGCACTGTTTTTGAGTGGGTAACGGATGAGTTAGGCGCGCAAGGTACGATTTGCGCTGGTGGTCGTTACGATACCTTAGTCACTATGTTTGGTGGTAAGCCAACACCTTCCTGTGGTTTTGCGATGGGAATCGAGCGTATTTTAGAGCTGATGAAATCGGCTGGTGAAGCCCATCAGCCAAGTCAATGTGATGTCTACTTGGTGCACCAAGGTGCAGACGCTCAAATGCAATCTTTTGTGTTAGCTGAAAGATTACGTGATGCTGGCTTGGATGTTGTGCTACATTGCGCATCTATCACAGGTATTGGTAGTTTTAAATCTCAAATGAAACGCGCTGATGCGAGTGGAGCGTCTTTTGCTATTATCGTTGGCGAAGATGAGGTTGCTCAGGGTGTTGCGATTGTAAAAGCACTGCGTGGAGATGCTGAACAAAACAATCAGGCAACAGTGCCATTTGATACCGTGGTTGATTATTTGGTCGATCAAATTGCGGGGAATGACCATCATGACCATGAAAATTGTAATCATACACATCATTAATTTATCAATAAGCAGACATATACATGGCATACGATCACGAAGAACAAGAGCAACTAGAATCTCTTAAAGCATGGTGGAAGCAATATGGCAATTTAATCACATGGACACTGATAATTGTCTTGTCGATATTCTCTGCATGGAAAGCATGGGGGATTTATCAGGTTAAGCAAGCCGGACAAGCATCTCTGTTGTATGAAGAAATGCAAAAAGCAATTCATGACAAAGATCAGGTGAAAGTGTTGCGCGCAGTAACTGATGTGCAAGATAAATTTGCTGGTACTGATTATGCTCAGATGGCGAGTATGTTGGCTGCAAAAAATGCTTTTGAGGCGAATGATTTAAAAACCGCGAAAACACAATTAATGTGGGTTCAAGAGCACGGCAAAACAGCAGAATTCAAATCGTTAGCAAAAATTCGCTTGGCTGGAATTTTATTAGATGAAAAATCGTATGACGATGCGTTGAAGGTGTTGTCCGGTGATTTTCCTGCTGAGCTGGCAAGTGCTGTAGCTGATAGAAAAGGTGATATTTTCGTAGCACAGAATAAAACCGATGAGGCACGCACTGCTTACCAATTGGCTATAGATAAAAGCACGGATAAAAATCCTGGTCGCCAATTGATTCAGTTGAAACTTGATGCTATCGGTGGCTCGCCAGCGAAAGTGGCAATTGAAAGTGGTAAATAATTAAGCTGATGAGAACATATATGCGTAGAGCTATAAAGTTGATGTGTGTTAGTGCTGCAGTCTGCTTGACAGCATGTTCGATGTTTAAAGAGCCAAAAAATCCACCTGCGGCCTTAGTTGAATTCAAGTCAAGCATGTCCATCAAAGCTGTTTGGTCTGCGAATGTGGGTGCATCTGGTGATTACGTATTTGCTCCAGTCGCTGTGCAAAATAGTATTTTCACTGCAGCTGCTAACGGCAATATATTTCGCTTCGATAATGCAACTGGCCGTGAAATATGGAAAGTTGAAGCCGAATTGCCACTGACGGCAGGCGTCGGTGCTGATAGTTCTACGCTGGCAGTTGTTGGTGAAAAAGGTGTATTACTAGCTTATGATTTAGATGGTAAGTTGCGTTGGAAAGCGCAAGCCTCTAGTGAGGTTTTGTCGACACCTGTTGTTGGTGGCGGAGTTGTCGTGGTGCGTAGCATTGATAACCACATTGCCGCGTATGACAGCGTTACCGGCAAACGCCGCTGGGTAGTTGAGCGCACCTTGCCGCCGCTGATTTTACGTAGTGCCGCTGGCATGGCAATTGCTGATAACAGTGTTTATGTTGGCCTTCCTGGTGGTAAGTTAATTGCGATTACCTTGATTAGCGGCAGTGTGCGTTGGGAAGCTGCCGTTGGAGAGCCACGCGGAGCGACCGAGCTGGAGCGGGTTGCCGATGTTTCGGGTGTTCCTGTTGTTTTGGGCTCTGATGTTTGTGCATCTGCCTACCAAGGTAAAGTATCTTGTTTTGATGTGAAAACAGGTGTGATGCGTTGGGGTAAAGCCCTCTCTACTGACATGGGCGTCAGTGTTGATGAGCGGTTTGTATTTGCTGTAGATGATAAAGGTACGGTAAATGCGTTTAGTCGCAGTGCAGGCTTAAGTGAATGGAAAAATGATAAGTTGGCATATCGCCGTCTTTCAACTCCAATTTCATTTGGTCAGGCAGTTGCTGTTGCCGATATGAGTGGTTATGTTCATTTTCTTTCTCGTGAAGATGGTTCTTTTTTAGCTCGGACTAGTACTGATGGTAGCGCCATTGTGGCGACACCAATCGTAGCTGGAGCTAACGTAGTATTTCAAACAAAGGTAGGGGAAATCGTCGCTTTTGCGATTGATTGATTTAATGAAGCCGGTAATTGCACTTATAGGCCGACCAAATGTCGGCAAATCCACGCTGTTTAATCGGCTTACTCGTTCACGTGATGCATTAGTGGCCGATATGCCTGGTTTAACTCGTGACCGTCACTACGGTGAAGGTCGGGTGGGCGATCGCCCTTTTTTAGTTATCGATACAGGTGGTTTTGAGCCAGTCGCTAAAGAAGGAATTATGTATGAAATGGCAAAGCAAACTAAACAAGCTGTTGCGGAAGCGGATGTCGTTATTTTTATTGTGGATGGAAGACAAGGTCTAACTCCACATGACAAAACTATCACCGACTTTTTACGCAAATCAGGCCGTTCAGTAATGCTGGTTGTAAATAAAGCGGAAGGAATGAAATACACCTCCGTTACAGCTGACTTTTATGAATTAGGTTTGGGTGATCCTTACGTAATCTCTGCCGCACATGGTGACGGAGTTTCTGATTTAGTGATCGAAGCATTGGACATAGCTTTTTCTCAGCGTACTGAGGAAGAAGAGCCGGATAGCCAGGATCGTGGCATTAAATTGGCGATTGTTGGCCGTCCTAATGTCGGTAAATCTACCTTGGTGAATGCTTTGTTGGGCGAAGAGCGTGTTATTGCATTCGATATGCCGGGCACTACCCGAGATTCTATCGAAATCGCATTTGAGCGTGACGGGCAGAACTACACCTTAATTGATACTGCTGGTATCCGTAAGCGCGGTAAAGTATTTGAGGCGATTGAAAAGTTTTCAGTTGTTAAAACACTGCAATCTATTTCAGAAGCCAATGTTGTGTTATTGTTACTCGATGCGCAACAAGATATTTCTGAGCAAGATGCGCATATCGCGGGGTTTATTTTAGAGTCTGGCCGTGCTTTAGTGGTCGGTGTGAATAAATGGGATGGCTTGCAAAGTGATCGTCGTGATGAAATTAAGAGTGATATTGAACGTAAATTAGGCTTTTTATCTTTTGCTAAATTTCATTTTATATCCGCGTTAAAAACATCTGGAATTGCACCGATGATGAAATCGGTTATTCAGGCTTATGCCGCAGCGACAGCAAACCTTTCTACGCCAAAATTGACGCGTGCTTTAATTGAAGCGGTTGAGCATCAACAGCCAAAACGTAAGGGGTCGATACGTCCTAAGCTGCGTTATGCGCATCAAGGCGGGCAAAATCCACCAATTATTGTTATTCATGGTAACGCGTTGGATGGTGTGGGCGATGTTTACAAACGTTATCTGGAAAAACATTTCAGAGAGACTTTCTCGCTGGTTGGTACTCCGTTACGTATTGAAATGAAATCAAGTAAAAACCCCTTTTCAAAAACTGAAAAATAAGCATAAACTTAAGTTTTTATAGAATATGAGCGCTTTGCTCGTATATACTTACCACTGTAGTTTTTTGGACAGGCATTGAAAAATGCCAAAATGTCCTCAACTCCACACTACAACAACACTATGGAGCTGCTATGAGCAACAAAGGGCAATTGTTACAAGACCCATTTTTAAACGCTTTACGCAAAGAACATATCCCTGTTTCAATTTATCTTGTGAATGGAATTAAATTGCAGGGTCATATTGAATCATTTGACCAATACGTAGTTCTACTGCGTAACACGGTCACACAAATGGTTTATAAACACGCAATATCAACGGTGGTTCCTGCGCGAGCAGTAAATTTGCCTACGGAGTCTGAGCCTGAGTAAAGTAATTGAATCGAACATCCGTGCAATTTTAGTAGGGGTGGACTTTGGTAAGTCAGATTTTAATTCTAGTTTGGAAGAGCTTTCATTATTGGCTCTTTCAGCGGGCGCTAAACCAATTTCCACTATTACTTGCAAACGATCTAGTCCAGATTCAGCATTATTTGTAGGTAGTGGTAAGGCTGATGAAATTGCACATGCCGTTCTTGATCATGAGATTGAAATCGTTATTTTTAATCATGCTTTAAGTCCAGCGCAGCAGCGTAATTTAGAAAAACATCTAAAAATACGCGTGGTAGATCGCACCAGCCTGATCCTTGATATTTTTGCTCAACGCGCTAAAAGCCATGAAGGTAAGGTGCAAGTCGAGCTTGCCCAGCTGCAGCATTTGGCAACGCGCTTAGTCCGCGGCTGGACCCATCTGGAGCGACAAAAAGGTGGGATTGGTTTGCGTGGTCCTGGCGAAACTCAATTAGAAACAGATCGCCGCTTAATCGGTGATCGAGTTAAAGCGTTGAAAGATAAGCTGGCTAAATTACAGCGCCAACGCGAAACGCAACGACGTGCCAGAGGCCGCAGTCGAGTTTTTTCAGTCTCGCTAGTCGGTTACACAAATGCTGGAAAATCAACCTTATTTAATGTGCTAACTAAGGCGGGTGCGTATACGGCAGATCAGTTATTTGCCACTTTAGATACTACCTCGCGCCGTGTATATCTTGGTGATGCAGGGCAAATCGTCGTTTCAGATACCGTTGGATTTATTCGTGAATTGCCGCATCAGTTAGTGGCTGCATTCCGTGCTACGTTGGAAGAAACAATTCATGCTGATTTGCTCTTGCATGTTGTTGATGCAGCAAGTCCGGCACGCTTAGATCAAATTTTGCAAGTAAATCAAGTTTTGCAAGAAATTGGCGCGGATCATATTCCTCAGCTCTTGGTCTGGAACAAGATTGATGTTGCCGATTTAAGTGCGGGAATTGATCGCGATGAGTATGATAAAATACAACGTATTTTTTTGAGCGCCAAAACAGGGCAGGGACTTACTGAATTGCGCGTGGCGCTTGCTGAATTCGCTGCGCAACTTGGGTTTGGACCTCCAAGTGTTGAATCGACCGATCATGAATCGCATCAGGTTTGATGTTACACAATAGAATTTGATCACGTTTTAATGTAGTTGATTTGAAAAAATCACCCCGCTCTTAACCTCAATCGGAAGATCGCAGAATGGTTGTTTCACTTTTAAAAAAAATGGGTGCAATATTTTCCCTGAACGACCCTAAATGGGGACGCGGTTCAGGCAATGAAAATGATGGAAATAAACCCAATACACCTTCCAATGGACCGCCAGATCTTGAGGATTTATGGCGTGACTTTAATCAAAAATTAAATACCATGTTCGGTGGCAAGGGCGCAGGTTCCGGTGGTGGGCGTTCCCCAGATTCTAACGGCGCAAAAATGGGCGCGGGGTTAATTGTCATCATTTTGCTATTACTTTGGTTAATTAGCGGATCTTTTGTGGTGCAAGAAGGCCAAACCGGCGTGGTGATGACTTTCGGTAAATTTAGCCATGAAACGACTTCGGGGTTTAACTGGCGTTTGCCTTACCCAATTCAAAGTCACGAAATTGTGAATGTTTCACAAGTACGTACTGCTGAAGTTGGTTATCAGTCCAATGCAAAAAATAAGCAACCTAAAGAGGCATTGATGCTGACTGACGATGAAAATATCATCGATATTCAATTTGCAGTGCAATACAAATTGAAGAGCGCACCAGACTGGATTTTTAATAATCGCGAACAAGAAAGCACGGTTAAACAGGTCGCTGAAACAGCAATTCGCGAGGTGGTTGGCCGTAATAAAATGGATTTTGTTTTGTACGGGAGCCGGGAAAAAGTCGCATTTGATGTTAGCCAGTTAATACAGGAAATACTTGATCGTTATAAGTCTGGCGTGCAAGTAACTAACGTTACTGTGCAAGGTGTGCAGCCGCCAGAGCAAGTTCAGGCAGCTTTTGATGATGCAGTTAAAGCTGGTCAAGATCGCGAACGTCAAAAAAATGAAGGCCAAGCTTATGCGAATGATGTGATTCCTAAGGCACGTGGCGCTGCGGCACGTTTGCAGGAAGAATCGCAGGCTTACCAGGCTCGTGTGGTTGCTAACGCTGAAGGTAATGCTTCGCGTTTTAAACAAGTCTTGACTGAGTACCAGAAAGCGCCAGCGGTTACGCGTGACCGTATGTATTATGAAACCATGCAGCAAATATTTACCAGTACAACCAAAATGATGATTGATACCAAAAACGGTAACAATATGATTTATTTGCCGCTCGATAAATTGATCGGACAAACTTTATCACCTGATGCCGCCGCTCCAAAATCGGTGGGTATTCCTCCTGCGCAGGAGGTCACCAATGCGAATGATTTGTTGCGTGCCAGAGATAATCATTCACGTGATCGGGAGGGCAGATAATGAATAAGCTAATTTCTACCGGAATCGCCGTAATTATTGCCCTATTAGTTTTTTCGTCTACGGTATTTGTTGTTGATCAGCGCCAATTTGCAATTGTGTTTGCATTGGGTGAAATGAAGACAATTATCAGTGAGCCGGGACTGCATTTTAAATTGCCACCACCATTTCAGAATGTAGTTTTCTTGGATAAGCGCATTTTAACGATTGATTCACCTGAAGCTGATCGTTTTATTACGGCAGAAAAGAAAAATATTTTGGTGGATTCATTTGTTAAGTGGCACATCACCGATCCAAAATTGTATTACGTTAGTTTTGGTGGCGATGAGCAGCGCGCTAAAGACCGGATGAATCAAATTGTTAAAGCTGCGCTGAACGATGAAATTACTAAGTTGACAGTACGCGATGTTATTTCAGGCGACCGCAGCAAAGTAATGGATGTATTACGTGCTAAGGTATCGCTTGAGGCTAAGCAAATTGGCGTAGATATTATTGATGTGCGCTTAAAGCGGATTGATTATATTGATACGGTTAATGAGTCGGTTTATGGTCGGATGAAAGCTGAGCGCACTCGGGTTGCTAATGAATTACGTTCTACTGGTTATGCTGAGTCTGAGCGAATTCGTGCTGATGCTGATAAGCAAGGTACCGTTATTTTGGCCGAAGCTTATCGCGATGCTGAAAATTTACGTGGTGAAGGTGATGCACGCGCTAGTCGGATATATGCTCAGGCATTCGGGCAAAACCCGGAATTTTATAAATTTTATCGCAGCTTGGAAGCTTATCGAGCAAGCTTTAAAACTAAGAATGATGTGTTGGTAGTAGATCCAAATTCAGAGTTCTTTAAATACTTTAAGGCTCCAGGACAAGGTAAATAGTCCTGTCATTGTTGGTGATGTCATCACAAGCCCAAAGCTTAAAAACTTCGGGCTTGTGCTACGTTTATTTTGTTACTTTTTTTGAGTCATCATGCCGAATTGGCTTCTCCCCGAAAATATTGCCGATGTCTTGCCTTCAGAAGCGCGCAAGATTGAAGAGTTACGACGTCGTCTGTTAGATCTTTTTAGATTGTACGGCTATGAATTGGTCATGCCACCCATGCTGGAGTATTTGGAGTCATTGTTGTGTGGCGCTGGTCAAGACTTAGATTTGCGTACTTTTAAATTGGTTGATCAATTATCCGGCCGTACTCTTGGGGTGCGGGCTGACATGACAACGCAAGTGGCTCGGATTGATGCGCACTTACTCAATCGCAACTCGGTAACTCGTCTTTGCTATGCAGGGAGTGTGTTGCATACACGCCCATCTGGTTTACATGCGACCCGTGAACCATTGCAAATTGGCGCGGAAATATATGGGCATGCGGGCTTGGAGGCTGACGTGGAAATTCAGGAATTATTGTTGGCTTCCATGTCGTTAGCAGGTATGACAAAAGTTCGCCTTGATTTGTGTCATGTTGGGGTACTACGTGCAATTTTGGCGCAGGATCCGCTTGCCAAACAGTCGGAATTAGCATTGTACGCGTTGTTAGAAACTAAAGATATTCCTGGATTGAAAGAAATTTCCACTGATTTTCTTGAGCAGACTCGCAATGCATTACTGGCCTTGCCAAATTTATACGGTGATGTGAATGTTTTGGAGCAAGCTCGCCAAATTTTGCCTAAACTGCCTGAAATTAATACTGCTTTAGATGAGTTGGCTTTCTTAGTATCATTGATACCTTCAGATATTGATGCGGAAGTCACGATAGATTTGGCGGATTTGCGCGGTCTTCATTATCATAGTGGAGTTACCTTTGCGGCCTATGTGCATGGCTTGCCAAATGCGGTAGCGCGAGGCGGGCGTTATGATCATGTTGGTGAGTCGTTTGGGCGAGCCAGACCTGCAACAGGATTTTCTTTGGATTTGCGCGAGTTGGCGCGGTTGTTACCTGGTGCCGAGCGCAAAGATGCGATTATGGCTCCTTGGGGTTTAGAAGTGGGTTTACGTGAAAAGATAGCGCAATTACGTAAGCAGGGTGAAATTGTGATCCAGAGTTTGCCGGGTCACAAAAATGAATTAGACGAATTCGACTGCAATCGCGCCGTCGTATTTGAAAATGGAAATTGGATACTTAAAAGTTAGGTTAAGCGATGTCACAAATTAATACCGCAAAAAATGTTGTTGTCATAGGCACCCAATGGGGCGATGAAGGCAAGGGAAAAATCGTTGATTGGCTCACGGATCACGCGCAAGGCGTAGTTCGTTTCCAAGGTGGCCATAATGCCGGTCATACGTTAGTCATCGGTGGTCAAAAAACTGCATTGCAATTAATACCGTCAGGGATTATGCGAGCTGGCGTTGCTTGCTATATCGGCAATGGCGTTGTGTTATCTGTGCCGGATTTATTGCGTGAAATCGATAAATTGCAAGCAAACGGTGTTGAGGTTGAGTCGCGCCTTAAAATTTCTGAAGCTTGCCCAGTAATTTTGCCTTACCACACTGCGTTAGATGCAGCACGTGAGGCAGCGCGTGGCGCAGCTAAAATTGGCACTACCGGTAAAGGGATTGGCCCAGCCTACGAAGATAAAGTGGCACGTCGTGCAATTCGTGTTGCCGACTTGTTAAATCCAGAGCGTTTTGCGGAAAAATTACGTGAAAATTTGGATTATCATAATTTCGTTTTGACTCAGTATTTACATGCGCCAGCGGTTGATTTCCAAAAAACACTGGATGACACATTAGCGCAAGTGCCACGCATTGCGCCGATGGTGGCTGACGTATCCAGTGCTCTATATGCAGCATACAAAGGCGGTGCGCGTTTGTTATTTGAAGGTGCGCAAGGAAGTTTGTTGGACGTTGATCACGGTACTTACCCGTTTGTTACCTCAAGCAATTGTGTCGCAGGTAATGCAGCAGCAGGTTCTGGCGTTGGTCCAAGCATGTTGCATTATGTTTTGGGTATTACCAAAGCGTATACAACCCGGGTTGGTTCAGGTCCATTTCCATCCGAATTGACATCAGAAAATGGTGTTGGCAAACATTTGTCGTCAGTTGGCTGTGAGTTTGGTACTGTCACTGGCCGCGCACGTCGTTGCGGTTGGTTTGATGCTGCTTTGTTGAAGCGTTCGGTACAAATCAATGGCGTTTCAGGAATGTGTCTGACCAAGTTAGACGTATTGGATGGTATTGATACTTTGCAAATTTGCACAGGTTATACGGTAGACGGTAAGTCTGCAGATATTTTCCCAAGTGGCGCCGAAGAGGCATCGCGCTGCGTTCCGGTTTATGAATCCATGCCAGGTTGGACTGAAAGTACCGTTGGTGCAAAGAGCTTGGATGCATTGCCAGTGAATGCCCGTAACTACATTAAACGGATTGAAGAATTAGTTGGAGTGCCGATTGATATGGTCTCGACTGGTCCTGACCGTGAAGAAACAATTGTATTGCGTCATCCTTTTGCCTGAGGTTGTTAATGTCTTTGTCGGATACAACTGATGGGCATCTTTGGGTATCGTGGGATGAGTATCATCGCCTGATTGAAAAATTAGCTTTGCGTGTTTATGAATCTGGTTGGGAGTTTGATCAGATTTTATGTTTAGCGCGCGGCGGGCTCAGGCCTGGCGATGTGTTGTCGCGTATATTTAATGTGCCATTGGCGATTTTATCCACAAGTTCTTATCGCGCTGAATCTGGAACGCAACAAGGTGTTTTGGATATTGCAAAGCACATCACCATGACCAGCGGTAGTTTAGCTGGTCGTGTTTTAGTGGTGGATGATTTGGTCGATACTGGCGTGACCTTGCAAGCGGTAACGGCTCATTTAACTGAGCATTTCCGTGCAGTGACCGAAGTTAAATCGGCAGTGATTTGGCAAAAGGCCGCATCATCGATTGTTCCTGATTACGCTATTGAGTACTTGGTAGGTAATCCATGGATACATCAACCATTTGAAGATTATGATGGCCTGCGTCCTGATCAATTGTTGATGCGAGTGCAGAAGCATCACGGTTAGGCTATTCACTAGTTTGCGATGAAGGCAAAAGGCAAAAAAAATCCCATTAGCGAACTAATGGGATTTTTAAACTTAATGCTTGGTGCCCACGGAGGGACTCGAACCCCCACACCCTAAGGCACATGGACCTGAACCATGCGCGTCTACCAATTCCGCCACGTGGGCAACGAAGCCGAAATTATAGTAGAGTTTGGCTGAATCGCAAAGAAGTTAATGCAAAATATTGCAGAAATAATGCAAAAAATTAGTCGGAAAAATAAAGCAGGAAAATAACACGACATTTGCTTCTATTTTTCATCGTAAGAAATTGCTTTCTGATGTTAAATTACAGTGATTTTTAGAAATAACAGTGAAATTTTTACGAATTAAACTGCAAGCTATCATCAAAGAATATAATCGCGCTGTGCCAGGTAACTCTAACTTGGCCCGCCACACAAACAATTAAAGAATAAATAATCATTTGAGCAAACATACCTACTCCATTCCCAGTCGTGAAGACATTCTTGGCGTTTTGCGCAGCAATGCTGCTAAACACGACTCCCAACAAATTGCAGCGGCACTCGGTGTTCCACCGGATGAGCATGACGGCTTGATGCGACGTATTAACGCAATGGAACGCGACGGTCAGGTCAAACTGGATAAAGAGGGGTTTTATCACGTGCAAAGCAAAGACAATTTCATCGCGGGTAAAGTCAGTAGCCATCGCGACGGCTATGGCTTTTTAGTTCCCGACGACGGTAGTGACGACGTGTATTTGCCTGAACGCGAAATGCAGCGCGTTTTAAATGGTGATCGGGTGTTAGTGCGTGTAGTTGGGACTGATCGACGCGGGCGTTTGGAGGGTGGCATTGTTGAAGTGCTGGACCGTGCCAACACCCACATTATTGGCCGCCTGTTAAATGAAAATGGCGCGTGGGTGATTGCGCCGGAAGACAAGCGGATTAGTCAGGATATTATGTTGGCCGGACCTCCGGGGCAAGCTAAAGCAGGTCAGGTCGTGAGCGTGCAATTGACTGAGCAACCGACACGCTATGCGCAGCCGGTCGGGAAAATTGTTGAAGTGCTGGGCGATGTGGATGACCCCGGTATGGAAATTGAAATTGCGGTGCGTAAATTTGGCGTGCCACATATTTTTTCCGAAGCAGCATTGAAGGCTGCCAGTAAATTACCGGGTGAAGTAAAACCGGCTGATCTGCAAGATCGGGTTGATCTGCGTGATATTCCCATGGTCACGATCGATGGCGAAGACGCGCGCGATTTTGATGACGCAGTGTATTGTGAGCCGGTTAAAATCGGCCGTATTGCTGGCTACCGTGTGATCGTCGCTATTGCCGATGTCAGCCATTATGTGAAGCCAAATGACGCGATTGATGGCGATGCGATATTGCGCAGCACTTCAGTGTATTTTCCGCGTCGGGTTATTCCTATGCTGCCGGAAAAACTCTCTAACGGCTTGTGCTCGTTAAATCCGGATGTGGATCGTTTAACCTTGGTGTGCGATCTGGTCATTACTGCGCATGGTGAAGTGAAGGGTTATCAGTTTTATCCTGCCGTGATCCATTCTGCGGCGCGTTTTACTTACACTGAAGTCGCCGCTATTTTGGGTAACACCAAAGGGCCGGAAGCACATAAGCGCGCAGCGTTAGTACCACATTTACTGCATTTGCAAGAAGCCTACCATGCGCTGTTAGAGGCGCGGCAATTGCGCGGTGCGATTGATTTTGAAACGACTGAAACCTATATCGTCTGTAACGCAGCTGGCAAGATTGAAAAGATATTGCCGCGCACCCGTAATGATGCGCATAAATTGATTGAAGAATGCATGTTGGCGGCCAATGTATGTGCTGCCGATCTGCTAATTCGTCATAAGCAGCCAGGCACGTATCGGATACATGCCAGCCCGTCTAAAGAAAAGCTCAATCAGGTACGTACTTATCTTAAGCAGCTTGGTTTGAATTTAAATGGTGGTGATAAGCCTTCGGCTTCCGACTATGCGGATTTGATGAAAAAAATCAAAGGCCGTTTAGATGCGCCGATTTTGCAAACGATGTTGCTGCGCTCTATGCAGCAAGCGGTTTATAGTCCAGACAATATCGGTCACTTTGGTTTGTCGTATGACGCTTATGCGCACTTCACCAGCCCAATTCGCCGCTACCCTGACTTGCTCACACATCGTGCCATTAAAGCGATTTTGCTCGGCAAAAAATACGAGCCGACAGGAATCGATGTTGGTTCATTAAACAGCACAATTTCAAACGCGGCTCGCAAGCAGCAAATCGTTGATAAGGCCGATGGGAAGCAAAAGAAAGACCCAACCATCTGGGACGCTTTGGGCGTGCATTGCTCTGCCAATGAGCGTCGCGCCGATGAAGCTTCGCGTGATGTGGAAGCTTGGTTGAAGTGCTATTACATCCGCAATAAATTGGGCGAAGAATTTACCGGCACCATTTCTGGTGTAACGCAATTCGGTATTTTTGTGCAGCTGGATTCGTTATACATTGAAGGCTTGGTGCATGTGACTGATCTGGGCGCGGATTATTTCCAGTATGACGATGCACGTCATGAATTGCGTGGCGAACGTACTGGCAAGCGTTATCAATTGACTGATCGGGTGACTGTGCAGGTGACTCGGGTGGATCTGGATGCGCGCAAAATTGATTTGTGTTTGGTGCAGCCCGGTGCGCCTCGTGCCGTCCCTGGTGCTAAAACCTCAAAAAATGCTAAGTCAGGCAGCGGTGCTGTAGTGAAGGCAAAGTCTAATGCCGCAAATTACGATGAAGTCGTGCCGTCTAAAGTCAAAGCGCGTCACGGCGCTGCTGAAGGTAAGCCGGCACGGCCCAGCAAAGCTGCTAGCGTAGCTAAGCGTGAAAAAAACGTCAGTGGCCGTAGTAAAGGCAATACAAAAGTTACTGGCAAAAGTAGCTTGAAGAAGCGATAGAAACAGAACTTATGCAAAACCGCCCCGGCGGCGTTACCCCTCCTTGTTGTACAGATGTACTGTCTGCGTAGGTGTACCTTGCTGGAACAAGTTTGCGTAAGTCCTTAATAGAAATGATAGAAACGATAACAATGAAAAGTAAATTTATATTTGGCTTCCATGCCGTCACTGCGCGCTTGCGTCACGAAGCTGCTAGCGTAGAAGAAATCTATGTCGACACCGGTCGTCAGGATCGACGTATGCTGGAATTAATTAGTGCTGCTAAAGGCGCTGGTGTACGCGTGATTCCGGTTGATGAATTGCGCTTGGCGAATATGGTGGGTACACGCCGTCATCAAGGTGTGGTTGCTAAAGCGGGTGAAATCTCATTGGCGCGCAATTTGGATGAATTACTGGACGCCATTGAAGGTCCTGCACTGATTTTGATTTTGGATGGTATTACTGATCCGCATAACTTAGGTGCGTGTTTACGTGTGGCGGATGGCGCTGGCGCACATGCCGTGATTGCACCGAAAGACCGTGCTGTAGGTTTAAATGCTACTGCTGCAAAAGTTGCCAGTGGTGCTGCGGATACGATGCCTTACATCACCGTGACCAATTTGGCGCGCACCATGCGTGAATTAAAAGAACGCAATATTTACGTGGTCGGTACTTCAGATGACGCTGAAAAGAGTCTGTATCAGGCTGATTTTACCGGTGGCGAGGGAGTCGCTTTAGTGATGGGTTCAGAGGGCGAGGGCATTCGTCGCTTGACGCGTGACACCTGCGATTTTCTGGTGAGTGTGCCAATGTTTGGTTCAGTAGAAAGTTTGAACGTGTCAGTAGCGTCTGGTATTTGTTTGTATGAGGCACGTCGTCAACGGCTAGTGTGAACTACTTGTAAATAAGTTGTAATGCAGCAAATGAAAAATGCGCCATTTTTAATGGCGCATTTTTTATGTCTTATTGGTTTGACTTTGCATTTTGAAAATTAAATTTTATATTTTGTTAGTAAAAATATTTGTATATTTGTATAATGCAAAAAACATTCAATAAGGGAAATGGATGCGGATTGCATATCACTTAAACCGCTTTAGCCTACATCTGTATCAAGGAACAAGTGCGGCCTTGCTTACAGCGATATTTATCAATACTAATTCTATCGCCGCAACACCATTCAATTTTGAACAGGCGCAACAACAATTATTTGCCCGTGGCGGCGATATCGTTGCTGCTAAAGCAGAGATACGCAGTAAAGAATTGTTGACTGAATCACTCCAGTCGCTTGATTATCCGCGTATTTCATTGGCGGTGACTGCACTGGAATATAAACAGCATTTGGGCATTAATCTCAGCTCCATCACAGATCTGCTCAACGATCCTTTAGCAGGTTTACCGATGCCGCCGCTTACAACTCTGCTACCAGATAGTTTTGATTACACCTTGCGCGGCAGTCTGGTGTCTAAAAATGTGAGTATGTTCTGGCCGTTATATACCGGTGGGAAAATCACTGCCACACAAAATTTAGCCAAGGCAACTATAAGCCAGGCAGAATCGGAACTGCATCACACCAAAGAACAATTGGTCAGTGTCTTGGTCCAGCGCTATTTCGGTCTGCAATTAGCCAGACAGGCAGCACAAACTCGTGCCGATGTAGTGGCTGGCGTAATGGAAAATGACCATGCCGCTATGCGCATGGAGCAGCAAGGTGTGATCTCGCGTCTGGAACGTCTGCAAGTCCAGGCTGCATTGTCGGACGCCCAGCGCAATGCCGCCAAAGCACGGCGGGATGCTGAAATAGCCGAAGTTGCTTTGCGCCACATGCTAGCCAGCGATATTGAAGTCGAGCCGCAAACAGCGCTGTTCGTGATTAGCGCTGCACTGGAGCCGTTGCACGATTTTATACAAACGGCTTTGGCGCAACATCCGGGGTTGGGCATTATTGCCGCCAAGCGTGACCAAGCCAGCCAATTGCTCGCGATTGAAAAAGCTAGTTACTTACCGACCGTAACCCTACTTGGTCGCTATGAAGTCGCTCCTGTTGATCGAGCCGACTGGATTGTTGGTCTCTCTGTTCGGGTGCCGCTGTTTAACAATATAGACCGCCGTACTTCCGTTGGCGCTGCTGAACAGTTGGTGATTAAGGCCGATGCCTTAAAAGAACAGGCTTTGCTCAATATAGAAACTCTGATCGAGCGCAATTACCGCTTAATGGAGCAGGCACGCGAACAATATCTGATGATGGCAGAAAACGAAGCACTGGCAAAAGAAGCCTTGCGCCTGCGCAAAGTCGGCCTGAAGCAAGGCACCGGCACAGTATTGGAGATTATTGAAGAGCAACTCAATCTAGCCAAGGTACAGACCGAACGCAGCCAAGCCAGTTATGACTTTGTCGTGGAACTGGCTAATTTGCTGGAAGCCAGCGGTCAGTCGGAGCGCTTTTCAGAATACGCCCGTCGCGCCGATATTCGTATTACCAGAGAAAATTCATGAAAAAAATCCACTTTATTGGCGCCGTCATTGGACTAGTTGTCGTGACGCTACTTGGGATTGGCCTGTTTCAATCCACCAAACCGGTTGCGCCGGTATTTCAAGGGCAAATCGAAGCCAGAGAAATTGACGTTGCACCAAAATTACCTGCCAGAGTAGCGTATCTGGATGTGCATGAAGGCGATCAGGTAGAGATAGGCCAAGTGCTATTGCGTCTGGACAGCCCGGAAGTGGCTGCCAAATTACAGCAGGCCAATGCGGTAAAAGATGCCGCTGAAGCGCTACGCGACAAAGCCAATAATGGTGCCAGGCCGGAGGAGCGCAAAATGGCTGAACTAAACTGGCAACGCGCTGATGCCGCCGCACAATTAGCCAAAGTCAGTTTTGAGCGCGTGAATAATTTGTATAAGGAAGGTTTGCTGTCGCAACAAAAACGCGACGAAGCCCAAACCCAGTGGCAGACATCCCAAGATGCAGCCAATGCTGCACGCGCCCAAGCTGATATGGCGAACCAGGGCGCACGCATTGAAGACCGCGCTGCGGCATCGGCTCAGGCCCGGCAAACTGCCGGAGTACTTGCAGAAGTAGAAGCAGCACAGGCCGAAACACAGTTAAAAGCACCCGTCGCAGGTGAAGTCGCCAAAGTATTGATACGCGCTGGTGAGTTGGCTCCAACGGGTGTTCCATTAATTACCATCGTTGATCTGAGTGATACTTGGATGGTATTGAATGTGCGCGAAACCTATCTGCAACGCTTTGCCAAAGGCCAGGAGTTTGATGCGACGATTCCGGCACTGGGTAATAAAATTGCGCGCTTCAAGGTGCGCACCAATGCCGTGCTACCCGACTTTGCAACTTGGCGTGCCACCCGCAGCAACGCCGGTTACGATGTCCGTACCTTTGAAATTAAAGCCTATCCAGTCAATAAAGTCGACGGACTGCGCCCCGGCATGAGTGTGTTAATCCAGTAATGACATCGCAGTTATGACATCGTTTACCCGCGCTCTTCAATCCGAGCTGGCGCACCTATGGAAAAATCCGTGGGATCTGGCCATGATCAGTTGGGTTCCGCTCTTGGCCGTGTGGCTGGTATGGGCTATTTTTAGTCAAGCCATTCCAACTCATCTGCCGATTGCGGTGCTTGATCTTGACCATAGTTCGGCATCGCGCCAACTTACCCGCATGTTGGATGCCACGCCGGGCCTCTCAGTTATTGCCGAAGTCACCGATCCGGCGGCTGCACAAACCTTGTTGCGACGTGCCAAGGTAATTGCAGTGGTGGAAATACCCGACGACTGGATGAAGTCCATCAAACAGGGCCAATCGCGTCCGGTTCATGCGTTGTATAACGCCCAATTTGCCAACGCTTCCGGTTTGGTCACGCGAGACATTCGTACTGTTGTCGCCACGTTTTCAGCTGGAGTAGAAATTACCGCCCGCAATAAACGCGGCGAATCCATACTGGCAGCGCAAGTAAACATGGAGCCGCTGCGTGCTGGGCTTATTTCGCTCTACAACACCGCCTTAAATTACGAGCAGTTTTTAACCGTTAACCTGGTTCCAGCTCTCTTGCATATTTTTGCCATGACCGCCGCCGTCTGGACGGTTGGCCGGGAATTACGCGACGGCACAGCGGGTCACTGGATGGTGGCCACGCAAGTCAACTCCTTTCGCCAAATGTGCGCCGCCCTATGCGCAAAACTGTTACCCGGTATTGTTGTACTCGGCTTGATCGGTTCCGGTTTTTTTATTTTCCTGTTGCTGTTTCGGGGCTGGCAACCAACTGGGTCTTTAGCCATTGGCATTGCGGCACTGTGGCTCATGCTGATTTTATATAGCGTACTCGGCGCATTACTAGTCGGTCTGCTGCGGAGTTTGCGCATTGGATTATCGGCGGTCGGTTTTATTACAGCTCCCGCTTTCGCCTTTGCCGGAGTTGCTTTTCCGGTGATGGGAATGCCAGCGCTGGCGCAGCTCTGGGCCAACATTTTGCCGTTCTCTCACTACATTCATTTGCAAACCCGCTTATGGCAACAGGCGGCTCCTGTTTTGACCATACTGCCGACCCTGTTTTTTATGTTACTGGCAAGCAGCATCATTCTCGTGGTCGCCACGTTTGTCACACGTAAAGCGTTCCTGCAAGCCGATTGCTGGGGGAAGCGATAGTGCGTCTGTACTGGTCAAGTTTAAGCGCTTTGCTGGCCGACAAAGGCGCGTTATTGCTGCTGGTTGGTGCGGTGGTTCTGTATTCGTTTTTTTATCCGCTGCCCTACCAGAATCAGGTGCTGCAACAGGTTCCTGTCATGATTGTTGATTTAGATCAAACCAGTCTGTCGCGCCAGATTGTGCGGTTTGCCAAAACTAGTTCAAAACTGGACGTGCAGGAAGTGGTGATGGACGAAGGTGTTGCTCAGCAAGCGATGTGGCAAGGTGATATTCAAGGGTATTTGATACTGCCCAAAGGCATGCGCGAATCTGCGGTGCGCGGCAAAAAAATTGTCTTGCCGATCCTGGGTGACGGAGCTTATTTTTTACTCAATAAAACTGTTTTGGCGGGATTTGCAGAAAGCGTGGGAACCCTGTCGGCCGGCATAGAAATGAAGAAACTGCAAGCCGCCGGGCAGCATAAATTACAGGCTGATGTGAGTCGCAATCCGGTTACGCTCACCATGCAGGCGCTGTATAACCCGACGGAAGGTTACGGCGGTTATATTGTACCGGCGGTGGCGGTGGTGATTCTTCAACAGACTTTTTTAATCGGATTGATGCTGTTTATCGGTCTGCTGGCCGAACGCGGTTCTGTGTTAAACCAATTAGGCGTGACAAAAATCAGCGATGTCGTCAGTGTGCTTTGCGCCTTTGCTACTCCCGTATTTTTGCAGGGTCTGTACTGGTTTGGCTGGGTATTTTGGTGGAATGATTATCCGCGACTAGGCACGACGGAGGCATCTAGTGTATCTGCCGTGCTTCTGTTACTGCTGGTTTTTTCTCTCACCTTGGCACCGCTCGGCTTACTACTGGGGATGTGGTTTAGCAACCGGGAAAGAGCTATGCAAGTCATGCTGTTTACCAGTATTCCCATGGTGTTTTTAGCCGGTTTTGCCTGGCCCGCCGAAGCCCTGCCAGAATTTTTACACTGGTTTCGCTTGTTATTGCCCACGACACCGGGTGTGCAGGGCTTTTTGAAAGTTAATCAGTTCGGCGCCAGTCTGACCGATATCTGGCCAGAATTTTTACACTTAGGTATTATGGCTTGCGTCGGCTGGAGTGCGGTATTATTTGCCGCCTGGCGCAGTTTAAGGCTTTCTCCGCAACATTAATGTTGCCCCTAAATTATTTAATGTTTTGCTAATGTGAATTGAATCATGAATAAATTACGTTTTTTATTGATTTCTTTATTATGTTTTGCCGCATGTTCAGTGCATGCTATGTCGCTATTTGATTTGCGTGCAGACGCGTTAATGGCGCGTTTGCCTGAGCTGAAAAAATCATTGAATTTAAATGCCAATCAACAAATTTTATGGCAGCAAAGCGAAGCTAAAACAAGAAGCCTGATGCGTGCTAAAGAGCTGCGCCGGATTAAATTGGATGATTTAGTACGCGAAATGGTGCAAACGCCGAATGTGGAATTGCGTGATATTGACGCTAAGTTGGACGGTGAAAGGCAGGCCGCACAGTTGGAAGATCAGCAGAGCCATGAAACTTGGTTGACGATGTTTGATGCTTTGGATGATAAGCAGCGCGTGCTAGTACAGGAATTTTTGTATGAGCAACTAATGCGCTCAGGAAATGAAGAGAAATCATCCGCGGATAGCCCTGGCACTACTTCTCATAAGGGGCGTGGAGCGCGTAACCCAGCTGATTTGAGTAAGCCAACACAGTTTTAAGTCGTTTTAATATCCCCCAATTTTTGAATTTTTTAACGTATTTAATGGCATTCAATGCGATAAAAAAAGTCATTTTTCGACAGTATATTAAATACCCAACGTCTTTACTTATCAATGTGATGATATTTAAATAAAATACCAGGGTATTTTAAAAAATGATTTGTTAAATCAATTCGGAAACAAAAGTGGCATTTTAAGCGACTAGTGCCAAGCGGAATTGTAGCGGACAAGGTAATATGCTGATCCGAATTATTTTTCTTACATAGCCCTTATTCATGTTTAGCCGCCTCCGAGAAGACATCCAAAACATCATGCGACGCGACCCCGCTGCTAGAAGCGCCTGGGAAGTGCTGACCTGTTATCCCGGTTTGCACGCGATTGTCATGCATCGTTGGGCACACTTTTTTTGGCGGCATCAATGGTATTGGTTGGGGCGATTTACTTCTCATATTGCGCGTTTGTTAACCGGAATTGAAATTCACCCGGGAGCGACAATCGGTCGTCGAGTTTTTATCGATCACGGCTTTGGTGTGGTGATTGGTGAAACTGCGGTGATTGGCGACGAATGCACGATTTATCAGGGTGTAACGCTGGGCGGTACTTCTTTATCCAAAGGCGCAAAACGCCATCCGACGCTGGAGCGTGGCGTGATTATCGGCGCGGGTGCGCAGGTGTTGGGTGGTTTTACCATTGGTGCCGAAGCTAAAGTGGGATCTAATTCGGTGGTAGTCAAAGCCGTGCCGGCAGGTGCTACAGCAGTGGGTAATCCGGCGCATATTATTACCAAGCAGGCGGGTGAGGATGCCGTAGCGCGGTTTGCTGCTTATGGTGTCACGGCAGGTGGCGATGACCCTGTTTCTAAAGCACTGCATAAATTAATTGATCATGCGGCGCTGCAAGAGCAGCAAATTCTCAGTTTGCAATTGGCCTTAAAACAGGCTGGCATAGTCTGTGAAGAAAAAGCCAGCCAGGAACAATTTGATCCAGAACAGTTGAATAAGCTAGTTGAGTAAACTTGTTGGGTGGGCAGGGTTTTGTGCCCACGCGTTACTTTCGATTAATAATATTCTCACACAATCCATTGTTTATTAGAGGTTACGCGTGGGCACGAGGAAACCGTGCCCACCCTACGCAAAGCAGCCAAGTAAAGATCAGTCAGCTTTTTTCTCTAGCTTTGAATGATGCATGCTGTAGCAAAAATAAAATATCAAAGCGAACGATAGCCAGGCAGCGAACAAGATAAAGGTATGCGTTGGTAGCCCCACGATAAGGTAGGCGCAAAACAGCACGCTTAAAATTGGCACCAGCGGAAACAGAGGTACTTTAAAGCCGCGCACTAATTCCGGGCGGGTACGTCGCAAAATGATCACCCCAATCGAGACGATACCAAACGCCACCAGCGTTCCCATGCTGGTTAAATCGGCCAACACATCTAACGGCACCAGCGCCGCCGCAATGGCCACCAGAGTCCCGACAATAATTGTGTTTTGGCGCGGTGTTTGGGTGCGAGGATCGACCTTGGCAAAAATTTTTGGCAGCATACCATCACGCGCCATCGCAAATAAAATCCTGGTTTGACCATACAGAACCACCAGCGTGATGCTGAAGATAGAAATGATCGCGCCCATCGACAAAATCATCGCTGGCCAGGCTGCGCCAGTAATGCGTCGCAAGATATGCACCAGACCCGCTTCGTTGCCGCTAAATTCTGTATACGGTTGCGTGCCAACGCCCACCAATGCCACCAACACGTACAGTGTCGTCACTATCGCCAGTGAAAATAAAATCGCTAATGGCAGCGTGCGCTTCGGATTTTGCACCTCTTCGCTGGCTGTTGAAATCGCATCTATCCCGATATAAGAAAAGAAAATACTGGAAGCCGCCGCGCCCACGCCGCTAATCCCCATCGGCATAAAGGGGTGCAGGTTAGTTGAGTGGAACGCGGTCATGCCGATCAAGATAAACATGATCAGTACCGCGATTTTAATCACCACCATAATCGCGTTGGCACGTGCGGATTCTTTAGCTCCCCGCATCAATAAGGCGCAGCACATAAACACCAGAATCACGGCAGGTAAATTAAATATCCCGCCATTTACTCCCGGTGGATTGGCAATTGCGTCCGGCATGCGCATGCCCAATACATCGAACGATAATTCATTCAAATACTGTCCCCAGCCCACCGCAATTGCCGAAGCTGAGATGCCGTATTCCAGCAGCAAACACCAGCCGACCAGGTAAGCGACCATTTCTCCCATGGTCGCGTAAGTGTATGAATAAGAGGAGCCGGAAGCGGGGATAGTTGAAGCTAATTCGGCGTAACACAGTGCGGTCAGTCCAGCCGTAATTCCGGCAATGATGAAAGACAAAATCACGCCCGGCCCAGCCTTTGGAACGGCGTCGCCAAGTATCACAAAAATACCGGTTCCAATGGTCGCGCCCACGCCTAGCATCGTCAATTGAAATAGGGTGATGTTACGGCGCAAGCTGCCGCCAGATTCTTCTTCATGCGAGAGCAGGGCTTCGATAGGCTTGGTGCGTAGCATTCTTGCCATTAGCGAGATTGGCGTTGTTTTTGTGGACATATGCATGCGATGTGTTTTCGAAAAATCATGCCCACGAAAAGGTTGGGCTGAATTGGTGAGGAGGGCGGGTAGGCCGAAAACGCCAGATTTTAATGCGTGATTGAAAATTTAGATAGAGCTGAAAAGACAATTGGCACACATAAACAAATTGTCATTCTGCGTAAGGATGATGTTATTGGTTTATTAGGCTTCAATTTATATACTCCCCAGTTTTTTGAAATTATTTAACCTATCGAATAGCGTACAGAAGTATAAAAACAGCAAATTCCAATAGTATATTTTTACCTCAATATATATAAATGCTGATTTAATGACATTGGTGAAAATATACTTAGGTATGCCAAATTGGCTTTTTTGAAAATATTTAACAAAAAACGAAATATTGTTCAACGGAAAGCACTTGAGACGCGTTAGAATCAGCAGCGCGACAACTTTTGGCCGCGATAACTACTGATTTACTGATTGGCATTCAAGATGAAACTCATCAAACTCTCCGCGGCTTGTTTACTCCTCATAACGACCTCTGCATTTGCCTTGCCGTTTGGCTCGCAATCGGCATTAGTGATCGACGAAAATAGCGGACAGGTTTTGCTTGAGAAAAATGCCGACAATGTGGTGCCTATCGCTTCATTAACCAAATTAATGACCGCCATGGTGGTGATCGATGCCAAGCAAGATATGGAAGCACCGATCAGCATTGATGAGCAAGATGTGGACGTTATTAAACACAGCACTTCGCGGGTTCCGGTCGGCGCGACTTTACCGAGAAAAGACGTGTTGCAATTAGCTTTGATGTCGTCGGATAACCGTGCTGCCGCTTCTTTGGCGCGTACTTATCCGGGTGGCATAGTCGCTTTTGAAGCAGCCGTGCACGCCAAGCTGCTCGCCTTGGGCATGACCCACACCACAATTGAAGAACCAACCGGTTTATCATTCCATAACACCTCAACTGCATCCGATTTAGTGAAAATGGCATCGGCTGCGTCGCAATACACTGATATCACCCGCATCACCACCGACAGCCGCGACATGATTAGTATCAAAGGTCGCCAAGTGGAATACCACAACACCAATGGTTTTGTCGGTAAAAAAGGTTGGGATATTATGCTGTCAAAAACTGGCTACACCACCGAAGCAGGACGCTGCATCATCATGAAAATTAAAGCAGCTGGTAAAAACGTGATTATGGTGCTCTTGAACGCGGGTGCAAATTCAACCCGCAATAGAGACGCCATGAACGTGCGCCGTTTCGTGTCAGATGAAAAAGTCGCCGTGGTAAAAACACGCCATAACAAGCAACGCGCTTAGTTCGCAAACTGCTTATTAGAGCGACTTTGTGCTGGAATTAAAGCGTCTCTTCAGCAAGTTTTTTAATCTTGATTGCCTTTTCAAAATGATCTAACTGGTGGGTACTAATCCACCAAGTTGCCGCTTCCATCAGGCGTGCCGGATCATCATTCTTGTTCGCGAAAAAGGCGTAAAACGATAATCCAACATCGGAACCTTTTTGCGCTACTTTCTTATCGCAAACTTCAATTATTTTTTGTTTTAAAGCAGTATTCATCATTACTTTTCTTTATTGGTGATTAAGTGCGGAAATCATAGTTAATGCGCTGATTTTTGAGTAATTTCCCATTTTTCGTGACGCTAGATAGCTCTAGATGTGACGCAGCTTACGCTCTGCGACGGAGCCGACGATTAGTTGTTCCAGTACGTTAAGATCAATTTCGCTTAGCTGACGAACGTATAAGCATCCCTTCCCCCTCTTATGCTTGCCAAGTCGCTCAAGAAGCTCGTCTTGCCCAGGGAAATCTGCGACCAGATAGATACTAATGTCACCTTTTCGGGATGAGAAGCCTGTCAGGCACGAATCGCCTTCGCGGCCACTTTCATACTTGTAGTGATAGCTGCCAAACCCGACTATGCTTGCGCCCCACATCTTCGGCGGTTCGTTGAGTGCCTTGCTAATCAGTTTATTTAAGGCGGTACAGTCCATGCGTCTTGCTTCGTCTTCAATGGCTGAGAGATAGCTCTCTACGCTCGCATCCGTAGCCTTGGTTTTGTTTTCCTGCATGGCCGCTCCTTGTAAATGCTTAAGTAACTTATTTTTGCAGCTAATTTTAATGACTCGTTACAGGATTCCCAAGCGCGTTATAGCGTTGCAGGCTGCCATCGGCTTGTAGCGCCAACCAGTCGCCACGTAAATGTCCGCTATCAGTATCTCTGTCCCAGTCGGATAGCACATAACGTGAATTTCCCTCGTCCCGGTGTAATGCCGGACGATGTGTGTGCCCATGAATCATGGTGTGGGTATTACTGCTGGCGAATAGTTTGCTCACCGCCTCAAGATTCACATCCATAATCATCTCTGAGTGTTGCATCTGTTCTTTTTGATGCAATTGACTTTGGCGACGCATGGCGCTGATCAGTGCTTTGCGTTCTGCTAACGGGCGCGCCAAAAATGCTGTTTGCCATTCTGGTTGACGTACCTGTGCGCGGAAAGTTTGATAAGCGATATCGTCGGTGCAAAGTTGATCGCCGTGGGTAATCAAGTAACGTTGAGAGTTGTATTCTAGTATGTGTGGGTCGGTGAGTAACGTTGCGTTAGTTGCGGCGGAAAATGCATTGCCAACTAAAAAATCACGGTTGCCAGCCATCCAAAATAAGGCCACGCCAGCATCGCTTACGCGTCGTAAAGCTTGCGCAATTTGTTGCGGAAAAGGGGAGCTTAGATCGTCATCACCAGCCCAGTACTCAAAAATATCGCCGAGCAAATAGAGTTGTTCTGCTTTAGTGCCGTGTTGTTCTAAAAATGTCAAAAAGGCGGCGGTTGTGGCCGGCATTTCAGCTTGCAGATGGAGATCAGAAATAAAAAGCGCGACCGCTTTGGGTCGCGCTAATTGATCCGCATCTTGATTTGCAGCTTTAGAAGCCGCTTTAGATGAAGAGTCGCTCATTGCATGCTTAGATTACTTCAGCCTTAATAATCACAACATCTTCAGCTGGTACGTCTTGGAACATGCCGCTACGGGTAGTTTTGACAGATTTGATTTTATCTACGACATCCATACCTTCAATAACGGAACCGAATACACAATAGCCCCAACCATCTTGACCTGGAAAATCCAGGAAGCTGTTGTTGGTCAGGTTAATGAAAAACTGAGCGGAAGCGGAATGAGGGTCAGAAGTACGTGCCATGGCAAGTGAATACTTGACATTTTTCAAGCCATTTTTTGCTTCGTTTTCAATTTGGTCATTGGTCGCTTTTTGTTTCATACCAGGCTCAAAACCGCCGCCTTGGATCATGAAGCCATCAATAACGCGATGAAAAATGGTGTTTGTGTAGAAGTCATCAGCAACATAGGCTAAAAAATTAGCGACTGTTTTAGGCGCTTTTTCTGCGTCTAATTCAATTTTGATGTTGCCATGGTTAGTAGTAAGTAAGACGGCCATGATTTCATTCTTTCATAGTGGTTTTAATGAGGGTTAAAAACACCCGCATTGAGTGGGTATTGGGTTAATTCGTTTGTGGTGCAGTTTGCGGTGTTGCTGGTTCAGTTGCAGGTACTGGAGTCGTCACTGCAGGTACGGCAGATGATGCTGTTTGTTCCTCGATTGATTTCGGTTTTATATGTGTTTTAAGAATTTTGGCAGATAAAACGATAATTGGTTTTCTAGGCAGATTTTGGTTTTCACCAACCGCATCGGTTTGCACTACTTTAATTTGATTTACCACATCCATGCCTTGAATCACGCGGCCAAATGGCGCATATCCAGCGGAAATCAATAAGGCTTGAGCGCGCGGCAGCGTTTGAAGTTTTCCATGACGCGTAAATTGTACTGGGTCACCATCAGGCAACGTCATCGGATTTAAAAAGTCATTATTTGCGACATTAATAAAAAATTCTGAAGTAGCTGTATTCGGTTTTTCTTCGCGTGCCATTGCAATAGTGCCAATATCATTTTTAAGACCATGATCTATCGCCATTTGTGCTTCTAATGGAATAGGGGCATTCATTTTCTTTTCTTTTAAGTCTTTACCCATTCCGCCACCTTGAATCATGAAATTATCAATGACGCGGTGGAAAATAGTGCCGGTGTAAAAACCACTTTTTACGTACTGTAAAAAATTTTTAACGGTTTTAGGCGCAGCATCCGGATACAGTTCTAGAACGATAGTTCCTACGTTAGTTTTTAATTCAACCTGCGGTGCAGAAGACGCTGGTTCGGCAGCCAGACAGGCGGTGCTAAGCAATAAACCCGACAATAAAGTTACTACAGGTAGACGCAAATAAGAACGTAGTTGCATGATGGCTTCTTTCAGTAGGTGGTTGAACTTAAACAAAGTTGAGCTTAAATAAGCTGAACTTAAATTACGCCTTCGAAAATAATTTTCCAACGATTTGCTTCTTTTGCCCAATACTGGCGTTTTCGAGTCACATTACGATTTTTTCCATAACGTGATTCTTGGGTAAACGTGCTGACCAACATATTACCTTTGCCCGGGTAATTAAATACTGTTACGTCACTTAATTTAATGCTGATATCTGCTGCGCCAGCAAATAGAATTTGTTGTTTGTCAAACCAGACCGGTAGACTTTCGCCTTGGGCATTTTTAAAGCTGCTTGAGTAGTTACTCAGCCAGCGTTTGCTGCTTTTGCTTTCTACGTCCAGGCGCCAATCATTAATTAATTTTGTGGCCAGATCGCGTTCAGCATTCCATTTTGACAGCGTAATAAATTCAACTTGCTCGCTAATGACAACAGGTGTTTTGCCGATTTCTACCGTTTCAGATAATTTTTTCAGATCCGGGTTAGTCAGTACCAGACAACCGTCAGAATCAAGGGGAGGGCGGCTGAAACTGTTGGATGGCGTGCCATGCAGCCAAATGCCAGAGCCGCTGCGCCCATTTACCTTATCCCATTCGTTGGGATAATTAATCGGCAACGCGCCCGAGCCATAAAAATCAGATAATTTGGCGCCCGGTACATGGCTGGTGATGTAGTACACGCCAAGCGGAGTTTTTTGGTCGCCGGCTTTACTTTTTTCTACCCCTAATTTACCTTGGGTGATGTAGTAATCCGAAATGAATTTGAGATGTCCGGCCTGATTTTCATACACATATAAGCGTGAGCGCTTGGCATCAACTACTAAAACGTGTTTCTGGTCATCGCGAAGTTGCAGAATCGCCCTTGGAATTAGCTCGGGGTTTGGTCTTTCACTTAATGATTTAATCCGCGCCCTGGCTTCATCGCGTAATTCTTTCAGCTTATCTGGCGGTGCATTTGTTGCGGCACCAAATGTGGAGACTGGGAAGCTATGCATCATCAGCAAATCACCCCGAACCAAGTGGCCTAAGCGAAACGTCGGGTAGGCCTCTACCAATTTGTCAGCCAGAGCTTGCGCTGAGTTTAATTGGTTCTGAGCCAGCAATTTATAGACTTCAATCAGCATTGCATCCGGGTCTGGCGTTAATGCGGATGCTGGCATTGCTACCGCCGTTGGGCGTGTTGGCGCAGGCTTTGCTGGCACAGCGGCGGCGACACAAACGAATGCGCAGCAACTCACCGCCAGCAGAGCAAATTTGGCGCTATTTAACTTGTTAGACATCACTTGATCGCTACTCTTAAAAACAAAACTACGCATTAGCCACCTGTCCGCTCCTGCGCGATTTGCCATTTACCGTCTTGTTTGTTCAGCACTAAGGTTTTACGACTATCTGCTTTTAACTGATCGGAATTGTAAATTTGGCGGAATTTAACCGTGGCGGTATTGCCGTTAATGGCAACTTTTGGGGCATCAATTTTTACGCTAATATGGCCTTTACCTTCAATCCGTACCCGACGATCTTCTGCCCAGGTTTTACGTGTTGAGCCTTTAGGTAATTGGAAATCTTTGCTGTAAAAAGCTAAATAAGCGTTGGTGTTTTTGTCACTCCAGGCGGCAGCCCATGCGTCAACTACCTTCAGGACGTCATTTTGGCCTTCATTGCTGGCAACGGCTTTAGGTTCCGGCTTAGTTGGTTCTGCTTTTACCGGCTCGACTTTAGCTGGCGCTGGTTTGGCTGGTTCCAATTTAACAGGTTCTAACTTAGCGGGCTCTACCTTAGCAGGTTCTGCTTTAGCCACAACTGGCACAACTGGTTTAGTAACGGTCGCTACAGTGACGGGAGCTGTTGGAGTTGGTTCGCTTTTAGCGCTACTGGCTTTAGTCGGTAAGTTTGTGATCGGTTTAGCGGCAGCGACAGTGGTTGGTGGAACTTTGGTGCTGGTTGCAATTGCGCTATTAGTGTTGGTAAATAAGTTACGTATTAATGTTAATTTTAATTTGGCGCCGGTATTGCCAGAGTCAAGTTGCAATGCTTTATCGTAGGCTTGACTAGCTAATTTGGCGTAGATGTCACCTAAATTTTCATGTGCTGTGCCGTAGGACGGATTGGTGCGTATTGCCATTTCCAGTGCTGCACGGGCTTTGTCAAATTGGTTGCTTGATGCAAACAGTACCGCTAAATTATTGTAAGGTTCCGGCAGATCAGGATAATCCTCGGTGAGCTTAGTAAACACTGCGATCGCTTCGTTGGTTTTATTTTGCTCGGCAAAAATCAATCCCTTCAAAAAACGCATTTGCGCATCTTTGGGATGTTGTACCAAATAAGCGTCTGCTTTTTGCATGGCTTCAGGTAGCTGTTTGTTCTGAATTAATTTGTTGACATCCGCAGAGTCATCCGCCCAGGCAGATGAAGTTAGCGCTGCAATTGCCAGGCTAAGTGCTATAAACCAGCTACGTGTATGTTTACTTGTCATTTCGGTCGCAATGTTAGAGGTGGCTTCAATGTTATACTTAGTGTCCGCTTTTTTTGGCTTCCCTGCAAAGGCAACATATTATCAAAGAAGTGGGGAGAATTTGTTAGATTGTTGCGAAGAGCAGGTCTTTATATGATTGTTTTATATAAATTACATGATCTTAGTGAAGTTGAAAGCCTTATTTTGTCTGCAATCTAATTACAAGCTGATTAAAGCAAATCCGTCAAACCCGGTAATTCATTTCAAACCATCCATCTCAATACATGAACGCTCAAAAAATTTATAACACGTTGGCGCGTGAGAAACAAACATTTACTCCAATTGAACCAGGCAAAGTGCGCATGTATGTGTGCGGTATGACGGTCTACGACTACTGCCACATTGGGCATGCGCGCGTCATGGTGGTGTTTGATATGGTGCAACGCTGGTTGCGCGCTTCGGGCTATGAAGTCACTTATGTGCAAAATATTACCGATATTGATGACAAAATCATTACCCGCGCAGTAAAAAACGGCGAATCTATTTCTGCCTTAACTGGTCGCTATATTCAATACATGCGAGAAGATGCGGCCGCTTTGGGCGTGCTAGCGCCTGACCATGTGCCGCTTGCTACCGGCTATATCCCGCAAATGCTGGGTTTGATTGAAAAACTCCAAAAGAACGGTTTGGCTTACCAGGGTACTGACGGCGATGTGAATTTTTCTGTGCGTGATTTCCCTGGTTACGGCAAATTATCCGGTAAATCACTGGATGATTTACGTGCCGGTGAGAGGGTGGATGTAAATTCAGGCAAACGTGATCCACTTGATTTTGTTTTATGGAAATCAGCGAAAGAAAGCGAACCAGAAGAAGTAAAGTGGGATTCGCCTTGGGGGCGTGGCCGTCCAGGCTGGCATATTGAATGCTCGGCCATGGCGGGGGATATCTTGGGCGAGCAGTTTGATATTCATGGCGGTGGACAAGATTTGCAGTTCCCGCATCATGAAAATGAAATTGCCCAATCAGAAGGCGCGCACCAGCATCAATTCGTTAATTATTGGATGCACAATGGTTTTGTGCGAGTTGATAATGAGAAAATGTCTAAATCATTAGGCAATTTTTTCACGATTCGTGAAGTTTTAAAAGAATATGACCCAGAAGTGGTGCGCTTTTTTATCTTGCGCGCACAATATCGCAGCCAAATTAATTATTCGGATGCTAATTTGGATGACGCAAAAGCCTCACTCAAGCGTTTATATTCAACATTAAAAGAAGTGCCGGCGGATCCGCTGCCGTTGGACCTGAGTGAAGCCTTTGCTCAGCAGTTTTATAGCGCCATGTACGATGATTTTAATAGCTCTTTAGCAGTAGCTGCCTTGTTTGAATTGGCCACTGAAGTGAATAAAACCAAATCGGCGGCGCTGGCCCGGCAATTGAAGTTATTGGCTGGAATAATTGGATTTTTACAACGTGAGCCGCAAGAGTTTTTGCATGCGGGCAACGAAAATGGGATGGCAGAATCCGAAATCGCTGCTAAAATTGCAGACCGGACGGCAGCCAAGCTAGCCAAAAACTTTGCAGAATCTGACCGTCTACGTGCCGAATTATTGGCCAATAACATCATATTGGAAGACAAGCCAGGTGGCATAACCGAATGGCGCCGAGCATAATTGCATGATTATTCAACCACACCGTGAATTACCCGCCTACTGGGAGCAAGCCAAGCAAGAATTAATGAAGCGTGACCGTATCATGCGTAAATTAATTCCTCAATTTGGCGATTTGCACCTTGCTGGCCGTGGCGAGCCCTTTCTTACTTTATGCCGTTCCATTATTGGTCAGCAAATTTCCGTTGCCGCAGCAGATGCTGTTTGGGGGCGGTTTTTAGCTGCCTGCACCAAATGCACGCCGGTTAATGTGCTGAATGCCGGGTCAGAACAATTATTAGCCTGTGGCTTGTCTAAACGGAAAACCGAGTATATTCTCGACTTAGCCGAACATTTTAAAGAAAAACGGGTTCACGTTGAAAAATGGGCGGAGATGGACGATGAAGACGTTATTTCTGAACTTATACAAATTCGTGGCATTGGGCGCTGGACAGCGGAGATGTTTTTGATATTTAATCTGCTCCGGCCAAATATTTTGCCGTTGGATGACCTCGGTTTATTAAAAGGCATCAGTATTAATTATTTTTCTGGTGAGCCTGTGTCACGCAGCGATGCGCGTGAAGTGGCCGCTAATTGGGAGCCATGGCGTACTGTGGCAACGTGGTATTTATGGCGTAGTTTAGATTCGGTTGCGGTAGAGTATTGATCGGGCCGCAACTAAGTCGTAACTAAGTTTTAAAAAATAAGAGTGTGCTTTTTTTAGTTTGAATTAGTTTAAACAGCAAGCCAACTTAGAATAATTTAGCAGTAGTGTTAACCGCTGCATTGAGGGAGTTAGGATGACCAAAACAACATTTTTGAACTTTGAACAATCTGTCGCTGATCTGGAATCAAAAATAGATGAACTGCGCTTTGTGCAAGACGATTCAGCAGTAGATATTTCAGAGGAAATTGATCGTCTTTCCAAGAAAAGTCAGTTATTAACCAAAGATATTTACGCCAAGCTAACTCCATGGCAGGTTTCACAAATTTCACGCCATCCGCAACGCCCTTATACCCTCGATTACATCAACGAAATCTTCACCGACTTCCATGAATTGCACGGCGACCGCAGTTTTGCGGATGACCAGGCGATTGTTGGCGGTATGGCGCGTTTTAATGGCCAGGCATGTATGGTTATGGGACATCAAAAAGGCCGCGACACTAAAGAACGCGCCTTGCGCAATTTTGGTATGCCTAAGCCGGAAGGTTATCGCAAAGCGATGCGTTTGATGAAGCTGGCTGAAAAATTTAATTTGCCTATTTTTACTTTCATCGACACCACCGGCGCATGGCCAGGAATTGACGCGGAAGAGCGCGGTCAATCGGAAGCGATTGGGCATAATTTATACGTCATGGCTGAACTCAAAGTGCCACTTATCGCTACCATTATTGGTGAAGGCGGATCTGGCGGCGCGTTGGCAATGGCAGTCGGCGATGCTGTTTTGATGTTGCAATACGCGACTTACTCGGTGATTTCTCCTGAAGGTTGCGCATCCATTTTATGGAAAACTTCTGAACGTGCTTCTGACGCAGCGGAAGCCTTAGGCTTGACGGCGCACCGTTTGAAGGCAATGGGTTTGATTGATAAAATCATTAGCGAACCATTAGGCGGCGCACATCGCGATCCTAAACAAATGTGCGTCTTGGTTAAGCGTGCGTTGGCCGATACTTTGCGTCAATTCCAAGGTGTAAAAACACAAGATTTACTCACCGCCCGCCATGAAAAATTAATGAGCTACGGTAAATACAAAGAAACTAAAAGCGCTGAGTAAATCATTCGTTTTTGTTGGTAACTAGTGGGGCAGGTTAGCGCGGAATACAGTCTGCGCAACTTGCCTCTCTTCATTTTAAGAGCAGAATAATGCAAGCACGTTTTGAACTCGCACTGCGCAGCATATTGGCTGACGTACCAAGCCAATCTGATTTGCGTGTGGCCGTTGCCTATAGCGGAGGCCTGGATTCGGCAGTGCTGTTGCAGCTCTGCGCGGCGTATACCAAACAAAATCCAATCCAGTTAATGGCTTTTCATGTGCATCATGGACTAAGCCCGAATGCCGATGCTTGGGTTACTCATTGCCAGCAGCAATGCATTGCTTTGGATGTGCCATTTGAGGTCGCGCATGTGCAACTTGGCCGTACTAATGACGAAGGTGTGGAAGCCGCAGCGCGCAAAAAACGTTATGCCGCATTGGGTGAGCTATGTGAGCGTCACCATGTTGATATCATTCTCACTGCGCATCACCAGGACGATCAGGCGGAAACCATGTTGCTGCAATTGTTACGCGGCGCTGGTGTGGCAGGTTTGTGCGGTATGCAGCAATGCCATCGTGCGCCGGGATTGTTAGCGAATACCAGCGTGTTACTTGCGCGCCCGTTGCTGGATTGTACGCGTGCGGAGCTGGAAGACTACGCAGTGCAACAGCATGTGCAGCATGTGGAAGATGAATCAAACTCGGACGCACGGTATACGCGCAACGCGTTACGGCATCAGATTATGCCGCTATTGGCGCAGCATTTTCCTGCCTATCAAGCGCGATTTGCCCGCACTGCACAGCATGCGCAATCGGCTCTGTATTTGCTGGAGCAATTGGCCGAACAAGATTATGCGCATTGCCTGAGCAGTTTTGGGGCGGCTAATTTGGATGTGCTGCAACTACAGCAATTACCTGAAGCGCGGATTGATAATGTATTGCGGCATTGGATAGCCTTACATCACGAGCAAATGCCGAGTACTGCGCGCTTGGCTGAAATTCGTAAACAGTTATTGCATGCGCGAGATGATGCGCAAGTTAGTGTTAAACACGGTGACATTGAAGTGCATCGTTATCGTCAGCAACTCAGCATTGCGACTTGCGCGAAACCTACTCCTTATGTGCAAAATTTTAAATGGCAGGGCGAGACTAGTATCGCTTTTCCGGCATTTTCAGGCGTCATGCATTTCGATTCGGTGTTGCCTGACCAGCCTGGAATAGATCGCACCTGGTTACTTGCGCAGCAGTTGGAAATGCGCCCAAGGCAAGGTGGTGAACGCTTAAAACTAGCCGTTAATCGCCCAACCCGCAGTATGAAAAGCCACTATCAAACTAGCGGTATTCCGTATTGGCAGCGTGAAAGATTACCGTTTATTTTTGTTGGCACTGAATTGTTATTTGCCGCCGGGATAGGTGTGCATGGGGATTTTCAAGTCACAGAAGCAGAGTGTGTAACTTTGCGCTGGCAGGCTGATTAAAGAGGTAAGTTGGAAATTTTTGGCTAGAAAGTTATTGGATCGGTTAATTTTTTTAAAAAACAGGGGGCGTAACTGTTTTCGGCGATTGGCGCGCTAAAAATACGGCAATCAGAGCATAAATTGGCCCCATCGACTATCATCTTTTTATATATAGAAGGAGAAATATCATGAGCACAATGCGCATAGAGTCTGATTCGATGGGACAAATTGAGGTGCCAGCCGATAAATATTGGGGAGCTCAAACCCAGCGGTCAATAGATAATTTCCCGATTGGCGTTGATCGTTTTAAATGGCAGTTCCCCATTATTCGCGCCATGGGCATCCTGAAGAAATCGGCGGCACTCGCCAACGGTGAATTGGGGCAGTTGCCAGAGCCGTTGCTGGCGCCGATTGTGCAAGCGGCGGATGAAGTTGTGACGGGTTTGCTGAATCAGCATTTTCCGTTAGTCGTGTTCCAGACCGGCTCTGGCACTCAGTCAAATATGAATGCCAACGAAGTAATCGCCAATCGTGCAATTGAAATCATGGGTGGTGTGCTCGGTTCTAAAGTGCCGGTGCATCCGAATGATCATGTCAATTGCGGGCAGTCGTCGAACGACACTTTTCCGACGGCGATGCATATTGCGGTGGTATCTGAGCTACTGCAAACCCTGTTCCCCAAAGTAACTGAGTTGCGTAATACGCTGGCTCATAAAGCTGACCTGTTTAACCTGGTAGTGAAGACCGGACGCACCCATTTGCAAGACGCAACCCCGATTACACTAGGGCAGGAAATTGGTAGCTGGGTCGCTCAAATTGATTACTCACTCGCCACGCTCGAGACGATGATGGCCGGTCTGTATGATCTGGCTATTGGTGGCACCGCGGTTGGCACCGGATTGAATGCGCATCCGCGCTTTGGCGAAGTCTGTGCCGGTCATATTGCTGCCATTACGGGCTTCCCGTTCCGATCATCATCCAACAAATTTTTCTCATTATCCGCGCACGACGCATTGGTCAGTACTTCAGCTGCCTTGCGCACGCTGGCCGGCGCATTGCTGAAAATCGCCAATGACGTGCGTTGGTTAGCTAGTGGGCCACGCTGCGGTATCGGCGAAATCAAGATCCCAGAGAACGAGCCCGGTTCTTCTATCATGCCCGGTAAGGTTAATCCAACTCAGTGCGAAGCATTGTCGATGGTCTGCGTTCAGGTGTTTGGGAATGATGCGGCAACAGCTTTTGCCGGTAGTCAGGGTAATTTTCAGTTGAATGTGTATAAGCCGGTGATGGTGCATAACGTGTTGGAAAGCATTGGTTTATTGGGTGATGCTTGTCAGGCATTTAACCTGCATTGCGCCGTCGGGATTGAGCCAGATTACGCCGTGATTCAGCGCAATCTGGATAATAATCTGATGTTGGTCACCGCACTCAACCAGCACATTGGATACGACAAGGCCGCTAAAATCGCCAAAGCCGCTTTGCATGAGGGAAAGACTTTACGTGAAGTGGCGCTCGCAATGGGTTTGGTTTCCGGTGTTGATTTTGATCTATGGATGGATCCCATCAAGATGACTAATGTGAAATAAAGGTGTAAATCAAAGGAATCACCGGATTATTGCCATAAAACAGCATATTCTTCGGTTTATTAATCGGGATCAACAAAATCCCTTAATACTATTCCGTTATAAGCATATTTAATGCACAAACTAGGCTTGTTATTTTGCGTTGCAGCATGTAGAGTTGGGAGCTGTTTTTTTGCTTCGACTGCTTCAACTTTTCGCCTTATTTTGCATTCACCTATACCTACACTATGGCTTTAATTGTACAAAAATACGGCGGCACTTCGATGGGCTCCACCGAGCGTATCAAGAATGTCGCTAAGCGCGTTGCCAAGTGGCATGACGCGGGCTACCAAATTGTTGTGGTTCCTTCCGCAATGTCTGGTGAAACCAACCGCATTCTCGGCTTAGCCAAAGAAATTTGCGAGCATCCAGATCCGCGTGAACTCGATGTTATTGCCTCAACGGGCGAGCAAGTATCAGTCGGTTTATTAGCCATAGCACTACAGGCGATTGGTAAGCAAGCAGTATCTTATGCTGGCTGGCAAGTTGCTATTAAAACCGATGCATCGCATGCCAAAGCGCGGATTGCCAGCATTGATGACGCTAAAGTCCAGCGTGATTTAGACGCCGGAAAAATCGTTATCATCACCGGCTTCCAAGGTGTCAATGAGCAAGGCGACATCACGACACTGGGCCGAGGCGGATCAGATACCTCTGCCGTAGCCGTAGCGGCCGCGTTAAAAGCGCAAGAATGTATGATCTTCACCGATGTAGATGGTGTCTACACTACCGACCCACGCGTGGTGACGGAAGCGCGCCGGTTACGCACGGTGACGTTTGAAGAAATGCTGGAAATGGCATCGCTCGGTTCCAAAGTGCTGCAAATTCGTTCTGTTGAATTTGCCGGCAATTACAAAATGCCGACCCGAGTTTTATCGTCATTAACTGACCCATTAATACCGCTGGAAATTGAAGCAAAATCCGGCACACTGATTTCGTTTGAGGAAGATACCCATATGGAGCAAGCCACAATTACTGGTATCGCGTTTAATCGCGATGAAGCAAAAATCACCGTGTTTGGTGTACCTGACCGTCCAGGTATTGCCTATCAAATTTTAGGTCCGGTAGCCGACGCGAATATTGAAGTGGATATGATTATCCAAAATCAATCAGTTGAAGGTAAAACCGATTTCACCTTTACCGTGCCACGCAATGAATATACTAATGCGATGGAAGTCTTGGTAAAAACGGGCGTCCAGAATCATATTAGCGCTACCGGCATTATTGGCGACGCTAAAGTCTCCAAGGTATCTGTGGTTGGCGTTGGTATGCGCAGCCATGTTGGTATCGCTTCGCAGATGTTCCGCACCTTGTCGGAAGAGGGCATTAATATCCAAATGATCTCTACTTCTGAAATCAAAATTTCTGTATTGATCGATGAAAAATACATGGAGTTGGCAGTACGCGCTTTACACAAGACATTTGGACTAGAAAATTCATAAATTTTTTAGATTTCCTCTTGACCAACAGCAGGTGAGAAGCTATTATGCATGTCTTCAAACGGTGCTTGATAAAAACACAGTTTGAAGAGAGTGGAGACCTGGCCGAGTGGTCGAAGGCACTTCCCTGCTAAGGAAGCATGCGGGCTTAACCCTGCATCTAGGGTTCGAATCCCTAGGTCTCCGCCAGATATACGTTTCAAGCAATAGCGAGAAACCTCAAAACCCGCATAAACCTAGTGTTTATGCGGGTTTTTCGTTTTTGGAAATTTCAATCAGTATCTTGATAGCCTAATTTTTCAGGGCAGCTTTAGGGCTATGTCCTGATGTACTTTAGAAAAATCCCCAATATGCCGAAGCTTGTTAATCGCTTCCCTGATATTCACCTTAGGGGCAAGTATGATTGCAAATAGATCAAAGTACGATAAGCGTTTCGGCTTGGCCTCGGAAACCGTGTTTTTTTGATAGAGTTAGTCGCAGGTAGTGGTAAAACACATTTGCACAAGAAAACGCAAATCTGAAGAAGTCAGGCTTTGAATGAATGTGGAATACCTGAATAAATATAAAAACACGCATTTTAATTATGTTGATTTTATAAAATAGTTCAACTTTTTATAAAAAGACATTGCTAAATGCAATACCTCGATGATACTCAAAGAGTAATCGTAATTCGTAGCGACGTTCGATTGATTTTTTGTGCGGTGTTAAAACTTTCGACGCATCAGCTTGGATATTCGTATCACTAAAATATACAAAAAAAATCTGCAATATCAATCTTAAAACCGGCGAAGTAGCGTTATTTTATGCAACGCAGGATTATCCAGCTGTCTTGCGATGGGTTGCCGCCAAGGATGAGAACGGCAAACGCGTTATATATTTGATCAACAATTTTGCGCTCAAGCTAGAATTAATCTCGGTACTTTACAGGTAAGGTTGGCAAGTCGAATGGAGATATTAACCCTCTATGCATCGTATTTACCTACGTTTGATTGCCATATTTGTGGTGATCGTGACTGTTGTGTTGACGATATCAGGCACATATTCTCAATATAAGCTAAGCGAACGATTAGAGATGCGCGATAGTCAGTTGCGCCTAAGCGTGTTGGCGCGATTGCAGATTAGTTTGCCGCCGGCGCTGTGGAATCTCGACAAGTCCAAAGTCGATAGCTTACTGGAGTCGGAGATGATTGCGCCGGAAGTCGAGGAGATTCGCGTCTATGATGCCGATGGCAGCAATTTGTTCAGCGGGAAAATTCGCAACGCGGTGGGAAAAATTGTCAATGTCAACACAAATATCCCCATGGAAGATTCAAAAGTTAGTGCGTCACTGGCGTACACGACTCCTGATACAAATAACCGCAATTCCGAAAATAAGGCAGCCATAGGTCATATCGAAGTCAAATTCAGCCGGGCACCAATTAATGCGGTGCTGTCTGCGGAACTGAAGCATAAAATACTGGAAATTTTGGCACTGGACTTGATTCTTGTCGTGGCATTGTCATTTAGCCTGCGTATGGTTTTTGTGCCGCTGACGCAGTTACGCGATAGCCTGAATGATCTCGCTACACATGAAACTGAAGAGGTCGAGGAACTTCCTGAGAATAGGCGCGATGAATTTGGCGAGGTTGCCGGAGGTTTTAATCGGATTCAACGCAAGCTAAAATCAACCATCGAAAACACAAGACAAGCTGAGGATGTAGCAAGGCGCGCTTCAGTGAGCGCTGAACAAGCGTTGCAGAATTTACGTACGGCGCAAAATTCTCTGGTGCAGGCTGAACGCCTTGCTTCGCTTGGAGGTCTGGTAGCAGGTGTCGCACATGAAATAAATACACCGCTAGGAATTACATTAACAGGTGCTTCCACCTTGCAGGAGGCAACTGAGCTAATTCAAACTGCCATGAATACGGGAAATATCAAAAAGTCCGAGATGGTTCGTTATCTCGAAACCGCCATCGAAAGTTCCCGACTTATATTGGGCAATACGCATCGAGCCGCTGAATTAATTCAAAGTTTTAAGCAAATTGCTGTTGATCAAACTAACGAAATAAAACGGCCCTTCAACGTAAAAGAATATATTGAAGAAGTGCTGATGTGCCTGGCTCCCAAGCTAAAAAAAACCAAAATTCAAGTGAGTGTGAATTGCGCGACAGAGATTGAACTCAACACCTATTCGGGTGCGTTCGCACAGATTTTGACTAACCTCATCATGAATGCATTGACGCATGCCTATGAAGTTGATGATATCGGTCATATTGATATCAACGTCCAGATGCTGAATAGCGTTCTGGAATTAAGTTTTTGCGATGACGGAAAAGGTATTCCCGCTGAATATCTGGGTAAGATTTTCGATCCTTTTTTTACGACTAAACTCGGAAAAGGAGGCTCTGGGCTTGGGCTTAATATCGTATATAACTTAATAGCGAAACAATTGGATGGTTCGATCATTGTAGAAAGCGTGCTGGGAAAAGGTACTCGTTTTATTATCAGGATTCCATGCTCGCGACCCTGACAGAAGACAATCTGATCACACGAAACCCTACGCTGCTTTATCACGGCGTATACCAATAGCTGACGAGAAACTAGTTGAGCAATTTACTGGTTTTACTGTCGGTATCTGTACCAGGTTTTAATTAAATATTAAGATGAACTTATTTTTTAGATGCATTTTATTAATGCTTGCCAACAGTCTATTAAGCGTAATGTGCCATGCTGGCGCTGTCACTAATGATGCGCAGGCCCAGGATCAGTTGCCACGCGTGATTGAAATGTGTGATGGCATTGATGAGTGGCCGCCCTACATGTATTTTAAACGTATCAATGGTGAGAAGAGCAGTGAAGTTGTTGGCTATGCCTTTGATTACGTATCACGCATACTGGCGCGCAAGGGAATCAAGGCAACTATAAAATTGATCCCTTGGAATCGTTGCGTGGCAGAGGTCGAAAGTGGAAAGTATGCGATGTTACTCGATGCATCGAACAGCGAGGAACGTGACAGAAAGTTCTTTGTAAGCCGAACCTACTACGAAGTGCATTTAGTTTATTTCTATGACCTTAGCCGTCCTAAGCCTCAAATTAATTCAGTCGCTGACTTGAAAAAATTTAGATTATGCGGAGTGCTTGGTTATAACTATGCCCCATTTTTGCTTGAACCGGAAAACATTGATACGGGCGCAGATGGCTATGACAAAGTGATGGCTAAACTTAAGTTAAATCGTTGTGATGCAGTGCCGGATAGACTTGAAGTTGCAATTGGTTTTAAGACTATTGGGGAATTAGATTTTATTGGAAAAAACATTGCTTATGACTTTATACCCGGAGTGAAAAGTTTGTCTTACCATATGCTGATCAGCCGTAAATTACCTTACTCGCACAAATTAATAGAATTAATAGACGAAGGAATTGTTGAAATAAACGCGCACTCTGGAGCGGCAGATTTGGCGGAAAAGTATGGGTTGCGCTAGAGGGGATTGAGTCAATAAAATTATATCGCCGCCCCGCATTCAATAATCGTTTTTATGTTTGTCGATACCGACCCCATTCATTAAAATACGCGGTCATAACTGACCCGGACTACATTAACATTCCCACCGGAGGTATTAGTAGTATCCCAATTGCGGTCAACCTGCGTTTTGATGTCGCTACTGGAATCAATGTCATATCGCAAAGTCAACGAAGCACGTTTGTATGCAAATTCATCAGATGGCGTATAAGGACTGCTATGTTGAGTGAACAGGGCGTAATTAACAAACGGCGTCCATTTTCCCAAACGGTATCCAACACCAATTGTAGATGCAGGGTCGGTTTGTTTGGCTTGCACCGAACCATAGTCGCGGGTTAGTTGTGTCACCTCAGACAACATAAACCAAGTATCAAAATCAAGGTTAACTGCCAATCCGTAAGCTTCTATTTTCGATGCTGAGTCAAGCCCTTGAGGAATATTGATTGCTAATGTATTGGCTTGGAGGTAGACCAGCCTGAGTGTTAGCGGGCCATTATTAATTTCTGCATCAGCGCCCACAATATTGTTCCAATGGACATCTGTATCGCCGGGATTAGTATAGAAAGCCGAATACCCGAGTTTTTCTCCACCGCTATAAATGCTGGAAGTGAAGTTGGTGTTTCCGAAGCTGTTGGAGTAACGCAAGCTGGCGCCGTCATAGTTGGTCGCTTCCCATCCATATAATTCTGGTGGCACAGCAACCCAAGGAATCGCAAAACCGACATCTTGGAACGGCGAATAGTAATACAAAGGGATACGCTGACGACCGACATGAATTTCCCAATGATCATTCAACTTGTAATCTACGTAAGCCCACTGAATATTAGGATCGTTGTCGGTCCCACGAACGGTAACTTGACCGACAAAGTTAAACTGCGGACTAAAGTCATACTTAATCTGCACCCCGGCGTGTGATTCGGGTTTGAGTGAAAAATTGGGGCCATATACCCCTCCATTGGAATAGTCGGCATAGTAACAAGGGCAATTAACACCGATTAATTGAGTCGGACCACCACTGGCAATATAATTCGGTGGATAACTGCCGTTAAAAATGTTTCCGCCGATAACAGATAAGAATCCGGTAACGTGAAAATTGGAGCCTGTATCGGGAATTACCGGACTTTTCGGATCCATCGGCGTTTCTGTCGCAACGTTGTCTGTTCCAGTGGGTGTTGGAGCATCTCCGGCATAGGACAGCAATGGAAAAATACTAATTAAGGAGGCTACTATCAGGTTAGTCAGCTTAATAGATATTATTTTTTTGTTCATCATAATCGTGTCCTGTTCTGAAAGATCGCCTTAGCAGAGATTTCTTATATAGCTATTCTTTAATCTGTAATAACTTTCACTTATCAAGTGCGCCAAAGACATATTTGGTTTCCAGTTTTTTAGTTGATAGCTTAAAAATAGGTCTAGGTTAACTACGACACGCTGACACACATGGAAAATTGCAAGTTGTTATGAGTCTTCATCCGGCATATTAGTCCGACGTTAATACCACTTTGACAGAGGAATCAACCGCGCTTTTTTCAATATAACCAATCGTATTGGGGTTGTTTGTCACCAGTTTTTTGATTTCAGCTGAGCTCGCCACTTCTTTAGGCGGAGTTCCTTTTCCTGAAAATACCAGACGTGACCAAGCGGACTTTACTTGCGCCTCACTTTTTCCGGTCACTTTATCGTAGAAGTTGTTTCGAACGGCACTGCCAGTGGCTTGATCGAGCGGCATTGCGGTATTTCCATTGGGAAATTTATCGGTTTTCCCCAGATATAGTGACGAAACTTGATCAGCAGTTAACGCTGCAACATCGCTTTTTGCGCCAACTACTACGGCAACTTGGGAAAGCGCAGCTTGCGCACTGAAAAGGGCAACACAAAAAAATATCGTTTGGGTGAAATTTTTCATTTAGTGGGCTTTCATTCTTCAGTTATCTAACTTATTACTGAGCGATTTTTAACTTTAGGAAAAAAAATGCACTCAATCAAGATAATTCTTCAAACTTAAGAATGGGGAGTCTACAAATTACAAGAAGGGCGGGAGCCTTCGCAAATCGCGGATCTCTTGGACTCTGTGGTTTATTAAAGATTGTTCGCAAACATACTTTAACGTCAACGCATTAGGCACCTGGAAGGTCAGCCAGATGATTTTCATTGGTTGATCTAAGACCGTTCTATCTGATCATTTAATGAATAATATGGGACTTCCGCATCTGCACAGTAGTGTTTTTTTGTCCTATCTTTAACGCCGTATCTACGGATATCTTCTGCGCTAAAACGCTGGAGGCCAAATAGCCAATGTTGTCTCCAATTGACACAAACTCGGGAATTTCGACAAATTGGATCCCGATATAGGGACGTGGCTTGAGCGAAGCATTGTTCGGATTGGCTTCATTGATCGCCTTGAAAACGACATCCGCAAAAGAAGCGACTGCACGATAGCGCGGATCTTTGTAAGTGGAAGCGCGAGTGCCAGGTGGAACATTGAGCCAGCCTTCGCGTTTTGCAACAAGTTCGATGTACTCCTTTGATGTCGCCCACTCAATAAATTTCAACGCCTCGGCTGGTGCTTTTGATGAGGTCGGAATGGCAAGGGCCCAAGTCCAAAGCCATTGAGAACCATTGGCGGTTGAGAACACGGGAGTACGAGTAAAACCTACTTTAGCCGCGACCTTTGATTGCTTGGCATCCAGGAGCGCGCCTGCAAATACGGTTGCGTCAATCCATATGCCGCAATGACCACCCTGGAAAAGCGTCAGGTTTTTTGCATAATCTTGTTCTTCGGGATTTGGCGGGCCATATTGCGTCAATAAGTCCTTGTAGGTCTGGAGTGCTAATTTCCATTCCGGCGTATCGATCATTGGGTCCCAGTTCTCATCAAACCAGCGGCCGCCAGCTGAGTTGACCATAGTTGTGATGAGTGCCATGTTGGCTCCCCAGCCTGGGTCGCCTCTCAGGCAAATTCCATAGATCTGTTTGTCAGGAGCATGGATGGCAGCCGCAATTTTCTTGATGTCATCGTATGTCGGTGCTTCCGGCATGGTGAGTCCTGCATTGGCGACTAGGTCTTTGCGATAAAACGTCATGGAACTCTCCGCATAAAATGGAAGCCCATACAGATTTTCTTGAAAGGAGAGCATATTGCGAACCGGCTTGATTACGTCCTCAAGATCATATTGAGGTGAAAGATTTTTGAGTGGCAATATCCAATTATTTTTTGCCCAGATAGGCGTCTCATATGCACCGATGGTCATAATATCGTACTGACCATCCGAGACGGCTAAGTCGGTCAACTGACGCAAGCGGAGAATTTTTTCATCCAATATCCGCCAGTCGAAGCTGATATCGGGGTGCTTTTTTTGGTATTGCACCGAAAGCTTTTGAAGAATAAGCATTGAAGAAACGTTTAATGTACCGATGGTGAGTTTCGTTTTTCCTTTAACCGAAGGCAAGTGCATGCTCAAGCCGTGTACATACATGATCCTGGCAAGACTGCCATCGGCGTCTAACATCTTTAACCCTCGATCGAAATCTTCTTTAAGCTTTTTGGATTGGGCCGAGGTACGAGAAAAACCCACATGGAAACTATTCGTCGCCAAAGAAGAAAATACCTCCAGTTGCCTGATGTATTGGGGCCGCTGTTCGGCCATTAAATCACCAGCCGTCAGCTTATCCATTACGGCCAGGTCAAGCTGATCGACCATCAGCATATCTAAGTTTTCTATGTCGTTATTGACGGTGTACTTTTTCAAAAAATCGGCATGATCAAATTCAGGAGAGATTGTTACTCTATTCACAGCGCCAATTCGATAGCTAGATAAACTTTTTAGCAACGTTGAAATATCGCTTTCACCAGCTGTATTCGTAATTTTGGATCCAATTTTCTTCAATAGCACGAGATGCCCACCTGGAAAAGGATCAGACAGCAGGAAAGTGTTTTCACTGGCTTTGTTTGAATAAATGGCTAATTGTCCATCCACCTGTCCTGTCGCCGCCATTTGATTAGCGCGTGCAAGGGGAAAGAATTCAATTTTTACGGTGTAGCCGATGCGTTTGAAGGCCTCTATGGCCACTTGACCGGCGTATCCGTTGCTTGGCAAATTTTGACCGACATAAGGCGGTTGTTCAACGGCAGAGAGGACAACTTCCTTGGCGTTGCCCTTAATTTCAACAGCATGAGCGTTATAAAAGCTGGTTGCATTAAAGATTAGAAACGCCAATATTAAGAAGTTTCGCATATAACTCCCGTTTACCAGGTTGGTTATTGTCGGATCAGAAATTCTCATTCTACGCTTGAAACCGATAAAAAAATGCTGTCTTCAACGGCGATTGCATGCATTAATTAGCGGACGTAAATTGGAGGTTCCACCCCTGCAGCAAGCTTGTTCACTATTGGGAATTACACCATTTTTCAAATCGTTTAATTATTTGCGTAACTCACTTCATGGGCCGACATAACCAGATGAGCGCACCAGGTAGTTATCTATCATTGGCACAGTAAACCAAAACGTCGTTCCTTGATTTACTTCAGTCATATAGCCAATTTCTCCTCCCATTTTGCCGACCATTTTTTTTGCAATATTTAGTCCTAATCCAGCACCATCTGATCTGGTATTTGACCTGTCAGCTTGCGTGAATTCACCAAATATTTTGCTACGGAAGGCGAGGGGAATCCCTTCGCCGTGATCTTCAATTTCCACTCGCGCAAACCCATCAGCGGGTACGATACGTACCGTGACGATGCCGCCCTGGCGTGAAAATTTGGCGGCATTGGAAAGTAGATTAGCCAAAATTTGCATTAAACGATTTGTATCACTGATGACGCGACAAGGACCTTCATGCGGAGCCAGCATGTAGCGAACTCCGAATGAGGTTGCGTAGCCGGCGTTTAGCATAATCGACTGTTCAATTATTTTTACCAGTTCGATTTCGTCTTTATGGAAGATCATCATGCCAGACATTAATTTTTCCATGTCGAGAATTTCATCAACCAAATTAATCAGAAGCTGACTATTTTTGCTGGCGAGTTTTACCATGTCGTGTGCTTTATATGGCAAGTCGCCCATTACGCCTGCAACTAATAATTGCAGTGAGCCGTGAATTGATGTGAGCGGAGTACGCAAGCCGTGGCTGATTGTTGATATGAATTCGTTCTTCATTTTTTCAGCAAGTTTTTGTTCGCTGATATCGGTGAGAATTCCAACTAAACGGCGTGGTTTTCCCGCCAGGTTGCGCGCAATCAAGCCACGGTCCAGAACCCAAATATATTGTCCGTCTTTGCGACGCAGGCGGTATTCGTAATGAAAGCGATCCGTATTTTTAGCGTCGCATGATAAGGCCTGACTGATTACCCAATCAGCATCTTCGGGGTGTATGTGGCTAACCCAGGTTGCTACGGTATTCGCTAGCTCGGCATCGGTGTAGCCGAGTATTGATTTCCAGCGTGGTGAATAATATATCGTGTCTTGTTCAATATCTCTGTCCCATAATCCGTCGTTACTTCCCGCGATGGCAAGTCTTGCGCGTTCTTCACGTTCTTTTAGTATTAATTCATCATGGGCATGTTGCGTGTAAACAGCGCGCAGTTTGCTTTGTGCTTCTGCTAACGCGCTCATTACACTTTTGTCTATGCCAGGGGCTATGGAAATCGGTGATGAGAAGTCGCTGCTTCCAAGGCGTTCAATCTGTTCATGTAATTCATGGACAGTCCCACCTAAGATTGCGCGCCAATGTTGTTGCATGCTCCAGCATAAATACACAATTAACAACCCAAATAAAATGGTAATTATCCGTAATTGCGCAGTAGTTACTTCTGTAATAAAAACATAAGCCACAAAGCCGATGGCGAGCACGCATAGCGTAGCGAGTGCTAATCGGAAGTTGAGTGCAATTCGAGGTGAATTATCCTGTGGGTCGATCATTCTGCGTGTTCCCCCGGAGGAAACAATTTATTATCATTTAGAACAAATTGTCGCATTGAAAGGCATGGACTTTTAATTCTAGGACGCAGCTTGGGTGATGACTAGGAAACTTTATTTGCGAGTGCAGCATAGCGGGAGTTAAATCTGCTGCTGGTACGTGGCACTAATCGATTTAATGCTTCAGTTTAGAGGGGCGATTTTTGATAAAAAATTAATTTTTAATATTGATTTCACACATCCAAAATGCGCTTTAGAACGTCGCGCATGATGGAGTGTTTATACGATTTTACTGTTGAGCTTTATGAAATTAATCTTCGCGACGTAAATGCGGGAAGAGAATCACGTCACGAATATTTGGTGAGTCAGTGATCAACATCATCAAACGATCAATACCGATACCGCAACCACCGGTTGGAGGCAAGCCGTATTCGAGTGCGCGGATGTAATCGGCATCGTAATACATGGCTTCTTCGTCGCCCGCTTCTTTGGCATCCATTTGTGCTTTAAAGCGTGCTGCCTGATCTTCGGAATCGTTCAATTCTGAGAAGCCGTTGGCGATTTCACGGCCAGTCATGAATAACTCAAAGCGTTCGGTAATTTCAGGTTGTGTGTCTGACGCACGCGCTAACGGGGAAACTTCCACCGGATAATCAATGATGTAAGTCGGTTCCCATAATTGCGCTTCGGCGGTTTCTTCAAACAGCGCCAACTGCAATGCACCTAAGCCGGAAGTGGCGAACGGCTTAACGCCGAATTTAGCTAATTCTGTTTTAACGAAGTCGATATCGTGCAATTGCTCATTGGTGTAATGCGGTGCGTATTTATTGATTGCGCCAACTATAGTCAAGCGATGGAATGGTTTACTCAAATCGAGTTCGCGACCTTGGTAAGTCAATACGGCAGTGCCGTGCGCATCAATAGCGGCTTTGCGGATGACTTGTTCGGTGAAATCCATCAACCATTTGTAATCTACATACGCTGCATAAAATTCCATCATGGTGAATTCTGGATTATGACGCGGTGAAACACCTTCATTACGGAAGTTGCGGTTTACTTCAAACACACGCTCAAAGCCGCCGACGACCAAACGCTTCAAATACAATTCCGGAGCGATACGCAAAAACATTTGCATATCCAGCGCATTGTGATGCGTGATGAACGGCTTCGCAGCAGCGCCACCAGGAATCACGTGCAACATCGGTGTTTCCACTTCCATAAAGGCATTGTCTTCCATGAAGCGGCGGATCGAGCTCATCGCGGCAGTACGTGCCTTAAAGGTGCGGCGGGTATCTTCGCTCATGATCAGGTCAACATAACGCTGACGATATTTCATTTCCTGATTTGCCAAGCCATGGAATTTATCCGGTAATGGGCGCAGCGATTTAGTCAGTAAACGCAGCGTGCTGACTTTGATTGTCAGTTCGTCGGTTTTGGTTTTAAACAGTAAACCTTCAATGCCGAGAATGTCGCCCAAATCATAAGTGCGGAACGCTTCCATTTCGGCTTCACCTGTTTTTTCGGTGGTGACGTAGAGCTGAATCCTGCCATCGGCTTGTTTGCCGGAGGCGTCTTGCAACACTGCAAAAGCGGCTTTTTTACCGGCTTCGCGTTTCAACATCATGCGGCCGCCAACGGCCACAGTCACGTTCATTTCTTCCAATTGTTCGCGGGTAAATGCACCGTATTTTTCTTGTAATGCAGCGCATTTATCGGTAGGGCGGAAGTCGTTCGGGAATGCGACGCCTTGCGCACGAATCGCGGTTAATTTGGCGCGGCGTTCGGCGATAATGGAGTGTTCGTCTTCGGCAGGGGCTGCTGCTGGATTTGCTTGTGGTTCGGTCATGAATGTCTTTCCGGTTTGGTGGGGACTAGCCCCACCGAATAATTGAACAGTTTCTGAATTTGGATTTATACGCCTTGCTTGAGCGACGCAGCAATAAAGCCATCTAAGTCGCCATCTAATACTGCCTTGGTATTACCTGTTTCAAAACTGGTGCGTAGATCTTTGATGCGCGACTGGTCTAAAACGTAAGAGCGAATCTGATGTCCCCAGCCCACGTCGGTTTTTGAGTCTTCCAGTTTTTGCTGTTCACTCATGCGATTACGCAGTTCCAGTTCATACAACTTGGCTTTCAACATATCCCACGCTTCAGCGCGGTTACGATGTTGGCTTCGGTCATTTTGGCATTGCACCACAATCCCGGAAGGGCCGTGGGTTAAACGCACTGCAGAATCGGTCTTGTTAATATGCTGACCACCGGCACCGGAAGCGCGGTAAGTATCAACCCGCACGTCGGCTGGATTGACGTCAATATCAATCGAATCATCGACTTCAGGGTACACAAACAGACTGCAAAATGAAGTATGGCGACCGTTGGCAGAATCAAACGGCGACTTGCGCACTAAACGATGTACGCCGGTTTCGGTGCGTAAAAAACCGTAGGCGTAATCGCCTTCGACTTTGAGAGTCGCGGTTTTAATCCCGGCAACTTCACCGTCGGATTGTTCCAGAATTTCTACCTTGAAGCCCTTGCGTTCGCAATAGCGCAAATACTGACGCAAAATCATCGAAGCCCAATCCTGCGCCTCGGTACCGCCCGCGCCGGATTGAATGTCGATAAAGCAGTTATTCGGGTCCATCGGATTATTAAACATGCGACGGAATTCCATGCCTTCCACCAGCAAGCGCAGCACATCCGCATCGCCTTCAATGGCTTCCATGGTGTCTTCGTCTTGCTCTTCACGCGCCATGGTAAACAGATCAACGGCATCGCGCAGATCGGCATCAATTTTGGTGAGGGTATGGACAATCGCTTCCAGCGATTTTTTTTCGCGCCCTAAATCCTGGGCTTTTTTAGGATCGTTCCAGATTGCCGGATCTTCCATCTCGGCATTTACTTGTTCGAGTTTCTCTGACTTTACATCGTAGTCAAAGATACCTCCGAAGTTCAACTTCACGATTGGTCAAGTCCGACAACAAGCCGGCAATACTATTTACGCGTTCTGCTTCCATGATTTTTCTGGGGATTTTTGTTTGGTCGAACCGAGAATTATACCTGAGACCGTGATGGGCTATTGCGTTTGATGCTGCATTTGCCCAATAAATAGGCGTTAGTTTCCGTGTCTTTTTAAATTTCTTATGACGAGATCAAGGTATGAATTATTTATTTATTTTATTTGCAATATTAAATAATAATGATTATCATTCAGCGATTGTTTTTATAGTATCTCTTTGCTTATGATGAATAGCTCGTCTTGCAGGGGGAATTGTAATTTCCACGGTAGCCAGCAACCATCTTTTCATAGATAGCCAGTGATCCTTTTTAGATTTTAATTAATAAAAAAGGTTATCTATGCACCAAAAATTAAACAAATATCCTCTTGCGCTTGCAATCGAGACTATCGACTTCCCGCACGAAATCGCTCTGATCAAGCGCCGTCAACCCCCTTCAAGTTTTTCTGCCGGTCTGTCCATCAGCGCCTTCATGTTGGCTGCATCGGCATCCAGCTGGGCGCAAACAACCTTGCCTGAAGTGACGGTGACTACTGACCGTAGCAGCAAGGAAACGTTGCAGACTAATCAAACCAGTATTGGTAAAGGCACTCAGGACATCCGCGACATTCCGCAGTCAATCACCGTGATGACTGAAAAGTTGATGGATGAAGCCAAGCTGACGACACTCAAGGAAGCGTTGCATTACACCTCGGGGATTACGTTTGCAGCGGCAGAAAATGGTACCGACCAAGACATTCGCCTGCGTGGCTTCCCTGTCGCTACAACGGGTGATTTGCTGCTTGATGGAATGCGCGACCCATCCCAATATGACCGCGATGCGTTTAATTATGACCGGATTGAAGTGATGCGCGGCTCAGCTTCTATGCTGTTTGGTCGCGGTTCTACCGGTGGCGTGATTAATCAGGTTTCTAAAAAATCGTTTTTGGATGATCACAATGAAATTGATACTACTCTGGGTACCGGGCGATATTTCCGCTTGACTGGTGATTTTAATATCCGTACCGGAAATGACTCTGCTTTGCGTATGAATGTGATGCGCAACACGGCTGATAATAAAGGTGCCGAGATAAATAAATACGGTATTGCGCCAACATTCAGTTGGGGGATTGGTCATCGCGATGAGTTTAGCGTCGGCTTGTTTTATCTAAACGTGGATAACGTACCGATGTCGGGAATTCGCTATCTGAACGGCACGGTGCCTGATATTAAACCTGGTAATTTTTATGGTACCAAGAGTGATTATCAACGTGGCGAAGCAACTTATTTATCTGCCTCGCATAAGCATCGCTTTGATGACGGCGGTCAATTACACAGTCAGATACGTTCGGGTCGTTTTAATCGTTCCCAATGGAGCACTACAGCCAGTTTTGCCAAGGGCACAACGCCGGAAAATTTGAATGGCGCTACCGTGCTCACGCGTTCGGGTTTGGCTCCGCGTAAAGATAGTTATACCGGAACCTATCTGCAAAGTGATTACAGCAATAAATACAATGCCTTTGGCGTGAAGCATGAGTTGATCGGCGGCGTCGATGCCGCTTATGAAAAAGCCGATCGTTTTGGCGGCTGGGGTGGAGTGGGCACCAATTACAACAAAGGAAATACTACGGTGGGTACGCCGAATGACGGCCGGAGTTTGCCGGTAGAGCCTATGTATCGGGATATCAGCAATTATTCGTTTAAATCTTTCGGGCTTTATGTGCAAGACCTTGTACAAATTGCGCCTGATTGGAAATTGTTAGGCGGTATCCGGTTTGATAGTTTTAAAGGCGATTTTGATCAAATTGCTTATCTAAACGCCACGACCAACATGTCTAACAAGACGACTTCCACCAGCTTGTCCGACTCCATGTTCAGTTACCGCACCGGTGTGCTGTATCAGCCTAGTGCCACCAGTTCTTATCATTTGTCGTATGGCACCTCGTTTAATACTTCGGCAGATACTTATCAGTACGTAACGCAGCAAACTGCCAATACGCCGCCGGAAAAAAGTCGCAATATTGAACTGGGTGCAAAACTGGATTGGATGGACGGAAATCTCTCCACCCGCGGCGCATTATTTCAGACTGAAAAATACAATGAACGCACCACCGATTCCGACTTTGCGGGGGATGCTTATACCTTGTCGGGCAAGCGCCATTCGCGTGGAATGGAAATTGACATAGTCGGTAAGTTGACGCCGAAAACGGAAGTGTATTTTTCTTATACCAATATCTGGGATGCAAGCATTGATAAAGCGGGATCGGCTGCGAATGCGCAAGCCAGCGTTGGTAAAAGGGTGGGTTTAACCCCCAAGCAAAGCGCTGCCTTATGGTTGAGTTATCAGGCCATGCCTAAATTGCGGGTTGCTGGTGGCGTGCATGGCGCATCGGAAAATTTTGCGCTTTCAGGTCAAACCGGTGCGGCGTATGCCAATGCTCGTGCTCCCGGTTATGCCGTGGCCGATTTAATGCTGGAGTACACCATAGATCCGCGCTGGACTGCGCAACTCAACGTGAATAACGCCTTCAATCGCCGTTATGGTGATCAGTTGTATCCGGGCTTTGTCGTGCTGGGCGCTCCGCGTACTTTTCTGCTGACTGTCGCTACTCGTTTTTAACTTTTACCTGGATCCACGATGTTACTGCAATTAAAACAAATATTGCTCCCTGAGGAAGTTACTCAGGCGCGTACTATTTTAGCCCACGCTCCCTGGGGCGATGGGCGGGTAACATCAGGGGCACAGGCCGCGCAGGTTAAAAATAATTCTCAATTGCCAGAGCAGTGTGATGCCGCTCAAGCTTTGCAAAAGCTGGTACTGCAAGGTTTGAAGCGTAATTCTGCATTTTTTTCTGCCGCTTTACCCAAACATATTTCGCCGCCACTGTTTAATCACTACGGTGGTTCGGCAAATAATTTCGGCGATCATGTTGATAGCTCGGTGCGCTATTTACATAACGGTGAAAGGGTGCGCACCGATATATCGTGCACCTTGTTTTTAAGTGAGCCGCATGACTACTGTGGCGGTGAACTGGTGATTGCGGATGGTTATCGTGATGAGCGCATTAAGCTGGCTGCTGGTGATTTGATTTTGTATTCTGCTGATCGCATACATCGGGTAGAGGCGGTGACTGAAGGTCAGCGTTATGCCGGATTTTTTTGGATAGAAAGCATGGTGCGCCAGGAAGACCAACGCCGCATGTTGTATGCGATGGATACCCACTTAATTAATTTACGCGAGCAAATGGGTGAAACACATTCCGCCGTTATCGGCTTAACCAGTACCTACCATAATCTATTGCGGATGTGGGTCGATACCTGAATTCGCTGATTTACTCCTCATGATTCCAATCCTACAAACCGTACCTCCGCATTTAGTAACGCTGGCCGACCATGAAACCCATGCGCTTGGCTTGTTGGATGCGAATGCGCGTGCGTATTTTAGTGGTGGTGCCGGTGATGAATACACTCTGCGTGCTAACCAGCAAGCGTGGAATCAAATATCACTGCGGCCACGAGTATTGCGCTCGCTGGTTGGCGGGCATACCCGTATTAATTTACTGGGGCGCACGTTGGCCCATCCTATTTTATTGGCTCCCGTGGCGTTCCAGCGACTGGCGCATAACGATGGTGAGTTAGCCAGTGCCTATGCGGCAGCCATGCAAGGTGCCGGTTTTATTTTAAGCACACAAGCAAGCGTTGCATTGGAAGTGATTGCTCAAGCAATACGCGATGAACCGCAGCGCGGGCCGCTCTGGTTTCAACTCTATTGGCAGCACGATAAAACCTTGACTCAGCAACTGGTACAACGCGCTGAACAAGCTGGTTATGAGGCCTTGGTGCTCACGGTGGACGCTGCTAGCAGCGGTGTTCGTGACCGTGAACGCCGAGCAGGCTTTACTTTGCCGGACAGCGTTTTTGCCGCAAATTTGGCAGGATTTCCAGCGCCTCCGCCCGTTATTTTGGAGCCTGGGCAAAGCGCGTTGTTTGACGGTTTGCTCAGGCATGCCCCCACCTGGGATGATATCGGCTGGTTGCAAAGCATTACTTCGTTGCCAATCTTATTGAAGGGAATCATGCACGAAGAGGATGCGCGCCTTGCCCAGCAACATGGGGTTGCCGGCATCATCGTTTCAAATCATGGCGGCCGCACTCTGGATACTGTCGCCGCGACAGCCACGTTATTGCCGCAGATTCGCGCCGCAGTGGGGTCCGACTTTATCGTTTTAGTGGATGGTGGAATTCGACGTGGTACCGACCTACTGAAAGCCGTGGCATTAGGCGCCGATGCTGTTTTGCTGGGACGTCCAGCTATTTATGGTTTGCGTAATGCCGGAGCAATTGGCGTTGCTCACGTACTGCGCCTATTGCGCGATGAACTGGAAGTTGCGATGGCTTTATGCGGCTGTGCGGTGCTTGCAGATGTAACGTCGGCGGTGATTTGTGCAGGTAGAACTGAAGCACCAATCTGTTCTTAAATTACTATAGCGCTGCGTTCCCCCACCTTCAACTTTTAATGTTAGCAACTTCGCCGTCGGATTGTTCTGGAATTTCAGTTCAGGCAAATGTATCTATATTTGTGTCTGGGATGATTGCGCTGCCATTGTTTTTTTGTGCGGCGGTTTGAGCAGGTATTTTTTCTATGATGTTGGTTTGATTTTCTTTTTGCTTGGTTTGCAACTCCATCAATTGCGTCAATGCCTGGTACAGGAGCGTGAGCGTGCCTTGCAGTAGTTTGAGCTGTTTGATTTTGTCATTCGGAGCGACAGAGCCATCGTTGATCAGGTTTTTGATGCTTTTCTCTACCTGGGCAATCTGTTTCATGAGCTTCTGGATATCCGTGGCGATATCGCCAGAGCTATCAGTGCCAAGGACAATTCCGCTGGATACCTGGGTTAATAGGTCTGCCATGTTGGTTTGGCATATAGGTTTTGTATATAACCCGTGCCGTAGATGAAGGTTATCTTGGTATCGGCACTATCTCAGCAAACTTGAATCGTTGCTTCCTGCTTGGCAACTGGGTGGATTGGTGCATCAGGCGACTGATGCACTAATCTTGAAGTGCTCTTAAATTGCGACGGTGCTGCGTTCCAGCCAGGCTAATGCGTCGCCGGTGACTAGCGGTGTCAGGCGTTGTTTAACGGTGGCGTGGTAGTTGTTGATCCAGTCAATTTCTACCTGAGTGAGGTGTGACTTATCAAGGCAGCGGGTATCAATTGGACACAGCGTGAGTGTTTCAAAACGGATGAACTCACCAAATTCAGTGCTGTCGCCGGGTACGTTTAATACCAGGTTTTCTATGCGGATACCCCATTTTCCAGGGCGATAAATACCGGGCTCAATCGAAGTGATCATGCCCAATTGCATCGCGGTTTGTGGCTCCGGCGGAGTCAGCCATGAGATGTTATGCGGGCCTTCATGTACATTCAAAAAATAACCGACGCCGTGCCCTGTGCCGTGGCCGTAATTTAAACCGGCTGCCCACATTGGTGCGCGGGCAATCGCATCTAATAACGGCGCGCGTGTGCCTACCGGAAATTGCGCAACTGAAAGCGCGATCACGGATTTTAATTCCAATGCAAAGTCACGTTTTTGTTCTGCGCTTGGTTGACCAATCGCCACTACCCGAGTGATGTCGGTGGTGCCGCCCAAGTATTGACCGCCTGAATCAATCAGTAAAAATCCGTTGCCTTCAATGACGGTATTGGATTCCGGTGTGGCGTGATAATGCGGCATCGCGCCGTTGGCGTTAAAGCCGGCGATAGTGCCAAAGCTCGGTGAGACAAAGTCCGGGCGTTTGGCACGTGCAGCGCAAATTTGGGTGTCAACATCCATTTCGGTAATGACTTGCTTGCCGATAGTGTTGTCAAACCAGGCAAAGAATTCGCATAAGGCGGCGCCATCTTGTTCCATGGTGTTGCGGATATGCTGGACTTCAGCGCTGCTTTTACGTGATTTTAAGAACGTGGATGGATTAATTGCATCGATTTTTTTAACGCTGGCTGGGCAAGATTCTAAAATGCCTAAAGTAACGCGGCGCGGTTCAACTAACAACGTGCTGTTGGATGGCAGCTCAGCTAATGCCGAAGTAATTTGCTGGTAATCGCGGCAGTGTATGTGTTGTGCTGCTAACGCGCTTTGTAATTCCGCTGGGATTTTTCCTTTGCCGATAAATAGTTCAACATGCTCTTGATTGATTAAGGCATGTGCCAAAAATACCGGGTTGTAACTGACATCGGAACCGCGCAAATTGAGTAGCCAGGCGATATCGTCGACGGATGAAATTAAGTGGGCATCTGCGCCCAGTTCTTGCATCGCAGCGCGAACCAAAGCGAGTTTTTCAGAGCGCGATTGCACAGCATAAGGTGCACCATGTTCAAAAACTGCCTCGGTCGGCAAACTCGGGCGGTCTGGCCAGGCAGCGTTAAGCAGATCAAGTTTAGTGTTGAGTTTAATCTGGCGCGCAGACAAGCTTTGTTCCAACTGACGCGCAATCGCCAAGCTTAATATCATGCCATCCACCGAGACAGTTTGATCTGCGTTTAAGTTGGCGGCGAGCCAGTCAATATGATCGGTCGCACCAGCCGAGGCGATTTTCATCATCTGTACGCCAGTTCCGATTAAATCTTGTTCAGCTTGTACCCAATAGCGCGTATCTACCCATAAGCCAGCAAAATTTGTGGTGACGATTAAGGTGCCAACCGAACCGGTAAAACCAGAAAACCAGGCGCGGCCTTGCCAGCGCGCGGGTAAGTACTCGGATAAATGCGGGTCGGCAGATGGAATCAGGCAAGCGTGAATGCCGTTACTTGCCATGTGTTGGCGGAGTAATGCCAGGCGTTGCGGGATGATTTGTGAGCTGTGCGATGAGCTAAGTGCGGCGCTAGCGGACGATGAATTTGGCATGGTTGATTCAGGTTGATGATTTATAAGAGTTGCTGGGTATAAATTTTACCTGATTTGCGGAAATCAAAAAAAGCCCTGTGCTAAGTCATTAATTTAGCTGACGGATTTGGCATATGAGAAGCAATTTAGCAAAATTTTTAATCCGTTGCCTTGATAATCTCAGCCAGCATCGCCTGCGGCATATACATAAATTTACGCGGCGTTAGCCCAAGGCGCACTACAACTAATTGCTTGGATGGAATAATAGCAATAGTTTGCCCGTCGTGACCTTGCATCCAATAGGTATCTTTGGGAAGCATAAAAGGGGTATCCGGGCTTTTTCCTTCCGGCGTATCCGGGCCTGGCCCCTCCAGCCAAATTTGACCCTGACCATATTTGCCCTTTGACGCCGGTACGGCACTCAACATCATTTTTACATAGCCCTCAGGTAACAGATGCCGGCCATTCCAAACACCGTCTTGTAATAACAACTGACCAAACCGCGCCCAGTCTTGTGCCGTTGCATACAAGTAGCTGGCACCGACCAGATTGCCGCGTGCGTCGGCTTCCAATAATGCACTCGTCATTCCAAGCGGCGCAAACAAACGTTGTTGCGGAAAACGCAATGCATCGGCACCGGCAACCTGTTGCCAGATTTGCGCCAGCAAAACGGAGGTTCCGCTCGAATAATTCCAAACGCTACCTGCTGGATGTTCCAGTGCCTGATCGTGCACGAAGGTAGCCATGTCGGGCTCCAAATAAAGCATACGCGTCACATCCGATACATCGCCATATTCTTCGTCGAAATGCAGACCGCTGGACATCGCTAGCAAGTCAGCTAATTTAATTTTTTCACGCCCGTCGGATGGGGTTGCTGTTCGCCAAAAACCGTCTTGGTTGAGCCTTAATTTTCCCTCGCCAACCTGAATGCCAATTAATGCCGCATTCACGGTTTTTGTCATGGACCAGCCAATTAACGGAGTGTGTTCGTCAAAGCCGGCACCGTAGCGTTGTGCAATCAGTTTGCCTTGGTGAATCACTGCAATACCACGCATGCCGGGGCCGTTTAATACTTCCTGGCTGATGATGTTTTCTACCTTCTCATTCACTTCAGCTTTTGAACCAACTGGCCAGGCAGCGTTGGCGGAAGGAAGAGGGAGTGCCGCAACTTTCATCTGATATTTACGTGCCAGGGCAACGTCGCCATCCGGTACTGCCGCGCAGCCGGTGCCCGGCCGGAAAACCGCCAGCCCATCGCCAATGAAGCCCAATATGTTGGCACTCACCAGCCCATGTTCACGGTCAACTTGCACTCGCATTAATTTAAGTAGGGGATGGCCGGGTGCCTGCACGTCCAGGGCTAACACTTCGTTAGCATCGCGTCCAGCTAAGAACACGTTGGAGCAAATAATTTTGGCACTGTAATTTGCGCCAACACGGATTAGGTCTGGGGGCGCGTAAGCTAGCCAAATTAATCCTGCGCAAAATAAAAACAGGACTGCGCTTGCTGCCAATTTCCATCGTGAAATCATGATGTTTCAGCTTTAAAGAAGACAATAGGGGAGGGTTTGTTGTGACGATTAATTATTTCCGCCCAGCATTCTTATTTTAGGATAAATGGGGAAATTTATTGGAATAAATGCTTGCGGCTATGTTTTTAGGAAAAGGGTTGAAGTCGATGTACTTAACACATGATTTATTTAGTGTAAATATTCTAATTTGGTAAATTTTAATAGACTTTCACCAAAAAAATTATTGTTTTACGGCATCAATATTTAATCTTGATGATTTGGTGTCAGAAAATTTAATACATTAAACATCAAGTACCAATGCATCTATTGATGAGTCTTCTAGCCTACTTGCCGAAGATTGTTGCTAATACCACTTATAAAAAACATATTCTACGAAAATGAAAATAAGCTAAAACACGCATACTTTCGTTTGATTTTCATGGTTAAAAAAGAAAAATATGCTGCTTGATTGATAACGTAGTGAAAACAACAGTGTTCTTTACAAAGCAAAAGTTTGGTTGATATAGTTCTCTGAGGAAATTTTCCTGCCACGCAAAATCTTGATGATAAAAAAGCGGCTGCGTGCAGAGAAAGATAAATCCAATACAAAAAATAGATGATGGATTAGCTACTGGTAGCAGAGCTAAATCCGGCATCAAATGGGGACAAGCATGTCAATGAGCACGATTTTTGGTCTGGGTAGTCGCACCAGAAAAGGGGTCTTTGCGACCAAACAGAACCTAAGCATGGCCTCTTGGTCATTGCCGCCACTATCCTCATTAAAAACCTATGCGGCACTAACGTGCTTCGTTAGTCTGTTTACCGCACACTCCGGCAGCGCCTCCGCTGCAGATGGAAAGGCATTATTTAGCACGACATGTATTGCGTGCCACGGTAGTAAAGGCGAGGGTAATACCGTTATCGGCGCACCAAATATTGCGGGCATGGATGCACCGTACCTCACGCGACAATTATCTAATTTTTCAGCAGGAATTCGCGGCACTGCCGCTAGCGACAATTATGGGGCGCAGATGCGTGCAGCCGTCGCGGTTTTGAAAAGCGATGCCGACCGCGTAGCGGTAGCCAGTTATGTCGCCAGCTTGCCGAAAATAAAAGCGACCTCCACCTTTAAAGCGAACTTAACAAATGGCAGCACCCAGTTCAATGCGGTGTGCAGTTCATGTCACGGCAGCCGGGCTCAGGGTAATACGCAAATGGGCGCACCTGCTTTGCCGGGGACAGACCCGGTGTATTTGGAGCGACAGATTACCGCATTCCGCAGTGGTACGCGGGGTGCTCATAAAGACGATAAAACGGGGGGCTTAATGCGGGTCGGGGCGAATATGCTGCCAGATGCGCTCAGTGTGCATGACGTTGTTGGCTACATTAATACCCTTAACACCGTGAAGCCGTAAGCAGAATATGCGTGCCTCGATTCTGATCCTTCTGGTAATTCTGACCCTGGCCACCGGGAGTGAAAATGTCTGGGCTGGCGAAATTACTCTTTCTACTCAATGCCCGGCCAGCTTTGAAAAACAAGCAGGGCATTGCAAATTACGTTCCATTTACACCGACTATGCGTCGTTGCAAAGTGCCGGTGTCGGCGGATTAAAAACAGGTTTGCCGCCATTGCGCGAGGGCTTTAGTGCCGAACAAATGGACCTTGGGCGCTATTTGTTTTTTGATCCAATCTTGTCTGGAAACGGTAAACAATCTTGCGCTAGTTGTCATAGCCCGGATAAAGGTTTTTCCGATGGGCGGCCACGCAGCATCGGGGCCAGCGGACAAGAAACCACACGCAATGCACCCAGCTTATGGAATGTCGGTTTTCTCACCAAATTTTTTTGGGATGGCAGAGCGACTTCGTTAGAAGCACAAATGAAGGGGCCGTTGTATAGCACGATAGAGATGGCCTCATCCCCCGAAAAAATTCTGGCGAACTTGAATGGCAACAAAGAATATCGACGCCTTTTTGCGCTTGCCTATGCCGACACGAATGTTAAAAACGCCGAGGCTAAAAATGCCAGTGCTACCAGCATCAACATTGAGCAGGTTTATCACGCCATCGCCGCCTTTGAGACGACGTTAATTTCATTAAACAGTCGTTATGATTTGTATGCGCATGGCGTACCTGATGCACTGACCAAGCCGGAACTGGAAGGCTTAAACGTCTTTCGTTCATTCGTTGCGCGCTGCGCGGAATGTCATACGCCGCCACTGTTTACCAACCAACAGATTGTGGTCATCGGCACTCCTGAAGCGGCTGGTCGAAGTTTTGACCCCGGTGCCGGTGCGATTAGCCATGATCCCAATTTACGCGGGGGATTCAAAGTGCCTAGCTTACGCAATGTCGAATTGACTGCGCCTTACATGCACTCGGGCCGCTTTGCTACTTTACGTGACGTGGTCAGTTTTTATAACGAAGGCCGAGGCCATGCGGTACCCAAAAACGAAACACTGCATTTGCATTGGCATATACACGAACCCAAACTTTCCAATGCTGAATTAGATCGGCTGGTTGATTTTCTTAAAACCTTAACCGATGAATCTTTCAAGCCGCAACGACCCAGCGTTGTACCGTCCGGCCTACCTTTGATGTTGAATAAATAAAACGTTATCAATAAGGAGATCACATGAGCAAAAAGAGAATATTCGCCGGCGTGTTGGCGTTGATCATTGCAGCAGGTGCAGGTTACTTCGTTGCGCGTAAACAGTTTTTGGGTGCCATCAGCATCGACACGGCATCGGCCCAATCCTTGCTGACCGGCGCACGAACCGCCGGGGCCGGTAAAGAGAACGCAGCAGCGCTGACCAGTGCCATGAGCGGCAAGATCATCACCGTCAAATCCGGTGAGTTAATTCAGGATGCGGTCAATCTGGCGAAGCCGGGCGATACCGTACAAGTGATGCCGGGAACCTATAGCGAAACGGTGTACATCGACAAGGACAACATTGCATTAATTGGCGTTATTCAAGAAGGGCAATGGCCGACTTTAGACGGCATAGGCAAGCTTAATGATGCCGTTTTGTATTCAGGGAACGGCATCCGCGTTGAGAACTTTAAAATTATCAAATACAAAGGCAATGCGATTATGGGGCAGGCGGGTAACAACTTTGTGATACGCCATAACTGGATACAAGATACCGGCGTGTACGGGATTTTTCCGCAGTTCGGTCAAAATGGCCTGATCCAGTACAACGTCCTGTCAGGCATTGAAGATGCCGCGATTTACGTCGGTATGTCGGACAATATTCAGGTTGACCACAATGAAGTGCATGGCAACGTAGCGGGTATTGAAATTGAAAATTCGCGTCATGCCGTAGTTGAAAATAATATGGTCTACGACAATGCCGGCGGTATCCTGACCTTTGTTACGCCATGGTTGCCGATTAAAACGACTTTCGACGTCATCATCCGTAACAACTTCATTGTCGATAATAATCACAAAAACTTCGGCGCTCCGGGCTCCATTGTTTCTGGTGTGCCGAGTGGCTCAGGCATTATCGTCATGGCCGCCAAGGACGTGATGATTGAAAATAACGTAATCCGTAATAATAAAAATGCCGGCATTATTGTGGCCGACCACAAATCGTTTGCCAACATTACCATCGATCCGGAATCGGATCCTTATCCAGATCGCATCCAGGTTTTATCCAACCTGTTTTCAAATAATGGCACTGAGCCGATGGATGAAATTAAAGCGTTGATGCTGGCTTCCATGACGCGCCAAGGCCCGGATATTGTTGCCGTAGGCGGTGGTTCGGGTAGCTGCATGGTTGACCGTGCAACCCATGCGACCTTGGGCATTAGTAGCTGGGCTGCCAATTGTCCTAAAGCGACTACTGCAGATATTGTTACCTTGTTGTTAGATAAGCCAGCGGTACCGCGTTCGACAGCAACGGTCACCAAAGGGCAGGTACTTTATAACGGTATTTGCGCAGGTTGCCATGCGTATAGCGCCCGCATGATCGGGCCACCAACTCAAATTATTCAGGCTTTATATTTAGGTAATCCACAAGGTATTGCAGATTACATCGCCAAGCCAAGCAAGAAGCGGGAAGATTTTCCGCCTATGCCTTCGCAAGGCCACCTTACTCCTGAATTACGCCTTACCGTCGCTGAGTACATGCTGTCTGTTAAGAATTAATCTTTGAATTTAGAACGATAAAATAATGGAGACACAGCTATGAAATTCAGACAAAAAAATTTAGCTTTCAGTATTTCACTCGCACTGTTGACGGGCGCGCTGGGAGGCACGGCGACGACGGCGAATGCTGCTGAACAAACCGCAGACAATCCAGCACCAGCGCCAGCGGCATCTGCTCCGGAAGATGCATCGATAGCGGTAATTACCATCACCGCACAAAATCGTAGCCAACAGATGCAAGAGGTGCCGATTTCATTGCAGGTTATTACTAACGATCAAATCACCAAGCTCGCTGCGAATAATCTTTCTGACTTAAATGGATATATTCCAGGCCTGGTCGTAAATGGTTCTCAGCCGACGCAGCCCGGTTACTCAATTCGCGGTATCGGCACCGGCGACTTTGGTATTGGTACCGATTCCCCGGTCGGTATCTATGTTGATGGCGTCTACACCGGTAAAACCGGCGGTGCCTTAATGAACTTTAATGACGTAGAGCGCGTTGAAGTGCTGAAAGGTCCGCAAGGAACTTTGTTCGGTCGTAACAGTGCCGCAGGTGCGATATCAGTCGTAACTAAGGGGCCGTCCAATGAGTTTGAGAACGACGCTAATATTCGATTCGGGCAGTACGGTGAACGTAATGTAGATGCCATGTTGAATGTTCCACTGAGCGACACCGTAGCGTTACGCTTTACCTTTGTCGACAATAAAAGTAGGGGCTGGCTGAACGATAGCGCCACTGGTGAATCGATGAATGACACCGGTGACTGGGGCACGCGTGCTACCTTGCGCTGGAATGCGCCGGGACACACTAAGGTTATTTTTAGTTGGGAGCACGAAAGCCTGAACCAAGATGCCCGGCCTGACATAGGCTTGGTGCCGCTTGCCCTGCAAACACCCGCACCGCCATTTCCGGCTAATCCCAATACTTACCTGAATCCGATTACCGCACCGGCCTATAATAATTCAGACGGCAACTTAGAAAAGCGTTTGTTTAACGGCGCAACCTTGCGTGTGGAATATCCCTTTGAATGGGGCACATTCGATTCGACGACGGCGTATCGACATTTTAATTCCAGCAATATTGAAAGCAATACTGGTTCCAATCTGGTCGGCTCTTATCTCACGACCGGTAATCTGGAAAATAACACCACATGGCAGCAGGAATTTAAATTATCCGGCAAGAACGACACCGTTGACTGGTTGACTGGCGTGAGCATGTTTTCTGAGAGTGCACAGCAAACCAGCCAGGTTAATCTGAATACCGATACGCTGAATAACGTATTCAATAATTTATACAGTTTCCCTGTGTATGGTTTGTTAAACGACGCAGCGGTTGCACTAGGTATTCCGGTTAAATTGTTTGGGAATTCCTGGCAAGAAAACATGTTTAACAGTGAGACGTCCAAATCCTATGCTATTTACGGTGATGCGATCTGGCATGTGGCGCCTAAGCTCAACTTAACCACGGGTGTGCGTTTTTCTTATGACTCCAAAAACTTCAGTTGGTATAACCCGCCGCGGGTAGCGCCCGGTGTCGATACCGCGTTGGCTACCTTGAATCAAGTCAATTTTTTCCCAAATCTGGTGCAAGCCGGTGCGATAACTCAGGCACAAGCTAACCAGGTAATCGGTGCCATGACGCAGAATATTGAATACGGCAACGCGCTATCGCTGAATGCCCCGTATTCCATGAGCAATAGCTGGACAGACGTTAGTCCGCGTGTGGTGCTCGACTATAAATTGAGCCCCGATGTGATGGTGTATGGTTCCGTAACTAAGGGTTATCAGTCGGGCGGCTTTAATGCGCAATTAGTGGCCGGTGCATATCAACCGGAAATAGTCTGGAATTATGAAGCCGGGTTAAAGAGCTACTTTCCTGAGCAGCATTTGTTAATCAATTCATCGCTGTTTTTATACAAATTCTCCAATTTGCAATCGTTGAGTTTGGTACCGAGCGGTTCGCCTATCCCGCAATATCAGGTTACCAGCAGCAATCAGTCTGCAGTTGGCGTTGATACCGACGTGCGTTGGCAGCCTACCCATAATCTGCGCATGTTTGCTGTTGCCGAATACATAGATCAAGATTACGGAAATTATACGGCGGCGGATGGTACCAACCTGAATAACCAGCCAACAGGTACGCCGTTGTGGACGATTGCTGGCGGTGCTGACTATACCCAACGCAATATCTGGGACGGCAGCATTAACTATAGTTTGCAGCACGCCTACACCGGGCCGGTTCGTTGTAATGCAGATGCTGTGGCACAAGGCGCCTGCTTATCCACGCCAACGTTCACATTGGGTGGCTCAACTCAGCGAACCGATGGGCGGATAGGTTGGGATGCTGGAAATCATAAATGGGGTGTCGCTGTGTATGTGAATAATTTATTCAATAACCGCTATGTGACTGGCATTGATAATACCGCTCTCACGGTATTGGGAACCCCGGCTGCGAATATTTCTGCACCAAGAATCGTGGGGATGCAATTGCATGTGAGTTTGTAGCGTAATTCTAAGACCAAGGTATAGCCCGTCGGATCATTCCGATGGGCTATGTTTTATTGGAAGTGTGCTTTGAGTTGCAGAATTAAATCTTCTGCATCGCTGGATTTGAGTAGTAATGCATGGTGGGTCGGTTTTAAAAATCCCTGCAGTACCGTGTGATCTAAGAAACTGATTAAGCCATCATAAAAACCGCCTACATTCAGTAAGCCAACCGGTTTTTGATGAAACTCGAGTTGCAACCAGGTGAGCATTTCAAACAACTCTTCCAGAGTGCCTATGCCGCCGGGCAAGGCGATAAAGCCATCGCACAATGAGGCCATCATGGCTTTACGTTCATGCATGTCATTAACTATATATAAACGGGTTAATGCCATGTGAGCGACTTCTTTATCTACCAATGCTTTGGGAATGACACCGGTGACTTCGCCTCCTAAACGCATCACTTCGTCCGCAATAATACCCATTAAACCAATGTTGCCGCCGCCATAAATCAGGTTCAAATTATGGCCGACCAAAACACCTGCCAATGAGCGCGCTGCATCGGCATAACTGGGTGAGATGCCGGTGGCCGAGCCGCAGTATACGCAGATTGATTTCATGGAAGGAGTGAAGGTGTAAAGGTGTTGTAACTTAGTGCTTAAGTTTGAGCAAATATTCTTGCATTTTGAGTTTAAATTGTACGTTGGTGTCGCCGCGTAAATAAGGGCAAATTAAGACTAATACTTGATAGCAGCCGCGCACCAATGAATCGGACATAGCTTCTTGTTCGGTGTATTTACGCGGATTGCGAACGTATTCGTAAGAGAGCCAATAAGTGATTAACACCACCATGTTAGTGGCCAAGGCATCAATTTCAATATCGCTTCCTTCAAACGCTGCATCTTCACGTAAGCCTAAGCATAATTCTTGTGCGACGCGAATTTTGTGCGACAAAATTTGTTTGAAATTGAGTTCGAGTTTGCGATTGCGCGATAACAAATCATTTAAATCGCGATAAAAAAAGCGATAGCGCCAAATGAGTTCGTAGGTTAAATGGAGGTATAACCAAATATCATCTACGTTGGCTTTGCGGCCTTTGGGGAAAGCGAGCTTTTTGTTAATTTCTTCTTCAAATTGAACAAAAATCGAATTGACGATATCGTCCTTATTGCGGAAGTGGTAGTACAAATTGCCGGGGGAAATATTCATTTCTTCAGCGATCACCGTCGTGGTGATGTTAGGCTCGCCAAATTCATTAAATAATTTTAAGGACAATTCCAAAATGCGCTCGCGAGTGCGGCGTGGAGCTTTTTGTTGCATGTTTATCTCGTTTGTTAATTGCACAATGGCTTATGAATGCCATTTTAAGTGAGGTAACTGCAATAAACCTAGTGAAGTGTCAGATTTTTTTCGTCAACGGTGTTTATTTGGGGAAATTACTCTTAAAGCGGCATTAAAACGCGGCTTTTGTTATTCCGTATCGCTAATCCGAGCCTCTTTAGGTAGGGAAATTAACTGCGTTCCGGCTATTTTGTCGTGTAAAAATTGCCCGTTTTTATCCAGTTTAACCGTGCATGCCCAGGCGATCATGCCAACAAAAATGATGATTATGCTCGGCCAGTGCTGAATGCCAAACAAATAAATAAATGCCAGCGATGGTAAAAACCACATCCATGCGCAGCAATAACGCAGGCAGGCTTGTTTAAACGTGATGGCTTGCTGGTTTGCCGAAACCAATTTAATACGCCAGGTTTGCATGGGCAAGGTTTGCCCGGTACGGCCCCAAAAATACGTGAAATAGATACCGACCACAACAAAAAGAAAAAGCTGGCGCCAATTGCGTATCGACGCAGCGTTGAAGTTTTGTGTTAACACATCAAACAAAAAACAGGCTGAAAAATAAATGCCGAATAACAAAACAGCCTCGTACACCATGCACAGCAGACGGTGTTTTAACGAGGCTAAGTTGATGGGAGTGGCAGATGGAGTAGGGCTAGTCAACAAAATAATGTGTGTTCGTTAATAAGATGTTGAAGCTGCTGGCTGAGAAGCCGTTGGTAGCGCTGTAACCGGCGGTACCGCAGCAGCAGGAGCTACGGCAGGCGTGGCGTTTGGCGCAACTGCAGCAGCGGCCTTAGAAGGCGCGCTTGCTGCGGGAGCAGTGCTAACTGGTTTGTGCGGTGTTTTTAGCGGCTGTAACTTTTTCACTTTGCTTTCTTCGGGAGTCGGCAAATTAGTGATTAGTTTTTTCTTTTCAGGGTGCGTCGCCAGTTGCGCTTTTTGCGCATCCGTTAATTGCTGGTATTCCTGCCATTTTTGGGTGCGTTGATCCGGTTGCAGCTTGTTCGAGCGGATGTAATTCTCACGGGCGGCAACACGTTGTTCCGGTGTGAGTTTTTCCCACTGTTGCATTTTTTCTTGTGCCCGCTTTTGCTCTTCAGGCTTCATTTTTTGGAATTTTTCGCTAAACACTAACCACTTTTGTTTGCGGTCAGGCGTAAATTTATTCCATTCGTTCACAAGCGGCGCAAGTATTTGTTTTTGTACCGGCGTTAAAGTACCCCAAGAGCCATTTCCTATTGCTTGCACAGGTGCTTGTGGGACTGCTTTTACAGGGTCGACCGCATGTCCTTTTAAGGGAGCTATCAATAAGAAAGCACCCAACAGGGATGGAATAAGGCAGTAACGTAACGGCCAGAGCGGGATTAACTTTTGTAGAGACGTTTTCCCCACCCTTATTCTCCGTGTTTGTTCAGATAGCTGTCAAAGCCGTGATCAAGAAAAGCGTTTATTGGCAATTCGTCCGTTAACACTGCAGCATCAAGTTCCGCCAATTCATTAATACGGCGTTCTTGTTCATATTGATAAATACCAAATGAACCTAATACCAAAATTAATAATGGAATGGCAATGCCAACCCGCAGCAGCCAATTCAGTGAGCCATCAAAGGGGTTACTGAATCCATGCGAGAAATTACCGGCAAAGCGGCGTGCCGGTGCGACTGCGTAGGCAGCCGATTCTGGTTTTTTACGGGCAATCGCGATTTTACGCGCCGCACTTAATCGGTTTGCTGTGCTTTCTGGCATGACGGCAAGGCGTTCATCCAGAGCACGTCGTACTTGGTAGGCAAATTCAAGCTCATTACTTGATTGCGAATTGTTTATTGTGGTTTTCATAAGCGTATCCCTAAAGCTTTGAGCGACTTTGCCAGCGCATGAGTAGCTCTTGAACAATGCGTTTTCACGCTGCCTTCTGAGCATCCCATGGCACTCGCCGTTTCTGCAACATCCATGTCCTCCCAATAACGCATGAGGAACGCTTCTCGTTGACGTGCCGGAAGTTTTTGTATTTCCTCGTCGAGAATAGTCAGGGTTTGCTCGCGTTCAACCTTGTCTGCGCTGGATTCTGAGGCTTCGGAGCCTTCTTCGGATTCAAAATTTTCAAGGATGTCAAAATCATCATTGCCATCTTTGCGGGTACTCATGTTAGAAAATAAACTAACCCAGGTATTTCTTACCTTTTCACGGCGGAAGAAATCAAGAATGGTGTTTTGAAGTATGCGCTGAAACAGCAAAGGGATTTCTTCTGCTGGTTTATCGCCATATTTTTCTGCAAGTTTGATCATCGCATCTTGCACGATGTCCAAAGCGGATTCTTCATTGCGAACCGCGTAGACCGCCTGTTTAAAGGCGCGTCTTTCAACACTTTCCAGAAAATCGGATAATTCTTTATCAGTAGCCATTCAGTGCAGCAGTCATGTTCATTTTTATAAAATGAGTAAGTAATTGGTGGTCGCCACAAGAAAAAACGTGTGAGCTCTTATTTGGTTTACCTAAGTACTATTTTTGTAACAGATTATATCGTTATATGTCTCTATTAAATTTAGCCGCCATGCTAGCAAATAAGTTGCCTCTATGTTGAATTTTTTTATGAAATGGCCTGCAAAAAATCAATGATTGCAATTTTAAGTAGTCAATATTTATATGGCTACTTAAATCCGAAGCGGCTCTTCATCCATCAATGCACATTGCTCTCGCAATTCCAGAATTCTATTTTGCCAATAATGTTGGGTATTAAACCAGGGGAAGGCTACTTTAAAAGCGGGATCTTCCCAGCGCTGTGCCAGCCAGGCCGAATAATGCAATAGCCGCAAACTGCGTAGCGCTTCCATCAGGTGTAATTCACGCGGGTTAAATTCTTTAAAATCCTCATAGCCCGCCAAGATGTCGCAAAATTGCCGGGTCATCTCAGCGCGGGAACCAGAAAGCAGCATCCATAAATCCTGAATGGCGGGTCCCATGCGGCTATCATCAAAATCCACAAAATGCGGGCCAGCTTCTGTCCACAGCACATTACTGAGGTGGCAATCACCGTGCAAGCGTAGTTGTGCGACGTCACCGGCGCGCTCAAAGCAGCGTTGAACGCCATCTAACAGCAAGTTGGTGGTGCTTCGATAGGAGGCTAATAAATCAGCTGGAATAAACTGCTGCGAGATTAAAAAATCACGTGCCGCAAATCCAAAATTTTGAATGTTAATGGTTGGACGTTCCTGATAAGAATCCAGCGCACCAACGGCATGAATGCGCCCGATAAAACGCCCCAGCCACTCCAATATTCCCGGATGATCGAGCTCAGGTGCCCGGCCTGCATGCCGCCGGAAGAGGGCGAAGCGAAAGCCTTGAAAATGATGCAAAGAGCGTCCGTTCAATTCAAGCGCCGCAACAACCGGAATCTCTTGCTCGACCAATTCATGCACAAAGCGGTGTTCTTCAAGAATGCCAGCATCCGACCAGCGCGCCGGGCGATAAAATTTAACGATTAGCGGCGCTTCATCTTCAATGCCAACTTGATATACCCGGTTTTCATAGCTGTTCAATGCCAGTAGGCGACCATTGGTGAGGAAACCCAATTGATCGACTGCGTCCAACACACATTCTGGAGTGAGTTGTTGAAAGTTGGGCGGCGTTAGTTCGTTCAGTTCGTTCAATTCAGTCGGTTCTGTCATTCCGTTGCTCACGATCTTGCCAATTAGATTGGCATGGTTGGTAATAACTGTTTTGCATGGTCAGCGGCATCTGCCACACTCCAAAACAACTTGTCTTGAAATGAATCAGGTGCTGTTTTTAGTAACAATAAACGTATTGGGTCTTTGACGCGCGCCAGCAACAGGGTTATGCCGAGTTTGGCGAGATTGTGGCTTAACTCAATCAAACTTTCCGTGGCACTGCTATCTAAATCACTGCTTTCTTCCAAACTTACAATAATAATTCTGCAATTGACGCGACTTTTTACTAACGCTTTGATGACATCGAATACGCCATCCACACTAGCAAAAAAGAGTGGTTCTTCAGGACGTAATATGAGTATATTTTTATGCGGCATCGCTTCTGGATGATGCCCGCAATCAATGTAATTACGGGTGGAGTCGAGCTCGGCCAATTCGCGTACGGCAGGTTGGCTAAAGGTACGAATGGCGGAAGCAATCGATAACGCAACGGCGATGATCATGCCATGCAATATGCCAAAAAATAGCACGGCAGCGATCGCGGCTAAGGTTAAATACTGATCACGATTCATGCGCCACAAGGCGATTATTGGTTGCGGATTGAGCGAATGTAAGAGCGCGCCAATGACTGTTGCTGCCAATATCGGTTCAGGAATATGCTCGATTAATGGTTTTCCATAAACAACCAGAAATAGCATGCAAATCGCAGCGGCTATTCCAGCCCATTTGCTTTGCGCACCGGCAGCTTCATTCGCTACACAGGCAGAAAAACCGGCGCCAACTGGCATGCCTTGAATTAAACCTGACGCTAAATTGGCCGCGCCAAGAGCAAATAATTCCCGATTCGGTTCAACATGGTTGCCATGCTGGAGTGCCAATGTACGTATGCTGCCCCATGATTCAGAAAAAATAATGACCAGTAATCCACCCGCTAATTCCCCGGCGCTTAACCATTGATGCAGGCTCAATTTAGGCAGGCCAAAATGGGGTATGGCCAATTCAAAAGGGCCGACGATGGCGATCTGGAATACCGATAAATCACAAGCGTAGGCCAGACCAATGCCAAGCGCCAATACGATAAAAGCCGCTGGTAATTTGGTATAGCGTTTTAGGCTGATGAGTAACAGTAATGCGGCCGTGCCAGCAGCAAGACTCCACCATGACCACTGCGGCATTTTCTCGAATAAGTCCGCAAGCAAGGTAAATGGATTCGCTCCGGTGGCATGAGTGCCCACCATAATGGGGAATTGTTTGATGATGATAGTGGCCGCCAGCGCGAACGAAAACCCACGCAAAACCGGACGTGACACAAAGGCAGAAAGACGGCCTAAGCGAGCAAACGCGACAATAATTAAGCCGCAACCCGTTAAGATCACCAGCGCAAAACTTAAAGCAGCCTGTTCCTCACTACCTGACGGCATAAGCGATAGTGCCCCTGCTGCCACCAATGCCGCTGACGATGAGGTTGGCGATACGATGGCAAAGCGACTCGCGCCGAAGATGGCGTAAAGCAGCAAACCGACTAACGACGCGCCAATCGCGGCTTGAATACTCATGTGCGCGATGAATGCGTAAGCGACTGCCTGCGGCAATAAAAGACTGGCAACCGATAGTCCGGCTAATACGTCGATCGGCTTCAGGTAGAAATGGATGTTTGATGTTTTAGGAAAAAGGCTGCTTAGCATAGTTAGTTGTTGTTTAATTTTTTTAGTGAAAGTCAGCCGTAATGCCTGCTTCTATTCGTTGTGGTCCCTGGATTTACGCAATTTGGTAGGTTTTCGTAGGGGCTCCCCTTGTGGGTGCCCTTCGTTGATTAACCACGGGCACCCACAAGGGGAGCCCCTACAAAACGCCAGTGATATCTACTACGTGCGTAAATCCTATTTTTTTCAAATAATGGGAACACAACACGGCGCCGGACAGTATAGCGGCTGAAATAAATATAAGACAAATAAATGCTGACGGAAAGCTAATGAAGCGCCTGCGATTAGTCCAATCTGCACTTGTCGGCAAGCCAACAAGCGCCATTAAAACTCAAAATAAAGGGTAATCGAGCCTGTATTCATCCAATAGCTATTTAGTTAATCCGAGAATAATCAAACCTGCATCTTCATGATTGACCGAAGGAGTCGGTAATGGCAGAAGACAGTGGCTTAGAAAGAACGGAACCGGCCTCTTCGCGTCGTATTGAGAAAGCGCGCGAGGAAGGGGATGTGCCACGTTCGCGCGAATTAGGTACGTGTTTGCTGTTATTGGCGGCTGGAGTGGGCTTATGGCTGATTGGTGGTGATTTAGTTAATCAAATAAGCCTGATGCTGACAAATTCTATGCAGTTTGACCGTAGTATGGCTTTTGATTTGCCCCGGCTTTTTGATCTGCAAATGGCTCATTTTATACAAATGTTGATTGCGTTAGCGCCGTTTGCAGGAATCTTGATTGTGGTGGCACTTATTTCTCCAGCATTGATTGGCGGCTGGTTATTTTCTTTGCAAGCCTTGACGCCTAACTTTGAACGGATGAATCCACTGAGTGGCTTAGGTCGGATGATTTCGATGCGCTCTTTAGTTGAATTGGTTAAAGCACTTAGTAAAGCTACTGTGGTGGGTTTTGTGGCGTTTCAGGTGATGCGGCATCATTATGAATCCATTATTGGGCTGGCTTCGGAATCGTCTAAAGAAGGGTTGACGCATGTGGCTAGTTTAATTGTCATGTGCTTTATTTCTATTTCTAGCGGACTAATTATTATTATGGCGATTGATGTGCCATTTCAATTGCGCAGTTACGCCAATAAATTAAAAATGACCCGTCAGGAAGTGATTCAAGAAAGCAAAGAAGCAAACGGTAATCCGCAAATCAAAGCAAAAATTCGTTCCCAACAGCGTGAAATGGCACGCCGCCGCATGATGAGTAAAGTGCCGACGGCCGATGTCGTAGTGACCAATCCAAACCATTATGCTGTAGCACTAAAGTATATTGAAGGCCGGATGAGCGCGCCGATTGTGATCGCTAAAGGTGCTGATCTGGTCGCGGCACGCATTCGTGAGTTAGCCGAGGAACACCATATTCCCTTATTAGAAGCACCGCCGTTAGCGCGTGCCTTGTATGCCCATGCCGAATTAAATTCGCAAATTCCTGAATCGTTGTATACCGCCGTGGCGGAAGTGCTGGCGTATGTATTCCAGTTGCGGGCTTATAAAGAAAATGGCGGAATGGCACCGACTTTGCCGGAAGTTATTGAGGTTCCGGAAGAGTTGGATCCGACCTCACCAGCGGCGCTTAATTTAAAAAAATCCAAAATGAATTCGGTAACGGCGAATGCTGGAGGGCTAAATGGATAGCCTGAAATTACCAGCATGGCTGAGTGGATTGGATTTTTTAAACAGTCGGACACTGACCGCACCGCTATTAATTGTCATGATCCTGGCGATGATGGTGTTGCCATTGCCTGCGTTTGTATTGGATATCTTCTTTAGCTTCAATATCGCCTTGGCAGTGATCGTGCTGCTAACCAGTTTTTATACCGTAAAACCGCTTGATTTTATGGTGTTCCCAACCGTGCTATTAGTCAGCACCATGTTGCGTCTGTCCCTGAACGTTGCTTCAACCCGGGTTGTTCTGACAGAAGGCCATACCGGACCGGATGCAGCCGGGAAGGTGATTGAAGCGTTTGGTCACTTTTTAATTGGCGGAAATTACGCAGTGGGTATTGTTGTCTTCGTTATTTTGACCATTATTAATTTTACGGTAGTGACTAAAGGTGCCGGTCGGATTGCTGAAGTTGGAGCCAGATTTGCCTTGGATGCTATGCCCGGTAAACAAATGGCGATTGATGCCGACTTAAATGCGGGCTTAATTGCCGAGCAAGAAGCGCGCAGACGCCGTACCGAAGTGGCGCAAGAAGCTGAATTTTATGGCGCAATGGACGGTGCCAGTAAATACGTTCGTGGTGATGCCATTGCCGGGATTATGGTCACCATCATTAATATTGTCGGCGGTCTGGTCGTCGGTATGGCGCAGCATGACTTGGATTTTTCACAGGCACTGAAGCTGTACACGTTGCTGGCGATTGGTGATGGCTTGGTTGCACAAATTCCATCCTTAATTATTTCTACTGCCGCCGGTATCGTGGTGTCGCGGGTCGCCAGCGATAAAAATATTGGCGACCAATTAATCGGCCAGTTATTCGCTAAACCGCAGGTATTAATCATTACGGCCTGCATTATTGGCGGCATGGGAATTATTCCTGGTATGCCGCATTTTGCATTTTTATTTTTTGCAGCGGTGCTGGGCGCCGGAGGCTATTTTCTTCGGAAACGCACCCAGTTGGCAGCGCAGGAGCCTGAGGCGGCACCGGCGGTAGTCGCACCGGTCGAATCGGAAGAGGCTACCTGGCAAGATGTTTTGCCGGTCGATACCCTAGGTCTGGAAGTTGGGTATCGCTTGATACCGATGGTAGATAAAGCGCAAGGTGGCGAACTATTAAAACGGATTAAAGGGATACGCAAAAAATTTGCCCAAGATATTGGATTTTTATCGCCCCCAGTACATATCCGCGACAATTTAGAACTCAAGCCTACCTCTTACACCATCAGTCTTAAAGGGGTGGAAATGGGTGCTGGCGAAGCCTTTGCCGGGCAATATCTGGCCATTAACCCAGGCATGGTCAGTGGCACATTGGAAGGTCGGCCCACGATAGATCCTGCCTTTGGTTTACCTGCGGTCTGGATCGATGCAAACCGGCGTGAATCAGCCCAGGCTATGGGCTACACCGTGGTGGATGCGGGCACGGTGGTGGCGACCCATTTGAATCATTTGATCACAACGCATGCCGCAGAATTATTAGGCCGCCATGAAGTCCAGCAACTGCTGGATTATGTCGCCAAGGACGCACCAAAACTAATTGAAGATTTAATTCCTAAATTATTGCCACTGCCGTCCTTCCAAAAGGTGCTGCAAAATTTATTATCTGAAGGCGTGCATATCCGCGACATGCGCAGCATTGTAGAAACCTTGTCCGAACATGTAATTCAAACGCAAGATACCAACGAGCTGACCAGTTTGGTGCGCGTTGCGCTGGGACGAGCCATTGTTCAACAATTATTCCCCGGCACGAATGAGTTATCGGTGATGAGCCTTGATACACATTTGGAGCGTTTGCTAATGCAAGCGTTGCAAAACGGTAGCCCGGATGGAATTGGGCTAGAACCCGGGCTGGCCGACACAATTCTTTCGCAAACTGAATTGGCGAGCAGACATCAGGAACAAATGGGGTTAACGCCGGTGTTGGTGGTGCCCGCCGCATTACGCTTGTTATTAGCACGGTTCTTAAGGCGCTCACTGCCGCAGTTAAGGGTTCTGTCGCATGCTGAAGTACCAGAATCAAAAACAATTAAAGTCACCAGTTTGGTTGGAGGTCAATCATGAACGTCAAGAGATTTAGCGCCGCTACTTCACGCGAGGCCTTACATAAATTACGTGATGCGATGGGACCGGATGCGGTCATTATTTCTAACCGAAACGTGAATGGGCAGGTTGAGATTTTGGCGCTGGATGAAGGCGAAATGGCCGATTTACATGAAACTGCCAATGAGTTTGAGTTTATACCGCCACGTAAACAGGAGGCGGCTACTAATCCGATTATTCAGTCGCAAACCAAGTTCGCCATCAAAAAAAAGCAAAACGAGCAAAGCCTGCAAATGCGTGATAACCCGATAGAAGTTACCCAGCCGAGCTCATTATCCAATTCCTTACCAAGCGCCAATGCGCCGGATATGTCTGGCGCATTGGAATTAATGTCGGAACTACGTTCGATGCGCGGCATGATGGAAACGCAATTAGCCGAAATCAATTGGGGCAATACTCAGCGCAAAGAACCGCATAAAGCGCAATTATTGAGGGAAATGCTGTCAACCGGATTTAGCGCCAGCTTGTCGCGCTATCTGATTGAAAACATGCCGAAAACTTCGGATTTAAAACAGGGCTTAATTTGGATTAAAGCGATTTTATCCAAAAACTTAAACACTATTAGCTGTGACAGCGACATGCTGGAACAAGGCGGTGTGTTTGCCTTAGTGGGCCCAACCGGAGTCGGAAAAACCACCACCACCGCAAAATTGGCAGCGCGCTGCGTGATGCGGCACGGCGCAAGCAAGCTGGCGCTGATTACCACCGACGGGTATCGGATCGGTGGCTATGAACAGCTACGTATCTACGGAAAAATTTTAGGCGTGATGGTGCATGCAGTCAAAGATGAAGCCGATTTACGGATTGCCCTGTCCGAGCTGAAAAATAAACATACCGTATTAATCGACACCGTAGGAATGAGCCAGCGTGACCGTTTAGTAGCAGAGCAGGTCGCCATGCTGTCCGGTGCGAATGTAAATAAACTGCTGTGTTTAAACGCGACCTCAACCGGTGAAACGCTCACGGAAGTGATCCGCTCTTATCAGGGTGCAGGTTTATATGGTTGCATCATCACCAAAATGGATGAAGCGGCCAATATCGGTGCCGTGCTAGACGCCATCATCCGTCAAAAATTAACCATGTTCTATCTGGCGAATGGTCAGCGGGTGCCAGAGGATTTACATATCGCCAATAAGCATTATTTAGTGGAACACGCATTTAAATTAAAGCGTGAGCAAGCTGCATTTCAATTTCAGGATGATGAACTTCCAATGCTCATGGCAACCGCATCCGCCGCCATGCATGACCGTCAACTACGCGAGGTGTCCCTTGGTTAATTTTGATCAGGCAGAAGGATTGCGGCGCATGCTGTTTGGTGCCAAACCACGTTTCGTTACTTTTTTATCAGCGCTGTGCAATGAAGAAAAGAATGCCACACTGGTCAACTTGTCGGCCGGTCTGGGGCGCTTGGGCAGTGATGTGGTGCTGCTCGATGCACGGCAGAGTGGTGCAAGTGTGGCTAAGTGGTTGGAAATACAAATTGTTGCGACATTACTGGATGTTGCACACCAAAAGCGTACAATCCAACAGGCAACCATGACTACTTCGCAGGGATTTAAGCTGGCTAGTTTTTGTCGTTATCAAAACACTATGCCTGATTTTCAGCCCACAACAACGCTAGTGATGAAACTGAATAAAATCGTTGAGAAGCTAGGTAATAGTGCGGATATTGTGCTGGTCGATGGTGAGTTGGATGATTCTAATGGACTGGCAACCGTTGCTTTAGAAGAGGGAGAGATCGTGATTCAAGTCACCAACCACCCAGATTCGATTAAGACCGCGTATAGCTTGATCAAGCGTGCGCACGGTAAGTTTGGCCGCCGTTATTACGGCGTGCTAGTTACCGGTGTGAATGAGTTTGAAGCACATCGGGTCTATGACGCGATGGCACAAGCGGCCGGTAATTTTTTATCTGTCCCACTCAATTTCGTTGGCTATGTGCCGCAAGATGATTTTTTACGGCGAGCCAGCCGCTCCGGGCGCACCGTCCTCGACGCTTTTCCGACAGCAGGTGCAGCGATGGCATTTTCCCGCTTAGCTCAGCAAATGACGGGTATCGATGAATTTGCATCGTTGCATGGATAACTACGGATAAAGCCTGTTCATGTATAACGCCACCGGAAAAACCGATAAAAATCACCTACTGAGCGAACATGCTCCGTTGGTGAAGCGGTTGGCGTATCAATTAAAAGCAAAGCTGCCGCCTAGTGTGGAAGTGGATGATTTGATCCAGGCCGGCATGATCGGTTTACTGGATGCAATAACCCGCTATGAGGATAATCATGGCGCTCAATTTGAGACCTATGCTATTCAGCGTATTCGCGGTTCCATGCTGGATGAATTACGGAATAGTGACTGGTTGCCGCGTGGTGTACGCCAAACCATGCGCAAAATTGAAGAAGCTATTCAGCAGCTACAACAGCGTTTAGGACGACCACCTTCGGAGACTGAAGTTGCCAAGCAACTTAAAATTCCTTTAGCGGAATATCAGGAAAGATTGACTGAAAGTGGCGGGCATCAATTGGTGTATTACGAAGACTTTCACGACTCAGACAGCAAAGAACATTTTTTAGACCGCTATTGCAGCGATGTTTCCGGCGATCCTTTGCAAAGCTTGTTGCGCGGTGATTTCAGGGCGACCGTTATCTCTGCCATTGACGCGTTACCGGATCGTGAAAAGCTGTTGATGGGATTGTATTACGAGCAAGAATTAAATCTTAAAGAAGTGGGCGCCGTGATGGGGGTTTCCGAGTCACGGGTTTCTCAATTACACACGCAAGCCGTTGCTCGGTTGCGGGCATTTTTAAGAGAGAAAGCGTGGACTGGGCAAGCATAGCGGGTATCCTACTGGCATTTTTCGGACTGCTCTTCGGACAGTTGGTGGAGGGCGCGCATCCGTCGTCCATGCTGCAGCCAGCAGCATTTTTAATCGTCTTTTGCGGCACGATGGGCGCGGTGTTATTACAAAGCCGCCTGCCCACCTTTGTGCGCGGGGTGCGCATGTTACGCAGCATTTTTCAAGTCCCTATCGACAACCATCAAAAGTTAGTGCGTGAAGCTTTGGCCTGGAATATGAGCGCCCGCAGAGAAGGTGTGCTCAGTCTGGAGCGTTACTTGCGCGCCGTGCAAGACCCCTTTATTTCCAAAGGTTTGCGGATGGTGATTGATGGCGTAGACGCGGTGCGCATTAAAGAAATTTTGGAAGTCGACATTACCGCGTTTGAAATATTTCAACGACAAGCGGTGCGCATTTGGGAATCTGCTGGTGGGTATTCCCCGACCATCGGTATTTTAGGTGCGGTCTTGGGGTTGATCCACGTCATGGAAAATCTGTCTGATCCGAGTAAATTAGGTAGCGGTATTGCTGTGGCATTTGTCGCCACAATTTATGGTGTCGGTTTGGCGAATTTAGTGTTTTTGCCGATTGCACATAAATTGAAGGAGATTGTGACCCGCGATATCGAGAAAAAAGAAATGCTGGCCGATATTTTTTACAGTATTGCCGCCGGTGAAAATTCCCGGGTAATTGAAGAGCGGGTAGTAAATTATGAGTAGGATTTACGTCAAGTTTTACCGCATTAAAATACTGTTTGCCAACAGAATGAATATCCTTTTCAAGGGGAATTTCCCCAATCTATCTTGTTAGAACAATTTTGCGTGAGCCCTAATGCGTAAGAGAAGACCCATTGAAGATGAAGTGAATCATGAACGTTGGCTAGTTTCCTATGCCGACTTCATTACCTTGCTGTTTGCATTTTTTGTAGTGATGTACTCACTCTCTTCACTTAACGAAGGCAAGTACCGGGTTATGTCGGATTCGGTTATTACCGCCTTCGGTCAATTCAGAACCTTTAGTGACAATACAATGCCGACGGCGCCCAAGCTAAATCCCGGCCCGGGTCCGGGGCCGGGTGTTGGGATAGGCAATGGCCCAGGGCCGGGCTTAAGTTCCGTCAAAAAGAAATCGGCCGTGGAAGAACCCTTACGTCAGGAACGAGAAAAAATGACCGGCTTGGCACAAGGTATTTTAAGTGCCTTAGCGCCGCTGATCCGTGAAGGAAAAGTGCGCGTCACACAAACCAGTCGGGGCGTTTCCATCGACATTAACGCCAGTGTATTATTCGCCTCCGCCGAAGCAAAATTAACCCGTGAATCAAGTCAGGCCCTACTTGCGATTGCCTCAGTCTTGGCTAGTGATGCGCACGCGATTCAAGTGGAAGGGTACACCGATAATCAGCCGATTAAAAATGGCATCTTTCCGTCTAACTGGGAATTGTCCGCGGTGCGTGCTGGCAGCGTGGTGCGCTTATTTATGGACAACGGGATTGCAGAAGACCGACTAACGGCGATTGGGCAGGGGGCTAAAATGCCGGTTGCAACTAACGATACTGCGGAAGGCCGTTCTAGAAACCGGCGTGTGAATATTACGATTCTCGCGCTGCTGCCGGATAAGCAAACCGAGGTGCCGATTAACGATAATAATGCGGATAAAGGCGCAATTTCTGGGAAATAAAGATACTTTCCATTTTTTGAAAAATTTAACGTATTCAATGGGTTTTAGGGCAGTAAAATGAAAGCGCCTGTCAAATTCTGCATCACATATAAAGTTTGAACTTAATATTCCGCGAATGACATTTTCCAACTCGACCCCATCTGCTTATTTTTAAAGGTCCATCATCATTTCATGCCACGCCATGCCACCGTGCTCCGAGTCAGAAAGTCTCACATAGCGAAAGCCCAACTGCCCGTAGAGCTTTACATGCCGTTCTTTGCACATCAAGTGGATTGTTTTCTTCCCCATATCGCGTGTTTGCTGGACGAACTGGTGCATTAACATTGTGGCGAGTCCCTTGCCCTGATGTTCTGGTGCGACTACGACGGACATGATGACAACATTAAGTGAAAGCGGGTCATGCCCAATCAACTCCTTGAACTCATGATCTGACATGGTCACCTCATGGGCACAACCACTGTTTATAAAACCGACAATTTTCCCCGCCTGCTCCATGACAAGAAATCCCTGCGGATATTGATCAATGCGCAGTGCAATTTTCTCCCTGGTTGCCGCTTCATCTCCCTCATAAGCGGAGGATTCTATGTCATAGCAGCGTTGGAGGTCCTGTGCTTTAACCTGACGGAAGTGATAGCTATTCAATTTTCCTGTTTCCATTATTAATTTGATGATCGATGCTCTAACAATTACAAAAAGCGATGACTCTCTGGTTGGCACCGCCGATTTTTGTTACTTGCCATACTTAAGTTGGCATTACCCAATTGTAATCAACAATCGACCATGACCGAATCGGTTTTCCATCATAAATTCCCGGCTTAAATTGACATTTACTCAGAGCATTAAATGCCGCTGCATCTAAGAATGGAGAACCAGTGGAAGACATTTGAAAACTGGATGAAATCGACCCGTCCGTTTCAATTAAGAATGCTAGCCTAATTGATCCATGCTCTTCGTTGCGAACAGATATGGGTGGGTAATCGGGTTTATTACAAATTTTGAAATCAACTACTGGAAAGCTGAATTTTGGTCTCTCCGCACGTTGTGAGTTCAATTGCATGTCCACGTTAGCCCTAATTTCTGTCAATACGGGTTCACATGGATCTGGCAGCGCACGAACATCCTTCGCTGAATTTTCCAATCCCCCCAGCGATTTGTAGGTTTGGAATAGTTTTTCCAGGCGTGTTTGTTCAAGCGCAGGCTGGCTATATTTAGAATCCAGTTTATTGATGTGGTTAATCAAAATTGAGAAATAACTTAGTACATGTTGATTCGACTTCTTGCATTCCTTCAAGAGAACTAATTTTTCATTGATGTTGTCTTGGAGTTCAATATTTAAGCCTTCGTGTTCTTGATTTTGGCTCGATTTATTTTGTTGAATTTCATTTGTGGTACTTAATTGCTCCGGACTAGTTTGACTGGAGTCATTGATATTATTTATCGTCTCCGCAAAAAAATCTACGCTCATCGCGTGGGAATGTAACGAAATGGATGTGTATGTTACTAGTGCAAAAAGTGATTTATATATCCATCTTTTCGTCATTGGTGAGTTCCTCTCAAATAAAAATAAACCTTCCGCTTCACATCTTGAGACATTCAATTCTTGTATCCCGATGCCATTTTGCTTGGGCAGCCCACTAGCCGGTAAGTCTGTTACCAAAGTACCTGGACTGACTCTCGGCCTTTGCACTGTCGCCATTGCCAAGTTACGCACAGTAATTTAAAAATTCGGATTGAGCAACTTTTTTACTCTATGGCGGAAATAGTCATAACAACAGTCCATCAGTAAACAACCACGTATGCATAGAGTTTGTTCACTCCGGCCATATCGATTCCCGCTAGCTGTCGTTCAATAAAATGGCGCTATTGGGCAAATGAGGATTTAATATTCTGGGTAGCATCAAAAAAATAGCGATACGGGGTACCTGTCGTTACTTATTTAAGCAAGCAGAACAAGCTTGGTTATTACTATCATCGCAGTAAAACGAACCATCAACGCTGGTCAAATGCTTACTTCGCACAACTGGGGCTATTCACGATGTCAGCAGCCCGACTTGTAGCGAGCCAATCCCGATGAGGAAATTCTCAACTGGAGAGCCGTATGCGGGAAAACCGCCCGTACGGTTCGGAGGGCGGGGTGAACCGGTGGTTCATTCCGACCCCTATCACCATTCGTTGATCAACGTAATTGCAAGATCAACGAAGTTAAGTGTCATGAACTTTCGTAACTTTAGCAAACAGCAGGATTGTTTTAAGTTTGCATGCGGCGCAATAGATGAACCCCATTGCGACCTACTTAATACACCACGTTTTTTGTTAATTTTTGTGCAGGCTGTATACGTGGTCATACATTATGTTTGAGCAGTAGAGCCATTCCAATCCATTTGTTGAAGATACCACTGCGGCTGGGTTGCCATGTAGTCCTGAATCTTCGTATATATTTGCCCAGCGCTTAAACCTTCGGCTTTTCCTTGCTCAAAAATAGCCGTTTTTTGAGTGAGTACTTGTTGCGCCAATGTCGCGAATTGAGCACTGCTCTGGCTCGTTACAGGCTCACCATTGTTGGTATACACCACTCCTTGAATACCATTTGGCCCAAAAGTTGCATGTGAAATGTTAACTAATTCACTATCAGGGTTGGTGGCAACATCTTGAACTGTCTGCATAGCCCATGATGGTGAAGAATTATTAAGTTGGTTAATAATCTGTTGCTGTATTGGAGGCAAAGTGACGTCATTTGCATTATCGTTACTATTAGAGTTGGCAGTTGCAGCACTTGATAGGGTAACTATAGTGCTACTCGTTGGGGTAATTGCATTTTGCACCTGGCTATTCAAACTCTTTGATAAGGCACTAAAACCCTGAGTCGCATACTGGTTAGGAAAGTTTAAAAAGACGTTGTTTTCGATTTGCATTTTCAAATCTCCGAAACTTAATGATTTGGCATGCCGATGGAACACCTGCATGCCGCCTTAATACTTCGTCACCAATTCACAATAACTTGGTCCGTTCCCCCAAGAACGGGTGGGATGGTTGTCATTTGGCTGACAATAAGGCTATAAGATTGGTGGTGAATTGTATATGCCCTAAATAGGGCATTTTGAATTGAATGCAGAAAACGGGAGGTTGATCCGACTGTCTCGTTAGTACCGCCAATTCAAAATTTATTTCACATCTCTGTAGTAACCGTTGATATACACGATCCGGCATTGCAGTCGTTCGATATTCAATTCACGGCAAATAGAAAATATGAGGTAGGGCGTCAATAAGCGTTGCGCATTGCACCGTTTTGAATCGCCTAAATACGATGTAATAGATGCCCCATTACCCTACCTGGTACACCTTGCTGTTTTACGATTGATGGCATGCCATGCAGGAGACTTTGGAATTAATCATTAATCCTTTGTTCGACGCAAATGGCGTGATATTGCTTTGCGCATTACTAATTCTCTCTTCAAGCAGTGGGGCAAATTTCCAGCTGGAATAATCTGGAGATGATTTTGCTAGCGTGTATATTTTCTGCGCCACTTTCCAGTCACCTGATTTCACCAACATGTCACCCATGTTCAAGAAAAATCCCTCGAAGTTATGTGGCGCAACGGTTGAATTCCAGCATGCACGTTTTGGCCCAACGGTTGTGATCTTCGTGACAGAGGAAGAATAATCTGGATCGGTACGGCTAATTTTTTCTCCCACACATAGTGAGAGATTTTCCCACTGCCATTCCAACCCCTGCTTAAATTCAGCAGTATCGACAGGTTTAGTACTTAACATATATCCTGCGGTGAACAGATTAAATTCGGGCCAGGCGACAATTGCTTTGCGCATTAACACATTACCTTCAGAAATCTCAGGCTCATTGTGATGAATGGTTCCCTCACTCAATGTAGATGCCGCCAAAAACCCCAGAAATCTTGCATCGGATGGATTAATTGAACTGGCTTCCTGAAAATATTTGCGCGCCAGAACGGCATCATCAGTAATTGATGGCGTTACCATAGCCATTCTTTCACGCTCCGATATCCGCCAGATATGCAGCCATCCAATATGACTGGCCGTTACCGGGTCAGTTGGATCGCGTAAATAGGCGCCTGTCATTTGCTCCAGTACCGGTTGAATTTCGTCGTATTTTGCATTATGAAAAACATCCCAAAAATTTTGATCCGCTGCCAGTGCGGCGTTGCTCCGGCTTGCTGCCGGTATCTTTTCCTGCGTGGATTGTGAAAGTGTGGATGGTCTCATTGAATTGCGTTCAGTCGCGCAACCCGATAACCATAAAATAGCGCCGAAACAAATGATGGATATCGAAAAATAAAAAAATTTCATGCTGTTCCTGTTGTTCAAAAATGTGGTTATGAAAGAACTAAACTAACACTCGATAAACGCGTTCTTAAATTAAACTGCAATGACGTTATTTTGAAGGTTAGTTTTAAGATCGGTTAGTATTAAGTGTCATTGATTGGAGTGACATTTGTCATATACGGAAAACGACCGCTTCACGCCGTATTCTTCCCCGACAAATTTTGATCATAAAATCACTTAATACGACGTGCAATCAAGACCAAGTCAATGGTTGCAGTTGGCGCATTAGATGGGCTGGAAAATTCTTCCAAATAAATAAGTTCTAGTCCTGCATTCCTCACCAAACGTTCGATTTCTTGTCTGGGTCTGTAGTAAATGTAGACTTGGTTGCCACTGCTAGATGTTTGAATACCTGATTGTTCAGCAGACCCCAACATTACGCTAAGGTAAAACGTTCCGTTGAGTGCCAATACGTTAGGAATCGAATCAAATACTTGCTCAGTATCCTGCTGATTCAGATAATTCAATCCAAAAGCGTAGACAATGCCGTCATACACTCGGCTTAAGGTACTCAAATGTCTGCAGTCATGAGCCAGAAAATTAGCCGTTGGCACAAGAGTTTTTGCCAGTTGGATCATGCGTGGCGCTAAATCGATGCCAGTTACTTCCAGATCAGGTCTTTCACGCACTAGGAAATTGGCCACATTGCCTGGTCCGCAAGCGACGTCAAGAACTGATCCCCCTTTCTTTGAAAGTTGCGAGCAGAAAATTCGGTAACAACCATCATATGTGCTCAATGCAAAGTATTTTTGTGCGTAATTATCTGCGAGCGTATTAAACGTATTGACGGATATTTGGCAATTGTCCATGAGTGGATATTTCTAGTTTGATTCAATTTTTAGAGATGTATGCGAATGGCGTTAGCTATCATTAACTTTTCTCGTCCCCGTTTTTATTCCGCCATATACATTACCAAAGCGACGGGACAGGTATAAAGCGATTGCCAAGCTGCCTGAGCCGGCTGCGCTTAGATCTAACAGCGATCGAACGTTGAAATCTGAGATTTGAAATAATAAACAATAGCCAATAATTATATTTAAAGCGCCCCAAATTACATCGAGCGTGGAAGATGATTCGCCTTGACCTGGCGGTGTTGCAAACGGAGTTGGAAATGGGCGGCCAGACATTCCATTTGTAAGATGGGGAATGCTGTTAGCTAGAAATGCGCCGCCGAAAAAGTATGCAATATAGTAAATCATCAAAAAAACCTTTAATTTTTATGGCGCGTGTCGCGCCCTGATCCATTTATTTCTTGTTCCATCAGAATGCCGTATCGCTTGGCCAATCCACCGCCCGTTTGGTGTCGCCAAGCGTCTGTCACCAAACCACACGGACTGACTCCCGACCTTTACACTGTCGCCAGCGTCAAGTTAAGCACAGTAATTTAAAAATTTAAATTGGGCAACTTCTTACTCTATGGCGGCAATAGAAATAACAACAGTCCATTTGCAAACAACCACGTATGCATAGAGTTTGTTCACTCTTTGTTTTGATGGTATGTAAAGGATGCCTGACATATTGGGTTCCTATCTTTATCCTCATGTCAAACAAACTTGACATTCACAGGAGCAATGACGTGACTGAAAACTATTCTTTGCGGATACAGGCCGCATATCTTGGCAAAGTAATGATTGGCTTGCTGGTACTTACCGGTTTGGGGTTTGCATCGTCAATTGTTGATGCCGCCAATCTGAGCAAACCCGTCAAGGATGGTGCATTCGTTGCACTGATTCTCGCTGCCTTGACGATTCCTTTTCTGATAGGTGCGGTGTACCGCCGGATGGATGAGCTGCAACGGCGCTTGCATGAGCAAGCCTGTATGTTTTCGCCCAGCGTCAGTTTTTCTGCCGCATTTGTAGCCGGGATTTTGCAATCACACCAAGTCGTGCCGGAGTTCAGCGCATTTTGGATCTGCGCATGCGTCATCGCCAGTTGGGGACTTAGTCTAGTCATCGCTGATCGTCAATTTAAATAACATCAAGGAAGAATATCAAAATATGGCTACTGTTCTTGTCACCGGCGCGGGCGGTTATCTGGCGTCATGGATCGTCAACTGCCTCTTGCAGGATGGGCACGTCGTCCATGGCACTGTACGAAAAATTCAGGATACGCAAAAGGTGGCGCATTTGCTTCAACTCGCTGATGGTTACCCTGATCGCCTTAAGTTGTTTGACGCAGACTTGTTGATAGCCGGGAGCTTCGATGTTGCAATGGAAGGCTGTTCTATCGTCATTCACGCAGCATCCCCCTATTTTATTGGAACGCCGAAAGATCCGATGGCGGAACTGGTGAACCCTGCTGTGAAAGGTACGCGCAACGTTCTTGATGCCGTTAACCGAACCGGCTGCGTTCAACGCGTGGTGCTGACGAGCAGCATCGCGGCGATGTACGGCAATGTGGTGGATCTAAAGGACGCTGATGCGACGATGTTGCAAGAGGGCGATATCAATCACAGCAGTAGCATCGCAAGTAATCCGTATGCCTATTCCAAGACCTTGGCGGAAAAAGCGGCGTGGGAGATTCATGGACAACAATCCCGCTGGAGTTTGGTAACAATCAATCCGGGCGCTATTTTCGGGCCGTCGCTGTCAAAGCGCAAGGACGCGACTAGCGTCACGATGATCATCCAATTTCTGAATGGCTCGTTCCGCAGCGGTGTACCGAATCTGCGATTGGGGGTCGTCGATGTACGGGACGCTGCCATCGCGCATGTTAAGGCAGCGACGTTAGCAAGCGCATCTGGGCGCTACATTGCCGTTGCTGAAAGTTTGACGCTGTTGGAAATTGCACGAAAAATCGCTGGGTCAAACCCCGCATTCATCAGCAAGCTTCCTGCCAAAGAAGTTCCCAAAGCGCTTATTTGGTTGATTGCACCTCTGATAGGCATGACTCGGGAATACGTTGCCAAGAACGTCAGCTACCCAATCAACTTTAACAATCGGCGCAGCAGAGAGGAATTGTCAGTCATCTATCGGCCTTCGCTCACTACGTTGAATGACCATGTTAAACAACTAGTCGATGACGGCTTGTTGGAAGATTGATGAGTCAATAATGAATAACAGATTAAAAGAATTGCGGCTGGCGAAAGAATTGACACAGCAAGCGCTGGCCGATACCTTGTCGGTCAGTCGTCAAACTATCAATTCGATCGAGACCGGTAAATATGATCCAAGCCTTACGCTGGCCTTTAAATTATCCCAACTTTTGAAGGTCAGGATTGAAGACATTTTTTCGCCGGATAATTGATATGGGCATTAGCCCAATGTGCGCAAAGCGGGCGCATTTTTCACAAAACGGTGCATGGCTCAGACGACACAAGATAGGGGTGAAATAAAAATGACGATCACCGAGCTACCTTTTCGGGCGACAACCTAGTGAGAATACGCAACTAGCAACCGGTAATGTTTCAGTTAATAGAGCGCTACAGTAAAACCACTAGTTACACTATTTCCAGTCGGAAGAGCGTCGTTTGGTTTTGTTTAATAGCACTCTTGAGCTGATTTCATATGGAACGCCTAGTTCTTGCATTAATCTCATTCCATCATGAACTTCACCCAATAAAGCGGCAGCCAGACCAAGATTCACTGCCGCTTCAATGTCATTATTCAAACGCTCATCGAGAACCTGAGCAACTACAATATTATTGTCAGCATCCATTTCAGCTTCCAATCAATTTTAAATTAAATTCTACAGCCAAGAAATTGGTTGTCTTTAGTATTAGGCGACAACAATGTCACGATAAACTTTCAAACAGAGATAATCTGTCTGCTAGCGTACATACCACTGCGCAAATCAGCGCTAAGTCGGAAGTTTATTTAATGGTACTTTCGTAATAATTAAAAAATTGATACTAATTCAAATGTAAGCCGTTAAAACATTACATTTTTTATGAAGTTATAGGATTATTTAAGAGTTGTAAATGCCCTATTTAGGGCATTTTTAACTAAAGGCAGAACATTGGAGATTTATGCATCTGGCGCGTTTGTACCGTTGAAGCGACGGTCACGCAATAATTATGAACGGCTCATTATCTGCACATTGGGGCCACACAAAAACTCATAACCTGTGTTGTGATATGACGTGTAATCGTGGTTTGCGCTTTCGGCTAATACGCTACAGAGCGATATTCAAACTATTCGTCAAACTCTACCAAACTGGTTTGGCAAAGTTGAATCCCACCAAACTCGCTCCATACCCAATTATGGTGTTCAATAATTTTAGGCGCGCTAAGATGTGGCCTGTCGCGTGTGGTGTGCGCGTCGCTAATGACGACGGTGTTTAATTTTAAACTTGCGCATTGTCTTACATTGGTGTCGATGCAAAATTCGGTGGCGTAACCGCAGATATACACACGTTGAATTTCCTGCTCAGTTAAATGCGCCAGCAAGTTTGTATCAACAAAAGCACTAGCTACGCTTTTATGAACCAGGTAGTCATCGGCTTGCGGCGCAATTGCACTGGGAAACTCCCAATCTGGCGTACCGGCCTGCCAGCCGGTGCTATCTTCCTGGTGCTGAACATAAATAACGGCGACACCCGCTTTGCGTGCTTTTTGTATAACCGCGCTAATTCGCTCCATAACTTGATGCACTTCATAAGCTGGCGGTGCGTTAAAAATGGAGTTTTGAAAATCGATAACAATCAAGGCTGTTTTCATCGCAGAGTGTTTGCAGTGTTGGAGAAAAGCAATATTAAGTGCAAACGATACTTTTTTCAATCGAGGCGATTATGTGGTTTAGTTTCGATTTGATCTGACACTGAACGTAAGATCAAATCGTGAGTAATTCAGATGAGGCAAATTTTACCCTGTGCAGTGATCAATATCGACCGTAACGTGTGTAGCGTCTGCACTTGTATTTACGTTGCTGCCATTCGTTGTTGTACCACCTGCCACTTTCCACTCACCTCCAACATATTTGCTAATTTCTTTTTCTGTGGCTATGACAGCATTCGCTTTACCTTTTGCCTCCCAGCCCTTTACAGTGAACCCTGTTAATTTATGATTATACGTAGTCGTGTCATCAAAGCCATATTCTCCTCCCCAGTCATCTTGCGGTGGCAATACCACTTCGCTGCCGTTAATCGCAGTTTCCCAAGTAGCGAGGGGCGCCAGACTATTTGCCAAACTACCTGTTTTCATCGCTGCTGGTTCGTTGACATCAAGGATCCGTTGATTTGTCTTGTTAATGGCTTCTTGAGCATCTTCAGCAACATGATTTTTGACGAAGGCATTGTTTAACGTCATTGGTACTTCTGCTGCCGCCTCTGCTGTGCCTGTTGCGCCACGAAATCGTTGGGCGACAAATTCAGTGCTGTGCCATTTGGTTAGGCTCGAAGCATTCGCAGCCTTAGCTTGCAATGTTTGAAGCTGCGACATCTGGGGGGCGTTTTCTGACAACGACTGCAATCGACGCAGCGCATTAGCCTGCGGGCGATTGTCCTCGTTCCGCATGACGGTTTGCGCCATTTGCGTTGTCCCTGTCAAATCGCCTGTCGATTTCGAAATCGGTGTTTTCAAAATCCATTCCCCTTTAATGTTTAACTATGGTCAAATTGCAGTGGCGTATCTACTGTTCGTTTTCAATCGCCTGGCTGCCAGTCCATAAACAGACATCCGCAGTCATTAAATTCATCATTATGCTTCGCGTCCCCTCTGGCAACGAATCCTTGCGTACCGTACCAACCCGTAGCGGATTTTGCCGACTCGACGACAAGTAGCCTTCTTGCTTCCCTCGCCATTATTTTGGCTTGATCTGAAAGCTGCTTCCCACCGCCTTTACGACGCGGGCTTCCCACCAACCATCTCAAATATAAGTGCTCTTTGGTGTCAAACATTTCGCTGCTACTTCTCATCTCAATCATCATCACAGCAATCGGCTCAGCTTCTTTTTTGTAATGTGCAATAAAGGTCCTCAAATAACCATCGGATGTGCCAGCAACCTTCCTGTTTTCTTCGTCTGCTAAATCACCTGCCACATCAATACCTTCATCAGTCTGTGTCCAATCATCCATTGAACACCGATCATCACCCAATTCGCTTTTTTCCCGTTCTCCATCCTCTTTTTTCTTGACTTCCCATTCCCGCTGAATTTCTAAAACTTCGCTTACCAAACTATCATCCCATCCGGCCACCTCAATGACCTCGATGCTCTTACGTTTCTCTACATCTAATTCAATACTTGCGTCCTCATCCTTTAAAAGGTCGTTCCCATCATTGTCGTCTAACCAGGCGGTCCTATTTTTCTTTTCCGACCTAACGCCACCTCGCTCGTAAAACATTTGCCCGGTCTCTTTATTGTAAAACCATTGAGTCTCATTTATTAATTGATCCCAAGCATAATGTTTTCCGCCATATTCTAGCCATTTCAATTGGAATGGCATGCCTGATTTTATTTGCGGGGTAAAGGCGGAATTGTTTGCTTTTTGTTGAGGTGCTGTCGATGTTTTCGCCTGTGCGGAGACTTGTGCCGATGCGAACATTCTGGTTTCGTTTTTTTGAACCAACTGCGCTGATGCAAGAGCCTTCGCTCCCATCACATCCGCCTCTGCTTCCAAGCCCACATCATCATTCACCGCTACGTCAAGCTTCATCTGCATCGTTGGCTTAACCCGTCCTTGCGCCTGCTGCACTACGTGCCAGGCTTCATGCGGTAAATGCTTTTCCTGCTGTGGTGCAACATGGATCTCGCTGCCTTGTGCGTAAGCATGGGCATTCAGTTGTGCAGGTTGTGGTGAGTTGTAATGGACTTTGACATGATCCATGCTCATGCCAGAAAGTGCTTCAATACCGGATTTGAGATTGTCGGGCAGCCCCGTGTTATTGAGTTTTTGAGCCGCTTGTTCTGCGCGTTGTGCCGTGCCTGATTCTACTGATTTCGCTTGTAGTGGCTCTTCCTCTTCCACCCTTTGTAGCGCCGATGCGTTTGTCAGCGTGTTCGTTGCTTTAAGTTGAATGGCTTGCGCACTGCTTTGAGCCATGCGACTGACGGCTTGTAGTTGCCTACTTTGATGGCTGTTGTTAGCCACATTTTGTAGGTTACGTTGAGCAGTGGCTTGTGGGCGGTTATCGGCAAATTTGCTTTGCATTCCCTCTGCTAATTTATTGCTATTTTGTTTTGCAAGCTGAGTATTTCTTTGTGGAGAATCTGTTTTGGCTTGTTGTACTGGTACCGCTGTGCTCATTACTGACCTCGCATAATTGAGATGCAATGGGGAAGAGTATTAATCTAAATGCTTCCGGATTCATCCGATGGCACGGCTAGTTCCCTTTAACAGTGGGAACGACTCCTAACCGATCATTGGTGCCACGCACAAGTAGAAGACAGTAACACAAAATTGAAATTTGGCAACATTGTTGTTTATAAAGTCAACATAATCCGCAGCGGATTTTAGGCGCGAATTAGGGAGTTGGTTGCAACATTAATACTGTCAGTGGGGGAGGTTTTGGCGTGTTTAAGGATAATAATACGCAGTGCAAACGACACCTTTTCAAGCTCGGTAGCTACGTTTTATCTGGTATTGGTGTTTCTTTTATCTCAAGCACGGGCTGTAAGTTTTTAGGTTCCTTACTCAGCGTTGACGAGGAGGGTGGTTTTTTTGTGCGTTCTAATTCGATGCAAATAGAAATTAACAGCAAAATATCGCGATACACCGGCAAATCAAAACCGACCCGTTCGCCGTCCCTGTCATCGACCAGTAACGATTCTAAAAACGGCAAAATGTAGTTGGTATTCCAAAACGCACAGCATTTAGAGGTTAAATGCGGAAAATCTTCTAGGTTCCTCGAATTGTTTGGGTCGATAACTTCACCGAAATGAGGAATGTTGGTGTTGAATTTATGCTTAAAGCGGATTCGTAGTTCGCTATATTTTTTCTCATTACCGACCAGTTGATAAAGATCGAGTAAATAAAGCCAGGTGATTGGCATTGATGGATTTTCATCCAGGCTTTGCGGTTCTAAAATTTCAATAGCCCGATTCGGATCATTGACGGACATCCAAAATTCAGCTTCTTGCGTAATGTCGGAAATCTCTTCAATCTGAATCGATTGTCCGCGTCGATTCGTGAATATATTAAATGAAGTGCTATCGGTTTCCTCCAAAGTCGGTAAGCCTTTGCGCTTGTATTGAGGACTTAAATCGGTTCGATATTGTGCGTAATTGATCTCTTCTTCTGACGGCGTTGCACTATGCGGTTTGGTTTCCGGTGCTTTAATTATTTGGCTTGGATCAAGGTCGCCTTCTTCTGCGCTGCTCTGTAATGAATCAACTATTTCTTCGACATTTTTCTTGTTTTCAGCCGACGGATCCCACCAGATTTTATTCCTGTTTTGACGTGCTTTATAGGCGATGAATAATCCCATTCCGATCAAGCTGAGTAGTAATAACACCACAAGCGCAATCAGTTTAATTAGTAGCGTTGGTGCAACTTGTTCTTGCTGGGGTTTTTTCTGAATTTGTAATTTTAACTGTTGAATTTCGGCTTCCAGTTTTTGAATTTTTTTCTGTTCATCTTGCATTTCCTTTTGGGTTTCTAACAACGCGCTTTCATCCCGCAACATCGTGGCAAGCCGTATTGTGGCCAGATTATTTTCCTGGTTGCGCTGTTGTTCCATATTGCCCGAAGGTTGCGCAGCTAACTTTGCCGGAGATGTTGAAGCAAAATCCGGCAGTAGCTCTTCATTGCTAACCCTTAATGCATCTTTGCCAGAAGAACTAGTATTAATTTTAGCCGCGGTGTTTTTGATGACTATTTTTCTAGGCGTAGTGACTGGAGTTCTTGGGACTCTTTTAGCGGTTGCCGGTTTTGTTTCAGGTGCGGTGGTATTGGACGCGATAGGTTCTTCACTGGCAACACCGACAGCTGCGGCAGTTGCAACTACCGGTGCAGCGACAGAGAGCTCAGCGTAATCAAATAGCAGCGAATATTCACGTTGTAGCGATGCGCCACACGTTAATGCAATCGATAATTTTACCGCCGGTTCGATCATTAATTCTTTTGTACTGAGATTAATCAGCGTGGCCGTATCCGCACGATTCGGTTCGGCAAATTCGATGTGGGGAATGGCAATAAAATCGCCTTCGAGAGTTTCCAGTTTTATTTTGAAACAGCTTGCGACAAGAACATCGTCAGGAGCGCCAGAAATAGGTACTTGAACATGAAGTCCTTGCCCTAAATTGGAACGCAATGCCGCATCACCAAAATTGATCGCAAACACGCTTTGAACGCAGAGCGATAAGCAAGTTAGGATGATGAACTTCCACAAGAGATGGCGTTTAATTGGAATGATAAGTGCCCCTGCAGTTCGCCGACTTAACAAATTAAGAATAAAGAGTAAAAGTTGCCGTGCGTTATTAATGACTATGCCAGTATCTTTTAATGATAAAAACATACAATTAATCCAGGCGAATACTGCTGAATGCCCTCACAACCATTTAGTTTTAATTAAATCCATTATTGGCGAAATTGGCTAGATTTCAAGTAGAAATTTTTAAAACAGTTGAACGAATTTAATCTGATTTCAACGCGTTTAAATGGCGATGAAGCCGCGCACGGTGCTGCGCTGGGTATTGGATTGGCCGTTAGCGCCATAGAGGGAAGGGGTGCTGGTGGAACCGTGATTTTGGTAAAGAACTTGCAGCGTACTTTGGTTGCGGATTAGATGTTTGGTGATGAGAAGGCCATTAACGCGATTAAGCTCTTTGGCTTTTCTAGTCAGTTTCATTAACTTTGCCCAGCATTCTACTTGCGCCTGGTCTTGCAGCCACTCTGGCATGCTGGTTTCTGGGTGTTTAAAACCCAAGCGGGTTAATTCGTTTTTACGTGTGTGACCTAATTGCGAAATACTTGCAATGAGTTGATTTTTTCTCTGCATCACGGCATTGATTTCTTCCATGAGTGGCAAAGATGGGGCTTGTGTTAACGCCGTTTGTTCTTGACCTAACACTTCCACCAATGCTGTCATCGCATCGGTTTCATTTTGTATGCAAAAAAGTAAAGTGTTCATGGCGGTTGCTTATCTATTCGGGTTATCTATGCATTCATCATGCTACTGCCTGCGAGAACCAAGTAAGTCATTCACGCTATCGAGCAAGCCATCGGCAACTTTTTCTGAATTAACTTGAAAACGGCCTTCAGAGATAGCCTGTTTAATTTCATTTACTTTACTTGACGAAAAAACTGCATCGCTGGAAGAAGCCGCTTGCGCTGCCTGTAATTGGGTCGAAATAGTAGAAATAGTTGTTACCGAGCTACTGGACGAGCCAGCAGCGGCACCCGTAGTACCGGCGGCAGCGCCTGTGTTTGCGGCGTTATTTGTCGAGGTTGCAACATCATTCGTAGACGCACCAGAATTAGGCTTAACAGTTGGCGAACTGGTTGGCGGCAGCGGGGGGCTAGTAGTTGCGTTGGTAATAGTAGTCATAGCATTCACCTTTAATTTATCGGACTCATCGGTATCTTATGGCTGTTTATCGACGCATTCTAAAAAAACTTTAACACTTTCGTGCCTACGTTGTAGATTTAGTTACTAATTCCTCACTTCAACAATCCCTCCTGATTTGGCAATGCCGGATAAAACCTGCCCCGAGTTTATTTTTACTTTTACTAACTGACCTTCGCTGGCGCTGTTTAATGCTTGTGCCTCAGTGGACACGTTAAATCCAGCCCCGCTGGAAATTAGGCGTATGGTCTGCCCCTGTAAAACTACTTGTTGCAGATGCAAACCGTCCTGGCGCAGCGGGATTCCGGCCGCCAATGACATGGTTGATGTGTGCCCAAGTGCTTGGCTGGGTTCGGTCACAATGCCGCTCGCTAAGGTGGTTAGATCACCTTTGACAGTGCTGATGTCCGCTTCGGTAATAGTTTGACCTTGTGCGATGGATTTTGCCGCGACGTAATAATTACCCCAAATTTTGACAACGCCAGGAACATAAATCACCCAAAGCTGCGGTGCCAGACAGCGTACGCCGACCGTAGTTTTTCCCCAAAGATGGCTACCGCCCGGCATAAATGCTTCAAGCGCCGCGCAAGGGGCTAAGTTGAGTCTGGAATCAATCGCACCAACTTCGGTGGTGACGGTATTTGTGCCCGTGCTGGTACTCGAAATACCTGCTGATTCCTTGTTTAAATATTGTTTTACTGTTTCACGAATTTCTTGCAAATTTTGCTTGTCTTCCGCTGCATGTAATGGCACGCACGCCAGCGTAGTTAAGCCCAGCCCAACTTGAAGCAGCAAGTGAATTGAACCTAGCATTGTGATAACAGCTGGTTTCATCGCATTCCTCATCGGCTTTAACATAGGCAAATTTTATATTTTTGCGGCTTAATTTAAACAGAGAACAGAGCACTATTTTATGGTTTTCTTTTGCATTCATAAGGCACTAGGGGGAATAGAATGAGGTGTGGAAATTAGTTGAGGGACTTACGCAAAATCGCCCCAGCGGCGTTGTGCTCTCCTTGCCGTACTATTCGTACTGTCTACGTCGGCACGCCTTGTTGGAGCAATTTTGCGTAAGTCCTAAGTTGGTTGGATCGATGCAGTGGAGGTAATCATGGCAAATGGACTTGATGAATTATTGAATTTACCAGAATCTGCGTTGCGGGTGCGTGAGGCGCGTCAGGAATTGTTAGCCTCTAATATTGCGAATGCGGACACCCCTAATTACAAAGCCCGCGATATCAATTTTTCTACTGCGCTACAACAAGTTTCGCACGCTGCCCAAGCCAAACTCGGCATTCAGGCCCCCTTAGCGCTCACCACTACTTCTGAAGGACATCAAACCGGCAAAATTGCTAGTCCGATGAGTGACGCAATTCAGTATAGGAATGATATCCAAGGAAGGATAGATGGTAATGATGTGGATACCGATAAAGAAAGAATGCAATTTGCGGATAATGGATTGCGCTATGAGGCGGCAGTGACGCTGGTGACTGCGCAGATTCATAATATGTTGGCCGTGATTCAAGCGTAGTTCAAGTTTAATTTGCAGAGTTAATGCACAACGCTAAAACAGAGTTGGAAACAGGAGCAGATCATGTCACTTTTTGATGTTTTTAACGTAGCCGGTTCCGCCATGAGCGCCCAGTCACAACGCTTAAACGTCGTGGCGAGTAATTTAGCCAATGCCGACAGTGTGACGAGTTCAAATGGCCAACCGTACCGTGCCAAACAAGTGGTATTTTCTGCCGTTCCGGTTTCAGACGACAATGCTACCGGGGTTCAAGTGCAGCAAGTGGTGGAGGATACGGGCCCTCCTATGTTGAAGTATGACCCGCAGCATCCCCTTGCTGATGCCAATGGTTATGTGGCAACGCCGAATGTGAATGTGGTGGACGAAATGGTGAATATGATCTCGGCTTCGCGTTCTTATCAAACCAATGTGGATACCATGAATGCCGCTAAAACCATGTTGATGAAAGCGCTTACGATTGGTCAATAGTCGTTAGTACGATTTTCTAGAAATATTTTTTTTGATTAGGAGTTGTTATGGCTACCACAATAAATTCGGTTTCACCAGCTTTGCTGTCAACGATGAATCCGACTTCTTCTTCAAGCACCAGTTCAAGTACCAATAGCACTGCTGCGTCATCATCCGGGACTGAAAGTGCGGCAACTTTGCAAAATAATTTCATGACGATGTTAATCACCCAAATGAAAAATCAAGACCCGCTTAACCCGATGGACAATGCGCAAGTGACTAGCCAAATGGCGCAATTGTCGACCGTAACAGGCGTCAGTCAATTGAATACTACGTTGACTAGTCTAATGGCTAATTTTCAATCGTCGCAAACTATGCAGGCCGCTAATTTAATCGGTAAAAGCGTGGTGGTGCCAGGTAATGCCGTTACCTTGAGTTCAGGCGCCGGGCAGTTTGGTGTGAACTTAAGTTCAGCCGCTACCAATGTGAAAGCGACCATCACGAATGCAGCAGGTGCTGTAGTTGACACCATGAATTTGGGCAGTATGCCTAGCGGTGTTTCGGCAATACCTTGGAATGGAACGACCACCACTGGCACAACGGCACCGGACGGTCAATATACTTTTACCCTTACTGCTAATAATGGTGCCACGCCAGTCACAGCGACCGGCTTGTCAGTTGGCATGGTGTCATCGGTATCAGCAGGAGCTTCTGGTGCGCAGTTAAATATCCCCACCATTGGAACCACCAGTTTTTCTAGTGTATTACAAATTCTTTGAATGAATTTAGTGTGTAGGTTGGCTAAGTAAATTAACAAAGTAAATTAACTAAATTCGTCAATACGGGCAATAAGACAGGGGAAATATCATGGCTTTTGATCAGGGACTAAGCGGCTTGCAAGCCGCCTCCACGCAGTTGGATGTAATTGGTAATAATATTGCCAATTCCAGCACCGTAGGGTTTAAGGAATCCAACATAGAATTTGCCGATGTCTATGCAAACTCATTGGGCGGCGGTGGTGCTTCAGCAGTGGGGATCGGTGTTTCAGCATCGGATGTCAGCCAACAATTTACCCAGGGTACGATATCAACAGATAGTAATCCCTTAGATATTGCGATTGATGGTAATGGGTTTTTTCAGGTCAGCACTAATGGGTCGATCGGTTATACCCGCAGCGGGGAGTTTCAACTCAATGAGAATGGTGCAATTGTTACCTCTTCCGGAGCCAATCTACAAGGCTATAACGCCAACGCAAACGGCGTGTTAAATACCGGCGTAACGACCAATATAGTGATCAATTCAGCGAATTTACCACCGAAAATAACGGCGACAGTAGGTACTGAGTTAAACCTGAATTCTAGTTCCCCGGTATTGTTGTCTGCCGGGTTTGATTCTACCAAGCCAGCTACCTACACCTACTCAACTTCAGTGACTGTCTACGATAGTTTGGGAAACAGTCACGCACTCCAGACTTACTACGTTAATAACGGCATCGTTGCTCCGTCTGTTGAAGATCAGTGGAGTGTCTTTGCGACCGTGGATGGGAAGCCAATTGGCTATACACCGCCGGCTGCTCCAGTTTCGGTAGCTACGTTGTCGTTTAACAGTGCCGGTACATTAGACCCCGCAACGACCACGCCGGTAACAGCGCCACCGTTTAGTGTTCCACTAACTATTCCACTGGCGAATGGTGCTACCACACCACAAGTAGTTACCATTTCATATACCGGCACAACCCAATACGGCGTTTCTTCCGGCGTTAATTCGCAGACGCAAGATGGTTTTGCGTCAGGTCAGCTAACGCAGTTTAGTGCCGGCGCTGATGGCGTTATTACTGGCACTTATTCAAACGGACAAACACAGACTTTAGGCCAGATTGTGCTGGATAATTTTGTGAATCCGAGTGGATTAAAATCAATAGGAAATAATTTGTGGTTGGCCTCACCAACCTCAGGAGTTCCTCTGTTGGGGACACCGGGCTCAGGTAGTTTAGGTACATTACAGTCAGATGCGGTTGAAGATTCAACCACGGATTTAACCTCAGAGCTGGTTAACATGATTACGGCGCAGCAGGATTATCAAGCCAATGCGCAAACGATTAAAACGGAAGATCAGATTATTCAAACATTAGTCACTCTTAGATAATTGGTATGGATAAATTAATCTACACAGCCATGACCAGCGGTAAGCATACGATGGCTCAAATGGATACGGTATCGCATAACCTGGCCAATATCAGCACCGATGGTTTTCGGGCGCAATTGGATTCATTTCGTGCGGTGCCGGTGCTGAGCACCGATTTGCCAGTGCAAACTTTTGTGGTGGACGCAACGGTGGCAACCAATTTTGATCAGGGCGTTACGCATACAACGGATCGCACCTTAGATGTATCGGTACAGGGGCATGGTTGGTTGGTGGTGGAAGATGCCAATGGTAAGGAAGCCTACACGCGGGCTGGTAGTTTAAAAACGGATCAAAATGGCGTGCTGCAAACGCAACGCGGGTTAAATGTATTGAGTGACTCTGGAGCGATAACGCTTCCCCCGGACGAAACAATCACCATTTCTAAAGACGGTACCATTTCAAGTATCCCAATTGGAAATAAAGTGGCAAATGGCACGATAGTCGGGCAATTGAAATTAGTTAATCCACCTGAAAATACATTGGTGCGTGGCGATGACGGATTGTTCCGGGCCAAAGATGGGACAGTTGCTGACGCTGATATCAATGTGACGGTACTCAGTGGGTCAATAGAGAATAGCAATGTTAACCCTGTCGAATCACTAGTTAATATGATTACGTTGGCACGGATGTTTGATATGCACATTCAGTTGCTGACAGACGCCCAGACTGACGACGCAAAAGCAAGCACGATAATGGCGTTGAGCTAAAAATAGTGAGAGAAGTTAAGTAAAAATAAGTTTGATTCTGTCGTTGTGAAATAACCGGAGAATAAAATGATACGCTCATTGTGGATCGCTAAAACGGGGATGGATGCACAGCAAACTTCGATGGATGTGATTGCGAATAATTTGGCGAACGTCAGTACAACTGGTTTTAAAGGTACCCGAGTCATTTTTGAAGATTTGTTATACCAGACCATACGGCAACCTGGTGCGCAAAGTACCCAGCAAACGCAGCTGCCAAGCGGCTTGCAAGTGGGGTTGGGAGTACGCCCAATTGCCACGGAACGTATTTTTACACAAGGTAATCCGCAGATGACCGGTAATGCGCAAGATGTGGCGATTAATGGTAATGGTTTTTTTCAAGTGCTGATGCCCGATGGCTCAACCGCCTATACGCGTGACGGCTCATTTCAGCTAGATAATCAAGGTCAATTGGTGACTGCCAGTGGCTATCCAATCCAGCCAGCATTAACAATTCCTGCCACTGCCACTTCATTAACAATTGGCAGCGACGGCGTGGTGACGATTACCCAGCCGAATTCGCAATTGCCGGTACAGATTGGTGCATTGCAATTAGCTACGTTTGTGAATCCGGCTGGTTTGGATTCTATTGGCGAAAACCTGTATTTGGAAACCGGATCTTCAGGTAATGCGAATACTACCGTGCCAGGCCTTAACGGTTCTGGGACGTTGATGCAAAACTATGTTGAAGGCTCGAACGTGAATGTGGCAACCGAGTTGGTGAATATGATACAGACGCAACGTTCTTATGAAATGAATAGTCAAGCCATTACTACCTCTAATCAAATGTTGCAGCGCTTGGTAACAATGGCACAAAGTTAGATTGGTAGTGTGATAGAGGCAGGTGTCATTATGCGGCAAACTTATTTGAATAAACCCGGAAAAACACAGTGGAAAATGTGCAGTGTTTTACTCGGTGTCGTGTGCAGTTTAGTGGGTTGTGCCATAACCCCCAAGCCCATCATTGACCAGCCGATGTCGGCGCGGCCATTGCCAGAAGCGCCTCATGACAAAGGTAATCCGGGCGCTATTTTCCAAGCTAGCAATTACCAGCCATTGTTTGAAGATGTGCGAGCACGGATGGTCGGGGACAGCATCATCATTACGATTGCAGAAAATACCAGTAGCACTACTACCACAGGGAATACCACCAGCAAAACATCGGCAACCAGTTATGCCGCACCGAATTTATTTGGCGCGACTGCGGCAAAAACTGCCAAATTATCTTTAGGGACCACTACCGGTAATAGCTTGACGGAAAAAGGTGGCGATAATTTTGGGAATACTTTTTCAGGAACGATTGCGGTCACCATCACCGAAGTTCTGCCGAATGGGAATTTTAAAGTGAGCGGCGAGAAGAAGCTCGCGTTTGATCGTGATACCGAATATGTCCGTTTTTCCGGTGTGATTTCACCGACCACTATTGCCGCGGGCAATATCGTGTCCTCTACCCAAGTTGCCAATGCAAAATTTGAATATCGTACTAATGCGCATTTAGATAGTTCTGAATTGATGTCGATTTTAGACCGGTTTTTCTTAAGTTTTATTCCACTGTGATGCCATGAGGATGTGATGAAGCTGCCCGCACAATTCTGGATGTTGATACTACTTATTTTTATAAGCGGGGAAACGCATGCGGAACGAATTAAAGATTTGGCAAGCATACGCGGCGTACGTGAAAATCAATTAATTGGTTATGGCTTAGTGGCAGGTTTGGATGGCAGCGGTGACCAAACCACCCAAACACCATTTACCACCCAAAGTATTATCAGCATGATGCAACAGTTAGGTGTGTCGCTCCCGCCCGGCACGAGTTTGCAGTTAAAAAATATTGCTGCGGTCATGGTGACAGCTAGCCTGCCTGCCTTTGCCCAACCTGGCCAATTGCTCGATGTGACGGTGTCATCAATGGGTAACGCTAAAAGTTTAAGCGGCGGCACCTTGCTTATGACCCCGTTAAAAGGTGCTGATAATAAGGTGTACGCCATGGCGCAAGGTAACGTACTGGTTGGGGGTGTTGGTGCTGCAGCGGCTGGTAGTAAAGCGCAAATTAATCATCTCAGTGTCGGGCGAATTTCGGCCGGTGCAACGGTCGAACGTGCCGTACCTAGTACCTTGGGCAGTGGGGAAATGATTCATCTTGAATTAAATACCTCCGATTTCTCAACAGCTACCCGGATAGTTAATGTGTTGAATCAACGCTTTGGTGCCGAAACTGCCATGGCTTTAGATAGCCGGGTGATTAAAGTTCGCGCACCAATTGACGCAGACTCGCGGGTTGCATTTATTGGCGACCTGGAGAGCCTTGACGTGAACCCCGCACAAATGGCCGCCAAAGTTATTTTGAATGCCAGAACGGGTTCGATAGTCATGAATCAGGCGGTAACGTTAGACAGTTGCGCTGTGGCGCATGGCAATTTGCAAGTGATCATTAATGCCGAATCTAAAGTCAGTCAGCCAAATGCATTAGCTGCGGGTAAAACCGAAGTGACTGAAAAAGCCGATATTGAAATTAAAAAAGAACCAGGTTTGGTCGTGTTGGTAAAAGCAGGCGTGTCGTTAGCTGAAGTGGTGAAAGCGTTGAACTCAATCGGCGCTACACCGCAAGATTTATTAGCGATACTTCAAGCGATGAAGGTGTCAGGCGCATTGCGTGCTGAGCTAGAAATCATTTAACGGAGCTTGTGCCATGACTACGCCAATCGACGGAACCGAAAAATTAGCTGTTGACGCAAATAGCTTAAACGACTTGCGTCGCGCTACCAATCAAAATTCACCCGCAGGCGTGAAGGCGGCAGCTAAACAGTTTGAAGCTTTGTTTGTTGGCATGATGTTAAAAAGCATGCGTAAAGCAATGCCGCAAGACGGACCATTTGATACTGAACAAAGCAAAATGTTTACTTCCATGCTGGACGAGCAGCTTAGTCAAAAAATTGCGGCACGCGGCCTTGGTTTGGCGGCGGTGCTAGAAAAGCAAATGCTGAATAACGCAGCGTTGCAATATACCTCTAAGCATTCCACCTCCGTGGCTAACCCTGTCCCAACCTCTGAGGCAGATCCAACCTCCATTACCCAGCATGCGCAAAGCCTTAAAGCAGCATCACCCGGCTTGAGTAATTCTCAAGCACAGGTTCAGGCCTTTCAGCATAAATTATCAGGCTACGCGCAGCAAGCCAGTCAGGCGACGGGCATACCTGCCAACTTTATGTTGGGTCAGGCGGCATTGGAAAGTGGCTGGGGTAAGCATGAAATCGCCACCACGAACGGGCAGCCTAGCCATAACTTATTTGGCATTAAAGCCGGAAAAAATTGGACTGGTAAGGTGGTAACAGCAGTCACAACTGAATATTGCAATGGCGTTGCAACTCAAAAAGTAGAGAAATTTCGCTGTTATAACAACTATGGTGAAGCGTTTAATGATTATGCAAATCTACTTCAAGGGAATCAACGTTATAAAAATGTATTGGCGAATGCCAAAGATGCTTATGGTTTCGCACAAGGTTTACAAAAGGCCGGATATGCCAGTGATCCTGAGTATGCAAACAAATTAATGAGTGTTATTGCCAAAACTTCATCCACGTAATTCAAGTTTTCTTGAAACTGGTCGATATGGAAGTACGGTGAGCCGTTGAAGGGATTTAAATGCGCGAATTTAAAAACGAACATTTAAAGTAAGAATTTTTAAAGCGAGTAGGTTATGGGCGTCAATATTTTACAAATAGGAACCAGCGGTCTGCAGGCGGCAGAGATAGGCATTGCCACCACTGGTCAAAATATTAGTAATGCGAATACGCCTGGCTATAACCAGGAAGTAACGCAACAGGCGACTTCGCCAGAGCAGGGTTTTAGTTTTGGATTCCTGGGGCAGGGTACACAGGTTGATACTATTACACGGGATTTTAACGCCTTACTTGCTCAGCAAATTAATACCACGCAATCTGCCTCAAGTCAGATAACCAGCTATTCAAACCAGATTACCCCGATTGATAATATGATTGCCAACCCAAGCGCGGGATTATCGCCGGTGCTGCAATCCTTTTTTTCATCGTTACAAAATTTATCCTCTAACCCTGCAGGCGTCGCTTCACTGCAAACTGCCATGTCTGGCGCGCAAACACTGGTGGCGCAATTCCAATCATTGCAAACGGAATTAAGTCAAAGTAGTAGTAACGTTAATTCGCAAATATCTGACGAAGTCAATACCATCAATACCGATGCGCAGCAATTGGCGACGGTGAATTCCGCAATTCAAGTCGCTTATGGAACTGCCAATAATCAACCGCCAAATGCGCTGCTCGACCAGCGTGACGCTCTGGTGAATAGCCTGAGTAAAGAAACACAAGTAACCGTCGTACCGGTTGGCAATCAATACAATGTTTTCATCGGTAACGGGCAACCGTTAGTGGTTGGCGCAACCGCGAGTACACTCCAGACCGTACCATCTGCGGCTAATCCTGCTAATTTGGAAGTGGCCTACACCATTAACGGTAATGCAGTGCCAATCGGTGAAAGCAGTTTGCCGGGAGGGACCTTGGGTGGTTTGTTTGCTTTCAGGACTAACTCGTTGGAACCGATACAAAATGCCTTAGGCCAGGTTGCTATCGTTTTAGGATCTAATTTAAACGCACAAAACGAACTAGGCCAGACCATAAACGGCACCATGGGACAGGCGTTGTTTACCGTTGCGTCGCCAGTAGTCAATGCGAATACCGGTAATACAGGTAATGCGGTCATCTCGGCCGCAATTACCAACCCAAGTGCCTTAACTGCCGATAACTACAGCCTTACTTACAATGGCGGCAATTACAGCATCACCGACACCACAACTAATACGGTCAAATCGACTTTTGCCGCGTTTCCAGCGGTCCCGACAGCGGGTGTCAATGTGATTGACGGCGTTACTTACACGCTCACTTCCGGTGCGATGGCGGCGGGAGATAGTGTTTTAGTTTCCCCCACATTCGGCGGTGCTGCCGGCTTTGGCCTAGCAACCACGGACCCGACTCAAATAGCCTCCGCTGCGCCGATTGCGACCAGTTCTGCCACAACCAATACAGGTACCGGCGTGATGACACCAGGTTCTGTGACAACCGGCTATACACCTGCCGCAGTTGCTCCGCCCATTACGCTGACCTATGCCGCATTAACAAATTCACTAAGCGGTTTCCCCGTTGGTTCAACCGTGGTGACGACTGTGAATGGCGTTTCAACTACCTATGCCGGTTATGTGGCTGGCACGCCCATCCCCTATACATCGGGTATGAGCATGACATTTAATAATATGGCAGTCGGGTTGTCAGGAATCCCAGCCAACGGCGACACCTACACCGTCGGCCCGAATACCAACGGTAAAGGCGACAACCGCAACGTGTTGTTGATGAACGCGCTGTTGACACAAAATACAATGAATAACGGCACTACGACGTATCAGGGAGCTTATGCGCAAATGGTGAATTCGGTCGGCAACACGACGAGTCAATTGACGACCACCGGAACCACTGAAACCAATTTATTGACGGCAGCGCAGCAGCAACAGCAGTCAGTTTCCGGTGTTAATTTAGATCAGGAAACAGTTAATTTATTACAGTACCAGCAGGTCTATGAGGCCTGCGGCAAGGTGATACAAGTTGCCAGCCAAAATTTCTCTACTCTTTTGAGTTTGAACGGATCATAGCTTAGCAGGTGACATCATGCGTATCAGTACCAGTAGCCTTTACCAAAATGCCGTAACTAATTTTAATAACATGCAAGCGGCCATTGCGACATCCATTAATGAAGTGGATTCGGGCATTTCCTTAACTTCGCCTTCTGTCGACCCAGCGGCCGCTGCACAAGTGTTGGTGGCTGGACAGGCTAGTGCGGTGAACACTCAGTTTGGCGTGAATCGACAAAATGCGACGAATGCATTAAGCACTTCCGATGGCGTATTGTCGGGCGTCACCAACATGATGCAAAGTTTGGAGAGTCTTGTTGTTGAAGCCGGTAATGGTAGCTTGGCTCCGTCTGATCGTGCCACAGTCGCACAACAGTTTCAGAGCGGTATAAGTCAGCTGATGAATTTGGCAAATTCGACTGACTCGAATGGTAATTACATGTTTTCAGGAAGCACATCAGGCGTGCAACCTTATACTGTGACGAGTAACGGTGGTCAATACAATGGCAATCAAGAAACCCAGATGCTACAGGTTGACTCTTCCCAACAGCTTCCTGTGACCGTGGTTGGCAGCTCTATTTTTGGAAATATCCAGGTTTCTCCCAACGCTTATTTTGGTATCCCGAATGCGGCGAATGTCTCAACGGCGACCATTTCTTCAGGTACGGTAACCAATGCGGCCTTGGTTACGGATGATAATTATTCAGTCACATTTACGTCGCCAACCGCCTATAACGTCACCGACACAAGTACTGGCGCAGCGATTTCAACTAACAACGTGTATACCAGCGGTGCGCCGATCACTATCGGCGGTGTTCAATTTAATGTTACCAACGGCGCGGGGCCAACAGGTGTGCCTGTTGCAGGCGATCAGTTTGCAGTGCAACCCGGTAATCAAAATATTTTTCAAGCCTTGACCAATATCATGACGGCGCTGAATAAACCCACCGTCACCGCTGCGGACCAAACCAATTTAGCTAATAGTGTTGCCCAGGCAAATACCAGTATTTCTGCCTCCTTGAATAATGTGCTGGATGTGCGCGATCAACTGGGTAATTCGATGCAGCAGATTACTTCTTTAAATAGTGTCGGTACGACTGTAGATTTAGCTTATCAAACGACAATCAGTAACCTGCAAGACGCCAATTACGCCCAAGTTATTAGCCAGTTATCGGAAGAGCAGTTTACTTATCAGGCAGCACAAAAAGCGTTTGCGGCTACTTCCCAGCTTTCACTCATTAGTATGCTGCCTGTTGCTTAACTAGTTAGCCATGATTCGAGCGCTGCCAGAGACGCGAATTGAAGCGCCAATTTGCGAGGTAATCTCGGCCTGCAAGAGTGACCGGCAGCCCATATCCTCACCTTGAATGATGTTGATTTTTCCTTGGTGGGGCCAATGTATATCCCGCAAATAGCCGGCGAATGCCGCCGTGGCAGCGCCAGTTGCCGGATCTTCATACACTCCGCCGGACGCAAACGGATTGCGGGTGTGGAATAACTGGTTTGTTTCTGCAAATGCCAACAGAATCGTGGCCATACCAGCGCCATTCATCAGTCGTCTCCCTGCATCAAGATCGTAATGCATCGCCCGTAATGTTTCCCTATCTTTTAGACTCAGAACCAGATGCTTAGCGCCTCCATGAATAATGGCGGGTGCGATCCTTGGGTCCAAGTCGTTATGCTGCAATCCAAATAGCGCTAAAGCATCGGCCAGCAATGCGTCGCTGACAGCCTCGCTATGCGTTGTTGGGGATTGCAAAGCAGCGGCGATAAGAGAGCCCTGTCGTTTGCCTTCAACAGTAATATTTGCGTGGTTTAACGTGAGTTCAAATAGCCCGTCGCCGTGAGCTAATGCCAATGCCGCGCCCAGGGCAATGGTCGCATGGCCGCAAAATGGCACTTCAGATTCCGGCGAGAAATACCGTACACGCCATCCATTGCCAGCAGACGCTGCAAACACTGTTTCGGAAAATCCGACTTCGTGTGCAATGCGTTGCATTGTTGCTTCGTCCGGAAGTTCCGTACCGATCCAGACGCCCGCTGGATTCCCACCTTGTTCGCCGTCAGAAAATGCCGCGATATTGAGAATGTTGTGTGCCATTGTTGTGCATCCTTAGTCAGGGTGAAGTTAGTGTGAGGTTGGCGTGAGGTTAGTTCGAGATTATTGCGAGGTTAGTGCGAAGTTATTGTTAACACGGCGCACCCAAGGCCAATAAATATCAAACCACTGGCACGATTAAGGTAGCGCATACGCGTTGTGCCCATCATCCCATTGGTCCCAATAATGCTACTTCCCATGCGCGTGGCAAGTGTGATGTAGAACAGGTGCGAAGTCACTACACAAACCACAAAGGTTGATGTTAGCAACAGGAAGCGCACCGGGTCGGGATGACTTGTTTGGATGAACTGCGGGAAGATGGCCGTAAAGAACAGAATAGCCTTGGGATTAGTCAAGGCAACTAGCAGGCCATGCAGAAATACTTTGCTGCGGGTACTGGCAATAGCTGTAGTTGTTTTGGGCTGAGCTGCAGCGGCCTTGCTGCGCCATTGCCGAACTCCAAGGTAAATCAAATATCCGGCACCGATTATTTTTAATACGCTAAATGCCATTGTCGACGTTTGCAGAAGCAGACCCAAACCGGTGATGGCAACGGTGGCTACTATAAATACGCCCAGCGCATTTCCCGCTGAGCTATACAGTGTGCGGCGTGCGCCCAATGTGACGGAGGTTGATATCGCCAGCAATACACCCGGCCCAGGACTAAAGGTCGCTGCGAGTGAAACAAATAAAAAGGTGATCCAGGTCGCTAATGGCATTGCATGCTTTCGAATTTACAAGGGAAGGGAGCTCAAGCTACGCATCAATTACGGAAGCCCATTTCTTCCATGCTGCATAAATCCGTCCCGCTCACTCAACCGCGCATAATAAATGTCCACTGCCGACAACTGCGGACGCTCAATCGGCGCAGCCATCCAGCGATGTACGGAAAGCCCCAGCACAATATCGGCCAGCGTAAACGTCGCTCCGTTGGCATAGGCCCCGGTGTTGGCGAGTTGTGCGTCAAGAATTGCCATGTGCCGATTCCATGCCAACACGCTCGCCGTGATAGCCGCCGGGTCTTCATGCGCGGCACTGCGACGAACCAAGGCCATGAAGGCATAGCGCCAGGCGTTATTTAACTCGGTTGCCTGCCAATCCATCCATTTTTCAACCTGTGCTCTAGCTAGTGGTTCAGCAGGCAGCAGATCCACACGCTGATGCTTGCCAGCCAGATAGCGACAGATGGAATTCGATTCCCAAAGGGTAGCTGGGCCGTCCTGGATAACCGGCACCATGCCATTAGGATTCAGGCTCAGGAAGTACGGTGTGTTGGTTGCCTGTGCGCCCGCTCCCCATTGTTCCAGATCATAGGGAATGCCGATTTCTGCACAGGTCCACAACACCTTACGTACGTTAATCGATGAAGACTTACCGAGAATTTTTAGCATAGTGACTTGATTAAAAATAAGTGGTTGGGAAAGAACATGTCGAAGTATAGTTCTATTCAAATTTGAGATAAATACACTATTATTTAGAACATTATTAACCTGTGATTATTAATCAATGGATAAATTACGCAGCATGGAAGTGTTTGTCGGCGTGGTCGACGCTGGCAGTTTTAGTGCCGTTGCCCGGGCATTCGATATGTCAACCGTCATGGTCGGTAAATACATTGCCGACCTTGAGCAGCGATTAGGAGCACGGCTATTGAATAGAACCACGCGCCGGCAAAGCCTGACTGAAATCGGCGAACTGTATTGCGAGCAATGTCGCCAGATTCTGGCACAAGTTAGCATCGCCGAGTCCGGAGCCGAAGCGATGCGAGCCACTGCGCGCGGAACGCTAAAAGTCTCCGCACCGGTAGCATTTGGCAGTGAATGCTTAGCACCGGCGATGGCAACCTACTTAGAACAATATCCTGATGTGAGTATGGATTTGGAGCTGAGTAATCGCTTGTCCGATGTAGTGGAAGAGGGGCTTGATGCAGCCGTGCGGATTGGTCAGCTGGACGATTCTGCCATGATCGCGCGGCCATTGCGTCCTTATAAAATGGTTATTTGCGCTTCAGCTGCCTACTTGGAACGTTTTGGTACTCCTAAAACGCCAGACGATCTGGCACAACATCAATGTCTGGATTTTCTGCATTGGCGACGTCATGTACGCTGGCGATTGAATCAGCCTGACGCTGCGGCAACGCTGCCTGCGAGTCGCTTTCGTTCTAACAACGGGCAGGCTTTGAAGCAGGCCGCTTTGGCTGGCGTTGGCATCATGATGCAAGCTGAAATCGTACTGGCTGATGACATTCAGCGTGGGCGGTTGATACCGATATTAGAAGAATTCATCCCGATTCCTCGGCCTATGCATTTGATTTATCCGCGTGATCGGCAACCGACTCCTAAGCTCACTACGTTTATTGAATTTGTTGTGGAGCGCTTTGGGGTTGAGCGGTAGTTTCTTGTTTAAGCTGTTTTTTGGAATGAAAGGCTGTATTTTTAGTGGTTTTAATATATACCCCCACTTCCAGCCTTATATTCGCGGCTGAAGTGAGTTACGGGACATATGGGATTTACAGACAATAAAGTTGCTATATTTCAATTTTTCAATTACTGTCTTTGACTTAGGAATGGGAGCAATGTGCAGAAGGGGCCGTTCATGATTTTGGTGTGATCGTCGCTTCGCGTTAAGGGTTGTCAGTCATCTGCCCACCACTGAAGCTCGCCCAAGCAACAGCAATCCCTGCAGGCAGGTGTCGGACAAGCCCCGAGGGAGGAAACCGCGTAAAACAATCCGTGCATTCAGAGTGAGCGACGGTCTATGGGGATTTGGTGGTTAATTCTGGTGATTGTGATGACCACGAAATGCTGTTGATCAGTGACAGCAGGAATTAGAGAGCTGCTGCGCATACTCAATCTCACACTCATTTGGCGATTTAGCAGGTCATCCACAGTGCATTTACAGCGTACAACAATATCGCCCTGTATCGACGATGGTCGATAACGATTTGGCAGAGGTTGTGTCAAAACGCAGTCTTGTTCGCCATCAAAAATAATCCTAAAAAATTACTCAACGATGTAAACAGAAATCCCTCTCAAGCGTTATATAAAAAGTCGAATCCACGTTAAGGAGCGTTGATGAAGCG
>NZ_PUGF01000017.1 GCF_002976435.1 Solimicrobium silvestre | reverse complement strand
GGTGTATTTAATATATTTTACTGTCGCCAGAAGATTCTTAAAATCGACTTGCGCGCTGCAACTAATTCGGCTTAAATGTGTTACCCATGTCTGGATACACCCGTTACCTATGTCCCACGTCTAAACATAAAAGGGAAAAACTACAGTACGTCCATGAATCAATAAAATATATGGTATTAACAAATATCGTGCCTATACGTACAAAACCGCCATTGGAAACAGAAAAACAGGCAACATCGCACATACCAACAATTCATTTGCAAAAGCTTACGCATTCAATCGCAATAACTGGTGAGCAAACTCCCAGCACCTCTGAAAATCCTGCCGTGCCCTTAGCCCCAACAGAAAGTCCGAACCGACTTGATCTCGAAGCCTTACGAAACCAAGCGGTGGTTGATGATAAAAACAGGATTAGATCCCCGCAAGAAAAAACGCAAGGCAATGAAACTTTAACTGGCTCACTTGAAACACACTTAGCCGATGCCGCAGAACGAGGGGCAAAAAAAGATTGCAAGACAACATATGCTGACAATAGTATCTTCACAGGATTGGCAAGACTAATCCCAATCACCTACGGAGCACTAACTGATAAGTGCAAATTGTAGTAAGTCACGCGTAATTAATCCGCATCAAAACGTCAGCGTTTTAACCCCATCCGCCATTCCCAGCAAACACACATTCGCGCCCTGCTTAGCAAACAAACCCACCGTCACAACTCCGACGATATTATTCATCACCGCTTCCATCGCAACTGGATTAGTGATTTCCAGCTCATGCACATCCAAAATCACATTTCCGTTATCGGTCAACAAAGGTTTACCATCTTTCATCCGTAATTTAGGCTCGCCGCCTAGCAAACTTAATTGACGTGCTACCACGGCTTGCGCCATTGGGATGACTTCGATAGGTAGCGGGAATTTGCCCAGTACGTTCACCAGTTTTGAACCATCAGCGATGCAGACGAACTTTTCGGCGACTGAAGCGACGATTTTTTCGCGGGTTAATGCGGCGCCGCCACCTTTGATCATCGCGCCGCTGGCGTCAATTTCATCCGCGCCATCGATATAGACCGGCATGGAAGTGACTTCATTTAAGTCCAGCACTTTAATGCCGTGGCTACGCAAACGGGCAGCGGTGGCTTCTGAGGAGGCGACTGCGCCGGGGATTTTGTCTTTTATTTTTGCCAGTTCGTCGATGAAAAAATTGGCGGTGGAGCCAGTTCCAACGCCGACAATTTGTCCGGCTACTACATATTGAATTGCGGCACGCGCCACGGCTTGTTTGAGTTCATCTTGGGTCATTGCGGTGTCCTGAAGCTGATAATAGATGTGCGCTATTTTACTGGTTCATGCTCTTCTGTTCCACACAAAACAACGGCAAAGCGATACACTGCCAGTATTTTCCGCCAACAAGGGTTTACCATGCATTTAGATCAACCACTATCAGATAAAGAATTTGACGAACTTGATAACTTTTTAATGTCGGATGCAGTCGGAGATGAAGGAATGACCATGGATGCGCTGCATGGTTACTTGACTGCGATTACCATCGGGCCTGAATTTATTCCATTATCTGAATGGTTACCGAATGTCTGGGGCCTGGAAGGCGAAGCGGAGCCTAAGTTTGATTCTGAAAAACACTCCGAGCGAATTATTAGTTTAATCGCGCGTTTTATGAATGAAGTCATCATCACTTTTGAAGTCGCACCGAAAGAATTTGAACCGCTGTTTTGCGTTTATGAGTTAAACGGTAAAGAAATTATTGATGGTGAAGCTTGGGCATGGGGCTTCTGGGAAGGGATGCAACTCCGTGCTGATGCATGGGAAACGATCAAATCATCTTCGTTAGAACCGTTATTACGCCCGATCTACTTACTCGGCGCAGATGAAATTAGCGAAGAAGAGATGAAGTTAGTAGATGAACCCGTAAAATGCCATAAATTAGCGATTGAAGTAGAAGCGGCGATTCCGCATTTATACCAATATTGGCTGCCATTGCGCACTTCCGGCGTTAGCACTATTAAACGTGATACCCCAAAACAAGGTCGCAATGATGTCTGTAATTGCGGTAGCGGCAAGAAATATAAAAACTGCTGCGGCGCTGGACCTACAGTGCATTGATTTAGCGCGTATTAATGTATACGCAATAAAAAAACCGTCACAAGCTGTTTAGCTGTGACGGTTTTTTTTCATTCCAACTGCTTTTACGGAACAATAAAATGTTCACGGTAGTAGCGCAACTCTTCCACCGATTCAATAATATCCGCTAAAGCTGTATGCATTTGGTGCTTTTTAAAACCTTTAATTAACTCAGGCTTCCAGCGACGGCATAGTTCTTTAATGGTGGAAACATCCAGATTGCGGTAATGGAAATAGGCTTCCAGTTTCGGCATGCCGCGCACCATGAAGCGGCGATCTTGGCAAATTGAATTGCCGCACATCGGTGATTTTCCGGCGGGAACATATTTTTTCAGGAAGGCAATCAAGGCAATTTCCGCTTCCGCTTCCGTTACCGTGGAGGCTTTTACCCGGTCGATCAAGCCAGAACGGCCGTGAGTACCTTTGTTCCAGTTATCCATTTTATCCAGAGTTTCATCGGATTGATGAATCGCAAATACTGGGCCTTCTGCCAAAATATTCAATTCCATATCAGTCACGATCACAGCAACTTCTATGATGCGATCGGTATCTGGGTCAAGTCCTGTCATTTCCATGTCAAGCCAGACCAAATTAAATTCATTGGGCTTGACTACAGGAGTTGCAGGTAAAATACTGGCTTGTGACATAATTATTCCTTGGCGCGTTGCACGTATATAAACTTCGTATTCAAACTAATAAGCAAAAGTAGCGTGGCATACATCCAAACCATCCACACTTCATTAATGCGCTATTTTCTCACAGGAGCAGCATGGATTCATTCGCATTTTCAGTATTGTTCATTGTTTTCTTAAGTTTGACCTTAGGATGTCGTTTTTGGCTGGCTTCACGTCAAATTCGCTTTGTTCAACAGCACCGCGCTACGGTTCCGGCTCAATTTGCCGAAAAAATAACACTGGCATCCCATCAAAAAGCAGCTGATTACACCATAGCCAAAGCAAAATTAGGAATAATCGACCTGTTTTTAGGCGCGCTAATTTTGTTGGCGCTTACCCTGTTTGGCGGCTTGCAATGGCTATCTACCCACTTAATACCATTACTTGGCACTGGAATGAGCTATCAGATTGGCTTGTTGGTGAGTTTTGCCTTCATTACTAGCCTGATCGATCTACCAATGGATTATTACCGTCAATTTGTGCTGGAAGAAAAATTTGGCTTTAACAAAATGACTGTGCGTCTATTTTTTACTGACATGATTAAAAATAGCGTGATCGGTGCCGCAATTGGCTTGCCATTATGCTGGGTAGTGCTGAAATTAATGGGCAGCGCCGGCGACTTGTGGTGGCTGTATGCATGGCTGGTTTGGAGCGGATTTCAGCTGCTGATGATGGTGCTCTACCCTAGCGTGATTGCTCCGTTATTCAATAAATTCAAACCGCTTGAAGATGAAAGTTTAAAAGCCCGTATTGAAGGCTTAATGCAGCGCACCGGCTTTGCGTCTAAAGGGCTGTTTATTATGGACGGCTCCAAACGCAGCGCACATGGCAATGCTTATTTTTCCGGCTTTGGCGCATCGAAACGCATCGTGTTTTTTGATACCTTAATCGAACGATTAGCACCGCAAGAAATTGAAGCGGTATTAGCGCATGAACTCGGCCATTTTAAAAAGAAGCATATCGTGCAGCGCATCGTGCTGATCTTCATCTTGTCTTTGGGCTTTTTAGCTTTGCTCGGTTTTTTGAAGGAACAAGTTTGGTTTTATACCGGGCTCGGTGTTGACCCACTGCTAATCGGTACTAATAACAGTAATGATGCGATGGCATTGTTATTATTTATGCTGACATTGCCATTATTTACCTTCTTCTTCTCGCCGATCAGCGCCATCACTTCACGTAAACATGAATTTGAAGCCGACGATTTTGCCGCCTATCATACGAAAGCGGATGACTTAATTTCTGCCCTGGTCAAAATGTATGATGACAACGCATCAACCTTAACGCCTGATCCGATGTATTCCACTTTTTATGACAGCCATCCATCGGCTGCAGTACGCATCAATCATCTGAATAATCACTATCAATTAAATAACGCGAAAGAACATCATGCCTAGTACTCGTGAACTATTAGCCCGCAAATGCCAGCACACAGAAACAGCCTTGGCTGACACAGAATTGGCGGCTTATCTAGCCGCCGTACCCGGTTGGGAAGCTGCAGGCAATCGCATCGTTAAAACATATAAATTTAAAAATTACTACGAAACGCTGGCCTTCATGAACGCCATTGCCTATGTGATTCACGTTGAAGATCATCATCCTGAAATTACGCTGACTTATCAGCAATGCGTGATTAAATTCGATACCCACAGTGTCAATGGCGGACGTGGTGGTTTATCGGAAAACGATTTTATTTGCGCCGCCAAAGTTGAAACCGTATTTCAACAATCGTTCTCTTGATGTCTAAATTGTTTGGCACGGTCATGGCAGCACATGGCCGACATTATCTGGTTGAAGCCGAAGAGATGCTGTTCAACTGCGTTACTCGCGGCAAAAAGAGTGACGTGGCGGTGGGCGACGTGGTGGAATATAAACTCACCTCAAAAAACCAAGGCGTAATTGAGGCAATTACCGAGCGCAAAACTTTGCTGTATCGCTCAGACCAATATCGCTCCAAACTATTGGCGGCTAATTTAAGCCAACTATTTATTGTGGTCGCCACCGAACCAGGCTTCTCCGATGATTTAATTTGTCGCGCCTTGGTCGCTGCTGAAGCTGGCGGCATTAAGCCGCATTTAGTCTTGAATAAAATCGACGTTCTTGACTTATTGCCAGCAGCAAAAAAACGCTTGGAAATATATCAAAAATTAGATTATCCGGTACATTTTGTTTCAGCAAAAACCAATCCGCAGCAAACATTAGATATATTAATGCCGCTGCTTGAAGGACAATCAACGATTTTAATCGGCCAATCCGGCATGGGGAAATCTTCGCTGATCAACTTGCTGATACCTGATGCAGCAATCGCTACGCGTGAGATTTCAGCGGCTTTAAATACCGGCAAACACACCACCACATTTGTACGGTCTTACCATTTAAATGAGCGCAGCATCATTATTGATTCACCGGGTTTTCAGGAATTTGGTTTACATCATTTAAGCGAAGGCATGCTGGAACGTGCTTTTCCTGAGTTTCGCCCACATTTAGGGCAATGCAAATTCTACAATTGTCATCATCACACCGAACCCGGTTGCGCTGTTTTAGCGGCGATCAAAACTGGGGAAATCAGCAAAATGCGTCATGATATGTATGAGCAATTGGTGCATGAAGCGGCGCAAACGCTCGGTTATAAATAGGTACTATCGATTAATTTTAATGTGATGCACTCCCGATTGCGGCTATCGGGAATGCACATTTACCGATAAAAGAGCAGCAGCTGTATTCCCAAATAAAACATGATGGACGCGATTATAGTATCAAGCACACGCCACATCACAGCTTGTAGAAAAAACCGCCTTAAAAATGTCGTGCCGATGGTCAGTACAGAAAACCAAAGCAAGGAAGCCATCATTGCACCAAACGCAAAAAACCAACGAACATCGTCGGGCATACTACCGCTAATCGGGCCAATCACAAGCAGAGTATCGATCAAGGCATAGGGATTAAAGAGCGACAGGGTAAGCGCCGTGAGACAAACCGATCTTAGCGAAGTACCGTAGTCGACTTTGGTATCACTTGGCATGGATTTATTTGTCAGCGCCGCTAACAGTGTTTTCCCACCATACCAAAATAAATAAGCAGCTCCGCCCCATACGGCAACAGTGAGCAAACCCGCTGATTGAGCGACGAGTCGGCCAATGCCAGCTACTCCTAAGGTAATCAATAGAATGTCGGAAGCGACACAAATAAAAACCAGAATTGGTAGGTACCGACCGATTAAGGCTTGCTTGATTAGGAACGAATCTTTGGGCCCCATAGCGGCGAACAAACCGATACCAAAAAGGAAGCCTTGCAGAACTATTGAGGGATTTTGCATTTTTTACTCTGGAATATTCATATTTATCAAAAACCGGCTGAGATTAACACTTCGCCTTTCGAGCACAGAACAACAAAATAACAGGCCAATCAATGTAGCTTGGATTGAATAAATTGTATATTTTTAAATAGCCTTAAATGCAACCGACGTACAAAATAGTAAATGAATAACTACCACGGCTATCGATTAACACGCTCGATTTCACCTTTGCATGGTGTACTCCAAATTAAAAAGTTCCGTCATTAAATTTTATTATTTCAATTAAGACAAGGTTTCACAGAATCATCAAAGTAATTAATATCAATAAAAATTTAATTTATTAAGAATTTAATTTTGTTTTTTAATTAAATAACTGAATAATTCATTGTTATAGCAAGCAAGACGAGGCATAAACGCAAATAATCCCCTATAATCAAGTTCGACTTTCACAACAGCGCAACGCGGAAAGCATTCCCCGCTCAAGCTCGCTAATCCACTTATGGCAATCAAACACTTCTTGCAGATGTCTGACTTAACGTTAGATGAGTATCACTATGTCATGGAACGTGCGCGCATCATTAAACGCAAATTCAAAGAATATCAAATCTATCACCCGCTAATTGACCGCACTTTGGTGATGATCTTTGAAAAAAACTCCACCCGTACTCGCTTATCGTTTGAAGCAGGCATGCACCAACTAGGTGGCGCGGCGATTTATTTGAATACTCGCGACAGCCAACTCGGACGCGGTGAACCGGTGGAAGATGCCGGACAAGTAATTTCGCGCATGTGCGACATCATCATGATCCGTACTTTTGGCCAAGACATTATTGAGCGCTTTGCCGCTAATTCTCGCGTGCCGGTGATTAATGGCCTGACCAACGAACATCATCCCTGCCAAGTGTTTGCCGATGTATTTACGTTTATTGAGCATCGTGGAGCACTCACCGGTAAAAGTGTGGCTTGGGTCGGTGACGCGAACAATATGCTGTATTCATGGCTGCAAGCAGCGCAAATTTTTGGCTTCCATCTGAATATTTCTACGCCTAAAAGCTACGAAGTTGACTTGTCGCGTATTCCAAAATCACAAACCAATTACACCTTATTTACCAATCCAAGCGACGCTTGTGTCGGTGCGTCTTTAGTGACCACCGACGTTTGGACCAGCATGGGCTATGAAGCTGAAAATCAGGCGCGGTTAACGGCGTTTGACGGATGGATAGTCGATGCCGCAAAAATGGCGCGCGCTCAACCAGACGCGTTATTTATGCATTGCCTGCCAGCGCACCGTGGCGAAGAAGTGTCGGCAGAAGTGATCGACGGGCCGCAATCTGTGGTGTGGGATGAAGCTGAAAACCGTTTACATATTCAAAAAGCTTTGCTGGAATACCTGGTCATAGGAAAAGTTGTAAGCCCAGATTAATAGATTGTCAGATTAAACAAGCACCTCCCTTTTATTGAGAAAATCATGAGCGATATTAATAAAGTAGTTCTCGCATATTCAGGCGGCCTGGATACCTCGGTTATTTTGAAATGGCTGCAAGATAATTACAAATGCGAAATCATCACCTTCACCGCCGATTTAGGCCAGGGTGAAGAGCTGGAACCGGCGCGCCAAAAGGCACTGAAATTCGGTATCAAACCAGAAAATATTTACATTGACGATCTGCGTGAAGAATTCGTGCGCGACTTCGTTTTTCCGATGTTCCGTGCCAATACCGTCTATGAAGGCGAATATTTACTCGGTACATCAATTGCCCGCCCGCTGATCGCCAAGCGTTTAATTGACATCGCCAAAGCTACTGGTGCGGACACAATTTCACACGGCGCAACCGGAAAAGGTAACGACCAAGTGCGTTTTGAATTAGGTGCGTATGCCTTAATGCCTAATGTCAAAGTGATTGCTCCATGGCGCGAATGGGATTTGCTGTCACGTGAAAAACTGCTGAAATACGCACAAGATGCCGGCATTGAAATTGACATGAAACACAAAAACGGCGGCGCTCCGTATTCAATGGACGCCAACCTGTTGCACATCAGTTTTGAAGGCCGCCATTTAGAAAACCCAAGTGCCGAAGCTGAAGAATCAATGTGGCGTTGGACTGTCAGCCCGGAAGCGGCGCCAGACCAAGCTGAATTTTTAGATGTGGAATTTGAACACGGTGATATCGTCGCGCTGAATGGCGTGCGCATGTCACCAGCAACCGTATTAACCGAGCTGAATCGCTTGGGCGGCAAACACGGTATTGGTCGTTTGGATTTAGTAGAAAACCGCTATGTTGGAATGAAGTCACGCGGCTGCTATGAAACCCCGGGCGGTACGATTATGCTGCGCGCGCATCGTGCAATTGAATCGATTACTTTAGATCGCGAAGTGGCGCATTTAAAAGACGATTTAATGCCACGTTACGCCAGCCTGATTTATAACGGCTACTGGTGGGCTCCAGAGCGAATTGCTCTGCAAACCTTAATCGATCATACCCAACAATGCGTGAACGGCTGGGTACGTTTGAAACTGTACAAAGGCAATGTGACAACCATGTCGCGCGACTCTAAAACCGACTCTTTGTTTGACATGACTATCGCTACGTTTGATGAAGATGGCGGCGCGTATAACCAAGCAGATGCTGGCGGCTTTATTAAATTAAACGCGTTACGGATGCGGATTGCCGCGAACGCTCGCGCGCGTCGCAAATAAAGTTTGCTGCAACTCCTAAAATAAAGTTAGATCAAATGCCACTCTCGCAGTGGCATTTTTGTTTTTAACTTATCCAACAAAATCGGTACATCTTGCTATCGATACACGTCGATACAAAATCAACAAACCTCGACACTTTAGTGACATATACGCGCTCTAAGATACAGCCAAGCACAAACGATTCGTGCGCCGTTATTTTGCAACCGACTACACTAAGGAGAAATTTATGAGCAACATGAAACAACGATTGGTTCATGCTTGTGCCGCAATCGGCCTGGCTTCTTTTGCGCTACTGGCAGGCGCGCAAGAGCATCAATGGAATAGCTGTAAAGATCAGGCAAACAAAGAAGAATGTCGCCATGCACAAATGGCTAAATTCCAAGCTATGCATGAAGCTAAATTGCACGATTCGTTGAAAATCACTGCGGCACAAGAACCCGCCTGGAAAACGTTCACTGAAAGCCTGCATCAACAACGAGACGCAATGATGGCGCAACGTCATGAAATGCCAGCACATGCCGATATGGAAAAAATGTCTGCGCCAGAACGCCTGGAAAAACACTTGGCAATGATGCAAAAACATCAGGCTCAAATGCAAACACTGCTGACTTCATTGAAAGCGTTTTATGCTGTACTGACACCTGAGCAGCAAGTAACGATGGATAAGCATGTAGCACGTTTTATGAAGCACCGTCACCACCACCATCATCATCATTGGCACCACCATCACGGTGTTCCACAAGGGGAACATAAAGTGGATCAAGCGCCAGCAGCAGCGACAAAGCAATAATTAGCGCTGTTGATTTAAAGTAAAAGGCCGGAGTTTGATTAAACTCCGGCCTTTTTTAAATCAACTTTTCAGAATACTTTAGATATGAAAACACCCTATTTTTGCATTTTTTACGCGGATTTTCAGGCTAAAACACTATACAAACACTGGCTCAACTTCTAACTGCACACCAAACTTTTGCATCACATCCGCCTGAATAGCCTGCGCTAGTGCCACAACTTCAGCGCCCGTTGCGCCGCCCAAATTCACTAATACCAGCGCCTGTTTTGCATATACAGCAACTTTTCCTAGAGCCCGCCCTTTCCAACCGGCTTGCTCAATCAACCAACCAGCGGCTAGTTTGTACTGACCGTCAGTTTGCAGATAACTGACTAAACCCGGGCAACGCGCGATTAATGCATTCCGAAATTCGACGGACACAAGCGGATTTTTAAAAAAGCTACCGGCGTTTCCAATCACACTAGGGTCCGGCAATTTGCTTAAACGGATCGCACAAATCGCATTACTGACTTGCTTCGGCGTTGGCGACTTAATTCCCTGCAAAGCTTGCGCAACGTCGCCGTAACCGAGCTTGGCCTGCCATTGCTTGGCTAACGCGAAGGTCACATCCAGAATCACACCTTGGTCGCGCAAAGCATGTTTAAACACGCTGTCACGGTAAGCGAACTGGCACTCTGCTAGTGTGAAGGTATGTATTTTCCCGCTGGCGAATTCCAGCCAGCTTAAGGAATGAAAATAGTCTTTAATCTCAACGCCATAAGCGCCGATATTTTGAATCGGCGCGGCACCGACACTGCCCGGTATTAACGATAAATTCTCTAATCCACCCCAACCTTGCGCCAATGTCCATTGCACAAAATCATGCCAAACCTCTCCGGCAGCAGCCCGCACATAAACAAATTGAGCATCTTCAGAAACACATTCACGCCCTTCCAAAGCCATATGCACGACCACGCCAGGAAAGTCTTGGGTCAGGATCAAATTACTACCTCCTCCCAAAATCAAACGCGGCAAACCCGCTAATTCGGGAAGCAAGCTAATTTGCTGCAATTGAGATAACTCATTCACGCGTAAATAATGACGGGCAGAAGCCGCAATCCCAAAAGTAGTGAAAGATTGTAAAGAAACGGCAGATTGGAGGTGTAGGCTAGAAGACATAGCGCAGGATTATAAACTGGATAAGCTAGTATTGCGCCCTGCTGTTACGTTAAACCGAGATTTTCCATTAGGTCGCTACTACTTCGTGTAGATGATGATAAACATTAACCTTCCGACAAAAAACACGCTCATCGCTTGCACACAACGCTACATAGCCAATTGCCTCCTTTTTATGCCGCCTGGACTGCGTTACTTCTCCTTGCGGCATATAGGCCGCATCGTCGGCGCGCCTTGCCAGACGACCTAAAAAGAAGGCCCTCGGCTACGTCCTAATGAAAATTCTCGGTTAAAATAGCGCTTCTGTTGATAGCACTTTCACAAAGGATAAGCCATGCCCTCATTTGACACTGTTTCTGAAGCCAGTATGGAAGAAGTAAAAAATGCAGTTACGCAATCAAACAAAGTAATCACCAATCGCTTCGACCTCAAAGGAACAAGCGCCAAGATCGAACTTAAAGAAAAAGAACGCGAAGTCATCGTATTTGGCGATTCCGACTTTCATCTTGAACAAATCATCATAGAACTGACCCAAACAATGGGAAAACGTAAAGTAGACGTGCGTTTTCTTGACATGGGCAAAATAGACAAAATTGGTGGCGACAAAGTCAAGCAAGTCATCAAAATCAAAAACGGTATTGAAAGCGACGACGCTAAAAAGATCGTTAAAGTAATCAAAGACAGCAAATTAAAAGTCCAAGCCAGCATCCAAGGCGACGCTGTTCGCGTAACAGGCGCAAAACGCGACGATCTGCAAGACGCAATGGCGATGCTTAAAAAAGAAATTAAAGATTTGCCGTTGGAATTTAATAATTTCAGGGATTAAAAACCTGGATCTCAGAAAAAATTACAATTGGCTTTGACCGTAACGGGTGTGTACATTGCCGTACTCACCCGCACGTGTTCCGACACTTCATTCAAAAATAATTGCTTCAACGCGCGCCGCAACATCATCGACAATATCCCGTGTCACTTTCTCTTTAAACTTCGCCTTGCGCAGCGCCCAATCAAGCGACTTGATTTGATGGCAATGAACAGCGCCTTGTGTATCAACTCCTAATCCCATCAAAGTAACCACTGTGCCATGCGTTCTTGCTGACGCTGCTGCACCTTGCGATATAGGGCAAATCATCGCCAAGCCACGTGCATTGAACGCCTTTTGACTGATGACCAATCCAAAATGAGCTCCCTTCATTTCTTGACCTGAAGCGGGGTCAAATTGCAAGTGAACAATATCACCTCGACTAGGAATATAAGCCGCCATTACAAAACTTCCAATCCGGCTGGTTTCATATCATCCCACCCTTCAACCATCGGAAGTTTTCCAGCAGGCATTTCAGCCAACAATGCATCAAGCTTATATCGACGCTTTGTTGGAGCATCAATCGTCATACGATGTCCTTCTAAAGAAAGCTCCACCTGCGAACCATCTTGAAGATTGTTTTGTTCAATGAATGCCTTTGGCACTGTCATGACAAGTGAACCACCTGCGCGTCTTAACGTTTGCAACATAACACCTCCATACGCTTCATAAGTTTCACCATAAGTTTTATTATAGTAGGACTTAAAATCATACACAAGTAGGACTTTCAGTTAGACCACGCCTATCCCCACCACGCCATCTACAACAGAAGGATAACGCAACCTAAACCCCAACTCCCCCTTAATCCGCAAATTACTCATCCTCCGCGACTCCCCCATAAACGACAACATCGCCGGACTAACCTGCAACACCAATTCATCCCGAGCCAATCGCGGCACGCGAGGCAAACCTACCCGATCCGCCACCAAATCAAAGTATTCCCCCATCAACAAACAACTGTCATCCACGGCGTGATAAACCCGGTTCGGGCTTCCGTAAAACAAAGCCTGCATCACCAAACGCGCCAAATCATCGGCATGAATATGATTAGTAAATACATCCTGTTCCGGCAATAACGCAGGCAAACCTTTTTTAAGCCGCTCAAGCGGCAACCGATCCGCCGCATAAATCCCCGGCACCCGCAAAATACTTAAAGCCGACCCGGTACGCCGCGCCCACAACCGCCAAACCTGTTCCGCATCCACACGCCGCACTGCCCGTAAATTATGCGGCTTCACGGTACGTGTTTCAGCTATCAACGCACCACCACAATCACCATAAACACCCGAAGTGCTGACATAAACCAAACAACAACGGCGTGATAAAAGCGCAGCCAAATGACGACTGCGCGTATCACTTACACCTTCTGACGGCGGCGGTGCCAAATAAATAATTAATGATGCCAAACCAGCTAAACGCGCCAATGTTGCGGGCTCATCTAAATTAGCGATCAAGGGAATTGCACCAGCAGCGCGCAGCTCTTCACAACGGCTCGCTTGGCTAGTAACAGCAAAGACTCTGAAATGCGCACCTAAAAGCGGTAAAATACGCATCCCAATGTCGCCACAGCCCACAATTAAGACTCGTGGCAGACCGATTTTTTTACATTTTTGATTTTTTTTCATGTGCAGGATGATATGACTTTTCAAGTAACTGTTAGCCCAAGCGGCCGCCAATTTGAGTGCGGCGCTGATGAAACTGTATTAGCGGCCGCTTTACGTGTTGGCCTGGTCTTGCCACATGGCTGTAAAAATGGCGCATGCGGTGCGTGTAAGGGACGAATTTTATCCGGACAAACCGTTCTCAACAAACATCAGGAAAAAACCTTGACGCCGGCGGAAGAACAACAGGGTTTATCACTGTTTTGCTGCGCCAAACCACAATCCGACGTAACGATCGAAGCTCGCGAAGTGGAAGCCGGTGAATTTGCTAGCAAAAAACTACCGACCCGCATCGCTAAAATAGAAAAATTATCCCACGACGTGATGCTGGTTTGCCTGCAACTGCCTGCCACCGAAAAATTTGTTTACCACGCCGGGCAGTATATCGAATTTTTGCTACGTGACGGAAAACGCCGCAGCTACAGCATGGCCAACGCCGCGCATACCAGCGACCAAATCAGTCTGCACATTCGCCACATGCCGGGCGGTTTATTTACCGACCAGGTTTTTAGCACGTTAAAAGAGCGCGATATTTTGCGTATTGAAGGACCTCAAGGTACTTTTTACCTGCGTGAAGATAGCGATAAACCGATGGTGCTATTAGCGTCCGGTACCGGTTTCGCGCCGATCAAAGCCATCATCGAATACGTGGTAGAACAAAAAATTACTCGTCCAATGACTTTGTATTGGGGTGGCCGTCGCCCTGCTGATTTATACATGCACCAACTCTGTTTGGATTGGGCAGCTAACATTCCTAATTTCAGTTATGTACCGGTCGTATCAGACGCAACACCGGAAGATAATTGGATTGGCCGCAACGGTTTTGTACACCGTGCCGTATTGGATGACTTTAGCGACTTATCCGGCGTTCAAGTGTACGCCTGTGGCGCGCCGATCGTAGTGGATTCGGCCAAACGTGATTTTGTGGCATTGGCTAAATTACCTGTTGAAGAGTTTTATGCCGACTCGTTTATTTCTGAAGCGGATTTGGCGTAACACTTAACGTTATGCGTTAAAAAATGTTTTGACGCAGTGCACAAATAAATCTACACTTTGCCCATGAAAAATTTTATCAACGTTACCTCATCAAATAGTGCTCGACGTAGCTTGCCGCTGATCGAGCCTGGTTGCACGCAACGTTAATAAACATTCAAACCGCATGCAAAGCCACAGGCTCCAACCTGTGGCTTTTTTTTCGTCTTATTTTTTAACCGTTCTTTTGATTGGAGCTTGTATGGAATTTAATTTGGCTGATACGGATGCGCTCATGTTCATTACCGCGCGACCTGAAATTGTATTTACCGAAGGTCATGGCATGTGGTTGAGTGACCATAATGGCAAAAAGTATTTAGATTTCATGCAAGGCTGGGCGGTAAATTGTTTAGGGCACTCACCGCAATGCGTAGTGGATGCGTTGACAGAACAAGCAAAAAAACTGATTAATCCGTCGCCCGCTTTTTATAATCAACCTATGCTGGAATTCGCCAATTTACTGGTTGAAAACTCCTGCTTTGATAAAGTATTTTTTGCCAATAGCGGCGCAGAAGCCAATGAAGGCGCGGTTAAATTAGCGCGCAAATGGGGCCAGCTCAACAAAAATGGCGCATTTGAAATTATTACCTTTGACCACGGCTTTCACGGCCGCACCTTAGCGATGATGTCCGCCTCGGGCAAACCCGGTTGGGACACTATTTTTGCGCCACAAGTCAGTGGTTTTGTTAAGGCCGAATTAAACGACATCGCCTCAGTTGAACAATGCATCACCGCCAACACGGTTGCCGTCATGTTAGAACCGGTACAAGGCGAAGGCGGTGTATTACCTGCCAGCCGAGAATTCATGCAAGCGTTGCGCGCGCTGACCGAAAAACATCAGATTCTATTGATCGTGGATGAAGTTCAAACCGGTATCGGGCGTTGCGGCGAACTATTCGCATATCAACTCGCCCAAATTGAGCCCGACATAATGACCTTGGCCAAAGGCATAGGCGCTGGCGTACCGTTATCAGCCCTGTTATGTCGCGCCGAAGTAGCGTGTTTTGTACCGGGTGACCAAGGCGGAACTTACTGCGGAAATCCGCTGATGACAGCGGTTGGTGCAGCCGTATTTAAGGAATTGTTACGCCCGGAATTTATGCCTTCTGTCCGCGAAAAAAGCGCCTATTTAAGCCAGCAACTGCAAGCGCTTTCGGATCGTTTTGGTTTGCAGGGAGAACGCGGTGAAGGTTTATTACGCGCCTTAAAATTAGGTACGCCGATTGGCTCCAAAATTGTGGAAGCCGCGCGTAATTTAGAGCCGGTTGGTTTACTGCTTAATTCGCCAAAGCCGGATTTGCTACGCTTTATGCCTGCTCTGAATGTCACGAATGCTGAAATTGATCAGATGATTAATTTGTTAGCTGGTTTAATTCAAGTGGAAATGATTGAAGCGACGGAATAGCTTCACGCTATTGATTTAAGGTTTTCATATTGTCAGTAGGAGTTAATACCGTTCAATTCAATTAAGCTCAACATACATTAACGTCATTCCCGCGCAGGCGTGAATCCAGTGGCACGTGAGAGCCTGCAACGGTATTAACGGCTAGATATTTCCCCCTCACTAAATCATCCAGCAGCGAATTACTTATTGAACAATTTACCGTGCCAACTCTGGGCTCCGCCTGCGCTGGAGTGGCGTCTTATTGTCATTGACATATCTGGACAGCATTAACCCCAAGATAAAATACCAATTTCTCTTAAGTTTAATTTGAATTTATTCCATACTTCCACTATTATCGAATCATTGAATTAACTGAGAGCACATCGATGGAAACCAAAAATGTTATTTCTGCATTAGCTGCCCTGGCTCAAGAATCACGCTTAGCCGTGTTTCGCGCCCTGGTACAAGCAGGCCCAGAAGGTATGGCTGCCACTAAAATCAGTGAACATGTCGGTGTTCCGCCATCGTCCTTGTCATTCCATTTAAAAGAAATGTCGTATGCAGATTTGATCACATCACGCCAGGAAGGCCGCTTCGTTATCTACAGCGCCAACTTCATCACAATGAATGGTTTGATCGGATTTCTCACCGAAAACTGCTGCGGCGGCAATCCTTGCAGCCCTGTTTGCACACCCAAAAGCACTAGCGCTAAAATTAGCGAGGTCGCAGAATGAACCTGACACGTCGATTAGTAGCGGAAGGTTTGGGAACCGCATTGTTGCTGGCGGTCGTGGTTGGTTCCGGCATTATGGCGGAACGATTATCCGGCGCTAATGTTGCCGTTGCACTGCTGGCTAATGCGCTTGCTACAGGTGCCGGTTTAGTCGCATTGATCCTGATGTTTGGCCCAATATCTGGCGCGCATTTCAACCCTGTTGTAACGCTCTCAGAAGCTTGGCAGAAAAATATACCAATGACAGAAGTCGCGCCATATATAGCGATCCAGATTATCGGCGCCTTTGCTGGTGTCGCTGCGGCGGATGGCATGTTTAACTTGCCGCTGCTCTTTGCGTCGGAACACATACGCACAGGGCCAGCACAATGGTGGAGCGAATTCGTGGCGACCTTTGGACTCATCGCTGTAATTATTGGCTGTTCGCGCAGCCGCCCTGGCGTTACTCCATTTGCCGTTGCAGCTTACATTACAGCGGCCTACTGGTTCACTTCATCAACCTCATTTGCCAATCCAGCAGTGACTTTGGCACGCGCCGCCACCAACACGTTTGCTGGTATTCGCCCGTCCGATACACCCGGATTTATTCTTGCCCAGTTGCTTGGCGCATTTGCAGCGACGTTGTTATTTGGCTGGATTTATTCGACTACACCAAAGAACTCAACAAATGGCGGAACGATCACTTCCAGTGATTTGACCAAAAAGCAGTGTTAACATTATTCGAGAAAGCTCATCATCATGACAGTCACGATTTACCATAATCCACAATGCGGCACTTCACGTAATACGCTTGAGCTAATCCGCAATACCGGCGTAGAACCGGAAATTATTGAATATCTGATTAACCCTCCGTCCAGAAGTAAATTAGTCGAACTGATAGCGGCGATGAATATCCCGGTGCGCGACCTGCTCCGGAAAAAAGGCACGCCATATGACGAATTGAATCTGGATGATCCAAACTTGACCGATGCTACCTTAATCGACTTCATGCTCGCGCATCCGATTCTGATCAACCGCCCGATCGTCGAAACGCCACTCGGAACTAAACTATGCCGCCCGTCTGAATTGGTGCTGGATATTCTGCCGCTACCGCAATTAAAAGAATTCACTAAAGAGGATGGGGAGAAAGTGATTAATACGGAGGGGCGACGTGTCTCTATGTAACCTCGATCTACCTGGCTTAGAGCACGGTTTGTTCGGCCAACAGCCCAACACTTCGCCCCCCAAGTAAAGGAATTTATTATTCAATCACAGAAAGCTGGACAGATAAACCTATCTGCCCAACTTACGAGCTATGCAATTTTTCTTGCAGCCATACCTTGATCAATGATTGATAAGGAACATCATGCGAATTTGCTGCCGCTTTGATCGAATCCAACAGGTGCTGAGGTAGTCGTAGAGAAATTGTCTTTGTGATTGGATAAATTAATTAACCTGCCCTTCCAACCTTTTGGTAAAACGGCAGTAGTTTCATCAACCGGGTCGACGTAGTAGCCATGCGTATCATGGAACTCAGATAACTCGCCGATTGTGTTCAGTGACTCCGTTTTAGCCCCATATTCTTTGGGATAAAATCGGCTTCCATCGACATTAATAAATCATCAGGTGCTTCTGGGTATTTCCCCAATATGGATTGTGATCCAATAACGATGAATTGCGTTTCGCCGAGTATTGTTCCAGATGCTCTGAGTAAGTGTTCAAGCTGTTGTCGCTTCACGCACACGCTCCACAGTTTGCTGATCGAGTAAGCCAGTGTAAGGTGCCGATTGGCGCAGGCGGTTAGCATCTTCATCCTGTCCGATCATTATTGCCATAATTTTGGCCTCGCTTCCTGATTTCATCAATTGTTCCCATTCATCGTAAGCACTAGACCAAACGCCATTTAATTTCCAGCGGGATAGGTTGGCGAGGCTTTTTTCTCGTATATCAGAGAACTCTACTTGCCGAATAATTTCTTGCGCCAAACGTAATTTAAATGCATCCAAAGACACTTGCGCATTAGGTGGTTGAGGTTGCCCCAGTCGAATCGAAATTTCACCTAACTGGATTAAACGATTAACACGTTTTCCTAGCCGGCTTTTTATTTTTCCCACAATCTGGTTTGTTTGGCTGTCGCTGCCCATTTTTCGGCAATATATTCCATAGCCAACACGGTTAATTAACCCTTCACTGGCGAGTGAAGAAAGTGCACGGGTGACTTGCCGGTATTCGCCAAAGTGTGTGAAATCAGCTCGCAAGAAAACTTGCTTCCGTGAAGCTTTGAGGCTAGCCTTAATCTGCTCTTTGATAGAAGTTTTCATGATGTTATAGTAGCAAAAACTATGCAAACATAGGACAATATATGTCCTATGTTTGCACTAACTTCTATCCAAGTCAAGAAGGAGATTAAGACGAACACATCTCATCTCAATAACTCCTGATCCAAACACGTTGAATAAGATGCTCGTCAGTAGCACAATATACCCACGAAACATTTGCTTATTTACCCAACTTAATTTAAGTTAATAGATTGCAATAAACAGCTGGCGCTCTCCACTGCGCTTTCATCTGCCTCACCCCATTTCAACAAAAACAATATGAATGCTCCAATAGATACACATCTGTCTCCAGCTATTCCGGTCGAATTTACTGAATGCTTTCAGCGTCAGCGCGCAGCCTATTTTGCTGATCCGGTGCCGAGCTATGCCAGTCGCAGAGCAGATCTGGAAAATTTGGCGCTCATGTTGAAGGAAAACAAAGACGCGCTCATCGCCGCAATTAATGCCGATTACGGTAATCGCTCTACTTTTGAGACCTTGTTCGCTGAATTCTTCGTGGTATTACAAGAGATCAAAGACAACCTGAAGCATTTAAAAAAATGGATGCGGCCGCAAAAGCGCAAGATTGATTTAATCCTTTATCCAACGTCCAGTGTTGCGGTTATTCCACAACCGCTTGGCGTAATCGGCGTGATCGTGCCGTGGAATTTCCCGCTTAATCTGTCGTTTGCGCCACTCGCGGCAATTTTCGGTGCAGGTAATCGAGCGATGTTGAAAATGTCGGAAAACTCGGCCAACCTGGCGCGTCTTTTAATCGAGATCACGCCCAAGTACTTCCCGCCAGAAAAATTACAATTCTTTGAAGATGGCGGTGGTCGTGGACCCGCTTTTTCTTCCCTGCCATTTGATCATTTATTCTTTACCGGTTCAGGCCAAACCGGTCGAGCCGTTATGGCTAGCGCTGCACGCAACCTGACGCCGGTAACGCTGGAGTTAGGTGGGAAATCACCCGCTGTGGTTGGGCCGGATTTTCCGATAGCAACGGCAGCTGACCGCATCATGTGGGTTAAAGCTTTCAACGCAGGGCAAATCTGCACCAATGTAGATTACGTTTATTTACCTGCGGGGTGTGAAGAAGTATTTGCGGCGGAAGCAAAGCGCGTCGTTACCGAGCGCTATCCAGACATCAACCATAACGATTACACCTCAATTATTGACCAACGTTCTTATGACCGTTTGCAGGCGACACTGGATGACGCCATTGCAAAAGGTGCGCGCGTAGTCAACCTGTTTGAGGATTGCAAACCAGATGCAAACCAGCGCAAATTCCCACTGACATTGGTTTTCAATGTCACGGATGAGATGGAGATTATGCAGCGCGAAATATTCGGCCCCTTGTTACCGATCAAGACGTATCAGTATGCGCAGGAAGTCGTTGATTATGTGAATGCCCATGATAGGCCGCTGGCGTTTTACCCTTTCACACATGATAAAGCGTTGCAGGATTTTTACATTACCCGCGTCATGTCAGGCGGCGTTTCGGTCAATACCGCATTGCTGCATGTTGCTCAACATGACATTCCTTTTGGCGGCGTTGGTGCTAGCGGCATGGGGCATTATCATGGCCTCGAAGGGTTCACCACCTTCTCCAAAATGCGACCAGTGTTTTATCAAGGCAGATTTTCTGCTATCAAATTAATGATGCTGCCGCCTTATGAAAAATCGGCTAACAAAGTGATTAACATGCTGATTAAATTTTTCGGTTAACTGCACAAAACGATTATCGAGATATAACATGAGCCAGATCAACCCAGCCCCAGTCAAACCTACCTCAGCCATGCGTAACTCAGTTAAGCTTAAACTTCGTGATATTTTCAGCGCAGAAGAAATCAGCCAGCTTACCGCCCGTTCCGACCTGATGGGTTGGAGCGCCGTGTTATTTACCTGGGGTGTCATTGCCTTGGTTTTTGTAGCACTGGCGGTTTGGCCGCACCCGCTTATGTGGTGTATTGCCTTTATTATTCTAGGTGGGCGACAACTGAGTCTGGCGATTATGATGCACGATGCATCGCATGGTACTTTGTTTAAAACCAAATGGCTTAACGATGTATTGGCCGATTATGTTTGTGGCAGCCCGGTCGGAGTCGATATTAAACAGTATCGTCAACATCATTTAACGCACCATATTAAAACCGGTACCGATGCGGATACCGACAAAAGTTTGTCGGCGCCCTTCCCTACAAGCCGCAGTTCATTGTTGCGTAAATTTGCCCGTGATTTATCAGGGATTTCCGGCATCAAACGTGAATTTGGTTTATTGCTGATGAATGCCGGCGTGATCCGCTGGACTGTGGCGAGTGACATTGCAAAACTGCCGCAAGAAGGGCGCACCTGGCGCGATTATGCGCAAAGCATTGCCCGCAATAGTTGGAAAAACGTGGCGTTTCACCTGTTATTAATAACACTGCTGACGGTGGCAGGTTATCCGTGGCTGTACTTGGCGTGGCTGGGCGCTTACCTGACAACGTATAGTTTGTTTATGCGCATCCGCTCGATTGCCGAACATGCCTGCACCGAAGCGAGTACTGATATGTTTTTGAACACCCGCTCAACTCGCGCTGGCCTGCTGGCACGCGCTACGGTTGCACCATTAAGGGTGAACCACCATATTGAACACCACTTAATGGCTTCCGTACCGTATTTCAAATTACCTGCGATGCATCAGATGCTACGTGAACGTGGCTATCTTGCTGCACCACCGGGTTATATGGATGTACTGAAATTGGCTAGCACGCCATCCTAATTTACTGATGCAGTGCTAGCCTGGGCTTACTCCCTCCAACGCCGTAACCGAATGGCAACGTAAATCATTGCCACACCAGCAGCAACACCAATCCAAAGCTCGGGATAAGCCAGCGTTGCCCATGATTGCGTGAAAATCCCCGACATTTCAACTCCAGAACGGTGTTGGGTGATGATCTGTGCGTTCCCTAAATCCACGAGTGAAACCCAACCACCTGGAATAACACCCAACAACAGCCTTGCAACGATGTTCTTCGCATACCAGACAATATTCCATTGGAAGTTAAACAGTCGCTCTGCCCAAACCAGCAATGCCATCGACAAACAAGGTACACCTACTGCCCACAGAAATACTTTGGAACGCGCCCAAGCCGACACCATCAACAACCACCCGATAGTCGGTAAAGCCCATAACAAATATATCGGCAGCATTCCGAGCAATTGAAACGGCGCGGCGTACAGTGCCGGTGTACTCAGTAACAGGCCGAATACGTTAATGCCCTTAAAAGCGAGTGCGGCGCAAAACATCAGCAGCACCAACAGCGAAGTTACGGTTGCCACGGCGATCGTGATCAGTGGCGCCACGCCTGCGGCCATCATCAGTTTGGAAAGTACCGTCATGCCATCCGAGACCGGCAGCGATTTCCAAAACAGGATGCTACGGTCGCGACGTTCCTCGTACAGGCTACTTAAACAATAAAAGAAAACAATAAAACTGAGCACGATGAAGAGCGGTGCAGTGACAAACATATACGCATTAGCCATCGTATTAGCCAATTGCGCTTTTTGTGCATCACTGACCTGCGCTGCCAAGGTACTCATGGAAACCTGGGTATCGTTTACTTCGCCGTAAGTGCCGCGTATGTTGTCTGCTGATACACCCAAGCTCACTATGCCAAGAATGAAGACACTCATAATGGCAGCGACAATCAACGGTGCCCAAAAGAAAGAGCCCTTGTGTTCCCAGAACTCGCGTCGAATTAACCATTTCATCGTTTTCATGCGTAGCTTCCTTTCATGGTTGCAACGAACAAATCGGCAATATTCGGGATGCGTGTTTCGCCCAACGCTGCCAGTTGCTCGTGTGCCACCCCATCAAATAACATCACGGATTTTCCAAATACGGTGCGCTGATCAATCGGCCCCAATTCCTTGGCAGCACTCAACCGTTCAGGCTCAATCATGACTTCCACGTAGCGTTGACTGACCTCATCCATGGTTGCCGACAAGATGATCTTGCCGTCACGGATAAACATCAAGTCACTCAAGATGTGCTCAACTTCTTCCACTTGGTGCGTGGTGATGATGATGGTTTTTTGTTCGTCAAAATAATCTTCCAGCAAATTTTGGTAAAACTGTTTACGGTACAGGATATCCAGCCCCAGCGTTGGCTCATCCAGCACCAACAGTTTCACGTCGATAGCCATCACCAACGCCAGATGCAATTGCACGACCATGCCTTTAGACATGGCCTTGACCTTCATCGATGGTTGCAACTTGGTATGAGCAATATAACTCTCAGCTTTCGCACGATTGAATTGGGGATGAATTCCAGCCACAAAATCGATCGCGTCAGATACCCGCAACCAACTTGGGAGGATGGCCACATCCGCGATGAAACACACTTGCTTCATCAATTCGTCACGCTGGGTGCGCGGATCCAGTCCTAATACCGACAGAGCCCCATCAAAAGGAATCAGGCCCAGCAGCGCTTTTAGCGTCGTTGTCTTACCTGAACCATTAGGGCCGATCAGTCCGACGATGCGCCCGGACGGTATGTCGAAACTGATGTTATCTACAGCAACTTGATTGCCATAGCGCTTGCTCACGCCTTTAGCAGAAATAATGGGGGTCATGCTGCACCTCCAACTTTGCTGGATTGCATTAATTGATTGAGGTCCAAGCCAAGGCGGCCGATACGTTCAAGCAGCGCGGGCCATTCTTCGCGAATGAAGCGTTCCCGTTCGCTGGCCAGCAGTTTGTCACGAGCTCCGTCAATTACATACATTCCCAGCCCCCTTCTTTTTTCAACTAAAGTTTCGTCTACCAATTCTTGGTAGGCGCGCGAGACAGTGATCGGATTGAGCTGGTATTCAGCGGCAATCTGACGCACCGACGGTAGGGCATCGCCCGATTTGATTACTCCATCCAACATCATTCCAATCACCCGCTCCTTGAGCTGGCGGTAAATTGGCGCGTTGTCATTCCAGCCGATAGTCATGTTTAAAACTCCCTGGGCTTTGTTGCAAAAAATTTCAGTGCTCAGTGTTGCCGCGCACATTTATGGTGATGTAGTTAAGTATAACAGTGGAATTAATAATGTCAACGCAATGACAAATATGTTGTATTGCTGAGTTAAGACTCTTTTTTTCCTGATTGGCAGCCGGATGAAATAACCTGATGACTCACACGCAAAACAACCCGCACACTCACTTATCCACGCAAATCATAACAAAAACAGAACTGATAGTGTCTAAATTACCTTTGCTGCTATGCGATAATACCGCTGCTTAACATTGCTTGATTTACAGATTAACTCACAGCTTGATTTACAACTTAATTCACGACTTCACACCCGTCCAACAACTCTAAATCTATTTATGACCGCCCCTAAACCGTTCTCAATGATTCGTGAATTTCACTTGGCCGACTGGTTCACTTTGTCCAACGCCTTCTGCGGTGTCGGGGCATTATTTTCTGCCATGACTTACCTGCAAACTGGCGACACCATGCACTTGTATTTTGCATGCGGCCTGATTCCATTTGCACTGTTATTCGATGTCCTAGACGGCCGCATCGCGCGCTGGCGTCAACAAAGTTCGGCGATGGGACGGGAACTGGATTCGCTGGCCGATGTGATTTCCTTCGGCGTAGCACCCGCCGTCATCGCCTACGCGTGCGGCATGCAAGGTTTATATGACCGCATCGTTTTGCTATTTTTTGTTGCGGCTGGCGTATCACGTCTGGCGCGCTATAACGTCACCGCTGAAGAGTTGTCGGATGGTGGCGACAAAGTAAAATACTTTGAAGGTACGCCCATTCCCACTTCGTTGGTGCTGGTGATCATTATGGCGCTAGCGGTTTGGCAAGGTGCACTGGGGCAGCAAATGTGGTTTGGCGTACTGTTTGTCGGCGGCTTTCAATTCCATCCACTGGTATTGTTGTATGCCATATCAGGCTCACTGATGATTAGCCGGATTCGGATTCCCAAGATTTGAGTCATGCCTGCTTAACGGGCACTATTTACGCTGAAGCAAGCATTTTTTGCTTCAGCTTTTTACTTCAACTTAATCATCCTCATCCGCTTCATCCATCCACATCAACTGTATCGCTTCGAGAATTTTTTCACCACAATGCTCGGGGACATCGTCAAAACTATCCAGTGCCAATACCCATTCACGTAATTCCATGAAGCGAATTTGCCGGGGATCGATGTCGGGATGTTTTTCAGCCAATTCGATGGCAATAGCGCGAGAATCAGTCCATTTCATGATGTTCTCCTTTTAAAATAATTTACTAGTACCTAGTATATACATTGCGCGGCACTACCACTCGGCACATTATTGTGTCACTACAGCACCGACGCCCGTTCGCAACAACAGTCTGAACTTTGCACGCTCAGTGCCAGTCAGCTAACGCCAACGTTATACTTGTTAATTGAACTGTGGTAATGTTGCAAATCGTAAATTTCAGTCAACAAAATACAAACAAACCATGTTGAACGGTGGGCATGTTAAGGATGGTGGAATCAATCTCCACACAGATATAAGCCTCCCAATTATTCAAACGAGAATCAAATGATAAAAGATCTGACCCAAGGCTCAATTCGACGCCACTTAATCACCATGTCGATCCCGATCGGCATCGGCATGTTCGTGCAAACCCTGTATTTCATGGTCGACCTGTATTTCGTCGGACGCTTGGGCGATGCGGCATTAGCGGGCGTGAGTGCAGCGGGCACCATTATGTACATCGTCATGGCCTTAACGCAAATGCTGGGTGTTGGCACGGTGGCGCTCATGGCGCGAGCCATCGGTGCGCACGACAAGGTTGATTCCAATCTGATTTTTAATCAAAGCTTACTGATGTCCGGGCTATGTGCCGTCGTGATTCTATTCACTGGTTTGGTGCTAACGCCTTACTATTTCCACGCCTTAGGTGCTGACCCGCAAACGACGGAAATGGGTGTGAGCTATTTGCGCTGGTATGCGCCTGGTCTTGCGCTGCAATTTATATTGAATGCGATTGGTTCAGCCTTACGTGCCGGCGGTATTGTTAAGCCGGGGATGTTAGTGCAGATTGTGACCGTGTTAATCAACATCGTGCTGGCTCCGGTATTAATCGCTGGTTGGGGCACGGGGTATCCGCTCGGTGTAATGGGCGCTGGTCTGGCGAGCTCCATTGCGATCGCAATTGGTGTTGTCATGCTGTTCGTTTATTTCGTCAAACAAGAACGCTTTGTGCGTTTTCAGCGCAACCAGATGCACCCACAATGGGGAGTGTGGCGACGTATTTTGAATATTGGTTTCCCGGCAGGAGCCGAATTCGCCTGCTTTTTCGTGTTTATGGCGGTCATTTACAGCATCATCAGTCATTTCGGCCCTGCGGCAATGGCCGGTTTTGGGGTGGGTTCGCGTTTGATGCAAGCCATCTTTTTACCGGGCATGGCCATCGCCTTTGCAGTCCCTGCTATTGCCGGACAAAACATGGGAGCAAAAGCTATGGGGCGGGTGAAGGAAACGATGCGTCAGGCAATATATTTAGAGGTTGGCGTTATGGTGTTTTTGACGCTGGTTTGTAAATTCCAACCAAGCTGGTTGGTCGGCACCTTTGCCAGGGATCCGCAATCAGCCTTGGTGGCGGCGGAATTTTTGCATATTATTTCCTGGAATTTTGTAGCGACAGGACTGATCTTTGTTTGTTCCGGTTTCTTCCAGGCTCTCGGCAATACCTGGCCTTCGCTGCTGAGTACTGGTACGCGCCTGTTTTTGTTTGCCGTACCGGCTTACTGGCTGTCTCTGCGACCTGAATTTACGTTGCATCAGTTGTGGTATTTATCGGTGGCGACGGTGGCCTGTCAGGCAGTGATGAGTTTGTGTTTATTACGTTGGCAATGGAAGAAGTCAATGGCTGGGGTAGCCTCAGGCTCAGCAGCCGCTGCTGCTGAAAGCGGAAATTCGGTGGGATTGAATTTAAGTGCTGATTAGCAGGATATAAAATGCGTATCCGTAGCTCATTGTGCTGCGCGTAGGCGTTGTCGATATTGCGTTGGTGTTTCGCCCATAAGTTGACGAAACTTTTGGGCGAAACTACTCGCACTGGAAAAGCCCCAGGTGTAGGCCAGTTCGGCAATACTGGCGTCGCCCATGACCAACCCTTCCGTTGCGCGGACGATACGTGCGCGTTGCACGAATTCAATCCAGCTCATACCCAGCTCATCTAAAAATCGTCGAGATAAAGTGCGCTCAGACACAATTGCCACACGAGCCACCTCAGAGAAAGCAGTTTCTTCTTTCAATGTCTCCAAGGTAAATGCAATGGCCCGCTCTAAATCTGACGAGCGGGCACGTGGAAACCACAAGTTTTCAGTCTCAGCTGATGCAGTGCCAACCACATGCGCCAAAGCCTGAAAGAATGACTGAGAAGCCGGATCAAGCGCTGCTTTATCGACATCCCACTGCGTCGCATAATTAATCATTTGATGCAGCAGCGTGCTGACCCGAAAAACCTGACAGTCCAATGCTGGCATCGAAGCCAAGGTTGAGGTTGGAGTCAAATCACTGGCAAATAACACCGACGATGACACCGCAGGTGCAGTACTCCAAATCCGCACCGGCGCATTGGCTTGTATGAGAGCTGCCCGATACGGCGGTAATAACCAGGTTCGATCTGCGCTATCGACATGAAACGCACCAACTGAAGCAAACAACAAATACGGTTGCGCAAAACTACGCACACCGGTATCAAACGGCTGATCGAATACTTTGTGGAACGCAAATGAAATGTCGGACATAGTGTCTACAGAAGATCGGGAGCAATCAGTTTAAACTACTTTTTTACACAGGCATTGGCAGGCGACGGTGATGCGCCAATTTGCCGAAACAGCGTTGCAGTATCAAACAAAGCCCAATGCTCGGCAATTTTATTGTCAAGCAAGCGAAACGTGCGGTATTGCACAACATCGATCAGATTACCACTCGGTGCCGCATCACGAAAATTACCGGTATGGCGAGCAGTAACCCGAACCCGGATCACCACATAATCATCCTGCGCGGTTAATTGTTCAATGACATGCTGCGCATCGCTAAAGGCCGCAGAAAATGCGCCGACCATTGCCGCATGCCCGCTGGCGTCCCGCGGCGTATATGCGTGATCGATATAGTCAGTTGTTACGAAATTAGGTACTGCGGCTGCGTCCTGGCGATTCCAGACATCTTGCATAAATTTGGTGACGAGTGCTGTGTTGGCGTCAAGCTGGGATGGTTGTGACATGGTATACATATGGTTCTTTCCGAAGTGAATGAGATTAAATACGGAAAGAAGTTTACGATCAGATTGCGCGTCACTCTATTCGGTTTCTGCCAATCGCTACACGTTTTTCGCCAACTCAATGGCCACCAAACCGTACACGACCAGATTGCTAACGCCACATCTATTCCGATGCAGCGTTAGCGACGCAATCACATCGGCAGCATTTGCAAGACGATACCGGAAGGCATCGCTGTGGTATGAAACACACGTTGCGTAGCTTTCTGGAAGTCTTCCGGTTTAGCGTGTGGAATATCGACAAAAGTTTGCGGATTAAGGTCGACCAACGGGAACCACGAACTCTGTACCTGCACCATGATGCGATGCCCACGTCGGAAAGTATGATTAATATCTGACATGCTATAACTCACTACCTCTACCTTGCCCGGAGTGAAAGGTTCAGGCTTTTCAAAGCTATTGCGGAATTTCCCACGTAACGGATCTCCACGTACCAGTTGCTGGTAGCCTGCCATGCTGACAGATGGCGGCGCCACGTCTTTACCGCTTCCTTTCGCACTGTCCGTGTTGGGGTACTCCGAAGGATAGACGTCGATCAACTTCACCACCCAATCCGCATCGGTGCCGGTGGTAGAGACGAATAGTTTCGGCGACACGGGCCCAACCAGCGTCACATCTTGTTCCAGCGGTTCGCTACGATAGACCAGCACATCGGGCCGGCTCGCGGCAAAGCGCTGATCAGAGACCATGTATTCTTTCGGTACGCCGGTCGCGACATAAGCAATATATGGCACTGGTTTTTTTGGGTCACTCACGTATTCATCGAAAGCGGAACCGGAATCCGCACTTGGCGCTTGCCAGCTCAACGTGCCATTAGCCCCGAAATAAAGCGTGCGTGCCTGAGCTTGTTGCGGCGGCCATGCCGCGTAATTACGCCAGATATTGGTGCCAGTCTCAAAGGCATAGACCTCAGAGGTATTTTTATTGGTAATGCCTTTTAAATACTGCTCAAAAAACGGAAATAAAATATTTTTGCGAAAATACAAGGAAGTTTTTGCATCAAATTTAACGTTGCCCAAACTCGCGCCGTCAAGCCGCCCCCAAGCTCCATGCGACCACGGACCCATTACCAATCCATTATAAATACCGATGTTATTACGTTTGATCGCCTTGTAGGTGCTCAAAGGCCCTTGCAAATCTTCCGCATCAAACCAACCACCCACGGTCAATACCGCTGCATGAATATTTTTCAGGTGTGGAGCGATATTCCGTATTTTCCAGAAATCATCGTAAGTAGCATGTTCAATGGTTGGTTGTAACAACGCGCGCTGATTCTGAGTCAAGGTAGCAAGCGCATCCTGCATCGTAAAATGCGACAGGAAAAACTCATAGCCATCGCTAGTGCCATAATTAAAAGCTGTCCTAGACTTAGGCAACGGAGTCGGATTTTTTTGTTCAGTAAAGGTAGAGTAAAAATCAAAATTGGCGGCCAACATAAATGCGCCGCCGTGATATGAATCATCGTTCATATACAGATCGGTAACCGGTGCCTGTGGCGACGCAGCCTTGATCGCCGGATGTGAATTAATGATGCTAGCCGAGGTATAAAAACCAGGGTAGGAAGTACCTAATATCCCGACCTTGCCGTTGTTGTTAGGAACATGTTTGAGCAGCCACTCGACTGTGTCGTACATGTCTTCACTCTCGTTACCTTCGCCCTTTTCGCGCTTCGGGTTAACGTGCGGTGTCATTTCTTGCCACTTACCTTCCGACATATAACGACCACGCACATCCTGGTTCACAAATATATAACCACTCGCTTCAAATTCCGGAGATGGCCCAATCGCACTCGGGAAGTAATCAACACCGTAATTCAATTCACCTTGCGCGTTGACTCCTGCACTATAAGGTGTCCGTTTGAGTAGAAACGGGTAGCTTTTGGACGCATCTTTGGGAACATAGACGGCTGTGAACAAATGTACACCATCACGCATAGGAATCTGGAATTCGTATTTAGTGTAGTGCTCGCGTAGATTGACGGTAGGTGAATCGGAGATTTCCGCCAAACCGGAATCGGCCAGATTATTATCACTGGCGTTAGCGAAACCGGCTATGAGCGAAATTGAAAGCGCAAGAAGAGCAAGGGGCCTATTGAGCGTATGCATGGTTTTCCATTTAAGGGGCAATCTAAGTAGTTTGCCACACAAACATTCCGAAACGCAACGCCGGATAAAGACAGTGATGTATTTCTATTGCAACCGCACGATGATGTTGTTGGTTTTGAGAAATGCAACCGCAGCGATCTACTTAATGTAACCAGTCGAATTGGCATATTATTTATTTTTTAGACGCAACAATGTAGATACATTGTTTAAACATAATTCTTGACGTATTTTTATAATCGCCTACAATGCAAATACATTTAGGAGATCTGCAAATGGAACTTTCAATTCAAAAATGGGGCAACAGTGCCGCCGTGCGCTTGCCAACGGAACTACTCGGCATGCTAAAAGTAACGCTTGGTGATAAGTTGTCGGTCGATGTACGTCCTGATGGAATAATGCTAAAGGCTAAGCGGCCAGCGTATGCGTTGACTGATCTTGTTGCGCAATGTGATATGACAGCGTCAGAACCTGCTGACCTGGCGGCTTGGAACAACATTAAACCAGTTGGACGTGAAGTATGGTGAAGCGCGTTAAGTTTGGGCGTGGTGATATTGTGCTGGTGAATTTGGAGCCTGCGCAAGGGCGCGAACAGAAAGGCGAACATCGACCAGCCTTAGTTTTTTCAACATCCGTGTTTAATGCCATGGGGGTAGTGCTAATTGCGCCAATAACACAAGGTGGGGACTTTGCCCGGCATGCCGGTTTTGCGGTGTCATTAAGCGGCTCAGGAACCAAGACGCAAGGTGTGGCGTTGGTTAATCAAGTGCGTATGCTTGACCTTGAAGAGCGAGGTGCAAAGAAAATTGAAACCGCACCAGATTTTGTGGTGGAAGATGCGCTGGCACGGTTTCAAACTATTGTAGATTAACCCAGCCGGGCTGGCGCTCCATTAGCGATGTAATAGGGTGTTTCCACTTTCGCCAGCGGAACACGGCCACGGATTACATCAGCTAATTTCTCGGCGATCATGATCGTCGGTGCGTTGAGATTTCCCGTAACTATCTCCGGCATGATCGACGCATCGATCACACGCAAACTCTCCATGCCATGCACCCGACCTTGATTGTCGACTACCGCCATCGCGTCATATCCCATCTTGCAGGTGCACGACGGATGGAACGCGGTTTCGCCATGTTCACGGACAAAGGCATCGAGTTCAGCGTCGCTACTTACTTCAGCTCCCGGTGAAATTTCCTTGCCTGTGTAAGGAGCTAATGCCTGCTGCTGCATAATTTCACGGGTGATACGAATACCAGCGCGGAATTCAGTCCAGTCCTGTTCATGCGACATATAGTTAAACAAAATGCTCGGATGTTCACGCGGATCTTTGGAGCGCAGCGCGATACGACCTCGGCTGGGTGAGCGCATGGAACCCATATGCGCCTGAAAACTATGTACTTTAATCGGATTGCTGCCGTTGTAGTTGATCGCTACCGGCAAAAAATGATATTGAATATTCGGCCAAGCGAAATTTTCATTACTACGAATAAAACCACCTGCTTCGAATTGATTAGTAGCGCCTATCCCAGTACCAAGAAACAGCCATTCGGCACCAATTTTTGGCTGATTATATAGCTTTAAAGCAGGAGATAAAGAGACAGGAAGTTTGCATTCATATTGCTGGTAAATTTCCAGGTGATCTTGCAAATTAGCACCAACACCGGGTAAATCATGTACCACAGGCACATCTAACTTTCTCAGTAAATCTGCCGGACCAACGCCCGAGCGTTGTAGAATTTGAGGGGAAGCAATTGCACCACTACACAAAAGCACTTCACGTCGTGCCAACGCCGTCTGCAGCGTATCTCTATGAAGATACGCAACGCCCGTTGCACGCTTGCCTGTGAACAAAATACGGTCAGTCAGGGCATGGGTAACGATAGTCAGGTTGGCACGCTGTCGCGCTTGGTCAAGATAGCCACGTGCCGTACTGGCTCGCCGCCCATTAGGCGTCGTAGTGCGATCCATCGGTCCAAAACCCTCTTGCTGAAAACCGTTCAAATCATCAGTGCGTGGATACCCAGCTTGAGCGCCAGCTTCGATCATGGCGTTATACAGCACATTGTTACCATGCTTAGGCGTCGCCACGCTAACCGGGCCGTTATCACCATGGTAGGAATTAGCGCCGATATCACGTGTTTCGGCTTTCCTGAAATAAGGCAAGCAATCCAAGTAAGACCAGCTTTCCATACCTTCGGCACTAGCCCAATTATCATAATCAAGCGCGTTACCACGGATATAGCACATCCCATTAATTAGCGAAGACCCGCCCAAACCTTTACCACGGCCGCACTGCATACGGCGGTTATTCATATGCGGTTCCGGATCAGTTTCATAAGCCCAGTTATAGCGTTTTCCTTGCAACGGAAAAGCCAGCGCCGCCGGCATTTGAGTACGCCAGTCCAAGCGATAATCCGGCCCTCCCGCCTCCAGCAACAATACTGTGACATCAGCGTCTTCAGTGAGCCGGGTCGCCAGTACGTTACCAGCTGAGCCAGCGCCGATAATAATATAATCAAATTCCGCTTGTTTGTTCATGGTTTGTTCCTAAGTTACGTTTACAACTAATCAAACAGGACTAGTTGAAATTTGTATGTGTTGCTGTTGAAGTTGAAGCTGCAGTTGCAGTTGCAGTTGCAGTTGATTTTGCAGTTGATTTTGCAGTTGCAGTTGATTTTGCAGTTGATTTTGCAGTTGACGTTGCTTTTGACCTACCCCCACTTCTAGTTCGGCCGGTTTTTCAGAGGGGAAAAGGATAAGAAAGGTTCGCTGTTTGAGCCGCAGGCGAGTTTCGAACTTTTCCCTTTTCCCCTCTGAAAAATCGGGGTTTCCGAAATAGCGTGGTCGCCTTTTTTGGGTTACCTTTTTTGGCGACGCAAAAAAGGTAACTGGCTGTCGGGCCACCCCCGACCTACAGGCCTCAAATTCACCATGCGGAGGGATCATTTAAGTTAACACAACATCAAAACACCGAGGTATAAGCCCCCAACTCAACCTGAACCGACTTAACCCTCGTATATTGCGCCAAAGTCATCAACCCATTCTCACGCCCCACCCCAGACTGCTTATACCCCCCAACCGGCATTTCAGCAGGCGACTCCCCCCAAGTATTAATCCAGCAAATCCCCGCTTCCAACCGATGAATAACCCGATGCGCCCGACTCAAATTCTCAGTCATCACCCCAGCCGCCAATCCGTATTCGGTATCATTCGCGCGACGAATAACTTCATCCTCATCATCAAAACCTAAAATAGCCATCACCGGCCCAAAAATTTCTTCGCGTACGATCGTCATGTTATCGGTGCAATCGGTAAACACGGTTGGCTCAACATAAGCACCTTGCGCCAAGGATCCTGTAGTAACCCGCCCGCCGCCTGCCAACAATCTAGCGCCTTCAGCTTTACCGATTTCAATATACTTGAGCACACTATCCATATGCGAAAAACTCACCAGCGGGCCAAAATTAGTTTGCAGATCAAGCGGATCACCAACCCGAATCCGTCGCACCCGGTCCACAATTTTTTGCTCAAACGCCGCCTTCATGGAGTTATGTACAAACACCCGCGTACCATTAGTGCATACTTGGCCAGAACTATAAAAGTTAGCCATCATCGCCACATCGGCAGCACGATCCAGATTAGCGTCCGGGAACACGATCAACGGCGATTTACCACCTAACTCCATCGTCACTTCTTTCAAGGTTGAACTGGAAGCACTCGCCATCACCTGCTTGCCAGTCGACGTGCCACCAGTAAATGAAATTTTTTCTATTGAAGGATGCTCAGTCAGCCAGGTTCCCACTTCGCGACCGCCGCCAGTCAGTACATTAAATACGCCATCAGGCAAACCAGCTTCGGTATAAATCTCTGCCAACTTAAGTGTCGTCAACGGCGTCACTTCGCTAGGCTTAAATAACATCGCATTGCCCGCAGCCAGTGCTGGCGCAGACTTCCACAACGCAATTTGAATTGGGTAATTCCAGGCCCCGATACCAGCAACCACGCCTAAAGGTTCACGGCGGGTATACACAAAAGAAGTATCACGCAACGGTATCTGCTGACCTTCTATTGCCGGAACCAACCCCGCATAATATTCGAGCACATCGGCTCCGGTGACAATATCGACCGCACGAGTCTCCGATAATGCTTTACCGGTATTGAGCGTTTCAAGTTCAGCCAATTCGTCATTACGGGCCCGTAAAATTGCGACGGCATTACGCAAAATTCGTGAGCGCTGCATGGCCGTCATGGCAGCCCATATCCGCTGCCCTGCTTGTGCGCTGGCAACTGCGGCATCCACATCGGCTTTGCTGGCGCGCTGCACTTCGGCTAACACTGCGCCATTGGCAGGATTGATGACCTTGAATGTTTTCCCGCTCGTAGCATCAACCCGACGGCCAGCTATGTATAGTTGTTGTACACCTGCATTTGAAAATGCGTTTAAATTTGCGTTTGACATTTTTTTCACCAACTCCATCTTTTAAATAAAAATGGCAGCCAACACCAAAGAGTATTGGCTGCCAAAACAACGAGAAACTTATGCAGCTCTCCTGATCATTTTATGTGGATCAATCACATATTTCTTTGGTGCTCCTGCGTCAAATGAAGCATATCCGTTCGGCGCTTCATCTAATGCGATCACTTGTACACCAACGATTTCAGCAATATTGATGCGATCCCACAAAATGGCTTGCATCAGTTGGCGGTTATATTTCATGACCGGTGTCTGCCCGGTGTGAAAGCTATGTGATTTAGCCCAACCCAAACCAAGCCGAACTGACAAACTACCACGACGGGCTGCATCATCAACACCTCCCGGATCATCCGTTACGTACAGACCGGGAATGCCGATGCGGCCAGCGGCGCGTGTTACTTCCATCAACGAATTCAACACTGTTGCGGGCGCTTCCACTTGCGAACCTTCATGGCCATGGCCACGTGCTTCAAACCCGACGCAATCAACGGCACAATCCACTTCGCGCACGCCCAATATTTTTTCAATCTGATCAACTAGCGATGCATCTTTTGATAAATCAACGGTTTCAAAACCGACCTTGCGAGCGTGATCAAGTCGCAAGGGATTAACGTCACCAACAATCACAACCGCCGCGCCCAGCAAACGTGCAGAAGCTGCAGCGGCTAAACCAACCGGACCTGCACCGGCAATGTAGACTGTGGCGCCCGGCCCTACTCCGGCGGTGACTGCGCCGTGAAAACCTGTCGGCAAAATATCGGACAAACAGGTTAAATCACGGATTTTTTCCATCGCATGTGCTTTGTCAGGAAAAGCCAATAAATTAAAATCTGCGTAAGGCACCATCACGTATTCAGCCTGACCGCCGATCCAATCGCCCATATCAACGTAGCCGTAAGCGCCGCCAGCACGAGCCGGATTTACTGTTAAACAAACGCCCGTGTTTTGTTCCTTACAGGTACGGCATCGGCCGCAAGCGACGTTAAATGGTACTGAGACTAAATCGCCCAATTTCAGCGTTTCAACGTCCGAGCCAAGTTCAATCACTTCGCCGGTAATTTCATGCCCCAACACCAGTCCCGCAGAAGCTGTGGTACGACCTCGCACCATATGTTGGTCTGATCCACAAATATTAGTGGAGACGACTTTGAGGATAACGCCGTGTCCAAGCTTTCTACCTTTTGGTGATACCAGTTTAGGGAAAGGGATACTTTGCACCTCCACCCGACCGGATTCGATATATACAACACCACGATTTTCTGACATGTTTGTCTCCTTTTTATAAAGCATTGTTGAACTCGCACAGTAGTATCTATACGAGTAATACAAGACACCTTTCTAATGAAGGTTTACTTTTCTAAAACAACATCACTCAATGGCTTACTACAGCATGGCAAAATCCAGCCCTGATCAATTTCCCGTTGCCGGATACCGCCAGCATGTTTCATCTCAACCTGCCCCGAAACCATTTTTGTTTTACACGTACCGCACAAACCTTGTGTACATGAGGTTGGTAAACGTAAGCCAGCAGCGCGTGCAGCGCTGAGAATAGTTTGATCAGCACTACATGCAACTTGATAGCCGGTGCGCGTGAATTCAATATTGAATTGGGAAGTTGATACGTGGGAAGTTAATGCGATAGCGGTTTCTGACTGTGCTAATTCAGGAAGGTTCAATAACGCGCCGATATCGGCTTGATCTGCTTGCAATGTTTCAAATGAAAAACTTTCTTCATGATAATTCGCCATAGTGAATCCGGCTGTCTGCAACAGCGCTCGCACTGCCGCCATATAGGGTGCGGGGCCGCAGGTATACACATGGCGATCCATAAAGTCCGGTGCTACATTGTGTAAGATCGCGTGCGTCAAAAATCCATTAAATCCTGCCCACATCGGTTGATTGCCACGTCGTTCGCAGACCAGACCAAGTTGAAATTGGGGGCGGTTAAAGGCCATCAATTCCAGTTCACGCGCAAAAATAATATCGCCGGGCGTACGCGCGCTATGCATAAAAACAATATTGGCATCCAGCACTAAATCATGTGCGGCACGTGCCATCGACATCAAAGGCGTAATGCCGCTACCGGCTGACAGGAACAAATATTTTTGCTTCGGTGGCATCGGATGCAGGAAACAAGAAAATTCCCCGGCAGGGCCCAACACGCGCAAGTTACTGCCTACGGTCAAATTATCATGCAGCCAGTTCGACACGATACCGCCAGGCACCCGTTTAACCGTTATTGATACCTGATCCGGCCGAGTTGGCGTGGACGACAAGGTATAGCAGCGGTTAATGGTTTGCCCAGCTATGTCCAGTTCCAATGTTATAAACTGACCCGGAGCATAGCGAAACAAGCGCGGCTGTGGTGAGCCCAAAACAAAGGTTTTGACGTCCGCTGTTTCCTGCCGTATTTCACGGCAGATTAATGTGTCATCAGAGTCGCCATTCCAAAGAACCGGAGCAGCGTTGAATTGGTGAGTGAGCGAAATGAGCATAAAATTATTCTGCCAGTGCCGACAAACGATTGGTGTACCAGTTGCAAAATTTCTCAACCAGCATTTCAGTAAAAGGCGAATAAGGCCCCGGCTCATAGGCATCGCTACGAATGCCTTGCTGGGAACGCTCAACCAAGGCGCGGTCTTGCGCATTGGTTGCCACCCAAACTGCAGTTAAATCCTTGAGGTTGTAGTCACGGCCTTCCACGGCATCTTTGTGAACCAGCCATGTTGTGCGTACCATTGTTTTTTCTGCGGAAATCGGCAAGACGGTAAAGGTGACGATGTGGTCGCTCATAAAGTGGTGCCAGGAATTCGGCTGGGTCCAGAACGACAACGCACCCAAATCGGCCTGCTGAAAATCAGCCAGTAATTTTGAACTGGCGACTTTGGCATTCATGGTTTGTGATTGCCCTGCTCTATCCAGCGGCAAACGCTGAGTGCGGAATCCGGTGATGCAATCGTCCAGATGATCTAATTCACGGCACGGCAAACCCATGGCTTCCCATTGTTGATGACGTTGCTCCAGGATTTGATTGTATTGATCTATCCCTTCGCAATTTTCCGGCGTCGGTGCATAGCCAAAACCGTATTCGTATAACGAAATTGTCAGCTCAGGATGATTACCGCGACAGTGATAGCATTCGCGGTTATTTTCCATCGTCAGCTTCCAGTTGCAATCTTCGATGATGTCAATCTGGGTGGCGATCTTACAATCAGAAATACGATGCGGTGCAATATACGGCGTCATCGCCGCGGCCAGATCCTCAATATCTTTCGGAGGATTTTCAGCCAGACAGATAAAGATTAGCCCGGCGATATTACGTACATGCACCGGCTTTAAATTATGCCCGCTACGATTAAATGACTCGCCCATGTGCTCGGCAAACAGCAACGTGCCTTCGAGGTTGTATGTCCATTGGTGATAAGGGCAGACCAGATTACCAACGGACCCTTTGTGTTCCGTGCACAAACGTGATCCACGGTGGCGGCAAACGTTGTGAAAAGCATTGACTTGCATATCGTCGCTGCGAACGATCAATACGGAAGTGCGGCCAATTTCAATGGTGACGAAATCACCTTCTTCCGGCACCATTACTTCGGGGCCGACATAAATCCAGTGCTGGCCAAAAATGTGTTTAATATCCTGCTCGAAAATAGCAGGATCGGTATAAAACGGAGCTTCGAGGCTATAGCCCGATTTGCGTCGGTCTAACAGCGTCCGAAGAGGTGAAGCAGGTGTGCTCATCGTTGTGCCTTTAGGAGAGAAAATTAATCGCCGATAAAATCATAGTCAAGCAAAGCAAGATGCAGCACTTGCTCCTTTCCGACATTAGCTTGAAAGATTGCGACATATGATGATAGGCGGTACTACCGCCAAATTGGCAGCAGTACCAAGAATAGTTATTAGGAATAATGGAATTGCGCAAAGTAATGACTGATCCAAATCACAGCCGCACATGCCAGCAACGCCAGATACGGCAAAATACCGGCGCGCAGCCGCGTAGTAACGCCTTGAGGTGCGCCATCATCGCGCATATGTTGCGGAAAAACGCCTTTGTCTTGCACATAGTGACGGAATATAAATACCGGCAAAATCAGCGCCGCTGCAAACAGGCCGTTGCGTAAAGTGCCTTCGCCCCAGACATCGGCTCCGGCTCCCACAAACACCATATTGACGAAGCCGAATACGCCGCCTAACGCCAACAACCAAGTTGGGCAACGGAATGGGCGCGGCCAGTCACTACGGTCCATTCGGTGTATCCAGCCCGCCTGCAAATTCAGGAAATTAAACAGCAAATAGCAGACGTTGGAAATGGTCAGCACCGTGAAGTAATCCGACAGCATCAATAAAAATATATTAAAGACCAGATCCGTCCACATTGCCGACGTTGGTGAACCATGTTCATTTACTTTAGATAAGTAACGCGGCAACCAGCCATCGACGGATGCCTGATACAGCGTGCGTGAAGAACCCATCATCGAGGTCATGACGATCAACAGCAGCGACAACAGCAGCATCACAATAATCAGGTTGGTTACGATAGCGCCACCTTTGACCATTTTCGCCATTGCCAATGCAACGCCGGTACCGTCATAAATACTTGGGTCTAGCAGGGCATCTAATCCTAACGAGCCTTGAAATGCCAGCGGCACGATAGTAAACATCACAATGCAAAGCACGCCGGAACTCAAAATAGCTTTGAAGGTATCGCTGCCGGGATTTTTGAATTCACGCGTGTAACACACCGCTGTTTCAAATCCGAAGGTAGACCAGTTGGCGGCAAACATCGCACCCATCATTAACGTTAACCCAGCTATATTCCAGGTACCAAAACCGATATGACCGGCAGCGTCACGCACCATCGGCAGCAATGGAAAAAAGTGGTCTGACGGCATGTCGCCGGTGATGATAGGAACCAATCCAACGATCACCAAGGGAAACAAACAGGCGATACCGAGAATTTTTTGCTTGCGTGCGGCCTTGGCGGCACCGTGATGTTGCAGGAAGAAGGTTAGCAATAGCAGCAATGCCGCAATGATAAATACTGCATTAATGCGTATCGTTAGGCCCTGATGTATCCAACCCAGATCAGCCAAATTTAAATGCCAGGTTTGAATGGCGGCATTGGCAGGAAACAGGCTGAGCATAATATAGCCAGCAGCTAATCCGGTACCTAGGGCTAACACCGGCGACCAGGCTAACCAGTTGCACCACACCGAAATCGGCGCAATAAATTTGCTGTAACCGACCCAAGCACTCGCACCATAGACAGAAGCGCCGCCCGATTTATGCGGGAATAACCCAGCAATTTCAGCATAGGTAAACGACTGAACGAAACCCATCATGATCGACATTATCCAAACTACCCAAGCAGGTTGGCCGATGGTGGTTGCAATACCACCTATGGTCAGTAAAACCCCGGCGGGTACGCCGCTTGCCGCCCAAAACGCGCCGCGCCAATCGAGAGTGCGATGTAAATTACCGCTGGCAGCATGTGTCACGCCAGGGCTGCTAAAAGATGTGCCGACTACTTCTGAATCCATGTTGCGTCCCCTGATATTTTTTTGTTCTAATGCGCTGTAGGGTGGGCACGGTTTTGTGCCCACGCGTTACTTTCGATCAATAAAACTCTAAATAAAATCCATTGTTTATTTGTGGTTAGGCGTGGGCACAAAACCGTGCCCACCCTACGAAAAAATACCGATATCACTCACCAACCGGCCCCAACGACGAAAACAATTGCATTCCGCTCGGCGTTTGCGTTTCAATCACCGCCGTCAGCGCCGCTCTATCCTGACGCTGCTTGCCAACAAAGCTCACACCACCATCAACGCTAATCATATTCAAGCCGTCCAGCCCCACAGCAACAATACTTTTATCTGCACGTTGCGTCATATTCGTCACCGAACTTTTTAAATTAGTCTTGGATACCTGCCAGCTTTTCCCGCCATCATCACTGCGATAAATTGTGCCGCGCAAACCACCAACCAATAAAGCACCATCAGCGAGATTCAAACCAGTCCATAACGATCCGCTGTAACCAGTTTCTGCATATTCCCACGTCGCGCCGGCGTCTTCCGAATGCAGCACACGTCCCTGCTCCGAAGTGGCATACAAACAGCTCTTGGCATCACCGAAGATGGCATACAAATTACGATCTGCTTTTTTGGCACCAGCCGGTGGCGGCAATGACACAACCGACCAACTCGCACCACCGTCTGCGGTATGCAACATGAGCGACCATAATCCGACTGCCCAACCTTCATTGGCGTTCTTGAAATAAACCGAAAATAACGGTTGATCCACTGCGAAATCGCTACGTTGCAACACCCAAGACTGTCCGCCATCCGCCGTTTTTAGAATCGCCCCCCAATGCCCAACTGCCCAACCGTTGTTCGCATCGGTAAAGGTCACTGAAGTTAAGGTCGAGCTGACGGGCACTGATTTAGCTTGATGAAAAGATTTACCTTCATCGTCCGATAACAGCACCACGCCATAATCGCCCACGGCGACAATGCGTTTTCCGGCGCGGGTTGCCGCCAGCATTTTGACGCTGGTTGCACCGGCAAAGTGTTCTGCCGCCGTTACTTTTAACTGTGGCTTATTAACAGCCACTGGACTCTCGATACTGCTCGCCATGACACTCACCGAAAACAGCGCACCGCTCACGGCCAGGATCAATTTATGTTGGTTTTTCATTGGACTGTCCTAATGACTAAATACTGCTGAAACCCGCACCTTGGATTTGCGCGGAAACGCCCATTCCAAAAACACCGCAATGGCCGGCAAGGCGGTCATCGCCATCACCAAATTCACGATAAACATAAAGGCCAGCAGTTTGCCCATATCGGCCTGAAACTTCAGTTCCGAAAAACTCCAAGTTGCCACGCCGATTGCCAAGGTAATTGCCGTAAAAATGGTTGCCATACCTACTTCGGTAATCGAATGTTCAATCGCCTTGGCGATGGTCTCGCCAGCGGCCAGATGTGCTTGCAAGCGGTTATAAATATAAAACGCATAATCGACCCCAATTCCCACCGCCAGCACCATAACCGGCAAGGTAGCTACGGTGAGGCCGATATCAAACGCCTTCATAAACCAGTAACCGATGAAGGTCCCCACTGTCAGCGGCAAACAGCAAGCAATCACTGCGCGCAAATCACGGTACACAATGAATACCAGCAAAGCGATGGTGGCATAGACGTACAACATCATCGGCAATTCGCTTTTTTCCACTTCATCGTTAATCGCGGCCAACACGCCAGCGTTACCAGCGGCTAAGCGAATGGTGATGCCCGGTTCCACATGCGCGGCACGGAATGCTTTAACTTCGGCAATTACCCGGTTAATCGTAGTGGCCTTGTGATCAGCCAAATACAGATGCACCGCCGTCATGCTGCAATCTTTGTTGAGATAACCGCGCACCCGGCCGATTTCTGTCGACAGTCCGGCATAATTTCCAGAGTCGATCGGCACTGCATTCATCTTCGGGTTGCCCTCGTTATAGCCTTCATTGTAAGTACGCAGATTGCCGGGGAAGGAGCTGATGGAAACTATACCCGGCACACCTTTCAAGGCGTATTCAAGTTTGTCGCCATAAGTGCCAACGGCGGGGCTTTCACAGGATTCCGGTGGTGACTGAATAACAACCGAGAGCCAGTCCAGACCGACATCAAAACTGCTGGAAATAGCGACCGCATCGCGATTAAAGCGTGCTTCCGGGCGCAGTTCAGGCGCACCCGGTTGCAGCGTTCCCACTACCCGGTCATGGCTTTGCCAGATGGAGACGCCGAGCAAGCCAAAGGTGACCAACAACACCATTAACGCATTACGCGGCTTTGCAACCTTGGTCAGCGGCAGCAGCCAGCGCGCGCGCTGTTCGCGCTTTTTCATCGCCTTTTGTGCATACGAATGCGGGAAATTAATGCAGGATGCGGCAACCGGCAGCATCACCAGATTGGTAATGATTTTGTACGCCACACCGAGAGACGCAGTAATCGCCAGTTCACGAATCATCGGGATCGGAATTAACAGCAGCGTGACAAAAGAAACGAAGGCTGTCACCAACGCCAACGTGCCAGGAATGAGCAAGCCGGTAAAACTATGGCGTGCAGCATCAAAGGACGATTTTCCTTCTGCCAGTTCACGCGTAATGAAGTTAATCTGTTGTACGCCGTGTGACACACCAATCGCAAAAACTAAAAATGGCACCAGCACACCTAGCGGGTCCAGCCCATAACCAAGCAAACGCAAAGTACCGAATTGCCATACTAACGAAGTCAGCGAACAGGCAATCGGCAATAAGGTAAAACGGATGGAATGACTGTACCAGTAGACTGCAAGCCCGGTTAACAATAGGGCAATTGCACAAAATACCAACACCGCTTGCGCGCCATCGGCAATGTCGCCGATTTGTTTAGCGAAGCCGATGATCTGCACTTCATAGTCGGCATTTTCAAATGGCGCACGTAATTTTTCTTCAATTAGGTGATTGTATTTAATGTAGTCGATCTTTTTGCCTTCGTTATCGGTTTCACCGATTTCTGCCGTAATCATGGCAGCACTTTCATCACGCGAAACCAAGGAACCAATGAAGCCACCTTCGGATGCGGCGCTCTGGATATGGGCTATATCTTCTGCCGTCAAACTGTCCGGTGTGACTGTGCCGGGAATCACTGGCTGCGAGCGAAAACCTTCTTCAGTGATCTCGTTCACGTAGCTGTTTGGCGTCCATAAGGACTGCACGCCGAGCCGATCAATATTCGGCAAATACGTGGTGGCCTGCGTTACTTTATAAAGAATCGCTAAACCTTCTTTAGTCCAAATTTTTCCGTGCTTGGCTTTAACAACCACCGTCAATCGGTTAGCACCAAATAAGTCGGCGCGGTATTGCTGAAAAGTCTGTACGTATTCGTGCCCAATCGGAATTTGCTTTTCATAACCCGCATCCATGCGCAATTGCAGAGCGAAATAAGCCATGACAGCAGTAAGAATCGCCAGCGAGCCAAGTACCACAGCGCGGTGCGAAAAGAGCCAGTGCTCTAATTTATGAATCAAGCTTGTTAACACGAGCATTCCTTGTTTTTAAAATTCTTTCGTAGGTTGGGCTGGCGCTACACCAGCCCGACATTCGTCTACGTTTAAAATTGTTGGGCTGATACAGCCTAGCTCAACCTACCACGGGCTTCTTTAAAAATTACGAGTTACAAAAACACCGATATTGTTTCGATCTGAATAGGCATTGGTGGTGGAATTTCCGCCGAAAAATGCCGTGTAATTCAGCCCTGCTTGCCATACCGCCGGATTTTGATTGAACAACATATAAAAGTTAGCTGACTTATAGCCATGTGCATAATTTTCATACAACGTTGGGGTAACTCCTTTGAAAGAGTCATAGAAGGTCAATCCCGTCGTCACCTGCCAACCTTTAATCACGGAATTGTCATAAGTAACGTTGTAATCCAGCACAAGACCTGATGACACTGACGTGCCTACTCCTTGATAAATCTGATAGCCAAGCGCCTGATTATTCACCAGCGATGCGCCGTAACCTGCATCAACCAATTGATAGATCTTTTGCCCTGCAACCGTACGGGTATATTGAGTATTCGCGTTCACGTCCGGATAATCGATCACCGCCAATTCTGCTGAAAATATGCCGGTATCTGCATTCACCAGACTCAGGAAAGGATCGCCTCTAGTTTGCTGCCATTGCGCGTCGAAAATAAACTCATACTTGGAAAAATCTTTCCAGCCCTGGCAATTTGCACCAGCCAACGCATTAGTATTGTAATCAGCCGGACCACCTTGAATGAAACAGCCAGTCATAGATACCGCATCATGTGGACGGTAAGAGAGTTCCGTACCAAACGCCCACTGACCGCTTTGGAAGTTGGCGCTGACACCAAACAAGCTGCGATCTTTCACATAGGAATACTCCGTAGCGCCGCTTGCCAAATACGTCGCATTCGGCATTTTGTCAGTGTAGTTTTCATAGTAAAAAGCGTAGCTGACGTCAGAACCGGAAGGCTTATACGCCAACTTCACACCACCCTGCGTATTATTGCCAGGGTTGTTGGTGATGGGCTGATAACCGATGGAATTGTACGGAGCGCCTGAGTACTGACCATTCACCAAATTCTGATTAACAGAATCATAGTATTGACTGTTATTACTATTAGCTCCGGCAATTGAGCCGGCATTTAGTCCACCGAGATTGTAGTTAGTGGTATTACTAGTGAATGGCACAGCTCCTCGACCGAGGCCATTGGAGGTAGACCAAAAAGTACCAACTGGTGGGAACTTATCGCCATTCCAGCCCCATTGCACATACGCCTCGGTCGACCAACCACCCGGCAAACTACTGACGAAACTCAGCATCGGTGCTGGCAACAAAGCCTGCTTCAACAACGTCCCCGGTAAATCCAGTTTTTGCAGATCCAGCGAATTGGTCGCGTTGATACCACCCAATGCATATTGGCTTTCACCCCAGTTAATTACCTGATTACCTAAACGAACGTGCGCACTCTGATCCGCAAGTTGAAAATCCTTTTGAGCCCATAAATCGAGCAACACAATACTGTGCACAGACTGCGCTTTCGCATCCGTTGACAGTGGCGTGCGTTGTGTATCATCCGCCGCAAAATCATACAAGCCAGTAGCACGCATCAAAAACTTGAAGCCTTGCTCACGTGAAGTCAGATACAACTCACTGGTGAGACTGGAGTACGCCGTGTACAACTGATCTTTTTTATAATTCAAATCGCCATTATCACCATTGGCCCAGCCAGCCACATTGGCCGATGCGCCGCAACCATTTGCATTCGGGTCACCGGTCAACGTACAACTTGGGCTCTTGGTACGCATACCAATTCCGCCCGTTATATTCGACACCCACGCCGCCTGTAGATCGCCAATACCTGTATCGTAATTTTCTGCATGTACGGGCAAATATGTAACCGCTCCGCACACAGTCACCCCAACCAATTTCAATATTGATTTTTTCATTTTCTTCTATCCCCAAACTGTTTTAAATCACCCCGCGTTGCGCGCCGGGTTCCAAGCTCCAGATGCAACGCTGCTCGATTTGCTTATTTTTTGATATTAGCGATCACTGATTGCGCTCAAATTTTCAGCAGTAAAGAAGTTATCTTTAAATCGTGGATCTTTTGATCCAGGGGGATATGATCGAATGTCTTTACCTGTGCCAATAATCGTTTCATCGAGTACATAACGACCACTAATCAAATCGTTGTACACCGAAGCGGAAGAAGCACAGGCGCCGAGTTCCCATTGCGGTGTAATGTTATTTTCTTTAGCTTTCCAGATCTTGCCTTGCGCATCGAAATCATCGCCAACGGCTACCCACCAGCTGTCTTCATCGATGTACAACGTTTTCTTCGGAGTTGAATGGCGAACGCCGGATTTAACGGTACCTTCAACTTCCCAAACGCGATGCAACTCGTAACGGCGCATTGCCGGATTGACGTAGTTTGCCTGCATCGCTTCGCTGATTTTGGTATTGAAACGCTGCATTCCGAATCCATTGTAAGGAATGTAGACGTCCTTTTTACCGACCAATTTCCAGTCGAAACGATCAGGGTTGCCATAAAACACAAAGGAGATATCTGCCGGATATTGATTTTCATAACCGATCAGCGGCGCATCATAGGCGTACATCGGCAAACGGCGAACCCGGCGTTGTCCGGTAAAGTAATAAAAGGTATCGACATCTTTACCGTAGTAATAACGCTGTATCGTTCCTTGTCCGGCTAAAGCAGCAGGCTCGGTATAGAGATAATAGAAACCGTTTTGCATGGCTTCCGGCTCCAGGTTTCCAGACATCGGCTTATCAACCCAGGGGAAATACGACAATTGATTCCAACGTGTTGTGATCGGCGTGGTCGTGCCAGGACGTGGCGAAACAACGGTATAGGCATCAGGCCATTCTGCAGCTAAACCCTGGTAGCGCATCAGCCAGTTCCACATAACTTCAATACCAGTTTGTGGCATCGGAAATGGCACACTTGGCAAAACTGCGCTATCCAAAGTCCATCCATTTTTGCCAATGGCAGACTTGCCCGCGGTTGCTTTAGTACTGTTAATTACGCTATCAGGAAGGCCGCATTCACGGTGCGCTGGATAAACAGGCATGGTGTAACCCTTGACCTGTTTAAGCATTTGAATCTGACCCGCAGTCAGCTTATCGGCATACTTATCAACGTTCGATGCATCGATAACAAAGAGTGCTTTTTCTGCCTTATATTTCCAAAAATCTTCCCGCAACTTTCCATACGACCAACCCGGCAAGGGCTTGCTCATTCCCGAAAATTCAGGAATCGCACCGTCTTTGCTACCAGCCTTCTCCGCTCCAACACCAGTCAAATCCTGACCCAAACGCGTCATATCTGCCGCCGACGCCGTTACCAACCCAGTCACTAACCCCGTTACAGCGAGCGCCCTCAACACATTTGCAATTTTCATTACTCAATCTCCCCTCTGGTTCAATATAATTTTTATGAAGCGAATGGAACTAGCGCAAAACTCTACTTGCACCTCAGTAACTTACACGGCAGCAATAAGAGCAACTAGACCGTCAACGACATACTATTGACTGTCTACGTCAGGTTATTGCGCAACGCACCAAGTAGAGTCAAAAAATCATCAGAAAAGGATGGGAGGCTATTCATAAAAAGCATTTGTTTGAAATGGGATTTCATAGAGTGGAAAGTGCAAAAAACGAGTAGGAAGAATTGAATAGATTAGCTTAAATTTGTTAGCTAACCTAGAAATTAATGCCGTGTGGAAACATGCATACACATGGCATAAATTTGACTTGATTTCTTGGGGGATTTGCTGCTGGGCTTTAATAAATAATCGCGTTGTTTTTAATGTTGGCAATGAAACAGCGAGTGCTAATCCAGCGCTGTCAGGTGAGGATTTTTTGAGTTAATGCTTCGGACTGCGTAGCCGTTTTATTGACTATCGTTTCCGGGCACGGCTAATGGGGCAATCCAGGTAACAATGCAAATGACAGTCGAACAAGGGGCGAAAAGAGACTGAGTCTTTGGGAGTGCTGATAATGGTGTGAATAGACTGGGCGATGCCATCCAGATTTTCGATCTATGCCATCACCCTTGAATGTAGGCTGTCAATTGATGTGGGATCAATCCAGATGAACGGACTTAAATGTGGGTATTTAATTTAGCAAACGAATAACTAAATTGTGCCCATGGCGACCAATTAACTTTCATCCCTGACTTCTGAACAGTCTCTTAGATTCGCAGCATCAGTCAACAATATCGCAGTCAGTATTTTATCTAAAATTCAGATATCTTACTGTACACGATCCAGCCAGGAATCGCCGGTATACATGCGCATAGGTTTATCCTTTACCTCTTCAAACCGTACCACTTCGCCAGCGACATCTCCTCCTGTCGTTGCCATGAAGCGGAATTTCCCGTTACCCAGCGGTTCCAGTGAAACCGGATTATCCAGGTTTTGTCCGTTCGGTGTGATGATGACCAGTTTTTTATTTAGCAGGACAACTTGCGAATCACCCAGGACAAATTTCGAATCACCCCAGTATCCGCGATACAGACCGGCATAACGTTCCCAAGATGCATCCCACTCGACTTGGACAGTTTTTTCCTTGGCTGCTTTTGCCACTGCCTGGCCTACCGTAGCCATCAATTGTTGTGCAATATCAGACGGATCGGAATCGTTGGTATTGGTTAATACAATAACCCCGACCTTGTCATCCAGTTGAATCAGTGTCTGGGTGGTATTACCAAAATAACCTCCTTTATGTCCAATATAAGTTTTGTCCTTGACGCGTCTCATATCAAAACCAAGTCCAGATCCGGTAGTCCAGTTTTCCTCAACCGAACGAACCCGCAGCATTTCGCGCCATGAACCACCGCTGACGATTTGAGCGCCACCGCGCGGGCCTCGCCGAAACTGGGCAGAAATGAATTTCGCCAAATCATTTACATCCGACGTTACACCAGTCGCCGACCCCATTCCTTTGGCATCGACAAATGGAAAGATGGCACGGGATCCGTCCGGCATGCGCCGGCCATAGGGAACCGCAAGACCGGCAACATTTTTATCAACACTGGAATCGTTCATACCCAATGGCTTGAAGATGTTTTGAGTCACGTAATCCGCCCATTTTTGTCCGCTCACTTTTTCAACTACATCCCCGGCAATGGCAAAACCAAGATTGGAATACTTCCAACGGACCGATGGCGCAAATGTCGCCTGCCGATCTGAAAGCAGACGCTGTAATTCTTCGCTGGTCGGAAATTGCAATGAAGACCAATGGTCAGACGCCTCGCGCTGCAAGCCTGAACTGTGGGACAACAGTTGTTCAATGGTGATTGGCCCATCGTCGTCTCCGGCAGGTTTTGGCGTGAACCACGGCAAATATTTCACAACCGGATCATCGAGCCCAAGCTTGCCTTGTTCACGCAACTGCATGATGGCAATTGCTGTAAACAATTTACTGTTTGACGCGATGCGAAATTTTGTTTCTGGCGTCATCGGCAATTTGACCTTGATATCTGCAAAACCAAATCCCTTGGCCCAGACTAGTTTCTGATCACTGACAACCCCGATTGCGATTCCCGGTAAACCTCGATAGGCAATCTGCCCTTCCATCCAAGCAGAAAATAGGCGCTCTGAGCCAAGAACTTCTGGGTCATCCGAAATGGTGGATGTTTGTGGTACTGCAGTTCGAATGTCATTTGATCGCTCACTTTCCTGAGCCTGTACGAATTGAATGCTCAAAAAACAGAACATAAAACCGATAAGTAATAGTTTGGCACGCATATTTTTTCCTTTTATCAAAAATTAGATTTTCGTTTGTATAACTAGTCTTAAAACGTTACCTGCAACAACATATTTTTGATAATTCGTCGTTAAATTGCGAATGCCATAAACGTCCGGTTCGTGCCGAGACTGTGTAAAAACCAAAATTCCAGCCGTGATCGATTTTTATTCGTTTAGATTGCCGTTTAAGCGGGTCAGGGGCGTCTCAGTTTAATCTGTTTTTTTAATTTCAAGCTGTCCGTTTTTTTAGTGCGAAGCTTAAATCGCTTGTAGTGACTCTGAAATGGGTGATATTTGCAACATAAAGCCCCTCTCAGGCCCCCATCACCATCATCAATGGGATGATGCCTATAATTTTCATCACGCGTTTCATGTTATACGCCAGCACATGCAAGCTCATTTCTGTTGCAACATGCTTGAGTGTTCGCATCAGAAAGTGCTGAGAGCCCATCATCCATTTTTATACGGATCCATACTCAGCGTGGCGATTTTGGATACGTTGGCAAATCTGGGTTCATATGATCCCAATGAGAAGCGCTGGATGTGAAAAAGTTTACCTTGGGGTGAAAATTTGATGGGTCATCAAGGGTTCCTGCTCGAAGGCCTAACATTTTCGGCATGATCTCAAGTCTGGCAAATAACTGTGATCCGCAATTTGGACAAAAACCACGACTTATAGCATTTCCACTGTCAGCTTTTGATTCGTAATATTTCACTGCGCCACTAATGGAAACATTTTCCTCCGGGACGAATAGTGCGGGAGTGAATGCGCTTCCTGAACTGCGTTGGCAATCACGACAGTGACAATTACCTGAGAAAACAGGCTCTCCAGAATATTCAAAATGGACTGCGCCACACAGACAACTTCCGGTCGATAAATTGCTCATATGATTCATTTCCTTAAGAGTAAGTTTTAGCTTTACGAGACATCCGCCATCCGAGACAAGACGCAAGAGAATAAATAAATTACAAGGTAAATTAATGTACCCGAGAAAAATTCTTACACACATCCCAGAGATATGGGACAGCCGCCCGCTTTGAAGAGGCTATCCAACTGTCCGATTGAATCCGCTCCCGATTTAAGTCAGTTACGAATCATTGAACTGTTGAACCGTTAGCCAAATCTACCGAGCTAAACCAGTCTCGTGCTTTCTAATTGTAACCTGACATGTTGCAAACTGGAAATATTATACCTAGACGTTCTTCTGTGCCTAACTAGTACTTACGGCCCCAGACCCACGTCACTTTCCAAAACTAATTCTCCACTCAGCAATTCAGAATCGCAATGCATTTACAAACAGGCGATGAAATTGGATTTGAGCTTGGAAAGTTAGTCAATCATGCTGAGATGCGGCCACAACAAGAATTTGACGAAAATAACCGGAATGGCATCTCAGCCGATGCGCTTGCATTACAGCCATCCTGCCGTCGAAAGTTTTTACATTTTCGTGCTCGCCGTTTTTACTTATTCTCTTAAGCATTTGATTTATTGGATATATTATTTCATGGCACGGCATATGCTTCATATCGATCTAAGCTCCGTTGGGTCGATAAATTGACCCCGATCTCAGTCCTTATCACGCTTTGGAGGTTTTTATGAAATCCTTTCTCAGGCCATGTTTACTGGCTTCAATGGTTATTGGTGGGTTGGCGACCATTTCATCTACTGCGATGGCCACACCCAGCATCTGCGATGGGGTAAGTGGCAATCTCGTGAGCAATTGTGGATTCGAGGGTGGAACGTACTCCAGCACGATCGGCGGGAATACCAATAACTCTGTGCCAAATAATTGGCTGCCAAGCGCTGGCTATGACTTGGAACCTAGCTTCAATCACACCATAACAGCTCCACCCCTAGTCAATAGCGGCACTACTGCCCTCTCGATCGGCAATGATGACGGCCAGCCGGTACCAACCCTCTCGCAAACCCTGACCGACGTGTCCGGCAGCACCTACAACGGCAGCGTTTATGTGCTCTACGGCGCTGCGGGTACAAGTGATACCAATGTTTTCTTCGATCTCTCAATCAACGGTTCAGACTTGGTGGCGCTCAACAATACTGCGTCAGGCGCAAACACTCAGTATACGTTTAGCTTTGTGGGAACTGGGTCGGATCTCCTGACTCTGGGAGGAAATACAAGTCCTTCTGAGTGGTACGTGGACGATGTGGTTGTTACGGGGCAAGCGGCATCAACACCTCCGAGTGTCCCGGAACCGGGAACGCTATTCCTAGCGGGACTAGGTCTGCTGGCGCTAGCCGCAGGACATCGCAAAGCAAAAAAACATTAATTGGCCTGTCTCTCAGAAAACCGCCTTCGGGCGGTTTTTTTTGCTGTAAGTGAAGCCGCAACCGTGGAATATCGCTCATCGTTATTAAACAACACACCTCACCTTTAATCCACTCCTGCGTACTGCGAAGCTCAACGTTTAGAATTACGTTTTTTTTAGTTAGTAGCGTGTAGATGCTGGGTTATCTACCCAGCCGACAACCCGAAATAAAATCAGTAATCAACCAAATGGTGTTCGCGCAAATAGGCCAGCAAGGCTTGTGCCTTTTGTTCTGCACTACCTTCTTTCAAAACAACGCTAGCACGCACTTCAGTATCACCACCAATCGCGCCCAACATCCGGCTATGTCCGCTTTGCACAATTTTGGCTTTCAGCGGGCGCGGTCGTCGCAACGCGGGTTCTATATTCCACGCTTGCGACGGCGTATCATTTGTGCCGTTACTTTGGTGTTTACCAGCCACATAGCTAATCCGTCCGGATCGCGCCCGAGCATACGCATATTGGCGTGTTTGCGGTGCACGCGCATGTACTGTCAAGAGCACTGGTAAACTCACTTCCAGACGGCGTCGCATGCCTTTGGGTAAAAACTGCCGCAGTTGTAATTGCGCCTGCAAACCCTTCGTTTGAAATTTCGCTTCCAGCACATCAGCAACTAATGGCATTTGCAGGCCTTCAGCCAATAAATAGGGTAATAAACCCGAACCGGACTGACCGTCGGAACGGACGCCGCACAGCACAATATCGAAACCCTGCAAACGCGCTTGCAAGGCGGCCACTACGTCAGCACCCTGCTCCACTGTCAAGACTTCAATAGCGCTAGCACCCAGACCGAGGTAATCGTTAAGGCTTTCCTTACTCACCATTCCTGCACACAGTATTGTCAGGCGCTGCTCTGGCGCCAAACTGCAGGCAAGTTCAAATGCTGCTGCGTCACTGCTACTACGTAAGGGGTGGCCGCTTACTGCATGCTGTGCGGGGGACAGCAACACCGCGATTTTAAGTGGTGCAGTTTCGGACATATTCATGTTCAACTCGTTTGCCATAGTGCCCTTATGCGTATGATGTTTGCGTAGTCATTTTTTCCTGCTTAGCTTGCTGAACTTGCGACATTAATGCTCGCATCAGCGCCTGCGCATCTTCAACCACCATCAAATTTGCTCGTTTGGCGATTGGGGCGCTGGCATCCAGATTCACCGCAATCACATGCCGGCATTCTTTAATGCCTTGTAAATGTTGAACCGCACCAGAAATACCGAGCGCCAGATACACGCTGGACTGCACCGTCTTGCCGGTTGCTCCGACCTGTTTGTCGCGACTAAAGCGGCCGTCATCAACCGCTACCCGGGAAGCGCCAACTGACGCGCCAAGCAGCGTAGCCAATGCATTGAAAGCTTCCATGTCATTCATGCCGTTACCGGCAGAGACAATGAAGTCCGCTTCTTCCAGGCTAATACTGTCCGGGTTACTGGTCTCCAAACCGAGATCGGTTACTACCGAAGGGAATACCTCAGTGCACTCATGCGTCATCACTGATCGGCCTTGCCCAATGAACGGTAAATTAACATCTGCCGCATGGCGGGCTAACAATACGATCTGAGGCAGTGCGCAGCGGGCGTATTTTCCGCCGGGGACTAATCTAAGGGCATAGTCGCCACCAACTTCCACTACATCGGTGGCAATCGAATATTTACAGCGCGCTGCTAGGCGTCTTCCCAAGTCACCATCTGCGTTGCGGTCTGCTAGGAAAAGGTGTTGCGGCTGATACTCAGCAATTAGTTTAGCGACCAATGCGAGTGACAGTTCCGGGCGAAACTGCATTGCATCTAACTGGCTCAGAGTGATGACAACATCTGCGCCAAACGCGCCAAGATCTTCGCCTGTGCCACCTAAAACAGCCACTACCACAGCGGTTTGCAGATCCGCCAGCAAGGCGGCGGCGGCAATGACTTCCTTCCCATGCGCATCTAACATGCCGTTATCGCTATGTAGCAAAACCAGCAAATTACGGGTAGCCGTTTGTGTCGTTCGGAATGTTTTTGCTACAGCGGTATGACGAGTTAGCTGCAAGTCACGTGTGCCCTGATCGCTGCCTAAAATAATCCGTTTCAATCCATTGGCGCTAATTACATACGGTCGGCGTGGATTGATTCGACGGGTTGCTGAAGTTGGTTGCATTAATTACTCTCCCAAACGCTGTTCAACTAATTCAGCCAGCTCCATCACTTCCGGACGCGGGCCAACCACACCTTCAAGCATAAACGTGCAGTTAGGACATGCCACGGCGACGATTTCTGCACCGATAGAATTGGCATCGATAATGCGGATATCCGGGATGCGCGTCGTGCCGGGGATGTCAGTGAAAGGCGCTCCGCCGCCACCACCGCAACAACGTGCTTTTTCGCGTGAGCGTTCCATTTCACGCACGCTGTGTCCCAAGGCTTCCAGCACTTCGCGCGGGGCATCGAATTCACCGTTGTAACGCCCCAAATAACACGGGTCGTGATAGGTGAGTGGCGCACTGAGTAACGGCGTTTTTTTCAGGCGAATCCGGCGCTCTTTAAACAAGTGCGCAATCAAACCGCTGTGATGCCATACATCGTAGTGCCCACCTAAAGCGGGGTATTCATTTTTGAGGCAATGGAATACATGCGGGTCAGGCGTCACAATATGCTTAAAGGCACGCTTGCCCAGCATGGCGATATTGTTTTTCGCCAGCTCTTGGAAAGTTGCCTCATCACCTAAGCGGCGCGCTAAATCGCCGCTATCAATTTCCGCTGCGCCCAGCACGGCAAAATCAACACCAGCATGTTGCAGCACACGTACCAGTGAACGTAACGCTCGCTGATAGCGCATGTCGAACGCACCTTCACCTGCAATTAATAGCCAATCGGTTTTTTGTCCCGGAATTAAGGTCGGTACGTTTAAATCAATCGCCCAGTTATAACGTGCCGATTTTGCAAAGCCGCCCACGGTTTCGGTATGACGTAGGTTTTCTAAAACCTGTGCGCCTTTGCCCGGCACTGCTCCTTGCACTAGCGTTTGTTCACGGCGGATATCGATAACGGCATCAACATGCTCGATCAACATCGGGCACTCCTGCACACAGGCGCGGCAAGTGGTGCATGACCAAATGGTATCTGCGTCGACTAAACCGGGGATGATCGCCAGATGCGGCGCGCCGCTATGCTGACCAACCGGTTTGCCCGGATACGGTGTTCCAGCATAAGCAGAATCATCTTTGCTGGCCAGTCCGACTACCATATCCTGAATCAACTTCTTCGGATTAAGTGGCTGCCCCGCAGCCAAGGCCGGACACGCAGCTTCGCATTTACCGCATTGGACGCAAGCGTCAAACTGCAGCAGACGATTCCAGGAAAAATCGGCTGGTTTAGCTACGCCGTAATCGCCCTTGGACAAGTCAAGCAAACGCAGATTGGTTGACCGCTTTCCAGCAAAGCGATCTTGGCGCGGATGAAAAGCCAGATTTAACAAACCCGCCACGGCGTGTTTCATTGGACCGCCCATGCCTATTCCAAGCGCCAGCTCAGCACTGCCGATTAACAGCAAAACGATCACGATCAGTGCCGGTGCTTGCGCGCCTTGCGGTGCCAGCCAAGCGGCTAGTCCAGAACCTATGGCAAAAGCCATCAAGGTAAATGGCAAACGCATCCACGGCCCGCGTGATAAACGCGTCGGCGGTGCCAGACGGCGCCAGGCCATTAAAGCGGAACCGAATAACATCAAGGTAGATGCCAGCAATAACACCCGGTCGAGTAACGGTGAATACTGAGCTAGCCCATAGTTGATGGCAATAATCAGCAACGCCAATACCGCGCCACCGGCAACCATTGCGTGAGCGCGGGCGATGAACGGTTCACGCGCAACCACATTGTGCAAATCAACAAAATAGCGTTTCGGTATCGAAAATAAATTACCAAGTGCTAATGGTGCAGCGCGACCATTCCGCCATAGCCGCGCACGCATTAGCAGACCCAGCAAAAATATTGCTACGCTAGTCCAGAATGAGACTGTCAAAACAAGCGCGAGCATATTAAAAGTCCTTACACAAGCGAAGTGAATCGTAGATGGCAGCATGAATGTTATGCATCGATATGCAATCGCCGACACGGAACAACATGAACTGATCTGCTGCCAACTCCTGATCAAGACCCGGCTGCGGTTGCGCGGCAAACAAAGTGGTGATATCGGTATGCCCCAGATTCACCGAGCGCTCTTTTAATTCCCAATAAAGTGCGTCATTCGGGGTAATGCCATTTTCAATCACAACCTGATCCACTTCACGCTCTTCAAGTTCGTCCGTATATTCATTACGTAGTGTCGCGATTATCTTGTCGCCTTCGCGTGCCACGCCATCCAGCCAATAGTTAGGCGTCATCACAACACCTAAGGCATACATACGACGGTAAAAAATCGGGAAGGTAGTGCCTCCCACATCGTCGGCTATCTTGACGTCAGGCGTTACCATTTCAACCACATTACCGCGACTCGCAATGAAATCGGCAACACCGGCACCAGCGTGAGTGCTAATACCGTCATAGACCAGCACGTTTTTTCCGGGAGCGACTTTACCCGACAAAATGTCCCAGCTGCTAACGGCCAAACCTTCCGGCACCTTCCAGTTAGGGTTTTCTTCAGTATGATTTAACCCACCGGTTGCCAGCACCACAATGTCCGGCTGCTCGGCAAGTATCATCTCTGCCGTCGCTGCCACGCCAAGCCGGCGATCAATGCCCAGGCGTTTGGTTTCCATATCAAACCAGCGCACAATGCCCGCCATTTGCTCACGTTGCGGTGCTTTGGCGGCCAGTATGATTTGCCCGCCGACCTGATCATTCTTCTCAAACAAAACCACATCATGACCGCGTTCACGCGCTACCCGTGCCGCTTCCAAGCCAGCAGGACCAGCGCCGACCACGACGACTTTACGTTTTTTACCCGGTGATTTTTCAATGACATGCGGCATGGTTTCTTCACGGCTGGTTGCGGCATTTTGTATGCACAGCACATCCAACCCATTGTATTGACGATCAATACAATAATTAGCGCCAACACATTGTTTAATCTGATCTTCTTTACCGTCGCGTATCTTAATCACCAGATGCGGATCCGCCATTTGCCCACGCGTCATCCCGACCAGATCACACATGCCGTTGGCCAGAACGCGTTCAGCCTGTACTGGATCACGAATGCTTTGCGCATGCATCAACGGCAAGGTAATCACCGATTTAATGCCCGCGGCCAGATGCACGAATGGCTCCGGCGGCAAGGCCATTGGCGGCATGCAATTGACTAGGGTATTGTGTGTATCTGCACCGGAGCCAATGACGCTGAGGTAATCGATTAAGCCGGTTTTTTCCATTTCCACGGCAATTTCTTTAAGCATTTCATGACTTAAACCGTCTTCATGAAATTCATCGCCGCACATCCGTAAGCCAACGCAAAAATCACGCCCCACCGCTTCACGAATCGCCGTCAATACTTCAATCCCAAACCGCAGCCGATTTTGCAAGCTACCGCCGTATTCATCGGTGCGTTTATTGGTGCGCGGACTCCAGAACTGGTCGATTAAATGTTGATGCGCAGCGGATATCTCAATGCCGTCCATGCCCGCCAATTGCACCCGCTTTGCAGCACTGGCAAAGTCTTGCACTATGCGACGAATTTCATGCAATTCGATGATTTTTGCATTACCGCGATGTACTGGCTCACGTACACCGGAAGGAGTTAACAAATGCGGCCAATGTTCGCCATGATAGCTGGAGCGTCGGCCCATATGCGTCGCCTGAATCATGATTTTTGCGCCGTGCTTATGCATGGTTGCAGCCAGACGCGCCAACGGTTCTATGACCCGGTCATTCGATAAATCAACCGACTTCCACCACCCTTGCGGGCTATCAATCGATACCGGACTGGAGCCGCCGCAAATTGCCAGGCCAACTCCGCCCTTGGCTTTCTCTTCGTAGTAACGAATATAGCGCTCACCCGGAACGCCATTTTCTGCATACACCTCGGCATGAGCAGTACTGATGATGCGATTACGGATGGTGACTTTATTAATCGTAATCGGTGCAAACAGATTCGGATAACGCATGTCTTTCCTTATTTCGGTTCAACTGTAAACACGCAATGAGCATGACCTTCAGCAGCACATTGTGTTTCGCTACTGGTGGTGGCATAGCTGCGTCCGGTAGTCTGCGCCACCCAATCCATCGCGCCGGAAAACCAACCGGCAAACATGTAGCACAGCTTGTCGTGTGCGTCGGGTTGTGCCAGCACGAAAGAAGAATGATGCAGCGAAATACGCGCATGTCCGGTTTCAACATTCACAGAGTCAAATACAAACAAGCCCCAGCCGCGTTGCGACAGACGTTTTAAGTAATGTTCGAATACGGCCAGGCCAGACATGTCGTGCGTAGCGGCTTCTTTTTCACACCAAAAATAGGCCGACTTATAACCGGCGCCATACAGCTGTTGCGCATAACGTTCACGACCTAATGCCGCTTCGATTGCTACATGATTATTGACAAAAAAATGACGTGGCACGTATAGCATTGGCAAACCATCAGTGCTCCACACGCCGGTTTCTTCGTTCACCTCGATGGGTAATTGGGGTTTCATCTGACACTCCTGAATAAATATTGAATAGTTGGGATTAATAGAAATTAGGTTTTCGTAGGGGTGCCCCTTGTGGGTACCCGTGGTTGCTCAAAGAAGGGCGCCCAAAAGGGACGCCCCTACAAAACCAAAATCACAAATACAACCTACGCGCCCCAGACTTCTTTGAACGTACGCACCCAGTTATCACCCATCACCTTGCGTATGCGGGACTCGGTCCAACCTGCTTTTTCCATCGCATCGGTTAAATTCGGGAACTCGCCTATGGTGCGAATACCCAGCGGATTTAAGATCGTGCCGAACTTGGTTAGCTGGCGATAACGGCCTTTATCATGGGTAATCCAATCGAAGAAACCTTTGTCGTAGCCCTGAGTAAAGTCGGTGCCGACACCAACACAGTCTTCGCCAACCAGATTAATTACATAGTCGATCGCTTCGACATAATCTGTGACGGTGGCTTCAATGCCACGCTTGAGGAAAGGAGGAAACATGGTGACGCCGATAAAACCACCGTGGTCAGCAATGAAGCGTAATTGCTCGTCGCTCTTGTTGCGCGGATGTTCTTTCAAGCCCGATGGAAGGCAATGCGAATAACAAACCGGTTTAGCTGATGCCAGAATCGCTTCTTCCGAGGTAGCGCCGCCAACGTGCGATAAATCCACCATAATGCCGACCCGGTTCATTTCCGCAATCGCTTCGCGGCCAAAGCCGGACAAGCCGCCATCGCGCTCATAGCAACCGGTACCGATCAGGTTTTGCGTGTTGTAGCAAATTTGCACTACGCGTACACCCATATCGGCAAATGCTTCGATATAGCCAAGGTTATCTTCAAACGCATGGGCATTTTGAAAACCGAGAATGATGCCGGTTTTACCGTTTTGTTTGGCGTCTTGAATATCTTTGGTGCTTCTTACCAGCGATACCAGTTCGCTGTTTTCACGCATTAATTTTTTCATATCGGCGATATTCGCCACCGTGTCGCTGAATCCTTCCCAGACTGACACAGTGCAATTTGCCGCAGTTAAACCGCCGCGCCGCATATCTTCAAAAATTGACCGTTCCCACTTAGCGATGATTAAGCCATCGATAATGGTTGCAGAGTCGTGCAAGTTGCTCATATTTGTCTCCTGGTCGCGCTAGATGAAATTAATAGATCGGAAATTCTTTGCAGATGGCAGCAACTTCAGCGCGCACCCGGTTTTCTATCGCGCTGTTTCCTTCTGGATTGGTGCGCAAGCCATTCAACACGTCCAAAATCAACGCACCGATCTGGCGGAATTCCTGCTCACCGAAACCACGGGTAGTACCCGCAGCAGTGCCGAGACGCACACCGGAAGTAACTGTCGGCTTTTCATCGTCAAAAGGGATTCCGTTTTTATTGCAGGTAAATCCGGCACGTTCTAAAGCATGTTCAGTCGTGTTTCCTTTTAAGCCCATCGGTCGTAAATCAACCAGCAACAAATGGTTATCGGTTCCGCCAGTGACCAGATCAACGCCGCCGGCAACCAGCACTTCGCCAAGTGCGCGGGCGTTGGCGACTACCTGCTTGATATAGCTGGTAAATTCCGGTTGTAACGCTTCGCCAAACGCAACGGCCTTTGCTGCAATCACATGCATTAACGGCCCGCCCTGCAAACCGGGGAAAACGGCTGAATTAATTTTTTTAGCAATCTCTTCATCATTAGTCATGATGATGCCGCCACGCGGGCCGCGTAAAGTCTTGTGAGTGGTTGATGTCGTGACATGCGCATGCGGTACCGGGCTGGCATGCAGTCCAGTTGCAACCAAGCCAGCGATATGCGCCATATCCACCATCAAATATGCGCCAACACTGTCGGCAATGGCGCGAAACCGTGCCCAGTCCACTTCACGCGGATAGGCAGAGAAACCGGCAATAATTAATTTTGGCTTATGCTCAAGCGCCAAACGCTCTACTTCTTCGTAATCAATTAAACAGTCGACGCGACGTACCCCGTATTGGATCGCGTTAAACCATTTGCCGGACAGCGCCGGTTTGGCGCCGTGGGTTAAATGACCACCTGCTGATAACGACATACCCAGCACGGTTTCACCCGGCTTTACCAACGCCAGCATTACTGCGCCATTAGCTTGTGCGCCGGAATGCGGTTGCACATTGACGTATGCTGCATCAAATAATTGTTTAGCACGCTCAATCGCCAAAGTTTCAACCACATCGACTTGATCGCAGCCACCGTAATAACGCTTGCCGGGGTAGCCTTCTGCATATTTATTGGTCAAGACCGAGCCTTGCGCTTCCAGTACCGCTTTGGAGACGATATTTTCCGAGGCGATCATTTCGATCTGGTCACGCTGGCGATGCATTTCGCCGTTAATGGCGGTCATTACCGCAGAATCTGTTTGCGCCAGTGAGTTATTGAAAAATGCTTTGTTAGACATGTTTATCTCCCGATTAAACTTACTCTGAAATTGTAGGGGCTCCCCTTGTGGGTGCCCTTCGGTATGAACTAATATTGCGAGTTCCTGGCTACCAGGGCACCCACAAGGGATGCCCCTACGCTGCAAATGCATCAACAAAAAACCACATTGACGGCCAACCCGCCCAGTGAGGTTTCTTTATATTTACTTTGCATATCGATGCCGGTCTGGCGCATCGTCTCGATAACCTGGTCCAGCGATACCAAGTGCCGTCCGTCGCTCATCATTGCCATCCGCGCTGCGTTAATCGCCTTAATTGCGCCCATGCTATTACGCTCAATACAGGGCACTTGCACCAAACCATTCAGCGGGTCGCAAGTCATGCCGAGAAAGTGTTCCATGGCGATTTCTGCGGCGTTTTCCACTTGCAGATTAGTCCCGCCCATTACCGCAACCAAACCGGCTGCTGCCATTGAAGCCGATACACCAATCTCGCCCTGACAACCCATCTCGGCGGCTGAAATAGAGGCGTTGCGCTTGTACAGCATGCCGATACCAGCGGCTGTCAATAAAAACCGGATAATGCCGTCATCATTAGCACTAGGATTAAAGCGGGTGTAATAGCTGAGTACGGCTGGAATCACACCTGCGGAACCGTTAGTCGGCGCCGTTACTACGCGGCCACCGGCGGCATTTTCTTCATTCACGGCGATGGCAAAGGCGCTCAAAATATCCATCAACGCAAAGTCAATACTGAGCTTGCCATCCGAACCGTGACCAGCCTGCCTGAACATGGCTGGCGCACGTCGTTTCAGGCTCAAGCCACCCGGCAATGTCCCTTCGGTTATGAGTCCGCGCTCTACGCAGTCATGCATGACCTGCCAAATTTCCAATAACCGCAGCCGTGTCGTTTGTTCATCTTGATAGGTCAACTCATTGTCAAGAACGATGTCTGCAATACTGCATTGTTTGGTTTCGCACCAATTCAATAAATCCTGTGCGCTCGCAAATGGACAAGGCTCGGACGAACGCGTAACTTCCAATTTCACGCTCACATCTATTTCATCTTCGTCCTGTACCGCACCACCGCCGATTGAAAAATACGCACGCTTTACCAATACATTGCCATCAGCATCAAATGCAGTTAGCCGCATGCCATTCGGATGTTGCGGCAAAGATTCCCGCATGTGAAATAACAAATCCGTGGCGCAGGAAAAAGATATTTCATGTGTGCCATCCAGCAGCAATTGCTGGTCTAAGCGCACTAAATCTACCTTGTCTTGTGCCGTCGCCGGATTCACTGAATGTGGTTGCTCACCAAGTAAACCAAGTATCACCGCGCCATTGGTTCCATGGCCGACACCGGTCAACGCGAGCGATCCATACAAATCTACCTGCACACGCGCTACTTCTGTTAACTGTGGCTTCAACAACTGTAGAAAACGATTGACCGCCAACATCGGCCCCACCGTGTGCGAACTAGACGGCCCGATACCGATGCGAAAGACTTCAAAGACGCTAAACGGCATTACAGAAAACTCAATAATGGATGAGAGGAATCCGGCGTTAATACGCTAATCCCCAATCCATAAGGTCGTGCAGCTTTAGTCAGCAGCAGCCAGAAATAATCGGCAAAGCTACGGCGGAAAATAACAAAAATCCCCTCGCTGTCATGACGCAAAGCCACAATATTGGCTTTGTGGCAGATGGTGCTAATCGCTTGCCCGTCCGTAATCGATTCAAAGTCGTACACCCCAACATGGCGCAACAATTCAACATGCTTCGCGCCACTTACATAAACCGTCGTCAACCCGCCCGAGTTATCCGCCACCTGCGCATGCAGAGTGCTCAACGATTCTGTCAGCTTGGCTAAATAATTGCCATGCGCCGCTCTTGCGCACACCACCAGCCATTCGTCCGGCGTCTGCCAAACAACGATGCCCTGATTTACCGGAACAAAAGTACTCGGCGTAGTCGGCAATGCAATCCCTAATACATCCTGGATTGCCTGAATAAAGAGCGGATCTGCACTATTTCCACGCACTACGATATAACCAAGCAAGGGCAATTCATTCATCCACACACCGCGGCTACTATCTTTGCTGCGCGCTTGCGCAGGTAAACCAAAGGCGTGCAAAGGTGAACGTGCGTAGGGCTTAAAATTAGGATTAATTTGCTTAACCGCCTCAGCAGCTATTTCAGGTGAATAGTTAGACATGTTGACGTTTTCCTTCTGGATCAATAAACACAGGGGACACGATTTTTGCTTTCGTGATTTTTCCGCCATCCCAGCAATACAGCACTTGTCCGTCTTTAGCCGAACCGCCTTCAACTAGCGCCATCGCAATCGAACGGCCAAGGAAAGCGCTGTGATAACTCGATGTGACGCGGCCGATCATGTGCTCCATCGGGCCGACTTGCGCGCTCTCTACAATCTGCGCACCTTCGGTCAACACCACATTCGGGTCTTCGGTCATCAAACCAACTAACTGCTTACGGTCAGTCCGTGCGGTGTCAGTCCGAGCAAGTGAACGCTTACCCAGGAAAGCAAACGATTTTTTCATACTGACTGCCCACGCCATACCCAAATCAATCGGCGAGACGGAACCATCGGTATCTTGCCCAACAATGATGAAACCTTTTTCTGCACGCAATACGTGCATCGTTTCGGTACCGTAAGGGGTAATTTCAAACTCTTCACCCGCCTTCATCAAGGCTTCCCACATGTAATGGCCGTAACTGGCGTCAACGTTGACTTCATAAGCCAGTTCGCCGGAAAAGCTGATACGAAATACTCTGGCTGGAACGCCAGCTACCGTGCCAATCCGGCAATCCATAAATTTAAACGCATCGGCCGACAGGTCAATATCCGTACACAGTTTTTCCAGCACAGCACGGCTTTTAGGGCCGACCACTGCACTGGTTGACCAATGATCGGTCACTGAGGTCAGGTAGACTTTTAAATCCGGCCATTCGGTTTGCAACCAGCGTTCCAGCCAGCTCATGACACGTGCAGCGCCGCCGGTGGTCGTGGTCATCATAAAATGCTGGTCATCCAGACATGCGGTAACGCCGTCGTCCATCACCATGCCGTTTTCATCGAGCATTAAGCCGTAACGGCACTTGCCCGGAGCAAGCTGGCTCCATGCATTGGAATAGACGCGATTTAAAAATTCACGTGCATCCGGGCCACGGATATCGATTTTTCCGAGCGTAGAAGCATCCATCATCCCGACGCCATTACGTGCAGCTAAACATTCACGATTGACTGCGGCATGTAAATCTTCGCTGCCTTTTGGAAAATACCAAGGGCGCATCCATTGCCCGACCACTTCAAACTTGGCATCGCGTTTTACATGTGCTTCATGTATCGCTGAATATCGGGATGGGTCAAACGTATCACCCACCATCGCGCCAGCCAACGCACCGAATGCCACCGGCGTGTAGGCAGGGCGATACGTCGTGGTGCCGACTTCGGCAATCGATTTACCGAGTGCATCAGCGGCAATCGCAAAGCCATTGACGTTGGAAAGCTTGCCTTGATCGGTACCGAAACCCAGGCCGGTGTAGCGTTTAACGTGTTCAATCGAACGATAATTTTCACGCACAGCCAACTCAATATCAGAGGCAGCAACGTCGTTTTGATAATCAACAAACGCTTTTTTGCCATGCCCTTCGCGTTTGCCGTCAGGCACGCGGAATATGCGGCGTGCTGGAGCTGCGTTTACCGGCATTTTGCTGCCCTCAACTTTAGGTTGTGCAACTGACACTGTTTTACCCAACGACGAACATAAGGCCGTCACAACCTGAGTGGTCTGTGCAATTGCATCCTGCAAACTGAATTCACCAACCACCGAACCCACACAGGAAATTCCCTTGCGCCCTTGTTCCGGTGCGACAAAAGCTAGCTTTTCTTCACTCCAGCTAGGTCGGCTACCGTTATGGCAAAACAAATGTACATTCGGCGATAAGCCACCGGAAGAAAGTAATAAATCACAGGCAACCTCAGCGCCGCTACCGATCGCTTGATTCATAACAGGGTCGAGTTTAATTAAATGCGCACCCATCACAGCGCGGCCGCCGACTGCATGCGCAATGCCATGACCGTTCAAAATGGTTACTCCGGCCTGCTGTGCCGCCTTGCTGCGTGCAGGCAGTGCGCCATTTACCCGCGTATCAGCCAGAGTGACTTCTGCACCGGCCTGCGCCAAGTCACAGGCTGCGCCATAAGCCCAGTCATTACTGGTCATCACCAACACTTTTTTTCCTGCACGGACTGAATAACGGTTTAAATAGGTTTGTCCCGCTGATGCCGTCATCACGCCCGGTAAATCGTTATTCCCAAAAACTAGGGGACGTTCTAATGCACCGGTTGCCAGAATGACTTGATTGGCACGAATTTTGTGTAGGCGCTGACGTGGCAATTCTGCGTTGCGTGCATTAAGCGATAAATGATCCTGAATCAGTTCAACTGCCTGCACTAAATTTGCATCATGCAAGGCAAATGCAGTCGTACGCGGTAAGCGCGTCACATTCGACATTTGATCCAATTCTGCGATACAGCTACGCAGCCATGTATGTGTAGGATAACTGTCGATGATTGCATCGCCGTCCGACAATAACCAACCGCCCATTTCCGCTTGCTCGTCCACCAACATCACACGCAAACCGGCACGCGCTGCAATCAACGCAGACCAGATACCGCAAGCACCACCGCCGACGACCAACACGTCGGGGTGATGATGCAGATGATCGTAATATTCAGGATCAGGGTCAACCGGAGCACTGCCGAAACCAGCGGCGCGGCGAATAACGTCTTCGTACAACGGCCACATTTTTGGCGGTGCCATAAAGGTTTTGTAATAGAACCCGGCTGGCATAAACCGCGCTGCCCGTCCCATGACGCTCTTCACATCAAAATTTAGCGACGGCCAACCGGTAGTCGAGAATGCGTTCAGTCCTTCATATAACTCAACTTGCGTTGCCTTCACGTTAGGAGTCGTCACCGCTCCCTTCTCCAATTGAATTAAGGCATTCGGTTCTTCCGCACCATGACCAACGATGCCGCGCGGACGTCCATATTTAAAGCTGCGCCCAATCATGCGCACGCCATTAGCTAACAAAGCGGATGCGAGCGTATCGCCAGCAAACCCCTGATAACTCTTGCCGTCAAAAGTAAAGGACAACGCTTGCTCACGATTGATACGTGAATTAGGTTTATTAATACGATGCGAATTCACGCTTGCTCCTCGAGGTAAATCCGTTTGCCTTCAGACAGTGTCCAGCCGCCGGCAATTTCGTGCGTAAAAGTGTGGCGCTTTACGGCAATCACTTTGCGGCAACCGGCCGAATGCAGCCATTGCTCCCAATGCCAACCCTTGGTGTTTTTACGCATAAAGACGTAATCGCCCCACTCCGCATCGGTAGCCGTATCAGGTGCAGCCGGGCGAGGAATAAAGGCTTCTCCGGCGTAGCTGAATTCTTCTTCTTCGCGCACATCGTTACAGTGCGGACAATGAAACATAAACATGAGGCAGTTCTCCCTGTATCTAATCTAATTGCGATTAATGTGCGACGCCAGCAGCACCGTGTTCGTCAATTAAATGCCCGCTATGAAAGCGATCCAAACCGAAAGCAGCGTTGAGCGGATGTGGTTCATCGTGCGCAATCGTGTGAGCGAACACATGGCCGGAACCGGGCGTTGCCTTAAAGCCGCCAGTGCCCCAGCCACAGTTAAAATACAAACCTTTAATCGGTGTTTTGCCAATAATTGGACACGCGTCGGGAGAGACATCAACGATGCCGCCCCACTGACGATTCATCCGTACCCGGGAAAACATAGGGAACAATTCGATAATTGCGGCGGCTGTATGCTCGATTACATGCGGGCTACCGCGTTGCGCATAGCTGAGGTAACTATCAATACCGGCACCAATCACCAGCTCACCCTTATCAGACTGACTGAGGTAACCATGCACCGCATTGGACATCACCACAGTATCTAAAACCGGCTTGAGAGATTCTGAAACAAAGGCTTGCAGCGGATGGCTTTCCAGCGGCATACGCAAGCCGACCATTTTGGCTAACGTCGTTGAATGACCTGCTGCCACACACCCAACGCGGTCAGCACGAATAGTGCCGCGTGAGGTTTCCACGCCTTTAATGTGTCCACCGTCCACATTCAAACCAGTCACTTCGCATTGCTCGATAATGTCGACACCAAGATTACTGGCAGCACGGGCAAAGCCCCAGGCCACCGCGTCATGCCGGGCAACGCCAGCGCGTGGCTGAAAACTTGCGCCCATAATCGGGTAACGGGTATTGCTGCTAGTGTTAATCATGGGGATACGATCTTTGACTTCGGCGGCGCTAAGCACTTGCGCATCGATTTCGTTGATCAGGTTGGCATTCACACGCCGTTCAATATCGCGCATATCTTGTAATGAGTGCCCTAAATTGAACACACCGCGCTGGCTGAACATGACGTTGAAGTTGATTTCTTGCGACAAACCTTCCCACAGTTTCAGCGAGTGTTCGTACAGCATGGCGGCTTCGTCCCACAAATAATTGGAACGAACGATAGTGGTATTGCGCGCTGTATTCCCGCCGCCCAGATAACCTTTTTCGAGCACCGCAATATTGCGAATGCCGTGTTCTTTCGCCAGGTAATAAGCCGTCGCCAATCCATGACCGCCAGCGCCGATAATAATCACATCGTAAGAACTCTTCGGCTCCGGACTACGCCACGCCTGATCCCAACCTTCCTGACGTTTGAAGCCTTGCTGAATGAGGCTCCACAACGAGTAGTTTTTCTGTGCCATATCGCTTTTCCCGCCTCAAAATCGTAGGAGTTAATTATTGCGATGGCGCTGAATTTAAAATTGATTGATTAGGACACAGTATTGTCTGATTTCGACATGTTTATGATGCGCTGCACTATTTCTACCAATCTTCGCGAGCACATAATTCACGCCAACGATCATCAAATTCGCTGATTTCAAATGAAAGGAATTGCCTTCGATCATGCATCATTACAGCGCGCTAGTTTGGTGCGATCCCTAGGAATATGCACCTTCACTGAACAAAATAGCGCGCATTCAAAATAATATTCAGTTAGCTCAGTTAGGTTCGCTAACAAACATCTTGTTGCGTTAATGAAACAAAGATTCTCGTCTAGAGCAATAAGGCTTTATTGACTGCTTATTGACTATTTACGCCATCATGTCCATTAATTTTGTTGTTAGCAGGGTAGTCGCTATGTATAATTTTCCGGGAGACAAGCTGGTACAAAAATTGCTGAGAAGTTGATAACGTTCATAGTTTGAAATGCGTTTTCCAACACTGACTCACCATTTTTTGATCGCATCCTGGCCATTAAAAAATCCGCAAAGGAGGCTATTTTGTTAAATTCGAATACCAAGAAAAAGAGCAAGCTATCGGTGGGCTTTGTGCTGTCGCCCAACTTCACCCTGCTGGCTTTTTCCGCATTTGTCGACACGCTACGTTTAGCCGCGGACGATGGTGATCGCAGTCGCCCGATCCATTGTGAATGGACGGTGCTGAGTCATGAAATGCGCCCTATCAAAGCCAGTTGCGGCATCGAGATTATGCCAACCTCACAGTTAACTGACCCGAGCAAGTTCGATTACATCGTTATGGTTGGCGGCCTGTTAAACGCACTTCAACTTCCAACTGCACTCGAAAATTACTTAAAACAGGCCGCCGCAGCTAATGTTCCATTGATCGGCATTTGTACCGGCAGTTTCGTACTTGCCAGACTGGGATTAATGCAAGGCCGACGCAGTTGCGTGAGCTGGTATGTACACAGTGAATTCACCAACGAATTCCCCGATCTTAAAGTCAGCTCCGATGAATTATTCATCGACGATGTGGACCGGCTCACCTGCGCCGGCGGCACTAGCGTAGTGCATTTGGCGGCCTATCTGGTTGACCGCCATTGTGAAAAATCGCGCGCAGCGAAAGCACTGCGCATCATGATAGAACACGCGCCCCTGCCCGCTAAAACGCCGCAACCGCAACCGTTATTTACAAAGGAAACCAACAACATCCGCGTGCGGAAGGCGATGTTATTAATGGAGCGGCATTTGAGCGATCCGCTACCAGCCGAATTTATTGCGCAACACGTCAATGTGAGCGTGCGTCATCTGGAACGCCTGTTTCAGACTGAGCTCGGCATGAGCCCGCTGGCTTTAGCATTTGAGCTGCGCTTAAACAATGCCTACAACCTACTGATTACTACCAACAATTCCATCATTGATATCGCCTTACAGTGCGGCTTTTTAAGTAACTCGCATTTTTCCCGCTGCTTTAGAAAATTTCACGGAAAAACACCGTCACTAGTCCGGGAAGAAGCGCTTAGTACCGGCAATACCGGATTTAGCGTACCGCGCAGCCGATCACTGAACCCATCAAAAAACATTGCCATTTCTGCTGCATTGATCTAAAAAATAGTGATATGTAAGGATTTTGAACTAAGTCCGACTGATAGCCATGCCCAGTAGGTGAGTAGCTTGGAGTCAAAAAATACCGAGGGCCATTTTATCGACTTACGACGAATGGACTAACAATGACCAATAGACACGCGGAAAAGCCCTCACTGCGAGCCGGCGCAACCAACAACCTCCAGCTACCGGGGCGTGTCGTTCTGGTTCTACAGGGCGGCGGCGCACTTGGCGCATATCAAGTCGGGGTGTACGAGGCGCTGCATGCTGCAGGAATCGAGCCTGAATGGGTTATAGGAACGTCCATCGGCGCGATCAACGGCGCGCTGATCGCAGGTAATAAACCTGCTGATCGCATGGAAAAATTATTGGCATTTTGGGAGAAAATAGAACAACAATCCATAGCTACCCGATTCGATCCGTTTGGCGTCAGTAGCCTATTTTCAAACATAACAACGGTGCTGAACGGCATCCCCTCCTTCTTTAAGCCAAACCCGGCAGCACTGCTTGGCAACAAAGTCAAACTAGGAGTGGAAAAGGCTTCTTACTATAGTACCGAGCCACTGGCACGCACATTGTGCGAGCTGGTTGATTTTGGTCAGATCAATGGCATGGGAAAAACGCGCTTAACGGTCGGTGCGGTGAATGTCAATTCGGGCATGATGCGGTATTTCGATAGTAGTAATACACACATCGATGCCAAGCACATCATGGCTTCCGGCGCATTGCCACCGGCGTTCGGCGCAATCAGGATTGAAGACGCCCCCTACTGGGACGGAGGTATTTATTCCAACACCCCCATCGAAGCCGTTTTAGATGACAACCCGCGACGTAACTCCCTGATTTTTGCTGTCAATGTATGGCACCAGAGCGGACCGGAACCGGAATCGATTGCCGACGTTTTGGCACGCCAGAAAGACATCCAGTTTGCCAGCCGCGCCGACAGTCACATTGAGAAGCAAAAACAAATCCATCGATTGCGGCATGTAATCCGTGAGCTTGGCAAACAACTACCGGCTAGCAAACAGAACGAAGCGTGTGTAAAAGAATTGACTGCCTGGGGTTGCGGAACCACGATGCACGTTGCCCATCTGGTTGCACCGCGCCTTGACGATGAAGATCAAAGTAAAGACATCGACTTTTCCTTCACTGGCGTGAATGCCCGACGCGCTGCCGGCTACGCCGATACGCTTCGAATGATCGAACGCGCTCCCTGGCGGGAAGGTAACGATTCTATCGAAGGGATTATCGAGTATCGATCATGTCCATGATTACTCCGCTATTTTTCATACTGGCATTGCTGGCCGCCGGAGTAATGGGTTTTGCCATCCAACGCGGCGCGACCTGCTCTGTGACTGCGGTGGATGAAATCGTCAGTCGGCGTGGTACAAAACGCCTCGTCGCCTTGTTGGAAGCGGCAGTCTGGGTAGCTGTCGGACTTGGGTTAGCCCAACACTTTCATTTACTGAACAGTTTACCGGGCGGCTACGCTGTCACAAGCTGGACATTTTTTGGTGCGATGATCTTAGGCTTGGGGGCTTACATCAACGGTGCTTGCGTAGTTGGGGTAATCGCTCGTTTAGGTATCGGACAGTGGGTTTTCGCTTTAACGCCCATAGGTTATTTTTTAGGCTGCCTCAGTATGCAAGTAATCTTTGGCATGCCAATGCACACGGCAACGCCAAGCACTTCAGCCATGGCTTTGGCTGCCAGTGCGGCTCTTTGGCCATTAGCTGCGTTATTGATTTGGCGGATTTACAAAATTTTCACGCGTACCAGACAAGCGAATAGCGACACAGCATGGTCGCCGCACATGGCCACCATCGTCATCGGTTTTGCTTTTCTGGCGACCGTAATTTTGTCAGAAAAATGGACTTACACCGAGGTATTGTCCGAACTGGCGCACGGCATGTTACAGAATATAAACGGCCGCATTGGTATGGCCGCCGCTCTGTTTGCCGGGGCTGTGGTAGGCGGAAAAACTGCCGGCAAGTTTTGCTGGACGACCCCGTCGATAACCGCGGCTTTACGTTGCCTGCTTGGAGGTGCAATGATGGCATGGGGCAGCTTGCTGATTCCCGGTAGCAATGATGGTCTGATATTAATCGGCATGCCTCTGCTTTGGCCTTACGCATGGCTGGCATTTTTTACAATGTGCCTTAGCATTGCCTCGGCTCAGTTAGCCACGCGCTATTTTTTCAATAGTCAGGTATGATTTATTAAATTTTTTCAAGCAACACCTAGATCATTTAATTGTCATTGAGAAACTTCAACAGGGTCGTCTATGGATTTAGCAACTTCAGTGAACGTGGCAATAGCAGACCGGGACCATGCGCTTGATACGAAGGAGTTCACTATCCAGGAACTCACTACCGGCTTGTTAAGCGACCATGCCACCATTTCCCCCAAATACTTTTACGATACCGTAGGCTCGGTGTTATTCGAGACGATTTGCGTCCTGCCTGAGTATTATCCAACCCGCACCGAAGCCGGCATTTTTACCCGCCACCTTACTGATATTTCTCAAACCATCGGCCCGGGCGGTACCTTGATTGATTTAGGTGCCGGTAATTGTGCCAAAGCAGCGCGACTTTTCCCGTTTCTCCATCCAGATCAATATGTGCCGATCGACATTTCAGTGAATCATTTAACGGATTCGGTACGGCATTTGCGGCAACGTTTTCCGCACATTGAAATGACGGCGCTGGGCATGGATTTTTCAAAAAACTGGACATTGCCTGACGAAGTGCGCAGCGACCAACGCTTGTTTTTTTACCCCGGCTCGTCAATAGGTAATTTTCACCCTGACATTGCTCTGACCTTCCTCAAAAAAATCCGCGCTGCCTGCGACGCCGATGGCGGCATCCTGATCGGCATTGACCTGATCAAAGACTCTGCCACACTCAATGCTGCCTACGATGATGATCTGGGCGTTACGGCCGCGTTTAATCTGAATGCGTTGCGACATGTTAATCAGTTGCTGGGCTCTGATTTTGATATACGTCAATGGCAGCATTATGCGTTCTTTAATGCGCAGCAATCGCGTATTGAAATGCATCTGGAAGCACGGATGAATCTGCAAGTGAAATGGGGAAATAATCATCGACATTTTATTCGTGGTGAACGGATTCATACTGAGAACAGCTATAAATATTCACTACCCCTATTTTTAGAATTATTGAGCGCCGCAGGTTTTGGAAAAGCCCGCCATTGGAGCGACGATGCAAACTGGTATGCAGTGATTTATGCTAAAGCGATTTAAACTATGTCCGCAACACTAACGCTAATAGAGCGCTGGACAAAGACCCGCGAATATTCCCTGCGCATCGCGGCTTACCTTTCAGCAGAAGATGCGGCGGCGCAATCAATGCCGGATGCCAGCCCCATTAAATGGCATCTCGCGCATACCACCTGGTTTTTTGAAACCTTTATTCTTGAAACGTTTGATCCTGATTTTCACGCATTTCATCCAGCCTTTAAATTACTGTTTAACTCTTACTACAACGGGATAGGTGAGCAATATCCGCGCCCGCAACGAGGGCTACTGACCCGCCCCGACCTCAAGGAAGTTTTGGAATACCGGCATGCCGTCGACGAGCGCATCCAACTCCTATATCAACATCACTCATCAATTAAATGCGATGAATTGATTGAACTCGGCATTCAGCATGAACAGCAACATCAGGAGCTAATGCTGACCGATATTAAACATCTGCTGTCGTCCAATCCGCTGAATCCAGTCATGCTCGCTGAAGATACAGGCATTCTTGATACCGTTGACGCCATTCCAGCAGCAATCGATTGGCATTACTTTGAACCAGCTTTACAAGAAATCGGTCATCACGAAGCAGGGTTTTGCTTTGATAACGAAACCCCGCGCCATCGGCAATTTATTGAAGAATTTCAGCTCGCATCACGGCTCGTCAACAACGGTGAATATCTGGCCTTCATTGAAGCAGGTGGTTATACCAATCCCACCTTATGGCTTGCAGATGGATGGAATTGGATAATTCAACAGCAAATAAAACATCCACTGTATTGGCGGCACACTAATCATTGGCAAGAATTCACGCTGCACGGTCTGCATGAACTCGATCCGCTCCAACCGGTTTGCCATCTCTCTTTTTTTGAAGCCTCCGCGTATGCGAGTTGGGTAGGCGCGCGGCTACCGACCGAGGCGGAATGGGAATATGCGGCGCAAAAAAATGCCCAACTGACTCAACTATTTGCATGTTGCTGGCAATGGACTTCCAGTAGTTACGCGCCCTATCCGGGCTATGCCATCGCCGAGGGTGCAATAGGTGAGTACAACGGTAAATTCATGGTCAATCAATATGTGCTGCGCGGCTCTTCAGCCTTCACACCTAAACATCATTCGCGCTTAACTTACCGCAATTTTTTCCCAGCCAGCGCAAGATGGCAAAGAACGGGAATACGTCTGGCGCGTTCAATCGGTAAAGATTAATTAGCTTTCTTCGACCCTTTATCCAGAAAATTGACGTTGCCTTAGCATTCCATTATGATAATAAGTTATAAATTTATTATTAATTGGAATGTTTCAGCAACTCACTTTTAAAGGATATCCCGATGGACGTAATAGGCTCGAACAATATTATCCTCAGCTCACTCGATGAAATGGCTGATCGCTGCCGAAGCAACAGCCTCTGGTATATGTCCTTTGGCTTGGCGTGCTGTGCAGTAGAAATGATGCATTCCGCAGCAGCTCGTTATGACATCGACAGATTCGGCGTCATGCCGCGTGCCAGCCCGCGACATTCTGATCTGATGATTGTTGCAGGCACCTTAACCAATAAAATGGCTCCGGCATTAAGAAAAGTCTACGACCAAATGCCCGAACCGCGCTACGTCATTTCAATGGGTTCCTGCGCAAACGGCGGCGGTTATTATCACTACTCCTATTCCGTGGTACGCGGCTGCGACCGAATTGTTCCCGTCGATGTCTACGTTCCAGGTTGCCCACCGACAGCTGAAGCATTGATTTACGGATTGATCCAACTGCAACGAAAAGTAACTCGCCGCACAACGATAGCGCGCTAAAAATAAGTCCAATCACACTTAAACTCCACTGAACGGCATGGCAATCGACGCTACGATTGCCATGCCGTTCGTCTTAATTTTTCCATAAAAAAAAAGCACTTCCCAATGGAAGTGCTTAAACAAGATCTTATAAATTGCTATTACTAATTTTACGCATGGTAAGCAGATTCACCGTGGCTAGTAATATCCAAACCTTCACGTTCTTCATCTTCTGGAACGCGTAAGCCAATAACCAGATCAACTAATTTAAACGCAATGATAGAAACAACTGCCGACCAAAGCACCGTTGTCAATACAGCTTCCGCTTGAATGAGTAACTGGTCAGCAATGCTGTAGGGATCAGCAGATAATTTGTTAGTGACGTAATCAAATATTCCCTGTCCGCCCAATGCCGGTGAAGCAAATACACCCGTCAATAACGCACCTAAAATACCTCCGACGCCGTGCACACCAAATACATCTAAAGAATCATCGGCGCCGATCAACCGTTTCAACCCATTTACGCCCCATAAGCAAACTAATCCGGCTAATAAGCCGATGAACAACGCCCCCATCGGGCCAACAAAGCCGCACGCCGGTGTAATTGCAACCAGGCCAGCCACAGCGCCAGATGCACCACCTAACATGGACGGTTTACCTTTACTCAGCCATTCACCCAAAACCCATGAAACAGACGCTGCGGCGGTAGCCAGCAATGTGTTGATGAAAGCCAAAGCCGCAATGTCACCAGCTTCCAGTGCAGAACCCGCATTAAATCCGAACCAACCGACCCATAAAAGGGAAGAACCGATCATCGTCATGGTTAAGGAATGTGGTGCCATGGATTCTTTGCCAAAACCAATCCGACGCCCAATCATCACTGCACCAACTAAACCGGCAATCGCTGCATTGATGTGTACGACAGTTCCACCGGCAAAATCAAGCGCACCTTTTTTCCATAACCATCCACCTTTAGCTGTTTCAATCGCCAATGTGGCGGCATCTTTAATGCCATCAGGACCGGGCCAAAACCAAACCATATGAGCAATCGGCAGGTAAGAAAAAGTAAACCAGATCACGATAAACGACATCACCGCAACAAACTTGGCCCGCTCTGCAAATGCGCCAATGATTAATCCGCAAGTGATTGCCGCGAACGTTCCCTGAAAAGCTACGTACACAAACTCAGGAATCACAACGCCTTTGCTAAATGTTGCCGCAGTTGAAAATGTGCCCTTAGCAGGATCAAAAATGCCATTCAAAAACAAGCGACCATCTGGGCCAAACAACGAGCCAATAAATGAATTACCTTGAGTAAATGCAAGTGAGTACCCGTAGATACACCACAATACAATAATCACGGCAAAAATCATGAATACCTGCATCAAGATCGACAGCATGTTTTTTGAACGGACTAACCCGCCGTAAAACAAGGCCAAACCAGGGATAGTCATTAATATTACTAACAACGTGGCAACCATCATCCAGGCTGTATCGCCTTTATTGGGCGTTGGCGTTGCTGCTACCACTGCCACCTCAGGAGCTGCCGCAATGGCAGCAGGTGCCTCAGGTGTTGCTGTTGGCGAACTTACATTCACACTTGCACTCACACTTGCTGTTACAGCGGCAGCCGGTGTGACTACCTTATCGTCAGCGTTAGCATTCCCGAGCAAACAGGATGCGGCAACTAAGCTGGCGAGAGTTAATGCTAAAAAACTTTTCATTGTATTTTCCTTATAGAGCATCATTGCCAGTTTCACCTGTACGTATCCGCACCACTTGCAGCAAATCAAAGACGAAAATTTTTCCATCGCCTATCTTGCCAGTGCGTCCGGCTGTTTCAATTGCTTCGATTGCGCGGTCGACGATGTCATCATTCACTGCAGCTTCAATTTTAGTTTTAGGTAAAAAATCAACCACATATTCCGCGCCGCGATACAGTTCTGTATGCCCTTTTTGACGTCCAAAACCTTTCACCTCAGTCGCCGTAATACCTTGCACGCCGATAGCAGATAAAGCTTCTCGCACTTCGTCCAACTTAAACGGCTTGATGATTGCAGTAATGAGTTTCATAAATAGCCCGATTTAGAATGTTTTTGCTGCGGAAAGCACCAAACTGGTTTTGCCGGTAAATTTTCCATCAGGCGTTACATACATTAATTTATTTGCGTCGGTGCCGACGACACCAAGGGTGAAAGAAACGCCAAAGAAATCCTGCGAAAGACCAACTTTCCAGTCGGTATAGGAAAAATTCGAATTATTTTCAACAGTTTGATGGCCCACATGCAAACCCAAAGCTAATGCGTCAGTGACAGGAATGCTGGTCCATAAATCAACGTAACCACTATTCTTACTGCCTGGAATGCTGAATAAATTGGTTACCGAACGGGAGTATTTGATGTTCGCCAATTTATACGTCAGCTGTCCATAAATTTCAGTTGTGTTGGCATTGGCTAAACCAGCAATCTGACCTAAATTATTACCTGGGTATACATAGCTCAATACGCCCACATCGTAAGACAGATCGCTAACAATATCCCCCCGTTTACCTGCGTACAAATCCATTTCAACATCGCCACTACCACCGGCATCGGTAATCCATTTAATTGAAGACAGCCACGTACCGGCATATAAACCGGTTGGGTTGTTCGTGTAATCAGCACCACCCTGGATCGCAGGGTGTAAATTCGACTGAGAAATACCGCGATAGCGGTAGTCTGAGGTTGCACCTAAATTAAATGAAAATTCATTGTCAGGTTTTGGTGCCTCTACAACTTCATCTGCGATGGCGTTATGTGATAGCACCGCAAAAAAGAATACTGCTGTGAAACTCCCTAATTTATTCTTCATAATGGTATTTCCGATTTAATAGTGAGTTAACAAACGTGAGATTCCTCAACTGACACAGCAAGTCTCATGCCATGCTAAAAAGCACCTAAATGGCCGTAGATAAACGGTAACGCACCATAATCACGCACTGTTTTGGCGACTAATGATACTTGCGCACTAGTTTCGACCACAACATCAAACTGCGCGCCTTACAACAATCCATGCACGGCTGGTTACGGTTCTACTGCAACCAAAGGTCAAATAACCAGGCCATGTTAGCCATCGACGCCATCGTCCATTTTTAAGCTAATGCGCTATCGGCAAAACACTGGAATGTAAAAAATGGTGGTCGGAACAGTTTTGAATACGTCGATTGCCGACGAAATTTACAACTTCTTTACTCTTACTCTGTGATTTCTTTATAAAAAAATTATATCGGAATTGTTATTGTCATCAAAGTCAAACTGCATCCTATCGTTACGGAAAAAAATACCGGGCAAGTCAATAACAATTACTGACGTTAGTCGTAGCACTAACGTCGGAAGACCGCCCTTACCGAACTAGCTGGGGTAGCTCTTACTGACATCAATTAACGTCTTTTAATTTAATACCATAGCCATCCAACGTTGGACACCATGAACAAACCTGCTGATATCCCTTCTATCTTGATCTTAAAAAATGAGCTCGCCATGCCGACTAAAACGAAGCTAAGCATCGCCGCTGCTGTCGTCGCTCTGCTGTGCGGCGGACTGATTATCAATCATTTCATTACGGGTAAATCGGATGCTAAAACTAATGTAGAGGTACCGGTTGCACCGGGCACTTTTCGGCCCAGCCAAAGCCAGCTAGACGCATTGAAAATTCTCCCGGTTCAGTCCGTCAGTTTTCGTGACGAGCAAATTACCGATGGCACCATTGCCAGCAACGACGACACCACTACACCGGTTTTTTCACCGTATTCCGGGCATGTAGCCAAATTATTCGCAAAATTAGGCGATGTTGTCAACAAAGGTGCGCCGTTAATGGCGGTGGAAGCTTCCGAGTTTGTACAAGGTCAAAACGATTTAATTAGTGCCGTTGCCGGGCTTAAAACCGCACACGCACAAATTAAATTAACGGAAACATCGGAACAGCGTCAGCATGATTTGTATCTGGCTAAAGCCGGAGCCTTAAAAGATTGGCTGCAGAGCCAGGCAGACCTGGCTACCGCACAAAGCAATTTGCGTAGCGCTGAAGTAGCGCTGAGTACAGTGCATAACCGTTTACGCATTCTGGGCAAATCCGACGCAGAAATCAGCACATTAGAGACAAAACCTGTTACGCAACAGATGAATCCTGAAGCCATTATCCGCGCGCCCATCGCTGGCACAGTCATATTGCGTCAGGTTGGGGTTGGGCAAAATATTCAAAGCGCATCAGGTGGGGCCACCAATCCCGTGTATTCGATCGCCAACTTATCCACCGTCTGGTTAATCGCCAACGTGCGTGAGACCGATGCGCCGCACATGAAAATAGGTACGCCAGTCGAAGTCAATGTCCTAGCTTGGCCTGGTCGCGTTTTCAAGGCCAAGATTGCCTGGATTGCACCATCAATTGATCCTAATACGCATCGCCTGCCAGTCCGCGCCGAAGTGGACAATCAAGACGGCGCACTAAAACCGATGATGTTCGCAACGTTCCGTATTTTGACTGGCGATGTTGCCACAGCTCCTGGTGTGCCACAAAGCGCCATTGTGTATGAAGGTTCCAACGCTCATGTATTCGTTGCCGAAAAAGATGGCAGTCTGGCGTTGCGGCCGATTCAAACCGGACGCGTTAACGGTGATTTGATTGAAGCAACCAGCGGCTTGAACGCAGGTGAAAAAATAGTCACCAGTGGTGCTTTGTTCATTGACCGCGCAGCTGAAAGTAATTAATCATGACTAGCATTTTTGCCTACTCGCTCAAACAGCGCCGGTTAATGATGACACTCCCTGCTGCGCTGCTATTACTATCCGGCTGCGCGGTTGGACCGGATTTTACACGCCCTGCCGCACCGGCCGTCAATGGCTATACACAAGAGCCACTGGCAACCAAAACCGTCTCTGCGCCAGTCGCAGGCGGCGAGGCTCAGTATTTTGCAAGTGCTGAACATATCCCGCAACAATGGTGGACGTTATTTCAATCGCCCGCATTAAATAAGCTGATTGAACAGGCGCTGAAAAACAATCCGAACCTGCAACAAGCTGAAGCCGCGTTACGGGTTGCGCAAGAAACCGTCTATGCGCAACAAGGTGCTTATTATCCAAGTGTCAGCGCCAATTTCACCCCGACCCGTCAAAAGGAAGCGCTGAACAGCGTTTCATCCTCGGCGGCTTCCGGTGCTTCGCTGTTCAATTTGCATACAGCGCAGCTAAATGTTTCTTACACCGCCGACGTATTCGGCAACAATCGACGTCAAGTAGAAAACTTGCAGGCGCAAGCGGATTCGCAGCGCTTCCTGCGTGAAGCCGCTTACTTAACCCTGACGTCCAATGTCGTCACAGCAGCTGTTCAGGAAGCGTCATTGCGCGCGCAAATCAGCGCCACAAATGCAATGATTAAAATCGAGCAGGAGCAGTTGGATTTATTCCAGCGGCAATTTGAATTAGGTGCCGTAGCACAGGCCAATGTTGTTGCACAGGTAGCGACACTGGCGCAAACCAAAGCCATGCTGCCGCCGCTACAAAAACAACTGGCTCAGCAGCGTGATTTATTGGCAGCGTTGGTCGGAGGTTTTCCTGGTGATCCCATGCCAGAAACATTTGAACTGTCAATGCTCCAATTACCGCGAAAATTACCGGTTAGCCTGCCCTCTCAGTTAGTGCAACAACGGCCTGATGTACGTTCTGCTGAAGAGCAATTGCACGCAGCCAGTGCACTGGTCGGCGTCGCCCAGTCCAATATGCTCCCGCAATTTACCTTGAGCGCCAGTGGCGGCAGCATGTCCACCCAAATCAGCCAGCTGTTCAGCCCTGGAAATAGTTTTTGGACTTTAGTCGGCGGCATTACCCAGCCGCTCTTTGACGGTGGCACATTGCTGCACAAAAAGCGCGCGGCTGAAGCGGCATACGACGAAGCGGCAGCGCAATATCGCAGCACCGTTATTAGCGCATTTCAAAATGTTGCCGATACTTTACAGGCGTTGCAATTTGATGCGGACGGATTACAAACCGCACTGATTGCCGAGCGCGCCGCTGCCGAAAGTTTAGCGATTGCACGTCGTCAGGTTGAATTAGGTGATATCGGTTATGTGACGCTACTGGCTGCTGAACAGTCGTATCAACTATCGGTATTGACGCTGGTTCAGGCACAGGCAAATCGCTACGCCGATACAGCCGCCCTGTTTCAGGCGATGGGCGGTGGCTGGTGGAACCAGGCCGACAATGTTGCGCGTTAATCTAACGATGGCAATGCGGCACACATCACCTAATTTTTATTTTCCCAATTTAAATCAATCACACTTTCAAGAAAACCAAGCATGAATAGCATTGTTGCCTTCTCACTCAAACAGCGCCTGCTGGTGGTGATTCTACTGGTTGCCCTGTTCGCTTTGGGCACCGTCGGCTTTATCAAACTCAACATTGAAGCCTACCCCGATCCGGTTCCGCCATTGGTCGACATTATTACCCAAAGTACCGGCCAATCTGCCGAAGAGATTGAGCGCTATGTAACCATCCCGATTGAAGTGCAACTGGCCGGCATTCCACACGTTACAACAGTGCGGACTATCTCCTTATTTGGCCTGTCCGATGTCAAGGTTCAATTTACCTATGACTACAGCTATCAGGAAGCCGAACAGCAAGTCATTAACCGTCTTTCACAATTGGCACCGTTGCCGAACGGCGCGGCGCCACAAATTTCGCCAACCAGCCCAACCGGCGAAATTTTCCGCTATCGGGTCGTCGGCCCACCGGGCTATTCAGTAATGGATTTGAAGACAATTGAAGACTGGATGCTGGAGCGCAGGTTTAAGGCTGTCCCTGGTGTGGTCGATGTGAATGGCTGGGGCGGAAAGACCAAAGACTACGAAGTGTCCATCGACATGGCTAAACTGATGCGTTACGGACTAACCGTGCCGCAAGTCTTACAGGTACTCAACAACAGCAACATTAACGTTGGCGGTCAGACGGTGAATTTCGGTGCACAGGCCGCCGTGGTACGTGGCGTGGGCATGATCCATTCGCTCGACAATATCCGGAATACGATGGTGGCTTCACTGGCGGGGACACCCGTACTCATCAGCGATATTGCGACCGTCAGCGTAGGCAATGTGCCGCGCCTGGGGATCGCTGGCAATAACGCGGATAACGATATCGTGCAGGGAATCGTCTTGATGCGGCGCGGTGAACAAAGCACGCCGACCATTCTGCGGGTTGAACAGGAAGTCGACAAAATCAATCATTCCGGTATTTTGCCGCCCGGCGTGCATATCGAAAAAATATACGATCGCAGCGAACTCATCGCCATTACCACCCACACCGTATTGGAAAATCTGGTAGTTGGCATTGCGTTGATATTTTTGGTGCAATGGATATTTCTCGGCAACCTACGTAGCGCGGTGATTGTCAGTGCGACGATTCCGTTCGCCTTGTTTTTCGCCATCGGCATTATGACGATGCGCGGCGAATCCGCCAACCTGCTGTCAGTTGGCGCGATTGATTTCGGGTTAATTGTCGATGCCACCGTCATCATGGTGGAAAACGTGTTCCGGCATCTGGCCGAGAGTCAGGCGCAACGCAGTTTGGGCTCGCCCATGCAGCATTACACCCGGTCAGACACCTCACTGCGCGGCAAATTTTTAACCATTGCACACGCTGCGGCTGAAGTAAATCGCCCGATCTTCTTTTCGGCCGCCATCATCATCGCCGGCTTTCTGCCGTTGTTTACACTGAGCGGCGTTGAAGGTCATATCTTCGGGCCGATGGCAAAGACGTATGCCTACGCCATTGTCGGTGGCTTGATTGCAACCTTCACCGTGTCGCCTGCGCTTTGTGCATTGCTGTTACCAGAACATGTCGACGAAACAGAAACTTTTTTAGTGCGCTGGATGCGCCGCATCTATACTCCGGTGATGGAATTTGCCATTGTTAACCGCGCCTTGATACTCAGCGGAATGGCCGTATTAGGACTGATTGCGGTCATCGCTGTACACACACTTGGGCTGGAGTTTTTACCAAAACTGGAAGAAGGCAATTTGTGGATACGTGCATCCATGCCGGATTCGATTTCACTGGAAGAAGGTAATGCCTATGTAAATCAAATGCGTCTGCTTATAAAAAGCTATCCGGAAGTGGATTCGATTGTTTCTCAAAATGGACGTCCCGATGACGGCACCGATGCCAGTGGTTTTTTTAATGCCGAATTTTTTGTACCGATGAAGCCATCCAGCAGTTGGCCGAAGGGCATCACTAAGGAAAAATTAACAGAAGACATGAGCGCCAAACTTCAAGAAAAATTTCCGGGTGTTGAGTTCAACTTTTCTCAATACATTGAAGACAATGTAGAAGAAGCCGCTTCAGGCGTAAAAGGTCAAAACTCGGTCAAACTGTATGGCAATGATTTAGCTGCGCTAGAAAAAAGTGCCGCGCAGATCAAGGCAGTCATGGCGACCGTGCCGGGCATTGCCGATTTGTCGGTATTCAATGCGCTGGGTCAACCCACGGTGAAAATCGACATTGACCGGGTACGTGCCGCACGTTATGGATTGCAACCCGGTGACATCAATGCCACCGTGCAAGCGGCGATTGGTGGCCAGGCGGCAGGAAATCTGTATGAGGAAGGGAGCGACCGCAACTTCCCTATCGTCGTGCGTCTGGCGTCCCAATACCGGCAAAACCTGGATTCCATCGGCAGAATCACCATTGGCGCACAAAACCCCAATGGCAGCGGCGTCGTGCAGATTCCCTTGTCCGATGTGGCCAGTGTCAATCTGGTATCCGGCGCGTCATTCATTTATCGCGAAGGTCAGGAACGCTACATCCCGATCAAATTCAGCGTGCGTGGACGTGATTTGGGCGGCGCAGTACAAGAGGCGCAACGCAAGGTAGCAGAGCAGGTTAAATTACCCGGCGGTTACCGGATGGAATGGGTCGGCGAATTTGGGCAGTTGGAAGATGCCATGGCTCGCTTAAAAATCGTGGTGCCGCTCAGCCTCGCCCTGATCATGTTGCTGCTGTACTTTAACTTCAACTCCATCACTGATACCTTGCTTGCGGCCAGCGTCATGCCAATGGCACTCATTGGCGGCATCTTCGCGCTGTATGTCACGGGGACGCCGTTTAGTGTATCGGCAGCAATCGGCTTTATCGGCTTATTCGGCATCTCGGTGATGGAAGGCATCATCGTGTTGTCTTACTATAACCAGCTGATTGAATCCGGAACGGAACGGGCACATGCCATCGTACAGTCGTGTCAAACGCGCTTGCGACCAGTAATGATGACCTGTAGCGCCGCCTGCGCCGGCTTGCTGCCAGCAGCGTTTGCAACCGGTATTGGCTCTCAGGTTCAAAAACCGTTGGCATTGGTGGTGGTTGGCGGAATCTTGCTGGCACCGGTATTAATATTGCTTGTGTTGCCGGTGTTAATTCAACTGTTTTCGAAACGTACTCCGTTTGTCGACAAACAGGAAAAAATTAACCTGCTCAATCGTACAGAAACACCGATTTAATACGACCGCTCCCCAGATTCATCACAGTATGAATTTGGGGTAAATCAATCTTGCCACGCACCTTTCGCGACCATTTCACCGACTCCCCCATATTTTTTGTATTTTTCAACCTATTTAATGGCTCTTAGTTCAACACAAATATTGCCTATATCGCCATTTTTCAAATTTAATACTACGGTATTCTAAAAATACAACTATTCTCAATACGAAATATGTAACGCTGCTTTATATCAAAAAGCAGCGTTTTCAATGGTGTGATGCACAAAAACCTGCCAAACACACTATTTAATGCCTATTCACAAGTCGAAAAATAGTCTAAAAAGAAGATTGTCGGCAACATCGTCAATAAAATCATGGTGAAAATTGGCTTACAAAGCAAAGCTATTGATATCGCGATGTTTGCAAAAACTGATTAAGTAATCAATCCACCAGTGCGACAACCCCTGACACCGATGTTAGATCCGTTACCACGGTTTATTAGACGATGAAGGAATAAAGCAATGTTTAACAAAAGCTTGTTGCTGGCAGCCGTAGTCGCAGTTGCCCTCATCACCGGCATCTTTATTCATTATTCCCATTTTTGGCAGCCGCCCCCATCGCCTCTCCCTATTGTCATTTTACGTTTTCAAACGCCGCATTCCGGGTTAATACATATTGCTCAAGCAAAAGGATATTTTACTGACGAAGGCCTGACTGTCACCTATAAAACCATGCAAGTCGGGCCAGAAGCAATTGCACGTGTGCTGTCAGGTGAGGCCGATTTCGCCACTACGGCAGAAACACCGGTCGCCATGGCATTGGCAGAGGGAAAGCATCCCAAATTTATAGCAACTATTTTTTCTTCCCGCTGGAGTTCGGGCATTGTTGCGCGTAAAGATCATGGAGTTCTCACACCGGAAGACCTGAAGGGCAAGCGGATCGGGTTCGTGTTTGGCACCAACACACAATACGATTTGGAAACCTTTTTAGCGTTCCACAATATCCCGCTGGACTCAATCACGATGGTGCCTGGCTTGCCTACGGAGTTAGTTGCTGAACTGGTTTCCGGAAAGATCGATGCCGCGTCAGTCTGGGTGCCGCATATGACCAACATGCAAAACCAACTCGGTGACAATGGGGTGACATTTTTGCGTAATGAGGCTTATGCACAAACGATCAACATCATTGTCCGTCCAGATTATGCGGCGCACCACCGTAAAGAAATCGACCGGTTTCTACGGGCGCTCTATAAGGCGGAAATTTTTACCAAAGAACACTCAAACGAAGCCTACAACATCATTGCCAGCGCGTCGGGGGTCGACACCAGCGTGCTACGCGGCCATGGAGAACCATTGACCTATGAATTAACGCTCAAACAATCGCTGTTAATAGCGACAGAAAATCAGGTGCACTGGTTTTTCCGGCGTGGATTAGTGCCAAATGGCCCCTTCCCCGATATTTTGGATGCGTTCGAAACGGAACCCTTGCGCGCGATTAAACCGACTGAAGTCACTATTTCAAAATAACAATGCGAATTAGCCCAACCTTAAAACTATCGGCGGTCATCAGTATTGCCAGCGTTACTTTGCTGGCAGCAACGATCATCATCTTGCAGGTAATGGATACACGTCATACTGAGGCAACGCTGAACTTGAATGCGGCGGTGCGAAAGATATCCCTGATACGCGGTTTCCTACCCGAGTTATCAAGCCCGTCGTATCAACGCGCGGCGCGCCAATGGCAGGCACAATTTAGCGAGCTGACCCCAATACTCATGTCGATTCCGCCGCTGGATAAGCAAACACAGTCACTCAGGGCCAGAATTCTTGAAAATCATGCAGCAGTTGGCGCTCTGTTCGGTATGCTTTCAAATGCAAAACAAGACTTAGCGCGCAAAGAAGACCTGCAAATCATTCAAGAACAACTCGACGTCAGAACGTCTTCCATGGTCTCCGACATACTTGCGATGAATGACGTAGCAGCGGCCTACATCAACACGCAAAAGGAATGGATGCATGGCCTGCTGGCGGTGTCAGTCACCTTGCTGGCGGGCGTCATTTTGGGGCTGTTGCATATTTTTCAGCGCAGAATTGTCGCGCCGATTATCAAATTGGAAGAGGCCACCGAACGCTTCAGTAAAGGGACTTTTGACCAGGCAATTACCATTTCCGGCAGCGACGAAATTACTGCGCTAGCGGCCAGCTTTGACTACATGCGCATCACGCTGCGTGACCGGTTGGCCGAACTGGATACCTCAAATGCCAATATCCGAACCGAAATCACGGAACGCAAACTGGCGGCGGAGTTACTGGAGCAATCCTTTGTCCGCATACAATCCGCCTTACAAGAAAAAGATTTGCTACTCGGTGAAATACATCACCGTGTTAAAAACAACTTACAGGTTGTGCAAAGTTTACTGAACTTGCAGTCATCGCAGATCAATGATGCCACCGTTAAAAGCATGTTAATGGATAGCCAGAACCGCATCCAGTCAATGGCGCTGATACATCAAACGCTTTATCAGTCGCATGATTTTGCCAGTGTCGACTTTGGCGAATTTTTAAATGCACTGGTACCCACGTTGGTGTCTTCTTACTGCGTTGATGTGAGAAATGTCGAGTTAAAAATCGATGCAGGATCAGTCTTCCTCCCCATCAACTCTGCTATCCCATGCGGCTTATTAATTAACGAATTAATCACTAACGCGCTAAAACATGCTTTTCCGGATAACCGCCAGGGAGAAATCGCCGTCTCGTTGACGCGTCATGATAAGAACAAAATACTGTTGGTAATCAGCGATACCGGCGTCGGCATACCGAGCGAGCTGGATGTCGATAACGTGGAAACATTGGGGCTGCGACTGGTCGCTTTATTGTCTCAGCAGCTCGAAGGGACATTAACCATTAATCGCCGGGATCCCACCAGGTTTTCACTCGAATGGGAATCTCAGGAAAGCGATAACAAGTCAGATTTGTGGTAATTTTCTCAACCCAAGATGTCAGTTGGAAAATTTTGCTCATATTCTGATTCACAATTTCTATCTTACAAAATATGAACTATAGTGTTTAAACGTGGAAGAGCTTTTATTGCAATTTCCTAGTCAGTTTTATCTATAAATCAACAACTACTTAACAGTACGAATAGCTTTTATATTACGCTAATATTGATCGCCGAAATCTGACCTACACAACTGGTTAACAACTAAATATAGGTATGAATATGCCATCAAAAATATTGATTGTTGAAGACGAAAGTATTGTCGCGCTAGATCTTCAACGACGCCTGATTGTCTTGGGCTACGAAGTGCCACGCGTCGCTGCTTCACATGACCAGGCAATGAAAGCCGTCAACGAAATCATGCCCGATATTGTGCTGATGGATATTAATATTTCCGGCGACATCGACGGGATCGACACCGCGGCAAAAATTAACGTGCCGGTGATTTATCTCACTGCCTATTCCGAAGAAAAAACACTGGAACGCGCCAAGGCAACCAAGCCCTACGGCTATTTAATAAAACCATTTTCAGAACGCGAATTACACGCCACCATTCAAATGGCACTGGAACGTCACAACGTTGAGCTGCGCTTAAAAAATAACGAAGAACAACTGGCCATTGCTTATGCCAATTTAGAAGTGGGAAAACGCGAGCTTGAAGTCAGGGCCACCGAATTATTCCAGGAAAAACAGCGCCTTGAAGTGACCTTGAATTCTATCGGCGATGGCGTAATTACGACCGATGAATATGGCAATGTCACCTACCTGAATCCGGTCGCCGAAGAAAAAACTGGTTGGACTATATTGGAAGCCTGCGGGCAAGCCGCATCCAAGGTATTAGTTATCGTCAATGAAGAAACGCAAGAGCCCAATCCTTCCCCCATCGAAGCAGTGCTACGCACGGGTAAAATTTCCGGCATGTCGAACCATAGCGCGCTCATCGGCAAGCACGGAATCATGTACGCCATTGAAGATTCCGCAGCGCCGATGCTAGATCGTGACAATAAAGTGATTGGGGTAGTTTTGGTGTTTCATGACGTCAGTGACGCGCGTCGTCTTTCGGAAGAAATGACGTACCAAGCCACGCACGACGCCTTGACCGACTTAGTCAACCGCAGTGAATTCGACCGCCGCCTTCAAAAAGCAATCGAAAGCAGTTCTTTACATGGACATCAACACGCGCTTGCTTATTTAGATCTTGATCAGTTCAAAATCGTTAATGACACCTGCGGCCATAATTCCGGCGATGAGTTATTGCGACAAATTACCGGCTTACTACGATTAACCCTACGCGCCAACGATACTTTGGCGCGATTGGGTGGTGATGAATTTGGTGTATTACTGGAATCTTGCCCACCATATTTTGCGCTGCAAATTGCGGAAAATCTCAGAAATATTATTGGCGATTTTCATTTTGTATGGGATGAAAAAACCTTCCCTATCAGCGTAAGTATCGGCTTAGTCAACTTTGGCGGAAATGGACCGGAAAATCTGAGTTGTGCAGAAATTCTCAGAATAGCGGACTCGGCCTGTTATACCGCCAAGGATCTGGGACGTAATCGCATTCATGTCTATATGGAAGACGATTACGAAATGAGCAAACGGCATGGCGAGATCGACTGGTACACCAAAATTTATAGCGCCATCACGCAGAATCGTTTTGTGCTGTATGCCCAAAAAATTGTTTCGCTCAATACTACCCAGCCCTATCATGAACACGTTGAAATACTGCTCAGACTAATCAATACCGAGAGTCAAATTATTCCGCCAATGGCGTTCATTCCTGCCGCAGAGCGCTATGGATTAATGCCCGAAATTGATCGCTGGGTAGTACGAACCGCATTCGCACATATTGCCAAGCTCGAATTTGGCGCAACGTCACTTTTCTCCATCAACCTATCTGGTGCCAGCTTGAATGATGAAAAAGCCCTACCCTTCATCTTCGAGCAACTGGAAACCTCTGGGGTCAACTCCGGCAGCATCTGCTTTGAGATTACCGAAACGGCGGCCATCACCAACCTGTTAAATGCTCGGGCCTTTATCATTGCCCTGCAATCCAAAGGCTGCAAATTTGCCCTGGATGATTTTGGCAGCGGCATGTCGTCATTCTCTTATCTGAAACATCTCCCGGTCAATTTCTTAAAAATCGATGGATGCTTTGTAAAAGACATCGCCAATGACCCGGTCGATGCAGCGATGGTCGCCGCGATCAACAACATTGGTCATGTCATGGTGTTAGAAACGATTGCGGAATTCGTCGAAGACAAGGAAATCTTGAAAAAATTGCGCGAAATCGGGGTAGATTACGCGCAAGGCTATGAAGTCGGGCATCCGGTGCCACTGTCGCAGTTGGACTTAACTGCTCCCAAAAAAATTGAACAAACTTAAAAGATTAAATCACTGACAAACGATGTATCAGCTAAATTCCCAGCTCGCTACCGAATTCCCGCTTGCGCGGGAATAACGATGTGTAAGGTTATGGGAAATACCCACTACCGTGTTTGAAAAGATAGCGATAAGCAGCAGGTATCCTCTTAATCATAAATAAGAGTAAACGTCATCGCGCTATTGGCAATGCCGCCGGTTATTTTTGCAGCAGTCTGTATATATCTGGCATTAAGCGGAATAGTATAGTTTTCCCCTGTTGTAATTTTCCCAAACACATGAGGAACCCCAAACGCCTGTACCGCTTCGGTGCCGCCTGCGGCTCGTATCTCAATGCCTATGCCTGTCGCCGCCAGCCTTCTTGCACCACCCGCGTTCAGGGCAAGAATACCGTTTTTAGCATCGAATGCAGGCATTAAAGGATCGAATTGATACTTAACCGATGTATTAGGGCCAGCTCTACAATTATTCAGGTGAATTGTAAATGGCACCGGATTGAGTCTGCTACCAACGCCATTAAACATCTGTTGAGTATTCGTGTCACCCATTGGAACGACGATATCCGAGAGAGAACAGCTTACGGTTGTTACAGCCAAACCCTTTATGGTAAGTTTTGATTCCGTTGAACTGTTCGGATTCTCCCAATAACTTTGGTTATTACGAATAACACTTGCGCCAACAACGTATGATGCAAGGCTACCGCCGTTCGTGGCTCCGATTTTATAAAATGCAAGCAGAAATTGTCCCCGCATCGGTTGCACTGGCATCAACCCAGGATAAGTACAGAAAAGCCTGTTTAAGGGACCAAGCCTCTCTGAAGTAAATTCAACTCCATCTAAATAAGCGCTGCTGCCATCACAGTTGCCAATTGATCTCAGGCCCAGTGCATAACCGATACCTGCAATACCCGTCTTGAAAACACGCCGGCCATTAATCATGCCATGGAGCACACCGCCGATAGGTTTAAGTCCAAGCGATTGTGAACTATAGTTTCCCGTACAGGTGTAAAGCTGAAGTGGTCCGGTTTCTATATCCGGACCTATCTGTGTTCCAACTGGCGCATCCTGTGCGACAGACAAACTGAATGGCATCTGGAACGTACTTTGCGTTAGCTTGCAGACATTAGTAGCCAGAGCATTTGATGCAGAAAATGCCAAGACACATAGAATGAAATTTAAAACAGTCGTGAACTTAATCATTATTCACTCCTATTCTTAATAAACTCCGCGCAAACCCTGTCACCTGCGACTTGCCGTTTCAACCGAAAATAGTATGTTGCAGCCATGACGGCATTAAGATTTTTTAAACTGCTTTTATGATTCTTACCTAACCGTTCATCAACGGAACGGCAGGTAGTAAGCGGTTGGCCTTTAGTCGATAAAAACAGCGTTACACGAGCGGCCAGTGGATTGGGAAGATATAAGGTAAGTTGCCGGTTCATCGTTAAACTCCTTTTGTCTTGCTAGTGGTTATGGGAAAATAGAAAACGTGCTGTGGCCGGCTCAATTTGAGCGTTGGGAGGCGTACGGGAATTGCAAATAGAAAACTGCAAGTGTCCATAGCCGGGGGAATTCGCAAAACAGCGATGGAAATCGCCTTCACATCAATTTGCTTGTTATGGTGAGCATCATTCAGGCGGTTGATCGCCCGGTGTTTTCATGCCGGGCCTCACTGCTATATCATGCTTTACCATAATGCACTTTATCGAACCCGCGCACGCGGTAAACCGCTTGGAGGCGTCGTTTTCTTTACCCCTCTGGGTAAAAGTCAGGCCACACTCACGAAAGCTTTCTTTGATGAGTTTGGCTTGTTGAACTTGTCCGGGCGTCATTCACATGACTCCTATATGCAAAATGCTTAACCACCGCAAGTGGTTAATTTGATATTTATTTTTGCTAATTATGCCTACTTTTGTGAGCATGCGCAATAACTTTATTGGAATATGACTAATTTATTAGATATTGGTGTGCGATTAAAGGAAGAACGCAAACGACTTGGCATGTCCCAAACTGCGTTTGCAGCGATTGGCGGCACTAAGCGAGCATCCCAATTTAATTATGAAAGTGGTGGACGCGCACCAGATGCCGCCTACTTAGCCGCCATTTCAGAGACAGGGGTAGACGTTCTTTACGTCCTGACTGGCCAGCGCGTATCTATGCCTCGTCATGTTCTGGGCGTAGCTCAGACACAGCAAACGTATCAGAACAGTTCCAATGTCCCCAGCCAAGTCACGGCGGAACCCCATGAAACAGAAGTATTCGGCGTAGCACGCAACAGACGTGAAGCCGCGTTACTCGACAACTTCCGCCACAGTAATGATGAAGGGAGAGACGTAATCAGCGCAGCAGGAAACGCTCTTGCAAAATTGGGCAAGAAAGACTAAAGCGCTGCTTAGTTTGATGATAGGTACAGGGAATTAATGTCTGGTGTTTAGTGTTACCTGGGGGGCACAAACCGTTCCGCTAGCAAACGATTAGGGTAATTCACCACATGCAAGCGAGATGGGGGTAAAAATTGAGTTTGATCTAATGCCCACCGGCGAGCGTGCATTAGATCAAATCATAAAATTACTTACACCTTACTTCCTCAATCTATGCTGAGCGCTTTCCCACAACCGGGGTATTGTTTAAACTGCTCAATTCGGCTTGACATCCATCCTCCGGAATAACCGATTATTAATGCGCGATTTTGAAACGACCACTCAACCTCAGACGGTTTAGTATGCGTGGCTCGGTAAGCCTCACCAGGAATGCTGGCATAACGCTTTTTAAATTGGCTGGCTAACTCTTTAACTTGATCTTCGGTATAAATCGTAGGGTAATTACGTCGAATTGAAGTGACCTGCAGTTTGCGTGGCGATGGATAAGCATCAGGTAAAACATTCACGACAACATAGGTATCAAATCCACTATCTGATTTATAACTACCTAAAAAACCCGCCATATTCTCGCAAAAACCATGTAGCTCAGTCAACTTTGGGACCGCATCACTATCAAAAATACTGAATGCCATATACGGCATTGCACCACGCAAGATATCAGCAGAATTGGCACCGGCAACAAATTTCTGGCCGTGCATCATATTTTGCACTTCCACATCGCTAGGGTGATAATTTTTGAAGTTGCTTGGCATCGGCGCCCAGGTAATTTTGCTCAGTGAGGCGACGTCATCACCAATACAAATACCACCGAGGCAAGGCTTGTTTCCTTTAATGAATTCGTCAGTCTTAATGTTATTAGCCTGCGCTTTATCGTCTGCGCCCTCCATTGTTTTCGTATTTGCTACCGGCTTGGTATTTGACGCATTTGGCGCATTCACCGCTACCGCAGTTGTGTCAGCTTGCTCAGCTTCAGCGGCCTCAATTGTTTTACAAAAATGCGTTTTAACTGCCGCTTCCGGTGAAACAGCCCCGGCTGGCGTGGTATACACCAGCGAGATTTTTGTACCTGCACCTAATTTTTCAACCGCAATATTCAGGGGAATAACTTTACCTTTAGCGTACGAAGCGGCTTGTGCCGCAGAGATTACGCCCATCTCTTTATTGGATTGCAGAATCTTCCAGCCATCCTTAACTGTGTACATATAAGCGCCCTTATAGGCACTCTCAAACTTACTATTCGGCAGCTCAGCCCAGGTTTTAAAAGTACTCCCGGTAAAAAAACTTCCAGAGGAAGAAAAATTATCTTCGCAAGAAGCCGCCAGCACTTGAGTGCCATTAACCATGCCGATTAGAAACAGCAGACAGCCCAATTTACTTAAAGTCTTGTTTTGCAAAGAAATCTCCCTTTGGTATTTAGTGGGTAATTAAAAAAATGAAGTAATAAAATAACATAGCGGCATCATTAACTAAAAGCAATTTTACTATTTGCAATGGGTAAATCGAACAAAGTGGGAAGATTGAAACTCAATTACAAAAACCGTTAAAAAAATACCCGAACCAGTGCCAGGCTAAAACGTTTTTTCGTATTTCTTAATTTACTACGTGTTACCTCAAATTCCATTTTCGGATTAATTGACTCGCATATTTTTTGTGAGTACAATAAATCAGATGGAAATCTCTTTTGATCCAGTAAAAAATGAACGCAACATATCTGATCGAGGTTTATCATTCAGCCTGGTCGAGCAATTAAACTGGTCAAGCGCTCTTATTGAAGAGGATGTCCGTAAAGATTACGGCGAGCGGCGTTACCTTGCCCTTGGTCTGATTGAATATCGGCTACACGCTGTCGTGTTCACGCCACGTGCAGACAAGATGCATGTGATTAGCTTGCGTAAAGCGAACCAACGGGAGGTGAACTATTATGATGAGCAAAAAACCAAATCCTGAATTAATCGACGACGAAAATCCTGAATGGACTGCTAAGGATTTTGCTAAAGCTCGTCCAGCCAATGAAGTGTTACCCCAATTATTTAGTGCTAAAGTCGCTCAGACCATGCTCAAACCACGTGGTCGGCCACGCGCAGAGCATCCAAAAGAACGCATCAACATCCGTCTTTCACATGATGTCATTGCGCATTTCAAAGCCTCCGGTGATGGCTGGCAAACGCGTATTGATGCTGCTTTACGCGAATGGCTGAAAACGCATTCCCCCGGATAATAATTACTCACTTACCGGAACTTATTAAGGGAGATCAAATAATGAAAAACAAACAATTTGCCAGCGTGTGGGACGCCATTGAAGACACACCTGAAGAAGTCACTAACATTAAACTGCGTTCGTCTTTAATGCAGGCATTAAAAATCACATTACTCACACCAATCTAACCCGATTAGAAGCTGCCAAATTGTTTGGTGTGGCGCAACCTCGCATATCTGATCTGATGCGTGGCAAGATCAATCTATTTACCATTGATGCCTTGGTCAACATGGCCGCTACCTCCGGAGGAAATTATGAAACGTACATGGACAATCATCGGCGTTGCTGATGTTGCTAGCAGCTTCAGGTGGTATCAGTCGCTATTTGGTCAAACGGAAACGAAGCCCGCTCATGATTACTTCGGGCAAATTATAGACACCGATGGCACGGTTTTGCTTTGCCTTCACCAGTGGGGAAGTCACGACCATCCGCCACTGACTAGTCCTGATCATGTTCAGCCTGGCAATGGACTACTCTTGTTCTTTCGTGTAGATGACTTCAACGAGACTCTGCTTCGAGCACGTGCTCTTGTCGTTGGACTGGAAGAGGAGCCTCATTTGAATCCCAATACGGGCACCAGTGAATTCGCACTCCGTGATCTGGATGGGTATTACGTCATGATTAGTGCGCTCGCTGCGATCTAACAATTCACTCATGCTCAACTGACAGTAGGCGCATAGTAATCCTATAGAACCTTCCGATAAACCAAAAATGAAAAACCCCGAACTTCTTAATGATTGATTTCATTGAAAAATTCGGGGTTTTAGTATTGCAGAATGAAAAGATTTAAATCTTTCTTGAAAATCATTTAAACATAAGGATTTTTCATTAATTTAAAGCCGTAAACATCACTTAACGTTATTAGCATCAATAGGAACTCAACCGTCTATTCGCCAATTCGATAACCAAGACGTTGATAGTGTTCTTTAAGTCCCATTTCCTTTTCTTGATTAAATAATTCTTTTGAATCGTAAGGTGGTGCGTCTATTATTGACTGCTGTGTCAGGTTGATATGGATTGTATTATCAGCCCAGTTTACTTCCTTAATTCGCTGAATTTCAATAAGTACTCCCTGGCTAGGCCACCAAGCAGTTGTATCAACGATGATGTATCGCACGATCCAATTTTCTTCATCGATAAGCAAACCTTTTACATGCCCTATTTCGCCATCGCTTGTTAATATCCGATACGTTTCTATTTCTTTATAGCTACGCAAATGGGGATCATAGTTTTTTGATTTTATTTGCTCCTGAGAACGTTCTATTTCTTGCTCTACGCCAAGCGGTGCCGTTAAGCTTTCGGTATAGATAGGCATCATCATCGGTGGGTAATCGTCAATTCCCCACAGGCCAATTTCTTCCCAATAATATGGGTATCCATAATATCCGTTGTACGTCATTTCATGCTGTCGCGAAACTGGTTTTTCCGTATCAATATTCGGGCTACTTTTTACCTGCTCTTTAGTAATATTGACACTGATTGTTTTATTTTCCCAGTTCACTTGCTCAACCGCTCTGGGTGAAATTAATACCTTTCGACTGAACAGCCAATTTCCAGTATCAACAATCAAGTAGCGGACGACCCATGTTTTATCGTCAAAATAAAAATTTTCAATATGGCCAATGGCTCCATCCGTTGCACTAATTGCGCAATTTATAAATTCGTTTGAGTTACGTAACATATACATTTCTCCTTTTGAAGGGCGGAATTTATTAGTGGTAAAAGTGGCATAGCAATTATTAGGCTGCACTCTATTTTGAATAAATTGCGCTCGTTAAAACACTATCAATTTAAGATAAAATTTTCGTAAATTGATCGATATTTTCAATGCTTGTGCTTCGATGATTTTTTCCGTTTTTGAACTTCCTTGGCAATCTCAATAGGCTCATTAGAAGCAAGATCAACGGCACGAGGAAAACTGACGGCGATTGGATCACTGGCTGGAAATGATTCTGTTAGTGCCTCATCAAGGATTGCATCCAAATGCACCAATTTTTCAGAGCTATGCAGCGGTTTGTTTTTCATTGCTATCTCCTATAAAAATAAACTTCAATGCCCAATGCAGATTGGTATGAGCCTTGACAAAGCTGTGGCAAACCAATTATCACTAATCGATCTACGCCTTGATTCGTCATTCAATCTACTCGCTACTTTTTATAAAGTCTGTGGGGTAGCACACCTAGTTGCGCAATATATTATTTACTTGTTTTCACTGAAGCTTATGTTCGCCTACGCACATACCAACGAGCTAACCATGAGATACCATCCAATCACTTAAGCACAATAAAAAATGATCGATTTTAGTTAGCAGCTAGTCACTGTTGGCAATATCAAGGTATCCCACATAGCGTTTTAGCCAGGAGATTTTTTTGAAAAAGATAGCCATCACTTTAGCAATATTATTGGCCGGCTGTAGCGCCAAGGAGCAGTCGGATACAGCGACGCAACCAGCTGTAAATCAATCAGACTCACAATCGTCCACTCAAGCAATGCCGGATACAACTCAAGTTTCTGCGCAACAATCAGGAGTTTCGTCGCAAGAGTACGCTCCACCGGCTCCGCAATCAGTTGTAAGCGTCTATGTTGAACCTCCGCTAGTTCAACCGTCGCCAATTAGAGTTGATTGGGCACCGCCGCCTATGTTAGTGGATACACCGCCACCACAACCTTCTGATGATGAAATTTGGACTGGAGGTTATTGGGTTTGGGAGGGAAATTGGGTCTGGGCGCATGGCAGTTGGGCACCGCCACCACGCCCCGGTTATCACTGGAATAATCCATACTATGACCATCGCGATAATTCAGTAATTTTCGTTAATGGTTTTTGGGCTGCGCCGGGGATATCTTTTGTTGCACCATCTTTAAACGCAAACATTGCTATTGGTGTCATAACGTTAGGCGTCATCGCAGGATCACGTCCAAATGGCCCTGAAGGCGTGTTCATCCCAGCGCCTCCCGGTTCGTATTACGGTTTGATCGTACCAGCACCAATTGGTACTTCACCTGCAGTGGTCTCTGGTTTGCCGCCAATTATTAGATCAGGAATGCACATTACCAACAACAATCAAACCAACACAACCAACATTACCAACGTAACCGTCATCGCACCGGCAAACTCCACGGCTAACGGACAAGCAGTAAATACTTCTATTCCGGCACAACCACACTTAGCTGCTGCTCAAACACCTGTAGTCAATGCAGCAGCTCCTGAACCTGTTTCAACCAAAGCTATACCAACTTATGTAGCAGGACATCCACCAATGACATTACCGTCTGCACAAGTTGTTCGTCCGATAGTCCCATCTGCGTTGATACATCCGCATACAAACGTAGCACCGGCAGCTGAAATCACATCGGCTCGTCAAGTATCCACGGTGTCAGCGCATTCTCAACCTGTGGTACCGAATTCAAAGCATACAAAGCCTAATAACCAGATAGAACATCCTTCACCAATTGCTCCGCCCACTACTCGCCCGACGACGAGTGAGTCGGAACACAATAATCAAAATCATGTGCGCCCAAATGAAACACCGCCAACACAAGTACGTTCACCAGTAGTTGAAACAAAACCTTCACCTGTGAAACGAGCAGAACCGCCACCAACTAATGAAGTTTCTCCAATTCCGCCACAACCTGTGGAACCTAGTAAAGCTGAACCACAAAAAGTGGATGAAAATTTACACAAGAAACTGGCCCCCAAAAATTCGAAGGAAGAAGGGAAACCAGCTGACAAAAAAGAGCATGACTAGCTGCTCTATTTTATGATTGATTGATCGATCTCATGACCTGCATACGTGTGTAGCAGCGATTAGGTATAGGGGGCTGACCTAAATTCACCTATTTTCATAGAAAGATCTATGAATAGTAGACCTGCCCCCTGTCCATTAATAATTCAGGCTTTAGGTAAATGCCAGCCATAAGCAACTGACAGTAAACGCACAGTAAAGCACACCAAGCCGCCAAGTAATCCTGCGGAGCCTTCCGACAAGCCAAAGCGGCGCCCCAGTAACACGATAAAAGCACCGAAAAAAGCAGCCGTTGCATAAATATCTGTCTGCAGAACTGCGGGTACCCGCGTCATTAATATATCGCGAATTACCCCGCCCCCTACTCCTGTTACCGTACCCAACAACATCGCAACAAATGGCCGAATACCAAACATAGTTGCTTTTTCAACGCCGGCCACGGCAAATAAAGATAGACCAGCTGCATCTAGCACTAACATGAGCTGGGTGGGTATTGCCTGAAATGACGAATGGAATATAAAGGTCAGCAAACCAGCCAGGAATGTCAGCGCAGGATAGCGCCAGTCACGAATCGCATTCGGCGGCGTTGCGCCAATCAACATATCACGAATAACTCCACCACCAAGTGCGGCGATGAACGCAATCACCATCACACCTAACAGATCCAAATTGCCGTGAATTGCACTAAGCGCGCCTTCGACCGCAAACACCGAAGTTCCGATCAAATCTGCCGCCAATACGACTGCTTCTGTTTTTAATTTCATTCTAGCCATCGACTTCGGTATCCAATTTTTTGCCCACAATGGGGGCATGTTACGAAAACAAATTTACATCAACTACTTCATATTTAAAGCTAAGCTACTGCCAGTCTGGGTGACTTTCACCGGTTGAATATAAAGGCAATCTACCATTCATACTATGATTACTTTCCCACCGGCCCTACATCCATTCCATCATAGGATTCCAGTTGGAATTCATTCGCCAATTTGTAAAATTCGGCGTTCCTTTTATTTAACGATTCTGGTGTGTGGTGTTCAATTTTTTCAATGTGTAAGAAATATTTATTCTTATCGTCAGTGAGATAAATATTCACGACTCGGTAACCATTTTTTGACAACCGGTCTGCTAGTGGCTGAAGCTTTTTGGGATCAGAATCTGTGAAAAAATAACCCCACAACAAATCGCCATCAACTTTATCTCCCAAGTCAGAACGCATACTTACGAACATTTTATTTAACTGTTCCAGAGTAATCACAATTTTGTCTTTAGCCGAAGCAAGATCAAAAACTGACAAAAGTACAAACAGGGCGATTAATCTTATAAATATTTTTTTCATTTATCGTTAACCTGTAGAGATAGCGTTTCTAATGATTTTCAAATAGCGTCAGTACATTAATGAATATTTGGCCGATCGTTCTTATTCGCTTTATTGCATCCAATGACTGCTTTGAAGTCCCAATGCTCACGCTTTTTAAGTTTACATCAAGAAATAAACAGCATATAGAAATATTTCCGCAATGCCACATTTATGGCATTTTCAAAAAAATGAAAATTCTGTCAGTAAAATTAGTTGAATACCCAGAGCAAGCTAACGCCTTCAGCATCTGGTAAAAATATGTGCTGAAATGGAAAAACCCCGAACTTCTAAATGATTGATTTCATTGAAAAGTTCGGGGTTTTAGTATTACTTATTTGGAAATCTGATTGGTTACATCCGTCATGCCTTGAACATGGCATTGATTTCCTTATAGCTGACTGCCTCATTTGCAAAATCGAAGGTGCCATCCTCACGCATCTCGCGAGCAGCGCGAAGAAAGGCTCCGAGGGCAGCTCGGGAGAGTGCGCTTCCAACGCTGATGCGTTTGACTCCGATAGCTGACAGTTCAGCAAGACTCAGTTGAGCGCCTTGCAATCCCATCACAACATTCACTGGCCGATCAACAGAACTGACAACCGCAGCAATGTCCTCTTTACTCGAAAGGCCAGCCGCGTAGAGCACATCTGCCCCCGCCTCTTGGTAGGCCTGAAGTCGCTTAATTGTATCGTTGATATCACGGCGGCCGACCATGTAATTTTCCGCGCGGCCAGTCAATGTGAAGGGAAATGGGAGCGTTCGCACCACCTCCGAAGCTGCAAGGATTCGCTCAACGGCAAGTTCATGACCATAAATCGGATCATCCGGACGATTGGTTGAATCTTCGATCGAACCACCAACTAAACCCGCTGCCGCCGCAAGCCTGATTGTTTGCGCAACCGATTCAGGAGTATCACCAAAACCGTTCTCAAGATCGGCACTTACTGGCAAATCTGTGGCTGAAACAATAGCAGCCACATGCGCGATCATCTCATCACGAGCAATCGTATTATCCGGTTGTCCGACGGAAAACGCGTAGCCAGCGCTAGTGGTTGCCAGCGACTCAAAACCAAGGGACGCAAGTAATCTTGCTGTGCCCACGTCCCATGGATTGGGAATGATGAATGCGCCCTTATTCTCATGGAGCGCACGAAAAGCTTTTCCTTTTTCCGCCTGAGTCAACATTTAGTACCTCGCAAAAAAATCATTAATCAATATGCAGCCAGAGCGATAATCCTATCCGAATTTATAACTTAACGCTTGCCCGCAGACAAAATTACCACCCCATACAGCCAATCAGCAGAATTGAGGTTCATCATGTAAAAATGCCGGGAAATCAGTCTGCGGGGCTAAGAGTTTAGTCATTTTTGCATCAATAGGCTTTTGAACTATTCATCCTTGGATGCAAAAACTTGAGATATCAATGTACTGTGTGGATCCGCCTGAAACAAAAAACACGCATAAATACTCGATTTTATGCGGATTTTTTTAGGGGGGGTTGGTACTACTTAAAACGAGTTGCGGACGGAAGGAATGATTTGCTTAGGCAGGCGCAGGCTGCGCATTCACCTACAGATGATTACCTTAGAATTCCTCGCACGAGCATGCTTTCTCCTCGTCGTTTAGATATGAAAATGCCCGCTTGCGCGGGCATTAGTATTACTGGCGGAGAGGGAGGGATTCGAACCCTCGGATGGGTCGCCCCATCGCTTGATTTCGAGTCAAGTACATTCGACCACTCTGCCACCTCTCCTTACTACTTGAGTGCAACCGCAGCAATATTATGCTGCGGAGCCGAAGCGCGCAATTATACGGGCTAGGCTGAACAAATGCAATTAGTTGCGCACCTTAAATTTCCACTTGCGAACCGACCTCAATAACCCGGTTACTTGGAATGTGGTAGTAGTCGGCCGCATCTCTTGCTGTACGCGACATAATCACAAATAACCATTCGCGCCATGCGGACATTTCGTGCTGCGGACGGGAAACAATGGTTTGTCGGGTCACGAAGAAGGACGTTTCCATAATTTCAAACTTGAGTCCTTTGGCTTCTGCCAGCTCTAATGCCTGTGGAATGTCGGGTTCATTTTTAAAACCATAAAACACGTCAAGCTGATAGCACTCATTGCCCAGTGCAATAACTCTGACGCGCTCATTGAATGGCACCCAAGGGATTTCCTGATTGTAAACAGTTAAGAAAATGACGCGTTCGTGCAAGATTTTATTGTGCGATAAATTATGCAGCAATGCATGTGGTACGCCTTCCGAAGCACTACGCAAGAAGATCGCCGTGCCGCCAACGCGGTGCGGTGGTGCGATAAATAACGAAGCTAAAAAATCTTTAAGCGGAATCGCGTGGACTCTTAAATTCTGGAACACTAATTCACGCCCTTTATGCCAGGTCAGCATAACAGTAAACATAATCGAGCCCAGCACTAAGGGGAACCAGCCGCCGTGCATGATTTTGAGTGCATTCGCTGAGAAGAATGCGGTGTCAATAATAAAGAAGAAACCGGTGGCGGCAACACAGAGGACAATATTGTATTTCCATGCCTGGCGAATGACGAAGAAGGTCAACACTGTGGTGATTAACATGGTCGCGGTCACTGCAATACCATAGGCAGCGGCCAAATTGGCCGAAGAACCGAAACCAACCACCGCGCCCAACACTGCTGCTAACTGAATCCAGTTCACCATCGGCATATAGATCTGGCCGATTTCTTTGACTGAGGTATGAATAATAGATAAGCGAGGCAATAATCCGAGTGAAATCGCTTCTTTAGTCATCGAATACGTGCCGGAAATAGTCGCTTGCGAAGCGATCACCGCAGCGACGGTAGATAAGGCCACCAATGGGTAAATACTCCATGCGCCTAATTGATAATAAAACGGATTTTCTACAGCAGCAGCGTTCGTCATGAGCAAACCGCCCTGCCCTAAATAATTTAGCATTAAAGCGGGAAAAACGATGCCAAACCAGGCCAGACGAATTGGTTTGCGACCAAAGTGCCCCATGTCGGCATAGAGTGCTTCTGCACCGGTAAATGCCAACACAACGGCACCCAGCGCCACAAACGCCAGCCAACCGTGATGCATCAAAAATGCAAAGGCGTGAAATGGATTTAAGGCGATCAAAATGATTGGGGCTTTGAGGATGTTAAGCACACCCATTACTGCTAAAGCGATAAACCACAACACCATAATCGGGCCAAACCATTTACCGATCCCGGCGGTTCCTTTGTGCTGGAATGAATATAAGGTAATCAGTACCACCACGGTAATTGGTACGACGTAAGTACTAAAACTCGGGGTGGCGACGTTCAACCCTTCGATTGCCGAAATGACTGACATCGCGGGAGTAATAACGCCATCGCCGTAAAACAAGGCGGCGCCGAATAAACCTAGCAGCAATAAGGCGTAGCTCCAGCGTGATTTTTTACCCACCGACTCTAAAGCCAATGCCATTAACGCAATAATACCGCCTTCGCCGCGGTTATCAGCGCGTAAAATCAGCGTGACGTATTTGAGCGCCACGACAATAAACAGGCCCCACATAATTAATGAAACTACGCCCAAAATGTTGGCATTAGTTAAATCTAAACCGTATTCTTTAGAGAAAATGGTTTGCATGGTGTAAAGCGGGCTAGTTCCGATATCGCCATATACGATACCAACAGCAGCGATGGTTAACGCTGGGGTGCTGCTTTTCGTTGGTTGAAATTGAGAAGACAATTGAATACCTTGAAGTAATTAGTGCATTGCACAATATGACAATCAGATGATCAAATCAAGCGTTGTTTATAGTATTTTTATGTGATGCCATAGGTCAATTTCACTGCGGCCGATGCCTGTATCAATAATCCATAAACAATTCAACAATTTAGCCGAGTTTTACGCAATCCGCAAAGTACCTGGTAACGTTATCTCGCGCTAAGTTATACCACTACATTTACCTCACTGTTGACGATTAGCAACAAGTTCAGCAGCAACTACGTGCCTCATAGCGAGGCACATCTCCTCTGTTTCAGCAAAAAAAAACCCGTAATTTTGCAATTACGGGCAAATTCTCTTTGGAAAGAATTGGGGATACATGACTATCCTAACGTTAAATTATGACGTCCAAATGACAAATTAGAGTAGCTAGCTGCGCAATTATTCACAGAAAAAACAATGGCATTATAAAAAAAACAAATCTAAATAACACTAAAGTTCTTCACAAATTTTGTGGATAAGTTCGCAGATCTACGGAAAATGTTTCTATAAACCATTGATTAATAGCGCTTTTAACAAAAAGCCTAAAAATTCAGCAGATACCAATATGGGCAGGCAAAATTGCCGGATAAACTCACTAAGCATGGCAGAATGACTTCTTTTGCATTCCACCGCAGCGGGTTTTCATTTCCAGCTAGTATTACTATAGTTGGCAATCAGAAAGAAACAATAGTGAGTCGGCAAGAAGAAGCGATAATTTCATTCTGCGATGCAATATATTTAGGCATAATTTAACGAATGGAAGCGGTTTATCATGTCAACATTTCAATTTCAGTAAAATAAGCCCATGCAACGAGAGCGAAAAGACGGAAATCCACTTAATTTACCAGCACGTTGCCACTATAAACACAACGCGTTTTGGTATATTCACGCACTCACCGGCAAATGGGAGAACCTAGGTACAGACATTCATCATGCCCGCCATCTGGCTGTGCATTACAACAATGACACGCCCGCTAACCATACAATGGCGTGGATCATTGATGACTATCTTTTACATTTTGAGCAATTAGTTAAGCTCAAACAAAAAGCCGCCCGTACTCTTTCTGATTATCAGCATTATGCGTTACCGCTAAAAGCGCACTTTGGCGCATTGAATCCAGAAATGATTGATGCGGAGCAAGTCAAAAACTATCTGGATATTAATCAGCAACTGGGACGCGGCGTGCGTGCCAATCGTGAAAAAACACTGTTAGGTAGCGTATTCGCATGGCTCATCAGCACAGGCGGCGGCAACATCACCGTAAATCCATGTACAAAAATCGGCGGCAATAAAGAAACACCACGCGTGCGTTATGTTAGCGACCTCGATTACCTCGCCATTTATCAACTTGCCACACCGCAAGTTCAATTAGCGATGCAACTTGCCTATAAAACGCTGCAAAATCCGGCGGAAGTGCTGCGCATTCAGCGGGACGCGATTCAAACCGATCAGGGAGTCCACTTTATTCATCTGATTCACAGTAAAACCAATAAAGCGCTCAAAATAGAAATAGATAAGCAGTTGCAGCAAGCGATCGATAACGTTTTACCAGCCACATCCACTCAACATTATCTACTCGCTTCCCGATTAGGTACGCCTTATACGCCAACCGGCATCGCAGCCATGCTGCACAGATACCAAAAAAATGGCGGCATTGCCTCGTTCGGATTACAAGATTTAAAAGTAAAAGGTGCACTAGATTTAGCGCAATCTGGAATCGCAATAGAAACCATTTGCGACCTGCTTGGGCACAAATCTTTAGCCGTAACTGAAAATTTTCTCAAGCACCATTTAAACGAGAATTAAAAAGAGAAAAAACACTGCATAAAAATCCACTACTCCCAAAAAGTTCTGATATAATTCGTTCTGTTGTGAAATTCAGTTAGACAGTTGATTGCAAAGTTAGCTTCTAACACATTGATTTCAAAGACAATTCCCTGATAGCTCAGTTGGTAGAGCGACGGACTGTTAATCCGCAGGTCCCTGGTTCGAGTCCAGGTCGGGGAGCCAAGAATATAAAGGGCTGCAAGCAATTGCAGCCCTTTTTCTATTTCTGCTATTGTTCCGCAAAGCAAAAATCCCATCGCATCAGCATGTTTTACCATTTGTACTAATGCAAGGTACGTGCAGCACCTCACCACATCTAATCTCGCGAAACAAAAGTATGCCGATAATGATCGTCTTCTTTTGAAATGATCAAAACCACATTTGAAGTCATTGCATAACATCGCATGCTTATAAAGCAGACATCAATCCAATAATGTATTAATTTAATATGGCCTAATTGATGCAGGAATCCGCGCCCGCGCATTATTCAATTCTGCCTGCAAATTCTCGATGCGCAACATCAACGTCATTGCCAATCCCATGCCGTGCAAATCTAACTCGAAATCATCGCGCAGCCTGCGGGCGGTGTTGGCGGTGACGATATAACTTAATCGATAATACTTGCTGTCATTGATTGGTGTAATGATGCCAATTTGCACTAGTTCATCAAATTCTTCCGCAGACAACCCGGATACTGCTATTAAGTGATTGGCTGAACAAACATCGTGATCACTGAGCCAGATGCATTCGGAAATATTGGTACTCATTTTGCTTCCTTTTCAAGACTTTCTCGCACGCTATGAACTGTGCCACCCGAAATAGCGGCAAGTTGCCGGTACAGCGCTTTTTCTTGATCGCTAGCTTGTTTAGGTACGACGATGCGCGACACGGCGTACAAATCTCCCGCATCACCGTGCGCAGAAGGCAACCCTCGTTTGGCGAGACGGAGTCGCTGCCCGGAGGACGTTCCTGGTTTGATGGTGAGCTCCAATCTGCCATTTAATGTCGGTATCTCCACAGTTGTGCCCAATACCGCCTCCGATGGAGTCAGTAATAGATCAAAAAACAGGTCGCGCCCGCTGACACGAAAAATGGCGTGAGGTGCAATGGTGAGCGCGACGTACAAATCGCCAGGTTTACCGCCGTTGCGGCCAGGGCCACCTTTACCGACAAGCCGTAACCGCTGACCGTCGCTCGCCGCCTTTGGAATGTTGACGCGAAATGTTCGTGATACCCGATGTGGGAGTCCATTTTCATCCTGTTCCGGCACCTCAACGCGAACATCGGTTTCGCCGCCGGTGGCAATTTTTTCCAGGGAAATAGGAACCGTTACTGTATAGTTTTCACCCGGCATTGCATGGCTTGCCCGGCCGTGATTTTTCACGTCAGCAAATCCGCTGGAACGAAATGCATTCAAAAGATCAGAAATATCCACATCATCGAAATTTGACCCGGTAGTGCCGTAACGATTTTGCCATTCAGGCGGCGGCGTAAAATTATCACCCGCTGTTCGCGGCCCCATCGCATCGTACTCTTCACGCTTTTCGGTATTCTTCAATGTCGCATAGGCTTCTGCTATTTCCTTGAATTTCTCTTCTCCTTCGGGATCTTTAGAGACATCCGGATGATATTTATGCGCCAGCTTGCGATAGGCCTTCTTAATGTCATCCGTACTTGCGCTTCGCTCGACGCCCAGTATCTGGTAGTAGTCTTTGTATTTCATTGGAATCCTGATTGATAAATGCGCTATTCCGGACGGGTTTCCTGCATATCTGCACCATGAACTGTGCGCGCAATGCCTGTCCTGATCTGTGCGGCAAACCACATAGACTTTTTACATTAGAAAATCATCGCTAAGTTCGCTACCGTACAGATGAACTGGCGTGTTCCGTACACCCTTAAGCTTTTAGCGCTCACGATCACTCATCGGCATAACAAAATGCATGAAGTGAGGAGCCACCTTCCGCTTGTTGCCACAACAGGAACGTATGTATTGGAACAATAAATGACTACTTCAACATCAGCTCCCAACATCGGCACGATCTTGTCAGTACGCGGCAGTGTGGTGGACATCCGGTTCGAGAACCGCCTGCCCCCCATCAACACCTTGTTACACGTTAACGCACAAGTACAGATTGCCGTTGAAGTCTGGGCGCAGCTCGATGCCTATAGCGTGCGAGGGATTGCGTTGACACCAACACAAGGGCTTGCGCGTGGCATGCCGGTGACGGATACCGGCGGCCCATTGACAACGCCAGTGGGGAAAGGAACGTTGTCGCGCATGTTCGATGTATTCGGCAACGCCATCGACCGTGGGCCGGTGCTCTCCGATGTGTCGTGGCGCTCTGTGCATCGCTCCCCGCCTCCGCTGGCACAACGTTCAACTCAATCCGAAATATTCGAAACCGGTATCAAGGTAATTGATGTGCTAGTCCCATTGGAACGCGGCGGTAAGGCGGGGCTATTCGGCGGAGCGGGCGTTGGCAAAACCGTGCTACTAACCGAAATGATTCATAACGTAGTCGGACATCACGATGGCGTCAGCATCTTTTGTGGCATCGGCGAACGTTGCCGCGAAGGCGAAGAGCTCTATCACGACATGAAAGACGCTGGCGTACTGCCAAATATGGTGATGGTGTTCGGCCAGATGAACGAACCACCAGGCAGCCGCTTCCGTGCGGGTCATGTTGCGTTAACCATGGCGGAATACTTCCGCGATGACGAGCACCGCGATGTCTTGCTATTAATCGACAATGTGTTTCGCTTTATTCAGGCGGGTTCCGAAGTATCTGGCTTGATGGGACAGATGCCGTCCCGCCTGGGTTACCAGCCGACGATGGCAACCGAACTGGCAGGGCTTGAAGAGCGTATCGCTAATACGGCCACCGGCGCGATCACATCCATTCAGGCGGTTTATGTGCCAGCAGATGATTTTACGGATCCGGCCGCCGTGCATATTTTTTCACATCTGTCGGCATCCATTGTACTGTCACGCGACCGCGCCAGCGAAGGCTTGTTTCCGGCGATTGATCCGCTACAGTCCAATTCAAAAATGGCGACGCCTGGCATTATCGGCGACCGTCACTACCGGCTAGCGCAGGAAATACGGCATACGTTGGCGCAATATTCAGAACTCAAAGACATTATCTCCATGCTCGGCCTGGAACAGTTATCACAGGACGACCGCAACGTAGTGGCCCGTGCGCGTCGTCTGGAACGCTTCCTGACACAGCCGTTTTTCACTACCGAGCAATTTAGCGGCGTATCAGGTAAAACAGTGAGCTTAAAAGATGCGCTCGATGGTTGTGAACGCATACTGAATGATGAATTCAAGGACGTACCAGAGAGTGCGCTGTACATGATCGGCGCGATCGATGAAGTAAAAATGGCTGCTAAACCGACGGTAGAAGTAAAACCGATAGCGAAGTTAACACCTGAACCGGAGATGGTTCATGCATCTTAAAGTATTGTTACCCTTTCAGATATTTGCCGACAAGCCAGACGTAGCACGCATCGTGGCGCAAACTCCGCACGGTTCATTCGGCCTGTTACCGAATCGACTCGATTGTGTGACCGCGCTGTCGCCGGGAATATTGAGCTATGCCATGGCAAATGGTGAGGAATTTTATCTGGCGGTAGATGAAGGTTTGTTGGTCAAAATTGGTGCTGAAGTACTGGTTTCTGTACGTAACGCCATCGGCGGCACTGATCTTGGCCACCTGCATGAAACAATCCAAAAAGACTTCCTGACTTTGGACGCGCAAGAACAGAGTGTGCGTAGTGTCATGTCTAAGCTGGAAAGCAATTTCATTCAACGTTTCGCGGCATTTCATCATGTCCAATAAGCCAGAACAGCCAGAGACAATCGTAGAGACCACCTTTAGTCGCAAGGTAGGCGAGCAAGAAATGCGCAAACTCCGGGCGCAAAGAAGGACTATACAGGGTGTCTGGTTTGGTCTCGGAATGATGGGCTTGGTCGGCTGGTCGGTGGTGGTTCCTACGTTGGTGGGGGCTGCTATTGGAATATGGATCGACAAGCACTATCCGGCTGGACATTCATGGACGCTGACATTGTTAATTACCGGGTTATGCCTTGGTTGTTTCAACGCCTGGCATTGGGTAGCCAAGGAAGACTCTGCAATACACAAAGAACAGAGTGAACCGGTCGAAAAGGAAAGCCGCGATGAATGACTTCATTAACCTCGCCGGTGCGTTTGCCGTTGGTATCGTAATCGGCGCACTGTTTTTTGGCGGCTTGTGGTGGACTACTCTCAAAGGAGTCGTGTCCGATAACCCGGCACTTTGGTTTTTCGGCAGTTTGCTATTACGCACAGTGGGAATGCTGGTTGGGCTGCACTTGGTAGCAGGTGATGATTGGCACCGCGCCATTGTCTGCCTGTTGGGATTCATCGTTGCACGGTTTGCGGTACTACGATTTTTTCATGTACGTCAATTACGTTTGCCGCCCTCTCTAGACGCATCGGAAGAACAATGAATCTTAGCTCTGATCAACTGATATTGTGGCAATACGGCTTCATCCATTTGAATGAAACCATTATTACAACCTGGCTCTTGATGCTGGCGATGACGGTCGGTGCCATGCTGGTGACCCGCAAGCTCGCAACCGATGAAAAAATCTCCCGGTGGCAAGGTGCGTTAGAAATCATCGTTATCGGCATCAAACAACAGATCGAAGAGGTCGGCTTGGCGAACCCGGAAAAATATCTTGGTTTCCTGGGGACGCTATTCCTGTTTGTCGCGACGGCAAGTATATGTACCGTCATTCCAGGCTACGTGCCACCCACGGGTTCTCTGTCAACCACGGCAGCGCTGGCGCTTTGCGTATTCGTCGCGGTACCGTTGTTTGGCATTGAACAACAGGGTTTAAGCGGCTACCTGAAGTCCTATCTAGAGCCGACCCTGCTGATGCTGCCCTTTAACATCATCAGCGAATTGTCGCGTACGCTGGCATTAGCAGTACGCCTGTTCGGCAATATGATGAGCGGAACGATGATCATCGCCATCCTGCTCACCATTACACCTTTTTTGTTTCCCTTAGTGATGACCTTACTCGGCCTGCTAACCGGCATGGTGCAAGCCTATATTTTCAGCATTCTGGCAACCGTCTACATTGCGGCAGCCATGCAGGTACGGGCACCTGAGCCCGTCGCTAATCTAAAAACCAATCCGCAACCGCAAACTCCCAACCCAAAGGACGCACCTCATGGATAACATGACGATTATCGCGATAGTTTCTATTTTTACCGCTGGCATTACCATCGCCATCGGCGTAATCGGGCCCGCACTGGGCGAAGGGCGTGCGGTGGCAACAGCACTAACTTCACTGGCACAACAACCCGATGCCGCAGCAACAATCACACGCACCTTGTTCGTGGGACTCGCCATGATCGAATCGACCGCTATCTATTGTTTTGTCGTGTCGATGATCCTGATCTTTGCGAACCCGTTCTGGAATCATGTGATTAGCCTCACGACAGGGAAGTAAGTTATGTTAATCGACTGGTTTACGGTTGTTGCACAAACGATCAATTTCCTGATTCTGGTATGGCTGATGAAGCGCTATCTCTATCAGCCTATTCTGAATGCCATCGATGCACGCGAGGCAAAAATTACCGCCGCATTGAAGGATGCCGAATCTAAACAGACTGCAGCAACACAACAGCGCAACGAGTTTCAGAAAAAAAATGACACCTTTGAACAAGGCCGCAGTGCCTTATTACAGGCAGCACAAGATGACGCAAAAACGGAGCGAAAAAAAATGCTCGATCAAACGAGAAAAGATGTCGATGTCTTACGTACCAAGCTTGAGGCGACCTTGCAAGGTGAACATGATGCACTCAAACGTGAGGTGACGATCGGTGTGCAGGAAGAAGTATTTTCTATTGCTCGCCGGGTCTTATCTGATCTCGGTTCGGCCAGCGTCGAAACGCAAATAATCAAAGTATTCATAGACCGGCTACGCACGCTGGACGAGCACGCCAAGACCGAATTGACCAAGGCCCTTAAAAATTCAACAGAACCGGCATTGGTACGTAGCGCGTTTGCCTTGTCTGAAGGACAGCAGAAAGCGATCCAGTTAGCGTTGAAGGAAACTTTCGCAATGGAAGCTCCCGTCAAATTCGACATCGCGCCGCGTCTGGTGTGCGGCGTCGAACTGAGTATAAACGGCCAAAAACTGGCATGGAGCATTGATGATTATTTGACTTCCCTTGATAAGCGGATAAACGACATAGTGACGCCAGCGGTTAAGGCAGAAACCAACGTAGACGCCAAGACAGGAGCAGAAACAGAAGCAAAAACAGAGGATGCACCAACGATTATTCCTATGACGGAAGCACAGATACAGGCGAATGAGACTGCTGATCCGACAGAGCCTTTTAAAGACGAGCCAGATACAGTCACCACAGATAGCGCTTCTAAATGAGCGAGCTACCCGATACTCTGTTAGCCGCCGTTGGCGACACCTTTGCCCATATGAGTCAGGTGCGGGAAGGATACGCGCATCAGCTCGCAGTACGCGAAGTTGGCATTGTCACCGCCGTCTCTACCGGCATTGCCACCATCGTAGGCTTACCCACTATCGGGTTTGAGGAATTAATCCGTTTCCCAAACGGATTACGCGGCATTGCCTTCAATATCGACGCGAATGAAATCGGCGTGGTGCTGCTTGGCGACTACACGCAATTACAAACCGGGGATGAAGTAGAACGAACCGGGCGCGTCATGGATGTTGCGGTCGGCGAAGAGCTGCTGGGTCGAGTGATCAATCCGCTTGGCCGCCCTTTGGATGAGCAGGGCCCGATTTCTACCTCGCAGCGTCTGCCGATTGAACGCAACGCCAAGGCAATTATGGATCGTGCGCCTGTAACGACTCCTTTGCAAACCGGCATAAAGGTGATCGACGCGCTGGTTCCAATCGGGCGGGGACAACGCGAATTGATACTGGGCGACAGGCAGACCGGGAAAACGGCAATTGCGCTCGATGCCATTCTCAATCAGCGTGGTCAAAATGTGCTCTGCATCTATTGCGCCATCGGCCAGCGTGCATCTTCGGTGGCCAAAGTAGTCGCCGATCTGCGCAGCCATGGTGCGATGGAATACACGGTGGTCATGGTCAGTGAAGGTAACGACGCACCGGGCCTGACCTACATCGCCCCCTATGCCGCCACCAGCATTGCTGAGCATTTCATGGAGGCGGGTCGGGATGTGTTGATCGTCTATGACGACCTCACCCAGCACGCCCGCGCCTACCGCGAGCTGTCGTTATTGCTGCGTCGGCCGCCCGGACGCGAAGCTTTCCCAGGCGACGTGTTCTACATTCATTCACGCCTGCTGGAACGCTCAACCCATCTGCGCACAGAATTAGGCGGCGGTTCGCTCACCTCCTTACCCATTATCGAAACCGAAGCACAAGATATTGCCGCCTACATTCCAACCAATCTGATCTCTATTACCGACGGCCAACTCTATCTGTCGCCCACCCTGTTCGAGCTAGGCATGTTACCCGCCATCGACGTAGCAAAGTCGGTGTCTCGAGTCGGCGGCAAGGCACAGCTTGGTGCTTACCGTGCTGTTGCGGGCACAATAAAATTAGCCTATTCCCAGTTTGAAGAACTCGAGACCTTCTCGCGCTTTGGTACGCGACTGGACGACAGCTCGCGCAACATTATCGACCACGGTAACCGTATCCGCGCTTGCCTCAAACAACCGATATATTCACCGCTGACAGTACCAAAACAAATTTGCATACTGTTTGCACTCACGTCGGGATTGTTCGATACGGTTCCACTAGAACGAATGCCGGAGGCGGAGCAGGCTTTATCTCTGGCTGCGCAAGAAATTCCAGACGACGTATGTCAGCGTTTTACCACTCAAAAAAAATTAAGCGACGAAGATCGCGCAACCATTCAGCGTATAGCGAAAACAGCGCTAACTCCGTTTGTGCTTACCGCCACGAGTGACAAATGAATAATCGATGAGAAGCCTATGAGCGACACCTTAGCCAGCTTGCGCGGAAAGATCAGCGGTGCCGACAAACTCAAGTCGGTAGTGCGCACGATGAAGGCAATGGCAGCGTCAAGCATCGGCCAATACGAAAATGCGGTGCAGTCGCTGGGTGATTACGAACGCACGGTTACCCTGGGATTAAGTGCTTGCTTTCGGCAGGCCGGGCCAGTGGTAACGCCCCATTTTCAACAGAACGAACATAAGGTAATTGGTGCAATTGTGTTTGGCTCCGATCAAGGATTAGTGGGCCAATTCAACGATGTAATGGGTCGCTTCGTCATGGATAAACTCGACAAATTACCCGGCGAAAAGAAAATTTGGGTAGTGGGCGAGCGGTTACATGCCATCCTTGGCGATGCAAACCTGCCGCTGTTTGGCCCGTATGGAGTACCGAATTCGGCCACTGCGATCACCCAGTTAGTCGGCCGTATTCAGATCGATTGTGAAGCGCATCGACCGCACAGTGAATTTGACTACGATCAGGAGACAATCTATGTCTTCCACAACGCGCCGCTATCCGGATCGCAATATCAGCCAGTTTGTCAGCGCCTGTTGCCATTAGATGCCGAATGGCAGCGAAACATAACAGCAATTCCGTGGCCCACCAAGAACCTGCCGGAAGCGATAGGAATGAAAACAGGACGAGAGTCAGAAACGGGCAACGAACTATTACGCGCCCTGCTTCGTGAATATCTCTTCATCTCACTGTTCAAAGCTTGCGCGGAATCATTGGTCAGCGAAAACGCCAGCCGCCTCGCCGCAATGCAACGCGCAGAGAAAAACATCAATGAATTATCGACTGTATTAAGCCGAACTTTTTACCGACTACGGCAGAACTCGATTGACGAAGAATTGTTTGATGTTGTTGCTGGTTCAAATGCGCTGGGAAACAAAGTGCGTTGAAAATTAACTTGCAATGGCGCATGGACGCATTAACTGAATAAACATACCTTCCGCAAGACCATCTACTAGAACTACACAGTCATTGCATATTCGCATTAAGAAAACCACCAATTAACATTTGAAAAAGCCGCCTATTCGTATCTTCAATAAGCCACCCATCGCTTTAAATACAAAGGTAAGGTATTAGCATTAAACGAAATTTACAGGCAACAAAGTTGCTATTTATTAATTTTTCAATTATTGTCTTTCACTTGCGCATGACCGCAATGCGAAGGCCAAAAGCCGATCAGCATGTTTTAGAAAATGCTCGGAATCGGCAGATTTTGTTGAAAAACTCAAAAAACGGGTTGATCAAAATTTGGGCTAAATTAAGTTTTATATGAAAACTTGATTCAAATACCGAACTGAAGACTAATAGAAGTTCACAGTCAATTTTTAGTGCCGTCGTTGTGCCGGGTGACTTGAAATTTTTTAGAGTTGCTCTAGACGCCTAAAATTTTTTTAACTATGTCGAAAAAAGAGTTTTTCAACAAAATCGGCACCGAGCGGTCTTTCGTCAAAAGGCCATAAAGCCGACATTCGCTCTCTCACAGTAAATAGAAATTTAATAAGGTGATCGTGGTTCACTTTTACCGGAGGGGATTAATAAACGAAAGGGACGGAATGTTACGTTTAGTTGTCGAGTTGCCTCCAAGCTGGGTCGATCTATCGAGCGAAAATGCGGATGGTCCTTCTACATTCATCAAAGAAGATCCTGAGAGTACTGGTGCTCTACAAATTTCTATCCAAGCGGAATATCACGGTGGCACCATACCAAACCCAATCCCAGAGCAACTAGTGTCCTACGCAGAAGGTATTGTGAATAAGAATGCACACGTCCAGATCCGAGGTCGCTCGACCGGCAAGTGCAAAATGGGAACATACGGAACGGTTCTAGCAAGTTTATTGCGGCACTCCTGGTGTCAAATTTGGGTACTCAGCAATGGAAATGACTTCGTACTTGCGTCACACACTTCTGTCGATGAACCATCGGAGGCGGAAGTAAATGAAGCAAGTTGGGTGGTGAAGAACATCAGTTTGCAGGCGATACCAGTTGGGCTATGAGCTTATTTAACATGTTCCCTAACCGCGTTTGGCTACCCGGCGATTGTTACGTAGCCCACCTCCTATTCTCAGGTTTGAAGAAGCGGTTTTCAAGCAAGTCATGCCGCTGATTTATTTCCCCGTTATCTTAGCCCCAACTGTTTTCCTCTGGTATCAATTACAAAATGCACAGCTGTGTTGTTACGCACAAGCGAAATCACGGCGCTTTTCATTTGCGCCAACTAATATGTGTTACCGTGATCCAATAAATTCGAGAAAGTCCGTTCCGTCATTGGTGTCCGATTGCCGGAATAGATTCCAGCACTCAGGGGGTCCGTGCAGTGCTGGAAAATGGCGGGAGTAGTATTTGGCCACTTTGGGTAGATTTTTTTGAGTACAGAGTTCTTTCGCAGCAACCAAATTTATAATCATAAACTAAAGGGTATATGAAAAGACGGGAATTTTTACGTTTGAGTATTCAAACCGCGGCCGCTGCAACGACCAGTAATTTCATAATTAATGAAGCACAAGCGATTACAAAAAGCAGTTATGCGGCTATCTTTCCATTACTCGATCAATTTATCCAACAATACTTAAAAGACATGAATGCTCCAGGTCTGACGTTGACACTTGTAGACGCCAGCGGCATACAACGCGTTTGTACCTTTGGGGTGGAAGACAGTGTCAAACGCAGTGCAATAAAACCTAATAAATTATTCCATATTGGTTCAATTACGAAATCATTTTTAGGTCTTTGTTTGATGCAATTGCACGACGAAGGAAAATTGGACCTTGATCGTCCAATTGCCGAATATCTTCCCTGGGTTCGGTTTGATTCCACTACACGTTCAATCAGCACCCATGATTTATTGACGCATTCAGCAGCATTGCCGGATGGTGAGCTATTTCCAACAGATCCATCATTCCGTCATCATGCAACGGCGGCCCCGGGGACTTTTTTTCATTACTGCAATATGGGATATGACGCTCTTGGGCTTCTGCTTGAGACGTTGGATCAACGCCCACTCGCAGAATCATTCCGGGTTCGTATTTTAAATCCTGTCGGAATGAAATCAACTGAACCAATCATTACACTTGATATGGCCAATAGAGTCGTTAATAGCTATATGGTTGAATTAAATGATCGCCCTTATCCGCGCGCCGGACGCCTCGTTGCTGCGCCTCCAATTGCAGTGACAACGGCCAGTGGCTGCATTGCGTCCAACGCGGTTGACATGGGGGCCTATTTGCAGATGTTAATTAACCGTGGACAGGTTCCCACTGGCAGACTGGTTTCTGAAGCGGGATTTAAGCTGTTTTCAACACCGCACGCGGAAGCAGATGAATTCGGTAAGGGCGCCAAGTATGGTTATGGAATAACGGTTGATACGCTGGATGGTCACACCCGTCTTCGTCATACGGGAGGAATGGTATCTTTTGCATCGGCGCTTGAAGTTGATCTTGATGCAGGTCTTGGTGTATTCGTATCTGTCAATTCAATGCAGGGATATAGACCCAGACCTGTAGCTGAATATGCGTTAAGACTAATGCGAGCCTCTCGGGAGGGAAAACCTTTACCGAAAATACCGCTGCAAAAGCCATCCGATTATGTCGACAAGGCGTCGGACTATGAGGGACGTTTTTCCGGTGCCGATGGTCGAATTCTGGAAATCACTTCGGTCGGCGACAGATTGTATCTGATACATCGGGGAACACAGGTGACGTTGGAACCGACTATTGGTGCTGAAAATTCGTTTACCGTATTACACCCGGAGTTTGCGAAATTCGCAGTTCACTTTAAGCGTGATGGTGATAAAAAGGAGGGCAAGTTCGCTGAAGTTGGCTGGGGTAACGATTGGTATGTGAGCGCAGATTACACTGGAGCGCGCGAATTTTCGGTGCCATCAGAATGGCACAGTTATGTTGGACACTATCGTAATGACAGCGATTGGATAGGAAGCATGCATGTCGTATTGCGAGCCGGAATTCTTTGGTTAGACGGCGTGATTCCACTTGAACCAACTCCTGACCATCGTTTCTTTTTGCGCGACGAAATGGACAGTCCGGAATGGATCAGTTTTTCGGAGATGGTCAACGGGCACCCAATGAGAATGAAGCTGTCTGGAAAGGACCTTGCCCGAGTCTAGTCGAAAATTAATTAGGTCAATGGTTCAGAATATTTGTATTGGCCGGTTGAATCCAACGCACTTTGGAGGCTGGTGGAAGCTGAGATCTGAAGAAGCTGGGGTCCGGACATTCGATGGTGATAGTTCGCAATTGTCAGGTTGTCAGCGCAGACCCCGTAACCGTAAAAACAATAGCTGCCAGAGTGTTTGATTCATCAAAGACAAGGCATTGTGGCGGAGGTTGTTGGCCTGAGTGCGCGCTTGCGGCAGAGGCTGTGTAAAAACGCACCCTAAAAAGCAATAAAAAATAATTCAAAAAATCTGTCAACGAGGTAAACAGAAATATCTCTCAAGCGTTATATAAAAAGTCGAATCCACGTTAAGGAGCGTTGATGAAGCGATTTATCCAAGGAGAGCACCGCACCCAAAGCACGCTGCTGCCGGAGGTGCTGGATGATTATGTGACCGAAGAG
>NZ_PUGF01000016.1 GCF_002976435.1 Solimicrobium silvestre | reverse complement strand
CTTGAGTTTGACTATGTTTGAAACAACACCTTTAAATCAACTACTTACGCCGCTATCAAATTTATCTGATGGTGAAAATCAACCAGAACAGATGTCTCTCCTATGAGAAACGTTGGGACACTACTGAAAGTCCTTATGTCTAAATATACAAACAAATTCAGAAAATAATATGTGTTATTTATTCGTATCACGTTCCATTGAATCGCCACAATAATCATCAGTTTTCTATCACCTGCGTTACGCCCTCGTTTTACATTGGCTTTCAGCCAATCATCCCTACTTCCGAATTTGTATCTAAAAAACCACCCCTGATTTTAAATATTGGTGGCTTTGTCTGTGAACAACCAATTTTTTACTCAAACGTCTAGCACTGGCGGGTGGTGGTTAATATAAATTTCACAGACAATAAAGTTGCTATTTTTATTTTTTTAAATTAATCTCATCGGTTGAGAAATGGCGGCTAAATGAGGCTAAGAGTCGAACAGGGTGTTTGAGTGACTGGCTCTTTCCTGCACTTTGCGGATGTTCGACGGATTATCCTAAATTTGCAATTTGAGAATGATCCATTAAAGCCGTGGCGATTAGGTTCGCATTTATAAAATATTAAAATTGAGGTTAGACACCAAAGTGAATTCAAAAATTACGCTCGGAGATTTTTTATTAAGAAATAATATCTTGAGGGAGGAGTGGTTAGAATCAAAGCTTAATTGGGATACCTTGTTAAATATTGGAATGCATCATGAAACACAAATTAGCACCTTAGAAGATCATGCGAAAATTTTGGCCAATGCGATCCAAAAATTTGCTCTCGTACATTCGGTCAAATGGCGAGTAAAAAATACTGAACATCTACTAGTAAAAATAATCCGTAAATGTGCAAAGAACGAGCCAAAATATTCAGCAATTTCAGTTGCTAATTATGCTGAAATAGTTATGGATTTGATCGGCATCCGGGTAATACATTTATTTAAAAGTGATTTTTTCAATGTTGACCAATCAATACGTAATCATTTCAGTTTAAGTGAAACAGCGATTACCTATTATCGAGAAGGTGACGATAAAAATTATTTGGAAAATTTCAAGACTCCAAATTTTGAACTAAAAATACACCCGGTAGGATATAGGTCTATCCATTACGTCATAAAAGAGACTGTTCTTAAGAAATTGTTTTTTGCTGAGATTCAAGTTCGAACAATATTCGAAGAAGGATGGAGTGAAATTGACCATAAGATCCGCTATCCTAATCACACAGATAATAAATATCTTCAATATTTTTTAGCGATGTTTAATAGAATGGCTGGAAGTGCGGATGAAATGGGGGAGTTTGTTAAAGGACTTGAAGCAGAATTTACTAGACAGAAACAAGAAATTGACGAAGCTAGCAAAGCACAAAATTCAACGCTTGAAAAAGTTGAGCGAATGGTAGAGGAACTTCAGAAGCACAAAGAAAAAAATGCAAAATCAAATAAGCAAGTTGAAAACTTGCAGGCGGAAATTAAAAAATTACGGGGAGAACAAAATCTAAGTATTGCAATCTCAAATAATTTCTACACAGGCCAAATCAGCGAAGTTGGAAAATCAATAAGAACGGGAATTAATTTTGATCACGGCCTACACAACGCTCACAATATTTCGAAACCTTTATTTGAAATCGCAGGACGTTCTGAGTCGGTGATAACGGCCTCACGTCTTATAAGTACAGGATTACCGGCCACTGTTAGTACGACGACTAACAAAATTAATTTTCCATGGGAATCGACTCCTTTGACCACTGCGAATCCATTCGTTAGAACTTCTGGATTATTGAATCCCGTAATTACAACTGCTACGGATTTAGAACATATTACCAACTTAACAAATTCGGATAAGTTTGGAAAAAAGCCTTGGTAATGGTTCGGAGTTAGCCTAATGTCTCATTCTTTAAGGCCCTGTGTTCAAGTGTTGAACTAATTCAACACTTGAACGTAACTTGTTAATTTTCAGATTCGTTTTTGCCGATTTGATGACCTTGGTTTTTAATATTAGTTAACCACTGGCTTAAAAATGAATTTAGTTCTTTTTTTGTTGAAGGACTGACCAAAGACATGTCATCGCTATACACTTTCCGAAATCCAAAACAATCTTGGTACGTCATGACCTCAACCATTTCCGCTTCGGGATAAACAGCAATCACCATATCAGGATCGGCAATCATGTCGCCGGATGGGTGCTTGTAATAATGACTGAGAGCGATGAGTAATTTTTTAGATTACTTACTGAGGATGTCGACATTCAATGGCATGAAACCAGGTGCATGTAATTTTTCGGCTGTGTTTATCTCAAACAAAGTAGGAATTATTTTCAACAGAAGCTGGTAGTTTTTTTCGAAGATTGTCATGCTGCGCTTTAAAAGTTGTTTTCAATGCGGGGACTATCCAACGAGTTTTATTGAAGGACAACTGGTTAAATTAAAAACGTAATCACAATTCATTATCATATTTTTTTGTTGCGCTCATGGTTTAATGAATCTCTAATATTAAAATTCATTCGGAATTTATATGCCTTGTCCAAAGCCAGAAATTTATTGCAACCTCTTCGGTTGTATGACTCAAGCAGAATGGTTACAGAGCATTGGATATGGAATTGCCACTGTTGTAGCTGGCTTCTCAATTTGGAGTTACTTCTATTCGCAGAAAAAACAAAGAGAACTCGATATGGTCAAATTCTCGATTGAATTGCACAGAAGGCTATTTGACGATGAAGATCTAAAAGAAATATTGAACTTAATCGATGGCACTATATTGGAACAAGCGTCCCTTGAAGAATTTAAAATGGGGAGTAAGAAAAGGAAATTCATTACTTTTTTTGAGGAGATGAGTTTACTGGTTCGAGCTAAATTTATATCTGAAGATTTTGCTCTGTATATGTTTGGATATTATGCAATGCAAGCCAAAGATAATAAACACTTTATGAACGATGACATGAGTGATGAGCGGGTTGACTTTGGAATATTTTTTGATTTTGCAGAATCATACCGAGCAAAAGAAAGTACATTAAATCCGTCTAAAATTTTAATTACACATCCTTCTTTGATCACAAAATTAAAAAACCGCCTCAATCCTTTTGGGAATTAAAAATGGCTGCAAAAATGAAGTTTTCCTTTAATTTGTTAGGAGCTCCAATTACTCTTGATGATGCCAAATTTGCACCAAAACAAGATTATCGCTGCGAAAAATGTACTGCAACCGTTTTGTACAACGCTGGATCAAATCCTGAACGCTTCGGAAGAAGCGTGAAGGTAGAGCATTATTTCAAACTTAAAAAAGGATTTACTCATGAGGATTTGTGCAAATTTAATATTCTCGGGCAAGTAAAAATTATTGCAAAGGAATCTGACAAGAACTTCATAAAACAGCTTAAAGATGGGCAGTATGAATTACGGCTTTTATTACCTTCTGAAGGCAATTCCTCTAACCAAGTAAACGCTGCGAGAAAAGAAAACGATCATGATAATGATACGAAAAATTCAGCGACAACATCATACGTGTCGAGTGGAAATTTAAACTCATATCTAAATACAGCCGCTGCGGTATTAAAACTTAGGGCATTTTGCGAAGAGCATTCTGAAGTTGAAAATCATCTAACATTGCGCTTCGATACAATTTCAGTTCATTGGAAAGATTTTTATTTTGAAATCGACCACTATAAACGCCTCTACCGCATTCTGAGCAAAGCAACAGTCATATATCCAATTGCGGTTTCAGGTAAGGTAAAAGAAATCAAAAAACTTGAATCTAAAACAAAACTTGGAACTTTTTTTTGGAAAATAGATTTAGATGTTCCATTTGAAAAACCAGATGAAAATGGTACTGTAAAAAAAACTCAGGTTTCAATTTCTACTTCAGAAAGCAGATTAATCGACCAAATTAAGGGAAACGAAGACATTGTTATATTTGGAAAATGGCGGGCTGAAAAAGTTAATTCTCAACCTAACCAGAATAAAGAGTCAAAGGTTAAAACTTGGGAAAACCTCCCACTTAAATTCAATCTAACTCACCAACGTCAGATCATAAAACTTTAATTTCTCAAATTACCGACTTAATTACCATTTACATGATTTGGTTTGAAAATAACTTTTTCGGTACTACCACTCACATCTGACATGACGAACGAAATTAATATTTCCCATATGTTGCCAAAGCTCCTTTACAAGTACCGCAAAGATGATGATCGATCTTGGGACGCGCTTAAAAATTGTAAAATCTATTTCTCAAATCGTAATGGCTTTAACGATCTTCTTGATTCGAGATTGGAATTGGTAACGCCGACAATTCCTGAACTTGAACTGTTAGATTTGCAAAATAGAATTACAGTATTTGGGCAGCGCTCCCAATTTCCGCAATTCGTTATCAAGAAAAAGGTGACTTTAGCAGGACAGAAAATTTTAGATACCTATCGACAGATGGTTGAAAATTTGTTGGATTCCTATCAATTTTATTGTTTATGCGCAATTGGTGACTCGATCGCAATGTGGTCTTACTACGCTGATGATCATAAAGGATTTTGCATTGAATTCAATACCACTGTCATTAGAGGAGACCAAGTTCAGTATAAGATCGGCCAGCCTAAAATTAAATTAATTGACCATCTCAAAAATCAAAATGATCAAGAGATCGGTAAAGCAGTTTGGGAGGGATTGAGAACGAAGGAGTTGAAGTGGGACCATGAAGAAGAATATCGACTTCAACCAAGCAATGAAATGAAAAAATTACACACTAAGGTTAATGCAGATACAAGTTTCGCTATCTATCAACCTGAATGGGTTGAGTCCATTATTTTTGGTTACAAAATGTCAGAAGAACGGAGACAGTTTTTCATTCAAAACTATCCACATAAAGTAAAGTTCAAACATTTCGTAAGAAATGGCATAACTCTAGCTGTTGAAGATCTTCCTCAAGTTTAACAATAGAACCTTGACTAAATTCCCACTCTAAATAACACACCTACATCAAAAGCTTTTTATGACCAAGGTGGGGCGGGAAATGTGTTGGCAGATAACTCGTTGATTATCGTGGAGAATGTGTAACCACAACATACCACCCCGGCGGAGAACCGCATGAACAGTGGTGATTTTTGATGTGGAGAGGATTGGGAAGCTTCTGCTCTACCATTGAGCTACACCCGCGAAACCGCAATTTTACGCGGGTTTCACGTATTTTGACAAACTTGAGCTATGGCCGCTGTGCCCGGAAATGGGATGGCCGCTATTTTCTTGCTGTGCTGGTATTAAACCATGAGAAAAACAAGAATTTAACAAACAAATGCCTCACAAAGGTATTTAAATAACAACTCAAACAAAGGGATTAGCTTTGTGTTTTCTTTGGTAAAACCCGCCGCCAACAGCAGGGGCTTTACTCTACATATCAACAAATCCAGCAAGATATGTTTCCTGCCAGATTATTTAATTGCGTTCGTTATCACGTTCATGGTCACGTTCATGCTCGTGATCGCGATCATGTCCATGGTCACGTTCATGATCGCGGTCGCGTTCACGTTCACGTTCTTCATATTCATGATCATGACCATGGCCGTGTTCACGTGCGTAGTGTGGCGCGTAGGAATTGTTATACCAGTCATTGGTAACGAAATAAACCTGACGATTACATGCATTGTATTCATGACAATATCTGCGCCAATCTCTGTGGTGTTCCTCAGGAACGCGCAAATACATAGGCGGGTAAGCTTCTTGAGTTGGCGCAGCCTGAACAATCACAGGCGCAGAATAAACGACCTGAGGTGGCGGCGCATTTCCAATTTCAATCTGGCCGTAAAAACCAGGTTGACCGATGTTAATCGACACCTGAGCGTGAGCCAGCAGTGGTGCGGCAATCAATGTCATTGATAGCAATAGTCTTTTCATCATAATTATTCTAAAAAAAGGGGGTTAATATTTTGTGGTTTCACAGATTGGGGTAACGATTTATCGGCCCATCATAGCGACCTTAATAAAATCATCATTTCCCGATTGATTTGCTCCACGAATTCATCGGAGACTTGGAGAGCTTCTGCTTTGAGCTACACCCGCGAAGCCCGCATTTTACGCGGGATTATAGGATGCTGGCAAACTTCAAGTGTGGATTGATTAAATCAAAACAATTTAAGAATTACATCAAAGTTTTTGCATTCGCACGTCGACTGCGCCAAATCATGTGCAGATATTGAGTGTACGAATAAAGCAGCAGGGCATCACGAGCAGTGATAGTTTATTGCTTTGCCAGGCAAGCGCAATTTTAATTTACCATTAAAAAAGCCCGATACATAATTTTACGCATCGGGCTTTTAGCGACGCAAATGTTTAAATTACTTTTTACGCATAGGCGGTAAATCAGTACAAACACCTTCAAATACTTCCGCTGCCATACCAATAGATTCACCCAAAGTTGGATGCGGGTGAATAGTTTTTCCAATGTCGACTGCATCTGCGCCCATTTCAATCGCCAGCGCAATTTCACCGATCATGTCGCCCGCGTGCGTGCCGACTATACCGCCGCCAACGATGCGATGAGTTTCCGCATCAAACAGTAATTTAGTGAAACCTTCATCACGTCCGTTAGCCACAGCCCGGCCCGAAGCCGCCCACGGAAACAAGCCTTTTTCCAGCTTGATGCCTTTGGCCTTAGCTTCGTCTTCGGTAATTCCCACCCACGCCACTTCGGGGTCGGTATATGCCACCGATGGAATTACTTTGGCATCAAAATACGCTTTGTGTCCGGCTGCGGCTTCGGCAGCCACGTGCGCTTCATGCACGGCTTTATGAGCCAGCATCGGCTGCCCGACCAAATCACCAATCGCAAAAATGTGCGGCACGTTGGTACGCATTTGTCCGTCTACATTAATGAAGCCGCGCTCGGTGACAGTAACGCCAGCCTTATCAGCTGCGATTTTTTTACCGTTCGGGCTGCGCCCAACCGCGACTAACACCATGTCATACAGTTGCGGTTCTGGTGCCGTAACACCAGCTTCGGCCGCTTCAAAACTGACTTTAATACCTTCCGGCAGAGCTTCTACTGCGACGGTTTTAGTTTTCAGCATGACCTTATCAAAGCGTTTTTCATTAAACTTTTGCCAGACCTTAACCATGTCACGGTCTGCGCCCTGCATCAATCCGTCCATCATTTCCACCACGTCAATCCGTGCGCCTAAAGTGGAATAAACGGTCGCCATTTCCAAACCAATAATACCGCCGCCGATCACCAACATGCGTTTTGGTACGCTACGCAGTTCTAATGCACCGGTTGAATCAACTATGCGTGGGTCTGGTTTAACAAACGGCAAATTCACTACCGACGAGCCGGCAGCAATAATCGCCTGTTTAAACTGAATCGTTTTTTGAGTGCCGTCGGCAGCAGTGATTTGGATATGGTACGGGCTAACGAATTGGCCGACGCCTTGCACCACGTTGACCTTACGCATTTTAGCCATGCCAGCTAAACCGCCGGTCATTTTATTGATGACTTTTTCTTTGTAGTCGCGCAGCTGATCGACGTCGATTTCCGGCTTCCCAAACGTAATACCGTGTTTGGAAATAGCCGCTATTTCATCAATTACCGCAGCAATATGCAACAAGGCTTTGGATGGAATGCAACCGACGTTTAAACACACGCCGCCCAAGGTGGAATAACGCTCGACCAACACCGTGTTCATACCTAAATCTGCCGAACGGAAAGCAGCCGAATAACCGCCAGGACCTGCGCCTAACACCATCATGTCGCATTCAATATCAACTGTGCCGCTGTAAGTACTTGCGATGGCGGGAGCTGTTGCAATTGCTGCGGCTGCAGGTGTAGCAACTGATGCGGTTGCAGCAACCGGTGCAACTGGAGCTGGAGCTGGAGTTGAGGCTGCAACACCGGCATCTGCAGTACCACTCACTTCCAATTCCAGCAGCAAAGAACCTTCCGCTATCTTGTCACCGATCTTAATATTCAACGCCTTCACCACACCCGCATGGCTAGAAGGGATTTCCATACTCGCTTTGTCTGACTCAACGGTGATTAAGGACTGATCCACTTTAACGGTGTCGCCCACCTTCACCAGCAATTCAATAATTTCGACTTCTTTAAAATCGCCAATATCAGGTACTTTTACTTGAATAGTTGTCATCTCTGGCTCCAGAATTAAAGTAAAGTCTTGCGCAGATCAGCCACGACTTCGGCTAAGTACGCGGTGAATCTGGCGGCCATGGCACCATCAATGACGCGATGATCGTAAGACAAGGAGAGTGGCAACATTAAGCGCGGTTCAAATTTGGCGCCGTCCCAAACTGGTTTGATACTCGACTTGGACAACCCCAAAATAGCGACTTCTGGCGCATTAATAATTGGCGTAAATGCCGTGCCGCCGATGCCACCCAACGATGAAATCGTAAAAGTAGCACCCTGCATATCGGCCGGCTTCAACTTACCGTCGCGCGCTTGTGCTGACAATTCACCCATTTCAACAGCAATTTGTGACAGGCTTTTTTGATCGGCATTTTTAATGACCGGAACCATTAAACCATTCGGCGTATCTGCAGCAAAACCGATGTTGTAATACTGCTTCAAAATCAGATTTTCGCCTTTGGCATCCAACGAAGAATTAAACGCGCTGAACTTTTTCAGGGCGGCGACGCTGGCTTTAATCACAAACGCCAACATCGTTAATTTAACGCCCGATTTCGCCATCGCGGTATTGCTGGATTTACGGAATTCTTCCAGGTCGGTAATGTCCGCTTCATCAAACTGCGTAACATGCGGAATCATGACCCAATTGCGATGCAAGTTAGGGCCGCTGAGTTTTTTGATGCGTGATAACGCAACTGTTTCGGTAGCACCGAATTTACTGAAATCCAAGGAAGGCCACGGCAGCAAATTCATACCAGTGCCGCTACCGGCAGCCGGTGCGCTGGCAGCAACCGGTGCTTGCATCACGCCTTTAACAAAATTTTGTACGTCTGAAGTAAGAATGCGCGACTTAGGGCCAGTACCAGCTACACGACTTAAATCCACACCTAATTCACGAGCAAATTTGCGGATGGAAGGTGACGCATGAGCTTTATTACCAGAACTCTGCGGCGCTGCTTCAGCGATGGGAGCTGGCGTTGGTGCTGGTGCTGGTGCCGGGGCTTGAGCTGCAACTGGCGCGGGAGCCGCAACTGCGGCTGGCGAAGAAGTAGGTACAGGAGTCGCTGCAGGTACGGCCGCAGTTTCGCTAACTTCCAGCATCAACACCAGCGAGTCTTTAGCAACTTTATCGCCCATTTTCACTTTGATTTCTTTAACCACGCCCGCATGGCTGGAAGGAATTTCCATGCTGGCTTTATCCGACTCAACAGTGAGTAAGGATTGATCCACTTTAATGGTGTCGCCCACTTTAACCATTAATTCAATGATTTCTACCTCTTTAAAGTCACCAATATCCGGGACTTTGATTTCAATTGTACTCATCGCTATAGCTCCATTTAGCTCTGTTATGCTCAGTTAAGCTCCGCCCGCTTTCCGGTTAGGGAAAGCGTGTGTTTGTCGTCGTAGATGGTTAGATATGTGTTGAATCTTACACAGTCACCGGATTTGGTTTTTCAGCATTAATACCGTATTTGCTAATCGCTTGCGAAACCACCGACGCAGAAATAACGCCTTCGTCCGCTAACGATTTCAACGCAGCAATCACAACAAAATAACGATTCACTTCAAAGAATTCACGCAATTTTGCACGACTATCGGAGCGGCCGAAACCATCGGTTCCCAGTACTTTATAACGACGTCCAGCTGGAATAAAGCCACGAATCTGTTCGGCAAAGGTACGCATATAATCGGTTGCGACCACGATCGGGCCTTCGGTGTTTTGCAGGCATTCAGTCACATACGCAACTTTAGGAGTATCGCTTGGATGCAACATATTCCAACGTTCCACATCTTGACCATCACGCGCCAACAAGGTGAAGGATGGTGCAGACCAAACGTCGGCTGAAATACCCCAATCCGCCTGCAACAATTCAGCGCCAAAAATCACTTCACGCAAGATTGTGCCGGAACCCATCAACTGCACACGATGTTTGCTCTGGGTCGGGTTTTTATTCAGCAAATACAAACCTTTGATAATGCCTTGTTCCTGACCTTCTTTAATACCAGGATGACTGTAGTTTTCATTCATCAGGGTGATGTAATAAAACACGTCTTCTTGATTAGTAATCATACGGCGCAGGCCGTCATGAATAATTACCGCAACTTCATGCGCAAAAGTCGGATCGTACGGTACGCAGTTAGGAATCGTAGATGCCAGCACGTGGCTGTGGCCATCTTCATGCTGCAAACCTTCACCGTTCAACGTGGTACGACCAGCTGTGCCACCGATTAAGAAACCGCGTGAGCGCATGTCGCCCGCAGCCCAAGCCAAATCACCGATGCGCTGCAAACCGAACATTGAGTAATAGGTATAAAACGGAATCATGACGCGGTTATTGGTCGAGTAAGAAGTTGCCGCAGCAATCCATGAACTCATACCACCGGCTTCGTTAATACCTTCTTGCAAAATCTGACCGGCTTTATCTTCGCGGTAGTACATGACCTGATCTTTATCAACCGGTTCATACAACTGACCAACTTGACTAAAAATACCAATTTGACGGAACAAACCTTCCATACCAAACGTGCGCGATTCATCGACCATAATCGGCACAATCCGCTGACCTAAACTAGCGTCACGCAACAAGGCCGTAAGAATCCGCACATAGGCGGCAGTGGTAGAAATTTCACGCCCTTCGGCAGTTGGTTCCAGCACCGCTTTAAAAGCGGAAAGCTCAGGTACGATTAACACTTCATCGGCTTTTTGACGACGTTGCGGCAAGTAACCGCCCAAGGCTTTACGGCGCGCTTGCAGATACTGCATTTCCGGCGTGTCGTCAGCTGGTTTATAGAACGGGATAGCTGCCAACTCTGAATCAGCGATAGGTAACTGGAAGCGGTCACGCATCGCCTTGATGGCTTCGTCATCGAGTTTTTTGGTGTTGTGCGCGGTATTGCGCGCCTCACCGGACTTACCGAAACCGTAGCCTTTAATACTTTTCACCAGCAATACAGTCGGCTGGCCTTTGTGTTCTTGCGCGACTTTAAATGCGGCGTAGATTTTGTGTGGATCGTGACCGCCGCGCGTCAGGCGCCAAATGTCATCGTCCGACATCTTACTGACCATCTCCAGCAACTTAGGATGTTTACCGAAGAAGTTAGCACGTACAAATGCGCCGTCTTTGGCTTTGTAGTTCTGATATTCACCATCCACGGTTTCCATCATCACGCGCTGCAAAATACCTTCTTTGTCTTTTGCCAGCAACTCATCCCAGCCTTCGCCCCAAATAACTTTGACGACATTCCAACCGGCACCACGGAAATCCGATTCCAGCTCTTGAATAATTTTACCGTTGCCGCGCACCGGGCCATCCAAGCGTTGCAGATTACAGTTGACCAGCATTACCAAATTATCTAATTTTTCACGGCCAGCCATGCCGATCGCGCCCATCGATTCCGGCTCATCCATTTCGCCATCGCCGCAGAATGCCCACACTTTACGGTTAGCTGTGTCAGCAATACTACGTGCGTGTAAATACTTTAAAAAACGTGCTTGATAGATCGCCATCAAAGGGCCGAGGCCCATCGAAACGGTAGGGAATTGCCAGAAATCCGGCATTAATTTTGGATGGGGATACGACGACAAACCATTGCCATCAACTTCACGACGGTAATGCAATAATTGTTCTTCAGTCAGACGGCCTTCAAGATAAGCGCGGGCATAAATGCCGGGCGATGAGTGACCTTGAATATAGAGTAAATCGCCACCGTGATCTTCGGTTGGCGCGTGCCAGAAATGGTTAAAGCCGATGCCAAGCATGTTGGCGAGTGAGGCAAAGCTGGATAAATGACCGCCTAAATCGCCGTCAACCCGATTCGCTTTAACGACCATTGCCATCGCGTTCCAGCGCATCATCGAGCGCAGTTTTTCTTCAATGATCAAATCCCCCGGGCAATGTTCGCCCATGTCGGCAGGAATAGTATTAACGTAAGCGGTGTTGCTGGAGAACGGGATATGCGCACCGCGACGGCGGGCTAAATCGACCATGCGTTCCATCAAATAATGAGCGCGTTCGGGACCTTCATTTTCAATCACGGATTCCAGAGCATCTAACCACTCTTGTGTTTCCATTTTATCGGGATCATTTACGGCTTGAGCCAGTACGTGATCTAACTGTGCGTGGTCTAACTGAGCTGACATGCTTTGGTCTCCTTAACACCCAGTCTGGAATCTACTTCGCAGGCTGGATTATTCGTCAAATACATCATTGTTGTGCCACACAATGAGCAATTAAATTGGCAAAATCGGTATGTAATAATTTTAGCAGCGCTAGTTTAGCAGGACTTTTTTACTTTTCAAATAGCGATAATTGATTTCACAATGTGAAATTATATTGCGTCGCAATATTTAAATGCTAAAATTTACTGCTTACCCATACGAAACATTGCAAAAATAATTTTTGCAATGCAGCAATATCTTAAGTATTACAACAATATTACTTAAAATAAAAATAAATGCGCGATATAAACCAAATTTTGGGCACTCAATTTCCGTCCAAATAGTTCATATTTCACTATTTATATACAGGGGCATATTCTTTGAAATATCGCCATACTAATAAACAAACACATGGATCAATTAATATACTACCTACAAATTACTTTACATGGCGTGAAAACCCATTGGATACGTTAAATATTAAAAAAAATAAAGGGGGTATGTAATTTCGCCTTAATTGCTCCATTTTTAAACCATTCCACGCCCATAAATCAAGACTTTCAATAGAGTAGCAGCAACATCAGCTTATAATTCGGCATTCCCCAATTTTTTGCACAAAAACTGCATTTCAATCAAATGCAGCATATGCGAACTATTGCAAACCATTACAAACTATTTTTAAGGCTATCATGACTGCGCAATTAATCGACGGCGTTCAACTTTCCAAACACATCCGTGCCGAAGTAACACAACGTGCCGCAGCGCTCACTAGCGCAGGCAAACAACCCGGCTTAGTAGTAATTCTGGTCGGCGAAAATCCGGCCTCACAAGTTTATGTACGTAATAAAGTTAAAGCCTGCGAAGATTGCGGCATTTATTCCGTGCTAGAAAAACATCCAGCTGAACTCAGTGAAGCGGCATTATTAGAACGGATTAGCGCACTCAATGCCGACCCAAAAATTAACGGCATCCTGGTGCAATTGCCTTTACCAGCTCATATCGATACACACAAAGTATTAGAAGCAATTGCGCTAGAAAAAGACGTGGATGGTTTCCACATCCACAATGCTGGTCTTTTAATGACCGGCCAACCGCTGTTTCGTCCTTGTACGCCGTATGGCGTCATGAAAATGCTGGAAGCGATTAGCTACCCGGTACGCGGCGCGCACGCAGTCATTGTCGGCGCATCAAACATTGTCGGCAAACCGCAAGCCATGTTGCTCTTGCAAGCCGGCGCTACCGTCACCATCTGCAACTCGAAAACCCGCGACCTTGGGTTGCATACCCGCATGGCCGATATTTTAGTGGTTGCAACCGGCAAACGTAATCTAGTTACCGCTGAGATGGTTAAACCCGGCGCTGTTGTGATTGACGTAGGCATGAATCGCGATGACGCCGGCAAACTGTGTGGCGATGTAGATTTTGCCGGAGCCAAAGAAGTCGCGGGTTATATTACCCCGGTGCCGGGCGGCGTCGGTCCGATGACGATTACGATGTTATTAGTGAATACCATCGAAGCGGCTGAACGAACTCTTTGAAAGTAATAATGACCAATCCGAACACCAATCCTTTAGTCGATTTTACCGACCTGCCGCGTTTTGATGCAATTACCGCCGACGATGTCGCACCCGCCATCACAGCGCTGTTGGAGCAATGCAAAGCGGTGGTCACCCAGATAGAAAATGACCCGGTAAGTGCAACGTGGGAAAACGTAGTTGAGCCGTTAGAAAACGCCACCGAAAAATTGAGCCGCGCTTGGGGCATCATCAGCCATTTACATGGCGTGTGCGATACGCCGGAGCTACGCGCCGCGTACAATGAAAACCAACCGCTCATCACCGAATTTTTTACTGCATTGGGACAAAATTTGGTGCTATTTAAAAAATATCAGGCCTTGCACGACGGCCCAGAATTTACGGCATATTCTGTGCCACGTAAAAAAATCATTCAAAACGCGATTCGTGATTTCAAACTTTCCGGCGCTGAATTAGCTGCTGACAAAAAACTGCGCTATGCAGAAATCCAAGAACAGGTTGCCGCACTTTCCACCAAGTTTTCCGAGAATATTTTAGACGCGACCAATCATTATTCGCTACACATAGATAACGCCGAGGCACTGGCCGGTTTACCTGAAGATGCGCTGTTGGCGGCACGTACCAAAGCCGAACAGGCGGAACAATCCGGCTATTTATTCGGATTGCAATTCCCGTCTTTTTACCCGGTTTTGCAATACGCGAATGACCGCGCCTTGCGCGCCACCATTTACCGCGCCAACACCACCAAAGCATCCGACTTGGGCGAAAACCCAGAATGGGATAATACCGAGCTGATGCAGCAAATTTTAGCGCTGCGCAATGAAGAAGCGCACCTGCTCGGTTATGCCAATTTTGCACAAGTGTCATTAGTTGCAAAAATGGCGGAAAGCACTGAACAAGTCAGCCAGTTTTTGCTAGATTTAGCTGCCCGTGCGCAACCGTTTGCGGTAAAAGATTTAGAAGAGTTACGCCACTTTGCCAAAGAAACCTTAGGCTTAGACGACTTGCAGGCACATGACATTGCCTACGCTTCAGAAAAATTACGCGAACAACGCTATGCGTTTTCCGAACAAGAAGTAAAACAATACTTCCCAGAACCGCAAGTAATTCAAGGCTTATTCAGCATTACAAATACGCTGTATGGTGTTGATATCAAACCCGACCAGGCCAGCACCTGGCACCCCGATGTCAAGTTCTTCCGCATTGAAAAAAACGGGCAACTTATTGGCCAATTCTATTTGGATTTATATGCCCGCGACGGCAAACAAGGCGGCGCATGGATGGATGACGCACGTGGTCGGCGCAGCACCGCAGACGGAATTCAAACCCCGGTAGCCTACCTAACCTGCAACTTCACCGCGCCGGCCGCCAATGCGCCCGCTTATTTCACCCACGATGAAGTCATCACCTTATTCCATGAATTCGGTCACGGCCTGCACCACATGCTGACCCAGGTTGATGAACTTGGCGTATCCGGTCTGTCCGGCGTGGAATGGGATGCAGTCGAGCTTCCTTCGCAATTTATGGAAAATTTTTGCTGGGAATGGGAAGTTTTACAACAAATGAGCGCCCATTCCGATACCGGACAACCATTACCACGCGCTTTGTATGACAAAATGCTGGCAGCGAAAAATTTCCAATCTGGACTACAAACCTTGCGCCAAGTTGAATTATCCCTGTTCGATATGCGCCTGCACGACGGCTACTTAGAACAACATCAACTGTCGGTACAAGCGTTATTAAACCAGATCAGAGCGCAAATTTCCGTCATGAAAACACCTGAATTTAACCGTTTTCAACACGCATTTAGCCATATTTTTGCAGGCGGCTATGCTGCCGGATATTTTAGCTACAAATGGGCCGAAGTTTTATCAGCAGACGCCTACGCTGCCTTCGAAGAAGCTGGTAACAATGCCGAGATAGGCATAAAATTTCAAAAAGAAATACTGGCAGTGGGCGGTTCACGTACAGCCTTGGAATCGTTTATAGCCTTCCGCGGCCGAGCACCTGAAATTGATGCATTGCTACGGCATAGTGGGATGAAGTCGTAGTTGCCCGATCTGAGCTATTTGCAGGCACGGTACTGATCGCAATTTGTATGTGTTGCAGTTGTAGTTGTTTTTGATTTACCTCCCATTCTGACGCTGCCGGTTAATTGGCTGAAAAATGGATCAGAAAGGTTCGCTGTTTGAGCGCAGCGAGTTTCGAACTTTTCCCATTTTTCAGCCAATTAACCGGGAATTCAGCGGCAGTGGGTCGCCTTTTTTGGCTTACACTTTTTTGGCGAAGCAAAAAAGGTAAGTAGCTGTCGGGCTACCCCCGACCCGCAGCCTTAAATTTGTCGTATCGGCTGATTAATTTAAAACGATCTAACATCAGTAAATATGAAAGCGAAAACTACAATGACATCCAAATTATTGTTATCCCTACTGTTGCTAACCCTCAGCCTCACAGCCCAAGCACAACTATACAAATGGGTAGGCCCCGACGGCAAAGTCAACTACAGCGATACCCCACCACCCAAATCCGTCACCAAAGTCGAAACCAAATCATTCTCAGACTCCGACTCCGGCGTAGCGTTACCATTTGAACTGGCGCAAGCAGCCAAAAATATGCCTGTCACATTGTACAGCGCAGATAAATGCATCCCCTGCGATGACAGTAGAAGCTATTTAAAACAAAGCGGCATTCCATTTTCTGAAAAAACCGTCAGTTCAAATGAAGATCTCGCCAAATTAAAACAGCTAAGTGGTGATTTTCAATTACCGTTGTTGACCATAGGCAGAAGCAAACTCAAAGGATTCAACATCGCCGTCTGGCACACCAACTTAACGCAAGCGGGCTACCCGGACTCAAACAAACTTCCGCCAGAATACCAATTCCCAACACCACAGCCACTCACATCGGTTGCAGTTACGCCTAAACAAACCGATACCAGCGTCAAACCTGGTCAACCCGAACCGCCAGCGCGTGACCCTAACGGCTTTCAATTTTAGAGTGTAAATTTTATCCATGACACGCATCGATTTTCATAGCAATGTCAGCAATCAGCTTGATTACGCTTGCCGCTTAGTTCGCAAGGCATTGGCAGCAAAATGCCATCTCGTGGTGCGGCATCAGAATAAAGAACAACTGGCTCAATTTAATCAATTACTTTGGGAATTTTCAGCCACCGATTTTTTACCACATGTCGCCATTCACGAAGGCCCTCATCCACTTACGCAGCACACACCCGTGCTGCTTAGTTTAGATGCCGAAAGTGACATCCCTGAATCCACACACATGCAAATCTTGCTGAATTTAAGCGACCAGGTACCGACAGATTTTGCGCGCTTTGAGCGCTTGATTGAAATCGTTCCACAAGCAGCGCAGGCAACTCAGGCTGGCCGCGAGCGCTACCGTTTTTATCAGCAGCAAGGCTACCAACTTAATCACATCCATGCCAAATGAACACCAAATGAATTCCGCCCCTCACCTTGACAACAGTAGCATCCCAATTCTCACCGAGGTCATTTCACTGAATGACGTACAAGAACCGTTTACTCAGGAACAGACCAACCTTGTACAAACAGTTAAAGCCGAGCTATCAGTGCAGGTTCAACACAATCAAAGCCCGGAACAGGATTGGGAACAATTAGAAAAAACCTTGCGTGAGAATGTGCTGCGCCAACTACTCACCCGCGTCGACTTTGTTTTGGAACATCGGGTTCGGGATGGTTTGGCTGATGTATTACAAACCGCGGTAGATGGTTTAGCACAAGAGATACGACAAGGTTTAAGCAAATCACTAGAAGAAGTTATTCATCGCACGATAAGCCAGGAAATCTCCAAAATACAATCTGCAAATTCTAAAAATTAATTGCATTATTTTTTGATTAGCACTCATATTTTTAGATTTCATGTGTTGAAAAGAATGAAATTCATTCATTTTTGAACACCTAAACAAGCGATTACTTTTACAATCTAGCCTATCAATTAGGGGAATTCATGAAGGTCATCGTATTAGGTGCCGGCATTATCGGCACAGCATCGGCGTGGTTTTTACATAAAGCAGGACATGAGGTTTGCGTTATCGACCGTCAACCCGGCGCTGCGCAAGAAACTAGTTTTGCCAATGGCTGCCAAATTTCCGTTTCACATTCCGAACCTTGGGCCAATCCTTCTGCCCTACTTAAAATTTTAAAATCGCTGGGGCAAGAAGACGCCCCTTTGCTGTATCGTTTTCGTGCTGATTGGTTGCAATGGAAATGGGCGCTGAGTTTTTTGCGCGAATGCGCGCCAGGCCGCGCTGCACAAAACATCCGTCCAATCGTTGCTCTTTGCGAATACAGCCGCCGAACTTTGCAAGACGTGCGTGTCGATACCGGCATTAACTATGATTGCTTAAATAAAGGTATTCTGCATTTTTATACCGATCAAAAAGAATTTGATGCGTCATTACCTGCAGCGCAACTGATGCGTGAATTAGGCTGCCCGCGTGAATCGATCAATGCAGCAGAAGTGCTGCGCATGGAACCGGCGCTCGCCAGTAGTAGCAAAAAAATAGTCGGTGGTGATTTCACTGCGAACGACGAATCAGGCGACGTCTTTAAATTCACCACCGGCTTGGCACAAAAAGCAGCAGAAGCTGGCGTTAATTTTCAATTCAACACGCAAATTACCCGCTTAATTACGGAAGGTACGGGCCAAGCCCGTAAAGTTATTGGCGTCGAAATTATTCATCCCGACGGGCATCATGCGGTGTTATATGCAGATGCCTTCGTGGTCGCAATGGGTAGTTTTTCAGTGCCGATTTTAGAGCCGTTAGGGATAAATTTGATGCTTTATCCGGGCAAAGGTTATTCAGCAACTTATGCCATCAAAAACCCCGATGCAGCTCCAACGATTTCGCTTATTGATGACGGCTTTAAATTAGTTACATCGCGCTTGGGCGACCGTCTGCGAGTAGCTGGCACTTGTGAGCTGAACGGCTACACACGGGATTTAAATGACACCCGTTGCGCAGCACTGACACGGCGCACCCGCGAATTATTTCCCGATGCCTGCGATTATGAAAATCCCATTTACTGGGCTGGCTTACGCCCGTTAACCCCATCCAACGTACCCTACATAGGCAAAACCAAGATCAGTAATTTATTCTTAAATACCGGCCACGGCACCTTGGGTTGGACGATGGGTTGTGGTTCAGGCCAGGCGATTGCGGATATCGTATCAGGACGTTTGCCTGATGTAGATTTTACGTTTACGGGATTTACAAATTAATCTGCACACACTTATTTAGCTTTACGCACCACAACTTCAGCCGCTTTTTCATCAAACCCAATCCGGGTTGAAAATTTTGCGCATTTCATCGGAAAACGGGAATGAAAGTGTTTCACATTCCCCGATCCAGAAATAACTTTACGCACGAACTGATAATACGCATCCATATCAATCACATGCACCACCACAAAATAATCATATTCGCCAGACACAAAATAGCATTGCATTACCTGGCCTTCTTTAGCCATACGCTGCTCAAAAGCGGTCATCGATTCTTCACTTTGATTCGATAATGACACTTCCAAAAATGCCAGCATTCCATAACCAAGCGCAAAAGGATCAACCATAGAAACGTCGGCACTAATCACCCCTGCCTGACGCATGTCGCGGATCCGGCGAAGGCAGGTTGGTTGTGAAATATGGACTTTTTCGGCGAGCACTCTGGTAGCAATTTGATTATCTTTTTGTAGCAAATTGAGGATTTTTCGGTCTACTTTATCAAGGACGTGTTGTTTAGACATGGTGAATAATTAAATTTATTTAAAAAAATTAATATTAAGTTCTTTTCAGAAATATCATTTTGATATACCTTCTTACAATTCAGAATCCTGAAATTTTTTCGCTATTGAGTTTTTATCTTCGGAGAAGAGTATGCAAATTAAATCAACAATGATTCCATTAGTAGCCGCCATTGCATTTGCTTTTGCTGGTTCAACATTCGCAGCAGATGACATGATCGTGAAAATTGGCCATGTAGGTCCAATCTCCGGTCCGAGCGCTCACTTAGGTAAAGATAACGAAAACGGCGCCAAAATGGCGATCGAAGAATTGAACGCCAAAGGTACCATGATCGGCGGCAAAAAAGTAAAATTTGAACTACTAACCGAAGATGACGGTGGCGATCCAAAACAAGGCACAGCAGCAGCGCAAAAATTAGTCGATGCCAAAGTAAACGGCGTTGTTGGTCACTTGAATTCGAGCACGTCAATTCCTGCTGCAAAAATTTACCATGACGCTGGTATTCCGCAAATTTCACCGTCGTCAACAGCAACCGCCTTCACATCTATGGGCTACAAATCCACTTTCCGGGTGGTCGCTAACGACGGACAGTTAGGCGGCACTTTAGGCCGTTATGCGGTGCAAACACTGAATGCTAAAACAATCGCGGTAATTGATGACCGCACTGCTTATGGCCAAGGTGTTGCAGATGAGTTTGTTAAGGGTGCAAAAAGCAAAAACCCGGTAATTAAACTCGCCCTACGCCAATTCACCAACGACAAAGCCACCGATTTTAATGCGATTTTGACGTCAATTAAAGCAGCCAAACCCGATGTCGTATTCTTTGGCGGCATGGATTCAGTTGCAGGCCCGATGTTGCGCCAAATGAAGGCGTTAGGCATCAAGGCTAAATTTATGGGTGGCGACGGCATCTGCACAACAAAATTACCTGAATTAGCCGGCGATGGCATCATTGATGATCAAGTTATCTGCGCTGAAGCTGGCGGTGTTGTCGATGCTCAGAAAAAAGCCAATGATGATTTCCGTGTCGCTTTCAAGAAGAGATTTGGTGCAGAGGTAATCATTTACGCCCCTTATGTTTATGATTCGGTGATGACATTAGCCGATGCAATGCAGCAAGCTAAATCTTCTGACCCAGCAGTTTATTTACCATTTTTGCAAAATATTCATCACAAAGGTATAACCGGCGACATCGTTTTTGATAAAAAAGGCGATATTAAAGACGGTACATTAACCATGTACACGTTCAAATCTGGTAAGCGTGAGCTGATGGGCGTAGTCAAATAATTTGCCCGTGTTACACATAAAAAAAGCACCTAGGTGCTTTTTTTTTCGACTATAACTTAAATTATTTGGCTTTAAGTATCCACTTAACCAAAATATGCGCTTCCGCTTCAGTTACTTGTGGATTCGGTGGCATTACCATCGCTCCCCAAGTACCGCTACCACCGTTCATTACCTTTTGAACCAATTTATCTTCGGCGTCTTTTTGTCCGTTATATTTTTTTGCAACGTCTTTATAGGAAGGTCCGACCAACTTAACCTCAACCGAGTGACAAGACATACAATTTTTTGATTTTGCTAAATCCAGATTTGCCATTGCCGCACTGGAAGCAAAAACAGTTAGCATTACACATAACAAGCGCTTCATATAACTCTCCGATAAATAATCCATGTAATTTATGACTTTTCAACTAAACTCATTCTCATCATTGAAAATAATCTTAATACATATTTATAAATTTATGTAATTATTACGCAATACAATAATTACCCCAAGGAAAGATAACTATGATTTTGATTTTGCTTACTGTAACACTTGCTGGGTTAAAATATTTTGAAGTAAGTTTTATGGCAAATATTTCGTGGTGGTGGATAACTGGTTTATTTTTCTTTACCTTTATTTGGTTCGAATTTATTGAACGCGTATTGGGTTTAGATAAGAAAAAAGCACACAAAAAGTTTGATGAAATTCATAAAACCCGTGCAAAAAAAATGTTTGATAAAAAATAACGCCAAATATAAAAAGCAAGGCTTCCCTTGCTTTTTACCACTTCCAATTACTACCTTAGCCTTAACTTTAGCCGGTTACAGCCCCTTTACTAGCACTACTAGTCAGCGCGGCATATTTAGCCAATACACCGCGTGTATAGCGTGGTGCTGGTGCCGTCCACGCTGCTCTGCGCTTGGCTATTTCAGCCTCTGGCACGTTTAGCTGAATTAACTGATCTAAAGCGTCAATGGTGATGGAATCGCCTTCATTTACCAAAGCAATTGTGCCGCCGACAAAAGCCTCTGGCGAAACATGTCCCACCACCATTCCCCAGGTACCGCCAGAAAACCGCCCATCCGTCACCAGCCCAACCGACTCACCTAAACCTTTGCCGATAATCGCGGAAGTAGGTGCCAACATTTCCGGCATTCCCGGCCCACCTTTCGGCCCTAAGTAACGCAATACAATGACATCACCAGGCACAATTTTGTCACCCAATATGGCTTCCATCGCGCTGCTTTCATCTTCAAATACACGTGCCGGGCCGGTAATAACCGGGTTTTTCAAGCCGGAAATTTTTGCCACACAACCTTCCGGCGATAAATTTCCTTTTAAAATTGCCAGATGCCCTTTTGCATAAAGCGCATTCTGGATGGTTCTGATCACCGGATGTTCGGCACTGGGCTGATCCGGTACACCAGCCAACTCTTCCGCCAACGTACGGCCAGTAATGGTCATGCAGTCGCCATGTATTAAGCCCGCATTCAGCAATAATTTCATCACTTGAGGGATACCTCCGGCTTTATGCAAATCGGTCGCCACATACTGCCCTGACGGCTTTAAGTCACAGATAACCGGCACTTGTAAGCGCACTCGTTCAAAGTCATCCAAAGTCCATTCAATTTCAGCAGCGTGTGCAATCGCCAGATAATGCAATACCGCGTTAGTAGAGCCGCCGATAGCCATAATCACCGCCACGGCATTTTCTATCGATTTTTTAGTAATGATGTCGCGCGGTTTTAAATCGCGCTTAACTGCTTCCATTAACACCCGCGCCGACTGTGCTGCCGAACCGGTTTTTTCATCATCCGGATTCGCCATCGTGGAAGAATATAACAGAGACATTCCCAACGCCTCAAAAGAAGAAGACATGGTATTTGCCGTGTACATACCGCCGCAGGAGCCAGAAGATGGGCAGGCGTTTTTTTCGATTCCATCAAAATCTTCTTGCGACATTCGCCCAGCGGTAAATTCACCGACAGCTTCAAAAGCCGAAACAATAGTTAAGTCACGCCCTTTCCAGTTACCGGGCTTGATGGTACCGCCATAAACGTAAATCGACGGTACATTAGTGCGTGCTAGCGCAATCATCCCACCCGGCATATTTTTGTCGCAACCGCCAATCACAACACAACCATCCATCCACTGCCCATTCACCGCAGTTTCAATACAGTCGGCAATCACCTCGCGTGAGATCAGCGAATACTTCATCCCTTCGGTCCCCATCGACATCCCGTCTGAGATAGTTGGGGTACCAAACACTTGAGGATTTGCGCCGACTTCCTTCAAGGTTTTAATGGCTATATCCGCCAATTTTTGCAGCCCTGAATTACACGGCGTAATAGTCGAATGACCGTTTGCCACCCCTACCATCGGCTTATCAAAATCCGACTTTTCATAGCCCATGGCGTAATACATAGAGCGGTTAGGGCTGCGCGAAACACCTTGAGTGATATTTTTGGATCGCCGATTGAAATTAGAATCTGTGCTCATGACTTGCTCCGTTAGGGACAACATAAAAAACCATAGAATGCCTTGCCGAAAAACCCCTGTCCAATATATGATTAACGTACTATCGATATGTTTAACATATGAATCGCAGATGAAAATTACCGATGAATCTTGAGTTACGCCAATTACGTTACTTTATCGCCGTTGCAGAAGAGTTACATGTAGGCCGTGCAGCGCAGCGCTTACATATGACGCAACCACCTCTTTCACAAGCCATACAAGGCTTGGAAGCGATGCTTGGTGCCGATCTGTTCATCCGGCAAAAACGCGGCATTACCTTGAGCGCCGCCGGACATGCCTTACTACCTGAAGCCCGCCGGCTGATTAAAGACAGCCTGGCTTTGCCGGAATTAGTACGTTGCGCTGCCCTTGGTGAAGTTGGGCACATCTCGCTCGCTTTTGTATCTACTGCCGATTACAACTTATTACCGCCGTTGCTACGTGATTTTAGAAGCCGTTATCCACAAGTACAAATTAGCTTACGCGAAGCGACCAGTGATGTACAACTGGAAGCACTACGGCTAGGGCAAATTGATCTGGGACTGATGATTCCACCGATCCCAGAAAAACTGGCTGACATGCTGAACTACCAGGCCATTTTGTCCGAACCATTAATTCTCGCTGCACCCAGTGATTCAACTTGGCTGAGTAATAAGCTGCAAGTTTCACTTCTAGAATGTCAGGGGCAACCGCTAATTATTTTCCCACGCGCTATCGCCCCAGCCTTTTACGACAGCATTTTAGGATGCTTTCAAAGCGTCGGAATAACTCCTGAAATTGGTCAGGAAGCAATCCAGATGCAGACCATTATCGGACTGGTTTCTGCTGGCATGGGAATCGCACTTGTGCCACAATCCGTTTCTAACTTAAAACGTCCAGGCGTGGTCTACCGCGAGCTGGAACAAATTACCCCATTAATTGAAACTGGCCTGGCGTGGCGTCGCGATAACCATTCGCCAGTTTTACATGCGTTTATAGAGCTAACACGAAAGAATAAATAATGCTGATTCACCCCATGCCCGATCCAATTGCACTCCAAATAGGCCCACTCGCCATCCATTGGTATGGGCTAATGTATATGCTGGCGTTTATTTTGTTTCTGGCGGTGGGCAGAATCCGTTTGAAACAAGCACATATTGCCGCAGCAGGATGGCGTTATGAACATCTGGAAGACATGCTGTTTTATGGCGTGCTCGGTGTTGTGGTCGGTGGACGTTTAGGCGAAGTACTGTTTTATCACCCTGAATATTATTCCGAGCATCTGCTGGAAATATTTGCAGTATGGAAGGGCGGAATGTCCTTTCATGGTGGCTTTTTAGGCGTACTTTTAGCACTGGCCATCTGGTCAAAAAAATCCGGCCGCAACGTATTGGATGTCTATGATTTAATCGCTCCTTTAGTGCCGCTCGGCTACGCTTGCGGCCGAATCGGTAATTTTATTAATGCTGAATTATGGGGCCGGGTAGCCGATCCAAGCTTACCGTGGGCAATGATTTGGCCTAATGTCGATCAACTGCCGCGCCACCCTTCACCGATATATCAAGCCTTGGTCGACGGCGTATTGGCATTTATTCTGCTTTGGATTTATGCCCGCAAACAGCGTCCACGCTTAGCGGTTGGTGCAATGTATGTGCTGCTATACGGCTGTGCGCGTTTCTTCACCGAATATTTCCGCGTACCAGATTGGACTGTTGATGTCGTCGGCGTTCAGATTTCAGCAGGGCAAGTACTTTCCGTACCGATGATTATTTTTGGTATCGGCGCACTTTATTTTTCCTATCATTTTGAAAAAAAACCTGTCACAGCATAAAAAACACCGAATTTCATTGATAAACCATGTCTAAAAACGCTAATTTATTTTCGCTTATTGAAGCAAATTTCCCCACAGATTTAAGCGCACCTTGCCTAAAAATGCCACAAGGTACGGGGTTTATCAATGAGTACAGCTGGGATGATCTTCAAAAAGCCAGCGCCAAAATTGCCAACTTACTGACCAGCCTGGAGCTCCCCAAAGGATCAAGAATTGCGGTGCAGGTAGAAAAATCACCTGAAGCCTTAATTTTATACTTGGCTACATTGCGTGCCGGTTTCATTTTTATTCCATTGAATACCGCCTATCAAACAGCAGAAATGCGCTATTTTATTCAAGATGCGCAACCTGCCGTCGTCGTATGTAGCCCTAAGAATTTCGGCTGGTTGGCACAACTGGCGTTTCAATTAGGTTGCAGCCATGTATTTACGTTAGACGACAAATTACCGAATCAGGGTAGTTTGTTGCAACGCGCCGCTCCGCTTTCCAGTCAATTCCAAACTGTGCAGTGTGAACCCGATCAGATAGCGTCGATTATTTACACTTCCGGCACTACTGGATTGAGTAAAGGCGCCATGCTCAGTCATCAAAATTTATCGGCAAATGCTCTTACCTTGCAAAAAACCTGGCACTGGCAAGCCAGTGATGTTCTGCTGCATAGCCTGCCTTTATTCCATGTTCATGGCCTGTTTATTTCTTCCAATGTAGCCTTAATCTCAGGCAGCACGATGATTTTCCTGCCCAAATTTGATGCGGCGCAAGTGCTTAAATTTCTTCCTGAGAGCACCGTGTTTATGGGTGTGCCGACCTACTATGTGCGCCTCTTGGAGCAAGCGGGTTTAACCGAACAATTGTGCAGCACCGTACGGGTGTTTATCTCTGGTTCAGCACCGTTACTTGCCGAGACATTCAATGCATTCCAGCAGCGCACCGCCAAGACGATTTTAGAACGTTATGGCATGAGCGAAACCAACATCATTAGCTCAAACCCTTATGACGGCGAACGCTTGAGCAATACAGTTGGGCAGGCTTTACCTGACGTGCGGATCCGCATCGTAAATAATGAGGGGCAAACTTGTGCCGAGGATGAAGTTGGTGACATTCAAGTCAAAGGCCCTAATGTTTTTAAAGGCTACTGGAATAGGCCTGAAAAAACGACGCAAGAATTTACCAAAGATGGATTTTTTAAAACCGGTGATTTAGGTAAGCTGGATAAAAATGCGTACCTGAGCATAATCGGGCGCAGTAAAGATTTAATTATTTCTGGCGGCTACAACATCTACCCGAAAGAAATTGAACTGGTACTGGACGCCTTGCCCGGCGTAGTAGAATCTGCCGTAATTGGCCTACCGCATGCCGATTTTGGTGAAGCAGTTTGCGCGGTATTGGTGTGCAATATGACTCTTGATAGCGCACAAATCATTGCTACGCTCAAAAACCAGATCGCCAATTTCAAAGTACCTAAAAAGATCTTTATGGTGAAGGAATTACCGCGCAATAATATGGGAAAAGTACAAAAAAATGTATTGCGCGATCAATATAAAGAGAGCTTTAGCTTACTCACTAGTTAATTTATTTAACATCCGCCAGCTTAAGTATCATTCGCCATTCTGCCGCACTAACCGGCGTAATGGAAAGTCGGTTGCCGCGTTTCAAGACCACCATCTCAGCCAGCTCCGGCTCGCTGCGTAATTGCGCTAAATTAATTAAGGGGGTTTTGCGTTTGGCCCGCACATCAACCAGCATCCAGCGTGGCTGTTCCGGCTTTGCTTTGGGATCAAAATAAGGGCTTTTAGGATCGAATTGCGATGGGTCTGGATAACTAGTGCTGGCAACTTCTGCCAAACCCGCTATGCCGGGTTCTGCGCAACTGGAATGATAAAACAAGACACCATCACCCACTTGCATCAGGTCGCGCATAAAATTGCGTGCCTGGTAATTACGCACGCCTACCCACGCCACTACTTGCTGCGCCAATGCGTCATCAATACTCACATCATCCGGCTCGGATTTCATTAACCAATAACGCATAGAGTTTGCTCCCATCAAATGGAAAAGCGGCTGCACTTATGTGCAGCCGCTTGAAATAAGTCCCCACCAGAGTCGCTTTGCCAGCATCCTGAACCAAAAGCGGTTCAAGTTGGCCACAGTCAGTTTAATTTCGGGTTCATCGGACAAAGCGACGCTCACACCAATCAAACAATTTCCGTAACCTATGCATATAAATGGTTCAAGGAATATATGGCAATAGCAAACACGGCAGGGAAACAAATATTACCTGAATCAGGCACGTATTAAAACAAAATTTTTTAATTATTCGTCAGCGTTTAATAGAAACAAACAATTTGCTTTTAATAGGATTTACGTAAAATTGTTCCAGCAAGATGCGCCTACGCTGACAGTACGAATAGTACGGCAAGGGGGGCGTAGCAGGGAATTCAAACAACACCGTTGTTTGCCTCCGTAGCGGCACTAGTTTGCTAGTGTGCGCCCTGCAAGGGCAACGCCGCAGGGGTGGTTTTACGTAAGTCCCCTTTTAGAATAAATTTTCTTGTGGGGTAAGCGCTTCATCCAAAACATCATTCATATCAAGAATTTGTTTTTTAACTTCTGCCATAGTGAGTTCAGAAAAAGGCCCCACAGGTCCCTTGGTCGCTAATAATTCGGCTGAAATAGTGAGTGCCGCCATCACCGCTATCCGGTCGGTACCTTTTAGCTTTGCGGCATCGCGAAGAGCGCACATTTTTTCATCCAAATAAACCGCCGCTTGCATTAACGCGGCTTGCCCGCCTTCATTACAAGAGAGCTTATAGGATTGTCCCATGATGGTGACGTCGATCTGACTCATTCTGACTCCTGCTCGGCTGATGGTAATTTTTCCAATAAAGCAGTTACACGCTCGTGGGCTTCTTGAATACGGCTCGACAAAGCTGCATTGGTTGCTGTCAATTCAGCAATTTTATGCCGCAAGTCGGTATTTTCGCCACGCATGGTCTGAGTTAATGTCGCCAATTGATCGACTTTTTTAGCCAGTTGTTGGAATTCTGAAATCATTTCGATGCGCTAGTTGTTGGGTTGATTGTCAAATTAATTGTGAACTTTATTTAGATTTAATAACTGCTTGAGTTGTTTCGTATTAACTAAAAATGGTATCACGTTCTTTGGTGATTTGAATTATTTAATAACATAAATTGATGGCAGAACATGATGATAAAAATGCGATATTGACCTCCGTTAATACAAAAAAAATAAGCACGCTCTTTTCCTTGTATTTCAGAAAACGGGCACCTAACATGCAGCTCACCAGATCCATTCACTGTTTTTCAGTTTGTGTTGCAGCGAGGAATTACGGGCTCTACAGCCTAGTTTGCACATACTGAAAAGCAATAAATAATGTTGTTGGCACCAATCTTAATGGTGCCATATTTTTTAGACTGAGCTTAAGGTGAATGCCGAAAAACCTTGAGTGGTAAACACTCTCCTAAATTGCAAGTGCGCAGGAGCGCATACACGAATTGGCTGAGGGAACCGCTTAAAACAGAGTAGGCCCAAATGTAGACTGTAGAGGAAGTAGCTATGTACACACTGAAAAGACCCGCAGATGTTGCAAAAGCCCTTGATATTGGAACTCTCAAAGACATGTGGAATGCCGCGATAGCGTATCAAAATCAAGGCGTTTATGATACCGATGCAATGTATAGCATCTATCAAGCCATGAATCCCAAGCTAACTATTCAGGATATTGGCAACGTATTTAGCGGTGTTTATGCCGACACCTATTGGAACACCACTTTTTTAGATGCCAGCTTATTGGCAAAGAGCCTGGTTCAGGCAATTGGGCTAGATCGTAGTTTAGCCACTACTTATGCGAATAACGCAATCGCACAATGGCGCGGTATTTTATCGAGAAAAAATATCAGCGATACAGGATCAATTCCTGTCGTTGGTAATTACACTGCTAGCCTGGATATTGTTTGCAATCAAAATACCCCGATTGATCCAATGGCATTGATTTCTAACTGGAATAACGAATATTGGCAGCAACCGTCAGTAGGCAAAAATTTCATTTATTCACGCTGCCAAAATATCGCTTTTAATGGTGCGATTACTAAACCGCAAGTTCAAATGTTTTATTCTTCTGGCGGCTTTAATCAACCACCGTCATCCTGGATTCAATGCTTTACAGTAAAAGATAACAACCCTATCGGCACTGTCATCACACAAGATGGCAAAACATCGCCACTTAACTGGGGTGATCGCGGATGTTCGGAAGCGTTTTATTTTAACCCTACATCACAAGATCATGTCTGCGTGATTTCAGCAACCGTATCGGAATTTTTTGCCTCCAACAACCCTAAGCAAATCCCACCAGGTAATTGGAATTCGGCTACCTGGATCACACACAATGGTGCTGCCGCCTGGCACAATGTCGATCCGCAAAGATCGGTAGAAGATACCCTGGCGTTTCACAACCAAGACGGCACCAATGAAAACTTCACGTTTTATGCACAATGCCGTAAAGTGCCAGTCGGTTCCAAAATCACATTAAGGTCAGAAGACCCTAATGCTAAATTTACTACAGGCACCGTCAACATTGATAATCCTTCGCAACTGGTGCAATTGCAAGTGAACTTGCCTGCGTACCACAAGGGGCAGCTTAAAGTTAAATTAGAAGGCCCTGATGGTCGCTGCCTGCCAGTGACCGCAGCAGTGGAAGTGAAAATGGCATGGAGATTGAGCCACAGCCATGATTACTATGCCGACGCAGTTGCCACTTTTGGCAACACAAATCAGCACAATGCCAATCGTGAAATCCAATTGGATATGGGTACGTTCACTATTTTAGGCTCAGGTAAATAAGCTCTGTCTTTAAGATTGATTTTTAAAACAAATCTCTAAGTTCTGTTTTTAAGTTCTAATTCGCGTGCGCGTAGTTGGCGCACGCGATTTTTGCGCTGAAAACATCAGCACTCTAAGCCAGCAACTCCACCAAGCTACCGTCCGCCAAAATTAATCCTGCACAGATTTTTTCTTGACGATAAATTTGACTTAGAAGAGCGCAATACTCTTCCAACTGCGCTTGATATGCCGCACGTTCCATTGTTAATAATTGCCGTTTAAAATCCAACACCCAAACGGCATCATCGAATACAACAACTCTATCCAAACGATGTACTTTATTGTCGCTGATGATTTCCATTTCATTACGCGCAAAACGGAACTGGGCTGGATTAAAGAAGCGTTCCAATTCGGATTTTTGCAAGATGGCCTGAGCTTGTTCACGGATAATTTGTGCCAAGCCCGCACTACACGCCAGCCATTGCGCAATCGTTGCCGTATCTGGGAAGACAATCGGCCAAGGCGCACCGGGGCCGGTTAAGCGCTCCATTAAGCTGTGTAAGGCAATGCCTTCCAATTGCGCCTCGCTACCTGCATCACTGTGTACATTATCAATAAATGGCAATGCCAAATCAGGTGCCACAAAGCTGGTCAATTCAAACTGGGTGGCTTGCGCACCCAACTCTGCACTAGCCGTTTGAATGGCCATGAATTCGTCAACTTCTTGCAGTCGCTCATACCAACTATTCGCCGCAATAGCGGTTTTAGCACCGGCTACGCCGCTAATAATCAAACATTGCTTGGCACGGGTCGCTGCCACATACAGCAAATTCCAATTTTCTTGCTCGGCAAGTTGCTGCTCCTGATTAAACAAAACATCACGCGCCGCGCCGCGCTGGTTCTTGCGTCCGAATGCCGAGAAATGTTTTTGCTGAGAGCCTTCATCCAGCGGCCATTCGCACAAAATACCTAATGAATCTTTAGCGCCTTCGCTGTGATTGGCATCCAGTATCACCACCACCTTGGCCTCTAAACCTTTGGCGCTATGAATAGTAAGAATACGCACCGCATCTGCGTTACTTTCCACATTGGATTCGTCCGGCGAGTCACCTTCATCACCCAATTGAACTTCACTTAACGCCGCTATAAATTTAGGCAGACTTGGGTAACGCCCCGCATCCATATTCAACGCCAATTCAGTAAACGCCGCTAAATTTCCAATTACCTGATTACGGCCTGCATAGGCCGCATGTTGCGCATAACGCTGTACCAACTCACCTTGATGCAAAATACGGTCTAACAAATCATGCACAGGTAAAAAATGTGCCGCATCCATCCAGTCTTGCAATAACTGTTTAGCGCGGTTCAGTATCAGGTTATCGCTATTGGTTGCCAAAAGCCGCTTCCACCATGTTGGCTCGGTGCGTTGTGCCAAAGCGATTAAATCATCATCCGAGGCGGAAATGATTGGCGACTTTAAAACATGTGCCAGCGCCTGATTATCGCTAGGCGTAATTAAAAATCTCAACAACGCGATCACATCCGCCACTTCCAACGCGTCTAACAAACCGCCGCGCCGACTCGATACAAAAGGAATTCCGACCTCACGCAACGCCGTTTCATAGGCAGACAAATGCGTGCGGCGGCGTACCAGTAACATCACTTCCGACCAGAGCAATGGCACACCTAGATCTGCCGCGTCATTCCGCGCAACCAGTAATGCTTGCGCGACCATACGCCCTTCTTCCAGGCGCCGACTATCTTCTGCTTCTTGAATTGGCGTGGTTAAGGGATTGCGCAGCCCGGCAATTTCACCGTTTTGCCCAGTATCATCTGTCACGATAACCAATGGCAAGCGCCAAACCTCACCGACGGTTTTTTCCAAGGTCGATTGCGCCGTAAATAAGGGATTTTGCGTCATGCACGCATTGAGCACGTCAACAATCATCGTTCCATTACGGCGTGTTTGATTGGTGCGCAACACATAAGCGCCTTGCGCTTGCAACATCGCACTGGCCGCTGCAAATACACGTGGATCAGCACGTCGAAAGCGATAAATCGATTGCTTAGGATCACCCACAATAAACACACTCGGGCGCTCGGAATCCGCACCATAAGCATCTAGCCAGGCCCGCACAATGCTCCATTGCAGCGGATTGGTATCCTGAAACTCATCCAGCAATATATGTTTATAACGTGAGTCCAGCCGGTTTTGCACGTAGGCCGCATGTTGTTCGGATTTTAAAAGTCGATACGCCTGCCATTCCAGATCAGAAAAATCAAACACCCGTTGTTCGGCTTTTAAGCTCTGATAAAAATCCAGATACGCCTCGCCAACCACAAACAAAGCCTGGTTAATTTGAATAACCAGCTTCTCTAAACTGCGCTGCTGACGAAGCCGTAATTGATCTGCTATTAAGCTGCACTCGTCATCAAACACAGCCGCACAATCTGCACCCAAATCTTTTTCAAGCGCCGCTTGCAGTGCTTTGGTTTTTAAATTGGAACGATTTTTATCATCCGCGCCAAAAAACTCATGGCACAGGGCAAAAAAGTTCTCCACGCTGGCACCATTGCTAATGGCAGTTTCAATCGCCACAGCGCGCTTTTGATTAGTTGCCGTGCCAAACCCTAACCAGCGCGCAATTTGGCTAATGCGCTCTAGCCACGCACTGTCACCCCACAAGGTTAGCCGTGCATCAACAGTAGCGTCCAAACCACATAATTCTTGCAACCATTCCAGTGGCGAGCCTTGTTCTGCATCTTCATTACAGGCCCACCATTCGGCACGTTTATCCAAAAATGCATCGAGTATTTTCTTGGCATTAAAATCGCCTAACTCTTCATACAATGAAATTAAAGCCTGTTTAATGTGCGCATTTTTTTCACTTTTTAATGAATTCATTAATTGGCGATACGCTTCATTACGTAATTCCGAGGTCGCTTCGGTCAAGGTGAAGCCGTGCGGAACGCCAGAATTTAACGGCGCAATTTGAATTAAACGCCCAAACCAGCTATGAAAAGTATCTAAGGCCAACGCCTGTCGGGAAGACAGCACATGCTCATACATACCACGGGCTTTGGGTATCAGTTCACCAAGTTGGGACTCACTAATACCGCGCTCAAGCAATAGCGCACTGACCTTGGCATCATCGGCCAAAGCCAGTTCCTGCAACAAATCCAGCAAACGTTGGCGCATTTCTTGCGCGGCTTTGCGGGTAAAAGTAATTGCTAATAATTCGGCAGGTTCTGCGCCTGCCAATAATAAGCGCAGCATTCGCGCTACTAACAACCACGTTTTACCGCTACCTGCACAAGCTTCCACCACTACCGAATTACGTGGATCGCAAGCCGCCGAAATAAACTGGCTAGCGCTGGAATTTTGGCTATTTACCTGATAGGCACTGATTATATTTTCTTCCATCACCAAGCTCCCTTACGGCACAAACCACGGACTTCGCAATATTGGCAAACCTGGCTAATTCCCTGTGCTGGCAGTGCTGCACCCTGACCTATCGCTGTCACATTTTGAATAATCGCTTGCTGTAATTCCTGCTGCCAAACTGCATAATTGGCGGCACTGGCATCGGCTAATTTTTCACCGGTCATTTCCAAAGCCACGTAATGTGCCGATGAAATAGTGACTTCATCGGTCGCTGCCAACAAACCATAAAACGGTAATTGCTGATCTTCGGCCTGTTTCAATTTTTTATTCAACGCGCCGATTGGTGTAGTTTTGTAATCCAGCACGGCATGCTCGCCCTGTTGGTTTACATCCATCCGGTCAATCTGGCCGCGCAAGGTGATTTGTCCGTCAGCCCATTCCAGGCTTCTTTCCAACCACACTTCACCGATTTCAAATTGCCAGCCTGATTCTGCATAACGCTGGCTCCAGGCCACGTAAGCTGGAATCACTTTTTCCCACCGTATGCTGTAACCCAAGGCAGCGGGGCTTTTTTGCAAAACATTGGTGAACATGGTCTGGGAAATTTCACGTAATAACGCTTCTTGTTTTGCCGCTGGATACAACTCCGGTTGCGCCTTCAAGCTGTCGTGGTAGGTTTTTAAAATCGCATGTAACCAGCCACCGTAATCACGTTTTTCCGGCATATCCGACAGCGTATCGATAGATGACAAGCCCAACATACGAGTGGCAAAAAATTGATACGGGCAGGCTAAAAAACTGTTGTAACCGCTGGCTGATAAATTAGCCGGTTGCAGGCTGGCGGCAGCTGGTTTGGGTTGTTGCGGAATAATAGTTGGCAATGATTGCGTGCTGAGTTGTACTTGCTGCGTTTCCAAACGCGTTAATCCTGCGCGCTGTAAGCATAAATTTAAACGCTCCAGCCACGGGCTGACGGGATTTTCTTCACCACGTTGCTGGCTTTGCCAAGACAGCACCACATCGGAGTTAGCCGACAACAATTCGGCAAAGTCGCGTAATTGCTGGCGCTGCCGTTGTTCATGGGTGATTAGACCGCATTCACGCCGTACTGCATTGGTAAAAAACAGCACTTCCTTCGGTTGCGACGGTAAATGCGCTGCATCGCAACCGGCCATTAATACAGCATCAAAGCTACGCAATCTCGCGCCGTTAAGCGGCAACATCAACACCCGCTGGTCGTGTTTAGCACCTTGCAATGCGGTGCTTTCTAACTGCAAATTAATAAACACGCGCCATTCTGCAAATGAAAAAGTATCGCTTAATTGCGAGCAATCTTCCCGCAGCTTTTCTAATAATTGGGCTACTTGCTGCCCTGCTGCATCTTGCTGCCAACTGGCGCTTATTCCAAATTCACGCAAGGTCTGCTGCGTTAGGGTTAGCCATTCAGTTAAGCTTTTATGCTGCGTGTAATTTCCTGCTGTGCTTTTTAAATTGTCGAGCAAGCCAGCGCATTCAGGCGTTTTTCCTAATGCATAGATAATCGAATCCCAACCACCGACTACATTGGCGCGCAACAAGGCCATTTCAATCGCCATCACCCAGCTGGTTTTCTCATCGAACGCGGCCATGCTTTCCGGCTCAAAATAAGGTGACTTCAGTAAATCCAATAACATCACGGTATCGGCTCTGGTCACCACGACATCAAACCAAGCGGCAAGTGCAGCAGCGGCGCGCGTGGTGGATAATTTCCAACCGGTTTCATCAGATACATGGACTTGTGCGCGTTCCAGCAAGGCGCGAATCCGACGCGCAACTACTCGGTCTTGTGCAATTAGGGCGATGCTGGTTTTACCTTGTTGTAGCCAATCTAAAATAGTCTGCGCGCCCAATTGAGCTTCTTGTTCCAGACTGTCGGCAGCTAGTGTGCGGATGTTATTGAGCGGTGCAGAAATAACTAGCGCATCCGCTGCGGGCGGCTCATCCTCTTTTTCCACTACTTCTTGCCAAGCAGTGCTAAATACATTCGCCAGCTTTGTAGCTCGCCAATCTAAACTAATCACTTGCACGGCCTGTTTTTTTGCATAGGCAGTTAAAAATTGTTGCTCTAATCCGTCTGGTACAACTGGATTCAACCACAGCAAAGGATCGGGTGCATGCTCTGCCAGGCGCAGCATTTTTTGAAAGCGCAAACTGATCGCATCTTGCCCATCTAATTGACTAGTCCAGATTTGCCATACCAATTGCGCTTCATCCGATAACACTTGTTGCACCGGCATAGGCAACGACGCCAAGGCTTGATGCCAGACCTGTTCTGCCTGTGCTAGGTTTTTATTCAACCCCGTTTCATTTACCACCAGCGGCAGCATGGCTTGCGTCAGTTCATCGGACAAAGTCAGCAGAGTTTGCGCTAACGGTAATAAATCAGTATTTTTACGCGCTGAAAATAATTTCTTGAGCCAGCCATGTTCGCGTAACTGCGCATACAAAGCCATTAAGCGTTCGCTCTCGGACACCGCGGCCTTTGCATCAGCAGCAGGAATTTGCAGCGCTAGCCAGGCCGATAACGTATTGATGCGCGGCGGAATAAAATTGCCATTCAATTGCTGCGCCATTGCGCGTATCAACAAACTGGCATGTTCGTACGCGGGCACAATCACGCGCAACGCAGAAAAATCCAGCTCGGAAGACCGTGACGCATCTGCAAAATTGCCATCGGGCTGCATGGCCGCAATAACTTGTTGTGCACAATCAGGCCAGAATTGTCGGGATGGGGGAAGTAACAGCGAACTTAGAGGCATAGTTGAAAGTTGCAACAGAAAAGGATTTGCCATTCTATGCGAGAAATCTATACAAACAGTCACTCATATTAAAAATCCAACAACACGCTGAACCTGAACAGCATACGATGTAATCGCCTACAACCGACTATGGCTACTCAGACTGACATCGCATTAAAATGACGCTTACGTCCTTAAAAATCAGCAAAAAAATCAAACCGAATTACATTTCAGCATACTCTGGCATATAAATTCATGATTCAAGCTATAGCGAAGTAAGTGCATTAAGCATTATATATACTGTCTAAAAGTGATTTTTACATCAATAGAATAACCATTGGATACGTTAAGTTTTTTCAAAAAACATGGGCAGTATATGAAAAAGCTCGATTCCATGCGAAAAATCATAAAAAACACCCTCAAATTCAGGCTACGCCGCTCATAGTGAACTTTTGATTAAACATCAACAACACACTACCTATTGATTGAATACGAACCCCAATCAACCTTTGCCTAAATAAAATTATCTAGCTATTCACACATTTCATAAAAATGGAGTATTATGCGTTTTCCCTACCTCAAAACACACCTCGTAGCGAAATGAACGTTCGTAGCAATAACTTCATTCCCTCACCCCAGATCACTATAAATAATCAGGGCAGTCACGCTACAGAGATGACAGGTAGATGTTACCGTTACACCACCCACTTTTTTTAATTCCCCTCTGTTGAGAAATCCATGAGCGAAAATATCAAACACATTACTGATGCATCTTTCGAAATTGATGTATTAAAATCCGACAAACCTGTATTGGTTGATTTCTGGGCAGAGTGGTGCGGCCCTTGTAAAATGATCGCGCCAATTCTGGAAGAAGTGGCTAAAGAATACGGCGGCAAAGTTATTATTGCCAAGATGGATGTCGACTCCAACCAAGAAACGCCGGCTAAATTCGGCGTGCGCGGTATTCCGACATTGATCTTATTTAAAAACGGCGTTGCAGCTGCTCAAAAAGTAGGCGCTTTAGCCAAAGGTCAATTGACCACATTTATTGACAGCAACATATAATTAGACTAGCTTAAAGTGCTCACTCAGTTTCAACATAACGCGGTAACGCCCTCAAGTTTTACTGCGTAATGAGCACTTTTAGCGAAACGAATTTAGAGCAAAAACCATTGCTTAATTTATTTATTTTTTCACACCACGTAGTTCACCTCCCCCCACCTTTATTCCCATCTCGGGACACTCAACATGCATTTATCTGAATTAAAGGCGTTACACGTCTCCGCCCTGCTAGAAATGGCAATTGGCCTCGACATTGACAACGCAGCACGTATGCGCAAACAAGAATTAATGTTTGCCATCCTTAAAAAACGCGCCAAGCAAGGCGAACAAATTTTTGGCGACGGCGCACTCGAAGTTTTACCCGACGGGTTCGGCTTTTTGCGCTCGCCGGATGCCAGTTACATGGCGTCCACCGACGACATTTATATCTCCCCTTCACAAATTCGCCGCTTCAATTTACATACCGGCGATTCGATTGAAGGTGAAGTTCGCACCCCTAAAGACGGCGAACGCTACTTTGCTTTAGTCAAAGTAGACAAAGTTAACGGCGAATCACCGGAAGCATCTAAACACCGCATCCTGTTTGAAAATTTAACGCCGTTACACCCGAATAAACCTCTTCTGCTGGAACGCGATATGCGCGGCGAAGAAAACACCACTGGCCGCATCATCGATTTGATCGCACCGATCGGTAAAGGTCAGCGCGGCTTGTTAGTCGCCTCACCAAAATCCGGTAAGTCAGTGATGTTGCAACACATTGCCCACGCCATTACCGCCAATCATCCCGACATTACGTTGATCGTTTTGCTGATCGACGAACGTCCAGAAGAAGTAACCGAAATGCAGCGCTCAGTACGCGGCGAAGTCGTTGCTTCAACCTTTGATGAACCAGCTACACGCCACGTGCAAGTTGCTGAAATGGTGCTGGAAAAAGCAAAACGCTTAGTCGAAATGAAAAAAGACGTCGTGATTTTGCTTGATTCGATCACCCGTTTAGCTCGCGCTTACAACACCGTTATCCCTGCTTCCGGCAAAGTATTAACCGGTGGTGTGGATGCCAATGCACTGCAACGTCCAAAACGCTTCTTCGGTGCAGCACGTAACGTAGAAGAAGGCGGTTCGCTGACCATTATTGCAACAGCCCTGATCGAAACCGGTAGCCGTATGGATGACGTGATCTTTGAAGAATTCAAAGGTACCGGCAATATGGAAGTGCATCTGGAACGCCGTTTGGCTGAAAAACGCACTTACCCGGCGATTAACCTGAATAAATCCGGCACACGTCGCGAAGAATTGCTGATTAAGCCTGATCAACTACAAAAAATCTGGGTATTGCGTAAATTGCTATACAGCATGGATGAGATCGAAGCGATGGAATTCATTTTGGATAAAATGAAGGGCACCAAGAACAACGCCGAGTTTTTTGAGATGATGCGTCGTTAATACGTTTGAGGTATAATGCGCCGCTGCACTACACACTGTAGCGGCATTTAATCCAGGTAAGTGACAATCAATCGGGTCAAGAAGCAGGGCGACCGACGAAGTGGTTATTGGCTGCCAAACTTTATTCAGAGGTTATTATGAGAGATGGTATTCACCCAAACTATCGCGAAGTTGTATTTCAAGATATGTCGATCGATTTCAAATTCATCACACGTTCAACAATCAACACACGTGACACGATTGAATTTGAAGGCAAAACTTATCCATTGGTAAAAATTGAGGTTTCAGCGGAATCGCACCCTTTTTACACTGGTAAACACAAAATTGTTGACACTGCTGGTCGTGTTGATAAATTCCGTAAAAAGTTCGGTACTGTTGGTTCAAAAACAGCCGCAACTGGTGATTAATTTTAATCGCTGCACGGAATGTATTATAAAAAAGCAGCTACGGCTGCTTTTTTTATTGCCAACGTAGCTACAAAAGCGTAAATTCATTGCTCTTGCACTTAAGCACCACGAATCACCTCGAATCGAACATTGATGAAGCCAGTCCGCCTACCTGCCTCAGCCACTTTAGCTCTCCCTCGTATAGGGTTATTTGCATTATGTCTGCTGTATATATTGCCCGGCTTAATCGGTCGCGATCCTTGGAAAATCGGCGGTGACGCCACTAGCTTCGGCATTATGTGGACCATGGCGCACGGTAGTTGGCAAGACTGGTTATGGCCGCACATCGTCGGCTTACCCATGCCGGAAGAAGGCCCACTTAGCTTCTGGATAGGTGCGTTGTGCATTAAATTATTTGGCTGGCTAATCGGAGACGATGCCGCCGCACGATTCTCCAGCGTCTTATTCTTCGCACTTGGCGCAGCATCGGTTTGGTACGCTACTTATGTACTAGGTCGCCGGCAAGAAGCGCAACCATTACAACTCGCTTTTGGTGGACAACCAGAACCGCAAGATTTTGGCCGTACCTTAGCCGATGGCGCACTATTAATTTATTTGGGTAGTTTAGGCTTGCTGATTCAAAGCCATTTAACTGGCCCAGTCGCGCTCCAAATATCACTGGTAGCATTTGTGTTGTACATTGCTATCCGCTTGTTTGATATTGACGCTGAACGACCTGCCTCAGCGGGTAAATACGCCCTCATTTTAGGAATCGCACTTGGGCTACTGATCCTTACGCGTGGCTGGTTAATTCCGCTAACGCTTTGGACAACCTGCTTATTGCTGGCCGGATTTCGCTACAAACGATTATTAACGTATCTCGCCTTAATCACTTTTCCCGCGGCGCTTGCTGTCACCTCAATCTGGTTGCTGAGCTGCAAATTTGCTCTTCCATTTAATAGCTCGCCGTACGCCGCATGGATGCAATGGAACAAGCAAGAATTTTTCCGCCCAAGCTACACCAGCCTGCACTATTTCATCAAATACAGCGCCTGGTTTACCTGGCCAGCGTGGCCGTTTGCCAGTTGGGCCGTGTACGCATGGCGCAAGCAAACCGCCGCATTACACATCGCATTGCCACTGAGTTTTTTACTCGCTTTAGTTGCATTGGCGTTTTGCAGCCCCTACGCAGAACAAAGCAGTTTAATTCCACTCATACCGCCGCTTGCAATACTGGCCGCGTTTGGTCTGCCCACCATGAAGCGCGGCGCAATTAATGCCGTAGATTGGTTTTCAGTTATCGTATTTAGCATGTTTGCGCTATTCATCTGGCTAAGCTGGATCGCCATGCAAACCGGATGGCCGGAACAACTCCACCACAACGTGTTTAAAACCGTGCCCGGCTTTACGGCACAATTGAATCCCCTCGCGTTCATCATCGCGCTGATCTCAACCGGCGCCTGGCTCAAGCTGGTTCACTGGCGCATTTCCCGCAGCCCTAAAGTGCTATGGCGCGCCGTTGTTTTATCCAGCAGCGGTGTCATTCTTTGTTGGTTGCTCAGCATGACGCTATGGATGCCATGGATAGATTATCGCGTCAGTTACCAGCCGTTAGCAAAAGAAATTGCCGCACATTTACCGCCACAATACAACTGCGTTGACACCAACATCAACCCAGCTCAACGTGCGTCCTTTGCCTACTTTGGCAACATCCATTTTGCCGACTTCAATCTGCAAAAATGCGATTATTTCCTGGCTCACCGCCACGCACCAAAACCCCTGAACTATCCAGATAGTGAAGCAATTTGGGAAGGACATCGCGCTGCAGATAAATCAGAACGATTTATGTTATTTAAAAATAATTAAGTCGAGAGGAAGAGAAATTCGGAGGGGAATGCTGGAGTCGTAATTCAGCAACATTATTGAATCGGTGAACCTTCAATAATACCCCTCAAATGCCAACAATCTCACATTTTCACTAAAAATTACTTGCGCCAAATTTCCGGCTGTATCATAATAGCGACATGCGTTGCCGAGATGGCTTAAAGGTTCAACGCGTAGGATTTAAAAGACGGAATGTCTGAAATTTATTGAGATTCAATCACAATAAATAAAATAAAAAGCTTGTAAAGTTTTTTATAGAATCCGAACTCAGCTAACTACCAATAGCTGTTTTAAGTTACAAATATGCCTCGGTGGCGGAATTGGTAGACGCGCTGGATTCAAAATCCAGTTCCGAAGGGAGTGCCGGTTCGATTCCGGCCCGAGGTACCAGATAAAGTAAAAAAGCACTGATTTTTAATCAGTGCTTTTTCATTTCCGAGCGGTAGTTTCTACAGCGCAGCCTACTTTGTGTATTCAATGATTGGCCTGGTTTCGCCTACAAACATTAAACCATCTTATTCCACTGCAATCAGCGCATCGTAAATATCAATCTAACCTTGTTTTGGACGGGCCGCACTATCTGAAACTAAGCGTGAGGGGGTTTTCTTTGTCAAACATCGAAAGCGCAATTGTAATATTACGTCTTTGACGTATAATAACAAAATGCATACAATTATCGAGACACCGACATTTCAGCGATTATGGCCGCATTATTGGACGGAAGAAGAGCGGGGAGAATTTGCCGTGTGGCTGGCACATAACCCGCAAGCTGGCGATGTGGTACAAGGTTCGGGAGGTGTACGAAAAGTACGCTGGAGTCGAGAGGGTAGCGGTAAATCTGGCGGGGTAAGGGTGATTTATTTTAATCGTTTGGCGCATGGAGAAATCGTTTTACTTTTTCTGTATGCTAAAAATGAGCTTGATTCAGTAGCAGGTGAAAAATTAAAGGGAATGAAAAATGCCATCGAAAAAGCCTATGAGCGATAAAGAATTAGTGGCCTGGGAAAGTTCGCGGGATATCGCCGCCGAGTTAGAGCAGTCAATCAATGAAATGCTGACTGGTCAAGGAAAAGCCATCGTTATCACGCCTGTAGCAGAGGTGCGCTTGCAAACGGGCTTATCACAAAGTCTGTTTGCAAAGCTGTTAGGCGTGTCCGTCCGCACGTTGCAGGAATGGGAGCAAGGTAGGCGTAAGCCGTCTGGGGCGGCACAAACGTTGATCACCATAGCTCAACTTCATCCTGAGATATTGGCAGAACTTGCAGCCACTTAGATCTACTACAAATAGTGATACTAACCATAACAACGATAAAATACCTATGCCAGCGTCTGGGATGCTCTAGCAAACAATACAGAGCAAGCAGCCAATCTGCGCACCCGATCAGAATTGATGCAACAAATAGAAACTATCGTTAACGACAAAACATGGCCGCAAACTGAGAGGCCGCCAAGCAATGCGATGTAACACAGCCCCGCATGAATGATTTATTGCGTGGTCGTGTGTCGCGGTTCTCATTGGATGCATTGGTCAACATAGCCACCGCCATAGTTATCCAGCCCACTATTACCACTCTAGACTAAACAGTCCTGTTTAGCCCCATCCAAACCCACTCAGAAATCGGCCAGCTTTGGTGGGTAAATTCCCTTCACCGATCAAGCTGGGTGCAAGAAGTAAAAAAGCACTGAATTTTAATTCAGTGCTTTTTCATTTCCGAGCTACTGTATTCACACAGTAGCCTATCTTTTTAATTCCATGATGAGTCTGGTAGCCTAGCTCGCTCGAGTGTAGTTAGGCCATTTGCATCCGTGCCCATTTGCTTTTCCCTCAAGTTACCGAATCAAATGATGATACCTAAGTCCTGATCATTTAAATGAATTCTGCTTCCGCTTCATTATCAAAAATGCTTGACGCTATACACCGCATTAACTGATACTTAAGGCTTCCCTGAGAAAAAAGGGAAACAGGTATGAGAGCCTGAAATTGCAATAGTCCGCACAAAACGGCGATGCCGTTTTTTTACGTGTGTATGCTGTCGCGCCTATTCACTGGGCGGCAGTAACAGGAGCCTCCGGGCTGCTGGTTTTGACTATTGCGCCAGTCTCTCAACCTGCTATTTGCCGCCCACCCGTTTAATAGCGGGTGGCGTTCAAACTGAACTGGAAGGAACGCACCATGACCAGCACCGATCAGATACACGCGCAACAAAGTCCCCCACTTATTACCCACCTCGCCGTCGACACGATAGACGCTTATACACAGGCACGTGACATAGTCAGCGATTTTTCGGCCATTTTTGAAGTGCTCGATCATCTTGCTCTGGAAGGCCTTTGCAGTGACCGTATTTCACGCATCTTATTCCGGGCAGGATATAGTCACGCGACTGAACAGCTCAAATTCCTGGATGAAAAAATCGTCGATGCTTATCAGACATTGGATGAATTGAAGGCGGACAGCAATCACGCTGCCAATACCAAATAGTAATGCCGATTAAAGCCTAGGTTCACTTAGTGTTGGTTTCCAAGAATTCGCAGTGCCTTGAACTTGCAGCTGCACTTTCGTGAACCTTGCTTTTTATTCTGACGTAGCTAGCTGGATGGATTGATGCATCAAACAGATTGAATAAATGAATGTTTTATCAGCGTGGGGTTGTAAAACTTCAATAAATTAAGTTCAAAGACCGCTACCATGTGAAGCGGCTCTTTTAAATGGCCTAGTAAAAATGGGGATCAAAATATGAACAGAGCCATCGAATTAATCGTACTTTCACATATGCTACAACCATAATAATTGAGTAATTTTATATGAATTACCGCAACTAAATAAATGAAAAATCCGATTTTGGTATAAAAACATAACACTTTAAGTTGCTGGAAAAACGGATATAACTGGGGAAAAATTTGGCCGATCTAATTAAAATTTCAAAAAATCATCATGAAAAAAATTCTCATGTGATATTTTTACACGGTCTCAACGGAGATCCGTATGAATCTTGGGGTGCTTCGCAAAATTCGAAAAAGAAATTCTGGCCAAAGTGGCTCGAAAAAGATATTACAGATTTGACGGTTTGGTCTATTGGATACCATGCAGCAATATCGCGCTGGCGTGGGGAGGCGATGCACTTTACTGAGCGAGCGACAAATATTCTTGAACTAATTCTTGCCGAACCCAATTTGAAGAACGGTGAAATTATTTTGATTGGCCACAGCATGGGTGGTTTGATCATTAAGCAGATGCTACGGACTGCCGAAAGTATGGGATTTCAACGGTTTGAAGCGGATAGTTTTGTAAAAAGAGTGCGTCGTATCGCGTTTATTGCGACACCTCATCTTGGTTCGGATCAAGCTACATGGGTTGATCGACTTCGAATTTTCATCCGGCCATCGGCAGCTACAGCCAGTTTGCTCTGCAATGCTCCAGCATTACGTGATTTAAATATCTGGTATCGGGAGTGGTCTGCTGAGTATACCGTTTCACATTTAATACTCATTGAGAGTCAAACAACCAAGATTTTGGGGATGATCGTAAAACCAGAAAGCGGCGATCCTGGATTATTAACACGCTCAATTCCGATCGACGCGAATCATATTACGATCTGTAAGCCATCCACACCAAAGTCAGAGGTATATACCCATATACTTCGCTTTATCAACACCCCTTCTAATACCAATCATCGAAGAACGACAATAGAAAATTCCATCGCACACCAAAGTGTAAAACTTGAAACGTTGATTACATCAACACAAAATATCGGGTCTTTAGTCGAAAATAATTTCTCAGGTTTAACGCACTCCTTGCTAGAACAGGGCGAAAAAACAGCCCGACTTTTAGGGGAAAAACTACAGCAAGCACAAAATAGCTCAAGCATATCGATAGCACGAAAATTCCCAAGTAAACTCATCGATGACGAAATCCAGAAAAATTTATTAAGTCTGCGAAGAGCCAGAAATTTTGGTGGATTTGATTCTCAAGACTACGCAAAGAGATTCGCGGAACAGGTAAGCACAGGGGAGTTTGAATGCGGATCAGACAGCATTAGAAGTATTGCCTTGTCATGGTGTTCTAGAATCCTATCAAGAGAAACTGATATTTCCCAATCTGAGAAATATTTACAGTTAGCGCAACAATTAGGTAATAGTGAGGAAGTCGCGATTGCAGATGCTTTCATCATCTCAGCACGTGGCGATTTGGGCAGCGCATTAAATAAGCTCGCCATAATTCCTTCATCGCACGCACGATCCGCTTCCCTATATGTAGCAATCCAGCACAAAAATGAAGCTGACGTTATTGATTGGCTAGCAAATGCTGGTCTGACGATTGCTGATTTAGATCCAGATGGAAAATCTCAACTTATCATACTGTTGTTTAATCTGAGACGATGGAAAATCGCATGTGAACATGTCGAATCGTTGGACAAAGACGATTATGAATTTACCCCGGTTCTTCTACATTTGGCTGCAATAACAAATTTAATTCAGGTTATTCCAGAAGAATTGCGTATTGTCGTTTTGCAGCAAATACCATTTGACGTAGACTCATTTCCTCTTGCCTCAGACGCACAGTCACTGAGATTGATAAAAAATGCTATTGATCTGTTTTCAAGATGTGAAACCGAAGCACGTAACCTCAATTGTATCGACGTAGCAAATATGTCAGCAGACTATGCGCTGTGGTTAAAATTACGTGACCCAAACGACGGGCAGGCTGCACTGATTGCATTACATACTAAGTTACGCGACCAAAGAGATTCCCTTCGATATGTTCCATTTGCATTGAAATTTGGAATTCAGTTAGATGTAGCTGAAGTGGAAAAACAAATTGATCGCTGTATGGCTCTCACAGGTGAGGAATCGTTTGATGGAGTAATGGCTCGATTCGCACTTGTATTCGCCCAAGAAAATAAGAAATCTGCGGCAGAATACTTTCATCAATATCGAGAGCACCTCAAAAAATTTGTAATACCTCAGTCATTCAATCAAGTCGAAATTAATTTACTTTCGGGATCTGGGCAATTTCAACTTGCAGAAAACCGGTTAGAAACGCTTTCTCAAGAAGGAATATCTGAAGAAGAACAAAATACTCTTAGAAGAATAATTTCGGTGGCAAAAGAAGATAATCCAACCGAGAGCAGAAGGATGCAATTTGAAAAATCCGGGCTGATCAGTGATCTTGTTAGCCTAGTATATTTTCTTAAGGAGCAACAAGATTGGAAAAATTTGTGCGATTACGGGGCTCGTTTATTTGCCAAAACACGCGCATTAATAAATGCTGAGGATCTTGCATTAGCACTTAGCGAAGAAAATCGTTACATTGAATTAGCGTCATTCCTTAGAGAGTATCCCGAATTTTTATCACAGTCAGAAAACCTCCAAACGTTATGGTCTTGGACGTTATATCGCGAAGGCTTATTAAATGAATCTGCCCAAGCACTTGCACTACTAAGAACTCAACGTGATCATCCAAATGATCGGAAATTACGAATAAATCTTGCTATTACATCAGGGGATTGGGAATCCTTAGCCCACTATGTAGAGGAAGAATGGACTCGCCGTAGCGAAAGAAATGCAAACGAGTTAATGGGTACCGCACAATTAGCGCATTATATCAACGCTCCTCGTGCAAAAGACCTAATGCTTGCTGCTGCGGCTAAAGGACAGGATAACGCTACAATCCTCATGGCTTCATATAATCTAGCCACTAGTGCAGGATGTGAAGACAATATAGAAGTTGGCCAATGGCTGCAAAAGGCAATTGATCTCTCAGGTGACAATGGCCCGGTACGTCGTATGTCACTGCAAGAATTACTTGAAAGAAAACCTGAATGGGATCAGCAGGTAAATAATGCTCTAGAAAAATTAACCAGCGGAGAAATTCCAATTTTTCTTGCTGCCCGTTTTCTCCAAAGATCGTTAATCGATATTTTTCTTGTACCTGCGCTGACAAATCTTTCCGCGCGTGACCCGAGAACACGCATAATTATTCCTGCTTACAGTGGTGCTCGACAGCCGGTACAACAATCGAATATTCAATGTATTGCAATAGATGCCCCATCCTTATTAACCATGGGCACAATGAAAGTGCTTAACACCGTCAGTGAGGCGTTTGACCACATAATTATTCCACATTCGACGATGGGCTGGCTATTTGAAGAAAAAAGAAATGTATCTTTTCATCAACCAAACAGAATAAAAAATGCACGTATTTTAAGAGGATTGCTTGCGAACGGAACGCTAAAACAATTTAAGAAATACCAAAAACCAACTGCGGACCTAATTACTGATATTGGAGAAGATTTAGCCTCATTTATTAGCGAGGCAATGGACAATGTACCTACAAGCGGGGCAAATAAATTCGTGATCCGCTCAAATCCAGTTTATCGTATTAACTCGCTGATGACGGAAGTGGCCGATCTTTCCACATATAGCTCCTGTCTTTGTAGTTGTCTTGCGGTAGTAAACAAATTAAAACAAAAGGGACTCTTGACAGTAGCCGAGGATACACATGCTCGATCCTATCTTAGTCTGCATGAGAATGATTGGCCGCAACAGCCAGAGCTATCGGACAATGCAAATATATATTTAGATGACTTGTCCATTACGTATCTTCAGCATATTGGTATTCTTGAAAAATTAGAGAATTCCGGTTTAAGTGTTTACATTTCAAATAGAGAAGTGGAAGAAATTGACGCACTTTTAAACTACGATCAGCTGACTTCAGAGGTTACAAGAATTATCGAGGACGTGCGCTCTTTTGTTGCTATTGGTATCAAGTCAGGCCGAGTAAAACTTGCACCTGTACCAGAAATTCACCACATCAATTACCACGCTGACCAGGAAAATGATGAGTTAAATTTTAGGCATCACCCATCAATGGAAATATTTACAGCTGCCAAAGATGTAGACGCATTAATTATTGATGACAGATATTTCAATCAGCATCAGAATATTTCTGACGGAACTTACATTACCCCAATTTTAACAACGTTAGACCTGGTTGATCTTCTTCATTCTCGCGGCAAGCTTGATCAAGCGCGTCATTTTGATATTCGAACAAAAGTCAGATTGGCTTGCTATTTTGCAATACCAATAACGACATCCGAACTACATCACCATTTGAGCCTTGCTGAAACCAAGAATGGCCATATCATTGAATCAGCAGAGCTAAAAGCAATTCGAGAGAATCTATTACGAATTTGCATGTCGTCTTTTTTAAAACTTCCAAAGGAAACAGCATGGCTTGATGGAATCATGCAAACTCTTATGTCCACGTTAAAAAAACAATGGAGTGAGGAAATCGACGAAGAAATCGCAGCTGCTAAGTCCGATTGGTTGCTTATTATTTTGGATGCCAGAGGCTGGGCCCATTGCCTTGAAATTGACAGTGATCTTCAAATTGCAGATCGAACATACTACTTACAAATTCTAGGGTTATTGGTCACAACAGAAATGTCGGGACCAACTAGAAAAAAGTATTTCAACTGGCTTGATAGTCGTATTCTGTTCAGGCTTCGCGATGAGCGTCCAGACGTTTATTCGTGTCTGATTGAGAGGGTTAAAAGCATCATTAATAACACAACACACGTGAATGAACTCAGTGAGGTGACTAATGGATAACCCTGTAAATCAAGAAGTAATTTTTGATCAAACTATACTAAAACTTTTTCCATCATCAATTGTAGATTCACTCATCTCAGATTCTGCCTTTCGTGATCAATACGCATTAAAAGCAGATCCAACATTTATTTTTGCAAAAAACGGCATTTCTGTTCGAAGATCTAGCCTATTCCCATGCATTAGAGAAATGCTTGAAGATAGCAACGCCCGACCAACCCTCAATGACATAAATGGTAATGAATTACAACTAGACCTCATCCAGGACGGAGATGAGCGTGTAATCATCATCACGGGAAATAATCAACGAATTATTTTGCCAGATTTTTCCCCACTATCCCCGATACAAAGCGATAGAGTAAGCCGTTTTAAGCGAATGTCTGAAGAAATTAATTTCTATGGAGTAGAAGCAGAAAAATGGCGTGTCATTCTTGAGTCGCGTGCTCTTGATGATAACGAATTAGACAAATTCATGAGCAATTTTTCAGCCATTCCAATCACCGTTGCAGCAACAATTACTTCTGCTATGAATGAGGCTGAAATTGATTTCTCTTCCCTTGTACCACACTCGGAAAAATATTTTGAACGTTTAGTTGGTGAATGCCGGCAGTCAACAAACATTATTGACTATGCCGCTGAAGGCCTAAGTGATCATATTAATCAACTTTTATCATGGAACGCCTGTGAAGGTTTTTTACTTGCCTTATTATTGTCCTCTCATTCTTCAAGTGCACTGCGAATATGCATTGATTCACTAACTGACGAAGATCTAGTCAAAGTATATGTTTGGTTAGTCAATAGTGGCGATAGAATTTCCCAGATTGGAGCAATTGAACTGGGTCTTACAATAGTGGATCAACGACCATGTATTGAGGCATACCTCAATAAACTTATCGCAGAAATTCACAATGATGATGCGAATGACCTAAATAGCCGCTTCAACCTTTTATCAAGCTTAATTGCAATGGTCGAAGGTGAACTTGCTCGCACAAAGATATTGAAAGGAAAACCACCCTTTTGGAGACGACTGGCCTCAATTGCACAAGCATCGCTAATTGAACGTACTCTTATCGGGAGACCTTTGAATATTGAAATGTTTGCCAAACATACCTGGGAATATAGGGGAATGCTTTTTTATTTACAAACAATGTCGGATCTCCGAATTGAGCCACGCTGGTACCCGCACCATTTAGCGCCAGATCAATTAAAAGCAGAGTGCATTGGTCGAATTATCGATGCAGCAAACAAAAACGAATCACGGTTGCAGCCTACATCGTTATATGGTCCCTTATTCAATACAACCGACGGTAGTTTACGGTCCTTATTGGAAGTGCCATTCCCATTTCTGCCTGGTCCATTAGAGGGTAGCATTACACCCCAAAATGATCCTCCCGAGGATATACTGCGAGCAATTAAAGATCGTCTACAAGATGAAGTTCTTGAACCAAAGTCGTTTGCAGCTCTTGTGAATTCCGCACTGTTATTCAAATTAACCTCCAGTCATGCTCAACTGGCGATTGCAGCCTTACGTGCTGTCAAGCACCAAATCAAACTGTCAGAAGATAAGGAGCAAATGCAACTGGTCTTGAACGGTCTAGCTACTGTTGCTGCGGTAACAAGGAGTCCAGATCTCGCTGAAGAATTAAAATTACTGGCTCGGGGATCGTTATTCGGACCATCACGCTTTATATCTCCAGTTGATACTCTCTGGATCGGTCTTACAGCTGCAGCTGCACATCAGGAATTAGCGGGCTGGTCCAAATTTGTTGGCGAATGGCTATTAGAGCTTGCTTGTCAATCACTCAAAACTGATGAGATATCACTTTTACTGCGATTAACAGAATGGTTATGTGATATCACGCCAGAACTTTGGTATACCTGTGGTAGAGCCCACGCTGCCTTATTAGTGGCGTTAATGTCTAATGCAAAACACCAGCAGTTTTGATATGTATAAAGGTGGCATGTTTAAGCTGCAAAAGAGTGGTCAGATTCATGCAAATACTCATCTTGCCCAATAAAACTTAAGTTTAGGTTCTTTCTCGCACTTTTATTACATGGGTCAATTCGCGCTCGCTGCAAAGCCAGTGACTGATTTTTTTAGGGTGGTCGGGAGGTCAGTGGTCAGCTATAGTGTTTGCTTAGTGCAATAAAAATAGAGGAGGAAAATTTTTTGACGGTATCTTACTTTTCCCATATGGCTACATCGTTGATTTATAAGTGCTATATCTATCGATGCGATTCCGACCCACCGACCAGATACAGTAAAAAAGCACTGATTTTTAATCAGTGCTTTTTTACTTTCCGAACGACTATTCCCGCAAAATTTTCTAGACTACGTATTTCAGCACTGAATCACAGGTTAACTAGTTCACCTGTGAGATTATCCGCATCAAAACAAATGCTGTTCTCACTTTTAGTTACGCTATTTACGGTTGAGAAAATAATCCAGAAACGCCAAAGCTTCGCTGGCTAGGCTGAATCATTAAATTGGAAGTTAGCGCTTAATTAATTGTTGATATTTATACCAACAACCAATTTTGCTGAGCCTGGCTCAAAGCACCCACATCACCGCGGCAGTATATTAATGCCAGTCGGAAGCGCGCCGTCTTGTTGTGCTGTTTAGCACGCGTGCGCAAATTTCATTTGGTACTCCAGCCGCTTGCATTATTTTCAGCCCTTCCAGAGGGCCTTCCAATAAGGCTACTGCCAGCCCACGATTCACAGCTATTTCAACTTCCGTATCTGAGCGCTCATCGCGTACATGAGCAAATACAGTGTCAGTATCTGTATCCATGTTAAGACCCAATCAGTTTGAAAATTAAATTTTAACGCTAATTATTTAATCAGTTAGTTTCGCATTGTAAATAAAAAAAGAAACATATTACCTATGTGCGATAAAAATAATTTGTGAAAAAATTATTATTAATTACTGTTTAATCAATTAAATAGCTACGTTCAGTACATTCAGATGACAGCTAGTTATCGCTATTTTCTAAGGATAGCAGAAGGTTCAAATTGCGTGATGTCAAATAAGAATCAAGTTCACTAATTGAGCGAATATTAAATTTTTTTGATCTAATATTAATTAGATCTGCAGATTCAATCAGACGATAGTTGTTCAATATTGTGATGAATTTTTGCTATTTTACTTAACGGTCCAAGCTGATGTTTTTCATGTTCATGAAAAAAGGAAGTATATGCGACGCCGCACGTTATTTAAACTGGCAGCGTTGCCTTTCTTGGCAACTTTGCCAGGACTTGCTCAGGAAAAAACCAGCCTGCAAATTTCAACTTTACTGGAACAAGATCCCGCGACCAGTATTGCTGAACAAGTAATGGCTGAGGCATATCGAAGATTAAACATTAAAATGAAACTTACCAGACTCCCCGGGGAGCGGTCATTGCAAAGTGCGAATGATGGTGAAGTGGATGGCGAGCTTTATCGCAAACTTTATATGGAAAAGGATTATCCTAATCTGCTGATTGTGCCGGTGGAATTATTAAAATATGAAATCGTGATTTTCACGCGTAGTACAAAATTTGTCGTCAATGGTTGGGAAAGTTTACGCCCTTACACGCTGGGTTTTGTGAAGAGTATTAAAATCATTGAGCAAAACACGGCAGGAATGAAAATAGAAGTAGCCGCCACGCTGCGCCAGGCATTTTTAAAAATGATGTTAGCGCGTTCTGATGTGGTCATCGCTAATCGATTATCGGGTTTAGCCGTACTGAAAGAGCTTAACTTACCAGAAATAACAATCCTCGAACCGCCACTCGCAACGTTCCCTGTGTTTCACTATTTAAATAAAAAACATGCCGCACTAATACCTCAGTTGACCAAGGTATTAGTGCAAATGCAGAAGGATAAAACTATTTTAAACCTTCAAAAAGCGGTCATGCTAGAGCACGGATTGCAGGAATACTAAGCTGCTGTGCTCCAAAATATTTGAGGGGGAATAGTTAAGATACGCCCCCCCTACTTTAAGCAAGCTCCCTTACTGTACAGGCGCAACCGGCAACGAAATATAGCTCGCCGAATTTTGCGCATGATAAATACGTTGAGTCGCCTTCACATAATCGCTTGGATTAGCGAAGAAGATGTTAGGTACGAAGGTTTGCGGATTGCGGTCATACAGTGGGAACCAGCTGGACTGGACTTGTACCATGATCCGATGGCCTGGCAAAAAAGTGTGATTGGCGCTTGGTAAAATGAATTTATAAGTCAGTGGTTTATTCGGCGTGATGGCCTTAGGGTTGGTAAAACTTTCGCGATAACGACCCCGGAAAATATCCATACCAACCGCAAGTTCATAACCGCCCATACTCGGCTGATCAGCTACGCTGTCGGGAAATACGTCGATCAATTTCACGACCCAATCGCTGTCGGTACCACTCGTGGACGCGACCAGGTTCACCATCGGCGTACCGCTGATTTTTACCGGCGCAGTCAGCGGTTCGGTGCTATAGCTCAGCACATCGGTACGATCAGTAAAAGCACGCTGATCGGTAACTAGCCACTGTTTCCAGGCATTGGAATCGGCAAAGCGCACCGGACGCGCTAAGTAAGGGACTGGCTTGGCTGGATCTGAAATATATTCATCAAAAGCCGCAGCGCCATGTGTTTCAGTCGGCGCCGTAAACGACAACGTACCGCCCGCCGTCAGATAGATAGGTTTAGACTTAAACTCACAATTGACTTCGCATGAAAGTGGCCAGGCCTTGAGACGATCCCAATGATTTTCACCCGTGTTGTAAATGAAAACCGGCGGTGTGTTGGCCTTCGGTGCGCCATCCTTCAGATACTGGTCAAAGAAAGGTCGCAGCACGTCACGCCTGAATTGCAGCGCGGTGTCTCCGTCAAATTTAAGCGGGCCTAAAGTAGAACCGTCGAAGTTGACGCCGCTATGCCGCCAAGGGCCCATGACGAGGAAGTTTTTATCGTTGGCGGTATCTTTAGGCTCGGTTGCAAAATAAGAGTGGATTGCGCCCCACATATCTTCCTGGTCCCATAGTCCTTGCAGCCACATGGTTGGCACAGTTAATGGCTGACGCGCCATGATCTTATCAAGCGCTTGCTCTTGCCAATATTGGTCGTAGCCCGGATGCTCAGAGAGTTTCAACCAGAACGGTAATTGATTTAAGCCAGCTGCTGTTGCGTATGCACCTGCTGATCCGGCGCGACGGAAATTTTCATAATCATCGCTGCCCTGGCGAGCGATAGATTTACCCTCACCTCTGGCCGTGGTTTGGCCGGCGATGTAATCAAAATTAGTTTGCCGGAACGCGCCATGATGAAACCAGTCATCACCCATCCAGCCATCTACCATTGGGCTTTCAGGCGCAGCGACTTTCAGTGCCGGATGAGGATGGATGAGAGCCATTACTACGGTAAAGCCTTCGTAGGATGAACCTATCATGCCGACTTTACCGTTCGATTCCGGAATATTTTTTACCAGGTAATCGATCGTGTCATAGGCATCAGTGGAATGGTCTACCGTGCTGGAATTCAACACGCCGCGTAGCGGTCGGGTCATTACGTAATCGCCTTCGGAGCCATGCTTGCCGCGTACATCTTGAAACACGCGAATATAGCCACCGGCCACAAACACATCATCACTTGGCGGCATGGCGGCCAACATGTTCGGGCTATCTTCACGCGCAGCTTTCTTGGCAGCATTGTAGGGCGTGCGAGTCAGCAAAATTGGCGCATTCTTGGCACCTTTCGGAACCACAATCACTGTGTACAGCTTGACGCCATCCCGCATCGGTATCATCACCACTCTTTTTTCGTAGTTGTAACCAAGCTTTGGTGCGACAAAAGACTGTGGGATATCTGGCGTCAAGAACGGTGTTGGCGCTGTATCTGCATAGGCTGCGTTGGCGAGAGTCATAAGGGCTAAGCTGATCGCTGAGCGCAACAGGAAATGAGTCATACACGATCCTTGATGAAGAGTTAAAAATACGCTGTAGCGAGAATTTAATGACAAGCAATAAATTCCTATATTGCAACTCTATCAGAAATGATTCAGTCATGCTGTTGTGAAATAGTCTGTCGTTTTGTGTCCCCTCCTTTATCAATAGTTCTATGCCGCTTAGTCCACATTTGCTATATTCCAATGCGGAAATATCCAATAGTCAACGTAAAGGAGGCCATAAAAAGTCTGGTAACACCCCGTTTTAACTGACGTCGATTAGTGATGACGCCAATATGTGGTTGGAGTTTAGAAAAATGAAGTGGATGGGGTACAACCCCGAAGTTTTGATCACTCAATAACGAAAAGAGACAACACATGTCACAGTTAATTATTCCATTAAATGTCGGAAACACCGGCTTCATGCTGCTCTGCTCAAGCCTGGTCATGCTAATGACGCCAGGGTTAGCCTTCTTCTACGGTGGATTGGTGGGCAACAAAAATGTTCTGTCCATCATGATGCAAAGCTTTATCTCCCTATGCTGGACCACCGTTTTGTGGTTTGCCTTCGGCTACTCGATGTGCTTCGGCCCAACTATCAACGGCATCATTGGCGACCCGACCTACTACGCGTTCTTACATGGAATTACCTTAGAAACCATGTTCAAAGGCAACGATGCAGGTATTCCGCTGATCGTACACGTCGCTTATCAAATGATGTTTGCCATCATCACGCCAGCTTTAATCACCGGCGCTTTTGCCAATCGCGTCACGTTCAAAGCCTATTTCCTGTTTTTAACTGGCTGGCTGGTGTTTGTGTATTTCCCGTTTGTGCATATGGTGTGGAGCCCAGATGGCCTGTTTGCCAAATGGGGTGTGCTTGATTATGCCGGCGGCATCGTGGTGCACAACACTGCCGGTTTTGCTGCCTTGGCGTCGGTTTTGTACGTCGGCCGCCGTCAGAAAGTGGAATTAAAACCGCACAATGTTCCGCTCATCGCGCTTGGCTCCGGACTGCTCTGGTTCGGCTGGTACGGCTTCAATGCTGGCTCTGAACTGCGGGTTGATTCGGTCACCGCGTCTGCCTTCCTCAATACCGATATCGCCGCTTCTTTTGCAGCTATTACCTGGTTGCTCATTGAGTGGTACAAACACAAAAAACCGAAGTTCGTCGGCTTGTTAACTGGCGGTATTGCTGGCTTGGCGACCATCACGCCCGCTGCCGGTTATGTGTCGCTGAGCTCGGCTGCACTGATTGGTATTTGTGCCGGTGCGATTTGCTTCTATGCGGTTGCACTTAAGAACCGCTTCGGCTGGGATGATGCGCTCGATGTGTGGGGCGTACATGGCATCGGCGGGATGGTTGGGACGATATTGCTGGGTGTATTTGCCGCCAAGGCGTGGAATGTGAATGGCGCTGACGGGTTATTACTCGGCAATACCTCGTTCTTCTTCATGCAGGTAGCGGCCGTTATTATCTCCGGCGTTTGGGCTTTTTCCTTCACCTATGGCATGTTGTGGCTAATTAACCTGTTCACGCCTGTGCGGGTCGATCCGGCTAGCGAAGACAATATGGATGATGCGTTTCATGGCGAAGAAGCTTATATTTCTTAGCTTGGTGGTGGGCACAAAACTGTGCCCACCTACTTATTTAATCAAAACAATTTCTTTTGCCAAAATACCGCTTGCCCCATACCAGCAACTAAATCATATCCTGCAAAGCCGTTCGCTTTGTAAGCCACTAATGCGACATGATTCCCTTCCAGCACTTCCATCGTCAACTTGCAACAGCCAAGCTCCTGCGCAATGCTTTCCACTTGTTGCAACATCAGTCTGAATAAGCCTTTGCCTCGATACGATTGATGCACGACCACGTCGTGAAGATTCAATAAAGGTTTGCAGGCAAAAGTAGAAAAGCCTTCAAAGCAGATAATAAGCCCGGCCGGAATTTCACCATCAAACGCCAGCACCACGCGCGCAGTTGGCCTTTTGTGTAACTCTGCGGCCAACGTATTTTTGACCTGATCCGACAGCGGCTCACCACCGCCCATGGCATCCATTGCGTAGTGGTTGAGTAACTCAACCAATGCTGCTGCATGTGCGGGAGTAGCTAGATTTGCTTCGATAATGTTAAACATGAACATGCACCATTTCTAGGTTGAATTAACGCGCCTGCCAGCAAGCAGCTATCCAGGCAGATTGATTGATTAAACTCTGTGCCACCGGAAGATAATGCGCATCCAACGTACTGGCTAACCAATACAACTGCCCACTACTTTTCGGTTCCCACATTCCGGTAAATCCGGCCACACCAGCGTCGCGTCGTTGCAGATCAAATTTAACCGTGGTGTGCACATACTCTTCATGCGTCTGTTCACCACGTGCATACGGCAACAGCCAATTCAAACCGGCGGCCAGCGACGCACCATTTTCTGCTTGCAAATTCAGCCAATCCTGACCTATCGTACGAGCCGCCATCGCGGCGCGTACTAACGGTTCCAGATCATAGACGGTGTAATGCAACGCGTCGCGTTCTTCAAAGTCGATGCTTAGTCCATTGGAATGCAGGTTTTGATTTATCTGTTTTAAAAACTGCCAACGCGCTGCGTCAATTAGGCGCGTATCGCCCAACGCCACAGCTGAAAGCGTCGCTAACTTAATGCGATGACTCTGCCAGTTATTGGTCCACTTACCTTTGCCCGGCTTGTCGTTATGCAGCATTTGATCGATATATCCGGTTGCCCAGCGATGCAATAAGGCGGCTACTTTATCGCGCGTAGTCGCAGGTAAATCTACCTCAGTAATGGCATACGCATCGATGATGGCATCAAAATCGGTTTCGTCGATGGGATTAAAGCTAGGTTGGTATATGCTGGCCCAAGCATCTAACAGTGTCGTTAAATGCGTTAAAACGGCAGGGTCATGATTGACACGCCAAATGAGCGCAAGCTCACGAATCAATGGTAAATCTTTTTTGGCTTCGATACTTTGATCCCAAATACCTTGATGCGGCAGCGTGCCTTCAGTATGCACGCGAGCGATGGCGCGTGATTGATCGGCGCTGCGTTTATCTGCGTCTTTTTGTAGGGATTTAATGGTAGTGTCGGGTACCGAATCAACGGTGCACCATGGCGTAGCTTGAGCCGCTATGGCTGCTTGAGCAGTAATAAAACTTAAAGCGATTACGATCAACGTTTTACGCATGATGAAATCCACATAGTGTTCGAAAAACGCCAGTTTTGGGTCAAATTAGCCCGCAGAAATAACATCAAATCCAATTTCAACATACCCTAGTAGTCACTACGGGCTTACTTATAAACCGCTTCCCAATTAGCGTTATTCCCGCGCAGGCGGGAATCCAGTGGCGCGTGAGTGCCTGCAACAATAATTAAGATTCAGGTACTTATTCCATCACCAAGGTATCAAAAAAAATTTACTTATTTAATGATTTTCCGTGTCATCCCCTAGACTCCCGCCTGCGCGGGAGTGACGATATTAAAAGATACGGCTAATTAATAAGTAGCGCATCTAAAAATTTATCGGCAAAAATTCTCACCTACGCAAAAATGACAGTTTAATTATTCACCTAAATAAGCCGCCTGCACTTTAGGGTCATTCAACAAGGCCTTGGCTTCGCCGCTAATCGTAATCAAACCGGAATCCATCACATAACCACGGTGTGCCGCCTGCAACGCTAATTTAGCGTTTTGTTCGACCAGCAAAATCGTGACGCCTTCTTTGGAGACATTACGTATCACTTCAAAAATCTTTTCCACCATAATCGGCGACAAGCCCATCGAAGGCTCATCCAACAGCAGCAATTTTGGATGACTCATTAAAGCCCGCGCCATCGCCAGCATTTGCTGTTCGCCACCAGATAAAGTACCGGCCAATTGCGCAGAACGTTCTTTTAAACGTGGAAACACGCTGAACCATTTTTCAATATCAGCTTCAATGCCCGCTTTATCTTCACGAATAAATGCGCCCATCATCAAATTTTCATGAATGGACATGCGGGTAAATACGCCGCGCCCTTCAGGCACCATAGCAAGACGTTGATGGATTAATTTAAACGGGGTAATACCAGTTAAACTCTTTCCTAAATACGCAATATCACCCTCAACTTTACCGGACGGTAAAGTGCCGGTAATCGCTTTCAAGGTGGTGGTTTTACCGGCGCCATTAGCTCCGATTAACGTCACTAATTCGCCTTGATTCACTTCAAGATCAATACCTTTGACGGCTTTAATCCCGCCGTATGCCACTTTCAGGCCGCTAATTTTTAATACGGAATCAGTCATTAGTGACCACCTCCCAAATATGCCTCAATCACGGCAGGGTTTTTCTGGATCTCGGACGGCAAGCCTTCGGCAATTGGTTTTCCGTAATCCAATACGGTTAAGCGATCGCACAAGCCCATCATTAATTTGACGTCGTGCTCAATCAATAAAATGGTTTTGCCTTCGGCTTTAATTTTGACCAGTAATTCACGCAGGGCTAATTTTTCGGTCGCATTCATCCCGGCCGCAGGCTCATCCAACGCCAACAATTGCGGATCGGTTGCCAAAGCACGGGCGATTTCCAGGCGACGTTGATCACCGTAGGATAAAAATTTAGAAGTACGCCCAGCGAATTGGCCGATGCCGACAAAGTCCAATAATTCCTGCGCGCGCTGTTTAATTTCACGCTCTTCGCGCCGCGCTGCCGCATGCTGAAACACTGCGCCGAATACGCCTTGATGGGTACGTACATGACGCCCGACCATGACGTTTTCCAAGGCTGTCATTTCACCAAATAAACGGATGTTTTGAAACGTACGGGCAATCCCTACTTTTGCCACTTCATGCGGCGCAGAAGGCGAATAGCGTTTGCCAGCAAGTTCAAACTTACCGGTATCGGGTTGATATAAACCGGTAATCACATTAAATAAGGTAGTTTTACCAGCGCCGTTCGGGCCTATCAGGCCGTAAATTTGACCTTTTTTAATTTGAATATTGACGTTGGATAAGGCTTGCAAACCACCAAAACTCTTATTCACACCTTCAATATTGAGCATAATTTGTTCACTCATGTTGTCTCCTTATGCCGCAACATTACTTGGATCGGTTGAATCATCAGGCAGATCAAGAACCCGATCTTCATGCTTGGGCGAAGGCCATAAACCAGCCGGGCGATACAGCATAATTACCACCATCGCCAAACCGTATAACAACTGACGCATTACTTCGGCTTCGACCAACACGGTTCCAAACAACGTCATCTGCAACGGCTCCACCACATGACGCAATACTTCCGGCAACGCAGCCAACAATGCGCCGCCCAAAATCACACCAGGCACATGACCGATACCGCCCAACACCACCATCGCCAACACGGCAATCGATTCATTTAAAGAGAATGATTCAGGCGACACAAAACCCTGGAATGCAGCAAACATCGCACCGGCCACACCAGCGAAGGAAGCGCCCATCGAAAATGCCAGCAATTTAATATTACGGGTATTAATTCCCATCGCTTTCGCCGCAATTTCATCTTCACGAATAGCTACCCAAGCGCGGCCTAAACGTGAATGTTGCAAACGCACGGTAATGAATACGATGGCAATGCATAAGAGTAAAAACAGGAAGTAGTAGGCATTAACCGAAGGCATGGAAAAATGACCGATAAACACCGTGGCTTTGGAGCCTTCTTCACCGGCCAAGGAAACACCGAAAATGCGGATAGGGTCAATCATGTTAATCCCTTGCGGACCATTGGTAATATTGACTGGCGCGTTCAGGTTATTCATAAAAATACGAATAATTTCACCGAAGCCCAACGTCACAATCGCCAGATAATCGCCACGCAATTTGAGTGTTGGTGCACCTAATAAAGCACCAAAAAATGCCGCGACCGCTGCGCCTAACGGCACAATCAACCAGACCGATAAATGGATACCGTTTTGCACAATCTCCGGGCCACAAATCCAAATCAAAAACTCACCCACTGGTGGGTAAGTATTCACAAACGATTCCAATACCGCGGCAAATTGCGGCGAAGCCAGCAAGCCCGTCATGTAAGCACCGATCGCATAAAAAGCGATGTAACCTAAATCCAACAAACCAGCAAAACCCACCACAATATTTAAACCCAGCGCCAGCATAATATAGAGCAGCGCCATATCAATAATCCGTACCCAGGAATTACCAAAATTAGCGGCAATAAAGGGAAATGCGATTAACACGACCGCCAGCATTGCAAAGCTGCTGTAAGCGCGTTTCGGATTTGCTTTAATATCAAAGACTGTTGACATCACATCCCCTTAAGCGCGGTCAGCAACACGTTCACCCATAATTCCAGATGGGCGCACGGTGAGAACCAAAATTAATACGATGAAAGCAAAAATATCCTGGTAGTTACTACCGAACATACCGCCGGTCAGATCGCCAATATAGCCAGCGCCAAAGCTTTCAATCAGGCCGAGGATAATTCCGCCCACCATCGCGCCATAAATATTACCGATACCGCCTAACACCGCAGCGCAGAAAGCTTTCAAACCTGGTACAAAACCCATCGCAAATTGCGCAGAGGAATAGTTTGCGCCCCACATCACACCGGCAATCGCGGCTAATGCAGCACCAATCGCAAACGTGGCGATAATCACTTTATTGGTATCCACTCCCATTAAACCAGCAACTCGTGGATTTTCTGCCGTGGCACGCATGGCGCGACCTAATTTGGTTTTTTCTACCAAAATAACCAAGCAACCCATCGCAATCGCCGCCATCACTAATAAGGTAGCTTGGGTCGGCGAAATAACGGCACCGCCGATTTCAATCGGATTTGAAGACAGCACTTGCGGGAATGAAATTGGGCTACGGCCCCAGATCAACATGGAAAAGGTTTGCAGCAAAATTGAAACACCGATTGCAGTAATTAACGGCGCAAGGCGCGGCGCATTTCGCAAACGACGGTAAGCCACCCGTTCAATGATGACGTTGACCAACATACAAATCGGAATCGCACCAGCGATGGCAATCAGCAATTGCACCATGCCCGGTAAACCCGGAGCAATAATGTCTAACAATCTGATGATGCTCAACCCAACCATGGCACCGATCATCAGCACGTCGCCGTGCGCAAAGTTAATCAAATTCAATACGCCGTATACCATGGTGTAGCCCAGAGCAATTAAGGCATACATGCTACCGAGCACTAATCCATTAATAATTTGTTGGATAAACGTATCCATTGTTTTCTCTCTCTTGATTGGTACTGCAAAACACACATTGTTTGCGCAATGACACTATTTGCTGCGCCCATATTCAAAACGGCACGCATATTTCTATGGAGTGCCGAATTAGTTTGCTTGGGAATGATTCAGTAGAGAAGAAAAGACACTGCTGAAGCAATGCACTTTCTATTGTTATGTTTCATCACCTTTTGAGATTCTTTTAGTAGCTGATCTGTTGTTCCACATCAACTCATTCGCGAGATTATACGGTTATTTTTCTCGACAACAAATTCATTAATGCAACAAATTTGATAACACAAGAGAATATCTTCCGAAAAACAACTTTTGCAAAAGAAACTCTATCAGAAGGGTTTAACGAACGGGATAGGTGGTTTCCACAATGGGACAATTCGTGGTGGAATGAAGAATGGATTAATAACCCTGATGAGTAGCATGTGCGATTTGCGCACTGGGGCTAGGGCGGGGACTAATGCTGGTGTTTCTATTGAATTTGCTGTTGAAGTTGAAGTTGAAGTTGATTTTGACCTACCTCCACTTCTAGTTCGGCCGGATTTTCTAAGGAAAAAAGGATCAGAAAGGTTCGTTGTTTGAGCGCAGCGAGTTTCGAACTTTTCCCTTTTTTTCTTAGAAAAATCGGGGTTTCCGAAATAGCGTGGTCGCCTTTTTTTGCTTACTCTTTTTTGGCGAGACAAAAAAAGTGAGTAGCTGTCGGGCTACCCCCGACCAACAGGCCGTAAATTCATCCTGCTGGCTAGTTACTTAGGCAAACTTAATACCATGTTTAATGCCGTAAATCACAACCCTTTAGGCAAAGGAAACGCCACACTCTCCTGCACCCCATCCAACACCCGCACACTCTTAGCACCAAGCGCCTTCAATGCATCAATCACTTCCTGCACCAACACTTCCGGAGCAGAAGCTCCAGCAGTAACGCCAATACGCGTGCAATTAATAAGCCAGTTCGGATCAATTTGCTTGGCGTTATCCACCATATATGCAGCAGCGCCCTTTTTCTCAGCCACTTCACGCAAGCGATTGGAATTGGAACTATTTGGACTACCAACCACAATCACCGCATCCACTTGCGGCGCCATAAACTTAACCGCTTCTTGCCGATTAGTTGTAGCGTAACAAATGTCAGTTTTTTTAGGCTCGGTAATGAGTGGGAATTTTTGCTTTAACGCAGCAATAATCTCGGCAGTATCGTCAACCGACAAGGTCGTTTGCGAAACATATGCCAGCATATCCGGCGACGTAACCGTCAATGCAGCTACATCCTGCAAAGTTTCAACCAAATACATACCTTCATCAGCCTGCCCCATCGTACCTTCTACTTCTGGATGCCCCTGATGCCCGATCATGATAATTTCACGACCTTCGCGGCGCATTTTGGTGACCTCTACGTGTACTTTGGTGACCAAAGGACAGGTTGCATCAAATATTTTCAGCCCACGCTGCTCAGCTTCTTTACGCACGTCCAAAGAAACGCCATGCGCAGAAAAAATCACAGTATTACCACTAGGAACATCAGACAATTCCTCGATAAACACCGCGCCTTTTTGACGCAAATCGTTCACCACATACGCGTTATGCACAATTTCATGGCGCACATAAATCGGTGCGCCAAATTGAGTTAATGCACGCTCAACAATTTCAATAGCACGATCAACACCGGCACAAAAGCCTCTTGGTTGCGCTAATAGGATTTCTTTGTCCATTTTTTACCTGTATTTTTGGGGCTTTCGCAAAATTGATCCAGTAAGGCGCACCGACGCAGACAGTACTTTAGTACGGCAAGGATAGTGCAACGCCGCTGGAGCAGTTTTGAGGAAGTCCTCCTAACTATAAAATTCCGATGATGCGCACTTCAAAAATCACATCTTGACCCGCGAGTGGATGATTAAAATCAAACAAGCCTGAATGCTCATCAATACTACGCAAAACACCGGCAAATTTACCGCCCGAAGGCGCGGCAAATTCAACCAGATCACCGACCACGTAGTCTTCATTCAAAGCAGAATTTTCTTGCAAGGTTGCGCGCGAAACATGCTGGATCAAATCAGGATTGCGCGGGCCGTAAGCTTGCTCAGGCGGCAATTCAAACGTGTGATGCATGCCTTCTGGCAAACCGATTAAACACTGCTCCAAAGCGGGCGCCAATTGCCCCATGCCCAATTGCAATGTGGCTGGATTTTCATTAAAGGTACTGATGATTTCAGTGCCGTTTTTGGCAGCAAGGCGGTAGTGCAAGGTTAAATAAGATGATGGCGTCACCGTTACGGGCGCAGGATTTAACATTGTTGACATAAAATTCACACAAGCAGATTTAAGTAAACTAGTATTGTACCTTGCACAGCGGATTTCGATTTCTCAAAAACACTACTCCGCATAAATTTACTTCCTTTTTTTAATGGAGCTTATTTTCTATTCATGTCTATTAGTAATTGGCCAGAAGATCAACGACCACGCGAAAGGTTGATCAAACATGGGCCTAGCGCCTTGTCCAACGCAGAATTACTGGCTGTTTTTTTGCGCGTCGGCGTTAAAGGCAAAAGCGCGGTGGAATTAGGCAACGATATGCTGGGGCACTTTGGTTCATTAGATAGCCTATTTTCAGCTTCTTTAGACAGTTTTTCACTAATTAAAGGCTTGGGTCCCGCTAAATTTGCTCAATTGCAAGCGGTTTTAGAATTGGCTAAACGGGCTCTGCTAGAAGATTTACAAGAAGGAGTCACCCTTAACTCTCCTCAAGCGGTTAAAAATTATTTGCAACTATTAATCGGCTCCAAGCCATTTGAATCTTTTGCAGTGCTATTTTTAGATGTTAAAAACCGGCTAATACATAGCGAGGAATTATTTCGCGGTAGTTTATCGCACGCCAGCGTCTACCCGCGCGAAGTGTTGAAACGAGCGCTACATCACAATGCCGCCGCCGTTATATTGGCGCACAATCACCCTTCCGGCCAGTGCGAGCCAAGTAAAGCCGATATCACCCTAACCGACGAATTAAAGAAAGCCCTGGCCTTGGTAGAGGTGAAAGTACTCGATCATTTTATTGTGGCAAGGAATAAAACCTATTCATTTGCTGAACATGGGATGATTTAACAATTAATCTCAAATTGTTAAATCATATAAAATTAAAAGACACAATTAATTTCAGCAAGTCGTTGATATTTCATCAGATTTTAGATATACTCACGTTTTTTCCAATCTCGGAAAACTTTTAAGGAGTGTGCCATGGCTCGTGTATGCCAAGTCACTGGGAAAAAGCCGATGGTCGGCAACAATGTTTCCCATGCAAATAACAAAACAAAACGTCGTTTTTTGCCTAACTTGCAAAATCGTCGTTTTTTCGTGGAATCTGAAAATCGTTGGGTTTCTTTACGTTTATCAAACGCTGGCTTACGTATCATCGACAAGATCGGTATCGACGCTGTATTGAGTGATTTACGTGCCCGTGGCGAAAAAGTCTAAGCGGTAACTATTTTTAGGAAAATATCATGGCTAAATCTGGGCGTGACAAAATTAAGTTAGAATCGACTGCAGGTACCGGTCATTTCTATACGACATCAAAAAACAAGCGTAGCATGCCTGAAAAAATGGAGATCATGAAGTTTGATCCCAAGGCACGTAAGCATGTAATCTACAAAGAAACTAAGATCAAGTAATTGATTTGCTTAGTTAGGCTTTTAAAAAACCGCATTTTTTAATGCGGTTTTTTTATGGTTGCGCCAACAATTCCTAACAACGTCATTTCCAGGCAGACAGGAATCTAGTGATGGAGCAGGGATTTTGAGTGGCATGCCGCCCACCTGTGTAACGGTCTGAGCATGTAAGCACAGATCTCGTCTCTAGAGATATAAGGCACAAAGTGCCTAATTCAACAACTACGAGCGTAGCACTCCATAAAAACATTGTTGATTCATGTGTTTCCACGTTAATTACTAAGCTCCCGCCTGTGCGGGAGTGTCGGGCTTAACCCGTAGAAGCTATACGAAAATTTGGATAGTGGAGAAAATGCTTATATCACGCTATTCAACCAAATAAAAAAAACACCCCGAAAGGTGCTTTTCCGTACGTAGCGACTACAGCAATTAAGCGTAACGACGCAATCTAAATGCGAATTCTTCTAAAGCCTGAATACCGGATGCTTCTGCACGTGCGCACCAGTCTTGTAACTTCTGGACTAATTGCTCGCGGGTATCATTAGAACGATCCCAAATCACGTTTAATTCAACGCGCATTTCATGCATGGTTTTTAACGCTTTGCTGTGAGCAAACAATTCTTTTAATTGCTGCATATCCACAGCCTGCAATTTAGCTGGCTCACATTGCAATAATTTTTTGCTTGAAGCAAGGAAAGCGTCTTCCAGTTTGGCTTTGTCACGCAGATGTTCCAACTCAACGCGCCACATTTTTTTCAGTGATTTAGTGTACTTCGCCATAACTTCATAGCGGTTTGCAATAACTGATTGCAACGTCATTTGATCTACCACGGTATTTTTCGCAAGCAATTTTGGTTCTGGAGCTACTTTTTTAACGGTAGCTAAACCACACATTTGCATGATGCGAATATAGAACCAGCCTATGTCGAACTCATACCATTTTGAGGAGAATTTAGCTGACGTACCAAAAGTATGGTGATTATTATGCAACTCTTCACCACCAATTAAAATACCGATTGGCAAAATATTGGTCGAGGCATCAGCGCAATCGTAATTGCGATAACCCCAATAGTGACCAATACCATTAATGATGCCGGCTGCATTCACAGGTATCCACAACATTTGTACTGCCCAAACCGTAATGCCGATAACGCCGAACAGCATAATGTTAATAACCAACATTAATGCCACACCCTGCCAGCTAAAGCGGGTGTACAAATTACGTTCGATCCAGTCATCAGGTGTGCCGTGACCGTATTTAGTCATGGTTTCTTTATTTTTGGATTCTGCGCGATACAATTCAGCGCCTTGCCAGAATACTTTTTTAATGCCGCGAGTTACCGGGCTATGTGGATCTTCTTCTGTTTCGCATTTAGCATGGTGCTTGCGATGAATAGAAGCCCATTCTTTGGTAACTTGACCAGTCGTCAACCAGAGCCAAAAACGGAAAAAATGACTTGGGAGAGCATGCAAATCCAAGGCGCGATGCGCTTGGCAACGATGCAAAAAAATAGTAACGCTAACAATAGTAATGTGCGTCACTATCATTGTAAAAATAAATACTTCCCAACCTGATGCCCGTGTAAATCCATTGGCTAAAAAATCGAGTGCTGCGGTCATAAAATTACTCAAAATATTCAACTCCTGTTTGAAAGATGTCTCTGTGGCTCTATGAGATGCTAAATAACTACTTTTTACGCCACTATTATTTTTTACTTGGACAGTATTGTACTCGAATTTACTTATGCTGAGCCAAAACGACCCAACTAGCATTTATCTACTTATTGCAGGCAGTATTACCTGCTCTTACTGTTCACCTATATTATCAGTTTAATTCCTCAGCGCAAGTATTTCCAGGGCTGCTTTGCCCCCGATCCAGCACTCTTATTTCAGTCTGAGGATAAGGAACTTCGACCTTCTGCTCCTGCAACAGCTTCCATATTGCACGATTAACCTGCGACGACACGCCCATTTTTCCATTTTCAGGATCGTTAATCCAAAACCCGATCCGTAATTCCAAGCCATTCAATCCAAAATTAATCAGGTTGGCGGATGGCGATGCCGTTTTTGATACGCGCTCTACACTGCTGGCTGCGGCAACCAACATCGGCAGCAATGCTTCAATATCGGTGTTGTAAGCTACGGTTAAGTCCGTGCTCATCCACACTGCCCGGTCGGTTAATGAAAAATTTTGCACGGGCGACGAAACCAGCATTTCATTTGGAATTACCGATTCAACCCCATCCAAACCTTTCAATACGGTATAGCGCGTGTTGATTTTGCTGACTTTGCCGGTATATTTATCAACGGTAATTAAGTCATCAATCGCCAAACTACGATCTAACAAAATAATGAACCCGGAAACATAATTGCTGGCAATTCTCTGCAAGCCCAATCCCAACCCTACACCTAGCGCACCACCAAATACCGACAACACAGTTAGATCAATGCCGACCAGGGACAGGCTAATCAATATCGCAAAAACAATCAGCAAGCTACGACCCAATCTACTCAGCACCAAACGCGATGAGGTGTGGATCGAATTTACTTTCATTAACTGTTTATCCAATGCCGCACTGGCCCACAGTGCCAGTAAAACAGTCACGACAACCGAAATCACCGCCTGCAAAATCTCCATGAAGGAAAGCTTGTTACGTCCTACGGAGATGGTGGTTGCGTCCATGAAATTCAAGACATCTTGCAACGATCCAGTGTAATAAAGGATGGCAACTATCCAAACGCCCCAGGAAAATATTTTTTCAATCAACAAGTGAACATTACCGATGTTAGTGCTACGCGCAAAAATTCGGCGCGACAGGTAATTACCGAAACGAATTAAAGCCAATGAACCGAAAATCGGGATCAGCAATGACAACAAATAAACGTGCTGCCATTTCAATAAAACGAGTTTCCCCAAATAAAGAAATCCCCACAAAATCGCCGGAAATAAAATACGGGAAAATGCTTGTGCGGCCAACGTTTCGGCCGGTGAATAACTCACATCGATAGGAAAGCGCTTACGTAACAAGCGTGAGATAAAATAGCTTGCCAATACGCATAATGTGACGACGGCGATTTGCCACCACACGCGGGTTTCATGTAGATCAGTCCAAAAATCGCTTAAAAGATTAATTAGCATTTAAAGTTTTGATGAGAGTGTTTTGATAGAAATTCCCTGGCCTGGCAGGAGAGGTTTGTTGGTAGTGCCCCTCAACTTCATCCTCGCGCAGGCGGAATGACGTTGAGGGCGATACAACATGTAGGGCTTAAACTAATTTATTTTTTACGCTGAAAAGCTGCTGCAAAAAAACCATCGGTTTGATGTTGCTCTGGAGATAATTTCAGGTAGCTATCCATTTCCAAGACAATTTTTTGCTCGACCAAAACATCGCGCATAGGTAACAATTCAAATTCAGCGTGCGTTGCTAAAAATTGCTCTGCAATCGCTTCATTTTCTTCCTTCAAAATACTGCAGGTCGCGTACACCAAGCGTCCACCTGGTTTAACCAAGCGTGCTGCACTATCTAAAATGGCAGCTTGTTTGACATTCAATTCAGCAATCGCTGTTGGCAACTGACGCCATTTAACGTCGGGATTACGGCGCAAGGTTCCCAATCCGCTACATGGAGCATCAACTAACACGCGGTCGATTTTGCCTGCTAAACGTTTAATTTTAGCGTCGCGTTCATGGGCAATTAAAACTGGATGCACATTAGACAAACCGCTACGCGCCAACCGCGGCTTGAGTTTGGCCAGGCGTTTTTCAGAAATATCAAACGCGTATAAACGGCCGGTGTTGCGCATCGCAGCACCCAACGCCAAGGTTTTACCACCAGCGCCGGCGCAGAAATCAACCACCATTTCGCCGCGTTTCGCGCCAACAATTTGCGCCAACAATTGACTACCTTCGTCTTGCACTTCAATCGCACCGCTTTTAAACAAGGGTAGATTTTGCAAGGAAGGTTTTTTAAGAACCCGCAAGCCATCCGGCGCAAATGGGGTTGGCTCGGCTTGAATTGGCGCTAACGCCAGTTCAGCGCGCACAGCATCACGTTCCGCCTTGATAGTGTTGACGCGCAAATCCAAAGGTGCCGGCTCATTGGTGGCCTTGGTAAAAGCCAACATGCCCTCTTCGCCTAATTGCTCGGTTAATTTCTGAAACAGCCATGTCGGTAAATTGACGCGCAATTCGAGCGGCAAATGGTTGCGGTCAATTTCCATGACGCGGGTCAACCATTCGGTTTCCAGCTCGGTAAGCCCACCTAAGGCATCAATGCCGACGCCGTCAGCTAAAGCCAGTAAGGCCATACGACGGATCAAGGCGCCGCTACCGGATTCGGAAAAGCTGGTGTAGACCGCTTTATTACGCAACAAACCGTAAATACTTTCGGCAATAACGCCACGTTCACGCGCGCCTAAACGGGTGTGATCACGAAAATAACGCGACAACGTGCTGTCGGCTGGAGCAGTAAAGCGTAACACTTCACGTAATACTTCTTCTGTATGGCCAATGAGGGCTGGAGGTAAGCGCATGGGATTCTTTCTTTTATTTAATGGGTAAGATAGGCTTAAATCGGCTTACTCGGTGATTGCAACGCTAGGGCGTCGATGGGGTGGTACTTAATTCACTTCTGCAAACGCAATTTGCCGTCTAAAATTTGGCGTATGACGCGCGGATACAAAATATGTTCTTGCGCTAAAACACGGCTAGCCAGGCTATCTTCGGTATCGTCTGGCAACACCGGAACGCGTGCCTGATCAAGAATCGGACCGTGGTCCAACTCTGCAGTTACCACATGCACCGTGGCACCATGTTCAAGTGCGCCAGCTTGCAACGCTTGACGGTGAGTATGCAGACCTGTGAAATTTGGCAACAAAGAAGGGTGAATATTGATCATTCGACCTGCGTAATGCTGCACAAACTCGCTAGTCAAGATGCGCAGAAAACCAGCCAGCACGACTAAATCAGGGGAAAATTGCTCTATTTGGGTTTGTAACGCCGTGTCAAACTCAGCACGCGACGGGTAATTTTTACTCACCACCACAGCCGTTGGAATGCCGTGTTGTGCTGCAAACTCCAAGCCTTCTGCGTCGGCACGATTACTAATAACTGCCGCAATCCGCGCCGGCCATTCTTGCGCTTGTGCTGCCGCCACAATGGCTTGCATATTGCTACCGCGCCCTGAAATCAAAATAACGATATTTTTCATCGCGGTATTGTACAGCATTCGGACTTACTCTAAACAAAGGATGATGCACTTTTCAGATCGTAGAGTGGGCACGGCTTCATCGTGCTCCCTGTTTCCCCTATACGGATGGAGTCTGTGCCTGCATGCACAGACCGTTTCGCAGGTGAGTGGCGTGCCACTCAAAATCCCTGCTACTCCACGCGTAACGGTAGAAAAACAATGGATTTTTATTAAGAATAGGTTTAATCGAAGGTAACGCGTGGGCACAAACCCGTGCCCACCCTACACTCATCCTCTATTTATAGTAGTAAAACAGCCTGAATGGCACTTTCTTTTTCTCCCAAAAATCGGACGCATCACGAAACACATCCAGCAAAGTTTCACGCGCTTCCTTATCAAATTCCGGGGTATTCGGTATTTGCTCAAGCACCACCACAAAACCCGGCTGGGCTCCGGCCTTATGTACCAAGCTGGTTAAACAGTCATACAGCGCGTCAAAATTTTCACCGAAATGTTCAGGGAAATAAAAGCCTTGCGCGATCTCCGCTAAGACTTGCTGCTTGGTCGTCGCTGGCGCACAATTGGCGATCAAAAAATGCTGCCCCAACTCTGCCGCCGCAGCCTGTAAATCAACCACGCGGAAAGCACGTATCGATTGCACACTATTAACTCTGACTGTGCTTAATAAATTCACATTTCCCCCTAAAAACTAATTTTACTTCACTCTTGAATACGCTTAAAGCTGGCGTAATGGTCATTAGTATAATAAAAATCAGGTGAATTTTGTAGAGTTCCACCCATCACTATACGCTGCGCACCTCGATTTTTAGCGCCCGCCGTTGGTACTGTGTACTCATGATAATAACCACGTTTTTGTTTAGGCAAAATACCTTCGTAATTACCAAAAACTACACCATCTTTATCAAAAGGGAAAGGGCCATTCTGTTTAATTAAGCCTAACGTTTTCTGCGCACTTACTGGCAACTGATCGAAACGCACCTGCGCCAAACCGGTGTCCGCCTCCGCAAAGCAGGGCAGGCAAAAAAGAGCTGAGCAGGCTATCGCAAGAAGCCAAGTTTTTAAATTGTTCATCATCAAGAGTATCGAAAGCTTTTCAATGGACGCGGCCATCACCAAAAAATGCCAGTACTTCGTCCTTCATACGTATCGTATCAGCATAGCCAAGCCCCATTAATTCAATGGTAAAGCTAGATTCAAACAATAAATACGAAGCTAAAGCAGAGCCACGTGCCTCGGTGGCGCCTATGCCACCCAACATAACGCGGATCGGTTTGGGCAGGCTGTGAATATGACGGGTGGCAATTTCATCCACCCGCTGGGAAGGCGAGATGACCAGGATTTTAATTGGGCGCAATTCAGTTTGTTGCTTATATTCATCCGGCAGCATGGAAAGCGTTCTATTGATACGGGTCACCCGCTCAATATCAACCGCTAGACTATCCAAGAAAATACTGGACATGGCATGACCGGCAATTTGGGCAATGCTGGGATAAGAAATTACTTCGGGCATATCGCGTCTGGTTTCAGACATACGCCCCGCCCCAATAATTAATATTTTTTCAGCGCCCAAATGTATCGCCGGTGAAATCGGAGCTAGCTGGCGCATGGAACCGTCGCCGCAATATTCCATGTCGCCGTTCCAATTTAATGGAATAGAAGGGAAAATAAACGGGATAGCGGAGGACGCCAGTAAATGTTGCACACTAATAAAATCACGTTGCGATAAGCGCTGCGAACGTACCCACGGCTCAATCTCTGCCAAGGTTTGATAAAAAGTGAGGTGCATCCCGGTGGTATACGACGACGCGGTAATGGCCAGCGCCTGCAGCGAGCCCGATGCAAGGCTTGCATCCAAGCCAGTAAAATCCAGCATTTTAGTCAGCAATTCCGCGAGCGGGTCATTATTAAGTAATGAGCTCGGTGGCGTCTTCATCCAGCGCCGCAGCATCCAACCTAAGGACAAAATAGATATCCATCTTGCGCCCGAGCGCATCATCGCTAACGAGTCGGCGCGGTAAATTTGATGTGCTTCCATACCGGCCCATACACGCTCCAACCTGCGCAGGCCCAAGCCGAAATTTTCAGCACTGCAAGCTAATGCCGTGGCATTAATAGCTCCCGCTGAAGTACCGCAAATAATGGGAAAAGGGTTTTGATGCGCTGGCCAACCAGCCTCTTTTAGCAGACTGGCAATCGCCCTCAACACACCAACCTGGTAAGCGGCACGCGCTCCACCACCGGATAAGATTAGTCCTGTTTTTGCATTAGCCGTCATAGCTTCGGATGGTTGGGTTAGTCGATTAAATTAGCCGTGCCCACAAAAAAACGCAGACTATCAAAGATAGCCTGCGTTAGTTTATTACCCTTACAGAAAATTGTCATGGGTAATATATTTTCTGATTCCCAACTGTTGCTATGTGTTTATTACAACAACTATTTAGGTTGCATCCGAATCGAACCATCCAAACGGATAGACTCACCATTCAACATCATGTTTTCAATAATCGACTTAGCCAACTGCGCGTATTCGTCAGGCTTACCTAAACGTGAAGGGAACGGTACGCTGCGGCCTAAAGCGTCTTGCACTTCTTGCGGCATGCCTAACAACATCGGTGTTTCGAAAATACCTGGCGCAATCGTCATCACACGAATTGCATTGCGAGCTAAGTCGCGCGCCATCGGCAAAGTCAAACCAACTACCGCCGCTTTAGAAGAAGCGTAAGCTGCTTGCCCCATTTGTCCATCAAATGCAGCAACAGAAGCCGTATTAATCAACACGCCGCGCTCACCTTGGCTAGTTAATTCGGTCTTTGAGATGGCCTCGGCAGCTAAGCGGCACATATTAAATGTACCCACCAAGTTAATATTCACGGTGCGTTGAAATGCTTCCAGCGGATGCGCGCCATCTTTACCGACTGTTTTTATGGCCGGTGCTACGCCAGCGCAATTAATCAAACCACGTAATGTGCCGAATGCTGTCGCGGCGGCTATCACAGCCAAGCCATCTGCTTCGGAAGTGACGTCGCATTGCACAAAGCGGCCATTCAATTCAGCTGCTAATTTTTCGCCCAAGGCGGCTTGCACGTCAGCTATTACTACTTTTCCGCCGTTAGCGGTAATCATGCGCGCTGTGGCTGCGCCTAAACCGGACGCACCGCCGGTGACGATAAATACATTATCTTGAATTTGCATTTCATTTCCTTTTAAATAAATCCATGCTGGAATTGACGTTTACGTTAACGTAAGACCAATATAATAACTCAGCACGGCGCCAATACGCTGGATTTTTAGTTGTTTTTTGGTTGAATATTCAACTGATTTTGTAACCGTGAAGCCTGATAAAAGTACGCATTGCATATGCTATTTCAATGCCTGTTTATCGCTTATGCGCGTCCAGCCTTAGTGAAACAACGACAAGCAAATAATAACTGCGGAATTAGACAGGATTATGCAACTTTACTGCGCTAATTTAGTAAGTACTAACCCCTATATAAAAATTTTTGTTTCGTATATTATTAAAAGACAAGGGAATATATTCAAATAAGAATCACCTATTACACGGACAACTTAATTGTGCATATAGCATCTAAAATAAACTCCCCGACAACACTTTTTAAAGCCGATTACTCTGCACCACTTTTAAATTCAACAATGACGCTAATGTTAACTAAAACACTAAAGCATCATTTATCAGCACAGTTAGATGATGAATTTATAAATTTTTTGGATGATGAGGAAGATGAAATAGATTTGCGGGATATCAAACCGTGGCAAATTTTAGTCACGGATGATGATCAAACCGTCCATGATTCTACCGTTCTTGCTTTAAACGGCGTCATGATCCAAGGTCGTCCTCTCGAATTTTTGCACGCTTTTTCTGCGCGCGAAGGGCGTGACGTACTGCTAGCCAACCCTGAAACTGCGGTGATTTTATTGGACGTGGTGATGGAAACCATCGACGCAGGATTATGTTTAGTAGACACGATACGCGGTGAGTTACAGCGCCAGGATTTACGTATTGTGATCCGCTCAGGCCAGCCGGGAGGGGTTCATACATCGCATGAATCGTACCGTTCCAGCGTTGATGCCTTCACGATTAAATCCAAAATCACGCGTTCTGGACTGATCGATGTACTGGAAGAGGTACTCATCATTCCTCCTCCAGCAAGCCATCAAATCAGCGACTGATTCCCGAATAGTCAGTTAACACTAACTGGAAGCGTTGCTCATGCGGCGCTTTCAGGCTAACTGGCAACGCACACAGTACATACAAATTACTCAGATAAGCATCCGTAGCATCGCGGTTTTTCATCGCAGATTGCAAATCGCGCACTTGCAATTGCAAACGTTGCTGAGTTAATTCTGCCGGGCTTGGCAGTCCTCTTAATATTTCCACCCGTAATAAGCGCTCTTCAAATTGCGCCAAGTTAGCCGCAACCTGCGCTGCATCAGCCACTTGCTGATTCTTAATTACGGCTAATGCAGTGTTAAAACGCTGTGTCAGCAATTTATTTAATTCCGCAGGCGCTTTGCTGGTCGTTAATAATTTCCACTCAGCTTGCCATGCTGCAGATTGTTCCGTTATTTCTGGCTCAACCAACTTGGTTGCGGCATTATTTGCCGCTTCAACTTGCTGACAAAGTTTAATTTTGGCGTACAAATGAACCAGCTCGGCTTGTTTATCCTTCAATAGCAACTCAGAATGACGTGTTTCCAACGCATTCAATGCAGTTTCAAAACGTGCATCCAAACCCGCTTGCCGATGTTGTACAGATAAATCACGCCATTCTTGTTTAGCTTTGCGTAACACCGCCATGATTTCTGCGCTACTTAAGCTAGCTTCCAGGGACTGCTCCACAGCTTCACAACAAGCCTGCTTAGCTACCACACCCAAATTTCGACGCTGCTTTTGCTCATCTGCATTGGCTTTACGCTGCGCAAAAACCGCATCGCAAGCCGCTCGAAACTGACGCCATAAATCCTGCTCATCTTTGCGCTCTAAAGGCAAATTCAGCGCTTCTTGCTGCCAACGCTGCTGTGCAAGCTGCACCTTATCAGCTGCTTCGCGATCAGTCGCTGCAATGTCTATCACGGACTGAATCAGTTGCTGGCGCACACCGATAGCAGCCTCACGCGCGACCATCAACGGCTGACTTAACGTCTGTATTTTTTGTTCAAACTCAGACTCTAAACGCGCTTTCAATTTACGGTCTATAGAACCAGTTTTGCGCCATTCCAGCTTTACCTTCTGTATATAAGCTAGCTGCGTTTTCCAGTCCGGCAACTGGTTTTGCAAGTCGGCAATAACCACATCGATAGCGGCCAACTGTGCTTGCGCCAGAGTCAAATTATCGAGTCGCAATTGCGCTTGCTGTTTAAAGTGTGCGTCGGCTATTTGATAAGCACGACCACACGCTTCGTCAAACCGCTCCCACACCGATTTGGCTGCAGTACCGCTGGTTCTGTCCAATTCTTTCCAACGTGCTCTTAATCCACCCACTTGTTTTGCGATCTCTGGCGCAGTCAATGCCACGTCTTCCGCCACCAAGCCATCTGCCACCTTAATTAATTCTTCGCGGGAGACATTGCCGCCCCACTTAGCCCAATCTAACAAACGGTTTAATTCGGCCCGCAACACCTGCAAACGCTGAGCCAATTCGCCACGGGCTGGCAGCACTTCCTGACGAAGCGTTTTATCTAAATCAAGTGCTTGCTGCAAGCTACCTTCTTCCAGTGCCTGCTCTAACGCGACCAAAACCGATTTAATATCGATTGCTGGCACGGCCTGATTTTCACCGGCTTCTATTGCAATTTTTTTTGTATGTGTTTTATGTACAGATGCTGATGCAGTTGGCGCGATACGAGCGAATATCAGCTTTAACTGCTGCTCTTGTTGATGAACCACTTCTTGTTGCTCATCACTCAAAGCCGCACCAGTCAGCGCTAATTTCTTCCACTCTTTCTGAACGTTTTCCAGCGCTAGTTGCTCGGCAGTTTGCCAAACCTGTAACGCTTCATGACGTGCAGCAATAAGTTGGGTAAGTTGTGTGAGTTGCTGCACATGCGATTGCGCCAACGCTACATCGTCATTTAATTGGTTGAATTGATTTTTAGGCAAACTTGCTAGCAATGGACTGACTTCTATTGCTTGCCATTGCTGCAGGCATTCGGCCAACTGCGCTTGCAACTGCTCTAACGGCAACGCGGTTTCAACTAAAGCGCGCAAACTGCTTGAGGTTTGCAATGTTTGTCTTTGTAATTCAAGTTGCGCCTGTAGGCGCTCGTCCAAGGTTACTTTAATTGGCAATAACGATAAACCATGCTCCCCCAAGGCAAGCCGCTCTTTATCCCAGAGTGCCACCTGATTCACCATTAACTGGGTATTTTCCAGCAATTGCTGACCTTGCGCTAAGCAAGCTTGCACGGCCGAAGTCATCTTCTGCTGATTTTGCAGCGCGGCTAATTTCTCTTGCGCCAACTTACTAACCCGACGATCTGTGTTGCGCATCGCCTGACTTACCTGCATTAACGCTTCAGCGCTATGCAAGTGCATGGCGGCCTGATAGCGCGCGTCTGCATAACCTGATTGCAAAATAAAAGCCAAGGCCGCACTTTCTTGCCCTGCAAAACTAGCGGCGGCAGCTAATTCCGATTGCTTGACAGATTGCTTATCAGCAAATTTAGCTGCCACGGCATCAGCTTGTTCTTGTTGTTGTGTCAGCAGCTGGGTTGTTTCGGATGACTTTGCAGTAGAACGTTTTTTAAAGAAGAAATCAAACATGGCATCAAAGTTAAAAACAATAAGAGCCAGCATAATAACAAGCCTTTACGCTTGTGTTGATTTATTTAACAAATCAATACAGCCGACGCTATTTAAACCTTATTAAACGACAACATCCGATCTTTTTTATAGTAGAAGACATTAATTTCACTAAAACACTAGACATAGGATGCCAACCCACATACAATGCTGTCTTTCGCGGCTGTAGCTCAGCTGGATAGAGTACTTGGCTACGAACCAAGGGGTCGTGGGTTCGATTCCTGCCAGCCGCACCAGAAATACCTAGGGGTTACAAGTTTAGGCTTGTAACCCTTTTTGGTTTTTAGCGTTCCACACCCGAAATTTCTACTTATCAGCGTTCCGCCTATACACTGATTGTCATACAGCAATGCAATTTCCACGACTATATTCGTCGAATCGCTTCAATGACACTGATTTAAAAACCACCCGCAGCCTTGCTTTCGCTAAAACATTCCATCGCTACCAACATACACACTTCTTTTCTGCCAAATATTATCGACTCAACACATAAAAATCTTGAGTCAATAGCAGTGATCACCTAAAGTTAGTTGGGGGAATCGGCAAATTTTGCAGTGCCTATTCTTATTTTCAGCCGGACTGTTTCACCCTTCATGAAAAAATAGCCGCCGAGATTGATAATCTTCTGAGTAAAAACAAACTATCCATCCAGCAACAATGTTGCGCGGCACATAAAATGGCGTAGCTATTTGTTGGCAACGACTACTCGCTGCAACACAAAGAAACATCGAATCTCAACCATGAGGGAAATTTAAAAAATGAAATTTTTTTGGATCTCACTACTTGCTTTACTCCGCCCCATTTACTTTTTTTACTCGTTTTGCTGCCTGTTCCTTCCGATATTTATCTTGTATGGCGCAGGCAGTATTTTTTACCCTTCTTATCTGCCATTGCCAGTGAGCGTGATCAAACTGGGCATTCAAGTCATGTTGGGCGGGTTCGTCGTAGTGATGCTAGTCATACCCATTTTGGTGCAACTCAGAAAATCAAAGGACGATTCAGATCCATTTCAAAGTGCTTTTATGTCGTGGTTTGCCACATTGCGCTGGTACTGGAATACGACTCCCGGACCGATGGCGAAGGTTGGTTTGCCCTCAGGTTATTTAGTCGAAAACCCCATGAGTTACCGCCTGACCGCGCAAGATATGCGTGAAATTTTGAGTCGCATACAACCGGGGGATATTTTATTGCGCGCTTACGATGGCTATATGGATGGCGACTTCATCCGGCTTTCTTCCCTTTGCTCCAAAAACGGTTATCACCCCGGCTGGTTTACCCACGTAGCCATGTATGCCGGACCACTGAATGAGAATGATCGCGCCAACGTGCCAGCGCATTTTCGAAATAATAAAAAATATTTTCAAGAAGGGCCGCAAATGATAATTCATTCGATGGCGATGGGCGTGCATACCGAAGATATATTGACTTGGTTCCGTTGCGATTATTTGGTGGTGCTACGTCTTAAACCCGACCTGACTATGACGCACAAAGTAGAGTTACCACAACCGCGGCATCGCAAACATTCTGCATCTGAGTTGACCAGCCAAAAAATAAAAGACGAACTACGCAAAGGCGCGCCAATTAACCATGATGAAGTCATTCAGAATGCTAAATTATCCGCATTAGAAAAGATTGGCGAGCCTTACGATTTTGAATGCGTAGAAACGAATAAATTTGATCGTTTCAGTTGCGCGGAGCTCATCTATTACTGCTTTCGCAGCGCACACGATGCCTTGGGCCTATTTCCTCAATTACACGCCCTTTACCCACTAGGAAAACTCAACCGTCACTGGAGCATTATGGGGCGCAGCACTGTGACCCCGGATGATTTTTACGGACTAGCAAAAGCACAGCATCTGGATGTTATCTGGATAGACGAAATCAGCAAAAAAAACGCGTGAACCGGAAAGGGCAGCATGAGCATTGCCAGCCAAGCACGTCATATCTTTCATATCTTAGTCGATGTTTTTGCATTTAAGATTGAAGATAAGATTGCTATTGAAAAACGGATTCGAAATGTCACGGCTGTGGCTACTATCGGTCTTTTTTTCGGCTTTGTGTTTGCACTGTTTAACCTGTTCACACCGAACATGGCGTTACTTGGTTTGATTGAATTAGGTTCGGTTATTTTTCTGATGGGGCCAGCTACCATATTAGGCCGCAACCCAGATTTTGTTGGCTTTGCCGAGGCCTTAGTTTTGCTTGCCATGCTGTGCATTGTCATGGGGCTCATCGCCTTTGGCGGGGTAGAAGGCACGGGACTTTTTTGGGTATACACCGCGCCATTTCTAGCCTTTTTTTTGAAAGGCCAACATCTTGGCTGGCGCTATAGCCTGGTTTTACTTGGGATTGTGACGGCTTATTTTATTGGAACCAGCCAGTTACAACATGTGTTCTATCGTCACTCCCCCGTAGTTAGCGCCCAGTTTATTATTTCGCTGGTGTTCTATATCTTAATTGCGGCAGCGTTTAATCAGCTTCGCAGCAGGTTCGAAGAGCAGCTACAAAAACAAGTCGTCATTAAAACCGCCGACGCCCAAAAATTACTCGACCAATTACAATTATTAGCCAGCCGTGACAGCCTCACCAAATTACCGAACAAGGTAACGTTGGTGGACATACTCAAACAACAGATCGACGAAACGAGCAACCCTGACAGCGTGTTGGTGGTGTGCATTTTACGATTAGAACGCATGCTTGAAATGAGTAATATTTTAGGTATTGCCAAAGCAGATCAACTGATACTCAAAGTCGTTGAATACCTGGCCCGTTTTACTGAAGCAAAAGGTACGCTCGCACACACGCACCGCGACGAATTTGTAGTGACCTACCCAACTGACCGGGCTTCCTTTAACGATGAAGGTTTAGAACGTTTTATTGCGGAGCGTCAGATTTCAGTCGAGATTCAGGGCTATGTTATTTATTGCGAATTTACGCTAGGTCTGGCGATTTACCCTGATCATGCCAAAGACCCGCAATTGCTGCTAGATAAAGCGCAACAAGCCATGTTGCAAGCACATAAAAACGGTAATCAATGGTCGATATACGACTCTAAACAAGAACAGGCTTTTGTACGCCATCACCTCTTATTCGGCAAACTTCGTGCAGCCTTAATGCAGCAACATTTGCGAGTACATTATCAGCCGCAAATTGATTTGGTAACGGGCTTAATCGTGGGGGCTGAAGCACTATTGCGCTGGCAAGATCCGGTGGAAGGTTATATATCTCCGCTTGAATTCATTCCTGTGGCAGAAGAATCCGGGCTGATACGACCGCTCACAACCTGGTTAGTGGATGTGTGCGTACGCGAATGTTCGGAATGGCGCAAACAAGGCTTTGAATTACATGTGTCTATCAATTTATCGGCCTTGAATTTATTAGACCCTGAGCTGATTAACGTGTTAATGACTGCGTTAAAAAAATACAACTTAGCGGCATTTAATATCACCCTTGAAATCACCGAAAGTTGTTTCATGAGTTCCCCCGAACGCGCTTTGGAAGTGATTCAACGTCTGCATGAAACCGGATTCAGACTGGCGATTGATGACTTCGGAACAGGCTATTCTTCCTTGTCTTATCTTAAAAACTTACCTATTCATGAATTAAAAATTGATCAAAGTTTTGTGCGCAAATTATTACAGAATAAAGGCGATCAGGCGATAGTTTCATCCACGGTTGATCTTGCCCACAACTTCGGTTTAGTGGTTGTTGCAGAAGGTATAGAAGATGAGCCAACCAGTCATTGGCTGCACACACGCGGCTGTGACATTGGGCAAGGATATTTCTTTGCCAAACCAATGCCTTCCGATGCATTTCTAAAATTATTATTCACCAATTTACTTGATCATAAGCCCGAAAAAGAAATAAATGAAGATTACCCAACTCAGTGATTTTTCTCAGTGAAAAATATCTGATTTTAATTTCACAGCACCCTGACATACATTTAAAAAAACAGTGGAGTATATAAATGCACCTGTTTTGTCGCTCAACTATATTACTTTACATAAAGTTACCGCACTTCGTTTTAGGCAGAGTAGAATCCAATTTAGTCAGCTACGGCTCAACTCAACCCAACATACCTATCCATCATGCGAAACTTTTTATTTAGAATGCCCTTAGCGCTTCTTTTTATGGTGTGCGCTGCACCCTCGTTTGCCGAATTAGGTGGCACAGTCGCCAAGGAAGCGGTTCAAATTAAGGAACAAAGCTCGATAGTTGCCACGGATCAGACCTTGAATGTGTATCAGGTAAAAATGCCTTCCGGCACACAGATTAAAGAATATGCCAACGCCGATGGCGTGGTGGTAGCGGTTACTTGGCAAGGGCCTACTTTGCCGAATTTAAAAGTGCTGCTGGGCGACCATTTTGATGAGTTTGCCAATCGTAAGCCCTCCTCGCTCGCTATTAATCGCCGCAGCGCAGCAATACACACTGATGATTTAGTCGTGCAGTCGCACGGGCAAATGCGCTCATTTGCGGGCTTCGCCTATCTACCGAAATTATTACCTCCCGGCTTTAACTTAGATCAAATCAAATAACAGGCTAGCCATGAATCGTTCTATTTCAATCAAATCAAATCGACTCATTTCTATCGCATTGCCACTATTGCTAGCTTTATTGATGAGCGCTTGCGGTGGAGGAGGATCTAGCAGTAGCTCTAGTTCCAGCAGCTCTAGTTCTGGGAGCACAACACCGACCCCGGCTCAAAATACTGTAGCGGTTAGTGTCGATAGCAACGTTTTTGGCGCACTGAATGAGCCCTTTGTCAGTGTCACGTTATGCTCACCAACTGCCCCAACTACCTGCATGACAATCGACCATATTTTGGTTGATACCGGCTCAACCGGTTTGCGTGTTTTTGCCCAGCCAGCAAACGCAGCCGCGCTATCTACACTCAACCTTACCCAGCAAACAGTAGCTGGGAACCCAGTTGTGGAGTGCCTGACATTTGTGCAGGGATATACATGGGGGCCGATTAAATCTGCGAATATTCAAATTGGTGGTGAAACTGCCAAGAACGTCGCCATTCAAGTTATGGCAGACCCTGGGTTTACGGATACCTCTGCTTGTAGTGGCAGTAACAGCAGCTCTACCAATATAAATACGCCCGCTCTTTTCGCAGCGAATGGCGTGTTGGGAGTCGGCTTGGCGCTACAAGATTGCGGCCCTGCTTGTATATCAGCCAGCAATGTCGAAAATGTCTATTTTAGCTGTTCCACGACGGGAACCAATTGCGTCAATATCGGCCTGCCTGTCGCTAATCAGGTTCAAAATCCAACCTCTTTATTTGCTACTGACAATAACGGCGTCATCCTTACATTGAACACGGTTCCCGCAGCTGGCGCGGTAAGTGCGACCGGAACGCTTACTTTTGGCATTGATACTCAAGCCGATAATGTCAGTGCCAATAGCAACCTTCTGTTGTTGAACAATATCGGCAATTTCACGACGGTCTTTGAGGGGCAAACTTACCTTAATAGTTACATTGATTCTGGCTCCAACGGCTTGTTCTTCAATGCGCCGGCCAGCAATCCAATTACAGAATGTACCGGCAATACGCAATATTTCTATTGCCCTGCCAGTACCCTGTCATTAACTGCCTCGTTGTCTGGAGTTGCTGGCAGCACGGCTGCCGCTACGGTCAATTTCGCCGTCGCGAACACCAATACGTTGGTCAACAATAACGATGCGGCTTACATTAATTTGGGCGGCACAGCAGCAGATACGCCGCAGGGACTCACCTTTGATTGGGGTCTGCCGTTTTTCTACGGAAAAAGCGTTTATGTCGTGATAGAAGGTAGTACGACCAAGAAAGGAACCGGCCCTTATTTTGGTTGGTGAGTTAGTTTTTTGTTTCAACGACAATTTAATTGTTGTAGAGGGCATCCTTGTGGATGCCCTTTTTGTTTATTTGGCGAGATAAATAACTATAAGTAATATTTAGACCTTCATGCAAATAAAACACTATTCAAATAGTGATAATCAATATGCATAAAAAACGTGCAGCACGCCAAAATCTATGCTTAAATCTGTTTCCTTACGTAACTATTTAAGTGCTTTTGGCGTGAACCAACCGTTTTAGTTGTTCGGCATACCTAATGCCGGCTTTCTTAGTTGGGCAGCTTACCCTGCTGCATCTCACCCAAATGGTTAATAACGCCAACAAGTGATCCACCGAGGAACAAGCAACATGGTTAAAATGGTCGCCGTACCCGTAAATAGTCAAATCAGTCAGCACCTTGAAAATGCCCATTTTTATGATGCGTTTCAATTAAATTTAGCGCCCTGCAAGCGTACCGCTCTGGAAATATATTTAGAAGTCATCGCCAAAACACCAAGTTGGATCAGCTTTTTGATGGCGTTACGAAACCGCGCAGCCCCCATGTTTGGTCTCAAAGACCTAGGCCCTCTAGGCAACGTTCAATCCTGCAAACCGTCAACAAGTTATCGCGTTGGTGACCGGGTTGGGATTTTTACTATCCATTCCATGACTGACGATGAAGTCATCTTGACGGATTCGGATAAGCATTTAGAAGCTAAAATTTCGGTTTGCAAATCACTGCATGGAACAGCGAATGCCGTCACGGTTTCCACCGTAGTGCATGTGCATAATCTGCTAGGTCACGTGTATCTGTTTTTTGTCGTGCCATTCCATAAGCGTATTGTGCCGTCGATGTTGTTGCAATCCGAATCACGTACACTGCATTGAATTAAATAAAAAAACGGCCCGTTTCAATCACTGAAACGGGCCGCTTTTTTGGGTAAGAGTAAATTACAGCTGACTTATTCAGCTTATTTACTCAACTTACTTGCAATCAATTTACCCAACTTCTCAATACCCTCATAAATACGCTCAGGCGACACCGTCACAAAGCTCAGACGCAATGTATTTGTTTCTGGCACACCCGCATAAAACGGTACGCCCGGAACAAACGCCACGTTTTGCGCGATAGCTTCTGTTGACAACGCCATGCTGTCGATATGCTGTGGCAATTTCACCCAGATAAACATACCGCCGTCTGGCTTGGTCCAAGTTACGCCAGCAGGGAAATGCTTGCTTAACGCATCCAGCATGATGTCGCATTGACCGGAGTAGAAAGTGCGAATGGTTGGAATATGCTCATCCAGAAAGCCATCTTTAATCACTTCATACACCACCATTTGCGTTAATTGCGCTGTATGTAAATCAGCCGCTTGTTTGGCTTGTTCCAACTTGCGAATTAACTTATGTGGGGCCACTACATAACCCAAACGGATTCCCGGTGTGAGCACTTTAGAGAACGAGCCCATATAAATAACGCCGTCCGGATTCATGTTCAGCATTTTTGGCAATGGTTCGCCGCGGTAGCACAACGCGCCATACGGATCATCTTCCAACAATGGAATACGCATACGAGCACAAGTTTCTACCAGCTCAATACGGCGCTCAGTGGATAAAGTCAGGCCGGTCGGGTTCTGGAAGTTAGGCAGGGAGTACAACAAACGCGCGCCCTCGCCTTTAGCTGCAACAGCGGAAGGCAGCAAACCGTGCTCATCCATCTCTACGGAAACAAACTCAGGACGGTACACGGAGAACGCTTGCAACGCACCTAAATAACTCGGTGTTTCTACCAACGCTTTGCTGCCTTCATCCAACAATACTTTGCCTAATAAATCTAAGCCTTGCTGCGAACCGGACACCATTAATACCTGGTCTGGCGAAATTTTTGCACCGTTGGTCGACAAGGAGTTAGCGATGAATTCGCGCAATGGCGCGTAGCCGTCGGTTGGGCCATATTGCAAAGCAGATTTACCCGATGTTGACAACACTTTGTCAAACGCCGCACGCATGCGCTCTACCGGAAAAGTTTCCGGTGACGGCAAGCCACCGGCAAATGAAATGACTTCAGGGCGTTGGGTAATTTTTAAAATTTCACGAATCATCGAGCTTTGTAATTGCTCAGCACGTTCAGAAAATTTCCATTCAATAGGAGTGAGGTTGTCAAGTTTCATACTGTGTCGCCTTAATTATTTTGTTTGTGTTGGTTCGATGTACTGTGCGCTACTTAGGCAAGTTCAACGATCAATTCAATTTCAACACAGGAACCCATCGGGATTTGTGCTACGCCAAATGCGGAACGGGCATGCTTGCCTTGCTCACCGAATACTTCAGCAATCAATTCTGAGGCGCCGTTAGTGACCAAATGTTGTTCGGTAAAGTCAGGTGTGGAATTAACTAAACTCATTAATTTAACGATGCGTTTAACGCGATTCAAATCGCCACCGCAAGCTGCTTGCAAGGTTGCCATCAAATCAATTGCCACTGAACGCGCTGCCAATTTACCTTCTTCGGTCGTAATGTTTTTACCTAATTGACCAACCCATGGCTTGCCGTCTTTTTTGGCGATATGACCGGACAAAAACACGGTATTACCAGTTTGCGCATACATTACATACGCAGCAACGGGAGCGGCAACTGTCGGTAATTCAATATTTAATTCGGCGAGTTTTTCGTAAAATGACATGATGAGTTCCAATAGGTGACGATTAGAGTAAATTCAGGGAGACGCTAAAATGTATTGCGCGCAGACCGTGTATTGTACGGCGCGAGCTGCCCGATTCATACCCCCAAATTCTGTATTGCAACCTGAGAAAAGTGGGATTTTTTCAGTAATATGCTTAATTCACCGTAGAATATTTAGCGATTCCAAACTATTGATACAAAACAGGCGGGAAACGCTGAAAATAGTGCTAATTTATGAGGAAATCATATGCCCCCTTCCTTAGCACTAAAATTTAACCATTCCAATGAGCTTCCCGTCAACAAAAAGTAGTTTTTTCGACAGTATATTGAATTAGCAATAAGTTAATTGATGAATCCAGCGAAAAATCTAACTACATACCTCGGTATCTTTTTCAGCATAATTCCAGGCACCAATAATAATGGAAAACTGCTTTGCATCCACATTTCCACCACATAACGGCACGCCGACTTTTAAACCTGCCAACCCAGCTTTAAACTGTAACGCCGCAGCCAAGGCCGCAGCACCCGCGCCTTCCGCCACATTATGGGTGGCAACAAACAACAACTTCATTGCAGCAGCTACTTCGGTGTCAGTCACTGCCACGATGCGATCAACCGTGTTCATGATGATTTCCAGCGACACATCATCCGGTATCCTGCAAGCCAGACCGTCGGCTAATTTAGTCGAGACTGGCGCTTCAATTTTACAACCGGCCTCAAAGGAACTTTTGTAAGCCAGAGCATGCGCCGAAACCACGCCTACGATTTTTGTTTTCAAACCCAGCGCTTGCTTAGCCGCCGCTGCGGCGCAAATGCCCGAACCTTGCCCGATCGGCACAAAAATAATATCCAGATCAGGTTGAGCAGTAAACAATTCCATCCAATAACTCGCCACGCCAGACAATAAATCTGGGTGCATAGAAGGAATCATATGCCAGTCATTTTTCTTGGCTAATTGCGCTGCATGTTCACGGCAATCTTGAAAGTCATCGCCAAACTCAATCAAATCAACACCTAAGGCACGCATAGCAGCATTTTTTTCCGTACTATTCCCACGCGGAACCACAATGTGCGCGGTCATTCCGTGACGTTGTGCAGCAAACCCAACCGATAAACCGTGGTTGCCGCGAGTGGCAGAAACAAGGTGCTTCACGGTCGGAGCGCGTTGCGCCAATTCATGTACATATACCAAACCGCCGCGCATTTTAAACGCGCCCGTTGGCGTGTGGTTTTCATGTTTAATCCAGACCTCACAGCCCAGCGCTTCATTAATTAACGGCCAGGAATATTGCGGCGTAGCAGGCATGGCGGCATAGACAATTTGCGCCGCTGCGTCGAGTTGTTGTTTGCTTGGGAGTAGTGACATGGAGGAATCAATCCAAAATGAATGGTGGAATTAAGCCGCCATCCTAATTGACAACACCAATACAGTACCGATACAGTTATTCAATTAATTCTTACGCTGTTACGGTAAAATGAGCAATACAGTTTCGGGGAACCAACATGAACAGCCCAACACAAGCATTAGTACGCGACTCCACCGACACCTTAGTCGATCAGATTGTACGAATTATCGAAAACAAAATTGACGATAAATTATTACGCACCGGCGCACGTATGCCGTCTATCCGGCGTTATGCCGAGACTTGCGAAGTTTCCCGATTTACGGTGGTGGAAGCTTATGACCGATTAGTGGCGCGCGGCTATTTAGAATCGCGGCGCGGTTCGGGTTTCTTTGTACGCGAAAGAGCACCGCTCACCGCTACTCCGCAAGCGCCAACTAATCCCCAACAACTGGATGTGGTGTGGCTGGTGCGCAATATGTTCCGACAAATGCCTCCCCATAAAATGCCCGGTTCCGGCGTTTTGCCACACGATTGGCTGGACGGTGAGTTGGTCGCGAATGGCTTACGCGCCGTCAGCCGTTTAAATCAAAATTTATTGCTGCATTACGGCACGCCACAAGGGTTTTATCCGCTGCGCCAACAATTGCAACTGCGTTTGGCCGAACTTGAAATTGCCGCCACGCCCGAGCAAATCGTCACCACTTCCGGCGTGACGCAAGCCCTGGATTTAGTCGCGCGTGAATTTGCTCACCCAGGCGACACAATTTTAGTCGACGACCCGGCGTGGTTTTTAATGTTTGGTTCGTTCGCGGTGTTGGGCGTAAAAGTGATCGGCATCCCGCGCCAACAAGACGGCCCGGATATTGCCGCGCTTTGTGAAATGGCAGCGCTGCACAAACCCAAGCTGTATATCACCAATTCGGTTCTGCACAATCCTACCTCCACATCGATGTCGGCAGCCAAGGCCTTTCAGGTTTTAAAAGCGGCTGAACTGCATGATTTTATTATTGTGGAAGACGATATTTACAGCGATTTACATCCCGGTAATAGCATTCAGGCAGCGACCCGGGTTGCTAGCTTGGATCAATTAAACCGAGTGATTTATTTGGGCGGATTTTCCAAATTATTAGCTGCCAATTTGCGGGTCGGCTTCATCGCAACGTCGCACGAATTAGCCAGTCGCTTATCCGATCGCAAAATGTTATCGACCTTAACCACCACCGAAATCGGCGAGCGCGTGGTGTATAAAATTTTATCCGAAGGTCACTATCGTAAATACATAGAACGGGTGCGCAGCAAACTAGATCCAGTCAGGCTTTCCACTGCCAAACAGCTAGAAAACATCGGCGTCAAAGTCGACATTTTCACCCCGGCTGGTATGTTTTTGTGGGTAGACGCCGGTTGCGATACCAACGCACTGGCCGAGGCCGCATTAGAGCAAGGAATTTTACTGTCCCCCGGCAGCATGTTTTCACCGAATCAGCAGCCATCAACGCGGATGCGGATTAATGTCGCAGCGATGACTGATCCACTGGTTTGGCGGTTTTTGAAGGAGGAGATTAAGGTGCGGAGTTCGCATTAAAACGAAATAAATACCCCGATAAATCGAACCAGATTACCCGACGATTATTTTCATTTTTTTCAGTGGGAAGTAATCGGACTACGCCCTGAAGCGACAAACGGGGTTCCTGGAAACAGCAATTCAAACTTGCATTTGTTTTTATAGATACTGGGTTGAAAACCCAGTCGAGCTTTATAGTATGTCGACTTTGTGCATTCAGTTTTTTACGCCCCTAATCGTTTTTCCTCTGTTATTACACCACACCGATAGCCTCAGACGATCGGTGTGTCGGGCCTAACTCATTTCAGATTTATTCGCCCCACAAATAGCAATAGGTCATGCTACGTTCGAGGTTGGCATACACAGGCCCCCGCGTCGGTGCCTTCTTGATAAAGCCGTTGGGTGCAGCCGCGGTCCCTGGAACGTTGCAATTATTGTGCACCCAATGGGTGCCAAGGCCGCCGCTGGTATATAAGGCTCCGCACGTCGAGAGACGGTCATTCACGTGAATTGCAGCGAGCGACTTTGGAATGGTGGTGGCATTCAAAACATAGTCCACCGCGTAGACGTTGTCGATCGCGACGTCATAAGTCTGGCCGTCTTGGTCAGACAAGAGCTGCACATGGGTGTGGCTCAACTGTACACCTTGCAAGGTCGACGATGCGGCCTGAAAGACTGGGCCACTGACCACGATTCCGGATATATATGCACCCGCTCCGGCAGCGCAGTCGCTTTGATCGCTAGCCAACGCGTAAAAGGACTGCAACATCAAAAACAAAGCTATCAAAATTTTATTCATTTAGGTTCTCCATAGAATATCTACGATTATGTGGGATGTGTGATTACTGGGCTGTCACGCTGACGTTATCGATCACGAAGGAAGTCGGATACTCGTGGTCATTGGTCGAATTAAAATAAATTTCGATTGCCTGACCCTTGTAGGCGCTCAGATCGTAACTGTGCAATTGATATCCTGACGCTGCATTCGCATTACTAAAGGTAGCCAGGGTCTGTAACAAAGTACCGCTCGTATTTCTCACCTGAACATAGAGCATGTCATACGCCTTGGCACCACTTTCCTGCGTGTCGATATGCAGGTAGAAAGCCAGGTTCGCTGATTTAGCCGCGGCCGGAATCGTGATCTTCTGGTACAGATTTTCGTTGGAATTGATAATACCGCCCATCCACGCGTCGTAAGAACCTGCAAAGGCGGGTTCATTGCTCCATATTCCGATATCGCCGGTTGCGTCATTCCAACCCGTGCTACCGGATTCAAAACCGCCGTTGACGATGATACTAGTCGGTGGTGGTGGTGGTGGTGGTGGCGCGGTACTAATTAATGCATTCACTTTAGCAACGTCCATACTGCCCCAACCCGATGCGTAGTCCCAGCCGGCCTTGGCGGTGGCGGCGCCATTGCTGCCACTTGTTACGTCATGGTAAACCGCGAGAACAGCCGCGTTGTTGCTGTAAAACAGCGAGGCAGGGAAAGCTACTGCGTTACCATGCGCCGATTGAATTCGGGCCCAGAAGCCAGCAAATAAGGGGGCCGATAAGCTGGTGCCACCGATCAGCGTCGGCACACCGCTGCTCATGACCATGAAGCCGCTGTTCGGATCGGCGTCAAAGGAAATGTCAGGCACACCGCGATTGGAACCGGTCAGCACACCAGCATTCACTTGCCACGACTGAGCTGGCTCGATGATGCTCGCTCCACCGCCGGACCCGCTCCATACGGTCTCGGAGGCGTACACGGTACCGGTCGAATTCAGGGTCGTGCCACCAACGGCGATCACATAGGGAGAGGTCGCCGGATAACTTTGACCGGTCGACGGCGCAGGACATTCTTGCGATCCGACATCACCTGCGCCGACTGAAAATACCTGCCCCTGGACCATCGCTTGTTGGAAGATCTGATCTTCGGTTGCCATACTGCCGTTGGCTTGCGCTATCGATTCGCATTCGCCGAGCGCAACGATAATCGTTTTGGCAAGGTTATCGGTTACGGCGCGGTTAAATGCGATGGCGAGGTCGGAATCAGCCAAGGTGGGGGCTACGTAGAAAATCATCTTCTTAACGCTGCCGCCGGCTGCGGCGAGAGCAGATTGACTATCGAGATCCCACTCATCGGTGCCAGTGGTATCGCTGGTTTTGGTGCCGGTGTCGACTTCCTGTGTGCTGACTACAGGGTAGCCGCTCTGCGACGCGAACGCATTCAAGTCGATCAGCGATTGTGAAATATCGCCCTGTGCAATGATCGCAATCGAGATATTGGTTGCAGCCGGCAAGCTGTCGGCGTCATACATGGTTGAAAAATCCGTGCCATTATGACCGGCTACCACGGCTTGCATCTGCAGCTTACTTGATACACGCTGGGTCAAGGGCAGCAAAAGATCGGCAGTCTGTAAACCATGAACTGCCAGCACAACATCGGCCAGAACTTGCGGCACCATCGCGTCGCCAGCGTTCACATAAACTTGCCTGCCGTTCTTGGCATAACTGATCAACGTGGTATTAAACGCGGTCTTCACCGTCGCTGCATTACCGTCGGCGGTCACCAGCATGCGATTCGGTGCGACCGTCACATTTCGAAAACCGGCCGCTTGCAAATAAGAAACGACCACATTGGCCTGCGCTTGCGTCGGTCCAAACTGTGCCGCAAATTGCGTTGGGGTCAAATATTGCTTGCCACCGGCCCCTATGCTGGCGCTCAGTGCGTTGAGCACCCCCTTGTTGCGTAGTTTCAGGCTCACCGCAATTTGAACAGGTGCACCGGCAGACAATTCCATCACCTGCTGAGCCATTGCACTTGCCCGAGCCGGGTGGGTGTTCAAATATGACTTGGTGGCCGTCGGCACCCAAGTAGACGTCGTGCCCGCTTGTGCACTGACGGCAAACGTTGCCGCAATAACAAACGCCAAGGGGCGCATTTTGATTAAAACTCCCTGATTTCGTGACATTTTTTCTCCGTGAATTTAACTAAGTGGTAGTAAATTTCTTAGACGAACGTCGACCTGTAACAACTACTCAAACGACTTTCGTTAAGGCGTTAAGCATCCTCCACATCATCACGAGCGGCTCAAGGCGCTGCCACGCGTTAGATCCAAAAGGATGCTTTCTTCGGTAATACATTTGAGGTTGTGCTAAGGGGAAATCAGGGAAATCCTGTCCCAACGAGATACGGCATCAGCTAGCCATTGCGATAAGAGCGCCCAATCCTTTAGCAAGGCAGACACTACTATCACGGATAATTAATAGTCAATTATTTTGTCAGTTTATTAAAAAATCTAGAATTTGCACCACAATTGTCATGGCTTAGTCATATCCGTTTGATAGTTTATTAAGATAATCGTCAAAATTATCTTCTCCAAAATACAAGTATTTGAGCTAATTTATCGAAAAATTCGTCAACTAAATTACCTATTTATCGTCGCCAGCTGCGACACCAACGCGCTGGCCGAGGCGGCATTAGAACAAGGAATTTTACTGTCACCGGGAAGCATGTTTTCACCGAACCAGCAACCATCTACGCGGATGCGAATTAATGTTGCCGCAATGACTGATCCGCTGGTGTGGCGTTTTTTGAAGGAGGAAATTAAGGTGCGGGGTTCGCATTAGAACGAATTTAATGGCCTGATGAATCTAGGTTGTTGATATGACGATTATTCTCAATTTTTACGGATTGTCGTTTTTTAGTGAGTAGAGTGAATAAAATTTTCGTGCCGCCTCCAGTCGCTCAAAAATTAAATGGCTGCGCACATTAGTTTTTAAAAAAATTTACTTCTGTGAGATGTAACTCAACATATTTACGTTAAAAATATAGTTGCCAATTTAACGCTTACTTAAGGTCATATTGCCATTTTCATTGGAAAATTTAAGCTGACTCAGCGCACTCATGCCGATCAGGGTCGGCGCATTGGCAACGATAGAAATTTCAACGTTATACAGTTCAAATTTTCCAACCTTAATCACCGGAATCGTCTTATTCGCCGATCTGATTACGCCATTTGCAGTTTGCATATATTGCGCTCTAAAACCTTCGCCCGCCAAATGCATCTTGATCGCAGTTTCCAGTGATACAACCACAAAGGTTGCGCCGGTATCAATGAAACCCGGCACCGTAACACCATTAATAGTTAACGTGGTGCTGTATTGATGGCCGCTGTTGGCGTACAGTGTCAGACTGTCCGATTGGTCTGAATTTACAGCAAAGGTGCTGCTATTGGTGCCGGGCGGACAAACATCTTGTTGGTAAAATATGGAGCCGTCGGATCTTTTGCATTTCTGAATAGTTGAATCACCAAAGGCTTGCAGCGAACTGGTCAATAGGGAAAGAAAAACGCCGATTATTAGCCAGGAATTGAGCGTTACTTTTGTTTGGATAGTCATACTGTTTCCCTGACAGGTCCGATTTTGTTAATTGGGTGTTTTTATAATCTAAATAAATTGTATATGCTATCTGACCGTCAAGTTCGTACGGCGAATGTGGTCTTTCACCTCTAAAAAGGATTCAACGAACCTAGCTGAATACTATTTAGGAGGCGATTATTCTATAACCTAATACGTCATTTACTCTTGCTTACCTGTAACAAGATTGTAGGTAATGTTAGGGTTTAGACCAGTTGGCACCGCAAGAATTCCAAAAATGGGCGGTAGGAAAATTGCCTTCACCCGCAAAACTGGACGCAGACGCCCCTCTTGCGTTGTTTTACCATCTTCTTCCAAACGATATTGAATGCCTTTGTTCGGTGGTACGCCCATGGATTCCCATCCAAATGCATAAGTATCTACTGTCCCATCAGGTTCAACTTTAACTGGTTCAGGGCGTCCTCCCAGGTAGAGTTTACTTCCCTCTGGAATTACGAAAGTTCCCTGAGTTGAGCAGGCGGACAACATGAGAATGCCGCAAATTGCAACTGCGTTAGTAATTTTGGAGATCATATAATTTTTCTGAGTTGGTTATGATTAATGCAGCGATATTTGCATGAATCTGGAGTAATAGATGTTGCAAAGCGTGGAAGACTATCGCCCATTTGAGTGCTCCATCAATTTTGAATGAGCGACCGTTACTGAGAAGACGCTCGCATGTCCGCACTGTGCCAATTTTGTCATTCACAATGCACTGAGCTAGTAAATCGCTCACCTACTGCGCTATTTCCATTCTATCAATTATGTTAATAAAATGAAATATATTTCAACTGGCAACTCTCTCTTTATGTGTAAAAATCAAAATGAGAATCATCATGAAAACCACAATCAATTTCAAGATTTCGTTGTTCGTAAATTACTCAAGCTTGTAAGATCATCGCTGCCGAGCTAGGTATTTAGCATTAAAACTTTACGCGAATTGGAATGAGCAGTTGACGCAACAATTAGAGCTCCACAGGTCTAAATGCATCGCGGCGAAATCGTAAAAAGGCGTTAAATTCTTCCTTGTCGCACCAACAAAAAAGTAACGAAAATCGATTAAATTGAGTTCAAAACGTGCGGAAAATATTCCTTGATTATTCATAACCAGTTGGCTATGCTTCATTACAACCAGCAGTTTCATGAAAATCGAAACAAAGTTTACCTAGATGAGGATTAGCAATGCACGCCGAACCAACAGCCGTTCTGAAAATTTTGTCTGATCCAACCCGGCGTGCCATTTTTGAGCGCTTGAGCAGAGACGGCGAAATGACTGTTCATGCCTTAACGGATCCATCTGGAGTATCACAACCTGCGATTTCGAAACACCTTGCCGCGCTCAATCAAGCTGGTTTGGTTCGCGGCAGACGTGCAGGTCGTGAGACCTATTACAGCGCCGAGCCGAAGGCACTGGCGCCACTGATTAACTGGATCAATTTTTACTCGACCTTCTGGGATAACCAATTTGACCGTTTGGAAGACTTATTAAAAAGGATGGATCAATGATGCAAACCGATGAAACCAAAACGTTGATTGTTGAGAGGGAAATGCCGCATCCTCTCGAAAAAATCTGGCGTGCTCTCACACAAGGCCCGCTCATTGAAGAATGGCTGATGAAGAACGACTTCCAGCCGATCGTGGGCCACCGTTTCGATCTTCGCGCAGACTGGGGTGTCGTACACTGCCACGTTCTCGCGGTCGAACCAAACAAAGCGCTGTCCTACGCATGGGAAGCCCTTGGTCTCAAGAGTGTTGTCACTTGGACTCTCACTCCTACTAGTACGGGGACCCATCTGCGCATGGAACAGTCGGGTTTCAGGCCAGACCAGCAACAGGCCTACGAGGGTGCAAAATACGGGTGGCAAAAATTCTTCGCCGCGCTCGATCGCGTGGTTGGGGGACTGTCATGAGCCGCGCCATCGCTTCGCGATACCAGCCGGTACTCGTCGCGCTGCATTGGCTGATTGCGCTGATGATCATTGGCCTTATGTGCGTTGGCTTCTTCGTGCTTGAAGAAATGCCGAACATCGATCCGAAGAAACTCGACATCCTGAAGTTGCACATGGCGGGCGGCATGTTCGTGTTCGTATTGATGATCCTGCGCGTCATTATCCGCACTACAAGTGCCCGTCCGGCCCCGGCGGAAAGTGGTTCGCCTCGGCTCAATCGGCTTGCATCGATTACGCACTTAAGTTTATATGTGATCGTGTTCCTGATGATCGCCACCGGGTTTTCCACCGGCTACGTGATTCGCGGCGCATTTCAGCCCAATGGCGCTCTGCCTGACACTTTCTCAGTACTCCCAACGTTCCAGGCCCATGCGATTCTTGCAACGTTATTGGCCCTTCTTATTACCGGGCATGTTGTGGCAGCGCTCTATCACCATTTCGTGTTGAAAAATGGTCTTTTCCAGCGTATGTGGATAGGAAAACGTACGATCGTTCCTGACGAAAAATAGAATGATATTGCCACTAAATATTCAAACCTCTACTATCGCCAGGCCAGTTCTTTAAACGTGAAAAGAGGCTCAATCAAATTTAACCAAGGAAGAGCCTTATTGCACCACATAATCATGTGCTACACTTATTTATGTGTAAAAATCAAAAGGAGACTCATCATGGCAACCACAGTCAATTTCACCGGTTCCGTTGATCGTGATTTACTCAAACGTGTAAAGATCATCGCTGCCAAGACGGATACCTCAATTAATGCTTTGTTTAATGCCGAATTGCGTTATCTGGTCGAAACGTTTGAGGCGGCAGAAGCTGGTAATAATCAAAATTTCAGAACCTTGTTGGATTTTTCTCTTGGTCGTATTGATGATGTCGCGGTGATGACACAGTTGGGAATTACTGGCGCAGAAGACTTATTTTTGCTGATGGCGCAAAGTCATTTGCCAATGCCGAGGTTGCCGGAAGAGGTAACGCAAAGCATGGCCAATGATTTGCATACACTACTTCCTTAAGCTGATCCGGCCATGACTGCTTCAACCAATATTATTTTATTACCCGACGCCGGCCCCTTAATTACGTTGGCGTACGCTGATGCGCTGGATGTATTGTTGCTACCGGGTTGGTCAGTACAGTTGGTGGATATGGTGTTGCATGAAGTGACCCGCAATGTTACGCCGACTAGTGAAAAGCTGGCGCAATGGGTTGTTGACAAGCAATTATCCGTCTTGCCAACTAAGACTTTTGCGCATTATCAGAAAGAGAAAATTAACTCTTTAGTGAAAACGGCTAATTTGGGCGAATTGGCAATTCAGGAAGTAATGAACGGCTTTGCTTTAGCGAAGCCGCTAAAAAACGGTGTATTTTTGTTTGAAGATCATAAAATTGCCCGTGCCAGTTTTTTGCTACCGGATAATTGTCGTAAGGTGAGTACCCGCGCCTTTTTACTGTTTCTTGAGCAAAAAGACTGGATAACATCAAGTGCCGAAATAGAACGCCGAGCGATACAGGCTGGTCGTGCTTTTTCTCAATTACACTTTCCACCTGAATAATTCTTTCGATTAAGCTGACCTGTCCTGAATTAGCTTTTCAAAATATGCATAGGCATAGTCAGCATCTCATCACCATGACCGGCGAAATAAACAATTATCCCAATTAAGCTGGCCACCAAAGCGCAATACCACACTGCTGAAAATATCTGTCCGTAACGATCTAACGGCAGCAAATGGCTGTTGTGGCGGGTACGCCATTCCATAAAAATATCAAGGCAACCTATCAATAGAAAGAAGCCAAGCAAAGTCAGGTGAAAGGTGTAACACAGCACCACACCGATGAGCGCGCCGAGAATGCACAGCACAATACCAAAAGTGTTATTCATGGAAAAGCTGATGCTCTTTAATATATGCCCACCGTCCAGCGGCAGCACCGGCAGCAAGTTGAACAAATTAAACATGGCATTAAATACCGCCAAACCGGCAAAGAACATATTGTCGCTAAACCAAAAAGCCACCATGCAGGCCAGCGACATTAGCAGCCCAAAACACGGCCCCATCATAGAAATCGCTACGTTTTGCCAACGCGTATTGATTTTATCTTCAGTGACTGCTGCTCCACCCAAAAACGGGATTAGATAAATGCCTTTGGTCTTCATTCCAAAATAGCGCATGGCACGAATATGGCCGTACTCATGAAACACTAGGCAAGTGATTAATGCCACCGCAAACTGAAACGAAAACAACCACGAATAAGCCGCCAGACTAACGCCAGCCAAGATCACCTTAACGACCTTGGCGCTTTTTAATAACTTCATCAATAACGCACCGAGACCAATAAAACTAAATGGCTTGCTGGCTTGGGCAGTCTGGGTTGGCACTTGTTGCTCAATATCTTTGGTGTTGCGCTGGCCTTGAGCGACTAATTCATCGTTGATGAAAAACTGGTAATCCAGATTAAATGGTTGCCAGATCAACGAGCTTTCCAAGCGGCAACGCAATCTGCTTAAATCCGGCTGTTCCGGGTTGGTGTTCAGCTTCAATTCGGTCTGTAATTCAAATTCATGAACGCGGCGGTTTTCGGTGTCCGCCGTAGCAGCCAGTTGCGAAACCAGGGTACTGCCCAAAAATAATTGCTGCCAACCCGCCATTGAGCCAGTCAATATTAGCGGTTGCCCCAGGCAATCGAGTTTTAATAATTCCACGTTACTTTTCCTTTGAGATGCATCCAAACAAGAGCCGAAGTATCCCTCTGCTGGTGCTGGTTTGTCAAAATCTTCATAAGTGGCGACAGATGTAACAGCCGCTAGCCACCTAAAACGGACTATCAAACCCATGTCGAATTCGAGATAGCATTGCCAGTTAGTTTATGGCAGGATACACAATTCAAGCTTGCTCACAAGCAAAGAATATCGTGAGCAGATTAATGTGTGTGGGAGTAATGTACTAAATTAAAAAGGAGGTTTTATGCAATCAGTCTGGTCAGTTAAACGACTACCCAAAAGCCGTGCAGTACTAATGAGCTTATCCATGCTCTTGCTTGCCCCAGCGAGTTCAATCGCTACGTCAATGGATGCTCAACCAAATGCAGCAACAGCGTCAGCAGCACTATCTGGCTACAATCAGCCGCCAAAAAATATTTTAGATGTGATGCACGCGCCCTCACCACCGACAGCCAGTGTCAGCCCGACGCAAGACATGATGTTGCTGGTTTCTATGCAGGATTACCCATCCATTTCACGCGTGGCAACTCCTTTCTTACGCCTTGCCGGTGTGCGTGTCGAATCAAAAAATCACAGCAAACACGACACTCCCGGCGGTTATGGAATTACTCCTTGTGCCAGTAGCTTCGAACTGGTGCGCATTGCAGACGGCAAGCAAACGCCTGTAGCACTTCCTGAAGGCGCATGCCCTGGTGTGCCGATTTGGGCGGCGGATGGGAAGCACTTCGCCTTTATCAATATTGCAGCCGAGGCGGTCGAGCTCTGGGTTGGTGATGGAATGACTGGTGCAGTACATCGCGTTCCGGGCGTACGCCTCAACCCCATGCTCAACGACGAACTGCAATGGATGGCTGATCAAAAAACACTCTTGGTCAAACTCGTCCCAGATGGTATGCCGCCGCCACCTCCTGAACCACTCATTCCTAGCGGTCCGAGCATTCAGGAAACTGACGGTTCAAAAGGACAAAGCAGCACGTACGAAAACCGCGATACGCTTGGCAACAAGCATGATGAAGACCTATTCGATTACTACGCCACTTCACAACTTGCCTTGGTTGATGTCAGCAGTTCAGTCATTACACCAATCGGTAAACCGGGTAATTATGAAACAGTCGATTTGGCACCGGATGGACAGCACTTGTTGGTTTCCACGATCAGAAAGCCTTATTCTTACGTAACAACTTATGAGCGCTTTCCAAAAACAATTGAAGTCTGGTCAGCACTTACTAGCGAGCAAATAAGCAAGCAACATATCGCATCAAATCCACTCGCCGATCGCGTGCCGATTCACGGCGTGCCAGTTGGTCCACGCGCATTTTCCTGGCGTGCTACCGATCCTGCCTCACTGATTTGGGCTGAAGCATTAGACGGCGGTGACTGGAACGTCAAGGTTCCGGCACGCGATAAAGTGCTGATGCTGAAAGCGCCGTTTACATCACCGGCAGTTGAAATCACGCGCACCGAACAGCGTTATGTCGGATTCATCTGGAGCGAACAGCCTAGCCTGGCAATTTTGACGGAGTACGATAACAACCGTCACTGGAGACGCAGTTTTACAATCAACGTGGATGAAAAACCGGCCAAGCCGCGCCTGTTCTGGGATATGTCTACCGATGAAAAATATGAAAACCCTGGCATGCCGGTAACTCGCCAACTGGCAAACGGTGCGTGGGTAATGCGTCAAGATGGTGATGCAATCTACTTATCCGGCGCTGGTGCTTCGCCAGACGGAGATCGCCCATTCCTGGATCGATTCAATTTTAAAACGCATAAAGTAGAACGCCTGTTCCGCAGCGACAAAACTTCTTATGAACGGTTTTTGTCCTTTAATGGATCAGACACGCAGACTTTTTTAACCTGGAGTCAATCGATAACGGATACGCCGAACGCGTTTGCCCGAACTCTGGGAAAAGCAATCACTGCGCCAAAAGGTGAAGCTGCGTATGCATCTACCAGCGTTGCGATTACTCACATTCCAGACCCAACACCTGAAGTGAGAGAGATTAAAAAACGCCTGGTTAAATACAAACGCGCCGATGGACTTGATCTGTCTTTTACCTTGTACACACCACCTGGTTACAAAGACGGAACGCGCGTTCCTACCATTTTGTACGCCTATCCACTTGACTATGCCGATGCATCCAAGGCTGGGCAAGTAACCGGCTCGCAAGCAACTTTCACGCGCTTACGTCAATACAAACTGTTGCTGTTGGCGGGTTACGCGATCATCGACAACGCGGCATTTCCTATCGTCGGCGATCCTAAAAAGGCCTATGACACATATATGGAGCAACTCGTTGCGGATGCCAAAGCGGCAGTCAATGAAGCGGTGCGCTTAGGTGTTGCCGACCCGGACAGAATCGGCGTTACCGGACACAGTCATGGCGCGTTAATGACTGCCAACCTGGTGACACATTCGGATTTGTTCCGAGCCGGTGTTGCTACCAGCGGTTCTTACAACAAGACGCTCACGCCGTTCGGTTTCCAGAGTGAACAAAGATCGGTTTGGGAAGCCAGCGATGTTTATCGTAAAGTGTCGCCGTTTTTCTATGCCGATAAACTCAAAACACCGCTGCTGATTGTGCACGGTGCGGACGATGCCAATCCGGGCACAACACCTTTGCAAGCGAGCAAACTCTACGAAGCGATTCGCGGTAACGGCGGTACAACTCGCTTAGTGATGTTGCCGCATGAACCGCATTGGTATACAGCGATGGAATCGAATGAGCAGCTTATTTACGAGATGATTCGTTGGTTCGATAAATATGTGAAAAACGCCGATGTTAAAAACGCCGCATCAAAACCAGTAGCGGTAACGCCTTAAAAAAAACCTTACGCAATCAACCGCGGTAGGGAGTTCACAAACCGAGTATTCTTGGCGACTTTACGATGCACAAGAAGTGCCCGATTTGTGAACGCTCGGCCAATCTGATGTTTGGCTTAATTTCTGACTTAACAAAAAGCCGCTACTCGAAACATGATAGGAAAAAAATTGAAAAAAATAATTATTCCAATGCTGCTGGCTGCGACTTTGTCCGCCTGCGGTGGCGGCGGTGGTGGCAGCTCCAGCAATACGAGTTCAGGGACTTCGGGCAGTACAGGCTTCCCCCCATCGACAAGTCTTGCCGAACAATGTGCAGTACCGCGTCCGGCTGGCACCATCAATCCCGTCACCGGTCAGCCATATAATGATGTTCAGGGATCATTAACCACGGAAATGGCCTGGATTGCGTCGTACGTCAATGAAACCTACCTCTGGTATAACGAAGTGCCAGTAGTGAGCTCAAGCCCTTATGTGCTCAATGCAACCGTGCCTTACGTCAACCCGACCACCAACGGCCAATCAACTGAAACCCTGGCCAGTAACTACGATGTAGTTGACGCTTATTTCAACAGCCAGCGCACGCCGCTATTCACGGCTTCCGGCAAACCCAAGGATCAATTTCACTTTACTTACACGACAGCTGCTTGGCAGGCTTTATCCGCTGCAGGTAATCAGGCAGGGTTCGGTTTTGAAGTTGCGCTTCTTTCTGCTAGTCCGCCAAGACAGGCTTTGGTGGCATACACATCACCAGGAACTACGGCGACCCAAAACAACGTGCAACGGGGCGCGCAAATCTTGACGGTCAACGGGGTGGATGTCGCCAACGGCACTGATCTTGCGACGCTGAACGAAGGTCTGTTTTCTCCGGTAGCGGGTACTTCCTATACCTTCCAGATTCTAGATCAGGGCAGCAGCACGCCGCGCACCATTACCATGACGGCGGCCAATATCACTTTGACGCCAGTACAGAACGTCGGCACCTTGCCAGCCCCAAATACTTCAGTTGGCTACATTCTTTACAACGATCAAATTGCCACTGCCGAGAGCGAACTGATTGCAGCGGTTAATCAGCTCAAGGCAGCAAACAACGGCGCAGGCATTAGCGATCTGGTACTGGATATTCGCTACAACGGCGGCGGCTTTCTGGACCTCGCCAGCGAAATGGCCTTTATGATTGCCAGCCCGGCCGCCACATCAGGAACCGTCTTTGAGCAAGATACCTACAACAACAAAAATCCATTCAACTTCACTACAGCACAAACAACTGTCCCGTTTTTCAGTGTGTCGCAAGGTTTCTCGACCTCGATCCCTGCAGGACAAGCATTGCCGCAATTGGGGTTATCCACCGTGTATGTAATAACTGGAGCCGGTACCTGCTCGGCGAGCGAGGCGATCATGAATGGATTGCTTGGCGTCGGCGTAAAAGTTATCCAAATCGGCGCGACCACCTGCGGCAAACCTTACGGCTTTTTCCCGCAAGACAATTGCAGCACCACCTATTTCGCGATCCAGTTTGAAGGCGTGAATAACCTCGGATTCGGTGCCTATGCAGACGGCTTCATTCCCGGCGGCACCGGCAGCACCGCCAACAACTTACCCGGTTGCCCGATCGGCGACGACTTCAGCAAACAGTTGGGTGACCCGACCGAAGCAAGACTTGCTGCCGCATTGCAGTATCGAAACACCGGCACCTGCCCCGCTCCATCAGCCACAATACTGAAACAACTGAAGCAAAATGAGCCGATCTTAAAACGCTCACCGGCTCGGGAAAATCGGATACTGCGCAAGCAGCTCGATTAACGAAGGGATGCATTAGCTGGATGATGTTAGTTGATGAAGCGGCCATTAAAGTCGGGCGCGACATTTAAATAACATCATCCACGTTTTAGAATTGGTCCAGATTGACTTCCTAGAGAGCCATTTACGGCTCTCTTCCACTACATTGCCCTCAGCGGCAAAGCTTTAGCCAGCGTCCTAATGGCGTTATCTGTTACACAATCCAGCATTTCATCAATGATGGCGCCCATCTCTTTTTCCTGCGCCCCTCCAGCCTGCACTGCATTAACAAAAACAAAACACTTTATTCCAAACACCGTAAGCCCATTTCACGTGTGAAGTTTTAAATACTTCTACAGCCTTGTAAGGTTTTGATCGCTAATCCGACCTATGGTTAAGAAATGCTTCCCAAGTGTGAATCTACAATTTTTCCAATTTTAGGTGCCGATATGATTTTAGTGCTGCTGGTGTTTTTAGGTGGTGTATTAACCATCCTTAGCCCGTGTATTTTGCCGGTGTTACCGTTTGTTTTCTCTCGTGCTGAACAGCCATTCTTAAAAAGTGGGCTGCCGATGCTAGTCGGAATGGCAATCAGCTTCACTGCCATTGCTACGTTAGCGGCAGTCGGTGGCGCATGGGCTGTGCATATTAATCAATATGGCCGCATTTTCTCCCTGATATTACTTACGCTATTTGCGCTGACCTTGTTATCCAAACGATTGGCAGATTGGGTATCACAGCCGTTTGTCGCCGCCGGTAACCGTTTGCTACAACCATCGACACCATCCGCCTCATCAGGCGGGCTAGTACGCTCGCTGGTGCTGGGCGTTGCAACGGGTCTGTTGTGGGCGCCTTGTGCCGGACCAATTTTAGGACTGGTGTTGACTGGTGCCGCTATCTCAGGCCCCAACACACAGACCACTTTATTACTTTTCGCCTACGCTGCAGGTGCAGCCACTTCGCTGGCGTTGGCAATTCTTGTTGGCGGACGCGTGTTTTTTGCACTCAAAAAAAGCCTGGGCGCCGGTGAATGGATACGTCGCGGTTTGGGGATTGCCGTATTAGGTGCCGTGACCGCCATCCTGTTCGGCTGGGATAACAGCATACTCACCAGCTTATCCACTGCCAGCACCAACAGTCTGGAGCAATCACTAGTCAATAGCATTCATCAAAATACGCCAGCGCCGGAAGCGGACACCAGCATGGCCATGGGCGGAGCGATGACGGGGGCAATGGCTGCCAACAATTCAATGATGATGTCGAATCAGGCAAAATCACCAAAACTACCGATCGAAGGCAACTTACCTCAACTGAATGGCGCGACCTCCTGGTTGAATTCGGCGCCACTTACGCCAGAAGCGTTACACGGCAAAGTGGTATTGGTGGATTTCTGGACTTATTCCTGCATCAATTGCTTGCGCTCGTTACCTTATGTGAAATCCTGGTACGACAAATATAAGGATCATGGCTTGGTGGTAATCGGCGTACACGCTCCCGAATTTGCCTTTGAAAAAGATGCAGATAATGTGCAGCACGCGGTAAGGGATCTGGGCGTTCAGTACCCGGTTGCGCTCGACAACAACTACGCCATCTGGCAGGGATTTGATAATCAATATTGGCCAGCCCACTATTTCGTTGATGCGCAAGGACAAATTCGCGGCCATCATTTTGGCGAAGGGAATTACACCGAATCGGAACAGACCATACGTCAGTTACTGACCGAGGCTGGCTATACCGATTTACCACCGCTGACGGCGTCAACTCCGGCAACTGACAGTCAGGCCACTGGTGTTCAGGCTGCCTCTGACGAACAACATATTCAATCGCCAGAAACTTATATCGGTTATTCACGCGCAAAAAACTTTATCTCTCCCGACGGCATCAAACAGGATAGCCCTCAATCGTACACATTGCCATCTGAGCTAAAGCTGAATCAATGGGGTTTGTCAGGAAACTGGACCGTAGGACAAGAACAAGCAGTACTCAATCAGGCGTCGGGGAAAATAGCATTTCGATTTTTAGCGCGCGATTTGCATCTGGTGGTAGGCCCCGGCAAGAATGGCAAGCAAGTACGTTTCCGTGTGCTACTGGACAGAGCTGCGCCTGCGATGAATCATGGCACCGATATTGATGCGGACGGTAACGGTACGATCCACGAACAGCGCCTGTATCAGTTAATACGTCAGTCAAAACTGGTTGGCGAACACACTTTTTCTATCGAGTTTCTAGACAAGGATGCTCAGGCATTCTCATTCACGTTCGGTTAGGAGGGCAAGATGATCTCAATTCATAAACCTCAACAGCAGGCTGATAAACCGGCTAACCAGATTGCACCCACGCGTCGTGCCGTTATGTTGGTTGGCATAGGTGCTTTGCTAGCAAATGCGCCACTCGCAAGAGCGATAGCAGCGGCACTCTCGGCGCCGCCCCAAACTTCTCTGGTCGCGATTGAAAATTTTTCTGCAGCAGGAAAAAGTACCGGCGTAGTGCGCTTACCCAAGCTGGTCAAAAGTGACGCGGAATGGGCCAAGCTTTTGCCGGTTGCTGCCTACCAAGTAACACGTCATGAGGGAACCGAGCGCCCATACAGCGGCAAGTATTGGAACAATCATGCAGACGGCATTTATCACTGCATTTGTTGCGACACAGCGTTATTTGATTCAAAAACAAAATTTGAATCAGGAACCGGTTGGCCCAGTTTTTGGCAGACGATTTCTGCCGTCAATGTGATCAAAAATACCGACACCACTTTAGGCATGCAGCGTGATGCCATTTCATGCCGGTTATGCGATGCGCATCTCGGCCATGTATTCGACGATGGTCCGGAACCAACCGGCTTGCGGTATTGCATGAACTCAGTAGCGCTGGTTTTTGCGGCCAGAGCCTAAAGTTATTTAACTTATCTAATTCAGGAGTCCGACATGAAATTTCCAAACTCGCTACTAACTTCCCGCAGCGTCATCGCGCTGCTTTTTTGCCTGACAGCGGTAGCCTGCAACGCAGCGGAAGCCCCGACTGTCATCGCCGCTCCCGAGTTTGACAGCCCGAAGACGAAGGGACCACTGCAAACGGCGGTATTTGCTGGTGGCTGTTTCTGGGGCGTACAAGGAGTGTTTGAACATGTGCGCGGTGTGCGCAAAGCAGTGTCCGGTTATGCCGGTGGCAGCAAGGCCACTGCACAATACGATACAGTCAGCTCGGGGCGCACTGGGCATGCCGAATCAGTACAAATCACCTTCGATCCGGCAGAAATTTCTTACGGTGAATTGCTGCATATTTTCTTTTCGGTAGCACACGACCCGACACAGCTAAACCGTCAAGGCCCGGACAGCGGAACACAATATCGTTCTGCTATTTTCTATACCGATGAAGCGCAGAAAAAAGTGGCGCAGACTTACATCACGCAATTAATTAAATCGCATGCCTATCAACATGACATCGTCACGGCTGTCAGCGCATCTGAAGGTTTTTATCCGGCCGAAGATTACCATCAAGATTTTCTGATTCATAACCCCACATATCCTTATATTGTCTACAACGATTTACCGAAAATAAATAACCTGAAACATATTTTCCCGGATTATTACCGCGGACAACCGGTGCTGGTGAACAACAGTGCGAGTACATAGGAACGTTGATAGGAGGATTAACACGAATAGGGTATGACAGGCGCAGGAGTGTCCATTGGTTACTCCTGCGCATGCCAGCTGCCCTTTACAACGCGTGTGTTTCTCAGTGAAAAACAAGCCAATTCATATACCCCTCTATTTTTTGAAAAAATTTAACGTAACTAATGACTCTTAGCTCGATAAAAATTACTTTTTTTGACAGTATATAAAGTCATCAATGTAATTATTTACCTATAGATCAATTTAATTACTTATACGCTCTGGTATATAAAACTGGCATTCCTCATTAAATAATTTCGCTGGCAGCATGAATTTATTTCAGTCTGCATAGATATTCGCCCTTCCCTTGTCTATCCTGAATACATGCTCATTCCCATTGGTTCAGATTGACTTGGTGCCACCATGCTCAGAGAACGTTTACGGTCCGTCCTGTCTGCTAAATTCATCAAACCGGTTGCAATCTTGCTATTGGTGATCATCAGTATTGTTGCGTACGAACTACACACGTCGCGGCTACAGGCTTGGTATCTGGCACGTTTGGGGCATCAACTGAGTTTTCATGTTGAACCCGGTTCCAGCCCGTCGATCCGCTATCCAGGAATTGGTCCTTATGATCAGCGACTGGGCTATACAGAATTGCCATCCTATCTAGATCGCTTGAAGCTGCGTGATTACACCGTGGTTGAACAGGCACGTTTATCGCCACGCATGAGCCAGATGGCCGACCGAGGTTTATACGCGCCGTATGCGGAAAAAGATCAGGCCGGTCTTAGCGTGTTGGATTTCAATGGCGCGCCAATTTATACCACGAGCTATCCTGAGCGCATCTACTCCAATTTCAACGTACTGCCGCCTTTGGTAACTAATTCGCTGCTGTACATTGAGAACCACACCCTGCTTGACCCAAGCCAGCCGCTACGTAACCCGGCAGTGGAATGGGGGCGGTTTGCGCATGCTGCGTGGGATCGTACCGTGTACTTTCTTAAACCCGGTTACGAATCACCCGGCGGTAGTACCTTGGCAACCCAGATCGAAAAATACCGACATTCACCGGAAGGCCGCACCGCCTCGCCTATGGAAAAAATGCGACAGATGTACTCCGCTTCGGTGCGTGCCTACCTGAACGGGGAAGACACCACGCAGGTACGGCGGCAACTGGTCGTTGATTATGTCAACACCGTGCCACTCAGCGCACGAGCAGGCTTTGGCGAAATCAACGGCATTGGCGACGGCTTGTGGGCTTGGTATGGGCGCGACTTTAAAGAAATTAATCTTCTGCTCGCAAGCAATTCATCCGCACCGCTAGCGGCGCGCGCGCTGGCTTATAAAGAAGTGTTAAGCCTGTTCATTTCACAACGCAGCCCATCCTATTATTTGGCTAGAATTGACGAGCTGGAAGCACTCACCGATTCTTATTTACGTCTAATGGCCAGCGCCGAGGTGATCACACCAGCTTTGCGTGACGCAGCACTGGCACAGTCGCTCAAACAGCAAAAAGAGCACGTCCGGCCGCCGCCTGCACCACCCGAACGTAAGGGGGTGAATGCCGTACGACTGAATCTGGCAACGCTGTTAGGTGTGCCGCGTTTGTACGACCTGGATCGATTGGATATAACTGTCGATAGCGCACTGGACGCGCAATTGCAGCAACAAGTGACGACCGAGTTGCGCAAACTACGTGATCCGGCCTATGCAAAAAAAGCAGGCTTAATCGACTTCCAGTTACTACAGCATGGCGATCCACATGGCGTAACCTATAGTTTTACGCTATTTGAACGCACCCCGGGCGGTAACCGGGTACGGGTGCAAACCGATAACTTTGATCAGCCCTTTGACATCAATAAAGGCGTCAAACTCGACCTCGGTTCTACCGCCAAACTACGTACCTTAATTACCTATCTGGAGATCGTCGCCGATCTGCATCGCTTATACGTTGATCTTCAGCCCAAGGCACTGAAAAAGGTCAACGTAGCGCCGCATGATCCGATCAAACACTGGGCGCTGCAATATCTGGTAGACGCCACTGACCGTAGCCTGCCAACGATGCTGGAAGCAGCGCTCGACCGCGAATATTCAGGTAATCCTGGCGAACAGTTTTTCACCGGCGGCGGGGTGCAAAGCTTTGAAAATTTCGAAAAATACGAGAACGATCGCACCTATACCGTTCGCGAAGGATTACGCTATTCCGTCAACTTAGTCTATGTGCGTCTGATGCGCGATATTGTGCATTTTTACATGTACCAAGTACCCGGCTCCAGCGCACATTTGCTTGGCGACGATGACGACAACGACGCCCAACGCGGTGAATACCTGAAACGCTTTGCCGATCGCGAGGGGCGCGTTTTTATTGCCCAGTTCTATCGTAAATATCATGGCATGAGCGACCCGGATGAAGAGGAAACGCTGGCTCAGGGAATACACCCGACACCTAAACGGCTGGCAGTGATTTTTCGCAGTATCGCCCCCGACGCCAGTCCAGCTCAATTTGCTAAATTTGTGAATACCTATTCACATTCGGCTGATCTGGATGCCGATGAACTGACCAAACTTTATGACAAATATTCGCCGCAACGTTTCGGCCTGGCCGACCGTGGCTACCTGGCAGGAGTGCATCCGCTGGAATTATGGGTAGCAGGTTATTTGCGCCAACACCCTAAAGCTACCTTCAGCCAAACCGTCGAAGCAAGCAGCACTGAGCGGCAAGAAGTCTATAAATGGTTGTTTAAAACCCGACACAAAAACGCGCAGGACAAACGCATTAAGCAGTTACTTGAAGTGGAAGGTTTTCAAGGAATTCACAGGGCCTGGAAACGGCTAGGCTACCCGTTTGATTCGCTGGTACCCTCTTACGGCACCGCCATCGGTGCCTCGGCCGACCGCCCGGATGCGCTGGCTGAATTAATGGGAATTATCATGAACGACGGTGTGCGTTTGCCGACTGTGCGTATCGACAATGTGCATTTTGCCGTCAACACGCCTTTTGAAACTGTGCTGACCCGTACTCCGGCCGCCGGTGAACCGGTGCTACTGCCCGAGATCACGTCACTAATCAAACCGATATTGGCTGAAGTCGTGCAATTAGGCACAGCCAAGCGGTTGGCCGGTGTCTTCGCACTACCGGATGGCACGCAAATTCCAGTGGGTGGAAAAACCGGCACTGGCGATAACCGTTTTAAGATTTTTGCCAAAGGTGGCGGTCTGGTGTCAGAACGCGTAGTCAGTCGTTCTGGTGCTTTTGTGTTCTATATTGGCGATCGCTATTTCGGCACGGTGGTCGCTTATGTGGCCGGGCCCAAGGCAGCGGAATACAAATTCACCAGCGCTCTGACGGTACAAATACTTAAAGTACTCGCCCCCACTCTGATGCATCGCTTCAATGAAATTGCGGCTGGCCCATCTCCGAATGAACTACGTTATCTCAATACGGCACTACAACAGGGGAAACAAAAAGCCGAACTTGCAACTACACCTACGTCAGTTAACTTCAAATCGATACTTGCAACAGAGCTGGCCTGCCCAGCATCCGTCACGCAAATCGGTGCGAACTGGCCTAATCACAAATCGGCAGATAATCCAGACGTACAGTGGGAGATTCTAGCTGGCTTACATATTGATTTATGTTTGCCGACGTTAATGCAGCTCGCGCAGTTCTCTCCGCGAATTTCGCCGTAAAAATCGTCAGATTGATGTTGCCAGCTTCGGTGCCAGCGGCACAACTATAGGCAAACCAAGATGTTTGGGCGGCAGTTCTACGGCGATATCCAACATCGCCTTAACCCGCGCTAAGGCTTCACGTACTTGCTGACGCACTTGCCACCAGTTTGGCGCATCGGCAGCAGCTAAACCGGTAGCATCCAGGTGCATGGCTGAGGCTAAATACAAAGCACGTTCCAAATGCTCACGTTGCGAAACGATAACAACGCGCTTAAGGCCAAAGATTTTTCCAGCGCGAGCGATGGAGTCATAGGTACGCAAACCAGCATAGTCACAAGTGATGAATTCTGGCGGAATTCCGGCAGCAACCAAATCACGCTTCATCCGGTCTGGCTCATTGTAGTGCGGGGTGGAGTTGTCGCCACTTACCAGCACCGCTCGCACTTTTCCAAGTTGCCAGAGCTGAACAACGGCGCGTATCCGTTCAACGTAAAAATAATTTGGCTTCGACCCAATCTGCGGGGAGGTGCCGAGTACTAGCACCACGTCTTGATCAACTACCTGTTCCGCCTGCGCTACGATTTTATTCTTAGCCACATCGCTAATCCGCCAATCGGCCAGCACAATGATCAACATCGCACAGCTGATTAATAAGCCAATTGAGCCAACCACGCACCAGCAGATAAAGCGTTTTGTCATCATGGGGACCAGATAGGATAGGATTAGACGGGGGTAGTAATACTGAATTTGGACTCAAGTGTTCAAACTCAATTTTGCCAACATCACACTTTCTTAACAAACTCCGTTTTCAGGCTCATCGCGCCAAAACCGTCGATTTTGCAATCGATGTCATGGTCGCTATCAACCAGACGAATATTTTTAACCTTGGTGCCCATTTTGACAACACCACCGGAGCCTTTTAATTTCAAATCTTTAATCACCGATACGGTATCGCCGTCTTGCAATTCGTTACCGGCGGAATCACGATAAACTCTCTTCCCTTCGTCAGCCGTAGCAGCAGCCGCTTGAGCGCTCCATTCATGGGCACATTCTGGGCAAACATACTGACCGCCATCTTCGTAGGTAAATTCAGAATTACATTGGGGGCATGGAGGTAAAGTGCTCATATTAGTGTCCTGATCATTGCAAAAAAAGAAGTAAGTATACTGTATGCCTAGTCTAAACCCTGTATTTAGCTAGTAAGCAATAAACCGCATGCTGCGTGTTTTAAGCCTTGTCCCCTTGAAATAGTTTTTTTCAGCCTCATTTCATGCACACTGAACTTGCGCCGCGATTCATTTACGATCGCATCACTTAGCGCAAGCCCCTCCAACTTTATAAAAGGACAACCATGGCTGGTCACGAAAAGCAAACCCTCGGGTTTCAGGCAGAAGTAACCCAACTTTTGCAATTAATGATTCATTCGTTATATTCAAACAAAGAAATTTTCCTCCGTGAATTGATTTCTAACGCATCCGATGCTGCCGATAAGCTGCGTTTTGAAGCAATGAATAACGCCAGCCTGTTTGAAAACGATTCTGATTTACGCATCAAAGTCACCTTCAACAAAGAAGCCCGCACCATTACCATTTCCGACAATGGTATCGGCATGAGTCGCGACGACGCAATTACGCATCTGGGTACGATTGCTAAGTCCGGTACCAAAGAATTTTTCGGCAAGTTATCTGGCGATCAACAAAAAGACGCAGCCATGATTGGTCAGTTCGGCGTCGGCTTTTATTCCGGCTTTATCGTCGCCGATAAGATTACCGTTGAAACCCGTCGCGCCGGAAGCACTGAAGCCGTACGCTGGGAATCTGCTGGCGCTGGTGACTTCAGCATTGAAGATATTGAAAAAACCAGCCGTGGTACTGACATCACCTTGCATTTGCGTGAAGGCGAAGAAGAATTTTTGTCATCATGGAAATTAAAATCGGTTATCCGTACTTATTCCGACCATATCTCTCTGCCGATTTTGATGCAGAAAGAAGAATGGGATGAAGAGAAAAAAGAACAGGTAATCAAAGATGAATTTGAAACCGTCAACCAGGCCAGCGCATTGTGGGCACGGAGCAAATCCGAGATCACGCAGGAACAGTATGACGAATTCTACAAACACGTTTCACATGACTTCCAGGCTCCGCTGACATATACCCATAACCGCGTTGAAGGTCGCAGCGAATATACGCAGTTGCTCTACATTCCAGCACGCGCACCGTTTGATTTATGGGATCGCAACAAACGCGGCGGCATTAAGCTGTACGTAAAACGCGTATTCATCATGGACGACGCTGAACAATTAATGCCGGTGTACCTGCGTTTTGTAAAAGGTGTGATTGATTCAGCTGATTTGCCGTTGAATGTGTCACGTGAAATTCTGCAAGAATCGCGTGACATCAAGTTCATCCGCGAAGGTTCTACCAAACGTGTTTTAGGCATGCTGGAAGAATTGGCTAACGCCGACGAGCAAGAGAAAAAAGACCAATACCAGACTTTCTGGAATGAGTTTGGTCAGGTATTAAAAGAAGGCACTGGCGAAGATGCCGGTAACAAAGATCGCGTTGCCAAATTACTGCGCTTCTCTTCAACTCATAATGACAGCGAAGCGCAAACCGTATCATTCGCTGACTATTTAGCCCGTGCCAAAGAAGGCCAGGACAAGATTTATTACGTGACGGCAGAAAGTTTTGCAGCGGCTAAGAATAGTCCGCATCTGGAAATTTTCCGCAAAAAGGGCGTAGAAGTATTGCTGTTGACTGACCGCGTGGATGAATGGATGTTGTCCTTCCTGGCTGATTTTGAAGGCAAGGAATTAACATCAGTGGCTAAAGGTAGCCTGGATTTAGGTTCACTGGAAGACGAAGCCGAGAAAAAACAGCACGAACAAACTCAAACTGACTATGTTGACTTAGTCGGCAAGATGAAAACAGCGTTAGAAGGCAAAGCCAAAGACGTGCGCGTAACGTTCCGTTTAACCGATTCACCAGCTTGTTTGGTCGCTGATGAAAATGAATTATCCGGTAATCTGGCGCGTATGTTAAAAGCAGCCGGACAAGCTGCACCAGACTCAAAACCGATTTTGGAAATCAACCCGGATCATCCCTTAGTACAGCGTTTGAAATATGAAACCGCCAAGTTTGACGATTGGGCGCATATTTTGTTTGATCAGGCGATGTTGGCAGAAGGCGGTAATTTGAATGACCCAAGCGCTTATGTAAAACGCTTGAATGAAATGTTGTTGGGCATGGCTGGTAAATAATTCAGTCATTAAAACAAAAAAGCGCGCATCGTTAAAATGCGCGCTTTTTTGTTTCTGAATTACTGCTGGGTTACTACTTATTCTTTACGTTAAAACTCAATGCGTTACACGTGTAGTACGTCCGCCTGATAATAAACGTACCCGATCACCCACATTAAATTGCTCGTCAGCATCTTGCACGATGGCGGTTAAATTACCATTGTCCAATTTAACGGTGATTTCCAAACCAGGTTTAGTATTCATGTTTTGCTCTACATGTTGACCAACCAAACCACCAACAATCGCGCCGGCAATGCCTGCCGCCACTGCTCCGTTACCTTGACCGATGCTGCTACCTGCAGCAATACCACCGAGCGCCGCGCCACCTAAGGTACCAACACCAGACTGACCGTGGTCAATCATCACATTACGAATCGACTCAACTACGCCCATACGCACACTTTGTTCACCCATAGTCTGGCGAGATTGATATACATTGGCAGAATTTGGTGTAACCGCACAACCGGTTAAAGCAGCGATACTCAACACACTTATTAATAATAAAACTTTCTTCATTTGTTTCTCCATAAGAATCTTACACATACCAACTATTGTGTAGCCACTGACTCAAGCAAACAAGAGTCAGGATGTTTCACTAGCATCCATAATTGTAACAATTTACAACGCGAAATGGCATTTTCGATATAAAAATCCCAACACAAATAAGGGGCCAATCAACAAAAATCGCACATCCTCAAAGAACGACGGCTTTTTACCTTCTAGATAATGCCCAATAAATTGACCTATCCAAGCCAGCACAAACACGATAATTGATAAGGGCAAGACCCAACTTCCAGGCAATGCATACAGCAAACCAAGCATCAAAAGGCTCATGATTAACATTCCAAAACACAGCCGCGGTGAAAGCGTGAAGTAATAAACTAGAGCAAGCACAGTGACTGCTACCGCCAACAGGGGATGCAATGACCAAAACAGACCCAAAAAAGTCCACATAATGGCTGGCACGCAAATAAAATGAATTAACTCATTGATAGGGTTCTGGTGGCTCTCTGAATATTGCTCAATTAAAATCTCTACTGGCTTTTTACTGACTTCCTCCATATCATCCTCCTAAAATTTGTTAACTATTTTTAATGCCAGTAAGTTTGCACTTAATTATAAATAGTCGCAACTGGCTACACTACTATTTACGAAACTGATAACACCTTACAATCATTATGCTGATAAAACGAAAATCCATCGAAGCGCAAGCCAACACAAAATCAGGTGTTAATAACTCACCAAAACGCAAAGTAAAGTACGCCCCTGTAACGCTGTCAGAAATGGATGGCTGTCGTTACCTGCATTTTGGAACGGAATGGGTACAAGGTGCGATGCGCTTAAGAAAACCAGATTGGCTGGAACTGGAATATGCACAACAAATGATGGCCTGGATGTTGTTTATCGAAAAACCGCAACAGATAGCACAACTGGGTTTAGGCACCGCCTCACTCACCAAATTTTGCTACCGTCAGTTTCCACATGCACAGGTCACCGCAATTGAACTAAACCCATCGGTTATTTCTATTTGCCAAACCATGTTCAAATTACCGGACAACGACGCCCGCTTGCAGGTACTGGAAATGGACGGTGAAGAATTTGTCAATGAAACTAGCCGTTACGGCACGCTCGATGTTTTACAAGTTGATGTATATGACGCGACCGCGCGCGGACCAGTTTTAGACAGCGCCGAGTTTTACCAAGCCTGTTCCGATTGTTTAAAACCGGATGGCATCATGACGGTTAATTTATTTGGCGACCATCCGAGTTACCTTAAAAATATTAAGGCCATGAAATTCGTATTCGACCAAGTGATTTGCCTGCCGGAAGTGCATGATGGTAATGTGATTGCGATTGCGTTCAATACTAAAGTAAAGTTCGACTTTGCAGCACTCCATGAACGCGCTGCACAAATTAAACTCAGCACCAAGCTACCCGCAAAATCATGGGTAAATGGCATTCAACTTGCGATGCAGAATTAAGACCGACATGACTAAACATCTCGACTTACAACACATTTTAAATTGGCTGATCCATGATGGCATTCTCACCAAAGAAACGGCGAGAGCGCAATATCCCTTAGCGCAGGCAATCTTAAAAAATGCGCCGATGAGCATGCACCCGCTCACCGCTTTAGCGCAATGCAAACTCACTGCTATCACCTCGCCGGGCACCCATTTAAATCTTGACTGGCTGACTGAATGGCTAGCCAAACGGGTCAAGCTGCCGTTTTACCGGATTGATCCGCTGAAGGTTGATTTCACCAAAGTCGCCGATGTGATGTCCGCTGTTTATGCAGCGCGTTTTAATATTTTACCGGTTGAAATCACCGCAACCAGCGTCACCATTGCCACTTGCGAGCCGGGCAATACCGAATGGCATGATGAAATTGCCAAAGTTACGCGCCGTGAATTAAAACTTGTGCTGGCGAATCCGCTCGAAATTTCACAATACATCGCACAATTTTTTGCGCTGGCGAAGTCGATTAAAAACGCCAGCAAAACCAAAGGGCAAGACGTTGCATTACGCAATAATTTTGAACAATTGGTTGAACTCGGTAACTCGAATAAACAGCTTGATTCCAATGATCAGCACATCGTCAATATTGTCGACTGGCTGTGGCAATATGCGTTCGAGCAGCGCGCATCGGATATCCATTTAGAGCCAAAACGTAGCATGGCAGCGATCAGGTTCCGGATCGACGGTGTTTTGCATCAGGTATATCAAGTGCCCGTTACCGTAATGATCGCCATGACAGCGCGAATTAAATTGCTAGGCCGCATGGACGTGATTGAAAAACGACGTCCGCAAGATGGCCGGATTAAAACCCGTACCAATGCTGGGCAAGAAATCGAATTACGGCTTTCCACCTTACCAACTGCGTTTGGTGAAAAAATGGTGATGCGGATATTTGATCCTGAAGTCGTCGTTAAAACCTTGCCGGAACTCGGCTTCCCTACTGAAGATGCGCTGCGCTGGAAACAGCTTACAGAAAAACCGCACGGTATTATTTTAGTCACCGGCCCGACCGGTTCAGGAAAAACCACGACGTTATACACGACCTTAAAAGCCCTGGCGACTTCTGAAGTTAACGTCTGCTCAGTAGAAGATCCGATTGAAATGGTCGAGCCGTCATTTAATCAAATGCAGGTACAACACGGAATTGATCTTTCATTTGCGGACGGTGTACGTGCCTTAATGCGGCAAGATCCAGACATTATTATGGTCGGTGAAATTCGCGATTTAGCCACCGCTGAAATGGCGATTCAAGCAGCCTTAACCGGTCACTTGGTATTTTCCACCTTGCATACCAACGACGCACCTTCGGCTGTGATGCGCTTGCTCGAATTAGGTGTTCCGTATTATTTGCTGGAAGCCACGCTAGTCGGCATTTTGGCACAACGCCTGGTGCGGACGTTATGCCCAGTCTGCAAAACACAAGATGCAGATCTACCAGAACCAATCTGGATGACTTTGTCAGAGCATTGGAATATACCGAAGCCAGATAAAATATACCGGCCAGTAGGTTGCCCGGAATGCCGCCAAACCGGTTACCGGGGCCGCACCGGTTTATATGAACTAATCACCGTCAGCCAAGCCTTTACCAAATTAATTCGCCCTGAAACCGACTTAAATGCCCTGCGTGTACAAAGCATTAAAGATGGCATGAAACCGTTACGCATAGCCGGGGCTTATAAAATTATTGAAGGATTGACTAGTTGTGATGAAGTATTGAAAGTAACCTCTACGCTGACTTAATTTAACTTACTGATGGCTGTAACGAAGAATGAAAAAAATTAGCATTAATCCTATAGCGTTATTTCCTTTAACCGCGCTGCTATTTTTCGTGCTGCCGAGTCAGCAAGCTTATGCGCAAACAAAGACGGCTCAAGATTTGGCACCGCTGAATCTTGATACCGCCCAAATCGCTAAAGAGATAAGTCATGATGAGCATGATGAGCACGTAGAGAAACACACTGAAACTCTCTCAGCTGCCCCAAATAAATTTACTGAAAGTTTTTCCAAAGCTGCGGTGGTACGCAGAGGTCCGCCAACTGTGGAAGAAATTCATGAGCAGGGTACGACTGATCGAGTGGACAAAGTCATTCCCGTTTGGGGTGACGAATATTGCGTGTATTCACCGTCCCAGGGAAGAACAGATGGAATAGATCCAATTCAAACCGGTATGCCGACTCAGTTCCGTAGTTGCCCACATTACTTTTAACATTAGTTTTTAATCGGTTTCAAAAAATGAACCCAAGCTCCATCTCTAATTTTAAATTATTCTTTCTGGCAGCGTCGCTGCTGAGCCCTTTTGCAAGCGCTCAAGTCGCAGAGTCAACGATGCCAACACAGCAAACTGCACCGCTTAATCTCGACACAGACAAAGTAAGCAAGGAAATAAGCCAGGAACAGCCGGTGTACCTGATAAAAAAGGATACGTTATCAGCCGGTGAGAACGCCTTCACGAATACGTTTACGCAAGCAGAAAAGAAGGTGAAGGTGTCAGGCGAAGTAGAAATTGGAGTAGGCACCTCACAACGCGTAACCAAAGTAACGAATCCCAATGGTAGTTATTGCGTGTATTCACCGACAGTAGCCAGAACCGATGGCGTTGATGAAATTCAAAATGGCTTACAAACCCAAGTGCGTTCTTGCCCGCAATAGTATGATTTATTGACTGAGTAATGCACCGAGCTAGCTGAAACTTGTATGTTTGGTTGTTGCCGTTGCAGTTGCTTTTGACCTACCCCCACTTCTAGTTCGGCCGGTTTTTCTAAGGAAAAAAGGATCAGAAAGGTTCGCTGTCTGAGCGCAGCGAGTTTCGAACTTTTCCCTTTTTTTCTTAGAAAAACCGGGGTTTCCGAAATAGCGTGGTCGCCTTTTTTGGCCTACCTTTTTTGGCGACGTGTTTAGACGTGGGACATAGGTAACGGGTGTATCCAGACATGGGTAACACATTTAAGCCGAATTAGTTGCAGCGCGCAAGTCGATTTTAAGAATCTTCTGGCGACAGTAAAATACATTAAATACACC
>NZ_PUGF01000015.1 GCF_002976435.1 Solimicrobium silvestre | reverse complement strand
TGACGCGCGTATTACATCAGGGCCAGAGCAAAAAACCGCTCATCTATCAGGCCGTATAGATACACGCAAGCTTACCTACTGGTTGAAATCAAATTCTTCTTGCAAAACGGGTGGAGTCCATAGATACCGCCTCCGGTGGCAGATTATTTAAGCAAAATTGGCCCGAACGAACATGCCATGCTTGATCAGGTATTATCCTGTTCGGCACGCGGCTCTAAAGAAACTGTGGCGCAGCAAATGGCGGCTTTTATTGCCCGCACCGGAGCCGATGAATTGATGATTACTTCGCAGATTTTTGATCATGCGGCACGATTGCGCTCTTATGAGATTACGGCGGAGATTGCAGGGTTGTAGGTAACGGTAATAAATATATCCCTACGGAAGTGAAGTTCCTTCGCGACTATTTTATGCGCCGACATACACGAGCATATATTTCATTTTTTAGTCTAATGTGAAGACTTTACATTGAGCTTTAAACATACTGGCAAAAAATAGCTCTTTCATCGCATCACAACCTACTGGATACGTTAACTTCGTCAAAAAACAAGTGGGAGTATAAAAAAGATGGGGGAAACTAAAAAAATCGGCGCTGTTTTGAACAAAACAGCGCCGATTTTAAGACATTACAAAAACAGCTTACCTACCCACCAAGCCACTGCCGCTACGAAAGCAGAAGCGGGAATGGTGAAAATCCAAGCCCAGACAATATTCCCAGCAACACCCCAACGCACAGCGGAAATCCTATGCGCGGCACCAACGCCAACAATCGCGCCGGTAATGGTATGCGTAGTAGAAACTGGAACGCCTAAAGCGGTTGCCATAAACAGGGTAATCGCACCACCTGTTTCAGCACAAAAACCGCCGACTGGTTTGAGCTTGGTAATTTTCTGACCCATGGTTTTGACGATGCGCCAGCCACCGAACAAAGTACCAAAACCGATCGCGGCGTAGCAGGACATCGCAACCCAAACCGGCGGATTCAAATCCGTACTCTGAGAGTATCCGGTAGCAATTAACAGCATCCAGATTATCCCCATAGTTTTTTGCGCATCGTTACCGCCGTGACCCAGGCTGTACATTGCTGCTGAGCCTAATTGCAAACGACGAAACCATTTATCGACTTTTTTCGGGGTCGAGCGTACAAATAACCAGGACACCAACAACATCATCAGCGAACCGAAAATAAAGCCCAGTAACGGCGACAACACAATAAACAGCACCGTCATCCACAAGCCTTTGGCCACCAACGTAACAACGCCGCCTTTAGCGACTGCTGCGCCAACCAAGCCACCAATTAAGGCGTGCGATGAGGAAGATGGGATCCCGAAATACCAGGTTAAAAAATTCCAGGAAACGGCACCGATCAAGGCGCCGAAAATAACATACTGATCAATGACGGTGGGGTCGATCATCCCCTTACCTATCATGGAAGCCACATGCGTCGGGAACACGAAGAAAGCGACCACGTTAAAAAAAGCCGCCATAGCGACAGCGGTTTGAGGCTTTAATACGCCGGTTGAAACGACGGTGGCAATGGCATTCGCAGCATCATGAAAACCATTCATGAAATCGAATATCAAAGCAATGCCGACGAGTAGCACCAGCACATAAATACTAAGTTGAAGTGTATGCATGTTTTAGGCGTTTTCTAACACGATACCTTCAATAATATTGGCAACATCTTCGCAGCGATCTGTAACGGTTTCTAAAATTTCGTAAATCGCTTTTAATTTAATCAAATTCCGTACATCCGGTTCGTCACGGAATAATTTAGACATGGCGGCGCGCATCACGTGATCGGCATCCGATTCCAAACGATCTATCTCTTCGCAAATATGCATAATTTCTTTTGAATTATCCATATTTGGAAGCAAGGCAACCGCAGACGATACTTTTTCCGCACAAGCTAAGCACAGCTCAGCCAAACGTTTGGCTTCTGGCGTGACTTCGTGGATATCGTAAAGGGAAATAGTTTGCGCGGCATCTTCCAGCAAATCTAAAATATCATCCATGCGGGTGATCAATTGATGAATGTCATCACGATCCAGCGGAGTAATAAAAGTTTTATGCAGTAAATCGATACAGGTATGCGTAACGACATCCGCCTGTTTTTCAATGCCTTCAATGGCATGTACGCGAATTTCCAAATCGTCGAAATTGCTCATCAACTCCACCATTTCTTTAGCGCCTTTAACGCATAAATTGGCATGTTGATTAAAAAGCTCAAAAAATTTGCCTTCGGTCGGCATCAGTCGTCCAAACATTACATTCTCACTTAACGTTAAATTTTATTGCAGGGTTATTTATATATCGCACTTTGGTCGTTATTACTGATTGTTGCTTGTTGATTGCTACCTTAGTTACAAAGCCAAGTGCCAAAACTGAGTTACAAAAAACAGAACATTATTCAGAATCACCATAAACAGATAAAGAACCCGTGTAATTCTCGAATTTGGTGTATTCACCCATAAAGGTCAGTCGAACGCTCCCAATTGGGCCATTCCGCTGTTTACCAATAATGATTTCAGCCGTACCTTTGTCTGGTGAATCGGGATTATAAACTTGGTCGCGATAAATAAAAAGAATCACGTCAGCATCTTGCTCAATAGCACCGGATTCACGCAAATCGGACATTACCGGGCGCTTATTGGGACGTTGTTCAAGCGAACGATTCAGCTGCGACAAAGCAATAACAGGGCAATTCAGCTCTTTGGCCAGGCCTTTTAAATTTCGGGATATTTCAGAAATTTCAGTAGCGCGGTTTTCACCTGAGCTATTCGCTGACATCAATTGCAAGTAATCGATCACAATCAGGCCCAGCTTGCCGCATTGACGCGACAACCGCCTTGAACGGGCACGCAACTCAATTGAATTGAGCGCAGGAGTTTCATCGATATACAGCTGCGCATCGTTCATTTTTTGAATCGCATGCGTCAAGCGCGGCCAATCCTCATCATTCAGCTTACCGGTACGCAGACGATGCTGATCCAGACGACCAACCGAGCCCAACATACGCATCGCCAATTGCGCGCCACCCATCTCCATGGAGAACACCGCAACCGGTAATCCGCTTTCAATCGCTACGTGCTCACCAATATTAATCGAGAACGCGGTTTTACCCATCGACGGACGGCCTGCCACAATAATCAGATCGCCGGGCTGCAGGCCGGAAGTCATTTTATCCAGATCGGCAAAGCCAGTCGGCACACCGGTAATATCATTTTGATTGTCGCGGTTATACAGCTCATCAATCCGTTCAACAACCTGCTTGAGCAACGGCTGAATTTCCTGAAATCCCTGGGAACCGCGTGCGCCCTCTTCGGCAATCGAAAAAATCTTGGATTCAGCTTCATCCAACATTTGCTTAACTTCTTTGCCTTGCGGATTAAACGCATTACCGGAGATTTCATCGGCAACCGTAATCAACTTCCGCAACACGCCGCGGTCACGCACGATTTCTGCATAGCGGCGAATATTTGCGGCGGACGGCGTATTTTGCGCCAAGGCATTCAAGTAAGCCAAACCACCCACTTCGTCAGCACGACCTATGCTGCTCAATGCTTCATACACCGTAATCACGTCAGCTGGACGGGTGGCACTGATTAACTTAATAATCGCCTGAAAAATAATACGGTGATCGTAACGATAAAAATCGTCAGCGTTAATAAAATCGGCAATCCTGTCCCACGCCGCATTATCCAGAAGCAAACCTCCTAAAACGGATTGTTCAGATTCAATAGAATGCGGTGGTACGCGGAGAGCGTCGAGTTGTGGATCTGATGGCTTATTCATGGCGGCGATTATACCTTGTTCATGGAGTGATTCAGCCTCTTAAAAATGCTGGAATGCACTTTTATTTGATATGAATTAAGGACTTAGTAATAACTTATGGCAATCTTAGGGCAATAAAAAAGCCGGGCGAACCCGGCTTTTTCATGACTATATTAGTGACAACACAATTAAGCGTGGTCGCCCAATACAGCAACAATGATGTCAACAACAACATCAGTATGCAAAGCAACTGAAACAGCGTGGTCGCCCACGATTTTCAATGGACCTTGTGGCATACGGATTTGTGCTTTTTCAACAGCAAAACCTTGCTTGGTCAACGCTTCAGCAACGTCTGCATTGGTTACAGAACCAAACAAACGACCGTCAACGCCTGACTTTTGGCTAATTTGAACGGTCAAACCGGTCAATTTAGTACCAGCAACAGTAGCAACAGCCAAACGAGCTGCAGCAGCGTTTTCTAATTCAGCGCGTTTTACTTCAAATTCAGCCAAAGCTGACGTTGTAGCACGACGAGCTTTGCGCTGTGGGATCAAAAAGTTACGTGCATAACCATCTTTAACACGAACTACATCACCTAAGTTGCCGAGATTAACGACTTTTTCTAACAGAATAATTTGCATATTTTTCTCCGATATTTAGTAATTGAGATGTCGTCAATTACGCGTGGTGCAGATCGGTGTATGGCAACAAAGCCAAATAACGAGCGCGTTTGATGGCTGTATCTACTTGACGTTGATACAGTGCCTTAGTACCGGTCAAACGTGCTGGCATGATTTTGCCGTTTTCTTGAACGAAATCTTTTAAAGTATCAACATCTTTGTAATCAACTTGTTCAACGTGTGCTGCCGTGAAGCGGCAGAACTTCTTACGTTTGAACAAAGGATTTTGTTGTTGACGCTTTTGTTTTAATTTGCTTTTATCAAATTTTTTACCGAATGCCATGATGGCTCCTAATCTAATTTGTCGTCTCGATGTCAACTATGTGAAAAACGAGACTTTTGCTATTGCGGTTCTTGCGTGCCATGAATCCAGTGAAGTGATGACTGCAACCTAGCTCAAGCTGATTAAAACGTCCGGAAATTTCACCAACTGCTAAGGCAGAAATTTCAAACTCAACCAACCGAACTACATTTGCTTCCAACTGTTGCGAGCTGTGCGCCAAGGTGGCGTTCACTATCGGTATGCCGGCTGGAGTGTATCGCAACACCTCTCGCTCAACTACCTGCGCAACTAACTGGAATTGATTCATCAAACCTTTAAATTCAAACTCACTTAAACCACGCCTGACTTAATGAAATGCGTACAAGTGCGCTTAATTACGTATTTACTTAATTAAGCAGCAGGTGCTTCAGCACGCTGAGTCTTAGCTGCATCTTCTTTCTGAACTGCCTTCATCATCGGTGATGGAGCTGTTTCAGCTTTTTTCACTTTGACAGTCAGATGACGCAAAACTGCATCATTGAATTTGAAGCTAGTTTCCAGCTCAACCAAAGTGTCGCTATCGCATTCGATGTTCATGCAAACATAGTGTGCTTTAGCTAATTTTTGGATCATGTATGCTAACTGGCGACGGCCCCAGTCTTCAACACGGTGAACTTGGCCGTTGCGTGCGATGACGCTGGCTTTGTAACGCTCGATCATTGCAGGCACTTGCTCGCTTTGATCAGGATGTACGATAAATACGATTTCGTAATGACGCATGTAATCTCCTTGTGGACAATAAAAGCCCGCCTCAGCGTCAAGTTGAGTGCGGGAAGAGGTAAGCCGAGCATAATACCGCTTTTATTGCAAAAACTCAAGAATTAGTTGGTGTCGCCAGCTAGTATTGAATAATTGTGGGGTATAAAGTACAACACGGCTAAAAAACAATCTTACAAACCCAATGCAGCAATCCCTGCTTTTGCAATCTGTGCATCTTCCGCGGATTTCACACCAGAAATACCGACCGCGCCAACACACTGGCCATTCACCATAATTGGCACGCCCCCCTCTAACATGCCTTCAATTAACGGCGCACTAAGGAAAGAAACGCGGCCATTGTTAATCATGTCTTCGTAAATTTTTGATTCGCGGCAACCCATCGCAGCGGTACGGGCTTTAGCAGGGGCAATATGCGATGAAATTGGCGCTACGCCATCCAGACGCTGCAACCACAGCAAATGTCCGCCGTCATCGACAATAGAAATCACCACGGCCCATTTATTAGCAAGCGCCTCAGCTTCAGCCGCAGCTGCGATTTTCTTTACATCTTCCAACATCAATACAGGCTTGGTTTGCATCGTAACTCCATGAAAATTAACAAAAATAGCATTGTACGGCAGGCAAATAAAATTTGCCCAGCTGAAACCTTAAAATATTTCTTTTTAACCAATACTTACAAAACTTTTTTTGACATATTTAAGATAGTCCCTTACATTTCGAAAAGCCCGTTGAAAGGAAATGTTTAGAATGGCAATAAAAAATACGCTACATAACCTCGTCATTGCAGCTGCAATTTGCATCTGCATTCCCGCATGGAGTGCAGAACCAGCGCCTCAAGAGCAAACAACGGTACTCACAAAAATACAAGAAATAACAGACCGCGCTGCCAGTTTAGTCACTAAAGCTGTCGATTTTTTAGGAACTCGCTATAAACGTGGCGGCAATAATGCAGAACAAGGTTTAGATTGTAGCGGCTTGGTACGTTTAGTATTCAAAGATGCCGCCAATATTGACCTGCCTCGCACATCGCTTGAAATTAGCCGCACCGGTGAAAAAATTGAACCAAACGAATTGCAGCCTGGCGATCTGGTTTTTTACAATACCTTGAAACGTGGATTTTCCCACGTTGGCATTTATTTAGGCGACAACAAATTCATCCACTCACCGCGACCAGGCGGCCAAGTTCGCATAGAAAGCATGGAACTGGCTTATTGGAAAAAACGCTTTAACGGCGCACGTCGAATTAATGATGACGAGCCGCAAAACTAACAGCTTAATTGGCAATTAAGCTGTTGAGCAACTCACTGCCCCGCCACGGATTTGTCTTGTAATTCTTTAATTTTGCGCTTAATTTCCGGCATGGCCAACATCGCAGCACGCTCACCAGCCATGATTGCCATGTTACGCCCGGCAAAATCACTGCCCTTCATTCCGTCCAATTCTGGACGAATCACAATGTCAGCACCCTTTAATTCGTGTTGATTAATTGTTTGCCCCATGATGGAAAAAGTCTGCATTAACACATTCAATGAACTAGCCGATGCTTCCGTACCCGGTTGCGCAGAGATATTAACGGCGATCACAAAATCAGCGCCCATACCACGCGCAAACGCGACCGGAACCGGCGCTACCAAGCCACCATCGACATATAAGTGATCTCCGACTTTCACCGGCTGAAATACACCTGGCACAGCAGAGGAAGCGCGCACCGCAGCGCCGGTATTTCCACGTCGAAATAAAATTGCTTGTCCCGTATTTAAATCAGTCGCAACAGCACCAAAGGTTTTCTTCAATTTTTCAATCGGAACCTGATGAACTTCTTTATTCACAAAGTTTTGCAAGCCCTCACCTTTCAACACACCAGTACTTTTTGCAAATAACGGCACAATCCAGTCCGAAATGGTTGACTCATCCATATTCAATGCAATTTTTTGCAATGCATATCCATCATTGCCTGCCGCGTATAAAGCGCCAACCAAACTACCAGCACTCGTTCCAGCAACCACTTCGACCTCAATCCCCTGCGACTCAAGCGCCTTAATCACACCAACATGGGCAAACCCACGGGCAGCGCCGCCACCCAACGCTAAACCGATTTTAATATGCTTAGGTATCGGCTTAATAAATGGCAAGGCTAAGGGTAAAGGTTCAATCGTAGCAACCTTAGTTGCCTGCGGCACTGGGCTTGCCGGACCTGTAGAAGCAATGGGGTCGGGAGTTTTGCAAGCGGAAAGTAATAAGATAACGAAAGCAATAAAGAATAAGGGAATGCGGCGCATAGTGAGTTCAGTGCATCAGTCAGCTGGAAAGCGCAAAGTATAACGAGGTCTGACTCGAACCACATTATTTTTCGTAAATGCGCGATATTTAGGCAGAAAAAGACAAGGTCAACTACTCACCATCAAGTATTTGATAGTCTTTTACAAACTTAAAAAATTGTTCTGCAGGCAGAGCTGGCGACCAATGAAAACCTTGGCCATATTCGCAACCAAGTTCGATAAGTCGTGTCAAGGTCGCACTATTTTCAACGCCTTCAGCGACGACTTCCAGCTTTAAACTATGCGCCATTTCAATAATCGCGCGCACGATGCCTTGGTCATTGGAGTTGTCCATCATGCGCCGAACAAAAGATTGGTCTATCTTAAGACGCTCCACTTCAAAGCGACTGAGATAACCTAAATTTGAATATCCCGTTCCAAAATCGTCGATGGATAAACGAATCCCCAGCAAACGCAAGCGGCTTAATAAGGAACTGATCTGGCTCGACTCCGCAATCAACAACGATTCAGTCAACTCCAGTTCTATGCTCGAGGCTGATAGCTGTGCTGTGGCGAGCGCATGCATTACGTCGCCTTCAAGATCATCTCTGCGAAACTGGATCGGTGACAGATTGATGGCAACCACCAATTGTGAGAGCCCCGCGTTCTGCCATTCTTTCGCCTGCCGACAGGCTTCATTGATTACCCAGGTACCTATTTCATGGATCTGCCCTGAGCGTTCAGCCACTGGAATAAATCGAATCGGCGGGATGAGTCCTTGCTCAGGATGTATCCAGCGTATCAATGCCTCAGCGCCGATAATCCGCCCCGTTTTAAGGTGATATTGCGGTTGATAATAAAGTTTAAATTCATGCTTTAACAGTGCCGAACGTATGCCTGAAATCAAATGCAAATGTTCAATGACGCTGGTATTCATTTCAACATCATAAAAACGAAGCGCATTACGACCGGAATCTTTCGCCTTATACATGGCCATGTCCGAATGCTTCAGTAGCGTGTCGAAATCCTCGCCATCTTCCGGATACAAAGCAATGCCAAGCGAACAGGTCACCAACAACTCCATTCCGTTAACATGAAAAGGTGCGAGCAGCGAGTTAATAATTTTAACCGAGACGGTAGCTACCGCCGAATGATCGGCCTGACCTGCCATGACAATTAAAAATTCATCGCCACCTTGACGGCTTACTGTATCACTAGCACGAGCAGCAATCTTCAGCCGCTGCGCAACATCGCAAAGCAACGCATCGCCCGCTGCGTGACCAAGTGAATCGTTCACCGTCTTGAAATTATCCAGGTCAAGAAAAAGCACGGCAATATGTTGCTGACTCCGTCGCGCCAATTCAACCGCTTGCTCAAACCGCAAACGTGCCAACAAGCGATTGGGCAAACCGGTCAATGCATCATGATGGGCAAGTGTATCAATACGAGAAAAAGCATCGCTAATCCGGTCATTTTCAGTTTCAAGATGAGCCAATGCCACGCGCAAGTCACTCGCCAACAGCCAAACAAAACAAGCGGTTGCGGATAATATCGCCAATACGTCAATCAGCGAATTCCAAGTGACTGGCTTAACCTCATTGATATACCAACCTTGGATATTGGCAGTAACCATCAATGTCAGGATAACGAAAATAAATATCAAGGTAGTGATGAATAAGCGGCGCGTGCTGAACATTGCCGCGAAAATCATAATGGCTGGCAAAGCACAAATGGCCGCATCATGTATTCCCTCAAACTTAAAACTCAAGAAACACATCGAACACGCCAGTGTTGCCACGACAATTTTGGCTGCGCGATCAATATGATTGCTTTTCGCCTGCCACACTGCCAAGCTCAACACACCTGAAATTCCCAATAATATGCAAACTGTTGTCCAGTTCCCCTCCAATAAATTAAGCAAAATACTAATGGAGATAGCAATCAATACAATCGATACAATTTGAATCAAACGATGTGGCCTTAATGCCAACCCGGCATTAATTATAGTTTTGCTTGGCTTAGTGTTTGGCGGCATAGTGATATTTTTTTAATACTTAAATTTAAGTTTCTTGCTCCTTTGTAGATTAGTAAAGTTCATGCTCCAATGCAAATTTGCTGCTATTTTTTTCTAATTCACGACCCCGTTTGCTCAACCCTGCCGCAAGATGACTTACTATTTGCACCTCAACGTTTTAACAAAATAAAGCCCACATGAAATATCCCGCGCTACTGCCATTTTCTGAACTGGTTAATCAACTTGATCAATTTGATTCGATTATTGACGTACGCAGCCCGGCGGAATTTGCACTTGATCATATTCCAGGCGCAATTAATTGCCCGGTATTAAATGATTTGGAACGCATTCGAGTCGGCACCATGTATAAACAAGTGAACGCGTTTGAAGCTAAAAAAGTGGGTGCGGCGTTAGTGGCAAAAAATATCGCGCTCCATATTGAAGAACAATTTTTACAGTATCCACGTGAATGGAAGCCGCTAATTTATTGCTGGCGCGGTGGCAATCGCAGTGGCTCGATGGCGCTTATTTTGGCGAAAATTGGTTGGCCGGTAGTGCAACTGGATGGTGGCTATAAAGCCTATCGCCAGCATATCAATACTGAATTAAGTCAGTTAATTGGGCAGTTTCAATATCGGGTAGTTTGCGGAACAACCGGTAGCGGTAAAAGCCGCTTATTGCAGGCCTTGCATACTCAAGGTGCGCAAGTGCTGGATTTGGAAAAATTGGCGGAGCACCGTGGTTCTGTATTAGGTGATTTGCCCAGTACAGCGCAACCATCTCAAAAAGCATTTGAGAGCGCAATTTGGCTTACCTTGCGCAAATTTGACTCATCTAAAGTAGTGTATATCGAATCGGAAAGTAAGAAAGTGGGGAATTTGCGCGTTCCTGACCATTTAATCAGTTGCATGCGTAATTCGGCCTGTATTAGCTTACAGCTGCCAATCAACTTACGAGTGGCTTTATTGATGCAGGATTATGCGTACTTTATCAGCCAACCAAATGAACTGATGAAACGACTTCATTACCTTACTCCATTGCACGGCAAAGAAAAAATCCGCCACTGGCAAAATTTATCGGAACAAGATTTGCTACATGATTTGGTGCAGGAATTAATCGAAGTCCATTACGACCCAAGCTATTTACGTTCTATCGAGCGAAATTTTCCGCAATTAGGCGGCATGCCAACCATCCATTTAAACGGCATTGCCGAACTGGATTTTTTACAGCTTGCTGAGCGTTTATTGGCGGAGTAATTTACAAAGCAGAAATGAAAAAACGGTGGCATTGCACCACCGTTCTTTTGTCCTTCATTTGTCCTTCAATTGTCCCCATACTGGCGACATGACGAGGAATCTTAGAGACCTCAATCCTGTATTTACCGCAACAGGCGTACTTCATTCCATCTGAAGATAAAGAGCATCTGTAACTGGTACGTATCAACAAAACACAAACTAAAAAACATCGAACTTACTTCAATAAATACAAACTACTTCACATACAAATTACACTTACAATCACCAGAAACAGATTTATGTTACACAAAATAAGGAGCTGTATTGAATAATATCCCCCTTCTGGTTGTCATTCTAGGTATTCAATATATCGCACATCCCATTTAACACTCAAGAAAATTAAAACTATCTAGCGCAGCACAGCTTTCATAAAAAACTATGGTAGTGCCTATGGGAAATCCTCTTAGGCGCGAACAGGTTTAACGAATTCATCCGGGTGCCAAAATACTTTACCCTCTTTTTCACTGACTTTAATTACCCGCAAGCGACCGCCTTTGCAAGGGCCGCCACTACAATGACCCGTATCAGGTTCGTAAATAGCGCCATGAGTTGAACACATCAGGTACAAACCGCTACCTTCAAAAAATTCACCGGGGCTCCAATCAAGCTCAATCGGAACATGCGCGCAGCGGTTTAAATAACCATGAACCACGCCACTATAACGGACCACAAACCCCGTAGAGTCATCATTCCCAGCGGTGACGGGAAAGCGAATTCCCTTGCCTCCTTCATGCACATCTTCTGATGCGCAAACCCATATTTCTGTCATGCTATGCCCTATGCATTTTCACGTAACCACGCATGTAACATTGGCACAGTATTAGCCATATACATGGGATTTAATTCTTGTAAAACTTCAGTTGGATGAGCGCCATAATTAACCGCTACGGCATCCGCTCCCGCATTGCCTGCCATCAACAAATCGTGCGTGGTATCGCCGATCATCACAGTCCGTTTTATATCTTGACCTAATTCACGGGTTAATTCCAGCAACATAGCAGGATGCGGTTTTGAGAAAGTTTCATCAGCGCAGCGAGTTGCGTCAAATACCGACAGTAATTTACTGGCATCTAGGGCACGATTCAAGCCAACTCTGCTTTTACCGGTTGCGACAGCCAAAAAGTAACCGCTCTGTGATAACTCTGTCAGCATTTCCTTAACCCCATCAAACAGCACCAATTCTTCATCTTGGGTTAGGTAGTGGTAGCGGTAACGCTCAACCATACGCGGATAATGTTTTGCATCCACATCTGGCATTACCGCTTGCATGGCATCAAATAAACTTAAACCAATCACATACGAAGCACTTTCGGCACTTGGTATTGGCAAATTTAAGTCGCGTGCGGCAGCTTGAATGCACTTAACTATGGTTGCCGTGCTGTCCATCAACGTCCCATCCCAATCAAATACAATTAAGTCGTATTTTCTTTTGACCATATCCTGAAAATCTCCTATTACCTATATCTAATATTGGGGGGGGGCTATTTCACTAACAAACTCATCAAAAATTGTTCGCAATCCTGTGGCAACGGGGAGTTCACCGTCATTTTTTCGCCAGTTTCAGGATGAGTGAAGGTAATTTGATGAGCGTGTAAAAACATTCTCTTTAAAGCAATTCGCATGCCTTCTGCTTTAAGCAGTTGACGATTTAACGCAAAGTCGCCGTATTTATCATCACCTGCCATAGCAAAACCGCTAGCCGACAAATGCACCCGAATCTGATGCGTGCGTCCGGTTTTTAGTTCTGCTTCCAATAAAGTAAACGCACCATAATGGCGCAGCAGGGTAAATATGGTGTGGCTTTCCATTCCATCAGCTTGCACCCGAACGCGTCGCTCACCATCTGCCGCAGTATACTTATGCAAAGGCAATTTAATGTGCTGGCGCTGATTTTTCCAATCGCCCTGAATTAAGGTCAGATAGCGCTTGTCGGTTGTCCCTTCGCGCATTTGCTCGTGCAGATTGGTTAATGCGGAACGTTTTTTAGCCAATAACAAAATACCTGAAGTTTCGCGATCTAAGCGATGCACCAGCTCCAGGAATTTTGCGTCCGGTCTGGACGCACGTAATTGTTCAATAACACCATAGGAAATACCGGAACCGCCATGCACCGCGACACCACTTGGTTTATCAATAATTAATAAATGCGCATCTTCAAACAGAATCTTGAATTCAGCTCTTGGCGCATTGTTTGGCTTGGCCTCAGCCATACGGACTGGCGGCACTCGAACGACATCATCCAACTTAAGGCGATAAAGTTGATCGATACGACCTTTGTTTACCCTAACCTGCCCAGAACGCAAGATTTGATAAACGTGACTCTTAGGAACTCCCTTACATATTTTCAATAAAAAATTATCAATTCTTTGCCCGACATCCTCTTCCGAAATTGTCAACATTTGTACTTGAGCAACAGTGGCAGGAGTAGTTGGTTCCGGTTTGGAAGCACTCTTTTCATGCGACTTGCTATTAAATTTCGCTAAGTCCTTCATTTTGAATATATAATTGTTTCGCAATTTAAATTAAATTGCTTGTGTGGGAATAAAAGAACACATTCTACACAGTGGCACGTCAGTCAGCCTCGCCTATTTGCAAATTTGACTGAAAAGATGTGTGCGTACCTTCTCAGTGCATAGATTATTTTTATCAGTTGCCGAGAATTAGGTTGTTGTAGTTTAAATATTAAGAATTTCTACTGAACAGCAGTTACTCACGTTGGGTATGCTGTTTAGTTAATGAATTGTTGTGTTATCGATTTTTACAAGCTGTGCAGTGCAGCGTAAAGTCTAAGTTCATCACTATTATTAAAGTAATTTGAATTTAGTCTCTGCGTGGTGTTTGTTTGGCGATGCTTATCAAGCATTTCCCAATCAGAAACACTTTAGTGACACGCTCAGTCAAGTTGCGCATCGCCTGGCGATGAATTATGTTCTATCTCCTTTGATTATAGATATCTTACCTATCTATTCAGGCAGCCCAGGGACATGTGCACTCGATACCTCCTCCATTCATGCCCCTAGCCTGAAGCGCATTGCTCATGCTATTCAGCGCAAATTCTCACTAACTAAACTACTCCTCCACAACGTACATCCCAATGTAATGTCGGCGCAATAAATGTACACAACATCTATTTGCGCCTCAGATGTGACCGTTTGGTCATGGAGTAAAAAATGAAACGAATGTTATTTAATGCCACTCAGCAAGAAGAATTGCGTGTGGCGATTGTTGATGGGCAAAAACTCATTGACATTGATATCGAAACCGCTGGTCGTGAATTACGCAAATCCAATATATATAAAGGCGTAATCACCCGCATTGAACCATCTCTTGAAGCATGCTTTGTTAACTACGGCGAAGATCGCCATGGTTTTTTACCCTTTAAAGAAGTTGCTCGCGGCTATTTTAAAGAAGGCGCAGATCCACGTAACTCTTCCATTAAGGAAGCATTACGTGAAGGCCAGGAAATCATGGTTCAGGTTGAAAAAGAAGAGCGCGGCAATAAAGGCGCGGCGCTCACTTCTTTTGTATCGTTAGCCGGTCGCTATTTAGTCTTGATGCCAAACAACCCCCGCGGTGGTGGTGTATCACGCCGCGTAGAAGGCGAAGATCGTCAAGAATTACGTGACACAATGGATAAGTTAGACTTGCCAGGCGGCATGTCAGTGATTGCCCGTACCGCAGGTATTGGCCGCAATGTCGATGAATTGCAATGGGATTTAAATTACCTGATGCAACTTTGGCGTGCGATTGAAGGCGCGAACAAGTCCGCTTCGGGCGCTTTCCTGATTTATCAAGAATCTTCTTTAGTAATCCGCGCGATTCGCGATTACTTCCAGCCAGATATCGGCGAAATCTTAATTGATACCGACGACATTTACGAACAAGCTCAGCAGTTCATGAGCCACGTTATGCCCGATATGGTGCACCGTGTAAAACGTTATAGCGACGATGTACCGCTGTTTTCACGTTTTCAAATTGAACACCAGATTGAAACTGCGTATTCCCGCACCGTTCCACTGCCTTCCGGCGGCGCCATTGTTATCGATCACACTGAAGCCTTAGTTTCAGTCGACGTCAACTCGGCACGCGCTACCCGCGGCTCGGATATTGAAGCAACAGCATTCAATACCAACTGCGAAGCGGCCGAAGAAGTTGCTCGCCAATTGCGTTTGCGCGATTTGGGCGGCTTGATCGTGATCGATTTTATCGACATGGAAAACGCCAAGAATCAACGCGAAGTAGAAACCCGCTTAAAAGATGCATTACGCTATGACCGCGCTCGCGTTCAAATGGGCAAAATCTCCCGTTTTGGCTTGATGGAATTATCCCGTCAACGCTTGCGCCCTTCCCTGTCGGAAGGCAGCCACGTTACTTGCCCACGTTGCAACGGCACTGGCCATATTCGTGACACTGAATCATCTGCATTGCAAGTATTGCGGATTATTCAAGAAGAAGCGATGAAAGAAAACTCCGCAGCTATCCATGTTCAAGTACCTGTCGATGTGGCAGCATTCTTGCTCAATGAAAAACGCGGTGAAATTCTAAAAATTGAAACGCGCCACCGTGTAACGGCGATCTTAATTCCAAACAAACATTTGGAAACGCCGCATTACAAGCTAGATCGCCTGAAGTCAGATGATCCTCGTTTGGAAGAAACACATGCCAGTTACGCAATGGCAGAGCAAGTTGATACCGATATCGGCTACAACAAGCGCAATAAAGAAGATCTGAAACCACGTCAGGAAGCAGTCGTTAAAAGCATTACTCCAGAAACTGCACCGATTGTGGAACGTAAAGAAGTTGTTGCCGCAAAAGCTGCTACAGCAAGCGCAACTCCAACTAAACAAGTCGGTTTCTTTGCCCGTGTTATGGGCTGGTTGTCGGGCTCATCCACAGCAACCGTAGAAGCACCAGTTGCGCCAGTAAAAACAACTGGCAAACCAGAACGCGAAACACGTGACAGCAATGACCGTAACAATCGCAATCGTAATAGCCGCAATAGTCGTAATAGCCGCAATAGCCGTGATCCTGAAGAACGTGCAGCAACACCAAATGCACCAGTAGCCGCGAATAGCAAACAAGCTAAACCGGTCGTTACTTCTGATGCCAACACGGGTGACGCAGCACAACGCCCAGCAAAAGCACCTCGCCCACCACGTGCAGAACGTGAAAGCCAGGAAGCTCGTCGTGAACGTCAACAGCGTGAACGTGAAGAGCGTGCCGCTAAGAAAGCAGCTAACGCAGCGTTAAATACTGCGCAAGATCCGGTACTGAGCAATAAAACAGTGGCTGAACCTGTAACAAATACAGATGCAGATACTGAAGAAAAACTCGATCTGCTGGCTGATGGTGAAAACAATGAAGCCGGTGGTGATGAGCCTCGTCGTCGTCGTCGTCGTGGTGGTCGCAATCGTAATCGTCGTGATCGTGAAACTGGCGAAAATGGCGCAACCGAACAAGCACCGCGCGACAATTCAGAAGACTTCATTCCAGTTGCTGATATCGCCCATGCTGAACAACATCAAGCTAGCGTCATTGCGCATGAATCGGCTGCAAATGCCCATGCGCCGATGGCACCAGCTGCTGTTGCTCACGTTGCAGAATCGCCAGTTACTGCTGTAGTTGCAAGCCCGGTTGAAAATCAAGTTGAACAGAAAGCAGCTGAAGTAGTGATTGCTGCTGCCCCTGTTACACCAGTTGCTACAGCACCGGCAGCGGTTGTGTTCTCCGAAGTGGTGAATGCAGTGTTACCAGTGATAACAAGTATCGAAAGTGCTAAGCCTGCTGAACCACTACATAGTGAACCAGTCGCTGCACCGGTTTCAATACCAGAGCCTCCTGCGGTAGTTATTCCTGCCCAAGTGGAACTGAAGTTTGAACCAGTTGCTGAGATTGCTCCGATAGCTGAGGTAGCTCCGGTAGCTCCAGTGGCTCCGGTAGCCGCAGTTCAAGCTGTTGTTGCACCTGCGGTTGTTGAAGCACCAGCAGCGGCGCCAACACCTACTGTAAATCACGCACCAGTTGTTGCTAAGGTTGAAGATTTGCAAGACATGTTGAAGTCCGCTGGTTTAGTGTTGGCAGCAACCGATCCTAGCAAACTGCTGAGTGCGCAAACTATGGCGGCTCCCGTTGCCGAAGTACGCAAACCACGTCTGCGTAAGCCACCAGTTGAAGTAACTAACGAACCGTTAGAATTAATTCAAACCAAGCACGACAATTCGTAATGAACTTAGTGCAGTTGTAGTTTGAATAGAAGTAAAAAAACCGGCTCATCATTGATGAGCCGGTTTTTTATTAAAAACATCCAAACAAAATACTATAAATGAACAACACAGAAGCATATACAGCAGAACGTTTAACACCTTCCGTAGCAACCTATTGTCACCTCAGATCTGCGGCCGGACTGAGTGCCAAAACAGAAGAAGCGGCACGCAAGGGATTGAAGGGAACGCTGTTCGCCGTCCAATTATTATTTCAGGGTGAGCCAATCGGTATGGGGCGTGTCATCGGAGATGGTGGCTGCTTCTACCAGGTCGTAGATATTGCGGTACTACCGGAACATCAGGGCAAAGGTTTAGGTAAACAGATCATGCATGAAATCATGGTATATCTGGAGGCTCACGCACCGAAAAGTGCCTATGTCAGCTTAATAGCAGACGGTAAAGCACGAGATCTCTATGCGCAATTTGGTTTCGCACCGACCGCACCAAAGTCGATCGGCATGGCGATAAAGATTTAAACAAGTTTTACCCAAAGCGCTGAACCACTTCAATCAATCTTCCGCTGCCATGCAGCGAACATGCCTGCCAACTAGGCAAATACGGCCATCGCAGTGAAACCATCAAGCGAAGCCAAAGGTGGCCTGCTGCTCAACGATGTGCCAGAGGATGCTTAAGGTGTCGTTCTCGCTTCATCAGGCGCGTGGCCTGTCTCAGAAAATGCGTGCGTGAGTGTTTCAAGCGTCTGCATGAAGTCGCATTGGTGCTGTTGATCGATTCACTCAATCGCACTTCGTGCAAAGTAAGCCGGTGCTGCCGCTGGGAAATCACCAAACTGAACAACTGAATTTGATCTGACAATTCCGCACTTCAAACCGGGCGACTGTCAGATCAAGTTGCAACTACTGCACATTAAGAAATTTGCACTTAGGAAATCTGCGCTACTGCCTCATTATCATCATCCACATCGCCTTCATCCAACAATTGCACTGGCAAGTTTTTAGTCGGTTTAACGCCTAATTTTTTAACCTGCTCAGCCTGTCGAATTAAATTACCACGTCCGCTAGATAATTTAGATTTGGCATCATCAAACGACTTTTGCGTTTGCCCAAGTTTTTTGCCGATGTCTTCCAAGTCTTCCACAAAACCCACAAATTTATCGTACAACTTAGCGCATTGCTGCGCTATTTCTTGCGCATTGCGGTTTTGCTGTTCTTGCCGCCAGATATAGGCAATCGTCCGTAAATTCGCTAACAAGGTACTTGGGCTGACCAATAAAACGTTTTTCGCTAACGCATCATTAAACAAACTCTGGTCATGGCTAAAGGCCAGCATAAATGCAGGCTCAACGGCGATAAACAACATCACAAAATCGGGTGCTTTTAAGCCGGTTAATGTCTGATAATTTTTTTCTGATAAACCTTTTATGTGGGCACGCACCGAAACCAGATGCAGCTTTAAACTCTCCGCCCGTTCGTCATCATTTGCAGCACTAACGTATCGCTCATACGCTACCAATGACATTTTAGCGTCCACAATCATGTGCCGACCTTCGGGCAAATGAATAATCACATCGGGTCGATGCAAGCCGCCCTCGTCACGCTCAAAACTGTTTTGCACCTGATATTCTTCACCGCGTCGCAAACCGGAAGATTCCAGTACTGTTTCCAATACCATTTCCCCCCAAATACCTTGCGTTTTATTATTGCCTTTCAGTGCTTGCGTGAGGTTGATTGCGTCTTCGCTGATTTTTCCATTTAAAGTCGCCAAACGTTCAATTTCATTTTTAAGCGTTAAGCGTTCTTTAGAATCTTTATCGTACGTATCTGCCACCTGCGTTTGAAACTGGTTAATTTTTTCTTGCAACGGCAGCAGGATCCCGCCTAAATTAATTTTATTTTGCTCAGTAAATTTTTGTGACTTCTCTTCTAAAATCTGATTTGCCAGTAATTGAAACTGCTGTCCAAATTCACTACGCGCGGCTTCCAGCAAAGCGAGTTTTTCAGACGTTTGCAAACGCTCGGCTTCCAGTCGAGTAGTTAATTCCGCTATTCTGGCCTGCTGCCCGGCTAGTTGCTGTTGCTGCTCGCTGTGTTTTACTTGCGTATCAATGGCTCGTTGCTGAGCCTGTGCAACGACGGCAGATTGCCCAGCCAACCGCTCTTTTAGTATCGCTATTTCTGTTTCACCTTGCTGGCGCATTTCTGCTACTTGATTACGTGTTTTTAAATTCACCACAATCCATGCAAACAGTGCACCCAAACCCAATCCCACGATTAAAAACACACTTGCTTCCATAGTCTTATTTCCTCTGTTTATTGACTGTTTTAATGCGGCATAATAGCATCTCAGGCTAGATTTTTAATTACAACATCATCAGCAGAATAGTTGATTTTGTGGTCTACTACTAGAATCTTACTCTGCACTATCACCCATCCATTAAATCTGCATGTCTGACCGAATTATTCCCATTATTGCGCAACTTAATAACAACTTACAGCCTCCCTATTCAGGTGCCCATACAGTTGCGAACGGCCTGTTGCTTGACACTCTGCAACGACCATTGCGCGATCTGCGTATTTCCGTCACCGATCGCTGTAATTTTCGTTGCGTGTATTGCATGCCGCGTGAAGTTTTCGATCAAAATTATCCGTATTTACCGCATAGCGCCCTGCTAACGTTTGAAGAAATTACCCGCCTTGCCAATTTACTGGTCGCGCACGGCGTAACTAAAATTCGTTTAACTGGCGGCGAGCCATTATTGCGAAAAAATCTAGAAAAACTGGTTGCCATGTTGCGCCGAATAGAAACACCCAGCGGCGTTCCTCTGGACTTAACACTCACGACCAACGGCGCGTTATTAGCCAAGAAAGCGCAACTACTTAAAGATGCCGGTTTAGATCGCGTCACCGTCTCATTAGACGCGTTGGATGACACGATATTTAAACGCATGAATGACGCTGATTTTTCTGTCACAGAAGTTTTGCATGGTTTAGACGTCGCGCAACAGGTAGGTTTAGGCCCGATCAAGATCAATATGGTAGTGAAAGCCGGAGTCAATGAAGGACAAATTCTGCCTATGGCGCGCCATTTTAAAGGCTCGCCATTCATCTTGCGCTTCATTGAATATATGGATGTGGGATCAAGTAACGGCTGGAAGATGGGTGAGGTTATTGCTTCGCAAACCGTCATCAATCAAATCAGCAATGCAGCGCCTGACATGCAGCTAATTCCGCTGCAATCAAACTACAGCGGCGAAACTGCGCAACGCTGGACATATGCTGATGGTAGCGGTGAAATTGGCGTCATTTCCAGCGTAACGCAAGCTTTTTGCCACGACTGCACTCGCCTGCGACTTTCTACCGAAGGCAAACTATATACCTGCTTGTTTGCCAGTCACGGACATGATGTACGTAACTTATTACGCGACAACTCCGATGATGCGCACATATCTAACGCACTGGCGCACGTTTGGCACATGCGCGGCGACCGTTATTCTGAATTGCGCAGCCAGCAAACCAGCCCGGAGATCAAGGTAAGCAAAGTGGAAATGTCTTATATTGGCGGCTAACGGAGCAGATAAAAGCGACCATGAACTCGACTATTGATTCGATTTTAAGTGCAACTACCGGTCTGATTTTAGCGGGTGGACGCGCTACCCGCATGCAAAATTGCGATAAAGGTTTGCAAGAATTAGATGGCGAAAGATTAATCGCTCACGTAATTACCCGACTAGCCCCACAAGTCACCTCCATTGCCATCAGCGCCAATCGGAATCTAGATGAATATGCCAAATTCGGCTATCCGGTTTGGCCCGATATTTCGCCCGATTTTGCCGGTCCGTTAGCTGGCTTGGAAAGCGGCTTAACATACTGCCAAACGCCTTATTTGCTCACCGTACCTTGCGACTCGCCATTTTTGCCCACGAATTTAGCGCAACGTTTAATGAACAAGCTCCAGCATCAACAGGCCGACATCGCCATTGCCTGCACAGGTGAGCTGGCTCACCTACAAGCGCAACCGGTATTTTGTCTCCTTAAAGCGTCGTGTCTGGAACAACTGCAACACTACTTGGCTGGCGGCGGAAGAAAAATGGATGGCTGGTATACGGAGTTAACTGTTGCCAGAGTCTATTTTGAGGATGAGGCGGAGTTTAGGAATATAAATACACGGGAAGAATTGCTGGCATGCTCAAATTTTAAAAAGGCATAGTTGCGTCTTAATCCGCAAAAAATCTGATTTTTACGGCAATTCATATACCGCCGTGTTTTTTTGATTTTTTAATGTATTCAATGGCTTTACCATCGATAAAAAAGTTATTTTTCAATAATATATAATGCCCAATATGATTAAAAGCTTATAGGCTATAAATACAAAAGTAATACTACCGTATTCTGAAATATAAAATCCATGTCCAAAACCAGCCAGCCAAGCACCGTCAATCTGTCAGTTAGCCAAGCTCAGCAGCAAATACAAGCGGCCATGCAGCCCATTGCAGATGCCCAGCAAATTAGCTTACGCAGCGCCTTAGATCGCATCGCCAGCAGCGACATCATTGCGCCGATGAATGTGCCCGCATTTGATAATTCCGCCATGGATGGCTATGCTTTTTGTGCGCAGGATTTAGCATTAAACACGCAGCTAAACTTAGTTGGATCTGCCTTGGCTGGTCATCCATATCAAGCTTCTTTACAAGTCGGACAAGCAATACGGATTACCACTGGAGCCAAAATACCAGAGCGCTGCGACACGGTTATACCGCAAGAATTAGCTGTGTTGATCGATGCAAATACGCTGGATATGCGCAACATCGTGGTGCGCGCCGGTGAGCATAAAAGAAATTGCGGTGAAGATTTAAGAATGGGCGAAATCGCCATCACCAAAGGATGCCGCTTAGGCCCCGCGCAGTTGGGTTTATTAGCTTCACTTGGCATTGCTGAAGTAAGCGTGCAACGGCGCTTACGCGTGGCGATTTTTTCTACCGGCGACGAATTGCGCTCAATTGACCAGGCGCTGGATGGCAGCAGCGTCTACGACAGCAATCGCGTCACGTTGCATGCGATGTTAACGCGCTTCGGTGCCGAAGTGATTGACTTAGGCGTGTTAGCAGACAACCCTGCCGAGCTTGAATCTGCCTTACTGAACATTGCCCCACAAGTTGATGCAATCATTACCTCCGGCGGCGTTGCCAGTGGCGCGGCGGACTACACAAAACAGGTTATGCAAACGTTAGGTGAAATCACGTTTTGGGCTATTAATATGCGCCCCGGCCGGCCATTCGCGTTCGGAAAAATCGCCGGAAAACTCAAGGACACGTATTTATTCGGTTTACCCGGCAACCCGGTTGCGGTGATGGTCAGCTTTTATTTTTTTGTTCGCCCGGCTTTGCAAAAACTCTCAGGCGCACCGATTTCCAACATACCGCAAATCAATGCCATTGCATCGCAGCCTATTTCCAAAAAAATGGGCAGAACCGAATTTCAACGTGGCATATGTAAAGTAAATCCACAAGGACAATTAGAAGTCAGCATCACTGAAAAACAAGGATCAGGAATTCTCAGCTCCATGTCACAGGCAAATTGCATGGTGGTTTTAAACGAAACACAGGCAGATATACAAGCTGGTGACACGGTTAAATTAGTCTTGTTTGAAGGCTTGATTTAACACAGGCACAAATTTGATTTGAATCAACGATGCACGTGCTGCACAACGATAAGATAAGCCATGTTTAATCGTTGGAGAAAATAGCATGAAAAAAATAAGCTTAGTAATCGCTTTGGCAGTCATTGGATTTAACTCTGCAAGCGTCATGGCGCAAGAAAGCCCTTGGTTGGTACGAGCACGGATCGTTGATGTTGATACCGCAAACAAATCTGATCCAATCGCCGGTGTTGGCGCATCCAATCAAATTACGGTATCAAACAAAGTTATTCCTGAGTTTGATATTTCGTATTTCTTCACGCCGAATTGGGCGACCGAATTAGTATTGACCTACCCACAAAAACACGATGTATATTTGTCTGGCGCTCAAATCGGTACCGTAAAAGAATTACCGCCTACTCTCACCGTGCAATATCACTTCACACCAGAATCGCAATTCAGCCCTTATTTAGGTGCAGGTATTAACTACACCAATTTCTCTAGCGTTGAACTGGCCAACGGCGCAATTTCTCTAGATAACCATAGTTTCGGCCTGGCTTTGCAAGCTGGTATCGATTACAAGCTCGATAAAAACTGGTCGCTCAACATGGACGTAAAGTATGTGCAAATGCGTAGCGATGTTTATCTGGGTGGATCGCAGATCAGCAATATCAAAATCGATCCTTGGCTAATCGGCGTTGGTGTCGGTTATCGCTTCTAAACCTGATTAAGCCTGCTTTAATGAAAATCGGTTGCGGCTATAAACGCAGCAACCAATTCTTCCAAGCCCTTCTGATCCTCTTCGCTAAACCGACTAGTACTCGGGCTATCGATATCAAAAACGCCGAATAACTGCCCGTCTTTTATCACCGGAATCACAATCTCTGCATTCGAAGCTGAATCGCAGGCGATATGTCCAGGAAAAGCATGTACGTCTGCCACCAATATAGTGCGACGTTCCAACGCCGCAGTACCACACACGCCACGACCAAATGCGATCCGTGCGCAAGCCACTTTACCTTGGAATGGGCCGACTAATAAATCTTTGCGTTGACTATCATTCCCAGCATTTTTTGCCGGCCTTACCCAATAAAAACCAGCCCAGTTCAAATCGGCAATCGCCTCATAAATCAACGCAGAAAACTGCGCTGCGTTAGCAGTCAAGTCGCGCTCACCATCGAGCAGACTGGTAACTTGGCGTGCAAGGATTGAATAGTCTGGCTTCAGTGCAGCTGCAGGGGATATAAACATAATGTGAGGATGAGTTAATTTGTGCGTTAATAAAAACAGTCTTACAAAAAAATGTTACTTCAAATTTTGACGGACTTGTTCAAAAAAACAAATCGCGGCGCAAGCTGCCACATTTAAAGATTCTATTTGTCCCTGATGTGGGATAGTTACCTGCTCAGTAGCGTATGCCATCAACTCATCCGACAAACCCTGCCCTTCATGGCCAAACAACCAAACCAGCGGTTGCTTTAAATCACAGTCATACACCGTTTGGGTGGCATAAGAACTGGTCGCCAATACCGGAATCGTGGTGTTTTTCAGCAGGCTCAGCAAATCCACATTTTCGTGAATTTCAAGTAAAAAATGCGCGCCCATGCCAGCTCGCATCACTTTAGGAGACCACGCTGAAACTGTCCCGGTACTGCAAAAAACATGGCGAATTCCCGCCGCCGCAGCACTACGCAACAAAGAACCTAAATTACCAGGATCTTGCAAGTTATCCAGCGCCACCGCCGTTTGGGTAATTTGTTCAGGCAATACCAGGCTCGGTGTTTGCGCCACAAAAAATATGCCGACGCCGTGCTCAACCTGGCTCAGCGCATGGTACAAAGCATCCGCTAAAATCAGTTGATGTTCGGTTTGTACCAGCAATGCCGCAATTTCCGGATGATGTTGTGAAGCCTCGCTCACCACGCACCATTGCGGCTGACCAATTTGCTCAAGATAAGATTGGCACAAGTGCACACCATCCAGCAAAGTGCAGTTCGCCTTACGGCGAGCTTGCGAGCTGGTTGCCAAATGTTTTAATTCTTTATAAAGCGCGTTTTCGCGCGAAGTAATTAGTTTCATACTTTAGGTAACAGTGCTCGAACTGGCGCATAGCTGACACGATGCACGGGCGACACGCCATGCTCTTTCAGAAGTGCCAAATGCAAGGCGGTTGGATAGCCTTTATGTTTATCAAATGCGTATTGCGGGTAGGTCGCATGTAATTCCATCAGCGACGCATCGCGCGCCGTTTTAGCTAAGATAGACGCGGCAGAAATCGCTTCCACTTTATCGTCGCCTTTAATGATTGCCTGAGAAGCCATCGACAATATTGGGCTACGATTACCATCGATTAAAGCTAGGCTGGGGGTAATCGATAAACCCTGCACGGCGCGCTGCATGGCTAACATAGTCGCCTGCAAAATATTAATCTGATCTATTTCCTGCTCAGATGCCTGGGCAATACACCAGGATAGCGCGTGTTTTTTAATTTCAATCGCTAACTGATCACGCTTCGCTTCACTGAGTTTTTTTGAGTCACGTAAACCTGCAATCGGATGCGCCGGATCAAGAATTACAGCCGCTGCAAACACCGCACCTGCCAACGGGCCGCGACCGGCTTCATCTACGCCGCATATGAGTTGATTTTCAAAATCAAACTCAACTTCACTTAACGGCAATTCATAGTTACTCATTACGGGTACTTTCAATTAATGCGTTCACTTTTTCACCATCTAAAAAATAATGGCACAGTTGTTGACCCGCGCCTGAAACAGTTACATCGGATGACAGTCGCGCGCACAAAACCGGCACCAATTCATCATACAAGGCAAGCAGATCCGGGTCTTGGTCTACATCCAATATCGTGAGTTGATAAGGTATATCAATCAACTGCTTTTCCAATGCGGCGCGCATGTCATCACAAAGATGGCAATAGCTCCGGCTGTATAAAGTGAAATGGATCATAAAAATGGATCAAAAACGCAAAAGGCTGCACACGATGTGCAGCCTATTAAGGTTAAATAAAGTTAAATAAAAATTAGTTTGCCGGCGTAGGACGCAATGGCACAAACTGGGAAGAATCACCACGACGCACCAACACGACCGCAACTTTCTTCGGATCTAATTTAGCAACCAGAGCATTAAACTGTTTAACATCTTTAATGTCGTTGTTATTTAACTGAGTAATTAAATCGCCCGGCTGCAAACCTGCTCGCGCTGCGCTACCGTCAACATTATCAACAATAACGCCTGCAGTTACTTTCAAATCACGCTTTTGATCATCCGTTAAATTAATAACATTCAAACCCAGTAAATTCGATTCAACTTCGGCTTCTTTTTCTTTAGCTGTCTTAGTTGGCTTGTCTTGTTCCATCTCGCCAGTCACCAAGGTCACGGTGCGTGTTTTGCCTTTACTCCAAAGTGTCACTGCTGATTTAGTACCAGGTTTAGTATTGGCAACGATGCGCGACAGCTCGGTCCATTTAGTCACCGGCTGACCATTAAATTCCAACACAATATCGCCAGCAACAATACCGGCTTTATCAGCTGGCAAACCTGGTTCCACCATGCTAATAAAAGCGCCCTGCCCTTTGCTTAAACCAAACGACTCAGCAACATCTTTTGGCACTTCAGATAATTTGATACCAATCCGGCTACGGCTCACTTTGCCGGTCGATCTCAATTGATCAACCACACGCATCGCTTCGTCAATCGGTACGGCAAATGAAATGCCCATGAAGCCGCCTGAGCGGCTATAAATTTGCGAATTAATACCAACAACTTCACCACGCATATTAATTAATGGCCCGCCTGAGTTACCCGGGTTCACAGCTACATCGGTTTGAATCAGGTTTAAAAAATCACCGGTATCACGCGACTTAGCAGACACAATTCCGGCAGAAACTGAGTTATCCAAATCAAACGGAGAACCAATGGCAATCACCCATTCACCGGCCTTAATTTTGTCTGAATCACCAATCGCCAGCCATGGCAATTTAGTACCTTCAATTTTGACCACGGCCACGTCTGTACGCTTATCAATTCCAATTACTTTAGCTTTGAATTCACGTTTGTCAGTCAGCTTAACGTACACCTCATCAGCACCATCCACGACATGGGCATTAGTGAGTACGTAGCCATCTTGAGAGACGATGAAGCCAGAACCTACGCCACGCGGCACTTCTTCTTCCGTTGCTCCTGGCGCAGGCTTAGCAGGCACTCTTTTGCGCGGTGTTGGCGCTGCGCCACCCGGGCCTTGCTGTGGCATTGGAATGCCAAAGAAGCGTTTAAACAATTCTTGCATTTCCTCGTCGGCATTCCCATCTTGGTTAACCGAGATTTTTTCTGTGGTGCGTATATTGACGACCGCCGGACTGGTTTTTTCTACCAGCTCAGTAAAATCAAAGGATGGCAATGCGGCAAACGCCGGCGTTGCGGTAACAAGTCCAGCAACAGGCACGACCAAAGTAACCGTTGCGGCTAACAGGATAGAAAGAAATTTATTCATAGTTGGACGTTGGTTATGAGGGGGTTGGATCGATATTTTAATCATATTTATCTTCAAAAGTGTAAAAAAATATTTATCACATCATTTCAATTTGTATTCAATTGAATCTGAAATTAATTTAATCGTCGCCAATGGCACTTCGCCAACAATAGTGAGCCAGAAATTGCCCTGCTGATGGCCGGAAATCAGAGTCGCTCCTTCTTGTGTGACACCAACCCGATGATCGCCATTCATCGGTTCAATAAATACAGAAATGGTGGCCAACCCATCAGAAAATACCAACTGCAATACTTCGTGTAAATCGGTTGATTTTTTAATGGAAGAACCATCAAAATGATGGTTAATTAAACGCCGTACTTCACGAATTTTTTTAAATCCCGCCGGTAATGATTTCACTGCCCAGCCAGATGCGGTTGAGACGGCAACAGAGCCGCGCACTGTTTTCCAATCACTGGTAGCTGTATAGCTGGTTTTTAAGCTATTTTCATCAATACTGCCAATAGTCAGATTACTAAAAGCAATTTGCTCTAAAACTTTGTTATTTAAACCGATAGTCTGCGCTTGCAACATGAGATTACTTGGAATTGCCGCACAAAAGCGATATCCATAACGCAATAAATCCTTGGGCTCAACAACAACCATACGGCAGTCGATGCCTGCAACACGCGCAACTTCAGCCAATTTGAACAAATAATGCTCACCCAAGTTGGCCCCATTAAAAGCCAATACCGCAGGAAACATATCTTGGGCCTGGCGTGTCTCAGGTCGTAATGTTTTAGTATCTGGCAGATAGCTAAGAATGTCTTCGTTATGACGAATATATTCACGTGGCCGACCATCTAATTTTTCTATTTTCTCCTGCTCATCACCAGCTTCAAAACGATGCGTGATACGTGAGGAAAGAAGCTCATTATCCTGCTGAAAAACGAAGGTGCCAGCAAAATTTGTTTTTTGCGCCGCCGTCTGTATTTTTTGCAAAATTGCTTGCGCCTCTACGGAATCATCAGCGAATGCAGGAACACCTGTCACCAACAGAATGCACGATAAAAATAGAGTCCTCATTACTTTCCTGCTTCTTGATTTGTTGGACTGGTTTCATATTCGACAGCACTATATGTCGAATTCGAGTAGCGTTGATGCGCCGCCAAATAGCTATCGATTTGTGGATCGCGTAGCATGTGGGATTTAGATTCATAACTAGTTGTGTGCGACGCCGATAAAGCGGCTAATTCTTTTTTAGCCTCAGCACCATTCATGGATGAACTATTTACTGCGGCAAACTGCCCTGCATAATATGGAGCACTGGTTTCAGCACCCTCTTGACCTGCGAAGCGTGGCACCAGAATCAAAGCAAAAGCAAACATCGCCGCCATTGCATAAGCAACTTTAGTGCTCACCTGGGAAAATGTTTTTGTTTTTGGAGTAAGCGGTTTTAAACCCAAATAAATTGGTTCAGCGGCTAAACTCGCAGCCATCCGGGCAGAGAACCCATCGCTGATACTAACGGACAACTCTTCCGAATTTAAAATATCACCTATTTTATGGTAAATATCCCAGTCATCTTTATGCTCTTGGGTACGTAATGTGGCCAAAATAGCGCTCAATTCATGATCAGCTTGCTCACCATCAACCAAGGCTGAAATCTGTGATTGCCTATTTTGCTCATTTTGCATATTCGTATTCATATCAAATCCTATTCTTACTCAAGCAGCCAACTGATTACCAGCGTTTATCCAATGAAGTACCCAGTAATGGGCGAATTTTATTTGCGATCGATTCACGTGCTCTAAAAATTCTACTGCGTACTGTTCCAATCGGGCAATCCATCATGTCAGCAATTTCATCATAACTTAAGCCTTCAATTTCGCGCAGTGATATTGCAATTCGTAAATCTTCTGGTAAAGCATTCATTGCTTCATTCACTGTTGCCGCCAACTGCTTTGACGCCAAAATTGACTCTGGCGTATTCGACTCTCGCAATCCGCCTGCATCTTTAAAGGTTTCTGCCTCCTGTGCATCACTGTCGGTTGAGGTTGGTACCCGACGACGCTGGGAGATCAAATGATTTTTTGCCGAGTTAACCCCAATTCGGTACAACCAGGTATAAAACGCAGATTCACCACGAAAATTAGGAAGAGCGCGATAAGCTTTAATAAAAGTTTCTTGCATCACATCTTCCGCTTCTGCGTGATCTTTTACAAAATACAAAATTAAACGCATTAATTTTCGTTGATATTTAACAACTAGCAATTCAAATGCACGTTTATCTCCTGCCTGTACGCACTCAACCAATACCTGATCTACATCGCGTTCTGTTGTCACTACACGTCCCCCTGTTTCTTTGCAACATGCACGCGCTACAAATATAGACTTTGGGCACTATTTTTAGTTCCCCAAATCATTATTTAGAACTGCCGCTACATTGTTTTCAATCTTGCTGAACTAAATGGCCACCTAGGAAATACTTCTATTATCACGGGAGCTGTTGTGCTGAAATCTTACTTTTTTATGAAGTTGGTGATTCAGCATGCGCAACTATCCACTTACAGGCTACAGATAGTCGGCGAAATTCATCCCTACTTAGAGCGTCAGAGAGTATCACTAAATTTATCATTACATCATCTTCCAGGCAATGTAGACGTAAAAATAATACGCGTGCCCATAAAGTGGTGCCGCTCATCAAATAAAAAGGATTACTTTCAAAAAACTCTCGGTTTGTTGGGGTAATAGCCGATGAGGAAACTGGCAGGCAGCGTAACTGCCCTTTGCCATCGATAGCAATGTGCCATATTTTTTTAGCATTTTTTTGATGCTGAAAAAAAATGCGGTATGCCGCCAGCCCACAAAGAACAGCTAAGAAAGAGCGAATTAAAATTGAAGGAACATCTAAGCATCCGATGTAAATGCCGATCAGCACCAACAGGATGGAGAATGAAATTGCGCATAAGCGCAAAATTTTAGAAGGATGTAGTAAGACTGAAATCGCGATTGACATTAATCAGGCAAAAAAATAGCGACTTAAATATTAAAGTCGCTATTTTCAGAGTTCACTTAAATCTTACCAAAAATCAACGTGCCATTTGTTCCGCCAAACCCAAATGAGTTCTTAACAGCAATATTAATTGGCATTGCTCTGGCAGTATTTGCACAATAATCCAAATCACAAGCTGGATCTTGATTGAAAATATTAATCGTTGGCGGCGATAATTGATGATGCACCGCTAACACGGTAAATACCGACTCCAAACCACCAGCGCCACCCAACAAATGCCCAGTCATTGATTTAGTCGAATTCACGACTAATTTTTTAGCATGGTCACCGAAGGTACGCTTAATGCCCACCGTTTCAGCTAAATCGCCTAGCGGAGTGGACGTGCCATGCGCATTAATATAATCCACCTGATCAGGATTAATTTGAGCACTCTTTAATGCCGCATTCATACAACGCTTTGCGCCATCGCCATCTTCCAGCGGGGCTGTCATATGATAAGCATCTGCACTCATACCAAAACCAAGTACTTCAGCATAAATCCGTGCGCCACGAGCCTTAGCGTGTTCATATTCTTCCAGCACCATCACGCCGGCACCTTCACCTAATACGAATCCGTCACGGTCTTTATCCCATGGACGTGAAGCTGTTGCAGGATCATCATTGCGTGACGAAAGTGCGCGAGCCGATGCAAAACCACCCAAGCCCAATGGTGACATAGTCGATTCAGCACCACCAGCAACCATCACATCGGCGTCGCCGTACTCGATCATACGAGCAGCAGCACCGATACAATGCAGGCCAGTTGAACATGCCGTCACGATCGATAAATTCGGGCCTTTTAATCCATATTTAATCGACAAATGGCCAGAAATCATATTAATGATGGAAGCTGGCACAAAGAAAGGACTAATTCTACGTGCGCCACGATTAGTGTATTCCGTATGTGTTTCTTCGATCAGCGGCAAACCACCGATTCCTGAACCCACCATGACACCAATACGCTCAGCATTTTGCTCTGTTACAACCAAACCACTGTCTTGCATTGCTTGCATACCTGCCGCTAAACCAAAGTGGATAAAGGTATCCATGTGGCGAGCTTCTTTGGCGGGGATGTAGTCTTCGATATTAAAACCCTTCACTTCACCACCGAAATGGGTGGTAAATGGGGAAGGATCAAATTTTGTGATGGTGGCAATACCTGATGTACCGGAGGTTACAGCACTCCAGGTGTCAGATAAGTTATTTCCAACTGGTGATACGCAGCCCATTCCTGTGACTACGACACGACGATGTTGCGAGCGGCTCAAGCGATTCTCCTGGAGTCGGTCAAATAATTAAAAGCAATTTTAATGCACTCATTGCGCTTAAAGGGGACAACCGGAACATCAGCAAGCAATATAACATCTACTGTTTACCGTCTGCTGCGTTACCGTGTTATCACCCAATACTTTTAACTGAAAAGACAGTATAAATTACGCTTTTAAATGAGCAGTTGCGTAGTCGATAGCTTGTTGTACAGTCGTGATTTTTTCAGCTTGTTCGTCTGGAATTTCCATTTCGAATTCATCTTCCAAAGCCATGACCAATTCAACCGTGTCTAAAGAATCAGCGCCCAAATCATCTACGAAAGAAGATTCAGTTTTGATGTCGGCTTCAGCTACACCGAGTTGTTCGGCTACAATTTTTTTAACACGTTGTTCGATATCTGACATTTAGGTCTCCATGATGTGTGTTACAGAAAGTGCGCGCATTTTAACAGACTTATGCGCAAAAAAAAGGGGGTTTATCAAATTACGAATTATCTTCAGGCAACTTCTGCCAAATTCAGCTTAATTTTAGAGTTCTGGCACTAAACTAATACTAACCTGCAACAAATTAATTTTAACTTAAATACATGCCGCCATTAACATGCATTGTCGTACCAGTAACATAAGCCGCTTCAGAGGAAGCCAGGAACAATGCTGCAGCAGCAATTTCTTGCGGCTGCCCCAAACGCCCTAATGGAATTTGCTGCAAAATTGTCGCGCTTTGCTGCTCATTTAAGGCCTTAGTCATATCTGTATCAATAAAGCCTGGCGCGATACAATTCACTGTAATGTTGCGACTGCCAATTTCACGTGCCAACGCACGGCTCATTCCAGCCACGCCCGCTTTTGCAGCAGCATAGTTAATTTGACCGGGATTACCTGCCGAAGCTACCACCGAAGTGATGTTAATAATACGCCCGTATTTGGCCTTCATCATCGTGCGCAACACAGCACGAGAAAGACGCGCTACCGCAGTCAGATTGGTGGTAATTACATCATCCCATTCCTCATCTTTCATGCGCATAGCCAATTGATCTTGAGTAATGCCGGCGTTGTTCACCAAAATGGACAGGCCGTTATTTTCCTTTTGAATTTGCTCAACCAAAGCCACACTAGCAACCGGATCGCACACATTCAAAACTACGCCACACCCCTTACCAGCCTCAGCCAAATAAGCCGAAATATTTGCAGCTCCTGCTTCGGTCGTCGCAGTACCGATAACTGTCGCACCGCGCTCCGCCAATAAAGTCGCTATAGCGCGCCCTATTCCACGTGAAGCGCCAGTAACTAAAGCAACTTGTCCGGTTAAATCGAAAATTGGTTTCATTATTTTTTAATCTCCAGCATGTTCAACGACTCAGCGTCAAAATTTTATTTAATGAAGCATCATCAAATAAAGCCTCACCCACTAAATCAGAGTTAATACGCTTTACCAGGCCGGTCAACACCTTGCCAGGACCGCATTCAACGATATGTGTAATTTCTTGCTCAGCCATTTTTTGAATAGTTTCAACCCAGCGCACCGGATTAGCAGCCTGACGCACCAACGCATCTTTAATATCAGCAGCATCCCGCAAGATCGTCACATCCACATTATTAATCAATTGAATTTGCGGCTCAGCAAATGGTACTTGCTGTAAATATTCGCGCAATCTATCAGACGCTGGCTTCAACAAAGAGGAATGAAATGGTGCCGAAACAGCCAACACCAAAGCGCGCTTGGCGCCACGTGCTTTTGCCGCTTCGCAAGCGCGCTCAACAGCCGCTTTGTGACCAGCAATAACCACCTGAGCAGGTGCATTAAAATTAACCGGCTCAACAATTTCACCTTGCGCCGACTCTAAACAAACCAAACGCACGTCTTCATCAGACAAACCCAAAATAGCAGCCATACCACCAACACCGAATGGCACCGCTTCTTGCATTGCCTGAGCACGGAACCGCACCAGCGGCACAGCATCTTTAAACGCCAAAACACCAGCAGCAACCAAGGCCGAATATTCACCCAAGCTATGCCCTGCCACAAAAGCAGGTTTAGCGCCCCCAGCTTCTAACCATGCGCGATAACAAGCAACTGCGGCGGTGAGCATGACAGGCTGGGTATTAACGGTTAAGTCCAATTCTTCCTTAGGACCTTCAGCAATTAACTTCGCCAAATCAAAATTCAATACATCCGCTGCCTCGGCAACTGTTTGTTTCACTATCGGATGATCAGCAAAACCATTCAACATGCCAATCGCTTGGGAGCCTTGCCCAGGAAATACAAAAGCAAATTTATTCATAAACGAAAATAACTCACTAAATAAGTATGAAATATATCAAAAATTAATTACATCTTGACGACAGCAGCACCCCAAGTAAAGCCGCCACCAACGCCTTCAATTAACACCGTCTGACCTGGCTTAATGCGACCATCACGCACGCCACAATCCAGCGCGAGTGGGATTGACGCAGCGGAGGTATTACCATGCTGATCGACAGTCACGATCACTTTATCCAACGGCAAATGTAATTTTTTAGCCGTGCTTTGCATAATGCGGATATTTGCCTGATGTGGCACCAACCAGTCCAAATCTGCGGAAGTCATATTGGCGATTTCCAATACTTCGCGGGCGACTTTTTCAAGCACAGAAACAGCCAACTTAAATACCGCCGGACCGTCCATATATACGAAGGCACTACCCTCAACAACTCCGCCAGCTGCTTTTCCCGGAACCGACAAAATATGCGAATAATTTCCATCAGCATGCAATTTAGTGGCCAGCACGCCCGGCTCATTTGACGCAGACATTACCACCGCGCCTGCGCCATCGCCAAACAATACGCAGGTACCGCGATCATTAAAATCAAGGATACGAGAGAAAACTTCTGCACCAATAACCAGAACGTTTTTATTGTTTCCAGCCTTAATCATGGCATCCGCAACAGAAACGGCATAGATAAATCCACTACAAACTGCCTGCACGTCAAAGGCAGCGCAACCGGCAATTCCCAGTTTTTTCTGAACTATGCATGCCGTACTTGGAAAACCACCCAAATGATCCGGCGTTGAAGTCGCCAGAATGATTAAATCAATTTGATTTTTATCTAAACCAGACATCTCAATCGCGCGCAGCGCCGCATGCACCGCCAAATCACTTGCGCTCACATCCGACTCAGCAAAATGGCGAGCGGAAATACCGCTACGAGTAAATATCCATTCATCGGACGTTTCCACGCCCTGCTCGGCCAACTGCTTAGTTAAATCGTGATTAGTAACTCGCTTAGGCGGCAAATAACTGCCAGTACCGGTAATTTTGCTAAATATCTTCATACTATTTATGCTCTTTATTAACTAGCTAGTTCCAGTTTCGCCTAGCGGGGTTTCTGATGATACGTCAATTGCGCCCGCAACTGATTCTGACACTGGCTGCGCTACCAACTCGTTCATGGCAGAGGCAATATGTTCCAACACGCCATTTTTGGCTGCGTCGTAGGCACGTTGTATCGCCCATTCAAAACTATAGGCATCTGCACCGCCGTGACTCTTAATCACCAAACCGCGCAAACCCAATAAACTCCCACCATTATAATTGGATGGATTTAATCTGCTTCCAACTGCTTTTAATGCACTTCGCGCAATTAAAGCACCCAACATCGTGATGAAGTTACGCTTAAATTCGGCATTCAAAACGGTTTTAACGAAACGCCCCAAACCTTCCGCGGCCTTCAGGGTAACATTGCCGACAAAGCCATCACAGACCACAATATCGGTCGTTCCAGCGAAAATATCGTTACCTTCCACATTGCCATAAAAATTAATCACACCCTTAGCGTGCTCATCACGCAATAATTGAGCGGTTTTTTTAACGACATCATTTCCCTTAATATCTTCCTCACCAACGTTCAGCAAACCCACCGTCGGCATTGCCGTGCCCTCAACCGCAGAAAACAAGGCTGCAGCCATAATGGCAAACTGCTGCAAGTGCCTAGGCTCACAATCTACATTGGCGCCTAAATCAAGCATATAAGTCGGTTTATTTTTTTGATTCGGCAAGATGCTGCAAATTGCTGGCCTATCGACGTTAGGTAAAGTCTTTAACACATAACGTGAAATAGCCATTAGCGCGCCGGTATTCCCAGCGGAAACACAGACATCAGCCTGCTCATCTTTAATTTGGTTAATAGCTACTCGCATGGAAGAATCTTTTTTGCGGCGCAAAGCCACTTCCAAAGGATCTTCCATCGTTACCACTTCACTTGCGTGAACTATTGAAATGAATGGAAAGCGTGAATGATGATCAAATTTTAGTTTTTTTAATTCTGATCGAATAATATTCTCTTGCCCCACCAAAATCATCTGCACATCTTCTGTACGTTTAACAAAAGAAACTGCCGCTGCAACAGTAACAGCTGGGCCATGATCACCGCCCATGCAATCAATTGAAATACGTATGGTCATTTTTTAAATCGTCTCCTGAATTCAGGGTTGAATACGTTAAGTTGCCTATTGTAGATTGCTTAGGACTTACGCATCACTATGCTTTTTTGCACGATGACAAACACCAGTCCGATTGAATACTATTCAAATCAGAAATAGTTTAGGAATAAAATACACGAATCAGGCACAAAAAAAGCGGCGCCAAGTAAAAACTGGTTACGCCGCTTCATTGTTGCCTAGCACAATTAAGCGCTGTGCTTTTTTCAACTCTTAACTAAATTCGTCGAGTAGATTACTCGTCGTTTTTAGTTTTCAGTACTTTGCGACCACGATAAAAGCCATTTGGGCTGATGTGATGACGCATATGCGTTTCACCAGTTGTTGGCTCGATAGACAATTGTGGTGCGACTAAAAAGTCGTGTGAACGATGCATACCGCGCTTAGACGGGGTCTTTTTGTTTTGCTGAACAGCCATGATAACTCCTAATACTCGAACTTAAGTTCTGAAATTTTAACATATCCGGCCAGCAAACTCGTCGTCCCAGCCAAGAAACCTTACTACTTTTTAAAACATGATCAGTTTTTTGACAACTGATCCTTCAATGCGGCAAACGGCGAAACCTTCTTTGCAGTCGCAAATGCATCAAGTTTCTCCTTAGAGGGACAAACCTCATGCTTTGGCGATAACGGAATAGCCAATAATGCCTCATCCTCAATCAATGCAATGATATCGAATGCCTTACTTCCTACAATTACTTCAATTCCATCGTCTTCCAGAGAAGTATCTAACTCATCCGCAGCCTGCTCATCCTTAGCTAAAAGCATTTTTGCGTCTGATGAAATCTGAAAAACATAAGGTGTTAAACACCGTTGACACACTAATTGCACAGTTCCAGTAACGGTTAATTGCAGACTAGGATAACCGATAGTATGTGTATTCCCTACTAGCGTCCATTCCACTTCACCATCGTCTGAAACACATTCTGCGCGTAGTCTAGCTAACTCAGACAGTTTTAATTTCCCTGTTTGTTGTTCGCTATTTCGGCAAAAAGCAAACGCATCAATGATCAGCATAATGCATTACACCCTTAGAAAACCTGCGATAATAACAGCATTCTTCCTTTTCCGCCAAAGGTTTACGTAAAAAATGACTGTCTTATGCAACGAAAACCGCATCATACTCGCTTCTAGCTCTATTTACCGCAAAGAATTGTTATCACGCCTGAATCTTCCGTTTGAAGTGATGATTCCCGATATTGATGAAATTGCTTTTCCCAGTGAAACACCCCAAGCAACCGCTCTGCGTTTAGCCGAGCAAAAGGCGCGCGCTATTGCCAAAATAGCACCCGGCGCAATCATCATCGGCTCGGATCAGGTAGCTACGCTAAATAATTTACACATCGGCAAACCCGGCAATCATCAAAACGCGCTTGCCCAATTGCAAATGATGCGTGGCAAGCAAGTTATTTTTCATAGTGCCTTGTGCGTATATCAAGATTGCCAGCCAATGCCGTTGGTTCAAGTTGAAAACGTGCAGACCAGTGTAACGTTTCGAGATTTATCGGACGCTGAGTTAGATGCCTATCTGCGCATTGAACAACCTTATGACTGCGCAGGTAGCGCAAAAAATGAAGGTTTGGGAATTGCCATTCTTGAGCGCATCGACAGTAGCGACCCCACTGCGCTAACTGGTTTGCCGCTCATTACTCTCACCAGCATGTTACGGAAAGCTGGCGTCAGTTTTTTTAAACCAACCTAATCATTCAGCGGATCACTAGCCGCCAGCGGGCGGCTCGCCCTGCGCTTTAGCCTGCTTTATTTCACGAACAAAGGTAAGCACAGCTGTACGAATGCTGGTCAGCACGGTTGCAGAGTTGAATGGCTTCACGATGAAACCTCTGACCCCATGCTCTTGGCCCTGCTTGATTGTTTCCGCATCAAAACTATTTGACACAAGGAAAACAATGGTTTTAGGTAATTCCTTACGAATATTATCCAAAACGGCCATTTTATCGTCTTCAACCTGCCCTAAATCCATACAGATTAGTTGTGGCTTTAATTTAACCATGCGCGCAATGCTGGAAGAACTGACATTGCCGCCGCCAATGACTTCATGACCGCCATTGGTCAGCATTGTATTCAACAATCCGCGTGAGATGGCATTGCCATCGATAACAACCACTTTTAGCATGGGACTTTCTCCAGGCTTATAGGCACTTCATCATTCATATTACTGTGAAGCTGAGCACTATTGCTCACTTTCACAATAAGATGGAAATTTGCCATTTGCAAGTTTTCCCTCAGCAAGGAAACACTTTATTAATTGCTTCTTGTTAAATATAATGCCGCCAGACTAACAAATCTCTACAATTCTTTACATTTCCGTGTCATCCAAAACCGTCGCTCAAGAGCTAATAGTTGTAAGGCGATAATTATTGGCTCGCCTCCCATTGCATAGTCTTACTCTAATATTGGAAAATATGATGAAAAATAGCACTCTAATCTGCAGCGCAATTGTTCTTGCAGCAGCCACCTTGGTATCAGGTTGCGTTGTCACCCCAGCACCCTATCACTACCGCGCTGAAGTAGTTTACCCAGACGTTGCACCACCGCCAGTCATTGTTTATACCGCACCGCCAGCACCTCAAGTTGAAGTTGTGGGCGTAGCACCTGTTTCAGGCTATTTCTGGATTTCCGGCGTTTGGCTCTGGGAAGGCGGACACCATGTTTGGCATTCAGGACATTGGGCAGCTCCTCGCCCAGGATATGCATGGGTACCGCATCACTGGCACCAAGAAGGTAATGCGTGGCACATGGATGGCGGACATTGGCAGCGTCATTAATTGACACATGAATTGGCTAAACTTATAACAGTTTAGCCAATTCAACAAAAACTGTTGTCACACATCATGCTCAATGAGCAATCACACACCTCCGCTCTTCCACGGCATTAACTGCATCACATTAATCTGCACACATCCGTTTTGCGCGATTTTTCCATTGATCGCAGCACGCTATACGCGCATTACTTCACCCGATTTCAGCACAAAAACATAAGCCAAGGCTTGTTTAATTTGCCAGATTTATTTTTTGCATATACACACATGCTGAACTAGACTGGCTTTATCACCTCTAGGTATTAGGGTCTGCCAACAATCAAATTTATAGATATGCTTTCTTGTTGCGTAATGGAGTGTATTTTGAGTTCTCGACATTCAACAACTAACCGGATAGCATTTTTACTAATTTTTTTCGTGGTGTCGCTTCAATTCGTGTCGGACGCAAATGCTCAACAATGGCTGAAAATCACCTTAACCGAGCAGGAATATCCGCCACTAATAATTCATGGCAATGGTACTGAGGGCGTACTCACTGAGATCGTACGCGAGTCATTCAAGCTAGCCAAAGTTGAAGCCGTATTTACCTCCGTTCCCAATAACCGGGCAATTACCGGACTGATGCAGGGCTTATATGAAGGCAGTTATGGTTGGGCACACAGCCGGGAGCGGGATGCCAAGTTAATCTACTCAAGCAAGCCGATTTATTTTTTACGGATCGTATTTTTTCAGCGAAGTGGCGAAGGCCTTGAATGGAATTCCTTAACGGATTTAGCGCAATATACGATAGGCGTCACCATGGGAAATTACTACTCTGACGAGTTCGAATCGTTAAGCGCCTCAGGCGCACTACATACTGATCCTGCGCCGAGTGATATTTCCAATTTTAAAAAGTTGCTGATTGGTCGAATACATTTATTCCCCATAGATCAAGATGTTGGGCTATTTCTTTTGAAAAATAATTTTTCGCAAGAAGAGCGAAAAAAAATTACTTTTCAACGTAAAGCAATTTCCATAATTCCTGTCTATTTGGTCGTAAGACGTAATCTGCCACAGGCCCAAGAGTTACGCGATCGCTTCGATCAGGGTTATCAGCAACTGGCAGATTCTGGTCAATTGGAAAAAATTTTAGCATTACATAAATCTCAGTTGTTGCTTCAGCAGTAACGTCAAAATAGTCACCGATCACCCATTCCATCTATCAGCGACCAGAGAATTATTATGCGTAAAATAATCACTCAAGCATCCTTTTATATTCGCAGCAGTTTGATCTTTATCCTTATGCAGATAGTCAGCTTGCCAAACGCTGCAGCACAGGAAGCGAACAATGCGGCAACGCCAACCACTAAAACAGTTGCCCCTACAAGCGATGATGATGGCGAGCACCAAGTAATTATTACCGCACAAAAACGTAGCGAGCAATTACAAAATGCGCCGATCAGTGTGACCGCTTTAGATTCGCACGAGTTAGAAAAAATGGGCATAGAAAGCGTTGCTGATGTAGCGCGCCAAACACCGGGACTGACCGTAGTTTCATCAGGACCTGGCCAAAATATTCTCATCATCCGCGGCATTTCCTCCACGGCAGGAACAGCAGGAACCGTCGGTTATTACTTGGATGACACTCCCATTGCAGCATCCAGCAATGCATCATTATTGTCGTTACGCGGGGTGATAGATCCCTCGATTTTCGACATCGATCAGGTCGAAGTGTTGCGCGGCCCACAAGGCACTCTGTATGGGTCAAGCTCCATGGGCGGAACAGTACGCTATCTCACCAAACAGCCGAATTTCGATACATTCCAGTTCAACCTTGACACCAGCATATCCAAAACCGATGGCGGTGGCTGGAATTACACGACCAACGCCGTTGTTAATATTCCTTTGGTTGAGAATACGGTTGCAGCGAGAATAGCGGTCTTTGACCGGCGGCAAGACGGTTTTATTGATCGCTACACCATCAACCCAACCAATTATCTTACCGCGCCAACGACAGCGCCGACTCAAGAAAATGCCAATTCAGAAAAAACCACCGGGATCCGTGCAATCGTAAAATTCAGGCTGGAAGACGACCTTACCATTGCAGTTTCCGGCATGCATCAAAATACATTCTTAGCAGCGCCTTTTCAGATTGACGTTCCTCCCGGAAATTTAAATTCATTAATACAAACACGCTTAGTACCAGAACCCAGCACGCAAATTTCAACCCTGGCGAATATTTCAGTACACAAAGGCTATGACCAGTTTGAGTTGCTATCCTCGACTTCCTACTATGATCGCAGTGTCGAAATTGCCGAGGACGCGTCCAAGGTGCTGTATTACTTTTATGCACCCGCCCAGCAATCCTACATTTATCCGACTGTCATGACGGGCGATTATATTAATAAGGAATTTACGCAAGAAGTTCGATTTACATCGGACTTTAAAGGCCCGTGGCAAATTATTGGCGGCGCTTATTACCACCACGTAAACGCACCGCTAGCTTCATCTATTCCAACTCCTCCTGGCTACAATGCAACCTTTGGAACCCAGATCGATAGCATCTTTGCCGGAGCCAGACAGGCAACCGTCAGCGAAACAGCCTTGTTTGAAGAAACCTCCTATCGTATTTCGCCTGACCTCACTGCACTAGTTGGCTTGCGCGGATTTCGGGTTAATCAGACTTATGCGCAACAAGTATCTGGTGAGTTTGTTGGCGATGTCGCTTCCAGCGTTACCGGCGTGTCATCCGACACCGGTATCAACCCCAAATTCAATCTTGCATGGCAGATGAACAAAGACGTACTGCTCTTTGCTACCGCATCCAAAGGCTATCGCCCAGGAGGGCCAAATAATCCAGCACCAGCTGCCGTGTGTGGCGCAGAAGTAGCCACCCTCAACCTGAGTAATAGTGCGCTGGTTAAATTTGGGCCGGATACGCTCTGGAACTACGAGTTAGGAGAAAAATCAGCCTGGCTAGACAACTCCTTGCTCGTCGATGCTTCGGTGTATTACATAGACTGGAGCCAGGTTCAGCAGCAAATTGTGTTGCAATGCGGCTTCAACATTACGGCAAATTTTGGCACGGCGACCAGCAAAGGCGCGGAATTAGAAATGAACTACCGCCCAATAAAAAAATTAAATTTACGACTGGCAGGCAATTTTACCCAAGCAAAGTTGGGTAATGATGTGCCGGGAACACCCGCCCAAAAAGGCGACCCATTACTCGATGTACCGCGCTGGAGCGCGTCAACATCGGCCGAATATAGCTTGCTGATGCCAAATGGCATGCCGGGTTTTGCCCGGGTTGATTATTCCTACATAGGAAATTCAATCGCTCTGTATGACAGAACCAGCCCCTTTTATTTAAGCAAAGGATTTTCACTGGTTAATTTACGGGTCGGCAGCCGAAAAATCTCCGAATCAAGCCATTGGGGCGCATCGCTATTTGTTGATAATGTCTTCAACAAAATCGGTGAAACTGGCTTGCCAACCGCAATATCTGCCGACCTGCCAGACACTAGACGTATCGGCATTAATCGCCCACGCACAATTGGGATAAATTTAAAATATCAAATGTAATGAGCCGCTTGAACTCTAACAACGCTTACGGATCATGTAATCCTCCCTGCCACGTCTCCTGCCATATCCAAGAACATCGCGTTTGGTGTAGCATTCATCCTTTATAAATAGAGGATCAGTGAGACGCGATCATGGCAATTAAACTAAGCAAAGAAAATGAAGAGCGTTTATTAGGCTCGATCCAGCGCTTTTTCAAAGAGCATATGGATGAGGAAATTGGCAGCTTAAAATCCACACTATTTTTAGATTTTTGCTTACGAGAATTAGGCCCAAGCATCTACAATCAGGCAATTGCCGATGCGCAATCACATATGCAAGATCGTGTTGCCGAAATGGATATTTCTTGCCATGAGCAAGAAATATCCTACTGGAAAAAATAGATCTCAGTCGGCACTTATCTAACTACATTCCGGAAAAAACTGACTACATTAATAGGGCTTACGTAAAATTGTTCCAGCAAGGAGTGCGCAACGCCGCTGGAGTGACTTTGCGTAAGTCCTATAAATTCAGTCCAAAACATTGCAACTCATCAACGAAGACTACTATGCGTTTAAAAGATACCCGCGCCACCTGGCATTTAGCCTGGCCGATTGCCGTCGGCCAACTGGCCTCTACCGGCACCGCATTTATTGATACGGTTATGGCAGGTCACGTGTCTGCCGGCGACCTGGCCGCGGTTTCTGTTGGCTCCTCAATTTGGGTCACCTTAATCGTGACCATGCTCGGCTATTTGCTGGCGACTAGCCCACTGGTCGCACAAAAAGTCGGGGCAAATGACACCGGCTCCATTTCAGCGCTGACCCAGCAAGCATTAGTACAAGCTTTAATAATCGCAGCACTCGCTTGGATCGCAACCCGCTTACTACTGCCGATTTTTCCACACCTTGGGCTAGAACCATTAATCGCGAATAAGGCAGCAGATTTTTTAAAAGCAATCAGCTGGGGCTTACCGGCCTTTGCACTATATCGGGTGCTATACAGCTATAGCGCGGCATTGAAACATACCAAGCCGATGATGATCATTTCGGTGTTTTGCCTGCTGTTAAATATCCCCGCAAACTGGATCTTAATTTATGGCCATTTAGGTTTCCCAGCAATGGGCGGCGTTGGCTGCGGCTGGGCGACTGCATTTTGCGTATGGGTTAATTTCATCCTGCTTTCCGCGTGGATTTTGCGCACCGACTACTATCAACAAACCCATCCATTCAGGGCTTGGCAAGGCTGGAACTCTGCCGTACAAAAACAGTTATTCAAACTTGGTTTACCGATCGGCATCATGTTTTTAGTCGAAGTCAGTGCGTTTAGTTTTATCGCCTTAATCATCGCCAAACTTGGTACGACGTCAGTCGCGGCACATCAAATTGCGCTCAACTTTTGTTCACTCACTTTTATGGTACCAATGGCAGTCGGCACAGCATTAACCGTGCGGGTTGGCCATGCAGTCGGCGCGAAAAATTTTGAAGAAGCACGTGCAATAGGTCAAAACGGCATCCGCCTAGGGCTATTCATTGCGGTCATGTCAGGCTGCTTGATGATTTTTGGTTCGCATTGGGTATCCCGCTGGTACACCCAAGACGAAGCGGTATTAGCATTGGCCGGGAACCTGATTGTATTAGCAGGCATTTTCCAATTTTCCGACATTACCCAAGTCGTTAGTGCCGGCGTGTTACGCGGCTACAAAGTCACCCGCGTTCCGATGATGATACACATGACTGCGTTCTGGATTATCGGCATGCCGCTCGGTTATTTACTCACTTTTGGCACCGATACTTATCCAGGTTTAGGCGTGCGCGGCTATTGGATTGCGTTAATTATTGCACTCACATTTACTGCGCTGGCCTTGCAATTTTTATTCAGACGCACTAGCCATAGCCAGCTTATTTTGCACAATAATCAACATAACCTCCTTAACCCATGAGTCCCAAACAATACCTTTCCGCGAACCCACCGTTGCCGATACGCGATGGTGTCGCGCCGAGTTATTTATGGCTACAAAAGGGTGAGTGGAGCAGCTTGCTGGAATTTTTAATTCAACGCTTTCCCGATGTGAGCAGTGAGATTTGGCAAAGCCGCATGGCGCGCGGTGAAGTAGTGAATGAAACTGGCGCACCATACTCTGCTACCAGCCCTTATCGCTGGGGCGGACGGATTTTTTATTACCGTGAAATTGAAGCTGAAACGCCGATCCCCTTTGAAGAGCAGATCCTGTTTCAAGATCAGCATATTTTAGTCGTTGATAAACCGCATTTTTTACCGGTGATTCCTACCGGCCGGTTTTTGCATGAAACTTTGCTGGTGCGTTTAAAAAATAAATACCACTTCCATGATCTCACGCCAATTCACCGGCTAGATCGCGAAACCGCGGGCGTAATGATTTTTTCCATCAACCTGGCAAGTCGCGGCGCGTATCAAGCTTTATTCCAGCAACGTACTGTGCAGAAAGAATACGAAGCCTTAGCGCCTAATTTAATCGGCCACGAGTTACCCTTAACTTACCGCAGTCGCATGGCACCCGGCACGCCATTTTTCCGCATGCAGGAAGTACCCGGCATCGCCAATTCTGAAACGCGGATTGAACTTATCGAACAAATCAGCGGGCAAGTAAGCCGCTATCGTCTGCACCCACTAAGCGGGCGCAAACATCAACTCAGAGTCCATTTGGCTGCATTAGGCATTCCGATTTTGAACGATGCCTTCTACCCAATAGCCCTGCCCTGCAAAGCCGACGACATGTCGCAGCCTTTGCAATTACTAGCCCGCTCTATCGGCTTTAACGACCCGATTACGGGCCAAGAACGTTATTTTGAAAGTCAGCGGAAATTAGTTTTTTGAATTGAGAATACTGGAGGTGAAGTGAGGGTTTCGGACTATATATCCCCTGCTCATGAAACGGCTTCACCCTACCAGGCGAAACTCCATAGCGACCCAATGGGAATACTGGAACAGTATTTTTCAATAATCGTCAAAATGACTAAATTTTACGTTGGCACATGTATTACTACCTAAGCATGTAATCCAAACTTCAATTCATCCAAACCAACCTTATTCAACACTAAGTGCGGATACGCACAGACTTACCCAGAACCTGGAAGTAAGCTTTCAGTCAGCAACAAGATTACCTTATTCGATTAGACACATATTCAAGGAGAATCACATGCTCGACTACTCAATTTCACAACCGGAAGGTATCTTGGAGCTGGCTCCTCACACATCATTAAGCAAAGAGGATTTTGACGGGCTTAATACGGCGATAAATGCCTATCTCGCGGATCATACTAAACTGCAAGGTATCTTGATTCATTCCATGGAATTTCCCGGCTGGGAAGACTTCGGTGGGTTGGCTGCCCATATGCACTTTGTTGGTCATCATGACAAGTCCGTCGAACGCGTAGCGATCGTAACGGACAGCCATTTCGCCGGCATAGCAGCATCACTTGGCAACTACCTTACATCAGCCGAAATAAGGCACTTCCCATTTATCGACGACGCCAAGGCACGTCACTGGTTGGAGACCGCCCCTGTGCAATTATCGACAAGTGCGAAAAACTTGCAGTTAACGTCATGAATGCGCATGAAATAAAAGAGGCATTGTTGTGGTGTGTTGCCATTAACTATGCGGTGCTTTTCATCTGGTTTGGAGTCTTAATCCTTGCTCACGACTTACTTTATCGTCTGCATACACGCTGGTTCAAGCTTTCTGTTGAAACTTTTGACTCCATTCACTACGCGGGATTAGCCATTTATAAAATTGGAATCATTCTGTTCAATCTGGTCCCTTTGATTGCTCTTTATTTTTCGTCGTAACGCGATGATAGCGGTACAGAAATTACAAGCCCTAGAGCAGCTCAGTTAGGTTAACGCTGCATGTCGTAGCCAGTCATGTAAACTCACTTCAATATCGCCACACCCTTAATCTGCGCGAACAACGCCATGCCAATTACCAACCCTAATTGTTCTGCCGATTTTCTAGTAATGCGCGCCAACAAACGCGTGCCGCCGGCGTCTAACTCCACCATCACCAAACCCAGCGCATCGCCCTGGATTGCGCTAATTTTCACCGCCAAAGAATTCAAAATACTAGAGCCAATTTGCTGAGTCAATGACAAGCTCACATCACGCGCCTGAATCCGCAAACGTACCGTATTCCCTAATGCAGTTGCGCTATGCGGCAGCCACAATATGCCACCGGAGAATTCAAATTGAGAAAGTTGATAATGCGGATCGTGTGCGATGACTTTCGCGCCAATTAAAGCGGAAGCAGCATCACCGTGGGCAAAAGGTAAGTCAGCGCGGGTTAATAATTCAAACACGCTGCCGCTCGCACGCACTTGCCCAGCGTCCAACATCACAACATAATCAGCCAGACGCGCTACTTCATCGGTAGCATGACTTACATACAACAGCGGAATTTCCAACTCGCTGTGCAGTCGTTCCAGATACGGAAAAATTTCTGCTTTGCGCGGCTCATCGAGCGAGGCTAACGGTTCATCCATGAGTAATAATTTGGGGCTGGTTGCCAAAGCACGGGCGATTGCTACCCTCTGCTTTTCACCGCCAGAAAGAGTCGCTGGAGAGCGATTTAATAGTGGCCCAATCCCTAGCAATTCCACCGCCTGCGATAAAGACACCTTTTGCTCCGCAACCGGAATGCGGCGTAGTCCAAATTCGAGATTGCCTTGAACCGATAAATGCGTAAATAAACTCGCTTCCTGGAATACAAATCCGACCGAGCGTTGGTGCGCCGCCAAAAATATTTTTTGAGTATCGTCCTGCCAAACTGCGCCATTAATGTCGACTCGTCCACGGCAAACAGATTCCAGCCCAGCCACTGCGCGCAGCAAGGTTGTTTTACCTGCGCCAGAGGGCCCGACGATAGCGCTAATTCCAATATTTGGCAGCGATAAATCTATCGCCAGATTGGGCAGCTTTAATTGCAGATGTACGCCGCTCATAACGAGGATTTTCCCGCGGAATTAGTCGGATTGAATTTATACAGTAACAGCAATACCACGAATGAAAACACTAGCATGACAGCCGACAAACTATGCGCATGTGCATATTCCAGCGCATCGACATGATCATAAATTTGCACGGAAACTACCCGGGTTTTATCAGCGATATTCCCGCCTATCATCAGCACTACCCCAAACTCCCCGACCGTATGCGCAAAACCCATCACCGTGGCCGTTAAATAACCAGGCTTGGCTAACGGCAGCACTACAGAAAAAAACGTATCTAACGGCGTTGCACGCAAAGTGGCAGCGACTTCCAATGGCCGCTCGCCGATTGCTTCAAACGCGTTATATAAAGGTTGCACGACAAACGGCATGGAATACAGCATGGAAGCAATCACTAAACCAGAAAACGTGAATGGTAACAAGCCCAGACCCAGTGTTTGCGTCAACTGCCCAAATGCACCATGCGGGCCCATAAATACCAGCAAATAGAAACCAATCACCGTCGGCGGCAGCACTAGTGGCAACGCGACTAAAGTGCGTATTACGTTTTTAGATCTGGATTTGGTGCGCGCCAACCACCACGCTAACGGCGTACCTAGCAAGAGCAAAATAACCGTGGTGAGCGTGGCTAATTTAAGAGTTAACCAGATTGCGCCTAAATCAGCGGCGTCCATTAAAAACGGTATCCGTAAGAGCGAATGATGTTTTTAGCGGCATCGGTTTTTAAATACGCCAACAAGGCTAAAGCGGCCGAATTATCTTTGCCATGCTTGAGCAGAATCGCGTCCTGGCGCAACGGTGCATATAAATTTTCAGGGACTATCCACGCAGAACCGGATTTGATTTGATTGTTTTCCCACACTTGCGACAATGCCACAAAGCCAAGTTCTGCATTGCCGGTAGCGACAAAGGTATAGGTCTGGCCTATGCTTTCACCTTGCACAAATTTGGGCGACAATTCCTTGACCAAATTCAGCGCAGTCAATGTCTCCAGCGCAGCAGCGCCATACGGCGCTTGCTTGGGTGAAGCTAACGCCAAGTGCGCAAAACTGCCGTGTTTTAATATGGCACCTTGCGCATCAACCAAGCCCGCCGCAGCTGACCACAAGACTAATTTGCCGATTGCATAGGTAAATTGACTGCCCGCTACAGCGGCTTGCTCTTGGGCTAATTGGGTGGGAGTAGTTTGATCGGCTGCCAACAAAATATCAAACGGTGCGGCATTTTTAATCTGCGCATAAAATTTGCCGGTTGCGCCAAAAGACAGCAGCGCTTTGTGTCCGGTAGTTTGCTCAAATGCCAGTGCAATCTGCTTCATGGGTGCAGCAAAATTAGCAGCCACAGCGACTTGTACTTCATCGGCAAAGCTGGAGCCAGCCAGTAAAACAAGGCAACAACCAATCAATTTGCGTAACATGGCGATCTCACTTGAGCGAATAAATAGTGCGCCAAATTCTAGCATGTGCGAGGAACCAGCAAGGTGAGATTATTCTGAGATTATGCTGCGTGTGCTAAATCCACCAAGTCGGCAGATTCTAATAACGACTGTACAGCGCGCTCGAATAAGGGCGCCACTTCCACAAACCGGGCCCGCGAACTTTTTAGCATGCGCCGGAACATACGCACACTGATAATCGATGGGGCTTCTTGCCCATTGACCGTCAAAATCAAATTGGACGAATTCGGGCTAATCCAATTCAGGCGGCCTTTAGTTGGCGTTCCTGAGAGATTAATTTCAACAATAACACCGCTACGCAAGCGATCCAGGATGTCAGTTTCACTACCCTCCGCCTCTTTAGCTGCACTATTTTTTTCGATCGCACCGACTGTCGTATAAAACCCGCTCGACGTCGTGTCGAATTCAGTTTCTGGCTCAGACTTAGATACAAATTCTTCTTCATAGTGGTGATCCGGGTCAATCAGCTCTGGCTTCACATCCAGATCTTGCAGCACTCCAACTGCATGCAACTCAAGTTCCAGCTCTCTGATTGCCTCATCTAAAAACGAACGATTGACATCCCCTTTGTATGTCACTGGAAGAGCCGGCAAAGGTTCATCATCCGGATAAACAAACTCATGGAAATGGCGTTGCACTTCAACCAGGGATACGACCGGATCAATACTTGCTGCGGCGCGCATAACGGTGGTGTGCGCATCAACCAACCAATTTAATAATTCTTGCTGATGCTCAGGCAGCCATGCCACCAAGCTCATTCCTTCCCGTAACACAGGAACCAAACCGGGGATAACCTGCAATAACATCGCACGATCATCGTGGCTGGCTTTAGGCAAAATACTCCACAATAAATTAGGCACCAGCAAGCGAAAGCGAGTGGAATCGACATGAGGATTACGCTCTACCCGTTCGATTACATGTGACCAGGTATCCAGCAAAAACCGCCGCAAATACGGTGTAACGGCGATGCCATCCAACATTTTTTCCAGCTTGGCGCTGGCGTGACTAAAACGCTCTGAACGATGTTCGGCATTAATCACTACATTAACTGCCTGCTCCACATTTGTATTCGATGCCAATAATTCGCGCGCAATAAACACATCCAGCTGATCCAGCATTTTGCTAAACAATTCAGGGCTTTCAGAGTCACTGGCTAACAGCTCTTCCACTATCCGACAGATTTCTGCTGAAATCCGCTCACCGGTTGGATCTATCTGCTGGAGTCCGACAGAAATAGAACCGATTCGATTCACCAACAAACGTGCGGGATGACTTTTTTTAGTTAATAACGCCGAATCCATCAGCGCCATTTTGAGCACAGAAAATTGCAAGCGTCCCAATTGAGCGCGTACTTCTGCAGGCACTTGATGATCTTTTAAAATAAACTCAAATAACATCGCAACGATGTCGATGGTCATTTTTTCATGCTGATCTGCCGCCATCGCATTCAGGCTATCGCGGCTCTCAATAATCAGGTTACGTACTTCACCATCCACACCCGTCATCTCACCGGTACTTGGAACCGGTGAATGCAGCGCATGACTCAGCTGCGGCGAAATTGACTTAAAGTGCCCAGCGCCACCAGATTGACCCTGGTCATGCCCTTCACCGTGCATACTATTACCTTGTGCGGCATTACCGTATTCATTGCCACTACTATTACCATGCGCACTAGCGCCGCCGCTTGTTCCACCCAAGAACACACGCCGCAGTGCATCACCGACTTCTTGCGCACCTTCCAGCCAGCCACTGACAGCCGAGCCGGCATGATTCAATAAGCCACCGCCCGAACCTTGCGAGCTTCCATGACTCATGGGTGATGCGGCATGCGAACCACCGGCCATTCCACCGCCTGATCCGCCGAAGCCACCAACGCCGGTTCTTCCGGAACCAGAACTTGCGCCACCACCGCCATTAAAACTGCCTTCATTAAAAGAATCGTAACTAGCACCAGATTGCATTTGCTGCGGATTACCGTGCTTCACCATCTGCAATAAATGCTCAATTTTTCCGGCTTTGTTCGCAGCTGACTCGGCCTTATTTGCCGGATGCGGATGGTGACGCGGATGCGCCGAAGCTTCGTTCGCGCCCACATTCGCTGCATTGCCTTCGGCCTCATAACCGACCGGGTTCGTCAAGTCAGATGGCATGCGTTGCGGTTTAAATTGCAGTTGAGCAGCTACGCCGCATTCAGATAAATGCTGGTTAATTGACTCATAGAGCGAGACGATATTTAGCCCCAATTCTTCGGCCAGTTGGTCAGTTAAAATTACTGCCAGCTCGGCTTCTGCGTTGATCGCCTCAACACCAAGAACGATGGCACGAGTCAGTAAATAAGGACGAAATGGATTTTCGCGCTCGGCAATATCATTGCGCTCAAAAAGGATGGCGATGCGGATATTCAAATCGCGTAATTGTTCTTCAGCTTCACTACGAAAGCGGCTGGTAATAATATCCACCCGCAAGTCATCTTCAAACGTATTGAGATCCATCAACGCCAAAGAACTCGCCTTACCGGCAGTGAAAAAGGAAGGTCTAAAGGTATCGTAAGCTGTCTGAAAACTACGGTTTAGCAATGCTTCAAGTTTGCCGACGATGTTTTTGATCAACGCAACGTCATTGCGCATTAATAAAGTACGCGCATCCAACATATGCCGTTGCATTTGTGAATTAATACTTTTATCGGCTTTATCGTAAAGCTGTTCAAAAGACCGACGCACCACGCCCTCAATCAACGAATTGAATGTTGAGAGGAATGTAGCGCGACTTGAATTAAGTAAAGTATTTCTATCCATTCCCATTTTCCCTGTGCCTACTTATTAAAAAAGAATTTTTTCTGGATTAATTAGTAATGAGTTGACAAGTGTACTTTTAATTAAGCCGGCATGATCAATTTAAGATGCAATTTAACAATATATTTCAAATTGAAACAACAGTTACCAATGTTAAGCGCGAGTTATTTGATGTTGTTTTTTGATAAGGAGTACTTAAAACCAAGGAAGTTTCCTTTGTAAGTTAGTCGCAAAACAGGCAACAAACAAGGTTTTATGTCAGTTAACGTCGATGGGAGTGATGGGAATAGTTAATACTAATGAGCAATTTGGGCTAGCTTAAGGAGCCGATTGAATTTAGGCGATGCCTGCTTGAAGGTGGTGAATGAAAAAAGTTTAAATAAACCCAAACCAGCCTAATAATGCACCAGCACCAATCAGCCATAACATGTGAATACGAGTGCGCCAGATCAGCACTGCGGTAACGATAGTAACTAACCACAAATGCCATTCGCCCTGAGGATGTGAGCTCGCCATAATCCAGCCAGTGGCAATTAATAGCGCAATCACGATTGGCGCTAACCCTTGTTTAAAAGCACGAACAGGACGAAGTCCATTGTTATTGCGCAGCCAGCCCGCCACCAGATAAGTCAGCGTTGTGCTCGGCACTAAAATACCGACCATGGCAATCAAAACACTAAAAAGTCCTGCCGCGACGCTACCTGAATTAATCCCGACATTCCAGGCTAACAAAGCAATAAATAACAGGTTGGGGCCGGGCGATGCTTGCCCGATGGCAATCGACGCATTAAATTGCGTTTCGGTCAGCCAGTGATGCTGCTCGACTAAAAACCGATGCATTTCGGGCAAAGTGGAAATGGCGCCGCCGATAGATAGCATCGACAACATGAAGTAGTGCTGAAATAAATCCAGCCAATCAGACCAATTAAGAGAAATTTGTAACGCTGGCTGCATAGATTCAGGTTTTCAATGCGCGATACGCTGCAATACACGCTATTGGCCCCAGACCCAATAACACGTGCAATAACGGCCAACGTAGCAAGGCTATACAGCCAAAACACATCAAGCCCAAAGTAATACAAAGCGTTTTTCCAAGTGGATTGGATTTAAGCCCGGCAAACAGTTTGAGCCCGGTAGCAATGATTAACCCTGCCGCTACCGCACTCATGCCGCGTATGGCACCGCTAACACCGGGATGCGTCGCGAATTCGGCGTACAACACGCCCAGAATTACGACGATAATTAACGGTACGCACAACATTCCCGCTAAAGCGGCCAGCGCGCCACGCAGGCCAAAATAGCGTGCACCCACCATTAACGATAAATTAACAACATTGGGCCCTGGCATAATTTGCGCCACGGCCCACTCTTCAATAAATTCTTCTCTAGTCAGCCAGCCTTTTTTATCCACCAGTTCGCGCTGAATTATCGCTAACACACCACCAAAACCCTGCAACGCAATTAGAGTGAATGAGTAAAATAAATCAGCAATAGATTGCGGGGCTGGGTGTTGATGAGGCAAGGGGTCTAGCATTGAGTTAGTTGACCGGTTTTTTAACTAAGTCAGTCGTAGCAGGCTTATCTGACTTATTCTCCGCATCATCATTTGGCGTGGTGCCAGGCAGAGGGTGCGCCAAATTTTTTTCAACTAGCGCTCGATCCATTTCTTCCACATTATTTTTGCGCTTAAAATAATTCGCTGCGACTTCGCTTTTTTTAACTGTCGCCAAATCGATACGGCGCTGCTCTTTGGCTTCCAGCATGCAGTGATTCATAAAAAATTTGGTATAGCAGATTTGCTCTTTCTGACGAAACCGCCAGTCTATTTGAGCCCGAGACAAGGCAACCGCTTCCAGCGCTGCATCAGCCTGCTCTACGCTAACAATTGGCGCGACTTCTGGAAAGTTGATCGTCACATTGGTATCGATAACCGGCGGACTGTTTGCGCATGCGCTGCACAACGACACCAAGAGCACGGCGCTAGCGCGCTTAAACCAGTTCATCGGTCGCAGCTCTGGTTTGGCTGTCCATATACTCGCGGGATTGCATTTCAATAATGCGCGAAACGGTGCGATGAAATTCATTGGATAAAGTGCCTTCTGTGTAAAGCTCATCTGCGGCTACTTGGGCCGACATAATGAGCTTAATTTTATGATCATAAAATACGTCAATTAACCACGTAAAGCGGCGCGCTTCAGACGACATGGCGGCGGACAGACGGGGAATGCCAGACAATATCACGGTATGGAATTGGCTGGCAATTTCCAGATAATCATTTTGCGAGCGCGGGCCTCCGCACAAGGTCGCAAAATCAAACCAGATTATGCCGCCGGCACGGCGCAATGCGTGAATTTCACGCGATTCTATGCGCAGCCGCGCATCTTCGTCGGCGACTTCGGCAATTTTTTTATACGCCAGACGCAACGCCGCGTCGGTAGCGGAATTTAATGGCGTCAAATAGACTTCTACCTGCTCCAAAGCGCGCTTGCGGTAATCATTGCCTGAATCAACATTCATCACATCCAACCGCTCATTAAGCAGTTTGATGGTAGGCAACAGGCGGTCGCGGTGCAAACCATCTGGGTACAAAGTATCGGGCTGGTAGTTGGAGGTCATGATAAATGACACGCCATGATTGAATAGCCCCGTCAACAAATTAAACATAATCATGGCATCAGCCACGTCGGAAATATGAAATTCGTCAAAACAGATCAGGCGGTATTTTTTGGCGATTTTGGCTGCGACAATATCTAACGGATTAGCCACACCTTTGAGTTCATCCAACTGCTGATGAACTCCGCGCATGAATTCATGGAAGTGAATGCGGGTTTTGCGTTGCAGCGGTACGACATTATAAAAACTGTCCATTAAAAAGGACTTGCCGCGCCCTACTCCGCCCCACATGTAAACGCCACGCGGAATCTCTGGCGGATTAAGCATCCGCATCAATTTATTGGTACGCCGATTTTTATACGCAAGCCACTCATCAAAGGCAACTTGCAGCCGCTCTACCGCGCGAAACTGTGCTTCATCGGCAGTAAAACCACGCTCAGCGAGCGCGTGCTTGTAAAACTCTACTACATTCATAATTGGTCCAAATTAATGCTTAGTAGGTGGGCACGGTTTTATCGTGCCCACGCGTAACCGCGAATGAACAAAGAATTTTATTGAGAATACTAATAATCAAAAGTAAAACGTGGGCACAAAACCGTGCCCACCCTACTTTAGAAATTCAATGCGCGTTTATCCACTGCCAAGGCCGCTTCTTTGGTTGCTTCAGAAAGCGATGGGTGAGCATGGCAAATACGGGCGATATCTTCGGCAGATGCTTTAAATTCCATCGCAACGACTGCTTCAGAAATCAATTCAGATGCCATCGGCCCAATAATATGCACGCCTAAGATTTCATCGGTTACTGCATCGGCTAAAAATTTCACCATACCGGAAGTGTCGCCCAAAGCACGTGCACGGCCATTCGCCATAAACGGGAAAGTACCAGCTTTGTATGCTACGCCATCGGCTTTTAACTGCTGCTCAGTACGACCAACCCAAGCGATTTCTGGCGAAGTGTAGATAACCCAAGGTACGGTATTGAAGTTAACGTGACCGTGCTGACCCGCAATACGCTCAGCAACTGCAACGCCTTCTTCTTCCGCCTTGTGTGCCAGCATAGGACCGCGCACTACGTCGCCAACCGCCCAAACGTTAGCCAAGTTGGTTTTGCAATCACCGTCAACAGCCACAAAGCCGCGCTCATCCAATTGCAAGCCAATTGCTTCAGCGTTCAAACCGATGGTGTTTGGTGTACGTCCGATGGAGATGATGAGTTTATCGAATTCGGCTTTCTGTTCCGCGCCTTTTGCGTCAGTGTATTCAACAGTGACGTTCTTTTTGCCGCTGGTAATTTTGCCGATTTTTACGCCTAAATTTATAGCCAAACCTTGCTTGGTAAATAATTTGAGGGCTTCTTTAGCAATCTGGTCGTCCACTGCACCTAAAAAGGCCGGTAACGCTTCCAGCACCGTCACTTCAGAACCAAGACGACGCCAAACACTGCCCATTTCCAAACCGATTACGCCAGCACCGATCACGCCTAATTTTTTAGGCACGGCGTTAATGTCTAAAGCGCCGGTGTTCGATAAAATCAACTCTTCATCAAACGGTGTACCCGGCAAAGCGCGGGCGTTTGAACCGGTGGCAACAATAATATGTTTGCCCGTGATATTTTCTGAGTTTACCCCAGTAACGCTAATTTCATAGCCACCATCAACAGCCGCCACGAATGCGCCGCGACCATGGAAAAAGTTGACTTTATTCTTTTTAAACAAATACAAAATACCGTCATTATTTTGCTTAATAATCGTCTCTTTGCGCTTGAGCATTTGCACCAGATCGAGTTTTAAGCCCTGTACTTCGATGCCATGATCGGCAAAGGAATGACCGGCATGTTCAAAATGTTCGGACGACTGCAATAATGCTTTAGATGGAATGCAACCTACATTGGTGCAAGTTCCACCAGGCGCAGCACCGCCTTTGGCGTTTTTCCATTCGTCGATACAAGCAACCTTAAACCCGAGTTGCGCAGCGCGGATTGCGGCGATATAACCGCCAGGACCGCCACCAATGACGACCACATCAAATTGAATACTCATAGCAGAATCTCTTATTTGGGTAATAACTAAAGCGCAGCCTGATGATTTAAGTCTCAATCAGGCTGCGCAGACACTACATTTAGATTACAAATCCAACAGCAAACGTGCTGGATCTTCTAAGGCTTCTTTCATTGCAACCAAGCCTAACACCGCTTCACGTCCATCAACAATGCGGTGATCGTATGACATCGCCAGATAGTTCATTGGGCGTATCACGATTTGACCGTTTTCAACCACGGCGCGATCTTTAGTGGCATGAACGCCCAAAATCGCGGATTGTGGTGGGTTAATGATCGGTGTCGATAACATCGAACCAAACGTACCGCCATTTGAAATCGAGAAAGTACCGCCAGTTAAATCATCTAAAGTCAATTTACCTTCTTTGGCTTTATTACCGAATTCACCGATTTTCTTTTCAATATCAGCGATCGACATTTGATCGGCATTGCGCAGAATTGGCACGACTAAACCGCGTGGCGAACCTACTGCAATACCGATATCAAAGTAACCGTGATAAACAATATCATTGCCATCTACTGATGCATTAATGATCGGGTATTTCTTCAATGCGGCAACAGCAGCCTTAACAAAGAACGACATAAAACCCAGCTTAACGCCGTGTTCTTTTTCAAATTTATCTTTGTATTTATTACGCAGATCAAGCACTGGCTGCATATTGACTTCGTTAAACGTCGTCAGGATGGCGTTAGTGGATTGGGATTGAATTAAACGCTCGGCAATACGTGCGCGCAAACGACTCATCGGTACGCGTTCTTCCGGACGATCGCCCAGGTTAGGCGCAGCAGGTGCCGCAACTTGTGCTAATGCTGACTTGGCAGCCGGAGCAGCCAGAGGCGCAACTACGGGTGCTTTAGGTGCAGAAACAGCAGCCAGGGCATCACCTTTGGTGACACGGCCATCTTTACCACTGCCAGCAACTTGGGTTGCCGTCATATTATTTTCTGCCAAAATTTTGGCAGCGGCTGGCATAGCCACATCAGCTTTAGATACGTTAGCAGTGGCGGCTACTGGAGCGGCGGCCGAAGTTGCTGCTGGTGCTGGAGCTGCGCCCGCAGAAGCTGTCGCGTCTGTATCAATGATGGCGATCACTTCACCGGCAACCACGGTACTACCGTTTGGCCGGACAATTTGCGTAATCACACCAGCTTGCGGTGCTGGCAATTCCAACACGACTTTATCTGTTTCAATATCAATCAGATTTTCGTCGCGAGCAACTGAACTACCTACTTCTTTATGCCACTGCAACAAGGTGGCTTCGGCAACTGACTCTGACAGCTGCGGTACTTTAACTTCAACGATTGCCATGTAATTCTCCGTAATCTTTAGTTCGCAGCGCTAACCTAACCATTTTATTTATGTAAGTAGCGCTGAATTTAAACGTATAAACGTACAACTGAGCGCTTAGTGCAACACTAAGCGCTCAGCCATCTCTTATTTGGTTAGAACAAAACCTTTGAGCTTAGAAAAAGCCGTGTCGATTAATGACTTCAACTGCGCGTAATGTTTATCGTAATAACCTACGGCAGGTGAAGCACTAGCTGGACGTCCGGCATAAGCCAATTTCTGACCATCTTCCAACGCTTCAAAAATATTATGCTGAATCTGGAACCATGCGCCCTGATTTTGCGGTTCATCCTGAGTCCACATTAACTCGTTAAAGAGTGGGAATTTTTTAAGTTCCGCAGCAAATGCTTTATGTGGGAAAGGATACAACTGCTCAACACGGATAATAGCGACATCAGTTTGGGCACGTTCTTTACGGGCATTCACCAGGTCGTAATAAATTTTTCCTGAGCAGGCAATAATCCGCTTAACCTTTTTAGGATCAATGCTTTCATCCACTTCACCGATCACGGTGTGGAAATTACCTTTAGCAAACTCAGTCAACGGTGAACCGGCATCTTTATTACGCAACAAAGACTTAGGCGTCAGGATGACCAACGGTTTTCTAAATGGACGAATCATTTGACGACGCAACAAATGGAAAATCTGCGCGGCGGAAGTCGGCTGAACCACTTGCATATTGTTATCAGCACACAATTGCAAGAAACGTTCTGGGCGAGCTGAAGAATGCTCAGGGCCCTGACCTTCATAACCGTGTGGCAGCATCATCGTCAAACCAGATGCACGACCCCACTTGACTTCGCCGGAGCTAATAAATTGATCAATAACGACTTGAGCACCATTCGCAAAATCGCCGAATTGCGCTTCCCAAATTGTCAATGCATTAGGTTCTGCAGCAGAATAACCGTACTCAAAAGCAAGAACCGCTTCTTCTGACAAAACTGAATCAATTACTCTAAACGGAGCTTGTCCGTCAGATACATTTTGCAGCGGCACATAGGTACCGGAATCCCAACGTTCACGCTTTTGATCATGCAAAACAGCGTGGCGATGTACAAAAGTACCGCGTCCAGCGTCTTGACCTGTTAAGCGCACGGAATAACCGGAAGCGACTAAGGAAGCGTAAGCTAAATGCTCGCCCATACCCCAATCGAGATTAATTTCACCACGTCCCATTGCAGCACGGTCAGCCAATACCTTTTGAACCAGACTGTGCGGCTGGAAGCTTTCAGGAATAGTGGTGATACGTTGCGCCAGGCGTTTTAATTCGGTCATCGGCACAGCGGTGTCCGCTGCGTCGGTCCATTTACGATTTAAAAATGGAATCCAGTCAACGGCAAATTTATTTTTGAAGTTGGTAATAACCGGATCGACTGTGAGCTTACCTGCATCCATCGCATCGCGGAATACCTTAACCATGTCATCACCGTCAGTCGCACCAATGCTACCTTGTGCAACCAATTTATCTGCATACAATTTACGTGTACCAGGATGTTGACCGATTTTTTTGTACATTAACGGCTGAGTCAATGCAGGTGTATCTTGCTCGTTATGGCCAAGTTTGCGATAGCAAATGATGTCCAGTACGATGTCTTTTTTAAATTCTTGACGATAATCGAGCGCAATTTGCGTTGCCAAGACTACCGCTTCAGGATCATCGGCATTGATATGCAATACCGGTGCCTCAATCATTTTCACTACGTCTGAACAGTACAGCGTCGAACGAGCGTCGCGTGGATCAGAAGTGGTAAAGCCGATCTGGTTGTTAATCACGATATGTAATGTACCGCCAGTACCGTAGCCACGTGTTTGCGCCAGATTCAAGGTTTCCATTACTACGCCCTGCCCTGCAAACGCCGCATCACCATGTACGATGATAGGCAATACTTGTGCGCTACCGCCATCGCCACGTCGTTCGATACGTGCGCGGACTGAACCTTCAACCACTGGGTTGACGATTTCAAGATGGGATGGGTTGAACGCCAATGACAAATGCACCGGGCCGCCCGGGGTAGAAATATCGGAAGAGAAACCTTGATGATATTTAACGTCGCCAGCAGGTAAATCATCGCCGTGTTTGCCTTCAAATTCAGCAAACAAATCTTGCGGCATTTTACCCAAGGTATTGACCAACACGTTCAAACGACCGCGATGCGCCATACCGATAACGATTTCTTGCACGCCAAATTCACCGGCGCGTTGAATTGCTTCGTCCATGGAGGCGATAAAGCTTTCTCCACCTTCAAGCGAGAAGCGTTTTTGACCAACATAACGTGTATGTAAATAACGCTCTAAACCTTCCGCAGCAGTTAAGCGATCAAGAATATGCTTCTTTTTCTCAACCGTAAAATTCGGCGTAGCGCGGATTGATTCGAGTTTTTGTTGCAACCAGCGTTTTTCAACAGGGTTGCTGATATACATGAATTCAGCACCAATTGAACGACAGTAAGTGTCACGCAACGAGTTCATCAAATCACGCAGAGATGATGTCTCAGGGCCAAAATAGGTATTGCTGATATTGAATTTAACATCCATATCCGCATCGGAGAGTCCGTATGATGCAGGGTCTAATTCAGGAATGTTAGGGCGTTCTTGACGTTGCAATGGGTCTAAATTGGCCCATGAACTACCAAGAAAACGATACGCGGCAATAATTTGCTGCACGGCGGTACGTTTACGTCCCATTTCCACATCAGCGGAAGCAGTAACTACACGGATAGGGCCGCTTTTTGCGCGTTCGGCAAAAGAAGCTATAACAGGAGCATGAGCGACGTCAGGTTTGCTGGTTCCATCTACAGCAGGGACGTTTTGCATCGCATCAAAATACGAGCGCCAATTATCAGGCACCGACCCAGGATTATTCAGGTAGGCTTCGTAGAGTTCCTCTACGTAGGGGGCATTGCCGCCAAACAAATAGGAGTTGGCGTTATATTCTTGCATCATCTTGCTCACCTTTCTTCGCGTTTCGCGAGATTAGCGGGTTAATCTAACCTTCCGCGACACGGCCTGACCGGTTAGCGGATTGCACATCAAGTTGTGGGGAAGGGCTCGAGGTTTTAGTCTGTTAATTACTTTTACGGTTAAGAGAAAGTAATTCTCGACTGCACTTTACACTAATTCCAATAAATTACTAGGGCGAAGCATACCATATAATTTTTGGAAAAAGCGAGCCGCTAAAGCTCGCTTTTTCCATTAAAAATTACATGGAATTTTGATTAACGTTCTGCAATCGGTTTAACAGTACGTGTTGTTTCGCCTACAAACAATTGACGTGGACGGCCAATTTTTTGCTCTGGATCCGAAATCATTTCTTTCCACTGAGCGACCCAGCCAATGGTCCGTGCCATTGCAAAAATACCAGTAAACAGAGCGGTTGGAATACCCAGCGCGCGTTGTACGATACCTGAGTAGAAGTCAACGTTTGGATACAATTTGCGAGAAACGAAGTATTCGTCTTCCAGCGCAATTTTTTCTAACGCCATCGCCAATTTAAACAATGGGTCATTTTCCAGGCCAAGTTCTGCCAACACTTCATAGCAGGTTTCACGCATTAATTTGGCACGTGGATCGTAGTTTTTGTAAACACGATGTCCAAAGCCCATCAATTTAACGCTAGAATTTTTATCTTTAACTTGACGGATAAATTCAGGGATATTGTCAACACTACCAATTTGCTCCAACATGGATAACGCTGCCTCATTAGCGCCGCCATGTGCAGGCCCCCATAAACAAGCGATACCAGCTGCGATACATGCAAACGGATTTGCACCTGAAGAACCTGCCAGACGCACTGTAGAAGTCGATGCGTTTTGCTCATGATCTGCATGCAAAATCAAAATACGATCTAAAGCGCGCACTAACACGTCATTGATTTTATATTCTTCACAAGGAGTGGAGAACATCATGTGCATAAAATTGGCGCTGAACGACAATTCGTTTTTAGGATAAACAAACGGCTGACCGATTGAATATTTATAAGCCATCGCAACCAACGTAGGCATCTTGGCAATCAGACGGATTGCAGATACTTCGCGATGACGTGGATTATTAATATCTAATGAATCATGGTAAAACGAAGCTAACGCACCAACAGTACCAACTAACACCGACATTGGATGTGCGTCGCGACGGAAACCGCGGAAGAAAAATTGCATCTGCTCATGCACCATTGTGTGGCGCGAAACCATGTACACGAATTCTTCTTTTTGCGCTGTATTAGGCAATTCGCCATTCAGCAACAAATAACAGCTTTCCAGGAAATCACCTTTAGCTGCCAATTGTTCAATCGGGTAACCGCGATATAACAATTCGCCTTTATCACCATCAATATAAGTGATCGCAGAATTACAAGCGGCAGTCGACATGAAGCCAGGATCATAAGTAAACATACCTGTTGCAGCATACAATTTACGAATATCAATGACATCAGGACCAACAGTCCCTTTGTAGATAGGCATTTCCAGCGGTGCAGAACCGTCAGAAAAGGTTAGCGTGGCTTTGGTTTCAGAGTTAGTCATGGCTCTTCCTTCTTGGGAGGGGTGAGTCGTTAATCGAACGGCTCAAAAAAAATCAGTAGAACGTTGTTATGCGCAGTTTATAACTAAGCTAAGCAGATCGTAATCGTTGAATCAGTGTGTGAACCACAGGATCATCAAGCTCACCCGTTGGCTCATTTCGTTCAAGTATCAAACCCATTAAATCGTTATCTGACAATTCCATAAGTTTTGAAAATGCTTCAACTTCATCATCGGTTAACGTTGCTTCGTTTGCATCAAGAAATCGCGTCAAAATCAAATCGTTTTCCAATAAACCGCGACGCGCACGCCACCGTAATCTGGCGCGTTTAATTGGATCAGCTTGGTGAGTAATCAACATACAATTCCTTTTTTGATGTGGCCCTGCACCGGGAAGTGAGGCACATCGGATAAAGTGGGCAAAAGAAGATCGACTTCAGCTTACCCACTTTTATCATAAAACAAACACTATACAGCGCGGCGTACCATCAGTTCTTTAATCTTGCCAATTGCCTTGGTTGGATTCAGTCCTTTAGGGCAGACATCCACGCAATTCATGATGGTCTTGCAGCGGAATAAACGATACGGATCTTCCAGATTATCCAAACGTTCGCCAGTAGCTTCATCACGTGAGTCAGCAATAAAGCGATACGCTTGCAACAACCCAGCCGGGCCGACAAATTTATCCGGATTCCACCAGAAAGATGGGCAAGAAGTTGAGCAGCAAGCGCATAAAATACACTCGTACAAACCATCTAACTCTTCGCGTTCAGCAGGTGACTGCAAACGCTCTTTTTCAGGCGGAATGGAATCATTGATCAAGAATGGCTTGATTGAATTGTATTGCTTAAAGAATTGCGTCATATCGACGATCAAATCGCGGATTACCGGCAAGCCAGGTAATGGGCGCAATACGATAGGTTCTTTGAGTTCATTCAAATTGGTTGTACAAGCCAAACCGTTTTTGCCATTGATGTTCATCGCATCAGAGCCACACACGCCTTCACGGCATGAGCGGCGCAGCGACAATGAATCATCCACATCGGCTTTGATGCGTTGCAATGCATCGAGCAGCATTTTGTCTGTATCTTGCAGCTCTACAGACAAATCTTGCATATACGGCTTAGCATCCTTATCAGGATCGTAGCGGTAAATTTGAAATTTTAAAGTACGTGCCATGTTCTACCTTTTGGTGTTCTTTTTAAAATGTACGTGGTTTCGGTTTGAACGTATCCACAGTCAACGGTTTTGTTTGAACTGGTTTGTAATCCAAACGATTACCTTCTGAGTACCACAGAGTATGTTTCATCCAGTTTTCATCATCACGTGCAGAGTAATCGCGGTGCGCATGTGCGCCACGTGATTCTTTACGAGCTGCTGCCGAAGTGATGGTGGCTTTTGCCGTTTCAATCAAGTTATCCAATTCCAAGGCTTCAACGCGCGCGGTGTTGAATACTTTTGATTTATCTTTGAATGAAACATTTTTGCAGCGTTCAGCGATGACCATAATTTCTTTGTAGCCTTGCTGCAGCAATTCGTCAGTACGGAACACGCCACAATAACGCTGCATTGCGCTACGAATTGCATTAGCCACGTCTTGAACTTTTTCAGTACCTGAGCTGTTTTCCAACGCATTCAAACGCGCTAACGCTTTGTCTGCTGCGTTCGCTGGTAAAGGCTTGTGTTCCTGCGCTTTTAAATCAGCGGCAATAATGTGATTACCGGCAGCACGACCAAACACCAACAAATCTAACAATGAATTAGTACCCAAACGATTTGCACCATGCACAGACACGCAAGCACACTCACCAATCGCATACATACCATTAACGATAGCGTTCGGCTGGCCGTCTTTTGGCGCAACTACCTGACCATGGATATTGGTTGGAATACCACCCATTTGGTAGTGAATTGTCGGCACAACTGGAATCGGCTCTTTAGTCGCATCAACGTTAGCGAATTTATGGGCAATTTCCAAAATTGACGGCAAACGTTTTTCAATTGTTTCTGCACCGATATGACGCAGATCCAACATCACGTGATCTTTATTAGGACCACAACCACGACCTTCTTTAATTTCTTGATCCATCGAGCGAGAAACGAAGTCGCGAGGTGCCAAATCTTTCAAGGTTGGCGCATAACGCTCCATGAAACGTTCGCCTTCTGAATTGACCAGAATTCCGCCTTCACCACGAACGCCTTCGGTAATCAACACACCAGCACCGGCAACGCCAGTTGGATGGAATTGCCAGAACTCCATATCTTCCAACGGCAGGCCAGCACGTGCAGCCATACCCAAGCCATCACCAGTATTGATAAATGCGTTGGTAGATGCCGCGAAAATACGCCCTGCTCCACCGGTTGCAAAAATAGTGGTTTTACCTTCAAGTATCATCAATTCGCCGGTTTCCATTTCAAGTGCGATCACACCCAAAACATCACCATCTTCATTGCGAATAATATCTAACGCCATCCACTCAACAAAAAACTGTGTGCGAGCGCTAACATTGCGCTGATACAGCGTATGCAACAAAGCGTGTCCGGTACGATCGGCCGCAGCACAAGCGCGCTGCACAGGTTTTTCACCGAAATTAGCGGTATGTCCTCCGAATGGACGCTGATAAATAGTTCCGTCTGCATTACGGTCAAAAGGCATACCGAAATGTTCTAATTCGTACACCACTTTTGGTGCTTCACGACACATGAATTCAATCGCGTCCTGGTCGCCTAAATAGTCTGATCCTTTTACGGTATCAAACATATGCCAGTACCAGTTATCTTCCGACATATTTCCCAGGGAAGCACCGATACCGCCTTGTGCAGCAACAGTGTGTGAACGGGTAGGAAATACTTTAGAGAGAACCGCTACATTCAAGCCTGCTTCGGCCAATTGCAACGAAGCGCGCATACCAGAGCCGCCTGCGCCGACAATCACCGCATCAAAACGCCGCGTAGGGATAGTTGATTTTAAAATAGGTTTAGCTTCAGCCACGATTACACTCTCCACAAAATTTGTACTGTCCAACCGGCACAGCCAATCAACCACAATACGGCGGCAACTTGCAATGTCAACCGCAACACAAGTGGCTTAACATAATCCATTGATATATCGCGAATACCGATCCATGCGTGATAGAACAACGACATCAGCACTGCAAAGGTAGCCAGCTTAAACCACTGCTGGGCGAACATGCCAGCCCAACCAACATAGCTAAAATCATTCGCCATTAAAAACTTGGCCAGCAAAATCACGGTATACAGTGCCATGATGATTGCAGTTAAACGTTGCACCAGCCAATCTTTCAGGCCGTAATGCGCGCCGACTACCAGGCGTTTTGGTCCAATATTATTATTTGCCATTTTAAAATGCTCCAAACAATTTCAGGGCAACCAATGCTGCAAGTGGAATGCTCACCATAAAAATACCAGCGGCAGATTTACGCGCTGTGTCTTTGTCCAAACCCACGTGCATATCCATCGCCACGTGGCGAACGCCAGCGCAGAAATGATGCAAATAGGCCCAAGACAGGACTAAAATAATTAACTTAACCAACGGGAATTGGATGTAACCCTTCAAATACGCAAAGGTATCTTCAGAAGTCAGGCTATTGTCGAGCAGGTAAAGAATAAATGGCAAAAGCAGGAACATCAATACGCCGCTAATACGGTGCAAGATGGACACAATTCCGGCTAGAGGTAGGCGATATTTGGCTAATTGTGTAACATGAATGTTACGAAACTGTGGCCGGTGGGCTTCAGGCATAACAACTACTCCTTTTATTGAAATATTTCATAGGCGCATAATTTTCACCTATTTTGTGCGACGCACCAAGACTTATTCGACAAACTTGCAAAATAATTCTTATAAAGATTAGTACAACAAGCAAAATTTAACCAATGCAACTTGTCCTACTAACTCAATTCATTATGATAATGATGATTTAACGTTAAGTATAACCCTCTGCGGAACTCAACCGGTTTGTCCCCATAAGTGTAGGAAACTCGCTCCACATTTAATAGTGGCGCACCCACATCTATTTTTAACAAATCCGCAGCAGCCTGATCCGCAGCTACCGATCGAAGTTGCTCTGACGCACGTATCATGTGCGTGCCGAATTCAGTTTCGAATAAGGCATACATCGGCCCCTTGTACTCATTGAGTAACTCGGCGGTTAAACCTTTAAAGATAGCGCCCGGCAACCATAACTCTTCCAAAATTGTTGGCACACCGTCAAAAGATTGCACCCTGCGTATAAAAATGACCGAGTCGGCCACTTTTATATCCAGCAATTTAGCAATTTCAGCCGGAGCGCGAATTCGCTTTACCTCAAGAATACGATTTGAAGGATATTGCTGCACGCCCTCATTCGGCTTTAAACGTAAAAACCTGAATTGTGCTCGCGCCTCATGATGAGTGGCAACAAAAGTGCCTTTACCCTGCCTTCTCACCACGACATTTTCCGCCGACAATTCATCAATCGCTTTACGCACGGTGCCTTGACTGACCTTAAACCGCACCGCCAATTCAACCTCGCTAGGAATTAATTCACCCGGCTTCCACTCACCTGATTGTAGACTTTGTGTGATGAGTGATTTAATCTGTTGATATAAGGGACTAAAAGTTGGGGCTGACTGATTTGGAGATGGGGCATGTGCAACCGTCGGAGTCAATGTAGTTTGACTTACTTGGTCGGTTGCTGATGGATTAGGCAGGTCAGGGTTCATAGACCTAGATTTCACCACAAAACCCATTAATCGTCCAGCAAAATAGTGCACTTAACATGTCTTATATAAGACATATGATATATATTGACATGCATTATCTGAGAGCCTAAACTCGCGCCTAAGAAAATATTGAGCGGCGCAATTTCAGCATTACTGGTCATATTTCTGTCAAGTTTATGTGGCATTGTGAATGATTATATAAAATATAGCCTGAGCACACGCTCAATATAAATTCAGCAATAGGACGGGGCTGACTGATACGCCCAAAGATATACCTACTAACTCGCCAGACAACTGCTAGTAAAATTACTGCTTTTATTGATTTTTTACTGCATTTATCCGGCACTTTTGTAATCTTGTTTTTATTACTTTGGAGATTGAACATGACTAAATCACCTATGCGCGTTTCTGTAAGCGGCGCCGCTGGACAAATCGGCTATGCCTTATTATTCCGCATCGCCAATGGCGATATGCTCGGCAAAGATCAACCGGTTATTTTGCAATTATTAGAAATTGCAGATGAAAAAGCACAAAAAGCGCTGCAAGGCGTGATGATGGAAATCAACGATTGCGCATTCCCATTATTGGCTGGAATGACCGCTCACAGCGATCCAATGACAGCATTTAAAGATATCGATTTTGCCCTGTTAGTTGGCGCACGCCCACGCGGACCAGGCATGGAACGTAAAGATTTATTAGAAGCGAATGCACAAATTTTTACCGTTCAAGGTAAAGCACTCGACGCAGTTGCTAAGCGTACTGTTAAAGTTTTAGTTGTAGGTAATCCAGCTAACACCAATGCCTACATCGCCATGAAATCGGCACCAGGCCTGCCATCCAAAAACTTTACAGCAATGCTGCGTTTGGATCACAACCGCGCGTTGTCGCAAGTCGCGGCCAAAGTCAACAAATCAGTAACAGAAATTGAAAAAATGTGCGTATGGGGTAATCACTCACCAACGATGTACGCCGACTACCGTTTTGCGACTACCGATGGCAAATCAGTCAAAGAAATGATTAATGACGACGTGTGGAACAAAGACGTGTTCTTGCCAACAGTTGGAAAACGTGGCGCAGCCATTATCGAAGCACGCGGCTTGTCTTCAGCAGCATCAGCAGCTAATGCAGCAATTGACCATGTACGTGACTGGGCTTTAGGCACTAATGGCAAATGGACTACCATGGGTATCCCATCTGACGGTTCTTATGGCATTCCTGAAGGCACAATGTTTGGCTTCCCTGTTACTACAGCTAACGGCGAATACCAAATCGTGCAAGGTTTAGCGATTGACGCATTCTCACAAGAACGCATTAACCTTACACTCAAAGAACTGTCAGAAGAGCGTGAAGGCGTTAAACATTTAGTCGGATAATTTAGGTTATTTTATTTCGATTATTTTCTTAGCAGCTTCACTGTTCTATTTCTAATGTGATACAACTACCCAGGCTAACCGCTTGGGTAGTCTATACATATAAACGATGCATCCATCTAACGTATTATTCCAAGACGACCTACTACCGGTTTCGCTACCTGTCTGCGACCATTATGCTGGCTCAGAAAAGTTAATGCGTAAATCAATGATTCTGCAACAGGAATCAGCGACTTTATTCGACATTACCTTTGACTGTGAAGATGGCGCTGCCTATGGCAACGAAACAGCACACGCACAACTGATTGCTGAGTTGCTAGAGTCCGACGCCAATCATTTTGGACGTATCGGCGTGCGACTGCACGAACCGTCCAGTCCGTTTTTTGCACAAGATATTCAACACATTTGCACCAGCCGCAAGTTAGCCTATGTTGTGCTACCCAAAGTACACAATGTGGCACAACTTCAAACCGCTATCAAAGCGATTGCGTTGCAACGTGATTTTTCAGGCTTACCGGCAATTCCGATTCATGTACTAATCGAAACCCACGGCGCTTTAGCCGAAGTACAACAGATCGCCGCACTTAAGTCGGTGGAATGCTTGTCATTCGGAATTATGGATTTTGTTTCCGCACACTACGGTGCAATTCCCGGCAATGCCATGCGCACGCCCGGGCAATTTACCCATCCGTTGGTAATGCGTGCAAAATTAGATATTGCGGCGGCTTGCCATTTGCATGGAAAAGTTGCATCGCATAATGTCACCACTGAATTTAAAGATACCGCGGTGGTCGCCAATGATGCGCAACGCGCCTTTAATGAATGCGGTTACAGTCGCATGTGGAGTATTCATCCCGACCAGATTAAGCCCATTATTAAAGCATTTGCACCACGCAGCTCAGAATTACAAGAAGCGATCACCATTTTAACTGCAGCACAAGCAGCAGCATGGGGGCCAATTCAAGTGAATGGTCGCTTACATGACCGCGCTAGTTACCGCTACTATTGGATGGTCTTAAAACGCGCCAAAACCAATGGCTTAGCCTTACCAGAAACAGCATTAGAACTACTATAAACAGGAGAAATTTGTGAAATTTTGCACCATTTGCGCCGCTATCACCCTTTCAATCACCAGCCAATTCGTTTTTGCGCAATCGACTACGCCTACCCCGGTAAAAAAAACGGCAACTAAAAAAGCCGTTCCAGCACAAGAAGTCAGCAACGATGAAGACGACATGACTCCCGACATCAAAGAAAGCACGACTTACGAGTATAAATGCGAGCTTAAAGATTCGCTGACTATTTATACCAACAGCGATGATAATGACCATGTTGCTTTACGCTGGAAAAACAAGCTGTATCGCTTAAAACGTGTAGTCACCACGACCGGTGCGAATCGCTTTGAAAATAAAAAAGCCGGCTTAGTCTGGATCGGCATTCCAACTAAAGGTATGTTGCTAGATTCACGTCATGGTCAGCAATTGGCCAATGATTGCAAAACGGCTGGTCAATAAGGCATAAGAGCCTGACTAGTCAGCACGGCATCAATAGCAAAAATAGTAAGTAAGACAGTAAAATAAATTAAATCAGTAATCGCTCCATAACTGCAGCACTCAATACACTAAAAGGAACAGCCATGAGTCAAGACGCATTTAAAACCCTGAAAGAATTTAAAATTTCAGACAGCAAAAAAGGTAAGTTTTATTCTTTACCTGCGCTAGAAAAAAAACTCGGCGTAAAAATTTCACGCTTACCAGTGTCCATCCGTATTGTTTTAGAGTCCGTATTGCGTAACTGCGATGGCAAAAAAGTAACCGAAGAACACGTAAAACAATTGGCCAACTGGGGTGCCAATGCAGACCGTAACGATGAAATTCCTTTTGTTGTTTCACGCGTTGTTTTACAAGATTTTACCGGCGTTCCATTGCTGGCTGACTTAGCCGCGATGCGTAATGTAGCCGCTAAAATGGGCATTAAAGCTAAAAATATCGAACCATTGGTTCCGGTTGATTTAGTAGTTGATCACTCTGTCACGATTGATCATTACCGCGAAAAGAAAGCCCTCGATTTAAATATGAAACTGGAATTCTCACGTAACAATGAGCGTTACCAGTTCATGAAATGGGGCATGCAAGCCTTTGATACGTTCGGCGTAGTTCCTCCAGGCTTCGGTATTGTCCATCAGGTCAATTTGGAATATCTGGCACGCGGCGTACATAAAATCGCTAAAAAGGACATCTACTATCCAGATACTTTAGTTGGTACTGACTCCCACACCACCATGATCAACGGTATTGGCGTAGTTGGTTGGGGCGTGGGCGGTATTGAAGCGGAAGCCGGCATGTTAGGCCAACCAGTTTACTTCCTGACACCAGACGTAGTCGGTGTAAATTTGACCGGTCAGTTACGTGAAGGCGTTACCGCAACCGATTTAGTGTTGACCATTACTGAGTTGCTGCGTAAAGAAAAAGTCGTTGGCAAGTTTGTTGAATTCTACGGCACAGGCACTAGCACATTAACATTAACTGACCGCGCTACCATCGCCAATATGGCTCCAGAATACGGCGCAACCATGGGCTTCTTCCCAGTGGATGAAGCGACTCTGGATTACTTCAAAGGTACTGGCCGCAGCAAAGCTGAAATCAGTGCATTTGAAGGCTATTTCAAAGCGCAAAACCTGTTTGGCGTTCCAAAACAAGGTGACATCGATTACACCAAAGAAGTGTCGTTAGATTTATCTACTGTTGCTCCTTCATTGGCTGGTCCTAAGCGTCCACAAGACCGGATCGAAATCGGCAATGTTAAATCAACTTTCCGCGATTTATTCTCCAAACCGGTATCAGAAAACGGCTTCAACAAAAAAGACGAAGATCTGGATGCGGTTTATGAAACTTCAGACGGCGTAAAAATCAAAAATGGCGACATCGTCATTGCTGCGATTACGTCATGCACCAACACATCCAACCCAAGCGTCATGATGGCGGCTGGTTTATTGGCTAAAAAAGCTGTTGAAGCCGGTTTGAAAGTATCCCCACATATCAAAACTTCGTTAGCTCCTGGCTCACGCGTAGTAACCAAGTATTTGGAAGCTGCTGGTTTGTTGCCATACCTGGAAAAACTCGGTTTTGGCGTTGCTGCTTACGGTTGCACCACTTGTATCGGTAATGCTGGTGATTTAACACCAGCCATGAACGAAGCCATCATCAAGAACGACATCGTGGCATCTGCCGTGTTGTCAGGTAACCGCAACTTTGAAGCGCGCATTCACGGCAATATCCGCTCCAACTTTTTGGCTTCTCCTCCGCTGGTTGTGGCTTACGCCATTGCCGGTAACATGTCACGCGACTTAATGACCGAGCCAGTTGGCCGCGTTAAAGGTAAAGACATTTTCTTGGGCGATATCTGGCCAACTAGCGCAGAAATCAACAAGGTAATGAAATTTGCGATGAATTCTAAAGTATTTAAAGAGAATTACGCAGACGTTAAAGGCGCACCAGGCAAGCTGTGGGAAAACATTAAAGGTGGCGCTGAAGGTGACGTGTACGACTGGCCAAAATCCACTTACATTGCTGAACCACCGTTCTTCAATGACTTTGAAATGGAACCAAAAGCTGCTGCAACCACCATCATCGGTGCACGTGCTTTAGGTGTGTTTGGCGATTCGATCACGACTGACCACATTTCTCCAGCCGGTTCTATCACTGAAACCAGCCCTGCTGGCAAATGGTTATTAGCGAACAATGTACTCAAGGCAGATTTCAATTCCTACGGTTCACGCCGTGGTAACCATGAAATCATGATGCGCGGCACCTTTGCTAACGTGCGTATCAAAAACCGCATGATCCCGTTGAAAGAAGACGGCGGCCAGGTTGAAGGCGGCATCACCACTTACCAGCCAACCGGCGAACAAATGGCGATCTACGACGCAGCAATGAAATACGTTGAAAACGGCGTTCCAACGATGGTGTTTGGTGGCGAAGAATACGGTACAGGCTCCTCACGTGACTGGGCAGCTAAAGGTACGCAGTTGTTAGGTGTTAAAGCAGTTATCGTTCGTTCATTCGAGCGTATTCACCGTTCCAACCTGGTCGGCATGGGCGTTTTGCCATTGCAATTTATCGGCGACGATAGCGTGCAAACTTTAGGCATTACAGGTAAAGAAACCTATGACTTAAAAGGCTTGGATGGCGAAATCAAACCACAACAAAACGCAACTTTAGTGATTCATCGTGAAGATGGCACATCACAAGAAGTGACTGTGTTGCTGCGTATTGATACACCGATTGAAGTTGATTACTACAAACATGGCGGTATTTTGCCGTTTGTATTGCGTCAGTTGTTAGCGGCGTAATAAGTATGTAACTCAGTAAAAAAACAGCGGCGCAAGCCGCTGTTTTTTATTGGGCAGTTTAGAATGTGTTGAGCAGCTTTTTTATAAACCAAACAAGGAATAAAAATGAAATTTGGCTACACGATTATTTACGTTACCTCCGTTCCAGATACTCTCAAATTTTATAAAGAAGCATTCGGATTCGAGACACGCTTTTTGCATGAGTCCGAGATGTATGGCGAGCTTGAAACCGGTGCCACCGTGCTAGCGTTTGGGGCACACCAGATGGGTGAAATGAATCTGGACGGACACTATCAAAAGGTAGTGGCAACGGGCGCGCCGTTTGGCGTGGAATTGGCGTTTGTTACTGAGGACGTTAACGCGGCCTTTACCAAGGCAGTGGCAGCTGGTGCAGTGGCAATTAAAGAACCTGCCCAAAAACCTTGGGGACAACAGGTTGCTTATGTGCGTTCAGCCGAAGGCTCTTTAATTGAGTTGTGTTCGCCTATGAGCTAAGTGGGAATACCTGCGTTGTGTCGCCAACCTTTTATCACCTGCCTGGAAGACTAAAAGTAGACTTCCAGATAGGTGATGATTCAAACATAATGATCAGCAGGCCAATTAGACACCAGCGTCGATTAAAGGAGGAACTTGCACCCTAGTAACGCCGAACTACCAACTTTCTTCAGACTGGGTCTGTTGTGAGCGTAATACGAAGCATGCAGTCTAGCGGCACTTGGTCGGGATATATGCAACGGCCAAATCTTCGCTCCCACATCCCCATATAAGTTTCTTGTCTGCATCTACCTTAGGAATCAATAGAAAATGCTTCCCGTTGATCGGTACGCTACCCGTAAGCGTTAGGCTGACAACGCCGTTCACCTGATTGATCTCGACTTCTGAAATAAATTTGTTAGATACATCCACCCCCAAAACATTAATGTTTGCAGGAATAGATTTATTGTCTTGCATGTAACGTGTAAATGACGAAGTGATTTTTTGCCCTTCGCTTTCAACTTCAGCCATTTTCGCCTTTATCGTATAAGTTTGATATTGCGGGATTGCGATGGCTGCTAGAATGCCGATTACAAACACGCCGCCGAACAGACATACAAAGACTGTAACCACCACTGCCGCAGTCGAGCCTCCATTGGAGGGGATGCCACCGTTATGTTTGTCGTCCCAAGTTTTGTCGCTGGTACAAAGAAATACAATAGTCTCGATGAAACTGATCAAGGACGGAATACCCGTCCAGCAGAACAATAGGTAGAAGACTCCCCACCATTGCCCCAGATAAAAACGATGGATGCCGAGAGCACCCAAAAAGAGGGCGAGAACCGCAGCGACAACTTTGCTTTTTCCAGCTTTAGCCACCCGTTGTGGGGCACCGCAACCGGGGCATGTCGGTGCTGTAACATGAATTTCTTTCCCGCATCCTCTGCAGAAGACCATATCGGACATCATCTCTCCCTTTTTATAAAACGTTATATTGAGCGCTCAAAGTAAATGTTTACTTGAGCGGTAACCAGGCCGCAAAGTTCGCGCCAGACTGGTCGTTTACTTAGTCAATCAAGCCCCCCTATTGCCGAGGAACAATAAAACAAAATTCCAAAAATAGCAATTATCCAATAATAAGTAAAATCGAAATTACAACACATCCTCTTTCCACATTTATTATTCAGAGAATTAAGATGGGTGGATTTAAGGGCTATAAATCGAACATGGCAGCCCCCATAATCATCTAGGTCTTCGATCATGCATTTTAAAGTTCGATCTGGTCCGGATTTCGCGAACTGATTTTCAGTTATAGACTCTATTGCGCTCATCGTCTCAAAATTGCGCCATTTCAATATTGTGTTACTTTTCTTGAACGAATATCATGTATAGGACTGTTAAGAGCCGGTCAGCGTGCTTTGGTGAAAGCTCGGAATCGTTAAGGGTTGTCAGTCATCTGCCCACCACTGAAGCTCGCCCAAGCAACAGCAATCCCTGCAGGCAGGTGTCGGACAAGCCCCGAGGGAGGAAACCGCGTAAAACAATCCGTGCATTCAGAGTGAGCGACGGTCTATGGGGATTTGGTGGTTAATTCTGGTGAATGTGATGACCACGAAATGCTGTTGATCAGTGACAGCAGGAATTAGAGAGCTGCGGCGCATACTCAATCTCACACTCATTTGGCGATTTAGCAGGTCATCCACAGTGCATTTACAGCGTACAACAATATCGCCCTGTATCGACGATGGTCGATAACGATTTGGCAGACAGCTGGCATCAGAAATTCTGCTCACGATAAACCTCGCCATCGCTGTGGTGCCCGGATGGCATACTGACGTTCCAGATGACGTACCACAATATAGTGGACTTCCCTTCCCATTAGTCACTAAATTATTAGCATCAAAGCTATTGATGATGTTGGGACGGTCGGACACCGCTGCCCCGTGTTCGATGCTTAAGTCGAACTGAATTTATGATAAGCATGATTACGGCACATACCAAATGAAGCCCGCCCATCCAGCAAAGGAGAAATTACCATGACCCTTCCAATGATCCCCACTATTACAGCCTTTGAACGGTCGCCCGATGGAGGCAAGGGGCTTGCGCGTGACATGCGCGTTCGCTGGGCACTTGAAGAAGTGGGCCAACCCTACGAAGTTCGTCTTGTTTCGTTCACCGAGATGAAAGCATCTGCGCATCGTACGCTCCATCCTTTCGTGCAGATTCCGACCTATGAAGAAGGCGATCTCGCCCTGTTCGAGTCTGGGGCGATCGTGTTCCATATTGCGGAGCGCAATGCAGGCCTGCTGCCAGACGATGCGAATGCCCGGGCGCGCGCGATCACATGGATGTTTGCCGCGCTAAATACGATGGAGCCGCCAATCATTGATCTCGGGATCGCCAGACTCATGGAGGGCGACAAACCCTGGTTTGAGCAGCGCCTGCCTGTTGTCGAGGATCGCATCCGTATCCGGCTGGGCGAACTTTCCGTTCGCCTTGGCGATGCCGACTGGCTCGATGGTGCATTCAGTGCAGGCGATCTTCTGATGGTGTCGGTGCTGCTCAGGTTGAGCAGATCGGGCATATTGGACGAATATCCGAACCTCTCCGCCTATGTCGCCCGCGGCAAAGCGCGGCCCGCCTACCAGCGTGCTTTCGACGCTCAATTGGCTGTTTTCACTGGCAAGCCATCGAGCGGCTGATGAAGATCAGCTCAGGACATGACAAGGACAATCTCCGTATAAAATTCAATGCCTATTAACTGGCGGCGGTGACCTGCCAGTTAATAAGTTTAAATTTATTGGCAAGTAACCAAAAATTTAAATAAAGAGGCTTTAAGTTTCGATTCGATCAAACCTCGTATGTATGTTCAAGCTTGAGCTAATACAGTTAATGCGGCCCAAAATACAAAACATTATCATCAATAATTGCACCACTCTCCTGCTGCAACAGCAGTTCAAATTGCTCGGCGTTCACCGGTCTACTGAAATAATAACCCTGCATCTGATCACAACCGTGCGCGCGTAAAAAAGCTAGCTGCTCCGGTGTTTCAACACCTTCGGCAATCACCTTCAACCGCAGGCTATGCGCCAGTGAAATGATGGCAATCACGATAGCGGCTGCATCGGCATCTATGTTCAATTCATTGACAAAAGACTGGTCAATTTTCAACACGTCAATAGGGAAACGGCGCAGGTAGGACAAGCTAGAATAACCCGTACCAAAGTCGTCGATAGAAATATGCACACCGAGTTGTTTCAACGCGCGCAAAATCGTAATCGCATTATCGACATCATTCATAATCATGCTTTCGGTCAGCTCCAGTTCCAGAAAATGTGGTTCCAGTCCGGTTGCAGCTAACACATCGGCTATCGACTGCGCCAACGCTTTTTGCGTGAACTGACGCGGCGACAGATTCACCGCAACCCGCAGATCGGTGTATCCGGCCAAATGCCAGGCTTTGGTTTGAATGCAGGCAGTACGTATCACCCATGCACCGATGGGAACAATTAAGCCCATTTCTTCCGCCAAACCAATGAAACGGGTTGGCGCAATCAAACCAAGAACGGGATGCTCCCATCGCAGCAAGACTTCCATACCGACGATGCGGCCTGTAGCTAGACTGACTTGTGGTTGATATTGAATAACAAATTCATCGCGGTCCAGCGCGTAACGCAAATCGGTTTCGATGCTTAAGCGGTCGAGCGTGCGTTCGATCATGGTCGGCGTATAAAATTGAAACGTATTACGGCCCATTTCTTTGGCACGATACATCGCAATATCGGCATGTTTGATCAAGCTTTCGGCTGTATTGCCGTCACCCGGATATTGGGCTATTCCCATGCTACAGGTTAAATAAAACTCATGATCTTGCAACATCAGCGGTTGCGCAACCGAGTCCATAATGCGCTGCAATACGACTAAACCCGGCGCATCTTCAGTTTGATTAGGGAACACCAACACAAATTCATCACCACCCAGCCGCGCCACGGTATCGGCTTCTCCGGTGGCCGATTGCAGTCGCATTGCCAGCACTTTAAGTAAAGCATCGCCTGCTTCATGGCCCAGTGTGTCGTTGATGAATTTAAAACGATCTAAATCCACGAATACCACCCATAACGGCGTACCGCTGCGTTCCGCATCGGCAATCGCTTCGGTGAGACGTTCGCGTAATAAATTACGGTTAGCTAAGCCGGTCAATGTGTCGTGACTGGCTTGAAACTCCATTTCCGCTTCATACTTCATGACAGCCGAAATGTCGTATTGCGCGACCACAAAATGACTGATCAAACCATGTTCATCTTGCACCGGCGCGATAAACAAATCGTTCCAGTAGCCAGTCCCGTCTTTACGATAATTACGCAACAATGCGTGACCTTCGCGCTTATCGCGTAATGCCGCACGTATCTCTTCAATATTCTGCTGGTCCTGGCTATTGCCCTGCAATGACTCCAGGCTACGGCCAAGCACTTCGTCGGCGCTGTAGCCGGTAATACGTTCAAAGGCCGGATTGACATATTCAATCGGATAGTCCGGCGCATTGGCACTGCAAATGATGATGGCATTAGCGGAAACCTCAATCACGCGCTCGCGTAAGCGTAACGATTTTTCGGTGCGCAGGCTCAATGCAATATCTTCCGATAAGCGCAAATTGGCAAACTGTAAGGTTGCGGCACGCTCGCTGGTTTCATGTTCAACCGTGGCGATGCGCAGCACTAATTTGTACACATAAGCGGCCGCCAGCACGCTCGATAACAAGCCGCCCAGCAATACGTACAAGGCGCCGTGGTGATACACGGTGAACGGTGTCGATGCTTGAATTACCTCTAAATGCCACTCATTTCCTGCCAACGTAAAAGTGTGACCAAGTGGCTCGGCATTATCGTAAAACAGCCAGCCTACAGGCAGTTTTATAGACTCCATTACCGGTTTTGGTCCACTCTGTTGAAACGCCAGGTTTTGCGGATCAGCCTGCGCACTGGCATAAATACTGATCCCCATACCGGTAGCTTCTGCCACCCCGCCAGAACGCAGTATGGTGTTGATCAGTTGATCACTGCGAAATACGGCGGAAGTTTCACCTATCGCAGCGCGTTCGCGTGCAGTTGCACCGTCGAGCGGAACGCCTTGCAGATAAACCGGTGCTAATACCAAAAAGCCGCTATGCAAACCTTTATGTTGAGCTAACGAAATCAACCCGGTAGAAACCGCATTACCTGTGTCGCGGGAACGCTGCCTAGCCAGTGTTTGATCATTGTTGTAAGCCGTATCCAGCCCTAATGCGGCCTCATTGCCTATGCTTGGTTCCAGATAATCAATGACGTTGTAATAGTCACGAATTGAGGCACGCCGTTGTTGATCGTTCACGATTTCGGTCAACATGAAGTCGGGGTTGCGACGCCGCATTTCCATTTCAAAATTATGCCGGTCAGTTTGTCGCAACAGGCGCTGATAGCTGAGCGCCTGAATTTCAGGATAACGCTTCAAAATTGGCGCAGTAAAGGTGTGAAATTGTTCTCTGGTGATGATGCCGAAAGTACGGAATAATTGATTAAGTATCACTAATTGCTCAACAGCATCTTGCAGTCCAATTTCGATCACCGAGATGCGCAAATTGGCATTTTGCCGAAATTGAATTTTCTGCTGATCTGACTCAACTTTTCGAATTGCGGTAAAAACCAGCATAGTTAAGCATAGACCGACGAATAAAGTTAGCAGCGCCGACACCGTAAATGAGAATCTAACCCGACGTAATAACTTGTCCATACTGTCCTTCGAAAGTCGTCTCTCCCCAGTTTAATCAACAAAACGGCGAAATTAAAGGCGACTATGAATGAAAATTTTCGCCATGTATGTGCGTTAGCACACAGACCAAATAGCCCCTGCGTAATACAGTCCGTTATAAGAGTATGGCTGTGTTACTCTCTGACGGACGAAATGCTTTAGAGCATCTATATTGTTCATGCCTAAAGCGACGCATAAAAACAAAAATAGGGAAGCTGACATGCCCAGTCTGCATGATCCGAATCAAAATCAATTACTCGCCGCATTGCTCGATGCCGAGTTTGATCGTATTTCACCGCATCTGGAGTTAGTGCAGATGAAACTTGGTGACTTATTGTATGAGTCGGGAGGTAAGCTGCAACATGTCTACTTCCCCACCACGTCGATCATTTCACTGCACTATGTGCTGGAAAACGGCAGTTCGTCTGAAATTGCCGGGGTCGGGAATGAAGGCGTATTGGGAGTTTCTTTGTTCATGGGTGGCAATACCACGCCCAGCCGTGCGATTGTACAAACTGGCGGTTATGGCTATCGCCTTAAGTCCCAGCTATTACTAGAAGAATTCAATCGCGCTGGAGCAGTAATGCGACTATTGCTGCGTTATACCCAAGCGCTGATTACCCAAATGTCGCAAACAGCCGTCTGTAACCGCCATCATTCCGTGGAACAGCAACTGTGTCGCTGGCTGCTGTTAACGCTGGATCGCATGCCGACCAATGAACTCACCATGACCCAGGAATTAATTGCCAGCATGTTGGGCGTGCGACGTGAAGGAGTTACTGAGGCGGCAGGCAAACTACAGAGCTACGGCTTCATCAGCTACCGGCGTGGACACATTACCGTTACAGATCGGGCTGGGTTGGAGCGTAACGTTTGCGAATGCTATGGCGTTGTGAAGAAAGAATTTGCACGACTGTTATCTGACGTGCGGCAGCGTCAAACTTCATCGAGTAATAACAGCGGAGGCCAACAACAGGCACGCTAATATCACCTTGTTTGGGCCGAGGCCTGCGCCCAGAAGTTTGCTCATTTATGTCTGTACCTATGTTTACTATGAAAAATACCCCGATCGACAAATTGATGGAAATCGGATTCGGACTAACGCTAGCGGTATTGCTGCTGATTGGCGGCATTGCATACAGCTTGTCCAGCCCAATCGTCGGCTTCTTCATCGGCGCTTGTGTCATTTTATTACTCGTGTTTCTGGCCCTGATGTTTACCCGTATCCAGCGCGAAATTCAAGCTCAGGCGGCAAGCTCCATAAACAAAATTCAGCCGGCACTATTAAAGGCAGGAAGCCTGCAAGATGCTATTTTTAACAGTGCCAATTTCTCCAGTATTGCCACCGATGCCCACGGTGTAATACAAATTTTTAATGTCGGTGCTGAGCGCATGCTCGGTTACGAAGCGGCTGACGTGGTGGACAAGATCACGCCAGCGGGTATCTCTGACGCACATGAGTTGATTTTGCGGGCAGAAGCACTTAGTCTGGAGTTCGATACGCGCATCACACCGGGCTTTGAAGCCTTGGTATTCAAAGCCTCGCGCGGCATTGAAGACATTTATGAATTGACTTACATCCGTAAGGATAGCAGCCGTTTTCCCGCCATTGTTTCCGTTACCGCGTTGCGTGATGCGGAGGATAAAATCATCGGTTACCTGCTCATCGGTACCGACAATACGGCACGCAAACAAGTTGAAGCGGAACAGGCTTTGCTCTACCAGCGTTTGCGTGACCAGCAGTTCTATACCCGCTCACTGATTGAATCAAATATCGACGCATTAATGACCACCGATCACCGCGGCATTATCAGCGACGTGAACCAGCAGATGGAAGCATTAACTGGCTGCACCCGCGATGAATTGATCGGGGCACCTTTCAAAAACTATTTCACCGAACCGGAACGTGCCGAAGCGGCCATCACACGAGTGCTGCGTGAAGGCAAGGTTACCAATTACGAACTCACTGCCCATGCGCGTGACGGTAAAGAAACCGTAGTTTCGTATAACGCGACGACGTTTTACGACCGCGACCGACGCTTACAAGGTGTATTTGCCGCAGCGCGTGACGTCACTGACCGTAAACAATTCGAGCATCGCTTGCAAGAAAACAATGTCGAATTGGAGAGCGCTAAGGCCGCCGCAGAAAAAGCCAACCTGGCCAAATCCGATTTTTTATCCAGCATGAGCCATGAATTACGCACACCACTGAATGCAGTGCTAGGCTTTGCGCAGTTAATGGCGTCTGAAGTACCACCGCCAACTGCGGCTCAGAAGATGTCGATAGATCAAATATTGCAAGCCGGTTGGTACCTGCTGCGACTGATTAATGAAATTCTTGATTTGGCGTTGGTTGAATCGGGCAAAGTAACGATGTCGCAAGAATCGATTTCGCTCACCGATGTGCTGCAAGATTGCCAGTCCATGATCGAACCGCAGGCACACAGTCGCGGCATACAGATGACCTTCATGCACGTTGATACGCCTTTTTATGTGCATGCCGACCGCACGCGCGTTAAGCAAGTCTTGATCAATTTGCTGTCCAACGCAATCAAATACAATCGCCCTGGTGGCGGGGTCATTGTGCAATGTGAGTTGCGTGCAGAAAACTGGGTTCGGATCAGCGTAAAAGACACCGGCATCGGCTTATCAACAGATCAGTTGACACAACTATTCCAGCCGTTTAACCGACTGGGACAAGAAGTGAGCACCGAAGAAGGCACGGGCATCGGTTTAGTCGTTACCAAGCAATTGATCGAATTAATGGGCGGCACAATCGGCGTTGAAAGCAGCGTTGGTATCGGCAGTGTTTTTTGGGTTGAATTACAAGCCTCCGTTGCGCCAGAACTGATGTACGGCGAGACCAGCAATCTGAATATCGACCAGCAAACACATAACAGTAAAAACCCCGATTCTGACCGCCGTACCTTGCTGTATGTTGAAGACAATCCGGCCAATCTGGCCTTGGTCGAACAATTGATTGCGCGCCGCAGCGACTTGAAGTTACTGACCGCCATTAACGGCCACCTGGGAATTCAACTGGCGCGCACCTTCCAGCCCGACATAATTTTAATGGATATTAATTTGCCGGGCATCAGCGGCTTCGGGGCCTTGAGAATTCTGAGAGAAGATCCATTAACGGCACACATTCCGGTTCTCGCACTGTCTGCCAATGCGGTACCGCGTGACATCGAAAAAGGAATGGAAGCAGGCTTCTTCCGCTATTTAACCAAGCCAATTAAGGTTGATGAATTCATGGAAGCATTGAACACCGCCGTGAGCTACACGGCAGAAAATGATGTAGGAGATGAAGTTAGCAAGATAGAGTAATGCCAATCAAGACCGATTTACTGAAAGAATGTCATGCCTAAACTATCTGATTTTTTAAATGCCAGCATCTTGATTGTGGATGATCAGGAAGCGAATGTCCTGTTACTGGAGAACATGTTGAAAAATGTGGGCTACACACAGGTTACGTCCACCACAGATCCGCGTCAGGTATGCGCTTTGCATGCAGAACATCGCTACGATTTGATCTTGCTCGATTTGCAAATGCCCACCATGGATGGCTTCGAGGTTATGCAGGGTTTGTCGGAAATTGAGGCCGATGGCTATTTTCCCGTCTTGGTCATCACCGCCCAACCGGCACACAAATTACGCGCCTTACAAGCGGGTGCCAAAGACTTCGTCAGCAAACCATTTGACTTGCTTGAGGTGCAAACCCGCATACATAACATGCTGGAAGTGCGCTTGTTATACAGAAAACTAGCCAACTACAACAAGGAACTGGAAGCCGAAGTACAAGCACGCACGGCTGAACTGCGCGAGAGCGAAGCCCGTTTCAAGAGTTTTACCGAACTTTCTTCAGATTGGTATTGGGAACAGGATCAAGCCGGAAAGTTTACCAAAGTGTATGGCCCGGTATTTGAAATGCTAGGGATTGATGCTCAAGAGATGCTTGGATCGGCGGACTCAACCAGCACAAATTTTACCGGACAATGGAATGCTTCCGAGCGTGCGCAACTGGACGCCAATATTGCGGCGCGCCGGCCTTTTCTCGATTTTATTTATACACGCTATCAACCCGATGGGAAAACACAATACTTGCAAGTTAGTGGTGAACCGATCTTTGATTCAAACAGCTGCTTTGTCGGTTATCGCGGAATAGGGATGGATGTTACTGAGCGCATGCAAGCTAAAAATGACTAGTTCATCGTAAATGATGGTATAGCAGCAGGGATGTCGCGTTGCATGCACCGACATCCCTTGCAAGGAATGCTTCCAGCGACAAAAGCAATTCAGTGCCTACAAAATACGCCGCTCAGAATTACCTTTCCCTGCCCTCATTATCGTCATCAAAAAAACGCGTAATTACTTCAGCGTCATTTCATTCTTAACCAATTTCACACCGTCGATTTTTTCCGCTACGGCAATCGCCGTGCGTATGTTATCGACAGAACCCACAAAACCGCTCAACTGAACTTCTCCCTTGTACGTCTTGACAGTAATTTCAGCCACTTTCAACGACGGCTCGCCTAAAATTGCCGCCTTCACGTTGGTGGTAATGACCGTGTCATCCACGTATTGCCCTGTGCTTTCGTGTGTTGGAGTGGATGAACAAGCCGCCAGCGTAGAAAACAAAACGGTGACAATTACGCTAGATGCTAGTTTAAAATTTTTCATGATGAAATTCCTTAGTTGGTAATTAACATCGTTAAGTTAAGTGGCTTAAATGAACACCTGCTTGCTGAACAATGCAGCGTTAAGGCGCACTATTTTAACGATGCTCTTCCTCATGCTGATTACCCTCATGTGGTGCTGAATGCTGCGCTGGATGCGGTTCTGAATGTGATGCCTGCTGCTCCTCATGTTTCGGTGCCCGGGCTTGCGGATGTTGTGCATTCCCGGCAGGCGAATGATGCGATGACGCAGCTTGTGCCACCCTTGCAGCAACCACATTTGGCGCATTGAATGCGTTCGGCTCTGGTGTCGCAGCGACCTTTGGCACGCCATGATTAACTGAAGCACGCTGAACTTGATTGCCACGTGCAGCGGATTCATGCTGTGTTTGCAATGGAGTTTGCACTTTATGCGGCATGCCGGCAATGACTTCTTCAGCCTTGGTCGGCTGCAACCGAACACCACCTTGTCCACCGTTATAACTAACCCGATTCACCGTCGTATTAACAACTCTTGAATTGTAGATATTGGTGATGTGGCGATTACCGACGTTATTAACACTGCGGTTGTAATTGAACACGCCATTATTCCAATGCCCGCCTTGATAGCCAACACCTACATAGCCATAACCATAATTAATACCGCCGTAATAACCGATATGGGTACCCCAATAACCGCCATGCCAGGCATAACCGCCATTAGCCCAGCCCCAATAACCCGGCGTCCATAAAGCCCCGACAAATGGTGCGACAACCCAGGTTCCCGGCACCCAGTAATAATCGGCATCTGCATCATTCCATGACCAATAGCCTGGCGTCCATAAATAGCCATCACCAGGAATTGCCGGTTGCGCATAAATCGGCAACGCAGGAGGTGCAATGTTAATTGAAAGTGAGACATCTGCCTGAGCAATAAACGGGGTAACCAAAGCCGCAGCAAGAGTCAATTGAATAATGATTTTATGCATGGTAGATCCTTTCAAGCCGCAGAATGCGACAACACGGTTTTTTGATTTGTTAATCTGCATACCTATCGAATGATAGAGTGGGTAATTTCTTAGCTGAATACCAAGCAATTGGCTAATCGCTTATGTTGAACTCATGTTACACCGATGCACAATAAACTCTGTACGGTGACGCACATAGGTTCGCCGTAACCAATTCCCCAAATAACCAATGACGGCATTTAAAAATTTAATTAAATAATACAGCGCAACGCATTAAACCGATCACTGACCGCAATCAAATTACTGGCTGAAAACGTATGACCGAGTTTGTTTTTTAATTATCAAAAATGCTTGACTCTATACACCGCATTACCTGATACTTCAGGCTTCCCTGAGAAAAAGGGGAAGCAGGTTTGAGAGCCTGCTCTACTTACTATCCGCATGAACGGCGTGAAGCCGTTTTTTTACGTGCGTGTACTATCACGTCTCTTCATTGATCGAGTCGCCCAAGGGAGCCTCCCCCTCAGGCTCTCACAGAACCGGACGTGAACCTCTCGATTCATCCGGCTCTTGTCGCTCAGCCCTGACTCGGCAGCCATATCGGAAGTAGATCAGGCTGACGGGCACACAGCCGCATCATCCATTGCCACCCCTTGGCATAGCTATACCGCAATCGTTTGTATTTCCGCATTGCCCACCGCACCAGATACAGATTGATCGTCGCTAGTGCGTTGATGAGCAAGCCCCGGTTGAAGCGCCCGTAGTACTGAATCCACCCGTTGAGAATCGGGCGTATTCGTTGGACCACTTCATCCAGACTGGATCCCGTCTGCAGATGCAGCCGCCAACTTCGGATCGTCTGCCGCATGGTTTTACATGCTTTCGGACTGACTGCCGGCGTGAACCGGGCAAATATCGTTCCTCGTTGACGGTTACGAACCCAACGGGGCCGAAACTCGAAACCGAGGAAATCGAATTTGTAGACCGGATGCCGACCTCGTCGTGCTTCGTCCTTGCAGTACACGATCTTGGTCTTGTCCGGATGCAGTTCCAGCTTGCACTCGGCCAGCCGCTTCTGTACCGCCCGCCGCAGCATGTTGGCTTGCGTCTTGCTGAAGCAATGACAGATGACATCATCTGCATACCGTGCAAACGGTAGATCTGGAAAGTGTTTATCCATCCACCGATCGAAAGCGTAATGCAGAAACAGGTTGGCCAGCAACGGGCTGATGACTCCGCCTTGCGGCGTGCCTTTTCCCGTGTTGGTCACCAATGAGCCATCCGGCATTTGCACTGGCGCTGTCAGCCATCTTTCGATGTACAACAACACCCAGCGACAGTCGGTGTGCTTACGTACCGCCCTCATCAATAGCTCATGGTCGATATTGTCGAAGAATCCTTTGATGTCCAAGTCCACCACCCAGTCTATGTTTCGGCATCGCTGCCGGACACAGCCAACGGCCTCATGAGCCGAACGGTTGGGTCGATAGCCGTAGGAGTTGCGATGAAATATCGGCTCCAACTGCGGCTCCAAGATGTTCTTGACCACCATTTGCGCGATGCGATCGGCTACCGTGGGAATGCCTAACGGTCGCGTCTTGCCATCGCTCTTCGGAATCTCCACCCGACGTACCGGACGCGGTAGGTAACTGCCAGACGAAAGTCGATTCCACAGCCGGTACAGGTTCTTACTCAGATCCTGTTCAAACTGGTCGATCGTCTCGCCGTCCACGCCTGCCGCGCCGCGATTGGCTTTGACTTGTTTGTACGCTTGCCAGACTTCCCGTTTGGAAATCACAAATGGCTTTACCTGTTTCATGCGAATCATCCTCTTATAAGTTGTTCGCCTGAATCAGGCTGAACGACAGTGCCCCTTTGGTCCAGCGCCATTACAGCGCCTTCATCCCTACTACGAGCACTTCTGCCCCTGTGCGCCGCTTCGGTACTCTGTTCCTCGTGGGGGCTACCCACTTGAAAGTCTCCCTTGGCATCGGCACGACAGGTTCTCAAGTTCCTTATCGAAGCCTGAATCGAATTCACGCCATCTCTACGCCGGTCGCCGCTCAAGCAGTAATCAGGTTTCCCTTGAGCTTATCCCGCAGACACCACCACTCCACGATTTCGACGACTTCTCTATGCTTTTACGACGCTTCAACAATGGTTCACTTGCGTTCGTCTCTTCGATTCCTACCTGACGGAGTTAACTCCGCCTTTTAGCCTCAACGCTCACCACCAGGGCTCTTTACCCTCGCAGCTTGAGGTGGTTTGTGACCTGCGCCTGCACGCCGATCACGAGGGGTCGGCCCTCATCTTCAATAAAGCATCGCTTCAGCCAGTACTTCGGCTTTCGCGTTCTTGACACACGGCGGTGGTAGCAGGAGCCTTCGGGCTGCTGGATTTGATAGTAAGTGCCAGTCTCTCAACCCGCTATTTGCCGCCCACCCGTTTAATAGCGGGTGGCGTTCAAACCGAACTGGAAGGAGCGCACCATGACCAGCACCGATCAGATACACACGCAACAACACCCACCACTTATTACCCACCTCGCCGTCGACACGATTGACGCCTATACCCAGGCGCGTGACATCGTCAGCGATCTTTCGGCCATTTTTGAAGTGCTCGATCATCTTGCTCTGACAGATTTTTCCAATAAACGTATTACACCCATATTATTCCGGGCAGGGTTTTGTCATGCGACGGAACGGCTCGAATTCATTGAGGAAAAAATCACCGACGCTTATAAGACACTGGATGAACTGAAGGCTGACAACGGTCACACTGCTCATACCAATAGTGATGCCGGTTAAAACCCAGGTTCACTTATAGTTGGATTGATACATCATTTAGTATCTTGATAAAACTCCCCAAAACCAGCACGTACTCTGCGCTGGCTTTGGGTTGAAATACGGCAAATCGAAATTAATCGATACCGTTGATCGGGCCTGTAACAGTCGTGCTTGAATTGCCGCCCAAGCCGGTGCCTGGTGCAGTCATTCCGTTAAACAAGAGAATGTGCATAATACATTTGATTAAATGTTGATGATCCTGTGGTCGCATATGGAATTATTTGCATAGGTGCCCTGGTAGAATATGGCATAGGTGCTTGTGGTTTATTTAGATCGTTTTCTGGAATAGGTATAAATACGCGCCCAGTCCCCTTACCTGGAATAGCTTGCACTCTGGTGGATCGGTTGCGAGGAGGCTCTGTGCTGAAGCAAACTCCGCCGTAGGCTGCGCCAGCCCCCAATGTAAAATCATTCTCATTGGTAATATCTTTCATTCCCATACTTTCACATACTTTTCGATTTAGATCATTGGCCTCTGGTACCTGCTGACCTGCTTTAATCGTTTTGGATCCGTCGCGATTTTTGACGGCATTTTTTACCATATTGACGCCAGGTGGGCTGGAAAAAAACCCGGGGATTTCGCCGGGTTCAATTGAGATATCTTTCGATAGATCTAGCAATGCGTCTGGGCTGGTTTGAGCCTGAGTGCTGTGGTAGTTAATGCCTAAGGTTATAGCAATTAATAGAAGACTAATCTTGTTCATAACAACTCCTTATTAAATTAATAGGAACTTATGTAAGAGTGCTCCAACAAGAGGCGCTGACTTAGATTGATTGCTACTGGTGAGTGATTCGTGCTGAAGCGATATTGATAATAATGCATATTAATTTTTATTTCTATTATATTAATTATTTATTAATGAGTAGCAATAACGCTCAATATGGCTACGATTGGGGAGCTCGGTATAAAGCAATTGAGAAGTTATTGAATAAAAAAAGCGCAATCCATAAATAGATTGCGCTTTTTATGCCTTATACGTCAGCTATTACCATGCAATGTAGAATTTAACCAAGGTCACTCAAAGGGGTCAGGTCTATTAATACATTTTTCAAAACTTCCCATCCTCAAATGCTCGCAATGCTCGGCTCACCTTCATGTAATGCACTCCAAAATAATCCGCTATTTGTGCCATCGTATAAGCGCCCGACTTGTAAGCTCTTGCTATGGATTCATTTCTACTTGTGTATTTTTTTGGTATTCGTTTAGTGTTAATGCCAGCGTTCGGCGATGTGCGGTCGACATCTCTCTTAAATTTTCTTGTTTTATATCGGTTTGATGCTGCGCTATAAAATCATCGTCACCCAACAACAATTGATGCCGGGTCGCTAGCAACGGCGACGCTAACCCTTTGCCTTGCAGCACAAACCGTTGAAATGCCCGACATGCCCGTTTGCGTTGCGTTCCAAATTGAGTCAGCAGCCAATCCGTGTCCAACCAAGGTGGTGCGAATTCATCACTCACGCAAGCAACATAGCTACTCCAAGGCCATTCTTCTGGCGTTTCTACCATACAAGCCCGCACTGGATTCAAGACAACATAGCGCGATAGCTCTAATAGATGCGCTTCTTTTTGTACCAATATTGCCTTATTCCGACCTTGAAATAAATGTCCTACTTGTTGATGATGGCGGTTAAATTTTTGTGTATAAACGCCATTCAACTGACGCATACCAGCAGATAAATTGCCTTCGACAGTTTCGATCAACAAATGATAATGATTCGTCATGTGGCAATAGGAATGCACCACCCAATTAAACCGATTACACGCCATTGCCAACACTGCTAGCCACTCCTCCCTATCTGCATCATCCCAAAAGATATCCTCACGCCGATCCCCACGTGAAGTCACGTGATACAGAGCGCCTGCAAATTCTAATCGGAGTGGTCTAGCCATTACAGGAAGATAACACAAACATTATAAATATTACAATGCTTGACCTGCCCCCCCCCCCTTTTGCTCGTATCTTGATGAAACTCCCCCAAAACCAGCAAGTGCACTGCGCTGGCTTTGGGTTGAAATACGGCAAATCGAAATTAATCGATACCGTTGATCGGGCCTGTAACAGTCGTGCTTGAATTGCCGCCCAAGCCGGTGCCTGGTGCAGTCATTCCGTTAAACAGGATATACATGTTGTGACCTAAAAATGTCGACAGACCAAAGCCAACCGACGAGTTAGTCGTTGCTGAGCTGCCGTCTGATCCTGCCACATTGTTATAAGCAATGACTTTACTACCAGCAATAACGCTGGCATTCGCGACAGAGTATGTCAACGTACCTTTGGCTGTAGTTGAACCGGTATTTGCCATACTAAACGGCACACTTTGTACGGTTGTCGGGCAATACCAGCCATCAAAATTACCTGAGGTCGGGCATGCTTTCAGGTTCTTGTTAGCCGTGTCATTGAAATAAATTACATCAGTGCCGCTATCAATATAAGCCGAATACCAAGTACCACCGACCTCTGTGTTGAAAGTACCGCTAAGCGATGTATTACCGCCCAAATTCACGATCGGTAAAGTCGCTGCTGCCGGAACATTATTGCTTTGGGTACTCACACCAAACATCAACGTACCGACCACGGCCGTTGTAGAACCGCTGGCACCGACCGCTGGAAGACTCAATACCACGCCGTTGTTGTCGGTAGCAAACTGGCTGACCGTACTTGGCATACCTGCATAAGCCGTGTTCGCAGAACAGCTACTGCCGGTGGCAGTTTTACAATTGAAATACAGCGGATAGTTGTCAGCCAAATCAAAACTCACACCGATCAAACCATTACCACCGAAGCTTTGCGTTGTGTCAGTCTGTGTACCACCTTGGCTGCTGCAGGTTTTAGGGACGGTATAGCTGGAACTGCCAAACACTTGCATCGTGGTGCTTTTCACCAGTTCACCGGCAATATACACATCGGCATTCACAACTGGGCCATACACGTAAGAATCCACATAGGTTTCGCACTCAGTCAGTTTTGTGCCTGAACTAGATCCGGCAACTAAAGGCAAACCGCCGGAGACGCCAGGTTGCAGTTTGGACGACAAGGCCGTCGCTGCAATCCGCAAACCGGTTGAACCGGTATCAACAATTACATGGTCGATGATTTGGCAATTGGTTGTGCTACCAGGCGCGCAAATTTTGACACTGACATACGGTTCCATCGCTGCATTCACTGCACCGGCAGTACCGCCAGCGGCGCAAGGAAAACCGTCAATAACTAATGGCGTTGTGTTACCGGTACCGGTTGAGGTTACTGTGCCGCAACCCATTGCCGTCGACTGCGCCCAAGATGTATTCATGCAGCCAAGTAAGACAACTGCGGCAAAAAAAAGCTTGGTGAGATTGCGTGTATTTTTCATTGGTTCACCTCAACATTAACTTTAACAGGGCCGGACATTGTGTCAGGAATCATGCCGGGAATATGTGCCGTACCAGAAAAGAAACGATTACGCACAGCTGAGTGAATAACCAGATCGGATTCAACCCGATCCATGTGTCGATCTGTCGGTTTTCCTGTTACCTGACCTGCTTGAGTCTGACGAGTAAAACGCGTGACATAAGTGCCGAGTAGCTGTGCCATATCGGGACGCTGACCACGCCCGCTCCAAGTCACTTCAAATACCCGACCGGCCGGATTTACCAATTCATGCACCACCAAGCCCTTAGGCAGTGTGAGCGCATAGTCGGTATAGCTTGTGCCGACAGTAGCGGTCATGGTGGCATGCAGTGCGGACTGATCCGCGGTAACACTGGCGGCTTGCTCACCCAAAGTGGCATGCGCCGAAAACGATATGGCTAACATTGCCAAACTTATTGCCGCTTTCGGCAATAAGGAAATTACTTTATTTTCTGCTTTAGCAGTTATTCGATTTGACACGATACTAACTCCCCATTTATTTTCCAAATAAAAAATATGCCCTTTCAAGTCGTTAATAGCTACCACTGGCCTGACGGACATAGTGCCTCTCAATACACTGCGCGAGCTGGTAATAATGAAAAAAATGAATGTGCCGTGCAGCAATTGAGTAAAAAGATACTAGCTGACTTTGTTGCCGGGGAGGAAACAAAGTGTCAAAAATGGCACGAATAACTGTAGTATGTTTTGTCTAATGACTTTTTTGTAGCATCATCACAACGATTATTTGGCAAAAATTGGCTTGAGGCAATTTTTATTTGAAGAGTCAACTAATTAAACGAATGGAGTTCTGGTACTGCAGTATGTAATTACATTAATGGCATTTTTAGAGTTAACGATTGGATTTTTTAACGCCAGTTTCCAGCAACTCAACCATTCCTCTAAATTCCAGTTTTTTAGCCATATCAAGAGCGCTCACGCTCAACGCATTGCTAAGTAATGGATCGGCACCGTTATCCAGCAACAATTTAACTGTGCGGGTTTTGTTAGCACGTACTGCCATCATCAATGACGTTAATCCATTGGGCGCGGCAGCGTCAATATCTGCGTCGTGCTGCAAGAGAATAGTGACGATGACGTCATTACCGGCCGTAGCGGCGTAATGCAACGGAGTCCAGCCGGTTTTGTTAACTTGAGCACCGTGTGCAATCAGTGTTTCTACCGCATGCTGATTACCAAGGTAAGCCGCCATCATTAAGGCAGTATTGCCGTTATTTGCGGTGGCATCCAAATTTATGCCTGGCGCTTGCACCAAAAAATCAATGGCTCTGAGCGAGTTTTCTCGTACTGCCAAGATCAAGGCGGTTTCGCCCCGCATCGGCTCATGACAATTCGGATCAACCCCGCGCGCGATGAACTTACTCAAATCGCTGACATAATCAAATTCAGCTGCTTTTAAAAAATCGTCCTGGTCGCTGGCCAGCGCCAACAAGGGCTGGAATGTGATTAGCAACAACAGGCTAACAAGTAAGCGGCGCAGAATTTTGTTCATCATGCTGCATGCTTAAACAGTGTAAAAAAATTCTCGGTAGTTTGCTGCTCAACTTGCGCCAGCGGGATCTGTTTTAAATCCGCCAAATACTCGGCCACATGTTTAACCCAACCCGGCTCATTCATTTTTCCGCGATGCGGTATTGGTGCTAAATACGGCGAATCGGTCTCAATTAAAATCCGTTCTAATGGCAATGCCTTTGCCACTTCCTGAATTTGCTTGGCACTTTTAAAAGTCAAAATCCCCGAGAAGGAAATATAAAACCCCATATCAACTGCCGCCAGAGCCACGTCTAAGGTTTCCGTAAAACAATGCATCACACCACCCGCCCCGCCCTGCTCTATTCCGGCACCAGATTCACGCATGATCTTAATCGTGTCTTCAGCCGACGCACGGGTATGAATAATCAACGGTTTTCCAGTAATGCGAGAGGCTTCGATATGGGTACGAAACCGATTACGCTGCCATTCCAAGTCACCTGTTAATCGGAAATAATCCAGCCCGGTTTCACCAATCGCGATAACTTTAGGATGATTTGATAAAGTCACCAATTGTTCCACCGTTGGTTCCGGCGTATCAACATAATCAGGATGCACGCCAACCGAAGCGTATAAGTGCGGATAAGTTTCAGCCAGATTCAACACCCGCGGAAAATCCGGCAAATCCACCGCTACACACAAAGCACGCCCCACCTGATTAGCTTCCATCGTCGCTAAAATCTCAGGCAGGCGAGCAGATAGTTCGGGGAAATCAAGATGGCAGTGGGAATCGATAAACATGGGAATGAGCCTAAAAATTGAGGTAGTGATTAACTGATGTGAAATACTGCACTGGTTGAAATATGTATGTGTTGAAGTTGGTTTTGACGTTGCTTTTGACCTACCCCCACTTCTAGTTCGGCCGGTTTTTCACAGGGAAAATGGATAAGAAAGGTTCGTTGTCTGAGCCGCAGGCGAGTTTCGAACTTTTCCCATTTTCCCTGTGAAAAATCGGGGTTTCCGAAATAGCGTGGTCGCCTTTTTTGGCTTACACTTTTTTGGCGAAGCAAAAAAGGTAAGTAGCTGTCGGGCTACCCCCGACCAGCAATCCAAAATAAATCTAGCGCCAATCAATATTCAACCAGCAAACAAAACCAGAATAGTTGTTGATCAACCGTAACGCGTGGGCACAAAACCGTGCCCACCCTACCTGCCTACTTATTAATAACCTGCAGAATAGCCTGCGCACTTTCCCTCGCACTATCCCGCAACAAACTATGATGCATCTCCAAAAACCGCTGCTTCAAGCGCGTCACCAATTTATCATCATGCAATTGCTTCCAAAGCGCATCAGCCAATGCCAACGGCGTAGCCGCATCCTGCAAAAATTCCGGCACCAAAAACTCCCGCGCCAAAATATTCGGCAAACCGACCCACGGCTGATACCCCATATGCCGCATAATTTGCCAACTAGCCCATATCTGCTTATACGCAATCACCATCGGCTTTTTCAACAAAGCCACTTCCAGCGTTGCCGTGCCAGACGCCACCAAGACACTATTTGCAGCAGTAATCGCCGTGTGTGAACGGCCATCAATTAACAGCACCGGCACATCCATTAACTTAGCCTGAACCACTTGTTGAATATACGCATCGCGCTGTTTAGAACCCGCCATAGGCACCACAAAGCGAATCGATGGATCACGCTCGGCCAGCAATTTTGCAGCGCCAATAAAGGCCGCAGTATTGTAATTAATTTCCGATAACCGGCTGCCCGGCATAATCGTCACCACATTCGCGTCGAGTGGCAATCCAAGTTCTTTACGTGCGGCCATCATATCTGGCTCAAGCGGCAAAACTTCAGCTAACGGATGACCGACATAGGTAACAGGGATATTGGCAGCTTGGTAGATTTCCGATTCAAACGGAAAAATCACCAGCATATGCGACACCGATTTAATGATTTTTTTAATCCGCCCTGCACGCCAAGCCCAAATTGACGGGCCAATAAAATGTACCGTGGGAATACCTGCTTCTTTAAGGCGCTGTTCCACCGTAAAATTAAAATCAGGCGCATCAACTCCGATAAATACATCTGGCCGCTCAGCCAATAATTGTGTACTTAAATTTGTCTGGACTGCTTTTATTTCACGGTAATGCATCAGCACTTCAAACAGGCCGCGCACGGATAAAGTTTCCATCGGATAGTCCGACACAAAACCGTATTCGGCCATGTGCTTGCCGCCGATGCCGTGCATATGCGCATCCGGCAATTGCGGGCGTAAGCCAGATAACAAACGACTAGCTAATAAATCGCCAGAGGTTTCACCCGCAACAACCGCAATATTAGCGCTCATCAACGCACAATTCCACGCGTAGAGCGCTCTAAGAATGTTTGCATTTGCTGAATCTGTTGCTGCGCTGCAGGGTGTTCGGCAAGAGCAGCTTGCATTGCCAACTTGGCTTCTTCCAACGTTAAACCAGATTTATACAATAATTTGTAAATCTGTCGGATGGCATTAAGTTGCTCACGTGTGAAACCGCGCCGTTTCAAGCCCTCCAGATTCAAGCCATGTACCGCCGCCGGATTGCCTGACAAGATTACAAACGGAGGCACGTCTTGAGTGAGACTGGTATTCATCCCCAACATGGCATGCGCGCCAATTTTACAAAACTGATGTACGCCAGCAAAGCCGCCTAAAATTACCCAGTCACCAATTTCCACATGACCGGCGATAGAGGCATTATTGGCAAAAATAGTGTTATTCCCAACTTGGCAATCGTGCGCAATGTGTACATACGCCATCATCAAATTGTCGTGACCAATCCGAGTCACGTCAGCATCTTGCACCGTACCTAAATTAAAAGTACAAAATTCACGCACCGTATTACGGTCGCCAATTTCCAGGCGAGTCGGCTCACCTGCATATTTTTTATCTTGTGGCGCTGCGCCGATGGAGGAAAATTGAAAAAATGTATTGTCACGGCCAATCGTCGTATGACCTTCCAGCACCACATGCGGGCCGATTTTAGTCCCGGCAGCAATCTGCACATGTGGGCCGATGATGCTGTAAGCACCTACTTCGACCGAACTATCCAAACACGCTTCTTTAGCAATAATCGCTGTCGAATGGATTTTACTCATGCTCACGCTCCTGATTAATCTGGCACCACAGGGGCTGGCTTAGCGGCTGAACTTTCTACTGTGCGTAAAGTGCACATCAAATCAGCTTCCACGGCTAACTGACCATCCACTGAGGCAGTTGCTTTGTATTTCCAGATACCACGCGCAACCTTGACAATTTCAACCTCTAATTTCAACTGATCACCCGGCTCAACTGGCCGTTTAAAGCGTGCATTATCAATTCCTAAAAAATACACTAAGGTATTTTCATCGGGTTTTTGCCCCATGGTTAGAAACGATAATAAAGCAGCGGCCTGTGCCATTGCTTCAATCATTAATACACCAGGCATCACCGGTTTATTCGGGAAATGGCCGTTGAAAAATTCTTCATTGGCAGTCACGTTTTTAATCGCGGTAATAGTCTTGCCTGATTCCCAATTCAGTACCCGGTCAACCAGTAACATTGGGTAACGGTGCGGCAAGTATTCTTTGATCTGATTAATGTCTAAGCTATTCATCTTTTTTTCCATTTTGAGCGCTAGTGAGCGATTGAATTGTTTTTTCCATGGCGCGTACTTTGTCGCGCAGGCTATCTAAATTACGAACGATTGCAGCAGATTTTTCCCAATCGGCATTTTTTGCCAAAGGATAAAAACCGGTATATTGACCTGCTTCCAAGATGGATCTTGACACCATACTTCCCGAAGAAATATGCACATTGTCAGCAATGGTTAAATGCCCCAACACCATTGCAGCACCACCAAAAGTACAATGACTGCCAATTTTGGCGCTACCGGCAACACCAACGCAACCAGCCATGGCCGTGTGTGCGCCGATATGGCAGTTGTGGCCGATTTGAATTTGATTATCTAACTTAACGCCGTCTTCGATGATCGTGTCAGTTAAGGCGCCGCGATCTATGCAGGTATTCGCACCAATCTCAACGTCATCACCTATCGCTACGCCACCCGTTTGGGGAATCTTCAACCAGCGCCCAGCTTCATTCGCGAATCCAAACCCTTCACCGCCGATCACCGCACCAGAATAAATAATGGCACGTTGCCCGATACGGCATTCATGGTGCCAGGTGACGTTAGCGTGAAAATGACTGTGCGCGCCAATCTGTGCGCCGTGACCAATAAAACAGCCGGCATCAATTTGCACATGCTCGCCAATAACGGCGTTTTCTTCAATACAAACCAACGGTCCAATCGCCGCACTGGCAGCAATACGGGCAGTCGGATCAACGCTGGCACTAGGATGTATGCCGGGCACTAGGGGCTGCCGTTTTAATTCAGCAAATAATTGCGCGGTTTTTGCAAAATACGCGTACGGATTATCAACTAAAATCAACGCGCCCTTAAATTGCGATCGCAAAAACTCAGCATCGGCTGCTTTGATAATGATGGCGGCAGCGAGAGTATTACCGGCTTGATTGCGTAACTTGGGATTAGATAGAAACGTGATGCTGTTTGCGTGTGCGTGCTCCAGAGGGGCAATGCTATCCACCACTAAATCAGTATCACAAATTAATTGACCGCCTAAGCGGTCAATTAATTCACTTAGATGAAGTCCAGACATTATTTACTCAATGCTTTCATCACTTTGTCAGTGATGTCGATACGTGGACTGAAATACACAACATTATCTTGCAGGACGATGTCGAATTTTTCAGCTTCAGCAATTTGCTTTATCACTTTTGTGGCGCGCTCATTTAACTTAACAGTTTCTTCATTAATACGTTGATTCACGTCTTCACGATAAGCGCGTTGCTTACGCTGAAAATCCTGATCCATATCCGATAACTCACGTTGCCGTTTGAGGCGATCTGATTCAGAAATAACAGGGGAATCTTTATCTAATTTTTCAGCCATCGCTTTGATTTTGATAGTGAAATCCTGCAAATCTTTACGACGCTGAGAGAACTCTGCTTCCAACCGGGCTTCGGACGCTTTGGCTGGCTCTGATTCACGCGTAATGCGTTCAGTACTCACGAATCCAATTTTAGTTTCGTCCGCGGTAGCACTCACGACGACCAACATGCAGCCAGAAGCCATCAATAACTGCAATAAAGATGAAATTGCATAGTGTTTCAAGATAATTCTCCGCTGAAATAATTTTTCTTACAAAACCATCACATAATAGCCATTTACGAACAACACTTCAATGGAATTAGAAGCCACCACCAATTTGGAAATCAAATGGTTTTTTCCTATCAAGATCTGTTGCATTAATTGCATGAGCCAAACTCAACTTCAACGGTCCCATCGGTGAAAGCCAAGAAATACCTATACCGTAGGAAGCTTTTACACCGCCTCTAAATGCCGCGCCTTCATCGTATACGTTACCTGCATCGCTAAACACGAACCAACGCAAGGAACGGTCATTGGCTGATCCTGGGAATGGGAATTGTAATTCAGCATTTAAAATCAAACGCGATGCACCACCGGTTGAGTCACCGGTAACAGGATCTTTACTACCCAAAGAAGATGTTTCAAAGCCACGCACAGAACCGATACCGCCCGCATACCAGTTTTTAAAGATAGGGAAAGGATTCCCGTTAAAACCACGTCCGTAATCAATCTCACCATTTAATGCCAAGGTGGCGAAATTGCTAAAAAATGGCTGGAAATATTGCCGTTGATAAACAGTTCGCATGTATTTCATATCGCCCAACAATGCCACTTCCAAATTAGCGCGTTGGTAACTACCAATACTTGGTGTTAAAGCACTGTCACGACTATCACGTTGCCAAGCCATGGTCATTGGGAAAGCGAATGTTTTTGCAACTCCTGGCACCTCATCAATATACGATGGAGCACCAGTAATAGGGTTTTCTGGCACATAGAAAATTTGACCATTACCGTAATCAGTCACATATTTTTGATAACGATAAGGGCTACCTGTCTTGGTTTCTACTTTAGTGTTTTCAACACCCAAACCAAAATAAATGGTATCAAGCTCAGTAAACGGCACACCAAACTTCACATCAGAACCGATGGTTCGCACGTTATAGCCACCGAAACTGCCGATCGGTGCAGTATTGGTACGCAGATACACTTCCTCACTGCGGCTAATGCCGTCATCCGTTAAATACGGCTCATAGCGCGACAAAGCCACTGTACGGTTAATTTGGCTGGTATTAACGCTAATACCTATCGTGTCACCGCTACCAAAGGCATTGCTTTTTGATAAACCGCCGGAAATTGTGAAATGCTCAGCTTGTGAGTAACCAGCACCCAAGGTGAAGTTACCAGTCGGATTTTCAACCACATTCAAATTAACGTCAATTTGATCCGTGCTGCCTGCCACTTCAGGGGTTTCAATAGTGACTTCTTTAAAATAACCCAATCTATCAACGCGGTCGCGTGACAATTTGATTTTTTGGCCGTCGTACCACGAACCTTCAAATTGCCGGAATTCGCGTCGAATAACTTCGTCACGCGTGGTGGTATTACCAGCGAAACCAATTTTACGTACATAGACGCGCTTACCAGGATCCAAGAAGATCGTAAATGCAACTTCTTTCTTTTCTCTGTCCACGTCAGGGTTAGCATTCACATTCGCAAATGCATAACCGAAATTACCCATGCGATCAGTAATCTTCTTGGTACTTTCAGTCAATTTCGCTGCAGAATAGGTTTCGCCAGATTTTAAGGTGAGCAATGATTTAAATTCTGCATCACGTCCAAAAGTTTCGCCTTCTAGTCGGATATCGGTGACGGTGTATTGCTCACCCTCAGTTAAATTAATTGTTATATAAATATCTTTTTTATCAGGGGTAATCGATATCTGCGTCGAATCCACATTCATCTCGATATAACCACGATTTTGATAAAACGATTTTAATGACTCTAAATCGCCAGAGAGTTTTTGTTTTGAATATTGATCAGCCTTGCTATACCAGGTAAACCAACCAGGAGTACGCAGGGCAATATTGTCTTGCAATTCTTTATCGCTAAACGCTTTGTTACCGATAAAACTAATTTTTTTAATCCGGGCAACTTCACCCTCATCCACCACAAAATTAATATTGACGCGATTCCGCTCAATTGGCGTAACCGTGGTAGTGACTTGCACGCCATACAAACCGCGTGATAAATACTGGCGCTTCAACTCTTGCTCGGCACGATCAACCGAAGCTTTATCAAAAATACGGCCCTCACCAACGCCAATTTCTTTTAACGCTTTAATCAATACGTCTTTTTCAAACTCTTTCATCCCGGTAAACTCAACCAACCCAACCGACGGACGCTCTTCCAGCACAATGACTAAAACATTGCCTTGCGCTTCAATTTGAACGTCTTTAAAAAATCCGGTTGCGTACAGTGATTTAATCGCTGCAATACTTTTTTCATCTGTAAAGGTATCTCCTACCCGAACTGGCAGATAACTAAAAATGGTACCGGCCTCGGTTCTTTGAGCACCCTCAACACGAATATCTTTGACTACAAATGGCTGAATAGCCAAAGCAGAACCACTGCTTAGTGCAAAAGCGGCAATAGCAACCAAACGACGCGGGAAATTAGGCAGGGGAAAATACGCAGAATGTAATTTCATTGGCAATGAGTTCTTTAACAGTATTCTTATTAAGTAAAGCAAAAAATATGACAACGTCGGCAATAGGCTGGCGCTATTTTGAAACTTAGTTGAAACTAGGTTGGCAGCAATCTCACAATATCGTTAAAGAAGGCGACAAACATTAATATCATCAAAATAGCTAGTCCAGCCCGCTGGGCCATTTCCCAAAAACGTGTTGAAACTGGTCGTCCAGTTAAAACTTCCAGCGAATAATACAACAAATGTCCGCCATCTAATACAGGTATGGGTAGTAAATTCATCACTCCGAGGCTAATACTAATGAAAGCTAGGAAATTTACGTAGCTGATCCAGCCAATTTTGGCAGTCTGCCCGGCATAATCGGCAATGGTCAGCGGTCCGGTAATATTTTTAAGCGAAACTTCGCCAAGCACCATTTTCCCTATCATTTTCAAGGTCAAAACACTGGTGCTCCAAGTACGCTGGGAGGCTTTTTGAATCGCAGCGAAGAGTGATTCCTGATGATCAAGCACCTCGGGTGTAGAGCGAACTTCCACATTCAGCTTGCCAATTAGCTGCCCATTCACGGTGACTGCCTCGGGAGTGGCTGTGAACTCGAGTATGGCGCCAGATCTGCTGACCTTGAGTTGAAGTAATTTATTCGGGGAGGCTCGAACCGTTTCGATTAAATCCAAACTATCAAAAATCACTTTGCCGTCAATCTCAGTAACAATATCGTCTTTTTGAAGGCCTGCGCGCATTGCTGGGCCATCTGGCACCACCTGACCTAATTGCGCCTTGGAGAGCGCTAAACTCAATCCTAACGCACTCAAAAAATCCGTTTCTAAATCTTGCGGTGATAAGCCGTCTAAGCTTAATGTCACTTGACGGGTTGATCCGTCCGAAACCAGCGTTAATGTGGCCGCCTGCTTATCTACCGCTTGTTGCAGCAATTCCCAGCGTAATTCAGACCAAAACTGTATCGGCTTACTATTTACCGCAGTAACTAGCTCATCACCGCGTATTCCTGCCTGATAAGCCTGGGTGGATGGTGCTGGATGGCGTAACTTGGCAATGGGCTCGGGCATACCCACCATGTACAGAATTGAAAACAAAAAAATCGCCAGGATAAAGTTAGCCAAAGGGCCAGCGGCGACAATAGCAATGCGTTTCCAAACTGATTGACGGGTAAATTCCCGGGCCAAATCAGCCGGGGCAATTTCGCCCAGTTCTTGTTCACGCGAGTCCAGCATTTTGACGTAACCGCCCAGCGGTAGCGCCGAAATCACCCATTCGGTCTGGTCTGGGCCAAACCGACGAGAAAACAAAACCTTGCCCATTCCAAGCGAGAACCGCAGCACTTTGACATTACAAAGTCGTGCGACCCAATAATGTCCCAATTCATGAAACACAATTAATGTGCAAAGAGCAAAGAGGAAGGCTAGCGCCGTATGAATGAAACTCATATCAATACGATGCAATAAAGTGCATAGCTGCTTCACGCGCCAATGCGTCTTGCTCCATCACACCATCTAAATCGATCACTGGGCTATTCGCAATTTTATTCATGACACTGGTAATTAATTCTGGGATCATCAAAAAGCCAATTTTTTTATCGAGAAACGCTTGGACAGCAACTTCATTGGCCGCGTTCATTATGGCTGGTGCAGTATCACCAGCACGTAAGGCATCGAACGCAATCGCTAAACAAGGGAATCTGGAAAAGTCAGGCTTTTCAAATTGAAGTTGAGCAATTTTTGTGATATCGAGCTGGGGCACACCGGACGTTATCCGCTCTGGGTAAGCTAATCCATAAGCAATTGGCGTACGCATATCTGGATTACCCAATTGCGCCAACATGGAACCATCAACGTACGAGACCATTGAGTGAATCACACTTTGAGGATGTATAACCACTTCAATTTGGTCAACCGGCACAGCAAATAACCAGTGTGCCTCTATGACTTCCAGCCCCTTATTCATCATGGTGGCTGAGTCTATCGAAATTTTCTTGCCCATCACCCAATTCGGATGAGCAATAGCCTGCTCGGGAGTAACATCGTGTAAGGTATTAATCGGTCTATGTAAAAAAGGTCCGCCTGATGCGGTCAACAAAATTTTTGCAATGCCCTGCTGGGCAGAGTCAAGATTAAAATCATGCGGCAGGCACTGAAAAATAGCGTTGTGTTCGCTGTCGATAGGCAACAGGGTTGCGCCATTTTCCCGCACGGCATCCATGAATAATTGCCCGGACATTACCAGCGCTTCTTTATTCGCCAACAGCACTTTTTTGCCAGCCTTTGCTGCCGCCATGGTTGGCGCCAACCCAGCCGCACCAACAATCGCGGCCATCACCACATCGCATTCACGCGCCACATCGCACAATGCAGCTTCACCAAATAACACGTTGATATTCAGGTCATAAGGCGCCAATATGGCCTTCAATGCGTCAGCCGCGTCAACGCTGCCAACAACGGCAAACTTGGGCTTAAATTGCACACACTGTTTGGCAAGCTCATTCACGCGACTGTGCGCGGTCAAGGCAACTACTTGGTAGCGATCTGAATGCCGGGAAATTACATCTAAAGTGGACACCCCAATAGAACCGGTTGATCCTAAAATAGTGATTGTTTGCTTCATGATTTGCTTGTTATCTCAACCAAAATTTCAATTAATATTGCCATCGGCAAAACAGAAATCAACGCATCAATTCTATCCAAAACTCCGCCATGACCCGGCAATAAATTACTACTGTCTTTTATCTGTGCACGGCGTTTTAATTGCGACTCAACCAAATCACCAACCACACTTAAGGCAGTCAATAAACTTAATACCAAACATAAACCCAGCCAACCCCAATGATGTTGCAGGGTGACGGAAAAACTATCTGAGAAAAATGGAATTTGAGTGCTGATTGCGCCAAGCGCGACTACACAAACCCAACCGCCAATTGCGCCTTCCCAGGATTTTCCTGGTGAAATAGTTGGCGCCAACTTGCGTTTACCAAATGCTTTGCCTGAGAAATACGCCCCAATATCGGCCACCCAAACGATGACCAACACCGATAACAAATAACTTGTTGAATGGCGCTGAAAAATAAGAATTGCTAAAAAACAGGCCAGTATCGAGATCAGGTATAGCGTGCTAAATATGCGGTTTGAAGCACTGGCTTGCGGAGGCAAACCAAATTTTAATGAGGGAATAAATTTAGCTATCCAAGCTGCAATGCCTAGCGCCCAAACAGGGAAAAATTGCGCCGTATTTCCCATGAACGCCAGCCAAATAAATATACCGGTCCAAACGATGGTTGCGGGAATAAGCAGGCGATGTCCGAATAGACGCAGACTTTCCCAGCAGGCCGCACAAAAAAATAGGGCACAAAGAATATTTATCGCTAATGGAGCGCCAAAAAATAAAACCGGCAACAATACTGCCAACAGCACCGCTGCTGTGAGAATGCGGGTTTTTAACATTAAGGGGCTTTCTTAGACTCGAGCAATTGCTCACTGGTGCGACCAAACCGTCGTTCGCGATGTTGATAGGATTGAATGGCCGCCGTTAATTCAGTACGTCCAAAATCGGGCCAATAGGTATCGGTAAAATACAGCTCTGTGTAAGCGAGTTGCCACAATAGGAAGTTAGATACGCGTTTTTCACCGCCGGTACGAATAAACAGGTCAGGTTCTGGCGCATATGCCATCGATAGATATGGGGCCAGGTGATGCTCTTCGATCTGGGTAATTTCCGGCTGTGCCGCAAGCAATTTATTCATCGCCTGGACGATATCCCAACGGCCGCCGTAGTTTGCACAAATCGTGACCGTCAGACGTTTATTGTTCGCGGTTTTAGATTCCGCGTCGCGAATTTTTTCCTGCAAAGCTTCACTAAAGCGGGATAAATCTCCAACCACTTTTAAGCAAATGTCATTAGCATGTAGTCGATTAACTTCACGCTCTAACGCCGTCATAAACAAGCGCATGAGTATCGACACTTCTTCTTCCGGCCTACGCCAGTTTTCAGAACTAAAAGCAAACAGCGTTAAATAGTCAATGCCTTGCTCTATGCATGCTTCGACCATGGTACGAACAGCATCTACGCCTTTTGAATGTCCGGCAACACGTGGCATAAACCGCTGCGTCGCCCAACGACCATTACCATCCATAATGATGGCAACGTGTTTGGGTACAGCACCCACTTTGGGAATAGTTTGAGTAGAACTTAATTCAGGCATGTCGAAGCAATTCAAAATATAAAAACTGAGCACTACCTAGCAACAGGTAGTGCTGATTCCAATTCAAAGCGCTATTCAAAGCGCCATTCAAAGTGGTGAATTGTTAACGTTATACCGTCAACAGTTCTTTTTCTTTCTCAGAAACCATTTTATCCACGTCCAACACGAATTTATCCGTCAATTTTTGGACATCATCTTGCGCACGACGCTCATCATCTTCCGAACACTCTTTGTCTTTCAACATTTTTTTGAATGCTTCATTGGCGTCACGGCGAATATTACGGACGGCAATTTTGGCATCTTCACCTTCCGTCTTAACCAACTTAACAAACTCTTTACGACGCTCTTCAGTGAGCGGCGGTGTTGGAACGCGAATCATGTCACCTTGGGTGGATGGATTTAAACCCAAATCGGAATCACGGATCGCTTTTTCAACCACAGCCACCATTTTCTTTTCCCAAGGCTGAACACCAATAGTGCGTGCATCGATCAGCGTCACATTGGCAACTTGGGTTAATTGGGTTGGGTTTCCATAATAATCAACTTGAACATGATCCAAAATACCTGTGTGCGCCCGACCAGTGCGTACTTTTGCCAAATCGGCCCGGAGGGCTTCAAGTGACTTTTGCATTCTTAGTTCAGTGTTTTTTCTAACATCAACAACTGCCATGCGAATCTCCTACATCAAAATAAAATAATTAAACATGCACTAACGTACCTTCATCTTCACCCATAATGACGCGTTTCAATGCGCCGGGCTTTACGATAGAAAATACTTTAATAGGCAAATTACGGTCACGACATAAAGCAAATGCCGTTGCATCCATCACTTGCAATTGACGTGACAACGCCTCATCAAAACTAATGGTGCTATAGCGAACTGCATTGCTGTCCTTATTAGGATCAGCAGAATACACGCCATCTACCTTAGTAGCCTTTAATACGATTTCTGCGCCGATTTCCGCGCCACGTAACGCTGCAGCAGTATCCGTCGTAAAAAATGGATTACCGGTACCGGCAGCAAAGACAACGACTTTACCTTCTTCTAAATACTGTAACGCTTTTGGTCGAACGTAAGGCTCCACCACCTGATCAATTGCAATAGCCGACATGACGCGTGCCGTTATTCCTGCCTGGCGCATTGCATCGGCAAGTGCCAGGGAATTCATAACGGTTGCTAACATCCCCATGTAATCAGCGGTTGCACGATCCATTCCTTCGGCGCCAGGAGCCACACCGCGGAAAATATTACCGCCGCCAATAACGATGGCCAACTCAATTCCTAACGCTTTAATTTCTGCCACATCAGCGACCATGCGCTCTATTGTGGCGCGATTAATGCCATAAGCATCATCACCCATTAAAGCTTCACCAGAAAGTTTCAGTAGTACGCGTTTATAAGCTGATTTTTTCAACATTTTTTCTCCACTGTTTTTATCTGACTGTCTGGTTGCTGTACTTCTACACAGCGCTTCTGCACAGCATTTCTACACACTACTTCTGCGCGCTACTTCAACTGCATTCCTGCAAACTTTGGCGAAAATGGACATTTCCCGTAAAAGTTACATTCTATATCTTGTTACATCATAAGCATTAAAAAAAACGGGCCCAACGGCCCGCCTAGCTTACTTCACAGATGAATCAAAACAACTGAGCAGAATAACTGACCAAAGATGCTTTGCATCTTGATCTGCCTTACCTCTATTGGTCAGTGTCAAATTCATCTGATTACTCCCTGTCGATACTTTATGCCTTTTGAGCGGCAGCTACTTGAGCAGCAACTTCAGCAGCGAAGTCATCTTGTTTCTTCTCAATGCCTTCACCAACCACATACATCTGGAATGCTTTAACAGTTGAGGCTTCTGCTTTTAACATTTGCTCAACAGTTTGCTTGTCGCTCTTAACGAATGGTTGATTCAACAAAGAAACTTCTTTTAAGAATTTCTGTACTGAGCCTTCAATCATTTTTGCGGCGATATCAGCAGGCTTGCCTGATTCAGCAGCTTTCAATGTCGCTACTGAACGTTCTTTTTCGATCAATTCAGCAGGAACTTGCTCTATTGACAAAGAAACTGGCTTCATTGCAGCGATGTGCATAGCAACGTCTTTACCAACTTGTTCATTTGCGCCATCAAAATCAACGATAACGCCGATACGTGTACCGTGCAGATATGTGCTGATTTTAGAAGTTGACTCAAAACGCACAAAACGACGGATCGACATGTTTTCGCCGATACGGCCGATTAATGTAGTACGCAAACCTTCAACGGTAGACTCGCCCAATGGCAATGCAGACAAAGCTGCTACGTCAGCCGGGTTGTGTTCAGCAACCAATTTAACGCAGGCATTTGCCAACGCTAAGAATTCATCATTTTTAGTAACAAAGTCGGTTTCGCAGTTAATTTCAATTAACGCGCCAACATTGCCAGCAACATATGCTGCAATAACACCTTCAGCTGTAACGCGTGAAGCTGCTTTAGAAGCTTTACCGCCCAATTTAACGCGTAAAATTTCTTCAGCGCGTTCCATGTTACCTTCGGCTTCAGTCAATGCTTTTTTACATTCCATCATAGGCGCATCTGTTTTTGCGCGCAATTCACCTACCATCGCTGCTGTAATCGCTGCCATGTTTCTCTCCTGGTTCACTATGCCCAATACGGGCGTATCAAAATAAATATCACAATAAGCGTCTTAAAAAAAAGGGGCTAAACTGCCCCTTTTTCATAAAGTCATCTTAGCGATAACTTCTATATTTAAAACTTAAGCTTGTTCGTTATTAACTTCAACGAAGTCATCGCCACCAGCTTTAACCAATTCAACAACTTCATTCAACGCATTTGCACGGCCTTCGAGGATTGCATCTGCAACGCCGCGAGCATACAAAGCGATTGCTTTAGATGAATCATCGTTACCTGGAATGATGAATTGAACGCCGTCTGGTGAATGGTTGGTATCAACCACGCCGATAACTGGAATACCTAATTTAGCTGCTTCAGTGATAGCACCTTTGTGGTAGCCAACGTCTACAACAAAAATTGCATCAGGAACGCCGCCCATGTCTTTAATGCCGCCAATTGCTTTTTGCAATTTGGTCATTTCGCGATCAAACATCAAGGCTTCTTTTTTGCTCAACTTCTCAACTGTACCCTCTTGAACTTGCGCTTCCATGTCTTTCAAGCGTTTGATCGAAGTTTTAACAGTTTTGAAGTTAGTCAGCATACCGCCCAACCAACGTTGATCAACAAACGGCATACCAGCGCGTTGCGCTTCGGAAGCGATCAATTCGCGTGCTTGACGTTTTGTGCCAACCATCAAAATAGTGCCGCGATTAGCGGAAGTTTGACGGATGAATTTCATTGCTTCTTGGTACAAACCTAAGGTTTTTTCCAAGTTAATGATGTGAATTTTGTTGCGGTGACCGAAGATGAACGGAGCCATCTTTGGATTCCAGAAACGAGTTTGGTGACCAAAATGGACACCGGCTTCCAACATTTCGCGCATTGTTACTGACATAATTTTCTCCAGGGTTTGGTCTGGAATCCAATCAGTGACTCAATACTGAGCACCCTTTTTAGATCGGATTCGCGATTTCAAATTTACAACTCATTTGCGAACTTATTTACTTACATAAGCACCACTTCATGAGTCAGGGCAGGATTTTACACCAAGACCACTCATTAATTCAAGCTAAACCTACATTGCCACGCACTTCATCCTTGGTTCCACCCTACTTTCCACCCTATTTCGCCAAACGGTTGTAACTATAACCAAAAATTAAGGCAGTTATTGCTATGATCATTTGCGTTGTTATCGAGATGCTATTTGCTACCGCATTAAACCCAGCCACATCGATTATGGGCACATTCGATACTTGGGTCGCAACATATAGCCAAAATAAGAATAGAGCTAAAAATGTGCGGGAAGAGCGCGAAGTACGCCCTAACAGACTAGCTAACGCGCTCAAACTAAATAGCCCAACCAACAAAGCACAAGCTAACAATGGTGCATGAAATGCTAAACGCAATGCAATAGAAATAGTAAATAACAAGCCCAGCATGAATGTTGCAACTAATTGTCGAAGATAACGCTGCTTAGCTCCACCAGCAACAACGCCAGTCATGTCTTCACATCCGGTCATGTAATCGCGAGTGCTGATGTCACTAACTAAAATACCCCAGTAGGCAAGCGCTGCCAGCAACACGCTAGGTAACATGGTCAAATTAACGAAAATGGAACTCAACAGCACAAGGATCAAAGCGAGAATGGCGGCAGGAGAACTGGTTAAGGTCAGCGCAACATCAGCCAAAGCCTGCCCCAAAATGCCTGGCAAACGTGCCGCCATCGGAAACAATGGCTGTACCAACCCTGATAAAGGACGCAAAACCTGATTCAGTACCGCAATAGGCGAACGCCGCTCACGGGCATGACTCACCTTGACCTTATCTGGAGAATAGCGATGAAACAGAAAAAATGAGGGTAATAAAATTAAGCTGGCAACTGCCGCCGATGCAAAGCGCATTAACAACATCGGACCAGACCATAAATCATTAGTAAGAGTAACTGGTACCAGTTTAGGATCAAAGGATGCGTAACCCATTGAAATATTGGAAGTGTGTAAATACGCGAACAAACTTTGCATAGTCATCACAATTCCAGAAAAATCAAATAACATTATGCTCGTTATTTGATGAGTAGCATTAGCTTCAGAACTACCTAAGATTGAAATTTGCGCAATCCACAAAAAGAAATAAATGACATCGCCGAGCTTCCCCATCAATGGCGCAATACCATCAAATAAAACCGCACAGCTCACGCTAAAAAAAATCAATGGCAGCAAGATGACACCGTAAGTTTCAAGGTAAACAAATACATTAATCGCCCCTACCCCACGAAACAAATGGCAAGCCATAATACTGAGCATAAATGCGCCGGCTAACACCACCAAATACCCGACCCCACCCAACCAGCGACACAATAAAAACAGAGCATTACTAATCGTACTTGATGCGATCACACCACTTGCACCGCTACGCACATCTTCGCTAATACGTCCACGCACTAAATAAAAACCTGCCAAACCAAATACCAGACTAAACATCGTTGCACTGCCTAACGCTAAAGCTGAGCTGGTATAGAGTACTTTTGCATTTTGAACCGCAATGAAGGTATTACCACTGCTTTGATCCGCTAACATCAACCAGGCGAGCGCGGCAACGAGCAATAAAGTAACCAACGTGCTTAGGCGGCGCAGTCTCAAGCGCGCCTCCGTCAATATAAGTATCTTGATAGTAGTAGCATTCATGCTAGCGCCACCTGCTTTGTAAGTTGTTGCGCCATTAAAGCTTCTTCCAAACTTGGCTCTGCCAGCACCGCATCAAAGCATGGCTGATGCGGATGGGCGATACGCACGACCATTGAATTCCCCAACCTTTGCGCATTAAGTACGTGCACTTTACTGCGCAGCTGTTCGTAATATTGGCTGTCAATTTCCGCTGTCCAAATTTGCCCCTGCGCTTGCTCCAAAATAGTTTCAGGTGTTTCAAATGCCAGCAATTTCCCGGAACGCATCACGGCTAGCTGTGTGGCGATACTTTCTACATCCGACACGATATGGGTAGACATAATCACCAGTTTACTAAAGCCTAATTCCGAGAGCAAATTGCGAAAGCGCATGCGCTCTGCCGGATCTAAACCTGCGGTTGGTTCATCAACAATTAATATATCCGGATCATTGATGAGTGCCTGGGCAATCCCCAAACGACGTCGCATACCGCCGGAAAATGAAGCGGCCGGACGTTTGGCATGCTCATGCAGATTAACCAGTTCCAGCAAATAACGTATCCGCTCAGGATCATTACAGCCTTTTAAGGCAGCAAAGTACTGCATGAATTCGAGCGCACTCAGATTAGGATAAATACCAAAATCTTGTGGTAAATAGCCCAATCGTGGGCGGATCAGCTTTGGCTTTTTAGTAATATCCTGCCCATCAAGTAGTATCTGCCCGCTAGTCGGAACAGTGAGTGTGGCGATCATTTGCATCAGCGTGGTCTTGCCGGCACCGTTATGCCCGATCAAGCCGACCACCCCATGCGTCAGATTGAGCGAGACATCGTCCACTGCGACGAGGTTTTTACCAAAGCGTTTAACTACATGACGAAGTTCTAACATTTCTTACCCCTTACAGTAATAAGCCATCAAGATGATCAATGACTGAACTGTATTGGAAGCGGCTTTAAGAGCGGCCCTGAATCCGACGGATTGCAAATTTAGTGGTGTAGATTGCAAATTTATAGGGAATTGATGAAAAAATAGAATGGCGTTACGGACTGGCTTTTCATTAATTTAGCGCCAGATTTAGGCGGATTCAAAGTCCAGCCGGTTGCAAATCGTCTATAATTTCGGTCTATATTTAATTATTGGCCGCCACATCGTCACCGCCGCAGGTCAAACTTACCCCCTCAATTGCACCACTAACTTATCAGGCAACATCATGAGCGCTATTACAATCAAAACTGCAGAAGACATTCAAGGTATGCGTATAGCAGGCCGTTTAGGTTCTGAAGTTCTTGATTACATCACCCCCTATGTCAAGGTTGGCGTAACAACCGGCGAACTTGACCGCTTATGCCATGAATATATGGTGAACGTGCAAGGCACGATTCCTGCGCCGTTAAATTACTGCCCGCCTGGTTACACGCCTTATCCAAAAGCAATTTGCACCTCGGTCAACGATGTGGTCTGCCACGGGATTCCTGGCGATAAAGTATTGAAAAGCGGCGATGTAGTGAATCTAGACATTACCGTGATTAAAGATGGCTATCACGGCGACACTAGCCGCATGTTTTTTGTCGGTGAGCCGTCAATTATGGCGAAACGCCTTTCAGCGATTACGTTTGAATGCATGTGGCTGGGCATCTCTAAAATCAAACCGGGTAATCATTTAGGTGATATCGGTTTCATTATTCAGCAATACGCAGAAAAAGCCGGTTACAGCGTAGTCCGGGAATTTTGCGGACATGGCATTGGTAAAATTTTCCATGAAGAGCCGCAGATTCTGCATTATGGTCGCCCAGGAACTCTGGCTGAAATGTTGCCGGGGATGATATTTACCGTCGAACCGATGATTAACTCCGGACGCAAGGAAATTCGTGAAATGCCGGACGGCTGGACAATTAAAACCCGCGACCGCAGCTTGTCAGCACAATGGGAACACACTGTGTTAGTGACCGAAACCGGCTATGAAGTACTCACCGCATCAGCTGGAATGCCACCTCCTCCTGAATTTATATCGGCAAAATCTTAAGCAAAGTCACTATGCAACCCTTAGCGCAAAAGCTAAAGGAACAATTAAAGGCTCGCCATCAGCTAATTACTGCCGCATTTTCACAAAACCAGAAAAAACCGGAGGCGCTGTTACATGACATTTGCCACAGTGTCGATACAGCGCTCATCGAGCTTTGGCAGGCATTAGCGTTACCCAATGACGTTAGCTTAATTGGCGTTGGCGGTTATGGCCGAGGCGAGTTGTTTCCTTATTCCGATGTTGATGTACTGGTTCTGTTGCCGCATGCAGCAGATGATGCGTTACGGGTAAAACTTGAATTATTAGTGCAACAATTTTGGGATTTGGGCTTAGAAATCGGCCATAGCATCCGCACGATTGATGAATGCCTGCAAGAATCAAAAGCGGACATTACCGTTCAAACCAGTCTGCTAGAAGCACGGCTGGTCACCGGGAGCCGCAAATCATTCCGAGCTCTGCGCGAGCACTACAATGCCGCGATGAATCCACAAGCCTTTTTTCAGGCAAAAACACTGGAATTACGCCAGCGCCATGTCAAGTTTGAAGACACCCCATATAGCCTGGAACCGAACTGCAAAGAAAGCCCCGGCGGGTTACGCGACTTACAGGTTATTTTGTGGATATCCAAAGCCGCAAAACTAGGCAATTCATGGTCTGAATTAGCCGCACGTGGTTTGATCACCGGCCCGGAAGCGCGCCAGTTAAGACGTAATGAACGCGCATTCAAAGACATTCGGATACGCCTGCACATCTTCGCCAAACGACGTGAAGACCGCTTGGTTTTTGACGTACAAACACCAATAGCGGAAACCTTTGGCTTCGTCGCCACGCCTACCCGTCGTTCCAGCGAATATTTAATGCAGCGCTATTATTGGGCAGCCAAAGCGGTCACCCAATTAAACACGATTTTGCTGCAAAATATTGAAGCGCAACTGTTTATCTCCACCTCAAAACCGCACGCTATTAATGCCGATTTCAATGAAATCAATGGTTTTATTGAACCGGTTGATCCACAGTTATTTGAACATCGCCCCTCGGCCATGCTGGAGCTTTATTTATTACTGTCGCAGCAGACCGAACTCAAAGGCATGTCCGCGCCAACCATGCGCGCGCTTTGGCATGCCCGCTTCAAAATCAATAGCAAATTTAGACGCGACCCGATCAATCACGACTTGTTTTTACAAATTCTGCAAGCTCCACAAGGAGTAACCCACGCTTTACGCGGCATGAATCAGATGAGTATATTGGGCCGCTATTTACCGAATTTCCGTCGTATTATCGGGCAGATGCAGCACGATTTATTTCATGTGTATACCGTTGACCAGCATATCTTGATGGTGGTGCGGAATTTGCGGCGTTTTACGATGCCGGAGCATGCACATGAATATCCATTTTGCAGTCAGTTAATCGCCAACTTCCCGCAGCACTGGGTGCTGTATGTGGCCGCGCTGTTCCATGATATTGCCAAGGGTCGCAATGGTGATCACTCCCATTTAGGCGGAGAAGATGCCAGACGATTTTGCCGCCAACATGGCATGGCAAAAGATAAAACCGAGCTGGTGGTATTTTTGGTTGAGCATCATTTATTAATGTCGCAAGTCGCGCAAAAACAAGATTTATCCGATCCTGAAGTGATTCAACACTTTGCCAAGGTTGTCAAAGACGAGCGCCATCTGACCGCTTTATATCTACTGACCGTTTCCGATATTCGCGGTACCAGTCCTAAAGTGTGGAATGCGTGGAAAGGCAAATTGCTGGAAGATTTATACCACCTCACTTTACGTGCTTTAGGTGGTGAAATCCCATCACCGGACCGGGAACTCAAAAACCGTCAAGACGAAGCATTAAAGAATTTACGACTGTATGGCTTACCAGAAAACGCGCACGCCGAATTATGGAAGCAGCTGGACGTCGTTTATTTTTTACGTAACGATGCCAGCGACATTGTGTGGCAAACGCGGGTATTTTATGACAAGGTCAATAGCGAAAAACCGGCAGTAAAATGCCGCACCGCACCGATCGGCGAAGGTTTGCAAGTGGCCGTCTACATCAAAGACCAGCCTGATCTATTTGCCCGTATTTGCAGTTATTTCGATGCCAAGAGCTTTAGCATTTTGGACGCCAAAATCCACACCACGCAACATGATTACGCACTAGATACTTTTTTAATTTCCGCGTCCGCGTTTTCTAAAAATTATCGCGACATCATCAATTTAGTGGAGCACGAATTGACGAAATTATTAAGCTCGCAAACCGCATTGCCGGTACCAAGCAAAGGCCGCTTATCACGCTTATCGCGTACTTTCCCCATTACGCCCACCGTTGGTTTATTGCCGGATGAACGCGGCCAATACTATTTGCTTTCCGTCACTGCCAATGACCGCAATGGCTTGTTGTATTCGATTGCAAAAGTACTCGCCAAATATAAAATCAACCTGCATACCGCTAAAATTATGACGCTCGGTGAACGGGTCGAAGACGTTTTCTTAATTGATGGCGCAGCCCTGCAAAATTCACGTACGCAAATCCAGTTGGAAACGGATTTGCTGGATGCTCTCACAATTTAACTGCGACTCATCAAAAATTTAGCTGCAATTTAACCTTAAAAATCTCATGAATACTCCGAACAACGAACCGCTCCGCCTTTCAAAACGTATGTCCGAATTAGGGCTGTGCTCACGCCGCGAAGCCGACGAATGGATTAGCCGTGGCTGGGTACGAGTGGATGGCAAAGTGGTTTCAGAACTGGGCACTAAAATCCTGCCCGATCAGCACATCACCATCGAACGTCAAGCCGCCGCTGAACAATCAAAACGCGTTACCGTGCTCATCAACAAACCGGTTGGTTATGTGAGCGGCCAGGCAGAAGATGGCTATGAACCGGCAATCTGTATGGTGACGGTGGAAAATCGCTGGGAAGAAGATAAATTACCGATTCATTTCCATCCAACTCAATTACGTAGCCTGGTGCCCGCTGGCAGGTTGGATATTGATTCGACCGGCCTGTTAGTGCTCACACAGGACGGCCGCATTGCCAAGCACCTGATCGGCCAAGACACTTCAGTTGAAAAAGAATATTTGGTGCGCGTTTCCTACAGCAAAGGCGGCACCCTGCCCGATGCCGATTTAAAACGCCTGAATCATGGCTTGTGGCTGGATGGCAAAGCATTGCTGCCTGCCAAAGTTCGCTGGCAAAATGAAGATCAATTAAATTTCATTTTAAAAGAAGGCAAAAAACGCCAGATTCGCCGCATGTGTGAAGCGGTTGGGTTGACCGTTATTGGCTTAAAACGAGTGCGTATTGGACGAGTTAAATTGGGTAATTTACCGGAAGGAAAATGGCGTTATTTGAGTGAAACGGAAATGTTTTAAATTAGCCCAATGCAAATATTTTCAATGACGCTATATTGAAAATATTTGCAAAGATATGCTAAATCGTTATGTGGACAGAATGCACGCATCCCGCCCCCTCTTTCAACTACACATTAATATAAACCCGCTGCAGCAATCGCTGCATCAATACTAGTCATTAGCGAACCCTGATATCCAACCGACCCGGTCTCGTTGGATTTATTCATCAAAACGGCGTAGCTCACGCCCGATGGTAATTGCCGGATGATGGCAGAAGTGCCCGGATAATTTCCAAAATGAAATCCATCATTGGTCTTGCCAGCGAGAGGAATACCATCTTGCGCCTCGTCAGTTCCATCAGCGTTGGTCTGTATCAAATAACTACCGGCAAACGTTGCCATAGCTTTTGAGGTCGTAATAGAGGTTGTGGCGGAAACCCAATTCAGCGTATTAATCGCGCCATTAGTGCAAATGACGGTTGTGCCGGGGGCAAAAATACTGGGCGCCATAATCGATGTGATGTAGTTTGGTTCGCGCGGATTACGGTCTGCCAGCAATGAAGCCGCTCCAGAAAAATCGGCGCTAGCAACACCCAGCGGCCTCAAAATCGTGTTTTGCAGATACTGGAGATAACTGGTATTGCTTGCCTGCGCGATGATTCGACCTAACAACAAATAACCGAAATTGGTATATGCCGCCCGAGCGCCTGGCGTGAAATCGAGCGGCTTTGCCATCCAGTAGCGAATGTCATCAGTCTGCGCCGGTGGCGTGCTCAATGCTAGCGAGCTTTGAACGACAGATTCAAGCTTATCGAAATCCACGTTACCGTGTTGGGATATATCCCAGCCTCCTTCATGCGCAATAAGCTGCTGAATAGTGATGTTTGCAACGCGTGGATCAGTGCTAGAGGAAAGCAAATCCGCAGACAACCAGCACGGTGTATTACTGCCCGTGCAAAAAACATGATCCGATAATGCCAGCGTGCCATTGCTGGCCAATGTCTGGATCGCTGAAGCGGTAACTGGCTTGACTATGCTGGCCGTTACCATCAAGGCACTAGCGGGCAATGGGATCGTACCAGCTGCGTCTAAAAAACCGTACCCTTTATCATGCAGCACCACGCCGTTATGCATAATGGTCACTGTCGCAGCAGTCACTCCGGTACTCGCCATCGTAGAAGACATAATACCGTCGACTGTCGCGCTCAAACTCACTGGCTGGGTTGGCGTGGTCGCTGTCGAACTACCTCCTCCGCCTCCGCAGGCGCCCAGGAAAACGACAATGGTGCAGGTATAAATCTGTTTGAAAATATCTTTTACAAAAAATTGCATGGAATCTCCGGGTAATTATTTTTGGCTGCGATGATTCATCGATGTATTACCTAATCAGATTAGTGTGTGACTAGACTACGACGATTTGCACTATAACAAACCAAACCTTTGGCAAACCTTAATGGCTCGCTGTACACTCTCCCGCTATGCATATTTTGATTGTTGAAGACGACATCGACCTTGGTTTTGCCTTGCAGAAGGCACTAAAAACCAACGGCCTCAGTAGCGAATGGGTTCGCAGGGTTGACCATGCGCCGCGTTCATTTGAATCAGCTCCATTTGATTGCATATTGCTTGATCTTTGCCTGCCAGGCGGCGCTGGCCTCGACCTGCTGAAACTATGGCGTGACGATGGAATCGTTATCCCAATAATCGTGATTACCGCAAGATCGGCATTAGATGACAGGCTGGCCGGCCTCGACAGTGGAGCAGACGATTATCTCGTAAAACCGTTTGCAACCGCCGAATTGATATCCCGTATTTATGCCGTGCAACGTCGCTATGTACGTCAAGCCAGCGATATCTGGTCAGTCGGCGATATCGAAATCGAGCCGAGAAAATACCTCGCACGCCTGAACGGCACATTGCTCGACCTATCTCCACGCGAGTTCCGTTTGATCCTGGAGTTAGCACGTGAACCTGGCGTCGTCATGCCCAAGGGAGAACTTTCGCAACGACTGGAACCATTAGGCGACCCGGTGGATTTCAGCGCAATTGAAGTGCATATATCGAATCTGCGCCGGAAAATCGGCGCGCACCGGATTCAAACCGTGCATGGCGTCGGCTACACGCTCGCCTCGTAACAAAACAACCAAGCAACCATGTTCAAACCTACTCTAGTCCGACGTGTGGTGACGGCGATCTTCATCGCGTTTTCCGTCATTTGGCTGGTACTCACTACATACAAATATATTACTGAGCGCAACACCGATGATGTTCGCGCTGGCATGAGCTCATTTATACAATACGAAATGCAGGGATTCGATACGGCCAGCACCGCACCCGAAGCGATTCAATATGCCTTTTCGCTGGAGCGGGAATTCAACCGAAGCCGCCGTTCCGATGGTCGTCACGATGTCTTAATGGAGCTATCGGATCAGCACGGCAAACGCTTGTTCTGGGTAACCGATCACCCGCTGAAGGGAATATTGAATCAGGTCGTTCCCACTCAGCTGGATGGAAAGGACTATCTGATCTTCAGAGGCGAAACTGCGCTCTGGACTTTTCAGATCGCTTATCCGATCCTGACTGTCGGCGACGCCGTGCGCAAATTTGGCAGTGTCATTGGCACGCTAATGCTCATTGCATTTCCCTTCATCCTGCTACCGATCTGGTATGCGGTTTGGCGTGGATTACACCCATTGCGCACACTGTCAGCGCTCATTGCGGCACGCCATACCGACGACTTATCCCCCGTCGATTTTGATCCTTATTACGGCGAACTCAAACCAGTAGTCTCCGCCATCAATCGCCTGTTGAACCAACTCAGCAAAAAAATAGCCAGGGAGCACGCCTTTGTACAAGACGCAGCGCATGAATTAAGAACACCACTGGCAGTGATATCGGCACATGTCCATGTATTAGCCAAAGCGGATACATTTCAAGAAAAACTGGAAGCAGAACAGCGCGTTGACAACGCCATTGCACGTGCATCCCATCTAGTTCAACAATTACTGGAACTAGCACGGGTAGATGGAAAACCCTTAGAGAATCTTGCGCCTCTCGATGCATCACATCTCACCCGGCTGACACTGGCACAAGCTGCGCCTGCCGCCAAAGCCCGCCAGATAGAACTCTCTCTGGATGCTCCGGACAAATTGCCGCATCCGATGGAAATGCACGCATTTCAATCTATTTTGCATAATCTGGTCGACAACGCGATCCGCTATATTCATCCCGGCGGAAAAATTATCGTTAAACTCAAACGACAAGCAAATACACTCACACTGACAGTAGCCGACGATGGGCCCGGTATTGCGGAAGAAGATAGAAGCGCGGTATTTGAACGGTTTTACCGAGGAAAAGCGCACGACCTGCCCGGCTCAGGGCTAGGCTTGGCGATTGTGCAGCAAGCAGCAGCACGCATGGGTGGCGAGGTGCTGCTTTCAACTGGATTAGTTGGTCGCGGTTGCCAATTCACGGTTGTTATTCCAACTGTGACCGCGCGAATTTGAGACGTTGGATAGGTGAATGATGAATCGTTTTGCCGGAGAAGGAAAAACGATCAGTGCAGAGCAGTGTATGTCTATTCGAACAAACTATAAATGCAAATGACCAGCGCCAACCAAACCGATCAAACCGATGCAAATCAAATACAATCCAATAATCAAATGTAACAATTTCGGCATGACCAGAATCAGGATACCAGCGATCAATGAGATCAAAGGCATGATTGAAAAATGCAAATTCATATACTCCCCCTATTTTTTAAAATATTTAACGTATCTAATGGCTCTACTTTCGATGAAAAAACCATTTTTTGACAGTATATTTTAATCTCAAAGTCATACATCGGCAATAACGCATTAATATGACACTTATGCTCCTGTATTACAAAAATAAAATGGCCGCTAAAGAATTTTACCTTGCAAGGCAAAATCGCTTCGTCGGCTGACACTGTATCGCCTGAAACCCCGAGTTCACCTTAATTATTCCAAAATTTAAATTTTGAAATTTTAATGCGGCTTTCCGTGGCTATTTTTATGTAAATACACATAAAAACTCCCCAATATGCAAAACAACAATTACAATCCTACAAATACTGTATAAAATTACAGACTGCATATAAACCCAGTTGGATACCATTGCCATGCAAAAACTTACCGCACGCCAAGAGCAAATTTTAAATCTCATTCGCGACGCCATCCAAAACACCGGTTTCCCACCTACTCGCGCAGAAATCGCAACAGAACTAGGTTTCCGCTCCGCCAACGCCGCAGAAGAACATCTACAAGCATTGGCACGTAAAAAAGTAATTGAATTGACACCTGGCACGTCACGCGGAATTCGTTTATGTGAATCAATACAATCGCGTGCATCAGAGCAAGTTAGTGCTATCTCCTCAACACCACAACTCGTATTACCACTCGTTGGCCGTGTTGCCGCAGGCTCGCCGATGTTATCCGAGGAACACATCGAAGCCAGCTACAATGTTGACCCTAGCCTGTTCTCAACCCGCCCGGATTACCTATTAAAAGTACGTGGCATGTCAATGCGTGACGTCGGTATTTTGGAAGGTGATTTATTGGCCGTCAAAAAAACCAGCCATGCAAATAATGGACAAATAGTCGTGGCGCGGATTGGTGATGAAGTAACGGTTAAACGCTATAAAAAAACCGGCTCGCTGATTGAACTGTTCCCAGAAAATCCTGATTACAGCGTCATCAAGGTCGAGACCGAAGATTTTGCATTAGAAGGTTTAGCTGTAGGATTATTACGCAGCTGGAATTAACTCAGGGCTTGCAGTAATTTTTTATTCCATTTAGTTCATTAACAAAGGTGAAAAATGTCATTAACAAATTCAACTTCAAGTCCAGTCTCTAATGCACACAATCGTTTAAGTCGCGATGGCTTTAACGACATAGCTCCTGCTGTGAACAAAGCGCTCTATGCGATGGGCAAAGCGATCGATGATTCCGGCTTAGAAAAAGAGTTATCTGAACTTATTAAATTACGGGCATCGCAAATTAACGGCTGTGCATTTTGCGTGCAATATCATTTAAACGTAGCGCGTGAATTACGCATACCGCAAACCAAGCTCGATCTGATCGCAGTATGGCAAGAGGCAGGCGTGTTTAGCGCACGAGAAATGGCAGCCTTTGCATGGACCGAAACCTTAACCAACATCGCAGGCAACGGCGTGTCTGAGAGCGCATACGCAGTGGTTAAATTGCAGTTTAGCGACGCCGAATTACCGTTCTTAACAGCAGCTGTCACCGCAATTAATAGCTGGAATCGTATTGCAGTCGCGTTTAATTACGCACCACCTGCGCCGGTATTTTCAAACAAAATTGAGTAATCAAAAAACACGGATTGCCAGTTTACACATACTCACATTAAAAGCCGTCCATTCGCATTTCAAACTTGAATCCATGTTGTGAACTTTAAGTGAATTTACAGGAAATGAAATTAATCGCCACCAAACAAGGTAAAACCGAAAAATACGATGTATTACGCTGCGTGCGTAAGAACGGAACTGAAACTTCGACAAAGATGCCGCGCCAAGGCCAACTACCTCATGATTTGATTCACTATGTAGTGGAAACTGCATTGGGCTACGAGCATGGTTTTTTAGGTTTAATAGCGAAAGGGGCTGATCTTGCCTTTGCGATGGAGCAAACGCACGACATCCAAAATCAACAAATTGCTGATCAGGCGACACATGCTGAAGCCTTGGTGGAAAGCCTTCAAGCGCAAATGTGGAGCGGCATGTTTGATAACGAACAGTTTTTAGCTGGACTAGAAGGAGCATGCTCAATGCGTAATCGAGCAGTACCAGATTTGAGCAAAATTAATCCTGAGAGAGATTTATACGAAGTCGTGCTGGCACTAGCTCAACGATGGCTACAAGTTCCTTTTTATGCGTCTCTTGAATTAGATATGCAAAATATTTAGTAAACCTATTCCTAATTTTGAACATAACAATTCATTCTATTCCCCCACAATAAAAAACGCCCTGACGGGCGTTTTTTATTGTGGGATTTTAAAGCTGAATTTACTGCGTATTTAATATGTATTAATGCTTAACCACAGGATCAACAACCTCACCCGGCACCGCCGGCTTGGCACTCACTACAACTTCTTCTTCCACTAGCGGAGTAGGCTGACGCTCCAGCGCGATTTCCAGCACACGATCAATCCAGCGTACCGGAATAATTTCCAAATGATTTTTGACATTATCTGGAATTTCCACCAGATCTTTGGCATTTTCTTCTGGAATGATGACGGTTTTAATACCACCACGATGCGCTGCCAACAACTTCTCTTTTAATCCACCAATTGGCAACACTTCGCCGCGCAAGGTGATTTCACCTGTCATCGCCACATCGGCTCTGACTGGAATACCAGTAAAGATCGAGACCAAAGCAGTCGTCATAGCAATACCCGCGGATGGGCCATCTTTAGGTGTTGCACCTTCCGGTACGTGAATATGTACATCGGTTTTTTCAAACACATCAGCTTTAATGCCCAAACGCGCAGAACGGCTTCTGACCACGGTGCGGGCTGCTTCGATTGATTCCTTCATCACATCACCCAAAGTACCAGTGCGGATGACATTACCTTTGCCTGACATGGATACCGCTTCAATCGTCAACAGATCGCCGCCGACTTCAGTCCAGGCTAAACCAACTACCTGACCAACCTGGTTTTCTTTAACTGCCATACCGAAATCGTAACGTCGCACACCTAAATATTTATCCAGGTTTTTGCAAGTAATCGTGACTTTTTTCTCTTGTTTTTTCAAGAGCAGCATCTTGACTACTTTGCGGCAGATTTTGGAAATTTCGCGCTCTAAAGAACGTACGCCGGCTTCACGCGTGTAATAACGAATAATGTCTTTAATCGCTGTTTCTGAAATCGAAATTTCTTCTTCTTTCAGGCCGTTGTTTTTAATTTGCTTAGGCAATAAGTAACGCTGAGCGATGCTACTTTTTTCATCTTCGGTGTAACCCGATAACCGGATCACTTCCATCCGGTCTAACAAGGCGGCAGGAATGTTGTAGGAATTGGACGTCGCCACAAACATCACGTCAGACAAATCAAAATCGACTTCCAGATAATGATCTGAGAAAGTATGGTTTTGTTCTGGATCTAACACTTCCAATAAGGCAGAGGAAGGATCGCCACGGAAATCGGCGCCCATTTTATCGACTTCATCGAGCAAGAATAAAGGATTGCGCACGCCAATTTTAGACAGGCTTTGCAAAATTTTACCCGGCATCGAACCGATATAAGTACGGCGATGTCCGCGAATTTCAGCTTCATCACGCACGCCACCTAATGCCATGCGCACAAATTTACGATTCGTGGCACGCGCTATCGATTGCCCCAAGGAAGTTTTACCCACGCCTGGCGGACCTACAAAACACAAAATCGGTGCTTTGAGTTTATCCACGCGCTGTTGTACCGCCAAATACTCCAATACCCGTTCTTTGACTTTATCTAAACCGTAATGATCGGCATCGAGCACTTTTTCAGCATGTGCCAAATCATTGGTTACTTTGGATTTTTTCTTCCAAGGTAAATTAATCAAGGTATCAATATAATTGCGCACCACGGTTGCTTCTGCCGACATGGACGACATCATTTTGAGTTTCTTCAACTCGCCCATGGCCTTGTCTTTGGCTTCTTTCGGCATTTTAGCCGCAATGATTTTTTTATCGATCTCTTCTAAATCCGCGCCCTCTTCGCCTTCGCCCAATTCTTTTTGAATGGCTTTAACTTGTTCATTCAAATAGTATTCGCGCTGAGATTTTTCCATCTGACGCTTGACCCGACCACGGATACGCTTCTCTACTTGCAGAATATCCAGCTCGCCCTCTAATTGTCCAAGCAAATGCTCTAGACGTTTGGCGACGCTAAAAATCTCAAGTATTTCTTGCTTCTGATCGAGCTTCAACGGCAAATGGGCGGCAACGGTATCGGCCAAACGGCCAGCGTCATCAATGCCAGACAAGGAAGCTAAAATCTCAGGGGGGATTTTTTTATTGAGTTTGACGTATTGATCAAATTGTTGAACAATCGCACGGCGCATCGCCTCGACTTCGGAATCATCGCTCTCTTCGGTTTCAACCGGAATCAAGTTCGCTACAAAATGCGTATCCAATTCACGAATCTGATTAATCCGCGCACGTTGTACGCCTTCTACCAATACCTTAACTGTGCCATCCGGCAGTTTCAGCATTTGCAGAATATTGGCGATACAACCAATTTCATAGATATCGTCAGGGGAAGGCTCATCCTTAGCGGCAGCTTTTTGCGCTGCTAACAAAATACTTTTGCCCTGCTCCATCGCTGCTTCAAGTGCTTTAATTGATTTAGGACGCCCCACAAAAAGTGGAATCACCATATGCGGAAATACTACAACGTCCCGCAAGGGTAACAATGGCAACTGGGTGTGCTCTGTAGGAAGTGAAGTCGTCATGGTTTACCTTATTTAATTAATTCTCAACAACATGTTGGCACGGATTGTTAAAACACAAGCCCAACAAAGAATATATTCACATCTATTTCATAAAAAAAGCCACTCACGGGATTTACCCGAAGTGGCTTTACGAACCAATTGCCTGGTTTCGATCGCGCTTGCTAGCTAGCTCAAACAATACACCTAGTTTGCACCAGAAGCCTTCGGTTTTTCATGATAAATCAAGATCGGTTTAGCTCCCTGCGTGATCGTGTTTTCATCAATGACAACTTTTGCCACATTTTGTTCGTTAGGCAAGTCATACATGACATCTAACAACGCACTTTCCAGAATTGAACGCAAACCGCGTGCGCCAGCTTTACGTTCAATCGCTTTTTTAGCAATAGCATGTAAAGCCGAAGGACGGATTTCTAATTCTGCGCCTTCCATTTCCAGTAATTTTGCATATTGTTTGATCAACGCGTTTTTAGGCTCGATCAAAATCTGAATTAACGATTCTTCGTCCAATTCATTCAATGTAGCAACCACCGGCAAACGACCGACCAATTCAGGAATCAATCCAAATTTAATCAAATCTTCTGGCTCAACTTCTTGCAGATGTTGGTTAGAAGTGGATTCGACCTTACTTTTTACACTGGCCGAAAATCCAATCCCGCCTTTTTCAGAACGATTAGAAATCAACTTAGCTAAACCATCAAATGCGCCGCCGCAAATAAACATGATATTGGTCGTGTCAATTTGTACGAAATCTTGATTAGGGTGCTTGCGTCCACCTTGTGGTGGAACCGATGCCATAGTGCCTTCAATCAATTTCAACAGCGCTTGTTGCACGCCTTCACCGGATACGTCACGGGTGATCGATGGGTTGTCGGACTTTCGTGAGATTTTATCAATCTCATCAATATAGACGATTCCTTTTTGCGCTTTTTCAACTTCATAATTACAGTTTTGCAGTAATTTTTGAATGATGTTTTCAACGTCTTCGCCTACATAACCAGCTTCAGTCAATGTAGTCGCATCAGCGATAACGAAAGGCACGTTCAACATGCGCGCCAAGGTTTGCGCTAATAAAGTTTTACCGGAGCCGGTTGGGCCAACCAATAAGATATTACTTTTTGCCAGTTCTACATCGTCTTTTTTACCGAGGTATTTCAGACGTTTGTAATGGTTATAAACCGCTACCGATAAAATACGTTTAGCAGTTGATTGACCGATCACGTACTGGTTTAATAGTTCGCAAATTTCGGCTGGCGTTGGCAAGTCTGCTTTCGCGTTACCGATGGTTTCTATGCTAGAAATTTCGTCGCGAATAATGTCATTGCACAGATCGATACATTCATCACAGATAAATACGGAAGGACCGGCGATTAATTTTTTGACTTCGTGCTGGCTCTTGCCACAAAATGAGCAATAGAGCAATTTTTCACCACTGGATGATTTTTTATCTGGCATGATACTAATTTAAAGAAGGAAGTGGTTTGATATTACCTGTAATTACTGAATTCGTCATCGTGATTAATTCGATTTTTAATTGCAGCATTAAGAATAAAATCAAAAGTGCAACTCAACAAATAAAAAACGCCCATAACGGGCGTTTTATTATTGCAAGTAGATTAAACCCGGTGCGCCATGACTTTATCAATCAGGCCATACTCAACAGCATCAGCTGCTGACATAAAGTTATCGCGATCCGTGTCTTTGCCAATTTGCTCAGCAGTTTTACCTGTATGAGTAGCTAACATTTCATTCAAACGCTCACGCAAATACAAAATTTCGCGGGCTTGAATTTCGATGTCGGACGCTTGACCTTGCGCGCCGCCTAATGGCTGATGAATCATAATGCGTGAATTAGGCAAGGAAAAACGTTTGCCTTTAGCACCGGCTGCCAACAAAAATGCACCCATGGACGCCGCCATACCGGTACACAATGTAGAAACATCGGGCTTAATAAACTGCATCGTGTCGTAAATTGCCAAACCAGCTGATACAGAACCACCTGGTGAATTGATGTAAAACGAAATATCTTTATCCGGATTTTCGCTTTCCAAAAACAACAATTGCGCGACGACCAAATTAGCAGTTTGGTCATTAACTGGACCAACCAGAAAAATTACCCGCTCTTTCAATAAGCGCGAGTAAATATCATACGAGCGTTCACCACGTCCACTCTGCTCAATGACCATCGGAACCATACCAAGCATTTCGGTGTTTAGTGCAGAATTTCGTATCAAGCTTGTCATGTATTTTTCCTAGTGGTTTGCTTATGCTTTAGTGGCTTAATTAAGCTTACGCTTGATTATTATTGCCCATCAACTCATCAAAAGAAATAACTTTTTCAGTTACTTTTGATTGTCCAAGCACATAGTTAACGACGTTTTCTTCTAATACAAGGGCTTCAACTTCAGCCAAACGATTTCTGTCGTTAAAATAATAACGCATCACTTGTTTAGGATCTTCGTAGCTTTTAGCAAAGTCAGCAACTTGCGCTTCAACTTGCTCAAAAGTCGCTTTCAAGCCATTTGCCTTAACCATTTCAGCCAAGATCAAACCTAAACGTACACGACGTTCTGCTTGTGCTGCGAACATTTCGAGTGGGAATGGAACGTCTTTAACGTTCATGCCGCGCTGCGCCATATCTTGACGTGTCATTTCTGACAAACGCTCTGAATCTTGAGTGATCAAGACTTTTGGCACATCGAATTCGCAGATTTTCAACAATGCATCCATCACACTGTTTTTAGTTTGTGCTTTAACGCGACCACCAACTTCACGCTCTAAATTTTCTTTAATATCAGCACGCATTTTGGCCATATCGCCATCTTCTACGCCCAACATTTTAGCGAATTCTGCGTCAACTTCTGGTAAGTGCGCCCATTCCAAATTAGTTAATTTGATGGTGAATTCAGCTGTCTTGCCTGCAACGTCTTTACCGTGGTAATCCGCTGGGAAAGTCATTGAGAAAGTTTTTGATTCAGCGACTTTCAAGCCCAATGTTGCGGCTTCAAACTCAGGCAACATACGGCCTTCGCCTAATACAAACACGAAACCATCAGCTTTTCCGCCTGGGAATTCAACGCCATCGATAGAGCCGACGAAGTCAACTGTAGCGCGGTCACCGGTTTGTGCGGAAACATCTGCACCGCCGTCGCCATGTTCGCCAGCTTGACCTTTAACGTGGAAATGAACGCGTTGCTTGCGCAGAATATCGACAGTTTTATCGATTTCAACATCACTAACTACGGTTTTAACTTGCGTAACTTCTGCGCCAGCCAAATCACCGATAGTAACGTCTGGATAAACTTCAAACGTTGCATCGAAAGCCACGTGGCCTTCTTGTGATTCTGCGCTGGTTTTAGGCGCGATGTTTGGATAACCGGCCACGCGTAATTTGTTTTCGTTGGCAGCTTCGCTGAAAGCGCGGCCAACTTTGTCGTTCAATACTTCTGTTTCTACTTGATAGCCGTATTGTGCTGCGACCATTTTCATAGGAACTTTACCAGGACGGAAGCCTGGCGCTTTAGCTGTACGGGCGCGCACTTTTAGTCGTTTTTCAACTTCTACACGCACATCGGCCAAAGGCACAGTGATTGTAAGACGGCGTTCTAATTTACCCAATGTTTCGACAGCAGTTGCCATTTAATCGTCCAAATAAAAATTGTCTGTGGTGCGAGAAGGGGGACTCGAACCCCCACACCATTTCTGGCGTCAGGACCTAAACCTGGTGCGTCTACCAATTTCGCCATCCTCGCGGGATGTGCATAACTTTAACTACTGTATGCATTGCGCAGAAAAAACAAAAGCGACTAAGTCGCCCACATTTCCGCTTGCGGCATTTTAACTCCAGCCGCGTATTCTACAAGAATTTATTCAAGATTGCTCTCAATTTATGAAGAAAACTGTTCCTTTTTGCATTTTTTCTCGATTTTGCGGTGGGTTATTCGAATCCAGCTCGAATTATCATGCGCTCACCTCATTCGCTCAAATACAAAAAGCGCGCAATCTCATCAAATAAATCTCAAAAACATATATTTAAAATAAATTGTGGATTTAATACCATCGTGCGCAAATATGAATGTGGGCAAGCTTTTCTGCCCACCCGCATTAATCCTACATAGATGCAACTTTAACCCCTGGCCCAGTGGCGCCATCAAACCCCAACTGCGCCAAGGTGATTAATTCATCTGGGCTGGCAACTCCTTCTGCAAAAATTTGCATGCCAAAATTGTGACCAATCCCAATTAAGCCTTTGAGGAAAACTTGATTGCCCTGATTATTATTAATATCGCGGATGAAGCTGACATCGACTTTCAGATAATCCAGCTTTAAATCTTGCAACAAGCCGATTTTGCTAAATTGTCGCCCAAAATGTTCCAAACCTAAACGACAACCGGTTCCTGCCATTTTATTGAGGAACTCGTTGAAAGCCGCAAAATGCGCATAAGCACCATATTCAGGAAATTCTATCCATAACCGCCGGGCAGCTTTGGGGTTGGCCAGTAACATTGCGCGTATATATTCACAGAACGTGCCATCTTCCAATGAACGGGCCGATAGATTAATAGCGAGCCCAACAATTTCCCGATTCATATTCAGCTCATCAATACCCAGCGTAATGGCGATGGTATCCAGAGTTGAACTCATTCCCAAGCGTTCCGCTACCGACAAAAAACTCCCGGCCGGAAGCCATTCATGCGCCAACCTCAGCCGTAAGGGGCATTCACTATGCAGCAATTTACCTGCAAAGTCCGTCAAGGGGAAAGAGCCGAGTTTGGTTTCCTGGTTTTCTATCGCGTGATAGATTAATTTTGACCACTCTTCATTGCTACGCGGTGCATCGTCGCTCTTCAAGCTAGCCGCATCTCTGATACAGCTAATCCCTTGTGCCTCAGCCCCAGCCAACGCCGCATCGACTTGCATCATCAAACTGGCGAGATTTACACCGTAACTAAATTTACCGACGCCGATAAAAGCCACGGGGCCACTCTGTATATAGGCCGAGGTTTCCAGCACTAGCGCATCCAATAACTGGTCAGTGATCGGGTGCGCTTCCGATAACGGTAGCAGCAGCCCAAAATCCGCTCCATTCAAGCGCGCGACTAATGCATTCGGCACTACTGCTACCGCCTTAGACATCGTTACTGCTACCGATTTTAAAAAATTATCAGTCTCTGTGCGCCCCAGCCGTTTGTTGATCGCACCTAAATCCGCAATCTTTACCAGTACTAATGCGCCCGCATAAGAATCTTCCATTTCCAGCGTCGCTTGTAGCTGCGCCATAAAAGAAAGACGATTAGCTAACTTGGTCAGCGAATCTGAATTCGCCTCCAGCCGCACTAACTCAAGGCGCTGCGCTTCATCAGCAAACATTTTTTTCAGCAGCAATACCGTGGAATTCATGGCAGAAGTCAATTGCCGCAACTCAGGCACGGTCGATTCCGGGATGGTAATGAAATGGTGTGCGGTAATAGCTTGTGCTTGAGCGATCACCGCATTGAGCGGCGCTTTAATTCGTCGCAACACTAAAGTGCCTAACCAGCCACCAACCAGACTGGTGAAAACCAGCGCGCCAATTAGCGCCAATGTCGACTCCCACAAGGCTTTATAGGCAAAGCGGGTATTACTCACTAACGTGATTGTGCCAACCTGATTCCAGCCATTGTTAAAGTGCGCTATCCCAGGTACCACAGTGAGCGGCAGACTTTGCATAAACCAACTAGGCGTATCATCACTATTGGTCAGTGCTTTGCGCGAGATAATTTCACGACCGCTGGCGTCAACGACACGAATCAGGTCGTAATACCCCTTATCGAACAAGGAAGTAACGGCTAATTTTATTTCTATCGTACCGATGTTGCGCTGACTTAACGCTAACGCCAACGATGTCGCATTGTCGGTATTTTTCATGCGCAACTGATCTTCAAGATAAGCACGTACGCTAAATGTTGAGGCAAACAAACCACCCGCCAAACTCAGCAGCGCCGTAAGTATCAAAGAAAGCCAGATTTGACGATACATGGACATGGTTAATTTCCGATTATTGGTCTCAGCTTATTTCCGGCTAATGAATCCCATCGAATTAAATTCCTTCATGATGCGTACGGCAATAGAACACTCAATATTGTTGATTTTAGTAAAGTTTAATTTTATTTTTGAATTAATTTGAGGAGTGATAACAATTTCAGGGTTAATTGCTGATTGCCTTGCTGGCAATGCCGCACAATTTTGGCGGGACAGAACCGGTCAAACTCTAGACCGCTGTTTATGTCTATGCTAAGGTGCGCTCCGGGTGTAACTATTTAGCTTATTTAGCGGCTTTAATTCAGAAAATTCACGCTTTTTCACGTATTTTCATATACCCCACCCTATTTTTATAAGAACTTAACGTATCCAATGGCTTTCCAGACGATAAAAAGTAGTTTTCAGACAGTATATTTAAAGCTCAAAGCGTTCACCGCCACTTAGAACAAAAATCACAAAAATATACTTTAGTATGCTGAAACACAAAAATCAGAATTCAAGCAATCAGATCCACCCCAAATAAACGAAAAACCAAAGACTATGGCTGTTGAAGACGCAAAACACACCCCGATGATGCAGCAGTACCTGCGCATTAAAGCAGATTACCCAGACACATTGGTGTTGTACCGTATGGGTGATTTTTACGAATTGTTTTTTGAAGATGCAGAAAAAGCGTCGCGCTTAATCGGCATCACACTGACTCAGCGTGGCAGTTCCGGCGGCACCCCGATCAAAATGGCCGGCGTGCCCTATCATTCGATCGACGGCTACTTAGCCAAACTGATCAAGCTCGGCGAATCGATTGCAATCTGCGAACAAATCGGCGACCCGGCCACCAGCAAAGGGCCGGTTGAACGTAAAGTGATGCGCGTCATTACACCGGGCACACTGACCGAAACGGACTTATTGCCAGCCAAATCAGAACGACCTTTGTTATCGATTGCTGTAACCACCCAGCGCAAGCAAATGACGTTGGGTTTTGCGTGGTTATCGCTTTCCAGCGGCGCGCTAAAGTTATTGGAAGTCAGCACTACTGAAAAAAACTTCAGCCATCTATTACTGCAAGAATGCGAACGGATTGCAGCGGCTGAAATTTTATATACCGAAGACGTCAATCAACCCGACATCAGCGCACTACTCGCCAGCCTGCCCTGCAAAATTACCGCCCTGCCCGCTTGGCATTTTGATTTTGCACACGCTAAAAAATCACTACAAGAACAACTCGGCGTCGCCAGCCTAAGTGGCTTTGGCGCAGAACACGCGACCAGTGCCATCACTGCCGCCGGCGCGTTGTTGCGCTACACACTTGCAACACAAGGTAAAAACCTGCGCCATGTGAATAGCTTAAGGTTGGAAACTGTTGATGAATTTATTGGTTTGGATGCCGTCACCAGACGCAATCTGGAGCTTACCGAAACCATCCGCGGCCAAGAGTCGCCAACCTTGTTTTCGCTGTTGGATCATTGCCGCACCAGCATGGGTTCGCGATTATTACGCCATTGGCTGCACCACCCGAGCCGCGCCCAGCAGCAAGCAATTGCACGCCATCAGGCCATCCAAACGCTGATAGAATCCGACGCCAACCCTAGTTTACTGGCAACGTTAAGCGAAGTTCCCGACATCGAACGTATCACCACGCGTATCGCCCTAGCATCCGCTCGGCCGCGTGATTTAGCCGGCTTACGCGACGGCTTGCTGCAGTTACCAGCACTGTGCAACTCATTAGAAAAATGCACACCTGCGACGCCTTTACTAAACGACTTATTAGGCGCACTAGCAACACCTGACGAGTGCCAGCACTTGCTCGAAATCGCCATCATGCAAGAACCGGCCACGATGGTACGTGACGGTGGCGTTATAGCTGCCGGCTTTGATGCAGAACTCGACGAATTGCGCGGCCTGTCTGAAAACGCCGGACAATTTTTAATCGACCTGGAAACCCGAGAACGAGCCGCTACCGGCATTGCTAATTTGCGTGTGGAATACAATCGCGTACACGGTTTTTATATCGAAGTCACTAACGGACAAACCGACAAAGTTCCAGAACATTATCGCCGTCGGCAAACATTAAAAAATGCCGAACGCTATATCACCCCGGAATTAAAAACCTTTGAAGACAAGGCTTTGTCCGCTCAGGAACGCGCCCTGGTGCGTGAGAAATACTTGTACGAACAAGTGTTGCAGCAACTGTTACCGCACATTATTGTGCTGCAAACGATAGCGCAAGCCTTAGCGCAACTCGATTGTTTAGTGGCGTTGACTGAACACGCAACGCGCCATCAATGGTGCGCGCCGCAATTGGTAACAGAGCCAATTTTAGATATTCAGCAAGGTCGCCATCCAGTCGTAGAAAATCAGATTGAGCGTTTTATTGCCAATGATTGCCAATTAAATGCTGATCGCAAACTGCTGCTAATTACCGGCCCGAACATGGGCGGTAAATCGACCTACATGCGTCAGGTCGCACTAATTACTTTATTGGCATATGTCGGTAGTTATGTGCCAGCCAACAGCGCCACCATCGGCCCGATTGATCGCATTTTTACCCGTATCGGCGCGGCAGATGATTTAGCTGGCGGACGCTCCACCTTTATGGTGGAAATGACCGAGTCAGCCGCCATTCTGAATGCGGCCACTGAGCAGTCGCTGGTATTAATGGACGAAGTTGGACGCGGCACATCCACTTTTGACGGTCTGGCATTAGCTTGGGCCATCGCCAAGCAACTCATCACCCAAACCAACAGCTACACGCTGTTTGCCACGCATTATTTTGAGTTGACGCAGTTACCTGACATTCATTCCAGCGCGCAGAACGTGCATTTATCGGCAGTCGAGCATCAGGAAACCATTGTGTTTTTACATGCAGTGCAAGACGGCCCTGCTTCACAAAGCTATGGTTTACAAGTAGCTCAATTGGCTGGAATTCCAAATCAGGTAATCCGCGCCGCACGCAAACATTTGGCGGAATTAGAAGCACATTCAATCCAAAGCACACCGCAGTTTGATTTATTTGCCGAAGCGGTACCAGTAATTGAAACGAAAGACGAACCTTTGCAACAAGCGCTGGATGCCATCGATCCAGACTCGTTAAGTCCGAGGGAAGCATTGGATGCTTTGTACCAGCTCAAAAAATTAGCGCTAACTCTGTAATCGGTTATAAAAAACCGCTCAATTGAGCGGTTTTTTTATTCTTAAAAATAGTTGAAATACAATTTCAACTAAATAAATTACAATAAAGCAATTTCAATATAAAACTTCCCAAATGCGACTTTTTGAAAAACTAATAAAGTTAAGCATGTTTGCATTGATCTGCCTGATTCACTTCGGGCTTTTCTTTATTTGTAAAAGTGTATAGACGTGAGACATGGGTAACACCTGTATCAGGACATAGGTAACACTATTGGGCATCAAGAATGATGTCCAATCGGAGCCGCCATTATGACCTGGAATACAGCCAATACTATGGACTTACGTT
>NZ_PUGF01000014.1 GCF_002976435.1 Solimicrobium silvestre | reverse complement strand
TCTGGAAAATTTTTTATTGAAACAGGGGAAGAGCCTTCTACAATTCCGCGCAAACCGTTACGGCATATAGGGAAAACGCCTCCGTGTACGGTAAAAGTGCGTCGGGCAGCTCACTTGATGCAGAGACTAATTTGAATCAGAATTACTTTAGGGATTATGACCCTACGACGGGTCGATATAATGAAAGCGATCCATTGGGATTTGGTGGTGGCCAACTTTCGACATTTGCATACGTTGGTGCAAATCCATTGGCTTGGACGGATTCTCAAGGTCTTGCTAATTCAGGTTTGATGATAGATGTACCAGGTACAAATTATATTGTCCGTATTGATCCTCCCCACGTTCCTGGTCAACAAAGACATGCCCATATTTACGATGATAATAAAAATTTAATTACTGCAATAAGTGAGGATGGGACTGGAAGTCATGGGCAATGTCCAAAAAAACTTCCAAAAAATAAAAAATTGCTTAAGTATTTACTTGGTAAAGGAATCGCAATTAGTTTTGCTGGAGATTTGTTGTTTTTGTATGATTTGGTGACAGATGTAGGTCGTTCGGTCGATCCATATAATCCATATTATTATTCAGACCCTAATGACGTCCCTACACCAGATTATGTTCCTTTATGATGAGAGATATTGAAATAATTATGAATTCGTTTTTTAAAATTTTTTGTCACGTTCAAAATGAAAACGTCATTGATGGACAACCATCTGAATGTACAGAAGTTTCCTTTCAGGCCACACCAGAAATTTTCCGTGCGGTTGCTGCTTTTTTAATTGAATGCGCAGACAAGGTTGAAGTTCAACAGATCTGTGATGTTGATCACTTTCATTTGCAAGATCAATGGAAAGAATGGAAATCAGTATATCCAGATGTGATTGTTTTTCCAGTAAAAAATAATCTTGAAAAATAACTATAACGCAGTGTATGAGGTGCTGCGCAATATTATTGCGCAGCATGACATTGTCACGTGATGTGAAACGCTGAAGAATTAATTGCAAATCAAAAATGTGCGTCTAGAAAAATTTTATAAAAAACAGGGGAAGTGACTTCTTTAATTCTGCGCAAACCGTTGCTGCATATAGGGAAAGCACCTCCGTGTACGGTAAAAGTGCGTCGGGCAGCTCACTTGATGCAGAGACTAATCTCTTCTATAACTATCACCGAAATTACGATCCGAATAGTGGACGATATATCGAGTCAGATCCAATTGGATTGAATGGCGGAATTAGTACTTATGGCTATGTCAAAGGGAAGCCAAATCAATACATAGATCCATTTGGAGAAGATGCAACCGTAACAGTCAACGGAAATAATGTGCAGGTAACTATTCCAATTACCTATACAGGCAATGGCGCGACTCCTGCACTAATTGCAAGTGTGAATCAAAGCATTTCCAGCCAGTGGTCTGGCCAATTCGGAAACTATATTGTTACGACCTCCGTTGTGACAGGGCCAGGAAACACTGTCAATTTAGTCGCGGGGCCTGGAACCTCGGTCGTAACAGACAATAACGCTGGTACATGGTTCACTGCCGGACAAGGAAACTTTATCTGGGAAGTGTCACACGAAGCTGGGCATCTTATGCGCCTGCCTGACGAATATGAATCCACAACATGTCCAGACGGGAAAAGAAAAACTACGGCAAAAGAAGGTTATGCAAAAAACATCATGGGTGCTTACGGTCAAACTGGCATAACTCAACAGGATATAAGCAATATCATTAACGCAAATCAATCATGGTACAAGCGATTATTTAATTGAATTCTGTTGCAGCATTTTGTGAAGATCAAGTGTGGACGAGGCCTCTATAGCCATGCGTTTCAAATGAAAATAACTAGGATAACTTATGAGATTAATTTTTTTTCTGCTATTCATTTTAAAAATGAACCTATGCATTGCAGACTCGCCATCTCGTGAGCCATATGAGTACAAAGTTTGCTCAAGTGGTAACACATTTTGTGCGAAGGTATCTCCGGTGTCAGGTATTTCTGTATATAGGATTGGGTCGCCTAAACTGGAGGAGTCAGTTTCGATAACCAAGGATTGGTACCCACAAGTGTACTTGTCGAACGATGGACAAAAGGTCCTGACTATTGGAACGACAATTGTGCCAAGATATGAATTCGATCAGCCAGTCGTAAAGATATTTGTTGGCGCTAAATTAGATCGAAGCTTATGTGTAAAGGATTTGATTGCTAAGCGTGATCTCGTTCGAACATCAAGTGGTTTCTCATGGGGATATCCGGTAGGATTCAGTGACGGGGACGCAACATTTACGTTTAAGTTGCTCACTAATGGCGACTTTAAAATCTCGATTGATCATTGATTCAGCTCGCGTACGCGTGTACGACGAGGGGAGGTTGGACTTGATGCAGAGACCAATCTGCATTACAACTATGCGCGGGATTACGACCCAAATAATGGGCGTTATATTGAATCTGATCCGATCGGTTTAGCTGCTGGAAGCTTGTCAACATATAGCTACGTGGGCGGAAACCCAATTTCTTCAATTGATCCGTTTGGGTTGGCTTCGATTAATCTAGGAAGTGGGTGGACTGGACGTGTTGATCCTGTACCAGGAACAGAAATATGGGAAATTCATGTGTTCGATCCACAAGGTAATGAAGCCGGTCTCTATAATCAACAAGGTTGGTTTAACAAACATGGAAAGAAAGGCGCTCCAGCGGGAATTCCAGAGCAGTGCGAAAATCGCCTGAGAGGCGAGGCTATCGATCAAATGAGACGGCGCGGGCATATACCAGGAAAAGGCCTCGGTGATATAAAAGGTGGGAATTGGAAAAAATTTGCAAGAATTCTTGGTCCACTTGGACTTGTGATAACTATTGGCATTGGAATCAGCGAGGGAGATTCTTCTGGCACTATTACTGGCGATGTAATTTGCGGTGAATTATGGGGTTGCGGTGATGCACTATGAAGGGCTGTGAAATGAAATTAAATTGGACTTGGTTTATGTCAGTTGACTTTAGGGGCGACTGGATAATGACAAAGGGATGGGCTCATCTTCAGATAGATGTAAACAAAATTTCTGGATTTATGTTCTTTGACGAAAAATATAATGAGGCAGATATTTATGCACGGTTTTCTGGATATTTCGACGATGATAATTTCGCCGTGGTTACAGTATCATCTGCGCAAGAGGGAACTCCAGAATTTGAAGTGTCTGGGCCAATTTTTAGTTTTAAAAACGAAAATATTCTGGCATCTAGTTTTATATTGACAGACGGCACTACGGTACTTGGCTTTACAAATCACGCAGAATTATAAGTCGGTTTCAAAATAGTGAACGCGGCATCGTGTATGAAGTACCGCGCAAAATTATTGCGCGGTACTTCATCGTCGGGCAAAGCGCAACATTGAAGAACTAATAGCAAGTCAAAAAAGTGCATCTAGGAAAAATTTTACAAAAACAGGTAAATAACCTTTTATATTTGCGCGCAAACCGTTACGGTATATAGGGGGAACGCCTCCGTGTACGGTAAAAATGCGTCGAGCAGCTAACTTGATGCAGAGACTGGGATTAATCAGAACTTTTATCGTGACTTCGATCCCTCAACTGGACGTTATTTGGAATCTGATCCTCTTGGTCTTTTTGGAAGGCAAGCTTCCACATATGGCTATGTCGGTGGAAATCCATTGTGTGGCATAGATCCCTCTGGGCTGGAAGTTTGTTTTATTGTGTTGTGCGCTCCGCTTCCATCGTACTTCCGACCAATCTTTCATCATATGATTTCAGCACAATAACAAGCCGTTTACCACATTACCATCGTTCGATTTTATCGACCAAACCACGCTTAAATCATAACGCGAATTAAATTGCCATCATAATGTCAGCGCTATAAAAAGAGGGTCAATCACCCTTTATAAAAGTACGATAAATGTTGCGATCTGCGCGTGAGTTGATTACCGATTCCGCGCCGTCGGATTATGGACAAACCGTACATATCGCTACGCGAGCGTGTGGACAATAAAAATCCATTGCCCTCATTTACGCACCGTTTGCCCACAACCAGCCGGAATACGATGCTGCTGCCAAGTCACCGATCACTGCTGCGCATTACTGCATTTTATAGTTCCAAGAACCAGCTAAAAAACCACCAATAATCGTAAGCAGGATGACCTAAAACGTAACCGTCCGGCGCTACCACCTGTTCAGACGACAGATTTGCTATTAGGTGCGTAGCGGGAGGAGTTCGTCGATGCAACTATTTGGACAGGTAGGTAATTTTTCTAAGGTATCTTTCAACCAGACGAACGGTTCAATGCCGTTGGCTTTGGCTGTTGCCAGTAAAGTTTGAATTGCGGCAGCCCGTTTTCCGGCGCGTTCTGAACCGGCGAATAACCAGTTCTTTTTTCCAATAGCGATTGGCCTGATTGCATTCTCAATCAGATTATTATCGATGGGAAGATGCCCGCTGTCGGCATAGCGCAAGATCGCTGGCCAGCGTTTTAAACTGTAATCAATGGCGCGCGACAGCGCACCACCTTCCGCGCTGGTTTTACGTGTTTGCAGTAACCACAAGTGCATCGCATTCAAGCGCGGTTTGGCGTGTTCAGCTCGCCATCGCTGGCGCTCTTCAGCGGAATAACCTGTCGCTTCACTTTCAATCCGGTACAACTCGGCAATCCGCTGCAACGCTTCTTCCGCTACCGGATGTTTATTCGCCATATGCAAATCAAAGAATTTGCGCCGGGCATGCGCTAAGCAAGCCAGTTCGGTGATGCCTTGCTTGAATAGATGTTTGTAACCGCCATAGTTATCCACCATCAGATGACCCTGCCAATTAGCAAGAAAGGGCACTGTCAGGTTAACTTTGAAATAAATGCAGGTTAAAAATTTCGACGAAAAAATGCTTACTTTGGACGGAATTTATTGAAATGTGAAACCAAAACTCACTATTTCATTCCATTGAATAAACCTCTGTCGCATGATTTCACGATAGTTTTTAGCCGCCAGAACATGTCGGCCTGGGCAGAAAAATGATCCAATCACGCTATAGCTAGCTAAAAATCGTTGGGCGTGTCTGGCTGATTTAAATCCACGCATTCGCCGTTCGCGCTCGCGGGTTGGCTGATGTGAATTCTCGGCACGAATATTTGCACCTTTATCTTGGACGTGTTTAACCTCTGGCATTATTTCAGCCTTGGCAGCTGCGTAGCTTCGCAATTTGTCGGTAATGATGACACGTGGAATGTAGTGCAATTTTTTGAGCAATTTGCGAAAGAACTTTTTTGCGGCGTATTTATTACGACGTGGCTGAACTAAGATATCCAGTATTTCACCATCTTGATCGACGGCGTGCCAAAGATAATGTGCTTTGCCGTTTATAGAAAGGTACACTTCATCAAGATGCCAGTGATCATTGGGTCTTGTTGATCGAGCGCGTAACCGTTTTGCGTAGATGCCGCCAAATTTATGCGACCAGTCGCGTATGGTTTCATAGGAGACGATCACACCACGTTTGGCCATCATTTCTTCAATATCACGGTAACTTAAAGAAAAGCGAAAGTAGAGCCAAACACAGTGGCTGATGATTTCAGAGGGAAATCGACGACGAAAATAAAGAGGTTTTGTTGAATTCATGCAACATCATAAATCGTTCTTAGTTAACCTGACAGTGCCGCTAAAAACTATCGTGAAATCATGCGTCGACGATTTATCCAATGGAGCGAAATAGTGAATTTTGATTTCATATTTCAATAAATAACGTCCAAATTTAAGCATTTTTCGGCGAAATTTTTAAGCTGCATTTATTCCAAAGTTAACCTGACAGTACCGTTCAAACAGTTCTATTTTTTTGATTGACTATATCTTTATAGTAATAAAAAGCCCTTTGACTTGTGTTGATCAAAGGGCTTTTTGTTGTCTAGCAACAACTAGTTGTTTTTAGTAATTATCATGCTAATATGCAATGTTATCAATATCGGTGGTAACTGCTTAGTCGTAGTTAGTTTGCTTTAAGTTGGCTTTTATAAAAAATTCGCCTTGCCAAGCTGCAAAAAATGATTATTAATTGTTAGACTTAATAATCCTTAAAGAGGAGCGCGTAATGACATTCGCGTCGGCAAGTTTGAAGGGGCTTGGGATTACCTTGTTATTTGCGATTGCGGTATCTCTGCAAGCGACTACTTCTGTCGATATAAAAGCGAAGCTAAGCGCAATTCCAACTTCTACCCCAGTTGCCACTTTAAATACTAATAAAAATACCGTCAGCCTTGATGTCATTTCAATGGCCGACCCACATGCTGTTTTCGTTGCGCAGCCAAGTGTGCCTGATGCATTAGGGGGAGCGTATCGGTAAGGAAGCAACGCTTTCTGATCGTGTTGTTAGTTATGATATTTAAGCGTCGCCAGACCCGGCACATATTTTAATCAGCGCTGAATATTTGAACTTTGCAGCAAGCTGAGATTTTAATTTTGATTAGGAAATGCAATGAAAATGATTAAACAGAAAACTCTCGTAAAGTTAATTGTAGTTGTTGCGTGCAGTTTTAGTGCCGTAATCGTTAATGTGGCGCATGCAGATACGGTGGCAGTTACGAAAGCGAATGGCGTTGATTTTGCTACGCTGGCGCGGATTCGTGATGCGGCAATGAGTAGCGATTATTCTTATGATCGTTTAGCTGAGTTGACTGATCAGATTGGTCCGCGTTTATCTGGCTCACTTGGCGCTGAGGCGGCGGTTGCTTTGATTGCTGACGATATGCGCCGTATTGGGATGCAGGTTAATTTACAGCCTGTTAAAGTGCCGCATTGGGTGCGTGGTGCGGAAACGGCTGAGTTGGTGGAGTATCCAAATCGTCCAGCTGGTATCTCGCAAAAGGTTGTTCTTACTGCGTTGGGTGGATCAAGTGCCACACCTGCGTCAGGTTTAACTTTGCCGATATTGGTGGTGCATAGCATGGAAGAGTTACATGCTCATGCTGCTGACGTTAAGGGGCGGATCGTGCTGTTTGATGTGGCCTATGATCAAAATCTAGCGAACAACGGTCACGCAGGTAACGCTTATGGTGAAGCTGGTATGTACCGTTTTATTGGGCCTGCAACGGCATCTAAACTGGGTGCGGCAGCTGCTTTGGTGCGCTCGGTTGGCGGTGCGGATTTCCGTATTCCGCATACTGGCATGACAGGCTGGGGTAAAGATGCGACACCGATTCCGGCCGCAGCGGTTACTGCTGAAGATGCCATGTTAATGACACGTCTGGCCGCCAAAGGTGAAATAAAAATGCACCTGACATTAACCCCGCAAACGCTGCCCGATGCGGATAGTCATAACGTGATTGCCGATCTGCCGGGGAGTGATAAATCAGATGAAGTGGTGATTGTGTCTGGTCATATGGATTCCTGGGATTTAGCTACTGGCGCGACTGATGATGGCGCTGGGTTGGTTGTGGCGATGGGCGTGGCGGATGTATTTAAACGTCTTGGTTTACATCCGCGTCGCACTGTGCGGATGATCGGCTGGATGAATGAGGAAAATGGTACGCGCGGTGGTAAAGCCTATTTCAACGCCAACAAAGATAAATTGAACAAACACTTTGCCGTGATTGAAAGCGATAGCGGTGCTGGTCGTCCGATGGGACTTATTTTTAGTACGGTGGCAGAAGATCAAAAACTAATTGAACCATTGAAGTCGATTTTCCGTACGATAGGCACTCCAATTTTGGAGCGCCGAGAATATGCCGGTGGCGAAGATGTAAGTCAGCTGACCGACAGCGGCGTGCCCTCATTTGAGCCGATGCTAGATACGCGTAATTATTTCAGTTATCATCACACGCCAGCCGATACGTTGGATAAAGTGGAGCCCGAAAATTTAAGACGGCAAGTAGCGATGTTGGCGATGTTGACGTGGTATTTGGCGGAAATGCCGGAGCAATTGCAGCAATTAGCGCCTAGCAAGCCAGATTAAATCGTTATAAAACAAAAATTGGAGAGCGCAGATGCGTTATATTAAATTGCTGTTGGTACTGGTATTCGCAGCTGTGCTCGGCTTGTATTATTTTATTTATGTCATGTCGGCACAAGCGACCAGTTTTTTTGTTAATTTCGAACGCAATAGCGCCAAACTGACCCGCCACGAAATTGTTTTGCCAGATGGCTTTCACTATGCATATTTGGAAGGTGGGCATGGCGAGCCGTTGATGCTGCTACATGGTTTCGGTGCCGACAAAGATAACTTCACTCGCGTTGCGCAGCGGCTTACACCGCAGTACCACGTCATCATTCCCGATCTGCTCGGTTTTGGCGAATCGTCACATCCGAATAGCTCCGACAATGTCACTGATTTTACTGCCCGAGCGCAGGCTGAACGGATGCGCGCTTTGGCGCATGTATTAGGTATTCAAACGCTGCATTTGGGCGGCAATTCGATGGGTGGGCAAATCGCCTTGGCGTATGCGGCGGCGCATCCGACCGAAGTGATGAGTTTGTGGTTGCTTGATCCTGCGGGTGTTTGGAGTGCACCAGAAAGCGAGCTTGCCAAGCTGATCGGCAAACAAAAGCATAATCCCTTACTAGTTAGCAATGAAGATGACTTTGCTCAGGCGTTTAATTTCTCCATGAATAAGCCCCCGTACATTCCGCGTCCAATACTGAATGTGTTGGCGCAGACTTCCATTAAAAATTCGGCACTGTCTGAAAAGATTTTTAATCAAATCACCAGCGATTCGATTGAAGCAAGAGTCACCGGATTAAAGACGCCAACCTTAATTGTCTGGGGTGATCAAGACCGAGTGCTTAACGTCGCGACGGCAGAAATATTGTATAAACTCATGCCGAAGTCACGGGTCGTCATCATGCCAAATATCGGACATTTACCGATGATAGAAGACCCGCAACAAAGTGCGGAAGATTATTTGTTTTTCCGTTTTAAGTTGCAGGCACCTAAGTAGGTAAATATGGGAAATCAGTAAAGGTGAGAGTGTTTAGTGTGGATAAACACTTTTCATATATTCCCTGTTTTTTGAAAAATATAGATATTCAATGACTTTCCCATCGATAAAAGCCATTTTTCAATAGTATATTTTAACCTCAATGTAAAATTTTACTCCTAGTGTTGAATGTGGAAACATATGCCGCAGTAAGCTTAAAATTAATGTTGGATTGTAGGGTGGGCACGCATTGTTCCCCTTTATCCCTATAGGCAAGGAGTCTGTGCCAGCATGCACAGACCGATACGCAGGTGAGTGGCATACCTCAAAAAACCTGCTTCACCACGCATAACCGTTGATCAACAATAGATATTATTTGGGGTTATTATTAGTCGAAGGTAACGCGTGGGCAAAGTTGCTCACCCTACACCCATTTAAAATATATCTCACAATATGAAAAATTCAGCACCATTACTCAGTGTTAACGAGGCACTCTCGACCTTATTAGCCGCTGCTACACAAGCCGCAATCTCAGACCCCATCCATTTGCCCACGTTGTCATCCAATGGCCGAATCTTGGCGGCCGATATCTGCGCGACGATGGATGTACCGAGTGCCGAAAATTCCCAAATGGATGGCTACGCACTTAATTCAGCTGATGCCCACAGCAAAACACCGCTATTAATTAGCCAGCGCATCGCCGCCGGTCATATTGGAACAGCTCTGCAACCCGGCACCGTAGCGCGCATTTTTACCGGCGCGATAATGCCGGACGGTGCCGATACGGTCGTCATGCAAGAGCAATGTGAAGTCATCGAAACGCCACAAGGTGCAGCAGTGCGGTTATTGCATACGCCGCAAGCCGGTGAATGGGTGCGCCATATTGGCGAAGACATTCGCCGTGGCAGCGTTATTTTGTCCGCGGGTACGCGTCTGCGGGCGCAAGAATTAGGCTTGGCTGCGTCGGTTGGATTTGCAACGCTGCCAGTGCAACGTCCGTTAAGAGTAGCGGTATTTTTTACCGGCGATGAATTGGTGATGCCGGGCGAACCGCTGCCGGTCGGTGCTATTTACAATTCCAACCGGTTTTTAATTACTGCCTTACTCGAAAATCTGGGCTGCCAAATTCATGATTACGGTATCGTTCCCGATACTTTAGTCGCTACGCGTGCGACGCTAAAACTAGCTGCGCAAGAGAATGATGTTGTCATTACTTCGGGCGGCGTTTCGGTCGGTGATGAAGACCACATCAAACCAGCGGTGCAAGCAGAAGGGCGCTTAAACCTATGGCAAATTGCGGTAAAACCTGGCAAGCCATTGGCGTTTGGTGAAGTTGGCTCCGCATTCTTTTTAGGCTTGCCGGGTAATCCGGTTTCTAGCTTCGTCACCTTTTTATTATTTGTGCGCCCGTTTTTATTGCGCTTGCAAGGCGTAACCGATGTGGCACCAAAATCTTATACTATGCGCGCCGATTTTACGTGGGCTAAAGCCGACAAACGTAATGAATTTTTACGGGCTAAATTGAATGCAAATGGCGGCTTGGATTTATATCCAAGTCAAGGTTCCGCCGTATTAAGTTCCACGGTATGGGGCGACGGCTTGGTGGATAATCCGGCCGGGCAAACTATTCAAACGGGTGACATGGTTAAGTTCATCCCATTTTCGGAAATACTCTAATGAAAGTTGAACAATGACTGCGGGATTCACCATTCAGCTACGCTTTTTTGCCAGTGTGCGCGAGCAACTCGGTTGTTCTGAGCAGACGGTTACGTTGCCACCGGAAGTTGTCACAGTCGGGCAAGTCAGGCAGTGGTTAATCGGTCGTGGTGGCGTTTGGGCAGTAACTCTGGCTCAAGGTCGTAACCTGCGCGCAGCATATCAGCAGGAAATGTGCGATGAGTCTGTTGAGATAGCCGACGGCCATGAAGTGGCTTTTTTCCCCCCAGTGACTGGTGGGTAATCAAGAAGGACGTTTGATGAAAATAGCGATACAAACTGCCGACTTTGACGTTAGTGCTGAACTGGCAGCTTTACGCGCCGCACATCGTGACATCGGCGCCATAGTCAGTTTTGTTGGTACGGTGCGCGAAGCGAATGCAGGAAGCGCAATCTTGCACATGGAGTTGGAGCATTATCCCGGCATGACAGAAAAATCGCTAGTCTACATAGTGCAGAAAGCAGAGAAGCGTTGGGAAATAAATGATGTGGTGGTGATTCACCGTATCGGCGTGTTGCCAGTTTGTGCGCAAATTGTCTTGGTCGCGGTCGCTAGTAAACATCGCGGTACTGCTTTTGAAGCCTGTGAATTCATTATGGATTATTTAAAAACCGAAGCACCATTCTGGAAAAAAGAAGTGGGTGAGCACGGTGCGCAGTGGGTGGATGCCCGATCTACGGATTTAAGTGCGCTGGATAAATGGGAATAACTCGTCAAGGAAATCCACTATGTCTGAGACCAATAGCTTAAAAAATATCGCCACATCTTTTCTAAAGTTGTTGGTGGTTGGTGCAGTTGATGAGGCTTATGCGAACTATGTCGATAATGCATTTATTCATCACAATCAGCACCACAAAGGCGACAGAGAATCACTCAAATTAGGGATGCAACAAGCGGCATTGAAATTTACCGATATGCAGCTCGAGGTAAAAAGCGTCTTGCAAGAGGGCGATCGCGTGACGACATATTCACATATTCAATCGAATTTGAACAACATGGATGTTGCGGTGTTCCATATGTTCAAATTCAAGAACGATAAAATTATTGAGCTATGGGATGTCGGTCAACAAATTATTAAAGACTCACCCAATGAAAATGGCTTCTTCTAAGCTTAAGCAATACAGCATTAATCGTCTGATTGTTGACCGCGCCGCTTCCGATAAGCATCTAGTTCGCTGAGCTTCAATCCTTCAGGCAGGTAGCGATGTTTAGAATGCCCCACGCGCTGGGCGCGGTAAATTCCGGTATGGCCGGAGAATACATAGCTAATCACGCAAGCCAAGGCCGCATAACTTCCTATGGTTGGCCCGAATAGTTCAATTGCCATGACGGTGGAGGCAATTGGCGTATTGGCGGCGCCGGCAAAAACTGCCACAAAACCCAGTGCTGCCAACATGGGGAACGGTAAATGTAGCAGTGGCGCTAACGCATTGCCGAGTGTGGCACCAATATAAAACAACGGCGTAACTTCACCACCTTTAAAACCGGTGCCAAGCGAGGTGATGGTGAAGGCCATTTTGCCTAAAAAATCGTGCCAGGGTAATGGCTGTTGAAATGACTCAATGATGGTTGGAATGCCCAGCCCGATATACCGTTGGGTCCCGAGTGCATAGACTGCGACGGCGACGATTGTGCCGCCAATAAAAGGACGAAGTGGCGCATAACGAATATGTTTTTTCATGAAGTCGGATAAGCCGTGCGTGGCATTGGCGAACAGCATGCCGACCATTCCAAATAATATTCCCGCGATGAGCGTCGCAGTTAAGCTCCAAACCGATATGGCAGGGATGTCGCTGACTACATAATGGGTGTGATGTACTCCCAATAGAAGTCCAACCTGGTCGGCAATAATGGCGGCGATAAAGCATGGCAAAATTGCGTCATAACGCATGCGGCCTATCATTAATACTTCTAATCCAAAAATTGCACCAGCTAATGGCGTGCCAAATACCGAAGCAAAACCGGCGCTGATGCCGGCCATAATTAAGATGCGGCGCTGCTTTTTTGCCAGACGAAACACATGCGTGCATTGGTCAGCCAAACTCGCGCCCATTTGCACTGCCGTGCCTTCGCGACCAACTGATGCGCCAAATAAATGCGAGGTAATGGTGCCGATTAAGACCAGAGGTGCCATGCGCAATGGAATAACTTTTTTAGGATCATGAATTTCATCAATAATCAGGTTGTTGCCTGCTTCAACATTTTTACCTAAGTGCAGGTAAATCCAGCCAACCATAAAGCCGGCGACGGGTAACAGCCAAATAATGGGCGGATGCGCCAGACGCCACGCCGTTACGATATCGAGGGAAAATAAAAACAAGGCCGAAGCCGTTCCTGCCAGAACAGCGACCAAGCTAGCTAAAGCCAGCCATTTTGCCATGTAGGGAAGTAGTGCGATTTGCTCAAAGCGGAACGGATTTTTCATAAAAGGGAAGAGTAAAGGACGGGGTAACTAAGTGCGAAAATAACTGATCGTCATGATGCCTAATATCGTCAACAGCACCGATCCCACCACATGCAGCCCGATGGTGCCGAGTGCCCAGCCAAACCGGCCTTCCTGTAATAAGGAGGCTACTTCGGCTGAAAAAGTGGAGAAGGTCGTCAAGCCACCGAGGAAGCCGGTGATAATCAGCAAGCGCATTTCCGGGCTAATTAAAGGATGTTCACCAAAATAGCCGATAGCTAATCCGATCATATAGCCGCCAAATAAATTGGCTGCCAACGTTCCTAGTGGAATAGTGGGAAATAGCGCATTGAGTTGCATGCCAAGAACCCAGCGCAGAACTGCACCGCAGGAAGCGCCAACACTGATGACGACGATAGAGTAAAACATTCGATGATTGCCCTTTTTTATTTTCCAGCGGCATTGATTTTACTTGAGTTGGATTGCCGCAGACACAAATTAAGCGTATTTTGATCTGAATTGCTGTTGCTTATCGCTAATTTATCTATACTTAGACTTCATTCTGGGAGGCACTATGCAAGGCTATCAGTTAGAGTTTTTTATGGAGCAAAACAAACGGCACGGTCATCAGGCGCTGTATGAATGGTTGCTTGATCTGGCGCGCTCACAGGGTATCGCAGGTGCGACAGTTTTTATGGGGGCTATGGGGTTTGGACATCATAGCCGCATGCATTCTGCCCACTTTTTTGAGCTGGCAGATCAACCGGTGCTGGTTACGATGGTGGTGGAGCAAAGCGAATCAGTTGAACTGTTTGCTCTGATCGAGAAAGAACAGGTGCACATGTTTTATGTCAAGATGCCGGTTGAATTTGGTAGCTTGGGCGCTCAAGGTTGAGTTTTAATTTGATGTTTATTTCCTGAATACCCTTGTATATTATTTGTTAATTGGCGTTGTTGGCAAAATTTTATATCGGGAATAAAATATACTGTTGAAAAATTACTTTTTTATCGACAGGAAACCCATTCGATACGTTAGAATTTTTAAAAAATAGGGGGAGTATATATTTTGGGCTATTTCACCCTCTGATTTCACCTTTTAATTCGGTCTTTAATTTTGGCTTTTAACTTTATTATTACCGGTTTTTAATCCTTTACCTGGAACCCCTATGCCAGAAATCATCTCCCCTTTATTTCCTGAAATTCAACCTTACCGCAGCGGACATCTATCCGTGGATGGCGGGCACAGTCTGTACTGGGAAGAGTGCGGTAATCCCAACGGTCAGCCAGTATTGTTTTTACACGGCGGCCCCGGCGCGGGTTTGTCGCCGAGTCATCGGCAATTTTTTGATCCGGCCTATTACCGCATTGTGTTATTTGATCAGCGCGGTGCCGGTAAATCCACGCCGCTAGGTGAATATCGTCATAACACTACGCCGTTACTTATCCAGGACATTGAAGCGATACGTACCATGCTAAAGATCGATCAATGGTTAGTGTTCGGCGGTTCATGGGGCTCTACGCTGGCACTGGCTTACGGCGAAGCACATCCTTCCGCGTGTCTGGGTTTTGTGTTGCGCGGAATTTTCTTGTGCACTCAAGTCGAAGTGGAGTGGTTTATTAATGGCATGAAAAACTTCTTCCCTGAAGTGTATGCCGAATTTGCCGCAGCCATTCCGTCCGATGAGCGGCATGATCTATTGGATGCCTATGCAAAGCGCCTGTTTTCCGATGACCCTGCACTTTATTTACCGGCAGCGCGTAGTTGGAGTCGTTATGAAGGCAGCTGCCTGTTTTTAGAACCACAGGCGAGTGCCGTTGAAGCGTTTGAAAAAGAAGAGGTAAGTTTGGGATTGGGGCGTTTAGAAGCGCACTACATGGTGTACGGTGGATTTATGGAAGAAGACCAGTTGATTAAGAATATCGACAAGATCAGCCATTTACCTGCAGTGATAGTACAAGGTCGTTACGATGTTATTTGCCCGCCCACCAGCGCGTTCCGTTTGCATGCGGCTTGGCCCGAATCCGTGCTGAAGGTTATTCCAACCGCCGGCCATGCTGCATTAGAGCCGGGCACCGCGGCCGCGTTAGTCGCAGCAACCGAGCAGTTTAAGCTGCAACGGCGGTTTGAATAGGATTGATGGATTAGCGGTAAATTTATTCTGGTTGCTGAATTAGTTCTCGATGCACTATTCAGCAACTACCTTCACAGTACAATCCTATTTTTTGCAGCAATTTGCTGCAAAAAATAACGACAATTAGTCGTTAAATTAAATCGCAATTTGGACATTTAAACAAAGTAGCCGCGAACCAATATAACAAAGCAATTGGGCTCAGCAATATTATTAAGCAATTCAACGATGTTGCATTTCCTTCAAATGAACTGGACAGAGCTTGAAAATACAGTTCAAAACCTGATAGCCAGAAACCACCAATTAATATTCCCAGTGATGCGGCGATCCATAATATCCAGCGATAATCCTTGCTCGCACGACTGCGCGGTAGTGAGGACATGACGCGTGTACTAAAGCCGTTGTCATCCAAGTAGTGTGACTCCGAAGCATCTTCTTGTAGCAAGGTTTCAAGCCAGGCGTCTTGTTCTGCACTGTCGCTATCTAAGTTGATGGCGGAGTTGATTTTTGGCTGGTTTTCCATGTGTGCTCCTAGCGTGTGGTTGCTCATATATTACCTGCCGTCAGTGTGGCGGCAGGTGCCCATGCGGATAAGGTGGTTTTTAATTTTTCCTTGGCACGCGCCACATTAGTTTTCACAGTCCCTAGCGGACAATCTAATACATAAGCCGCTTCTTCGTGTGACAAGTCCTGGTAATAACATTGGACGATGGCGGCACGCTCGCTGTCGGATAAACATGCCATCGCACGCTGCAAATCTAGCTTCATGTCTGAACTGCCGGACGAAATATCTTGTGAAGATTCCTCTAGCTGCACGGAGTCTTCTACGTGTAATTCTTTTGCTTGTGCCGAGCGCTGATGAGCTAAAAAACTATTGTAGGCAATACGAAAAATCCATGTGGAAAATTTGGCGTCACCGCGATACTGCCGTAAATTTTTATAAACCAGAATGAAGGTTTCTTGCGCCAAATCGTCTGCCAAAGCATGATCGTTTTTTGTCAGTCGACGCAACAGCAAACGCACTGTCGATTGATGGCGGCGGGTTAGCTCTGTGAACGCATGCCGGTCATCATTCAACAGCACCCGTGTCACGAGGGCTAAATCATTTGTACCCGGCTCGGATGCGGTCGTCACAGGAGTATTCACGTGGTCAGCATTAATTATTTTGATCGCGATTTTCTAACTTCCAGATCAGCAGGTAGCCGATTCCCATCAGTAATGGAATCATACCAACACCCCAAGCGTTATTGATGCGATCAGGTAATACATAAAACATGATCGACATTCCGATACCAATCGCAATCAGGATGATGCCTTTACTTAGAGCTGATTTTTTCCCTGGATTATCAAAATCGGATTTATTTGAATCGCTATTATTTGCAACACCATTCAGTAATTCGCGTGGAATGGGAAGCCCTTTTTGTGCAAGCTGTTGTATGGTTTCATGCAACATTTGGTTTCGTTTCGCTTTGTAATGCAAGATAGCCATCACAATTGCGACTGGCGTGCCGATTGACATGATGATAGCGACTATTGGTACTATTTGACTAGAAATAATACTGATTGAATCATTTGAATACATGTCGCAACTCCTGAATTTGTGTATGTATTCATTAGATGCAAGTAATCCAATGTTTGGATTCAAATTATTATGAAAAAATTGGAGCAGGTTTTATGTTGATAAAAATGGCGATGCGGCGACTAAATTGCAGAGGTATTACCCAATGCGGATCGCATTGGGTGAATTGCTACTAAAACGATTATGTTTAAATTTGGCCGCGCATAATTTTGGAAACGCCAATAATATGCCTTACATTGCGCATGAGGCGTGCCAGGTGTTTTCGGCCTTCAACTTGAATGGTGAAGCAAATTTGCGACAAGGAATCAGAGGAACTTCCTTCCATTTCAACATTAATAATGTTGGCATCCGAGTCGCCAATTTCAGCAGCCACCCGTGCCAATGCGCCACGCTCATTAGTCGTAAAAATGGTGATTTTGCAATCAAAGCGACGGTTTAATTCTTGGCCCCACGCGACATCAATCCAGCGTTCCGGTTCTTTTTGCAGCTGACGTTTCCCGGTCGGGCAGTCGCAGGTATGCACCACTAAACCTTGGTCGCGTTTTAATTGACCAATAATTTCATCGCCTGGGATCGGCAGGCAGCAATTAGCCAACTCAACAGAAATACCGTCGCAGCCATAAATCAGTACGGGATTTAGTTTGGTGACGGTTGGATTTTCATTGAGCAATTGCAAAAACGGAATCGAAGAAGGTTCGTCTTCAATTAAATCTAAAATGTGGCGCGCCACCAAAGTGGACATGCGTCGTCCGATACCGATGTCGGCATACAGTTCTTCCAGCGTTTTGGCGCCCGATTCGAACAGAAGTTTTTCAACGATATCTTCGGGCAGTTTTGGCGTCAGATTGAGTAACGTCAGCGATTGCGACAAAAGTTGACGACCAAGTTCGGTTGATTCAGTTAAATTTGAAGTACGCAAATAATGGCGAATTGCCGAGCGCGCCTTACCGGTGCGGACATAGCTTAACCAGTTAGGAGTAGGGCGTGAATTGGGCGAGGTAATAATTTCTACGATATCACCGCTGCGTAATTCCGTGCGCAATGGCGCTGGCTCGTGATTAATTTTGGCGGCGATAGTCTGGTCGCCAATGTCGGTATGAATTGTGTAGGCAAAATCGAGCGCAGTAGCGCCACGGGAGAGTGCAATAATCTTGGATTTTGGCGTAAAAACATACACCGAGTCAGGGAATAAATCGACTTTGACGTGCTCTAAAAATTCGGCAGAATCACCGGTTTGTTTTTGAATATCGAGTAACGATTGCAGCCAGGCGTGAGTGCGTACTTGCAGGTCAGATAAAGAAACCTGCTCATCCTTGTACAGCCAATGTGCCGCCACGCCAGATTCGGCAATGTGGTGCATGTCATGGGTGCGGATTTGAAATTCGACAGGTGTACCGTAAGGGCCGATTAAGGTAGTGTGTAACGATTGGTAGCCATTGAGTTTTGGCATGGCAATGTAGTCTTTAAACTTGCCCGGCATCGGCTTATATAAACCGTGCAAAATACCTAGCGCGTAATAACTTTCGGTGAAATTATTCACTACTACGCGGAATCCATACACATCCAGCACTTGCGAAAACGAGAGGTTTTTGTCTTGCATCTTCCGGTAAATACCGTACAGTGTTTTTTCGCGACCCTGAACTTCAGCGTTAATGCCAGCGGCTTCCAGCGTGCTATTCACCGCGTCTAAAATCTTTCCAACCACTTCGCGTCGATTACCGCGTGCCGCTTTTACCGCTTTAGCCAAGGTTCGGTAGCGCAGCGGGTAAAGGTGGGCGAAGGATAAATCTTGCAGTTCGCGGTAAATATTATTTAAACCTAGGCGGTGCGCAATCGGCACATACACTTCCATGGTTTCGCGGGCAATGCGGCGCTGCTTTTCTGGCGTCATCACGCTCAAGGTGCGCATATTGTGCAGGCGGTCAGCGAGTTTGACTAAAATAACCCGTACATCGCGCGCCATGGCGAGCAGCATTTTTCTAAAATTTTCTGCTTGCGCTTCAATCTGGCTTTGAAATTCAATTTTTTCGAGCTTGGATAAACCATCCACCAAACTTGCCACCGGCGCACCAAAACGTTCTAATAATTCTTCTTTTTTAACGTCCTGGTCTTCCATTACGTCGTGCAATAACGCCGCCATAATGGCTTGTGCATCAAGCTTCCAGTCGGCACAAATCTCTGCGACAGCAATCGGGTGCGAAATATATGGCTCACCGGAGCGGCGCATTTGACCGAGGTGCATTTCATCGGAAAACCGGAACGCATCCCGAACGCTGATTAAATCGCTGGCAGGAAGATAGGCGCTGAGCTTTTCGGATAACTGCGTAATCGAAACGTGGCTAATGTGTTGGGGGATTTCTATTGGATCGGCTTGGCGATCCGCATTATTGTCAGGCTGAGGATTCGCCTGATGATCTGCTTTAACTGCTGAGACAGGTACTGACGAGCGTTTTCCTTTGGCTCTAGATCGAGTTTCTGCTGGAGAGCGTTCGGAGGGTGTCAGGCTCATTCTTGGAAACGATAAAAAACATTACTGTTAACGTCAATCAAAATAACGTGAATATAAGTAAAAAAGATTTGTTATGACGAAACCGTGACGATAGTCCTATCATCACGGCATGTAATTAGCTGAATAAGGCAGCTGAATTAAATTATATTCAAAGCTGGCAATTACAGTGGGACTTTTTTCAGCATTTCGATACCAACTTTGCCTTCAGCGATTTCACGCAGGGCGATAACGGTTGGTTTATCTTTAGAGTCGATCTTTGGAGTGTGACCTTGCAGAAGCTGACGTGCACGATAAGTTGCGCACAAAGTGAGCTGAAAGCGATTTGGAATGTGTTTTAAAGCGTCTTCAATGGTAATACGAGCCATGGTAATTCCCTTATTCTTGCAAATTATATAAATGAGTGAGGTGGTTTAAAGATTATCTGGCTTAGGTCTGACTTAGATTGGCGTGGATGCCAAATTGTGCAAACAGTGCTGAATTTCGTGCTGCTTGCTGATTGAATCGGCATCGGGTTGCTTTGACTATGGCGACCAATTCAGATAAAGCCACTTCAAATTCCTGATTAATAATAACATATTCAAACTCTGGAGCGTGTGCAATTTCCCCGCCAGCTGCCAATAATCGTCGTGTTATTACCTGTTCGCTATCTTGTCCACGCTTTTTAAGTCTTTGTTCTAACGCATCGATTGAGGGCGGTAATATGAAAATTCCTACAGAATGTGGGAATTGGGCTTTGACTTGCTGAGCGCCTTGCCAATCAATTTCCAGCAACATATCGGTGCCAGCTTGCATGTGTTGATTGATCAAAATGCGCGATGTGCCATAGTAATTGCCGTGCACTTCGGCGCATTCTAAAAATTCCTTGTTATCTTTACGTGCTAAAAAATCTTCGACGGTCGTGAAATGATATTCACGCCCATCGACTTCGCCCGGACGCGGCGGGCGGGTTGTGTAGGAAATGGAAAGCCGTAAATCAGATTCTTTGGCCAGCAAGGCATTGACCAAGGTCGACTTGCCCGCGCCAGATGGCGCTGCAACCATAAACAGGCTGCCTGCATGGGTATTTAGGTGTGACATATTTTTTCCTATGGATGTCGTTAATTGCTCTATTCTAAATTTTGCACTTGTTCGCGCATTTGCTCAATTAACAGTTTTAGCTCCATCGCGGCATCGGCCAGTTCTTTTAGGGCTGCTTTTGATCCTAGCGTATTGGCTTCACGATTCAATTCTTGCATCATGAAGTCCAAGCGTTTACCTACTTGTCCGCCCTTGTTAAGAATGTGTCGGGTTTCTGTTAAATGGCCGGAAAGGCGGGTTAATTCTTCGGCAATATCAATGCGAATACCGTACAAAGCCACTTCTTGGCGGATTCTGTCCATTACTTCTTCGCGTGAAATGGTCGGTAAATTGTTACCGTTAGTCATTCCTAATGCTTCTTGCAGGCGATTCACCGATTTTTGTTGGAACTGCGCAATTAATTGCGGGATGATTGGGCTAATCCGTTCAACAATTGCTTCCATTTCGCTAATTTTATTGATTAACACTACCTGTAAGGCGTTACCTTCACGTTCGCGACTTAGCACAAAGGCTTCTAAGGTGCCGAGCATGCATTCCATGGCGTGTGCTGTTAACCCATCGTCGGAAACGGTATTTTCCTCAATAACGCCGGGCCAGCGTAACATTTCATGCATGGTTAAAGCGGCGCTTTCAGGAAACTGGATTTTCAGATCATGTTGAAATTGCGCTAATTGACTTAACACCACCGGGTTCATGGTTTTGTTATTTTGTTGTTGTTCTTTGCGTGCAAAACTAAAGCGACATTCGACTTTCCCCCTAGTAATGCGTGTTATTATTGCTTCTCTGAATGATGGTTCAAAAGCACGGAAATCGTCATTCATTCGGAATTGCAAATCAAGGAAGCGTGAATTAACACTTTTAATTTCAATTGTCATGCTGCCGGCGTCAACGTCGCGGCTTGTGACAGCATAACCTGTCATGCTATAAATACTCACGGTTTTCCTCGTTAAGGTTTTGATGCATTCAAAATCGACTACCAAGTATACTAGCTGTTGACTAAAAATTTAACAGGTTAGCGCTGAAGAATTGGCAATAAGTGGCAATAAATAGAGAGATTGACGTTAATCGAAGTACATACACAGGACGATATGGCTGCACAGAATAATGCCCCACTGCCCGATGGGTTAGAAGTTGCTGGATACCGCATTGTAAAGAAAATTGCGTCTGGCGGGTTTAGTATCGTGTATTTAGCTTCAGATGAAGAGGGTACTCCTGTTGCGATCAAAGAATACTTGCCTAGTTCTTTGGTGTTGCGCCAGCTAGGTGAGTTGGCTCCTGCGATTTCTCCTGAAAATTTGCCGATTTACCGGATAGGCTTGAAGTGCTTCTTCGAAGAAGGCCGTGCTTTGGCGCGTATTTCTCATCCCAATGTGGTTAGCGTGTTGAATTTTTTCCGCGCCAATGACACGGTATATATGGTGATGGCGTATGAATCAGGCTGTTCATTGCAAGAACATATTTTGCGACGTCGCGATAAGCCTGAGCGGCCGATTGTGACCGAACGTTTTATTCGTAAGATGTTTAGTCAGGTGTTGAATGGTTTGCGTGAAGTGCATACTAACAAACTGCTGCACTTGGATTTAAAACCCGCCAATATTTATTTGCGTCTGGACGGTACACCGATTTTGTTGGATTTTGGTGCAGCCAGACAAACCTTGCGCACCGATTTGCCGAAGCTGTACCCAATGTATACGCCGGGCTTTGCTGCGCCAGAACTGTATGAGAAAAATGCCAATTTAGGCCCGTGGACCGATATCTATAGCATCGGTGCTGCCATGTTCGCGTGTATGGCCGGCGCGCCACCGCAGCCATCTGATCAGCGTAAAGTAAGCGATAAAATGGAGCGCCATTATCGCAAGTTGGATGAATCTTATTCTGCTGAGTTAATCGAAGTGGTGCGTTGGTGCTTAAGGCTAGATCCGTTAGAGCGTCCGCCAAGTGTGTTTGCCTTGCAAAAAGCTTTAATGTTAAAAATTGAAGAGAAGAAAGAGCCAAGCTTGCTGGAGAAAGTTAAATTGTTTTACGCCAAGCTGATGGATGGCATTAATAAGCCTAAGAACGATGAGCTTGATAGCAAGACGATTACAGGAAACTCCCTGTAATCGGATTAAAAAATAAAAAATAGTGTTGTAGCGGGACTTACTTATTAGGGCAAATTCGATGCGTTTTTCTGTATATCAAGAAAGCCATATTGGCGGGCGAAAAGTTAACCAGGACAGAATGGGTTATTGCTTTACGCGTGATTCATTATTGCTTTTGTTAGCAGATGGAATGGGTGGCCATATCATGGGAGAAATGGCTGCTACCATCGCAATGCAAACTATTGGGAATCTGTTTCAGCAACAGGCTAAGCCTTGCATAGGTCGGCCGGAACGATTTTTAGAAGAAAGTTTTCTGGCTGCACATAAAGAAATCCATCGTTTTAAAATTATTAATAATTTACCCGATACGCCACGCACCACCATCGTCGCTTGTTTGATTCAGCATGACACGGCATTTTGGGCGCATTGCGGTGATTCACGTTTATATTGGATGCGTAATGGGCAGTTATTGCTACGCACCAGAGATCATTCACGTTTGGAAACATTAATTGCGCAAGGCGCGATTGATGCTTCACAACGTGATACCCATCCAGATCGCAATAAACTATTTAACTGTTTGGGTGCGCCTAATTTACCGATAGTAGAAATGTCGCGCCGGGTTAATTTGCAGGCGGGCGACGTAATGTTGCTGTGTTCGGATGGGCTGTGGTCGGTGTTGCCGGAGCACGTGTTATTACAACATCTGCGTGAGCGGACGATCGTTCGCGCCGTGCCAGAACTACTGAATAAAGCATTGTCTATTGCCGGCAAATCTTCTGACAATGTCACGGCGTTAGCGATGATGTGGGAAGGTGGGGATGATAATCCATCAACGGTTACTACTCACACACTGCCGATCGGTGCCGTTACCACGACGATACACTCGACCATACTTGACGATGAGCGCTCCGGAATACAAGAGGGTGGAGAAGAGATCGATGGTTTTGATGAGGCTGATATCGAAAAAGCGATTGAGGAAATTCGTAAGGCGATTCAAAAATCATCAAAAGTGGGCTTGAAATCGTAATATTTCGGCGCTGCTTAATAAATTCAACATAATAAAACTATATTTAATAAAACCTGACTAGGATAAATAATGATTCATTTTCAACGGCCTAGTAAGCGTAACGTCAATGCGTTGCGTCCAGTCGTCATTAGCCGTCATTTCACCAAACATGCAGAAGGTTCTGTGCTGGTTGAGTTCGGCGATACCAAGGTAATTTGCACTGCAAGTATTGAAGATAAAGTACCCGGCTTTTTAAAGGGCCGTGGCCAAGGATGGCTCACCGCAGAATACGGCATGTTGCCGCGGTCAACCAATACGCGTATGGACAGAGAAGCGGCCAAAGGCAAGCAGAGCGGTCGCACTCAGGAAATTCAACGTTTAATTGGCCGCTCCTTGCGTGCTGCCTTTGATTTAGAGGCATTCGGTGAACGTACTTTGCATTTAGATTGCGATGTAATTCAGGCAGATGGCGGTACCCGCACTGCAGCCATTACCGGTTCTATGGTGGCGGCTTACGATGCGTTTTCGATGTTGGTTAGGCAGGATAAAATTCTGAATATTCCATTGAAAAAATTTGTGGCAGCTATTTCGGTGGGTGTTTACCAAGGCGTTCCGGTATTGGATTTAGATTATATGGAAGACTCTGAATGCGACACCGATATGAATGTGGTGATGACTGAATCCGGCCAGTTTGTGGAAGTTCAAGGTACTGCGGAAGGCGCTACGTTTGATCGCCCAACCATGAATCGTTTGCTGGATTTGGCGCATGACGGCATTGTTGATTTAATCGCTTTGCAAAAGCAGGTGTTGGATATTTAATGAGTAAGTTGATGGATAAATTAGCAAATAAGTTGATTTTGGCCTCAGGCAATTTAGGTAAACTCAAGGAGTTGAGCGCGATGTTGGCGCCACTCGGTATTGAAGTGCACACGCAAACCAGCTTTGGCGTAAGCGAAGCCGAAGAACCTTTTAATACCTTCATTGAAAATGCTTTAACCAAAGCCCGGCATGCAGCACGTAGCACTGGTTTCCCCGCTTTGGCTGATGATTCGGGTTTGTGCGTCAATGCCCTGGGTGGTGAGCCCGGCGTACAGTCGGCGCGCTTTGCTGGTGAGCCTAAATCAGACGCACGGAATAATCAAAAATTGGTTGCAGCCTTAAGTAATCTGGATGATAAAACGGCCTATTACTATAGTGTTTGCGTTTTGGTCAGGCACGCTGACGATCCGCAGCCGATTATTGCTGACGGTCGCTGGAATGGTGAAATTTGCGCTGAGCCACGCGGCACTAATGGGTTTGGCTATGATGCGCATTTCTGGCTGCCGGAATTAGGCAAAACAGCAGCAGAGTTAGCGCCAGAACAAAAAAACCAGCTCTCGCACCGTGGGCTGGCAATGCGTCAATTGCTGGAAAAATTAACTGAGTTGTGATGATTATTCCGATTAAGCCAGTCTCAGGCTTGCCGAGCACAAAAAAAAATACTCCCGCTGAATTAAACGCCAATGTAGCGCAAAAATTTATGCAGCCGGGCAGCCTTAGTTTGGCTGCTTTGCCGCCGCTGGCGTTATATATCCACATTCCTTGGTGCGTCAAAAAATGCCCTTATTGCGACTTCAATTCGCATGAGGCTAAGAATGGCTTCCCTGAAGATGAATATCTGTCAGCATTACGACTGGATTTGGAACGCGCTTTGCCCGCGATTTGGGGGCGTAAAATTTATACCATCTTTATTGGTGGCGGTACGCCGAGCTTGTTATCGGCGGCGGGATTGGATCGATTATTGTCCGACGTGCGTACTTTGCTGCCACTGGATGGTGCGGTAGAAATTACCATGGAAGCGAATCCCGGCACATTTGAAGCGGAAAAATTCCGCTCTTATCGTGCTAGTGGTGTAAATCGTTTATCCATCGGCATCCAAAGTTTTAATAGTCAGCACCTGCAAGCCTTGGGGCGGATTCATGATGGTGATGAAGCGCGCAGGGCCATCGAAATAGCCCAAACGCATTTTGATAATTTCAATCTCGATTTAATGTATGCCTTGCCTAAGCAAACTTTGTCTGAGGCGCGTTTGGATGTGCAAACCGCGATTGCCAGTGGCGCACCGCATTTGTCTTTGTATCATTTAACGCTGGAACCTAATACGCTGTTTGCCAAGTATCCGCCAGCGTTGCCGGACGATGATGCTAGCGCAGAAATGCAAGATGAAATCACCGAAATAATGACGGCGGCCGAGTACCAGCATTATGAAGTGTCCGCCTATGCTAAGGAAAAGCACCAGGCTCGCCATAATTTGAATTATTGGCAATTCGGTGATTATTTGGGGATAGGCGCAGGTGCCCATTCCAAATTGTCATTCCCACACCGCGTGGTGCGTGAAATGCGTTATAAAAATCCTAAAGCGTATATGCAGGCGGTCAGTGAAGGGCGTGAAATTCAGGAGTCTAATGAGATAACACGCGATGATATGGCGTTTGAATTTATGTTGAATACGCTTAGGTTGACTGACGGATTCCCGGTTAATTTGTTTGCTGAGCGTACTGGTCTGAGTTTGACGACGATAGAGCATTCTTTGCACAACGCAGAGAAAAAAGGATTGATATATCGGGATCATCAACAGATACGTGCTACGGAATTAGGGATGCGGTTTTTAAATGATTTGCAGCAGATGTTTTTGAAAAATTGAATTGAAAAGAGCAAAAACAGCAATTTCATATGCTCCTACTATGTTTGTAAAAATTCAATGTATTAAGTGGTTTTTTTGCAACGAAAAACCATTTTTTTGACAGCTGAGTAGGGTAGGCACGGTTTTGTGCCCACGCGTAACCGCAGACAAACAATGGATTTCAGTTGAAGATATTCGTTATTAATGGAAACGCGTGGGCATTTACAAGAGCCATATGAATGCGTAGGAGTTTGGCTCTGCATAGCCAAACCGTTACGCCAGCGACTGGCATGCCAGTCGAAACCCTGGCTGCACCACAAAACCGTGCCCACCCTACGTTGCGGATAATATTCAATTTTCTTTACAGGGGGCTTTTGAGTTATCGGGCATTGATGTATAATTCGAATTTCCCGCTCGTGCTGCATAGCACCTTCTGCAATGACTAAGTATGTATTCGTAACAGGTGGGGTCGTATCCTCCCTAGGCAAAGGCATTGCCGCCGCCTCTCTCGCAGCGATTTTAGAATCGCGCGGTCTCAAAGTCACCATGTTAAAACTGGATCCCTACATCAACGTAGATCCGGGCACCATGAGTCCATTCCAGCACGGTGAAGTATTTGTTACCGATGATGGCGCAGAGACCGATCTGGATCTTGGTCACTATGAGCGTTTCATTACTACCCGCATGAAAAAAGTGAATAACTTCACTACTGGGCAGATTTATGAATCGGTCATTCGCAAAGAACGCCGCGGCGAATATCTCGGTAAAACCGTTCAGGTTATTCCGCACATTACCAACGAAATTCAAGACTATATCCGCCGTGGCGCGGATGGTTATGATGTCGCACTGGTTGAAATTGGCGGCACCGTTGGTGATATTGAGTCACTGCCATTTTTGGAAGCAGCCCGTCAATTAAGCTTGCGCTCACCAAAAAATACCGTCGCTTTTGTGCATTTGACTTTAGTGCCGTATTTGGTTTCAGCTGGTGAGTTAAAAACCAAACCTACCCAACACAGCGTACAAAAACTGCGTGAAATCGGTATTTCGCCAGATGCTTTATTGTGCCGCGCTGACCGCCCAATTCCTGATGATGAACGCGCTAAAATTTCGCTGTTCTCTAATGTGCATGAAGAAGGCGTCATTTCTTTATGGGACGCTGACACCATCTATAAAGTGCCACAAATGTTGCACGATCAAGGCTTGGATGATTTGATCTGTGAACGTTTAGGGATCAATCCAAAGCCGGCCGATTTATCCATGTGGACTAAATTAATCCACGCGCTGGAAAATCCTAAACGCGACATCACTATCGGTATGGTCGGTAAATATGTCGATTTAACTGAATCTTATAAATCACTGACTGAAGCGTTGCGTCATGCCGGTATTCACACCGAAAGCCGTGTGAATATTGAGTACGTTGATTCGGAAGAGATCGAAAAACACGGCACGAAAGCGTTGGAGAAATTCGACGGTATTTTGGTTCCCGGCGGTTTCGGTAAACGCGGCGTCGAAGGTAAAATTAACGCAGCACGTTATGCACGTGAAAACAAAGTTCCGTATTTAGGTATTTGTTTGGGTATGCAGGTTGCCTTAATTGAATACGCCCGTAATATGGCTGACCTGAAAAATGCCAATTCCACCGAATTTGATGCGGACACCGATCATCCGGTAGTCGCCTTGATTAATGAGTGGCAAAATCATGACGGCAAAGTGCAAACGCGCGATGAAAATTCCGATTTAGGTGGCACGATGCGTTTAGGTGCGCAAACCTGTTCAGTTAAACCAGAAACTTTGGCAGCAGAAATTTACGGCCCTAAGGTTACCGAGCGTCATCGCCATCGTTATGAAGCCAATAACCATTATTTAGAGCGCGTTGAGCAAGCTGGCCTGATCGTTTCAGCACGTACTCCAACTGAAGATTTATGTGAAATCATGGAATTGCCGCGCGCAGTTCACCCTTGGTATATGGGCGTGCAATATCACCCTGAATTCAAATCAACTCCGCGTGATGGACACCCATTGTTTATTTCATTCGTGAAAGCAATTTTGGCAAACAAGGACTCAAAATGAAACTGTGTGGATTTGAAATCGGCCTGAATCACCCGCTATTTTTGATTGCTGGCCCATGCGTTATTGAATCGCGCCAAATGGCGATGGATACGGCTGGCTATTTAAAAGAAATCACTACCGAGTTAAATATCCCGTTCATTTATAAGTCCTCGTTTGATAAAGCCAATCGCTCGTCAGGCAGCTCTTTCCGTGGTTTGGGCATCGATAAAGGCTTGGAAATTCTGGCTGATGTGAAGCGCGAATTAAACGTGTCAGTGCTGACTGATGTGCACTCTATTGATGAAATTGCAGCCGTTGCAGCTGTAGTTGATGTGCTGCAAACACCAGCTTTTTTATGTCGACAAACCGACTTTATTGAAGCGTGCGCTGTTTCAGGCAAGCCAGTGAATTTCAAAAAAGGGCAGTTTTTAGCACCACACGACATGCAACATGTCATCAATAAAGCGCGTGCAGCTGCATTGGCTCAAGGTTTGCCTGATCAGTTTATGGCCTGTGAGCGCGGTGCCAGTTTTGGTTATAACAACCTGGTGTCCGACATGCGTTCATTGGCGATCATGCGCGAAACCGGTTGCCCTATCGTGTTTGATGCAACTCACTCGGTGCAATTACCGGGCGGTCAGGGAACTACCTCGGGCGGTCAACGCGAATTTGTACCTGTGTTGGCGCGTGCTGCGGTGGCAGTGGGAATTTCCGGACTATTCATGGAAACCCATCCAAATCCGGCCGAAGCAAAATCCGATGGCCCTAATGCAGTGCCACTCTCGCGTATGAAAGAATTGCTGACGACGCTGACGGCTCTCGATCAGATCGTCAAGGCGCAGGGCTTTTTAGAGTCCAACTTTGCTTAATTTATGACGCAGTAAAAAATACCAAACTGCTGTTTGGTATTTTTTTATTGCGCGATTTTTCATTATCATTATTAAATTTTTACTACCTTCTAGGAGCTACATATGAGCGCAATCGTTGACATTATCGGACGTGAAATTATGGATTCTCGCGGCAATCCCACTGTAGAGTGCGATGTGTTGCTGGAATCAGGCGTAATGGGCCGTGCAGCCGTACCTTCTGGCGCTTCTACCGGTTCACGTGAAGCGGTGGAATTGCGTGACGGCGATAAATCGCGCTTTATGGGTAAAGGCGTTTTAAGAGCCTGCGAAAATATTAATACTGAAATCGCTGAAGCGATAATGGGACTGGACGCCAATGAACAGGCATTTTTGGATCGCACGTTAATTGATTTAGACGGCACTGAAAATAAAAGCCGTTTAGGCGCAAATGCGATCTTGGCAGTGTCGATGGCTGTTGCTAAAGCAGCTGCAGAAGAAGCTGGCTTGCCGTTGTATCGTTATTTCGGCGGTTCAGGCGCAATGCAATTACCAGTGCCAATGATGAACGTCATTAACGGCGGCGCGCACGCAGACAATAATCTGGATATTCAAGAATTCATGATTATTCCAATCGGCGCACCAAGCTTTAAAGAAGCGATCCGTTACGGCGCTGAAGTATTTCATCACCTGAAAAAAATCCTGCAAGATAAAGGTTTGACGACTGCGGTTGGCGATGAAGGCGGTTTTGCACCGTCGGTAGCAAACCATGAAGAAGCAATCAAACTGATTATTCAAGCGATTGAATCTGCCGGTTATACACCAGGTACACAAATCGCTTTGGGTCTGGATTGCGCAGCTAGTGAATTTTTCAAAGATGGCAAATACCATCTGGAAGGCGAAGGCCTGGTTTTATCTGCGACCGACTTCACTAATTTATTGGCGACCTGGTGCGATAAATATCCAATTATTTCTATCGAAGATGCGATGGCAGAAGGCGACTGGGAAGGTTGGGCTACCTTGACTAAAGTATTGGGTAAAAAAGTGCAATTAGTTGGTGACGATTTATTTGTGACCAACACCAAGATTTTAAAAGAAGGTATCCAAAAAAACATCGCCAATTCGATCCTGATTAAAATCAATCAAATCGGCACATTAACCGAAACTTTTGCTGCGATTGAAATGGCAAAACGTGCTGGTTATACAGCCGTTATCTCACATCGTTCAGGCGAAACCGAAGACAGTACCATTGCTGACATCGCGGTGGGTACTAACGCTTTACAAATCAAAACTGGCTCTATGTCACGTTCTGATCGTATGGCTAAGTACAATCAACTGTTGCGTATTGAAGAAGATTTAGGTGATATCGCGAGCTACCCAGGTCGCGATGCATTTTATAATTTAAAATAAGCTCGTTGAAATAACCATAACCCGCTATGCGTCTGATCGCCATCGTCCTTGCCGCCCTGTTATTGCTCATCCAGTACCCACTCTGGCTTGGCAAGGGCGGCTGGTTGCGGGTGTGGGATATGGAGCACCAAGTGGATGTTGCCCACATCAAAATTCAAGAACTCAAAACCCGTAACGCCAAATTAGAATCGGAAGTAAACGATTTAAAAGAAGGTACTGACGCGGTAGAAGAACGCGCCCGTTTTGAATTGGGTATGCTCAAAAAGGGCGAAGTGTTTATTCAGATTTTAGATGCACCGAAAAAATCTGAGTAGTCGCTTTCATTAAATCGGGTTAACCCAATTCTCAATGGTTATGCCCGGATAGCTGGAAAAATCCCGCTCATTGTTGGTCACCAATATCACGCCAAGTGATGTAGCGTGCGCCGCAATTAATTTATCCAGATGATCTTTTTTACGCTCCTGCGTGGCTTTTCTAATTGGGCCATAAGCGGTTGCTGCTGCAATATCAAAAGGCATGACAGGGATATCTTCAATTAATTCAGAAAGGTTGCGGCGCTCCTGCGTGCTATTTGGTGATGCGCTAATACCATATTCCAGTTCAGCAAATGTGATGGCAGAAATTACCACGTCGCCTACGTAGCATTGTGCAAAGCGTCTGGCGACCTGTTCTGGTTGGTTTTTCATTAGATAGATGCAGATATTTGTGTCGAGCATGTAACGCGCCATTACAAATCCTCGCGTTCAGATTGTTCCTGTTCTTCACGCCCATTAATCATAAAATCTGATTCAAACCTGGCGAATTTTTGAAGCACACCTGTGAGTGAGCGGCGCGCTGGGCGAATGCGCAGTTCATCGCCTATACGTTCAATTTCCAGTTCAATGTCAGTGCGTTCGTAAGCTAATTCTGCTGGTACGCGAACTGCTTGTGAATTTCCATTTCGGAAAATTTTGGTTAGATGCATTTGATTTCACTCCTTTTAATGCGCGTGAATATACTATACTCCTGATATGTAGATACATGTGTGTATTGTTTATATTGTAATTTATTGCAAACAAAATGACCAACCACAGCCCAGCGGAAGAGCTTTTCTTTGAGGGTAACCAATGCATGCAATCTGGTGATTTGCATGGGGCGGAGCAGTGTTTTCGGCAAGCCATTGCAATGCAGCCTGGGTTTGGTGAGGCGTTGGCGAATTTGGGACATTTGCGTTCTAAGGCCGGTGATACTCAAGCAGCAGAATCCTTTTATCGGCAAGCGTTAGCGGCACGACCTGCATTGGAAGAGGCGTATTTGATGTTGGGCGTTTTGCTCATGAATCAAAAACGCTTTAGCGAATCTGAACAACTATATCGGTACTATCTACAACATAATCCCCAGTCACCCGCAGCATGGTCAAATTTAGGCGTGCTACTGGCTTGTTTAAAGCGTGAAACTGAAGCGGAGCAGTGTTATCGTACGGCGCTTAGCATGGATAACAATTTTAAAAAAGCCAGCTTTAACCTGAGCTATATTTTGCTTCGCCAGGAACGCTGGGAAGAAGGTTGGCGGTGCTTGGAAGACCGCTGGCCTTATCCGGTGTTAGCCGGCCATTTTACTTGCCCACGTTGGTGCGGCGAAGTGCTGCAAGACAAATCTATCATCATCGGTTTTGAGATGGGGCATGGCGATATGATTTTTTACTGCCGCTATATTTCCGAATTAAAAAAGCGCGGAGCCAGTCGTATTTCCCTCATTTGCCATCCCGGTTTAACTCAATTATTTAAAACCTTATCTGGCGTTGATGAAGTTTTTTCATTCAACGACGTGGTGCCCGCTTCCGGCTGGGATTATTGGACGCCGCCGATGAGTTTGCCGCATTATTGCCAAACTAGTGCAGGCAATTTTCCTACACCGATTCCTTATTTACATGCCGAGGCTGCTAAGATCGCATATTGGAAAAACGTGTTGCCTAATGATGGATTACGGGTTGGCTTGGTTTGGAAGGGACTGGCTTTATTTGAAAACGATGCGGACCGATCAATTCAATCGTTGAAAGTGCTGGAGCCACTAGGTGCAGTAGCGGGAGTACACTTTATTAGTTTGCAAAAAGGGCAGGGCGAAGACGAGGCGTTAAACCCACCTGCTGGACTCGCATTGCAAGCATTAGGTGCGCAACTCAATGATTTTGCAGATACCGCTGCCGTAATTCGCTGTCTGGATTTGGTGATTAGCGTCGATACCGCCGTTGCGCATTTAGCTGGCGCAATGGGCGTGCCTTGTTGGCTACTGCTGCCAGATTATCGACCGGATTGGCGTTGGCTGACCGAGCGTACCGACACGCCTTGGTATCCGCAGCAGATGCGATTATTTCGGCAGTCTACGGAAGGTGGTTGGGCGTCGGTAATTGATATGGTGTCAGCAGCTTTGGAGGAGTGGCAAGTGAGTAAGCAGCTTTAATAAGTAACTGTCATAAGCAATCTGTTAATGGGGCGACTTGGGCAGAAAAATTACAGATTTTTTGTTCAGGAATGCGGAAAATGGGCAGTTTTTATATACCCCATCTATTTTTTGAAAATTTTAACGTATCTAATAGCTTTCCGATCAGTAAAAATCATACTTTTTGACAGTATATATAAAGGCCAAAGTATTTATTTCCTGTAAATACATTTTATGAAATTGCATGCAGTAGTATGTTAAAAATAGTTATTCAATTAAATTAATAATTAATTTTTGATCTAAATCAGTCAAAATCACCTTCAAACCAAACTCAATATTCCCTAATGCTCGCCAGGGTGAGATAATCACGCCTTTGTTATCAAGACACCGGATAGAATTTTGCGTATTTTGTTGAAGCATCACTTATCGTCGGTACTTATTTGCTGGTTCGCCCTGGCATTACCCGCGGCGGCTGAACCTAAAATCGCAAGTAGCGCGGTGCAACTTGAAGAATTAACCAGCTCCGAAGTGCGCGACCGGTTAGCCGCAGGTTCTGTTAATAACCCTATTAACACGATTTTGATACCGATAGGTGCCACCGAGCAAACCGGGCCTTACGTCGCATTAGGCAAGCATAATTTTCGTGCCAAATCGTTAGCGGATCAGATTGCTCAAAAATTGGGTAATGCGCTGGTGGCACCGGTCATTGCGTATGTGCCGGAAGGTTCCATCAATCCCCCCGTTGCACACATGCGATTTGCCGGCACCATTTCTATTCCGGATGCTGCATTTGACGCCGTGCTTGAAGGCACTGCACGTAGTTTTAAACAGCACGGTTTTCGTTACATTGTTTTTTTAGGCGACCACGGCGGGTATAAGAAAAACCTGGAACGGGTCGCGCAAAAGTTGAATCAGGAATGGGCTAAAGACCCGAGTAGCCGGGTTATTTTTCTATCGGAATATTACCGGTTGAGTTCAGCTGGTTTTGATGCAATTTTAAAAAAACGTGGCTTTACCGATGTGGAAATTGGTACGCATGCCGGATTGGCCGATACAGCATTAACGATGGCTATTGATAAAAATTTGGTACGTAGCGATGCTATGATACATAACCCGAAACCGACTGAGCATGATGGCGTGTACGGCGATCCGCGCCGCGCAACTGCTGAATTAGGCCAGTTAGGTGTACAACTAATTGTAGATGGTTCTGTCGCAGCAATTCGCGCTGCTACTAGTGGACACTAAGATCCATAACCTGAAGATGAACCGCAATGAATACTATTAAGTTCTATTTATAAAGAAGCACAATGAAAAAAATATCTCTATTTGGCTTAACCTTGTTTGCGACAGCGGCTATTTTTGCTGCTCCAGAGGCCAGCACTCCTAACGTTGCTACGGCACCTGCCATTAAATCGATTGTGACCGTCCCCGGTATGCCGCCGGTCATCAACCCGCAAAATATATACAGCGAAAACGGCGCTAATATGTTTAACCCGGTCGTCAAAGACGATTTGCCGCGCATTTATGTACCGAATCTTCGCTCTAACGACGTTACCGTAATTGACCCAGCTAGCTTGAAAGTGGTGGACAGGTTTAAGGTCGGTTATTCTCCTCAACATATTGTTCCATCCTGGGATTTACGTACCTTGTGGGTGGCGAATAATGCCGAAGGTCGTAAAGATGGGAGCTTGACGCCGATCGATCCGCGCACCGGCAAACCGGGCAAAGCGTTGCCGGTGGATGACCCTTACAATCTGTATTTTTCACCGGATGGTAAATCCGCAATCGTCGTCGCTGAAGCTATGCACCGCTTAGATTTCCGTGATCCGCAAACCATGAAATTGCAATACGCAATTGACGTGCCGCAATGTAAAGGTATCAATCATGCTGACTTTTCTATTGATGGAAAATATGCGCTGTTTACCTGCGAATTTGAAGGCAGCATTGCCAAAATTGATCTGGTCAATCGCAGCGTGGTCGGTTACTTAAAATTGACCATGCCTAGTACCCGTTTCAAAGCAGTTCCAACTTCCACCGGCCCAATTAATCCGGCTGATACAGAAATTTGTAGCTCTAAAAAAGGCATGCCGCAAGACATCCGCAGCTCGCCTGATGGCAAGCGTTTTTACGTCGCGGATATGGAGGCAGATGGCGTGCATATTATTGATGGAGACGCGTTTACCAAAATCGGTTTTATTGCCACTGGTGTTGCTGCACACGGAATTTATCCAAGTCGCGATGGCAAACAATTTTACGTTTCCAACCGCGGCTCACATCAAATTCACGGCAAACCACGTGGTAAAGGTAGTGTAACCGTGATTGATTTCGCCAGCGAAAAAATTGTCGCGCAATGGCCTATTCCTGGTGGCGGTAGTCCGGACATGGGTAATGTCAGCGCTAACGGAAAAGAGTTATGGTTGTCAGGTCGCTTTGATGACGAAGTTTACCGGTTCGACACCAGCAATGGACAAGTGACTAAAATCGCGGTTGGCAAAGAGCCGCACGGTTTAACAGTCTGGCCGCAACCGGGTCGCTATTCATTGGGACATACCGGAAATCTGCGCTGAGTTAGCGCAGTTACGCAGTTACGCAGTTATTTAGGTGTAGGCTCAGTTAGTCACGCAGAAGCACCAATCTGTCGTGACTTAATCTGCACGCCGTCTACACCATCTTCAACTTCATATCCTAAAGCATGAATCTGGGCGCGCAATTGATCCGCTAGCGCCCAGTTTTTCTCAGCTCGGGCTTGCCAGCGACGTTGCGCCAGCTCGCGCACTTCCTCAGAAATTATCTCTGGTTTCCATTCGCTAAGGCCTAAACCCAGTACCGCATCAAATTGATTCATGGTGGCTTTTTTTATGGCGTCTGGTAGCTTGGATTTGAGTAGTTCCCACATAATCGCCAGTGCTTTAGGCAGATTTAAATCAAGGTTTACTTCAGCCTGAAAGCGCTGCAAAAAATCGGCATTGGCTTGTGTCGCAGGTGGCCATGAATAGTAATGCTCACGCATTCGTTGCAAGGCAGTTTGTGCTGCAAGCAAAGCATCCCAGCTGAAATTTAACTGACTACGATAATGAGCAGTGAGACATAAATAGCGGTATGCCAAAGGATCGATATTCTGTTCTGCCAAGGTTTGCAGGCGTAAAAAATCGCCACTCGATTTGGACATCTTGCCCGCATCAATTTGCAGAAAATAACCGTGCAACCAAAAGTTAGCCAGCCGCGTGCCGTAGCAAGCCTGAGATTGTGCAATTTCATTGGTGTGATGAATCGGAATATGGTCTTCACCGCCGCAATGAATATCAAACCACGGCTCCAGATATTTGGCCGACATTGCGGAGCATTCACTATGCCAACCAGGAAAGCCGCGCCCCCAGGGGCTATCCCATTCCATTTGCCGTGTTTCATTAGCGGGCGAAAATTTCCAGAGTGCGAAGTCAGTGGCGCTTTTTTTATCGCCGATTGCTACCCGTTTTCCGGCTTCCTGCTCATCGCGTTTAATGCGTGCCAAAAAGCCATAATCATCCTGTTTTGATGTATCGAAATACACGCCGTCGCTGGTAGTGTAGGTATAACCTTTTTGCTCCATTGTAGCGATGCAGTCAATTTGTTCGGCGATATGATCCGTGGCTTTGCACCAGATTTGTGGCTCCAACATATTCAGCGCGCGCAAGTCGTGCTTGAACGCGATGGTAAATCGATCGGCAATATCCCAAGCCGATTCACCCGCTTTGCGGCTGCCTTTTTCCATCTTGTCTTCGCCATCATCGGCGTCGGAAACGAGATGTCCGACATCGGTAATATTCACCACGTGCCGAACGGTATAGCCGTTCATTTCCAGCGCACGGCGTAACAAATCTTCAAATAAATAAGTACGCAAATTACCGATGTGCGCATAGTCATACACTGTCGGGCCGCAGCAATACAGACCAACCCAATCGGCACGCAAAGGTTGAAAAGGGCGCAACTTGCGCTCCCAATTATCGTAGAGATGTAGTGGTGTCATGGAAAAACGGAATAGAATTTAACGGTGTTGCGCTTTACAGCAGCAACGCAATACAGCGCATTGCCTTAGCGGGCAATAGACGGGTGGCAGCAGCGACAACAGCGGAAGAGGAGTTTAGACATGGTGGCATGTGAGGGTTTAGGGCGCTAATTTATCACAATCTGACAAAGTTAATCTAGCGTTTCATTGAGTAACTGGTAATAATTGAGAATAAGTAATGTTTTGTCACTAGAGTTGGTAAGGCCGGCGGCTTGATCCACTCCAAGGACAGGTCGATAATGATCAGCAAAGCCTTTGGAGCTGGGGCATAATGCGGTTTCCTTTAAAATTTTCTTATTTTTATGCCGCTCAGACAATGAGACGCCAGCCCGCTGGTGCGTTGAAGAGTAACGGCAAGAATTGAGTCATTATGCAAGCCACTACAATTATTGAATTTGAACGTCCGCAAATGGAGCTGGGTTCCAGCTGTACCAGCGAAGCGTGGGCAAGAGTGCCGGATGCCCCATCCGCACAAGAAAAGATCGAGTTAAAAGACAAGATCCGGCGTTTGCTTAAAGAGCAGCAAGCGGTGCTGGTTGCACATTACTATGTCGATGCAGAGTTACAAGAGTTAGCCGAAGAAACCGGAGGTTGTGTGTCGGATTCGCTGGAAATGGCGCGCTTTGGGCGTGACCACGCAGCGCAGACTCTGGTGGTTGCCGGAGTGCGCTTTATGGGCGAAACCGCCAAAATTCTCAGCCCGCAAAAACGTATTTTAATGCCTGATTTAGACGCAACCTGTTCGCTCGACCTGGGATGCCCTGCTGACGAATTTGCCGCATTTTGCGATGCACATCCTGACCGCACCGTGGTTGTGTATGCCAATACCAGCGCGGCGGTGAAAGCACGCGCTGACTGGATGGTGACTTCTTCCATCGGTTTGGATATCGTTGCGCACTTACATGCGCAAGGTAAAAAAATTCTGTGGGCGCCGGACAAACATTTGGGCGATTATATCCAGAAGCAAACCGGTGCCGACATGTTGTTGTGGCAGGGCTCTTGTTTGGTACACGATGAATTTAAAGGTGTTGAACTGGAATTGCTGCGCGAGGAATATCCTGATGCCAAAATTCTTGTGCATCCTGAATCACCTGCCGCAGTGGTGGCGTTAGCTGATGTAGTTGGCTCCACTTCACAGCTGATTAATGCGGTAAAAACTTTGCCAGCGACTACATTTATCGTCGCAACGGACAACGGAATTCTGTACAAAATGCAGCAAGCCGCGCCGCATAAAAAACTCATCATTGCCCCAACTGCTGGCAACAGCGCTACTTGCAAGAGTTGCGCCCATTGTCCGTGGATGGCAATGAATGGTTTGCGCAATTTGGCTGCGGTGCTGGAAAGTGGCAGCAATGAAGTTATTGTGGATACCGAGATCGGTACAGCAGCGCATTTATGCATAGATCGCATGTTGCAATTCGCTGCTGATAAAAAAGCCAATGTGCGTCCAAGTAGCGATTTGGCGGCAGAACAAAAATTGTTTCAAGGAATAGGCCCAGCATAATGACTTCATCTAATTTATTAACTAATTCATCAACTAATTTATCAAACCCGTTTGCCCCGTTTGACGCAGCCTTGGCCGCCGCTTTTGAAGCGAATATACAGACGGCTTTAGCAGAAGACATCGGCAGCGGTGATCTGACTGGACTCTTGGTTCCCGATGCCGCATGGGTGGAAGCTCGAGTGCTGGTACGTGAAGCGGCAGTGTTATGCGGTGCACCTTGGTTTGAAGCCGTTATGTTGCGTTGCCATCCAGAGGTTCGCATTCATTGGCATTACGCCGAAGGCGATTTAATGCGGGCTGACAGTCAGGTATGTCAGATTCACGCACCGGCCCGTGCCTTGTTGACTGCAGAACGTAGCGCACTCAACTTTTTGCAATTGCTTTCAGGCGTCGCAAGCGCAACGCGGCGCTATGTGAATTTGGTGGAAGGTTGCAAAGCTGCGATTTTAGATACACGTAAAACTGTGCCAGGAATGCGTTTGGCGCAAAAATACGCGGTGCGCGTTGGTGGTGGTCAAAACCAGCGCTTGGCGTTGTATGACGGCATTTTAATTAAAGAAAACCACATCGCTGCTGCTGGCGGTATTACTCAGGCCATGGCAGCAGCTAAGGCCTTGAACGCAGGCGTGACGATACAGGTGGAAGTAGAAAGCATTGCGGAATTGGATGAAGCGTTAGTTGCTGGCGCCGTGTCAATTCTGCTGGATAATTTTGATCTGGCGACGATGCGCGAAGCGGTAGTGATGAGTGCTGGCCGAGCTGTGCTGGAAGCCTCTGGCGGTATTAATGTCAGCAGCGTGCGTGCCATTGCTGAAACCGGCGTGGATCGTATTTCTATCGGCAGTTTGACTAAAGATATTCAGGCAATCGATTTTTCTTTGCGGGTCATTGCGTCGTAACGATATAAGTTATTATGCTAGCCCTGCATTGCAATAATGCAGGGCGTTTATTTAGATTAAACCGCCGCCATTCTTTGTTTATTTTGCTGATATGCGCGCCAAAGCCCTTCCGCTGAATACAAAATCAGCGCACTCCATATAATCACAAATCCCGCCAACCTCGCTCCATTGAATGGCTCATGGAACAGCCAAACGCCAAGCAATAATTGTATTGAAGGTGCGATATATTGTAAAAGCCCTAAAGTAGACATCGGAATCAGTCGCGCACCAGCGGCAAATAACAATAAGGGAATCGCTGTTATCGGGCCTGCTGCCAACAATAGCCAGGTTGTTGTGCTATCAATGGCTAATGTAGTTGTAAACGTGCTGGCTCCCTGGCTGCTTAGGTAAGTTACATAAGCCAAGGCGCATGGAAATAAAATAATTGTCTCAAGAGACAACCCTTCTAAAGCGCCTAGCGCAGCGGTTTTGCGCAATAAACCGTAGATGCCAAAGGAAATGGCTAATGCCAGGCTAATCCACGGCATGTGACCACTTTGCAGTGCTAACCAGCTCACTCCGCAGCCAGCAATGCCAACCGCTAGCCATTGTATTGGGCGTAACCGTTCTTTCAATAGAATAAATCCCAGCAATACATTGACGATCGGGTTGATAAAATAGCCCAAGCTGGAGTCGATCACGTGACCATTATTGACCGCCCAAATATAGATAAACCAATTGCATGAGAGCAGTAGCGCGCTAGCGATAAATCCGCCTAAAACTTTGGGGCGTTTTATTACATTCGGGATCCAGGCCCATTGCGTACGACAGGCGATGATTAGCAAAAGAAAGGGCATTGCCCAAAGAATGCGATGTGCCAAAATCTCCATCGGCGCAACATTGGAGATCGATTTGAAATACAGCGGAAATAAGCCCCAAACCGAATAGGAGCAAGCCGCCATGATGATGCCTTTGCGCATGGACATAATTTTATGTGGTGCAATGTTGCAGAAGGACGCGAGTTTAACGTATTACGTTAATTTTTGCTGAAGATGAGAATTTAAAGCGAGGATGTTTTGACTAGTCAGTAGTGGCTCGTTGCAAACCATTAGACGAAAAAAAGCCGACCCGAAGGTCGGCTTTTTCTTAGTAACGAATTACTTAGATGCAGCTGGAGCAGCAGCAGCTGGTGCAGAAGCAGCAGCGTCAGCAGCAACAGGAGCTGAAGCAGCAGCGTCAGCAGCAACTGGAGCAGCAGCAGGAGCTGAAGCAGCAGCTGGTGCAGTTACTTCAACAGCTGGTGCTGGTGCAGGAGCAGCTTCTTCTTTTTTGCCGCATGCAGCTAAAGCGATTGCTAACAGGGAAACTAAAATAAGTGATTTTTTCATTTGTGAACTTTCAGTATAAAGATCAATAAAAGGCAGATCGAAATTTGCGATGAATAATTACCGGTAATTATCGCTCAATAGGCTTTTTCTCTAACCCCAACCAGCCTAAACCGGTTGAAACTATCGAAAGTTTCCTAGGCACGTATTATAGTGATGTTTTTGTGAATGTGACAGTATTTGGTGTTGTTTTCCGTATGTTTTCTCTAAAAAAGCCAATTATTTATGTTGAATTCAAAATAATCACCCATTTCTTGGAAGAAAAGCGCCAAATCTTGATATTTTGTACGGCTGGTACAGTAAAACGCAATGTCACTAAGTTGTCACAAACAGCTATTTTCTTAGCGGCCAGGCGATTGTAAATTTATCCATCCATCCTCATACCACAGGCATAAAGTCTCTTGCATATCAATGGAAGCAGTGGCTAACAATGCGCCATCTAAGCTGCGTGTATCCGCTAATTGAGTGAGTAATGTTTTATCAACGCCACTAACACCGAATGATTCACCGTTCATGAAAATATTTTTACCGCGATACAACATTCGTGACTTAAGCGCCAACTGAATGCCGCGTTGTTTGGCGGCTATTAAAAACCTAACGGGCGTGAGCGGTTTTTTGGGTTGATCAAAAAACACCGAATGTTTGGGTGTGGATAAGTACTCACCCATAAAGACGGTGATATCTTCACTGGTAAATTCCACTTTTCTTATTTCTTGCGCTACTTTTTCAAGCATTTCTTTGCTGAGCTCGGCCGGATGCTTACCGGGTTTAAGATCTGGATCAGCGTAACGGCCCGGCAAATCGATTGAATCGGACATGAATTGTAAAAATGCTTCGCCTAATTCCTGGTAAGCCGGTGCGCGGAAACCAATTGAATAGGTCATGCATGGCCCAAGCGCAATACCGTCATGTGCATATTGGGGCGGCAAATACAGCATGTCGCCGGGTTCCAGTACAAATTCTTGCTCTGGCGTGAAGTTGCTCAGAATTTTGAGGGGCATGCCATCAATTAAATCCAAATTTTTTTGCGCGCTGATTTTCCAGCGTCGTTGCCCATGCGCCTGTAATAAAAATACATCGTAAGAATCAAAATGTGGGCCAACGCCGCCGCCTTCGCTGGCATAGCTAATCATTAAATCATCTAAGCGTGCATCGGGTAGGAAGTTGAATTGGCGCAACAGTGCATCGGCTGCTTGGTGATGTAAGTTAACGCCTTGCACCAATAAGCTCCATTCTTTCTTTTTGATATCGGGCAAAGCCGTGAATGGGCCATTTTCCATTTTCCATTGCTGTTTAAAATGGCTAACCAACCGCGATTCGACTTCTTCCTGTGCCGCTAAGCCGATTAATTCGGCCGCTTCGATGGGAGCCTTAAAGTTTGGAATTGCCTGACGAATTAATAACGGTTTTTTGTGCCAGTAGTCGCGTAAAAATTCAGTCGGCGTGATATTGCCTAGTAGTGTAAGTTTTTTCATGGGGGTATTATATGTATAGCGCAACGAATTGACTATAGGACTTACGTAAAATCGCCCCAGCAGCGTTACGCCTCCTTGCCGTACTTATGTACTGGCTGCGTCGGCGCGCCTTGCTGGAACAATTTTACGTAAGTCCCAAACTAGTTAGGTATAATCCCACCGCAATAATATGTGGATTAATTGAAAGGAAGTTGTATGAAAATCGGCAGAAATACGGTGGTGACCGTTGAATATACCCTCTCTGACGCGCAAGGTAATGTGATTGAGGAAGGCAATGATCCAATGATTTATTTGCATGGTGGTTATGAAAATACCTTGCCAAAAATCGAAGAAGCGTTGGAAGGTCAGCAATCCGGCTACAAGACAGAAATTCAATTAGATCCTGATGATGCTTTTGGTGAGTACGATGCTGAATTGGTTAAAGTAGAGCCACGCAACCGCCTGCCTAGTCCATTAGAAGTTGGAATGCAGTTTGAAGGAGTTCCTGATTCAGAGGATGACAACGAAGACGAACTGATTTTTACCGTTACCGATATCGCTGACGATAAGGTTGTTTTGGATGGTAACCATCCATTAGCCGGTATCGCGCTACGTTTTAGTTTGCACGTCACTGAAGTGCGTGCGGCAACCGAAGATGAAATCAAGCACGAACATGTGCATGACAGTTATGGTCATCATGAAGATGATGACGATGAAGATGATGCTGGTGGTTTGGGTGATGAATATCGTACGCATTCGATTCATTAAGCCAAATCGTATTGAGAAAAAACCGCATTGTTATGCGGTTTTTTTTGCTCTGGCAAGCATCTTTGCAAACTGATGGTTTTTAATGAATTAACTTACCACTACTTTATTGCGTAATGATTGGCAGTGATACTGATTGCCTCGCTTGGTCTTAGTGAATACCTTTAGTTCACATCAGTTGATCGGGCTAACTTTACGTAAAGGAAGTCATTATGTTTTTACTGAATATCAGTTACATCAAATCGTTGGACCAAGTTGAGCCGCAAATGAAAGCGCATGGTGAATGGGTTATGCGTTATCTGAATGAAGGAATTTTTCTTTTTGGCGGCCCTAAAAAAAGCGGGATGGGTGGCGTGATTGGTGTAAAAAGTATTGAGAAGCAACAACTGATGAGCATCTTGGCTGAAGACAGTTTTGTGCAGGCGGACGTCGCAGAATATCAAATTATGGATTTTAATTGCAAATTAGCCGATGTAAAACTTGAATCACTAAAGCTGGCTTGATGAGCAATTAACGTGTATTTGTCCCATAAAAAAACGCTCATTTTGAACTGCACCCCAAAAGTTGGACATCCGTCCAAACTTTTGGGATGTTTTCATGAGTAAATACACAAAGCAATTCAAACTGACCGTAGTCAAACGGTATCTTGATAGTTCAATGGGTTATGTAGCCGTTGCGCAACAATATGGAATTGATCGCTCATTCGTACAGAAATGGTCAAAGCAGTACGCGCTACACGGCGAAGCGGGGCTGGATAAAAAATTCAGTCATTACAACGCAGAGTTCAAACTATCTGTACTTCAATCTATGTGGGATAAGCAGCTTTCCTACCGTGAGACGGCGATCTTGTTTGATATTCGCAATTTGAACATTCTCAGCAATTGGGAACGCAGTTATCATAGCGAGGGCATTCAAGCCCTAACCCCACGTACCCGAGGACGCCCCAAAGCCATGTCGCCCCCAAAAAAAGTTCAGCCACAACCTGCCAAAACAGATGAGAGCCGCAGCCGCGAAGAATTGCTGGAAGAAGTGAATTATCTGCGTATGGAGAATGCCTATTTAAAAAAGTTGAAAGCCTTAGTTCAGGAGCAGGCACTGGAAGCGTCACTCAAAAAGCGCAAGTAGTCCAGGAACTAAGGCAGAACTATCCCATTGCTGGTTTACTTAAGATTGCGGGAATAGCTCGCAGTACGTTTTACTATCAACAAAAAGCGTTGATGGTGAAGGATAAGTATGCCGACTTGAAGAAGCACATCCGCACAATTTACGCGCGCCATAAGGGGCGTTATGGGTATCGTCGTATCACGGCGAGCATCAAGCAATTGGGTGTCAATGTGAACCATAAAACAGTACAGCGGTTGATGGCAGAATTAGGTTTGAAATCATTGGTCAGAATCAAAAAATACCGTTCCTACAAAGGTAGTGTCGGTCGTATCGCACCAAATCTATTGCAGCGCCAGTTTGTCGCTGCAAATGCGAATCAGAAATGGGTGACGGATGTCACGGAATTTAATGTGGCAGGAGAAAAGCTTTATTTGTCTCCCATTTTGGATTTGTACAATGGCGAAATCATTGCCTATGAGACGTCCCGCAGACCCGTGTTCAAGATGGTGAGCGACATGCTCAAGAAAGCATGGGTTAAGCTCAAACCGGACGATAAACCCATGCTGCATTCAGACCAAGGCTGGCAATATCAAATGTCGGCTTACCAACGGATACTGGAGCAACGCCAAGTTGTACAGAGTATGTCGCGTAAAGAAAATTGCCTGGATAACGCGGCAATGGAAAGCTTCTTTGGAGTGTTGAAGTCAGAATATTACTATCTGAATAAATTTAAAAGCGTTGAAGAGCTTGAGAAGGGACTGGCCAACTATATTCGCTACTATAATTACGACCGCATTAAACTGAAATTAAAAGGGCTGAGTCCTGTGCAATACAGAAATCAGCCCTCGGTAGCCTAGCAATTAATCTGTCCAACTAAATGGGGTCAGTTCAATTAAGTGGTTTTTAGCACTCCAACTAAAGCAAAAAATTATTCGGTCGGCGTCACATAATCCAGAGTAACTAGGCTTTTCCGAAAATAACAAACTGCACTAAAAAATACGTAACTGAAAGCACTAATAAACCCGCCATAATTTTATTGAATACGCTGTAATTACCATTCAATAATGCCGATGCCTTGCTACCCATAATGACCCATCCAAGAATGGAGAGGAAGCAGACAATAAAAAAAATCGCTCCAAAAATAGATAAGTACAGAGTGTAATTTGAACTGTTTGCTACATAGATGGAAATAGCAGAAATCGAGACTATCCACGCTTTTGGATTGAGCCACTGAGCGACAGCGCCACTGATAAAGCGTGGTGCAGGTATTGTCGTTAATTCTGACTTACTTGGCTTGGAGGTCGCCAGTTGATACGACAGATACAGCATATATATGGAGCCAGCAATGGCCAGGGAATTGGAAATCGTTTTGTTCGATGCAAGCGTATGTCCAATGCCGATTCCAACACCTAACAAAATGGCGACAAAACCGATTGTGGCACCCAAGACAAAACCATAGCTTCGTTTTATTCCAAACTCCGCGCCGGACATCGCTGCGACAATGTTGACGGGGCCTGGAGAAGCGGACGTTGCAAATGCAAAACTTGACATTGAAAGCACTACGGTTAGAAATTCATTCATTAATATTCCAATTGTTAAGTGTGCAAAATGGGGATGGGTCTCTATCAAATAATGATAAATTTGTATGTGTGCATCGATAACTATAATTATTCGATGTCATGATCAAAAACCTCGCCATTACCGTCAAAGTAAAATTTTTTATGTAAGTCAACGGCATAATAGCGTTTAGGTTGAATTGTGCCATCGAGATCATATCCAGCATAATCCTCCCAGTACCCCAGTTTATTTTCCCTGGTTATTTTAATTTCTGAAACGGACTTGACGCATTTGTATAGAAACAAACCAAAATCAAGAAATCGAAGCGGAAAGCCTTGTTCTGATTTTAAAATTTCGCCGTCAACTTCATAAGCGAGGATTGCATTCCGTTTTAACGCCGATGATAAATGAACGGTCGAATCGTAGACGCCTTTGTCAGTAGGATGGCTAATTTGTTTCATGAATAACTTATCATCGTTTTTATCAACGCCAGCGAGTGCTAATACGTCACTCAGAAGTACGCCCTCCCAGTGTCTTTTTATACTCCATAGACATACGCACACGCTTCTTCTGTGAAAATAGGATTTGGGGAGTTTTAAAATGTCGTCATAACTTATTGATAGTTCATTACTGACTTCTCCAGATATTTTTAATTTCCAATTTTTTAAATTGATATCTGAAGGACCTTCTTGGAAATAGCGTAGGGAAGAAGGTTTTTTTTCAATATTTGGAGTCGTTTTTTTGTGCATATTTCACTCTTAAGTCGGATGCATAGGTTGAAACATTGGAAAAATTTAAGTCAGTGTCAGCAGCATGTCGGTATATGACGAGGAGCTGTCTAATTTCGAATTGTTTGTGTAATGATGTTTTTGTTATTCCATGTTAATTACACAGCGAAAACCAACGATATTGTCGCGAATGGTCGGTGCATAATAATCTCTGCTGGTTGATCTAAGATATTCGTCGTCATGCAAACCTGAGCCACCTCTGACGATATGTGCCTTGGTTTCTTTTGTCAGGAATATTGGATTTTTCTTTTCTATATCCCAGCCATAATTTTCACTATGATTGTCGAGACACCATTCTCCGACATTACCTGCGACATCCCAGCAGCCACAATGGGATCGTGAATGTAAAAAATGATCGACATTGGTGCTTCGACGTTCTAAATCAGTTGGCTCACAACCTTCGGCATAATTAGCCTTTAACAGGGTAGGAGTGTCGTCACCCCATGGGTAAATATTGACACCTCCACTTGCCATGTACTCCCATTGAGCCTCGGTCGGAAGTGTTTTATTTTCGAACCGGGAAAATGCTAGCGCCTCCCACCAAGACACACCAGTTACAGGTTGGTTTGGTTGATTCCAGTTGGTATTGCACCAATAAAGAGGTTTTGAAATTTTTTTTGAGTGTATGAAATCCCATCCATCATCAGTCCAATATTGCCTGTTTTTATAACCTTGGCTTTCGATAAATTTCTTGTACCGAGTATTCGTTACTGGGAAAAGATCAATGTAGTAGCCAGACAAATTAACCTGTCGCACAGGGCGTTCATTTTTGTATTTGTCACTGCCCATCTTGAATGCGATGGGGGAAATTTTTACCATGTTAATTGTCATGACCTCTTACCTCATCAGTGGAAATTTCCCAGTAATTTTGTTTACATATATCTTTTCGCCGTACATTAATAATCCATGAAATACAATGTCGGAAGTTTTCTTGTTACGTATATTCGTTTCGTAGGCCGTGTAATCTTTAGTACTTAATGCTGAACAGTTAAAAACGATGGCTAGGGTGGTATCTTCATCTGCGAGAATTTTGGCTGCTTTTATGGCATCTGTATGTGTTTCTAAAATGGGTACCGGAATTGTAGTGATACCTATATATATATTATTGTCAGCGTCGATCAAATCAGCACCAACAATTTCTGGATGTATCTTCCCAAGACTCATACAGAGAACGGCAGAGATATTGGCTTTTAATCCGAGTGGCAGATCTTTATTTACAATAATTACGCATTTTTTCATTGTTGAACCTTTTTAGTAAATGCAGTCCATAACATTTGAATATCCACCTCGTGCGATTGAAGTACTAATCCCTCTTTTTCACATGCTATTTTTGTCGTTAAGCAAGCATCAACTTCTCCCTTAGCAACCATCTTTGCAGCTAAACTTGTTGATGCTGCATCTAATACATTAAATTGATGATTGGGCAAAAGTTTGGCAATTAAATGTTTGGGAGCATGATGACTAGCTATATGTAAAATCCGTTCACGATTAAGTTCAGTGAGATCAACGCCAGTTTTTGTCGCGATGCCATACGGAGGCGTATTGAAGAAGAAGGACAGTAATGGATTAGTTCTATCGGAAATATAAAATTCGTTTATCCGTTTATAGGCATTAGCCACTAACATTAGTGAGTGTTGAGACGAGAAAATAAAATGTTCTGCATCCTCATATGTATCGAATAACTTGATTTTTGGCTTGCTCCGCATTTTTGTTCCAAAAAAGAGAGCAGTGTTTTCGCTACTTGTGCCTGTCGGCCCTAACGTTGCAATAACATTGTATGCATCTAGATTTCCGCTATAGTCGCTGGCTTTTGCTATGGATTTATAAAACATAATCATTAAGCTTTCATGGTTATTAAATAAATTAAAACTCTGAAAATATAGATGTTGTGCTAACTTTAAATCAGGTATCCGTCGAAGTTGGAATGTAGGTGATTGATGAGTAGCAAAATGAGCATTGCCAAATAATCAAATCAAAGTATATATTAAAAAAGTAGATAAATAGATATTAATATTTAAAATATACTTATTTGAATTGAAGGAGATATCTATCTATTGATGTATTTATTTACATCAACTTTTAGAATGATAGGTAAGGCTGGAATTGTTAATGTTGGCATGACAAGCGCACAACGCAGTAAAAGTGTCTCGATTATATTGAGATAAAATGCTGCACCAAATTATGTTTCCAAAAAGAAAAAACGCTCGAATTTGAGCGTTTTTTATTAATGGTTAATCATGCAAACTTACTCAGTCGGCGGCACATAACCCACAGCAGCATCCGCGCCATCACCGAAGAAATGTTTCTCCATTTGCGTAGCTAAATATTTACGTGCTCTGACATCGGCCAGGTTTAAACGGTTTTCATTAACCAGCATGGTCTGATGCTTGAGCCAGGCAGCCCAGGCTTCTTTGCTAACGCTTTCGTAAATCTTTTTACCTAACTCGCCCGGGTAAGGTGGAAAGTCCAGGCCTTCGGCTTCTTTGTTTAATTTGATACATTGAATCATGCGACTCATGGTGACTCCAGTGACAGTTACAGTTGTTTAATTAAGACGATAGATTTGCGCTGCCAGTTATACATGCGTTGTCTATCTTTGGGCAAGTCGTCTACCGTCGCAGTGACGAAGCCGCGTTTTAAAAACCAGTGCGCGGTACGGGTAGTTAGTACAAATAATTTTGAAAATCCGGCGCGGCGGGCGCGTTTTTCCATGTGTTTTAAAATTCGTTCGCCATCGCCCTGGCTTTGCACATCGGGGTTCACCGTTAAGCAGGCCATTTCTGCCATGCCGTCGGCGGGGAATGCATATAAAGCAGCGCAGCCGAAAATAACATTGTCATGCTCAATAACGGAGAAGTTATTAATCTCGCGCTCGATCAATTCACGGCCACGTTTTACCAAGGTGCCATCGGCTTCCAATGGTTCGATCAAATTAATAATACCGCCGATGTCGTCAATGGTTGCTTCGCGCAGGCTTTCCAGGTTTTCGTAGGTAATCATGGTGCCTACGCCGTCATGGGTAAATAGTTCTAGCAGGGCGGAGCCGTCCAGGTTAAACGGCACAATGTGTACCCGTGGTACGCCTGCGTTGGTGGCTTTTACGCCGTGCTCTAAATAGAACGAGCTGTCGGTCGGTAAATAATTGGCGGCTAATTCGGCTTTTGCTTGTTGCGATGATAATTCACGCAATTCATCGCCGTCTTGGTCGCACAACATCGGCGTTTCGGTGATAAATATTAACTTATCGGCATTTAATGAGGTGGCAGCAGATACTGCAACATCTTCCATCGTTACATTAAATGCTTCGCCAGTCGGTGAAAAACCGAGTGGTGATAACAACACTAGGTTGCCGGTATCCAGAATGCGGTGGATGGTATCGTAGGCGATTTTACGGGTCATACCGGTTAGGCCGTAGTCGATTCCGTTGACGATACCGATTGGGCGGGCGGTGACAAAATTGCCAGAAATGATGCGAATCTCTGAGTGCGCCATCGGCGTATTAGGTAAGCCTTGACTAAATGCGGCTTCAATATCCAACCTTAATTCGCCTGCGGCTTCTTTGGAACATTCCAGCGCGGCGGTATCGGTGATGCGGATGCCATTATGAAAACGGCCTTCCACATTACGTAATGCTAATTGTTCGGCCACTTGCGGGCGTGAGCCGTGCACAATTACAATTTTAATACCGAGCGCGTGCAGCAGCGATAAATCTTCGGCTAAAAAGGGTAGGACGCCAGCCACCACCAGCTCGCCCGGAAAGGCGACCACGAAGGTCTTGCCACGAAAGGCGTGGATGTAGGGCGCGACCGAGCGCAGCCATTGTACGAATTGTTCAGCATTTTCCATGTGCAGAATTATAGGGTAATTTTTATCTGCGGTGATAAGTCAGTAGTTAAAACAATCTATAATTTAGCCCCTATGACAATACCAACCAAACCAGCGCAACGCTCGCCAGCCAAACCACCTGTTAAATCTGAGCCGCCATTCCGTAATCCTCTGCCGCCCATCACTTTCCCTGAAGAATTGCCGGTGTCAGGCAAGCGGGATGAAATTGCCCGCGCCATTCGTGATAATCAAGTCATCATTTTATGCGGCGAAACCGGTTCCGGTAAAACCACCCAGTTACCTAAAATTTGCCTGGAATTAGGGCGAGGCACAGCCGGTTTGATCGGCCACACGCAACCGCGCCGGATTGCGGCATCGTCGACCGCCAAACGTCTGGCGCAAGAATTGGGCTCGGAATTGGGCGTGCATGTCGGTTTTAAAGTGCGATTTACCGATACCTTATCCAAAGGCGCTTCCATCAAACTGATGACTGATGGGATTTTGTTGGCAGAAACACAGGGCGACCCGTTACTTAAACAATACGACACCATCATCATTGATGAGGCGCATGAACGTAGTTTAAATATTGATTTCCTGCTCGGTTATTTAAAGCAGCTGCTGCCCAAGCGTCCTGATTTAAAAGTCATTATCACCTCGGCGACGATTGATGCGAACCGGTTTGCCCAGCATTTCGGTAGCGAGAATAAACCTGCGCCGGTGCTGGAAATATCCGGTCGGCTGTATCCGGTAGAGTTGCGCTACCGTCCAGTGCAAGAGGGCGAAAAAGACAAAGACCGCGATTTGATGACCGCCATTACCGATGCGGTCGATGAATTATGCCGACTTGGTTCCGGCGATGTTTTGGTGTTTTTACCGGGTGAGCGTGAAATTCGCGATGCCGCCGAAGCCTTGCGCAAACATCATCCCGCGCATGTTGAGATTTTGCCGTTATTTGCCCGTTTGTCGGCGCAGGAACAAGAAAAAGTATTTAAAAGTACCAACGCCAGAAGAATCGTGTTGTCCACCAACGTGGCGGAAACGTCGCTTACCGTGCCGGGCATTCGCTTTGTGGTGGATACCGGATTGGCGCGGGTTAAGCGCTATAGCTACCGCAATAAAGTCGAACAATTGCAGGTTGAGCCGATTGCGCAATCAGCGGCAAATCAGCGTTCCGGCCGTTGCGGTCGGGTTGCTGCCGGTGTCTGTATTCGTTTATATGAAGAGCAGGACTTTAACGCGCGCTTGCCGTTTACTGAGCCGGAAATTCTGCGTTCATCGTTAGCTGCGGTTATTTTGCGGATGCGTTCGCTGCACTTGGGTGATGTGGAACGCTTCCCGTTTATTGAAGCACCGCAAGGGCGTGCGATTGCGGATGGCTATCAATTACTGCAAGAGCTTGGCGCTTTAGATGAAGAGAATAAATTAACCCCGCTTGGAGTTAAGCTTGCCAAATTGCCGCTAGATCCGCGCATCGGGCGCATGATTCTGGCGGCAGTGGAACAGCATAGTTTGGATGAGGTATTGATTATTGCGGCGGCCTTATCAGTGCAAGATCCGCGTGACCGGCCAATGGAGGCGCAAGCGGCGGCAGACTTGGCGCACAAAAAATTTGCCGATGAAAAATCCGAATTCGTCAGCTATTTAAAAATGTGGAGCTGGTTTGAAGATGCGATTTTGCATAAAAAATCGAATCGCTTATTGCAACAAAATTGCCGTGAAAATTTCCTGTCGCAATTGCGCTTGCGTGAATGGCGCGAAGTGCATTCGCAGCTGTTGACTATCGTTAAAGAGCAAGGCTGGCGCTTGAATGAAACGCCCGCCACGTATGAGCAATTGCACACGTCGTTGTTGACTGGCTTGCTCGGCAATTTAGGTTTTAAAGGCGAAGAAGCTACCCAGTATTTGGGTGCGCGTGCGATTAAATTTAATATCTGGCCCGGTTCCAATTTAGTCAAAAAAGCCGGGCGCTGGATTATGGCCGCCGAGTTGGTTGATACCAGTCGTTTATATGCACGTTGTATTGCCCAGATTCAGCCGGAATGGCTGGAAAAAATCGGCGCGCATTTATTGAGGAAAAACGTCAGTGAACCGCGTTGGGAAAAGCGCGCCAATCAGGTTTCGGCCTTTGAACGAGCGACGTTGTACGGTTTGGTGGTGTACAGCCAGCGCCGAATTCAATACGGATTAACGCACCCGGAAGATGCACGAGAAATATTCATTCGCGATGCGTTGGTGGCCGGTGAGTTCGATACCCGTGCGCCATTTTTTGCGCACAATCAAAAACTGCTGCGCGAGATCGAAAATTTAGAGCATAAATCACGCCGCGTGGATGTGTTGGTGGACGATAGTTTAATTATTGCCTTCTACGACCAGCATATTCCGGCGGGAATTTTTAACGGAATTACTTTTGAAAAATGGCACAAAGAAGCCACCTTAAAAAATCCTAAATTACTGTATTTGCAGCGTGACGATTTAATGCGCCACGAAGCCGCTGGCGTAACCACCGACGTATTTCCTAAAGTGATGGCGCAAGCCGGTACGGATTTACAACTGAGTTACCATTTTGAGCCGGGCAGCCCGCGTGACGGCGTTACCTTGACCGTGCCTTTATTTGCATTGAACCAAATTACGATGGATCGTTGTGACTGGTTGGTGCCGGGCATGCTCAAAGAAAAAGTGCAGTTACTATTAAAATCGCTGCCGCAAAAAATCCGCCGCCATTGCGTGCCAATTCCTGATTACGCTGCCGGATTTTGTAGCCGTGCCAAGTTTGGCGAAGGCAATTTTTTAGAAGCATTAATGGCCGACATTCGTGACCAAACTGGATTACAAACCAAGCCGAGTGACTTTAAGTTTGAAACTATTCCGGCGCATCTGGTGATGAATTTTAAAATCATCGACGAGCATGGACGGCAGTTGGAAATGGGGCGTAATTTAGCTACTTTGCGGGTTGAATTGGGTGGCAGTGCGCGCGAGAGTTTTCAGAAGCTAGTGCAAGAGAAAAGTGCAGGTTTGCAGGCAACCACGACAACTAAGCCTGCAAGTGTCGACCCTAAATCAAACACTAAAACTGCTGAAGCTAGCGCGCCCGCAGGTGCAATTCAAAGTGATAACCTCACCGCGTGGACATTTGGCGAATTGCCTGAGTTGTTGGAAATTGCGCAGGGCAAGCAAACGTTAATCGGCTATCCGGCCTTGGTTGATAAAGCCAGTTGCTGCCAGTTGCAGGTATTTGATGATCCGGAAGTCGCCGCTAAAGTGCATCGCACCGGGTTAATACGTTTGTTTGCCTTGCAGCTGAAAGAACAGCTTAAATTTTTAGAAAAAAACATCCCCGGTTTGCAGCAGATGGGCATGCAGTTCATGAGTTTAGGTTCACAAGAAGAATTACGCACGCAAATTATTGAACTGGCGTTCGAGCGTGCTTTTTTACAGCAGCCTTTACCTAAAAATGCCGAACAATTCATGCAGCGTAAAGAAGAAGGGCGGCCGCGTTTAAATTTATTAGCCAATGAAATCGCTCGTTTGGCTGGTGTTATTTTGGCAGAATATTATAGTTTGCCGAAGAAGCTGCAAGGCATTAAATCGCCAGCGACTACCGACATGTTGGCGCAGTTACAAGCCTTAGTCGGCAAGCGCTTTATTCTGGAAACTCCGTACACGCAATTAGTGCATTACCCACGTTATTTAAAAGCGATTACGGTGCGCATGGATAAGATGCGTGCTGATCCGGCGCGAGATACAAGGCTAATGCAAGAATGGGCGGAAGCGGCTTCCGGTTGGCAGCGGACTAGTTCCCAAGCTAAAAGCAGCGACGTTAAGTTGCAGGAATATCGTTGGATGCTGGAAGAATTGCGTGTGTCTTTATTTGCGCAAGAATTAAAAACACCGATGCCGGTTTCAGCGAAGAGGTTACAGAAAGTTTGGGAGAGTTTGCAGCGCTAGATTGTGCCGGATGTACGACTAATTGGGCTAACCTAAAAACTGTTAGCCCAGTATGCAATCTACTTCGAAGCTAACGTACTAACTTCGGAGGCAAAATACGAAGGAAGTGCATTGTAAGGATTAGCTCCGGTTTGATCCGAAATGTACTGATACTGCACATACGGCGCATTGGCGAGTTCGGTTGCCGCGCTGAACGTAGGAACTCCATACGATATATAAGCAAAATTGGACGGCGCGTAGGTAGCGTGCCAACCACCAGATAGAAAACTGGTGGTCGGATAACCTGCTTGTTCAAAGATAACGATGGTCGAGACGGTGCCTATGTAAGAGGGCAGTGTGTCGCTGCCGGGATTACCGATGGTGGTCAGCATACCTAAGCTTTTTGCGTACTGAGTCAGCGCGCTGTAGTAGGACTCGAATCCGCTGGAGTAAGCCATTTCGTCAAAAAACATACCAGTCGTGCCATACCATTGTACGTATTGCGACATTTGCGCTTCCATCGAAGTGAGGCTTTGCCCACCGGAATTGGTTGCAATATAGCCGTACACGATAATGCCCGCTGCCTTTAATTGCGCAACAGCTGCTGCGTAAGTTGGATCAAGTGAGTTTCCCGGGCCGTTATTCGGGTTAATGATGGCGACGATGGGAACAGTCGGATTTGCAGCTTTTGCGCTAATGATGGCATTCCACGTTTTGGTGTCTGAAGGGTCTTCATATAGAGGAACCAAAATGCTGGCACCGGTTGGTGTCACCGGAGGTGTGGTCGGTGGAGTTACAGGAGGCGTTGTTGAAGACGCTGGGGAAGAGCTGCTGCCCCCGCCGCCGCATGCAGTTAAGGCAATGAGATTGATTGCTAATAATAAAGAAATCAGTAAAGGCGTTTTTTTCATTTGAATTCTTTAGTTTTGGAGGGTATTTATATACCCTCCTTATTTTTTTAAAATGTTGATGTATCCAGGTGCAACCCTCATTGCACCTTAATTATTCAAACCAGGCTACCAAATATTAACCAATTTGTTGCTAGGGCGTAATGGTGATTTATCAGCAGGGCAGTTAAATGCCGCAGTAAATTCAGGCATATTGGCGATTGGGCCTAACACCCGCGCATATTCTGGTGCGTGCGGATCAGTAGCTAATTGCAGGCGCAATTGTTCTGGGCGGGTTAAGCCACGGAAGCTCTGCGCGTTAGCGACGAAGTAACGCTGTTCCGGCGTTAAGCCATCAATCAATTCAACTTGCGGTTTGCCTTTTAGCGCAGTCCTCAGAGCTTGCAAGGCGATTTTCATGCCGCCCAAATCGGCAATGTTTTCACCTGCAGTGAGTTTGCCGTTGATGTGCAGATTGTCGATAGGATTGAATTCATCAAACTGTTTTTCAATTGCGCTAGCGCGTTGAATGAAGTTCTTTTCATCTTGCTTAGTCCACCAGCTTTTTAAATTTCCGTCAGCGTTAAATTGGCGACCTTCGTCGTCAAATGCGTGGGTCATTTCATGGCCGATCGTTGCGCCGGTGTTGCCGTAATTACTGGCTAAATCCGCGTCTAAATGGTAGAGCGGCGGTTGCAAAATTCCAGCCGGGAATACGATTTCATTCATGGTCGGGTTGTAATAAGCATTAACGGTTGGCGCGGTCATGCCCCATTCGTTGCGGTCAATCGGCTTGCCGAGTTTGGCGATCATGCGTTTGAACTCAAACTGATTGGCACGCATATTATCGTTGGCGTAAGAGTCGGCATCAATGACTAAAGCGCTGTAGTCACGCCATTTGTCCGGATAACCAATTTTGACGTTAATCGCATCGAGTTTTTTGATCGCTTGCAGCTTGGTTGTCGCGCTCATCCAGGCAAGGTTGTCGATACTTTCGTGCATGGCGACTTTAATATTGTTGACCATTTCCAGCACGCCGGCTTTGGCAGCCGGGCTAAAGAATTGCGCTACATATAATTCACCTAAGGCATCGCCAACATTTTTATCGATATTGGTCAGCACTCGTTTCCAGCGTGGTTGTAGTTCTTTGGTGCCTGCTAAAGTGCGGCCATAAAAATCAAAATTCGCATTCACAAACGCTGTCGACAAATCATTGGCTGAAGCATTGACTAAATTCCAGCGTAAATAAGTTTGCCAGTCGGCGATTTTGACATTCTTTAACATGTGTCCCGCTTCAGCAAAAAACTTGGGTTGGGCAACATTAATTTCGCCTGGCGCTTTTAATCCAATCTGATTGAAATAATTAGTCCAATCGGTACCGTGATCTATTTTGGCTAAGCCAGCCAAGGTCATTAAATGATAAGACGCTTGCGGATCGCGCAATTCAATTTTACTCATGGATGCGCGCGCAAGGCGGGTTTCCATGCTTAAGACAATGGCCGCGTTATGTTTGGCGACTTCCGGTGTGTCGCCCAATAATGAAAACATTTTTTCTAAATGCGCGCTGTATTTGCTGCGAATTTCCAATGTTTTAGCGTCGCTCTTTAAATAATAGTCACGATCCGGCAAGCCTAAGCCACCTTGTGCCAGTTGCGGTATATAGCGCAGGGTATTTTTGGCGTCCTGGTCGATGTAGAAATTAAATAAAGGCGCTGCGCCAATTTGATGCTGTTGCGCAATCGCGTCCATTAATTGTGTTCGGGTTTGTATTGCAGCTATTTGCGCCAAGCCTTCAGCTAATGGTTTTGCGCCGGCCGCTTCAATGCCTGCTTCATCCATGCCGCTATGGAAATACGCGCCAACTATGCGCTGCGCTGGTGTTGCCTTGTCCGGATTTTTTGCGGCGTTTTCAGCGATTTTTTTTAAGGCGCTTAAATTACGCTCAGTAACTTCGTCATAGGCGCTATAGCGTGAACGATCTTCCGGGATTGGATTATCTTTGAGCCATTGCCCATTTGAGAATTCAAAAAAATCTGTGCAGGGATCGGCACTGCGGTCCATTGTTTGCGGCTCAATCACCAGGCCATTCACAAAGCCACTGGCAGCTGAAAAGCTTGGTGCGGCAAAGCATAATAATGCAGCGGCAAAACCAATTTGCAAGGGAGTTTTTTTGAACATGGGAATCATCTTTATAAGTAGGTAATCGCACCGATTGCCTGTTTGTTGGGCAGATGGAGGCTATCTGTCGTTTGCTTGATAGCATGTTTTAACAAGAATGCATTTTAGAGGCGCACTTGATTGCTTGTCAATCTAGGGGCGAATGTAGAAAAGTGCTAAAAATCAATAATAGTTATTGACGTTTGCAGCGCGCAAACGTAGAATGCGGGTCTTCGGAGTGTAGCGCAGCCCGGTAGCGCACCTGGTTTGGGACCAGGGGGTCCAAGGTTCGAATCCTTGTACTCCGACCAAATAAGTTTGTAAAAAAGATCGTCGTTGACGGTCTTTTTTTACGCCCGTTATTTTTTGCTGTTGTTGATTGCAACGTGAAAAAATGAAACGGATTGAAGTTAGTAAATATGGATAGAGTTCAGTTAGCTTGTTCATATGGAAAAAAGCAATGCGCGTCACCGAGCTTACGTGTTTTGTTAAAATAAATAACGATAGTTATTGACGTAACGCCAGTTGGTAACTATAATTCTTGTCTTCGGAGTGTAGCGCAGCCCGGTAGCGCACCTGGTTTGGGACCAGGGGGTCCAAGGTTCGAATCCTTGTACTCCGACCAAATTTAAAAAAGATCGTCTTTAGACGGTCTTTTTTTTCGTCTAAAGATTTTTCTATTCGCCTCGCCTTTTCATCCTGATCATTTATTTCACAATACCACTTAAATACCTGTTGACGCGCCATTTTAGGGAACTTATGATTGCTGCTTTCATGGGAGTAATCATTGATTGCCAATGTTGCTTTGATTAGCTAGTAACCCTCAATAACGTCATCCTCGCGCAGGCGGGGATCCAGTGCACGAAGTGCCGGCAACATTTGTTGGTGCTCCTGGATTCCCGCCTGCGCGGGAATGACGATTAAGCTTGATTGAATTGCAGTCTCCGCATGAGGTAACCAACAGATTGCTCAACATTTAACAAAGTAGCGTCAACAAAACCACCAGAAAGAAGAAATGATGAATCAAGAGCTGCGTAAAAAAATAGGCCAATTATTTATGGTGGGTTTTGATGCATTGGAAGTGAATCCACATATTACCCGGCAGATTCAAGAGCAAAAGGTCGGTGGGATTATTTTGTTTCGCCGTAATGTGCAGTCGCCAGAACAAGTAGCGGCGCTGTGTCGGAATTTGCAGGAAATTAATGCCGCCGTTAGTGATATACCTTTGTTAATCTCCATTGACCAAGAGGGCGGAATGGTGATGCGGGTTGAGCAAGGTGTTACGCCGATTCCTGCAGCGATGGCTTTTCAGGCGGCGGGTTCGGTACAAGAGTGCGAACAACTCAGCCGGATTAGCGGCGATGAAATGCGCCAGATCGGTATCAATATGATTTTAGCGCCGGTATTAGACGTGAATAATAATCCGCTCAATCCCGTGATTGGGGTGCGCGCTTACGGTGAAGATCCCGACACAGTAATTAAATATGGCATGGCCGCGATGCGCGGGCTGCAATCTGCGGGTGTGATCACTACCGCCAAACACTTCCCCGGTCACGGCGATACGTCCACCGATTCCCATTACTCGATGTCGCTGGTGCCGCATGGCAGAGAGCGTTTAGACGCCATGGAGTTACCTCCATTCAATGCAGCAATTGCGCAAGGCGTGCACGCTATTATGACGGCGCACGTGGTTTTTCCTGCGATTGAATCTGAGCCTGATTTACCGGCAACGTTGTCCAAAGCGGTGCTGACGGATTTATTGCGTGGCGAATTAAAATTTAACGGTGTGATTATTTCTGATTGCCTGGAAATGGCGGCGATTTCTGACGGTGTCGGCGTAACGCAAGGCGCGCTGGCTACCTTGCAGGCGGGTGCTGATATTGCGCTGATTTCACATCTGGAAGCGCGTCAGCAAGTGGCGATTGATGCCGTCGTGGAAGCGGCCTTGTCAGGCACTATTTCGATGGAGCGAATTGATGACGCTTACCAGCGCGTGCAGCAACTCAAGCAAATTACAGCGGTCAGCGAATGGCGTAATGCGCCGATTAAGCCAGTAGGTTTAATGCAACCGGAAGCGTTGGCGCTCGCGAAAAAAGTGCAAAAAGCCGCGTTGCGCGTGCAAGGTGATTTCCGCCCGTTGAATCTGCAATTGCCGGTAACGCTGATTACGCTGGAAGTACGCTTGCGCAGTGAAGTGGATGAGGCGGTGGTGGCACGTAATAAAGAAGCACGCAGTTCGATGTTGCCGGCGCTGCTGGAGGCTGGAGTGAATGTGCGTGAATTCGCGTTGTCTTCGGAAGCTAAGGACGCAGATGTGGCGGCGGCTATTGCCTTTGCAGAAGGCGCGCAACAAATTGTGCTGCAAACTTACAACGCAATGTTGGTTTTAGGCCAGCAACAGCTATTAGCGGCGTTGCCGCACGATAAAATGTGGTTGGTTGCAGGTCGTTTGCCGTATGATCTCGACCTGGCTCCGAATGCGCAAGGCCGATTAGCCGCATATGGATGTCGTCCAGCGGCGTTGACCCCAGTAGTTGAGAAGTTAATCGGTGCTTGATTCGCGTTTACCACTTTTTTAATTATTGACTAAGCTTAGAGAAGGGCAATTTGGTTGGCGATGGCATTGTTATCGCCCAAGTTGCCCGATTGTCATTCCCACGCAAGGGTGACGGTTAATCAAGGCGTATATCCAATAATAAAAAAGGAAAAAATGAAATCAGTTGTTACATCAATGTTGCTGCCGGCGTTGTTATCGGTATTAGTTTTATTCACATTGATGAGTTTTCGCGTGCAAGCTGGTAATTCGCATTATTCCGATGATGTTACTCAGCATCGTGCCGCTTATACCAATAATAATCATGGCGAAGATGGCGTTAAGTTTTCATGTTCAATTGCTCAATTGAATGAAATAGATCAACAGATGTCGGTGTATTTTATTCAGTTAGGAATTAATGCGACACTCATTCAACGTCAATTAAATCCGCAAGCGGCAAGCTTATTATTTACGTTAGCTACGCCGCCGAATGATTTTTCCACCTTGAATTTTCGCTCCCGTCCAGAAATGCAAATTCGCGACCAGCTTATTAGCCTTCCATCGGCAGGCGGATCGATGATAACTGTGCTCACCGTGTCAGAAAAAGAAATCGTTTTAGCGCTCATGCAGCATGGTCGTCTGACGGAGTTCTCGGGCGAGCAATGCAATGCTGAGACATTTATTGATCATGTCAAAATTCGTCAAAATACAGTCGCTTGGGCAGAGTTGTTGGAATGGGGCTGGCCGGATGGTGGTAAAGCCAAGTGGAATAAAAAATACTGGAACAAAGGCACGCCATTGCGCGGCGTATCGCCGTCAGTTGCGGTTGCGGATGCGTTTGAAAATCAAAATAAATATTCAATCGGTTGTTATACAGCGACCAAATTGGTGATGGTGCAAGGCATTTTAGATTATTACCATCGCATCAAAAAAAGCCCGCATGAACTTGCCCGAGTAGAGCGCCGTTTAATGGCAGATGGTGAACCGTTGGTGAATATCGAGCCGCGCGCATTCTGGTTTTTTGAGGAAGACTTTGATGCAAATCGCTTATGGGAAAACGGTAAATTACTTGAAATGCGCTACAACATCCCACCTAGGAATTTTGTGCCGGGTGATTGGGGCTACATTTTAAATACGGATCCTAAAACTAAAAATAAAATCGGCTATGAAGGATCTAATGCGATTTATTTGGGCCGGGGTCAATTTGATGACTATTACAACGACCACAATCATTCTTACTTGCTGCGCGAAAAACTCGATGAAGTTTATCAGTGGCGCAACAAGGTATTTAGCCGCTCCCGTGATATCGATAAAGTTTTGCCTCTCACCGAAGGGGAGATGAATGCGCTGGAGTCCGCGCCAGATCAGGGCGGCTTGATTATGGACACGCGGGCGTTTTTTATGATCTCGCCATCGTCCTCTGAAACGCTGCATTGACCCGATTTAGGGCGTAGCGTTTGAGATGATAACGCAAGGTGATTAATTCACATCTTCGTTATCATGAATATTCTCAGCAGCCTTTTTAATATTAATTTAATATCTGTTTGGTTAAATTTTTGTTAACGAAAGGCTACCATTATGACACTTCCAGCATTACGCCGACTAACCTCGTTGCTAGTACTTTGTGGGGCTTTAGCGCCCATTACATTGTTGAGCGCTGCCAATGCCTCAGAGGTAAATCTCAGTAAACCGGCTATTTTATTAGCGCAAAATTATCATCCCTCAATTAATCTGGCAGATTATTTGGTCAGTGAAAAGCTGGATGGAGTCAGGGCGATTTGGGATGGTAAGGCTTTGCGGTTTAGAAGCGGGCAGGTTATCAACGCGCCAGCTTGGTTCGTCGCAAAACTGCCTGCACATGCGCTGGACGGTGAGTTATGGATGGGGCGTCGTAGCTTTGATCGCGTATCTGCCGCCACTAGGCGGCTTGTACCGTTGGATGCCGAATGGAAGGCCATTACTTATCAAGTAGTCGAGTTGCCGGGTGGTGCTGGTACTTTTAGCGAACGGTTGCTAATGCTGAAATCTTCAGTCGCTAAAATGAACGCCCCGTGGCTGCAGGTGCCAGCGCAATTTACGGTGGTTGACGACGCTGCTTTGCAATTAAAGTTGCAGAAAATTGTGCGTGCCGGAGGAGAAGGGCTGATGCTTCATCGGGCTGATGCAGTTTGGCAAACCGGCCGTTCTGAGGTGTTACTTAAATTAAAAATGCAATTGGATGCCGAAGCGAAAGTCATTGCCTACTTACCTGGCAAAGGCAAGTATCTGGGCATGATGGGTGCATTAGAGGTAGAAATGCCGGATGGAAAACGCTTCCGGTTAGGAACCGGATTCAGTGATGCGCAACGTCGTACTCCACCAGAAATCGGCAGCATGGTGACCTATCGTTATCGTGATTTAACGCCGCAGGGTTTGCCCAGGTTCGCTAATTTTTTGCGGATTCGGGAGATTGAATAGAATTAAAAAGAGGCTGTCGCTAACGGTTTGTCGGCCTACTCAAGCCCCCTAAATCAAAGCATCTAAAGAAGCTGGGCTGTTTATACGTTAGCCCAGTATCTCCGGCAGCATGCTAAGTGCATGCGGATGACTTTCCTGTTGCGATGCTATTCCTAGTTCATTAATTTGGTGTCTTTACCAATCACCGTCAAATCAACAAAATGTGATCCGTTATGATTAGTTGGGCTGAATTTAATTTCAAAACCGCCCGCATCATATTTGTTCATTCCTTCTAAAGCGTGAATGAAACTAGTGCGAGTTAGTGAGTTTCCCGCACGTTTTAGTCCTTCCACAAAGGTTTTAGCTGCTATAAAACCTTCCAGGCTGACAAAATCAGCTTGGCGATCTGGTTTGGTTAAATATAATTTTCGGTACTCTTTCACTATCGCAGTAATTTCCACTCCAGGTGCTGGAACCACTTGTGAAATCATTACACCGCGTCCTTCGGCACCAAGTTCCGAGGATAATGCCTGAGTGCCGACAAAAGAAATATTCCAGAAGATAGGGCTAACCGTATTATCTTTTTTCATTTCCTTGATAAATGCAGCGCAGGATTTATAGGGAGAAATGATCACAACGGCTTGTGGGTTGGCTTTTTTGATTTGCTCCACCGCTTTAGCCACATCAACACTATTTCGTTCTACTGTGGCGACCGCGAGCACGTCGATTTTGCGTAGTTTTAATGCGCGTGTAATCCCTTCTAAACCAGCTTTGCCGTAGGCGTCATTTTGGTAAAAAACGGCGATACGATTTAGGGATAAGGTCGTGCTATGTTGAATAATCTTTTCAGTTTCTTCAAAATAACTTGCGCGTATATTAAAAATGTAACGATTAAACGGTTCGCGTAAAGATTGGGCACCGGTTAGTGCACCAAAAAATGGAATTTCAGCGCCAGTTACTAAAGGTAGTGCTGCGTTAGATGTTGGTGTTCCTACGTAGCCAAATAAAGAAAATACGTTTTCTTTATCAATCAATTGATGCGTGTTGGCGGCTGCATTATCGGGATTGTAGCCATCGTCCAAGCTGATTAGTTTAATTTGGCGGCCATTCACGCCACCTTGCGAGTTGATGTGATCAAAATAAGCTAACGCTCCATCACGCATGCCAATTCCTAATTGTTGCGCGGGACCCGTAAATGCGGCGGATTGCCCGATCGTAATCGTGTTGCTAGTGACGCCATTTTCGGCGTGGCAAAGTGCCGACATGCTGAACAACAGCATGGTTAAATAAATTGAAATTTTCATGGGATTTAATTCGAGAGGTGTATTTCTGTGCTTAAATTTTGAGCAGTTCGAAGTGTATCTGGTTCTGCAGCTGTTTAGCGAAAAATATGCTCGAAACACGCGAAAATATTCGCTAACTTAAGGTTGTGCTATCAAAAAAATTGTGAAAATTGGCATGCTGCTAAGTTCGTTAGCTTAATCTTATCTAAAGGTAGTGCAAGTAATTGCTATCGCACAAAGATGCTAGGTATAAGGAGTTTTGTGTAAACCATCATGGCGAATGGAAAACCATTTCTTACCAAGGGTAGAAATTTCAGATGGAAAACGCTGCCGGTTAGGAACTGAATTCAGTGATGCGCAATGTCGCATCCCACCAGAAATCGGCAGCATTGTGATCTAGCGTTGTCGTGAATTAGCGCCGCAGGGTTTGCTCTGGTTTGCTAATTTTTTGCGAATTCGAGAAATTGAATGGGAATTAAATTGTGATGTAAATGGTGTGGCTTAGATCTGATTTTATAAAGTGTGTCAGATCAAATCGAAGCCACTGCATATAAAAGGCTACTTAGTTAAATTGCTTCACTTGAACAGTCAAGATGGTGTCGCTTTCTGAGCCGCTCATCTTGGTGATAATTTCCGGAGGGCGTACCGGAAATCCAGCCTGTGGCAGGCCATAAGTTTCATCGAGTACTCTTATTTTAAATGATTTTCCAGGCTCAAATTGCAAGGCGATATTTATTCCATCATCTGGCATGCCCAGTGTTCTTAGCCGCCATTTAGATCCAGAAATTATTGAAAAATCCTGCCCTTGTACATGCGAATTCAATACTTCTTGGCCTTCTATCGTTACATATAAGCGAGGCGCATGCCGGGCTGATTTGATCTGGACGACCACGTTGCGCAGATTGTCCGTGACAACATCTTGCAACACATCGATGCCTGGTACTGGCACACCAAAGTCAGGTGCCGCGCTGGTCCAGTATTGGTGCGAACGTGATCCTTCGCCAAAAATTTCGGGCACTGCGCGCATGCTGGTTTTTTGTGGAAAAAAATTCTTGCTCCAGCTACTCAGCTCAACGTCATCAGACAACCAAAGAGCTTGGTTGGTTACGCCATCTAGTGCATAAAACACATTGCTGGGGCGTGGGTGTTCAATGTCAAAATTGGCTGTGAGTGAGCCTGCGGCGAGAAAAGCCACGCCCGCAACGACGGGGAGGGCTGGCAATAAAAATCGCCGCGTCAATAATGCAAGTAGCTGGGCTATGATGCCGAGCAATAAGGTAACGACCAAGCCAATTACCGCTGACATTTGTGGGCTTAACCCAATGAACAGCATACGTATCAGCGGCGCAAATAACATAACAGCCGGTAGTGTTCCGACCAGAAGGATCCACATTTTTGTATTGATGGAAGTGTTACGAATTCGTTCTGAACATAGTGTGAGATGCGCCACCAGTACGGCAAGTAACGGCCAGGTGAGGACAAAGCTTGCTCCCGGCATTAAAAAGCCTGATGCAACGAGCAGTACTATCCAGCACAACATCGCACCAAGTCCCAGTTCCAGTGGCCTGAGCCAGCGTGCCAAGCCTGATTGGATTGCACCAAAAAATCCAATCACGAGCGCAACAAATGCCAGCAAATACCAATGACTATTGTATGGATTTTGTAGTAGTTGATAGCTAGGGTGAAGCCAGGTTGCCGCGCCCCATAACAAGTGACAGACTCCGGCCAGCAACATCGTTATCAGCACGAAGGCAAGGGCGCCGATAAACATTCGTCCCAAGCGTACTTCAGCTTTTTTCATGTTAGCGATCAACACTAGCATGAACAGCACAATGACCAATGCAAATAAGGGAAATACCCAACTTACCGGGTAATGTATTAATCCATGCCCCGGCACATTGAAATAAACGTGATCCGAGGATTTTAGATCAATCAACGGGCGGTTGCCGAAATAGCGCACTAACGGCAGCATCATGTCCCCTTGATGCTGGAGAGTGCCTTCATTTAATAATTCGGGACGATCCAGCTGGGTGTGATAACTGCTTGGATTTTCAATCGCGGCAAAATTCATTCCCGGAATACCTGCGGCTTTGAAGTTGGTGAAATCGGTGTCATTCGGCATCAATTTGTAGACTTCATACAGCAGGGAGTTGGATACGGGATGGGTGACCGAGTTAGCAAATCCGGTAATTAATTCGCCATTGCCGATGCTGGTTTCAAACATTAAGACGGGGCCGCCGTTGCCCCGATATTCGAAATTCAACGCTAATCCAATATCCTTAACCCAAGGATTTTCTGCGGTAAATAATTCAGACCCCAGCAAGCCCGCTTCTTCGCCATCGGTAAAGAGGCAAATCAAATCGTTTTGTAAGGGAGCACCGGATTGCAAGGCTCTGATTGTTTCAAGAATTGCCGCGACTGAAGCGCCATCATCGGCAGCTCCAGCGCCACCGGGTACTGAATCATAGTGTGCTGCTAGCAATAACGCTTTCCCTGGTATTTGTCCCGGTATTCGCACCAGAATATTGTGAACCATGGCAATGGAGCCGCCACGCGAAGATTTATAGGTTCCCATTCCCGACTGAATCTGTGGCGTCAGTCCTAGAGCCTTGAGTTCGGTCAACAGATATTGACGAACTTTAGCGTTCGCGTCGGTGCCGGTTGCATGCGGTTCTTGCGCAATATGCCGTAAATAAGACATGGCTCGTGCGGAGGAAAAATCTTTAGTGGCCGCTTCTGCTGTAATCGGTTTCGGTGGTCGCTCGGATTGGATTCCGAATGCGGCTACAGCAATTAGGATAATCAGCGCAATAAGGCCAGCGACATAATTTATTTTTTGTACTACGGGAAGCTGTGTAGACATGCTTGGAACCTTATGGTGATTTAGTGACTTAAAGCATTAAATACCAAGAGTAAAAGTCCGGTCAAATCTATTTTAAGATTCAGGCAATTTATGTCGGATTAAGTCTGAATTGACACACATTAAACGCACATTAAAAAAGCCCCGCAGTTTTCACTGCGAGGCTTTTTATTAAACGCGACCAGATTAAATCTGGTCAGGTTAATTACATCATGCCGTCCATACCGCCCATGCCGCCCATACCACCCATGCCGCCCATACCACCGGCTGCTTTGTCGTCAGCGATTTCAGCAATCATGCAATCGGTTGTCAACATCAGGGAAGCGATAGAAGCTGCATTTTGCAACGCTGAACGCGTTACTTTAGCAGGATCCAACACACCCATTTCAACCATATCGCCGTAAGTACCGTTAGCAGCGTTGTAACCGAAGTTACCTTTGCCAGCTAATACAGCAGCTACAACAACAGACGCTTCTTCACCAGCATTTTGAACGATCATGCGCAATGGTTCTTCCATCGCACGCAGAACGATCTTGATACCAGCTTCTTGATCTGGGTTGTCGCCTTTAACGTTGATCGCTGCACGAGCGCGCAACAGAGCAACACCACCGCCAGGAACGATACCTTCTTCAACCGCTGCGCGAGTAGCATGCAGAGCATCTTCAACGCGAGCTTTTTTCTCTTTCATTTCAACTTCAGTAGCAGCACCAACTTTGATCACTGCAACGCCGCCAGCCAATTTAGCTACACGTTCTTGCAATTTTTCACGGTCGTAGTCAGAAGTCGCTTCTTCGATTTGAACGCGGATTTGTTTAACGCGTGCTTCGATCGCCAAAGTTTGACCAGCACCGTCGATAACGATGGTGTTTTCTTTGCTTACTTCGATGCGTTTAGCTTGACCCAAGTCAGCCAAAGTTACTTTTTCCAAAGTCAGGCCAACTTCTTCAGCAATCACTTGGCCGCCAGTCAATACAGCGATGTCTTCCAACATAGCTTTACGACGGTCACCAAAACCTGGTGCTTTAACTGCACAAGTTTTCAAGATGCCACGGATGTTGTTCACAACTAAAGTTGCCAATGCTTCGCCGTCGATATCTTCAGCAACGATCAACAATGGACGACCAGCTTTAGCGACTTGTTCCAATGTTGGTAACAGGTCACGGATGTTGGAGATTTTTTTGTCGTATAACAGAACAAATGGATTTTCCAGAATCGCTACTTGCTTTTCAGGAGTGTTGATGAAGTATGGTGACAAATAGCCACGGTCAAACTGCATACCTTCAACGATGTCTAATTCGTCGTTTAATGATTTACCGTCTTCAACAGTAATAACGCCCTCTTTACCAACTTTGTCCATCGCTTCAGCGATACGGTCACCGATAGATGTGTCGCTGTTAGCTGAAATCGAACCAACTTGAGCGATTTCTTTAGTTGTTGTACATGGCTTAGCGATGCGTTTCAGTTCTTCAACTGTTGCTGCAACTGCTTTGTCGATACCGCGCTTCAAATCCATTGGATTCATACCGGCTGCAACGTATTTCATGCCTTCGCGAACGATAGCTTGCGTCAATACAGTAGCAGTAGTTGTACCGTCACCAGCGTTATCGCTAGTACGGGAAGCAACTTCCTTAACCATTTGCGCGCCCATGTTCATGAGCTTGTCTTTGAGTTCGATTTCTTTTGCTACAGAAACACCATCTTTAGTGATAGTAGGCGCGCCGAATGAGCGTTCCAGAATAACGTTACGGCCTTTAGGGCCTAAAGTTACTTTAACTGCGTTAGCTAGAATATTAACGCCTTCAACCATTTTGGCGCGCGCTGCGTCGCCGAAAATTACTTCTTTAGCTGCCATGTGAAACTCCTGAACTGTTGAGATTAACGCTTGTGCGTCAGTCTAAAAATTTGTGTGGATATCAGAAAGTAAAATTACTTCTGAACGATCGCCATAATGTCTTCTTCACGCATCATCAACAATTCAACGCCATTGTCTTTGAATGCCTGGCCGGAGTATTTACCGAACAAAACGCGGTCACCAACTTTAACTTCTAATGGACGTACTTTGCCATCATCTAAAATTTTGCCGTTACCAACTGCCAAAATTTCACCTTGATCTGGTTTTTCAGCGGCTGCTTCCGGGAGCAAAATGCCAGATGCTGTTTTTGTTTCTTGATCCAGACGCTTAACGATAACGCGATCATGCAGGGGACGAAGGTTCATACACACTCCTTAAATAATGGTTGTAACAAAAAAGGTTTTAACGAAAGTAAGGGGACACGTACAAGCTTAAACAATGTCGCAACGGCAATGTGCCGTAATTAAGAGACATTGTTAGCACTCTCTCCCGTCGAGTGCTAATTATATGGGCGAAGGTCTGGATTTTCAAGGACAAGAGGTGAAGATAATTTCTTTAGCTGAAAAAGTTGTTGTTAAAATTCAGCTAACTTTGAATTATTTCGGTTGTAACTTGATTTTATATAAATGGTTGATGCATATTTGATATGTAATAAAGGAAGTTATTTGGTTTGAAGTATGGCGACTTATTCTTTTAATTAAATGATCTTCCTTGTGTTGAATGACTCTCGAATCAGGTTACTCCGCTTGACGTGTCCTGGTTTTAGCTATTCCGCGTTATCACAGGCTTCCCTTATTACCCATTTGCTGTTATTGAATATCGAGGTAGGCTAGGATGTTCGTTCGATTGCCGAGAGTTTATTTTTCCTTCGCTTTCAAGAGTAGAGAGCGCAGGTATAAGGACTGCACTGATTTCAGGGCGCTCGGTAGCTAGCGCGCGATCTATTTGATACCAGCTCCATAGCCCATCGTTTTTAGCAATGGCAGCAAGAACCAAATTTCGAATCACTTGAATATCCATGTGTGTTGCGCTCCGCTAAGCTACGCCTGAATAATCGTTCCATCCCCATACTCTCCCACAACCGGGTCTAGGTTTTCTGGTGAGTGAAGAATCGTGGGGCCTCGGGAGCAGGCCTGTCGCGTCAGGTATTCCGTCAAACCTTCCGCCTGAACCGCAGGTGGAATTGTCGCTTGCATTTCCGTTAGTAATTCTTCCGTCGCTCTTACAATCCACTCTACCGTGCGATATTTTGGGGACACTATCTGGATGTTCTGCGAGTCAGTCTGGTCAAAGAAACCATGTTGCAGTTTATGCCTTACGTAGGAAAGCGCAGTAATGCCAGGAATAGTGCGCTTTTCCAAATAGGCCTGATTCACATCTTCTTCATAACGTACTACGTCGTCCGGAAACTCGTATCCCTCATCTTCCAGAAGTGCCTCATTAACGATATTCGGCAACAGAGGCCTCGCGTCTTCGTGACTGACTTCAAACAGGAGAATTTTCTTGAGCTTCTTCATTTCTTTCTGTTGTTCCGTATCTGTTTTTCGGATGGCGATACTCGGGAAGTACTCACGGATGAACGTATTGGATTTATTCATGAGTTCATCTCTGCTCAACTTTGGCTGTTTTTGCAAAAATCTGCTGTCCATGTCCATCATCTTCCAGGCATGATTAAGGTCGTGAATGAGGAATTCGAGTGGAGACTGCCAGAATTCATCAACATACACAGGCTCCGTTGATACCCCTATAAAATAGATTGGAGTGCCTCGGATTCTCATGAGATCAGTGGCGGAAATATTGTCAAAAGTCGGAATGATGATCACATCCGGGATTCGGTGCATCAGCTCTTCGTATCGATACCAATATTTCTTTTGGAAATGGGTGCTCAGATTCTTCTCGGTACGGCACACTACATCAAAGAAACCTACAGCTTCGAACAAGATGCGTAACGTCGGGGCATAAGGACACATCGGGCCATTCTGGATCGTAACGTGGTGAAGTTTATGCAGTAACTGATCGCGCATCGACGCAAGTGCTGCATTGTCGCGACACTTCCCTACTATCGCCGGGAGCATCATCTGGCTGCGGAAGTGTTCAACTACTGGCAACAATTCTATGATTGGCGTATCCAAACTGTCGTTATTCAACGCAAACCGTACCCGCAATCCACGATATACATCCAATGGATTATTTACTGATTCCCGTATCCACTCGTGATGAGAAATTCCCTGCGTTTTGCTAAAATTTTTCGCAATGAGCGCAGCGGCAATCTGTTTGTGGTGACCGAAGGCAAACGAGCCTTCTTTCGCGTTCGGCGTAGTAATCATGCTTTCAGGAAGCCATCGCCCCTCAACGCCTTCGGTATCGGAAATTTCTACGAGGAATCCAACTGTGTCGACGATATGACGCGGATCTGACGGAACAGCGATTTCTTTAAGGTGATCGCGATATCCGTGAGAAATGGTTCTATCCATATAGATTCTCGCGACTTTTCCTGCTTCGTTCCGGACGAAATAGTATTTACGACCGTCTGATTCCGAAATTCCATATTCCAACGTTGCAGATCCGAACACTTTCGTGCCCGTTACCCGAAGTGCTGCAAAAATGTGGGCTGGGATTCCGATTTCGTTTTGTTCGTCTTCATCCCGGAGTAGGCCGCCAGGTAGAGACAAGCCTTCAGGAAAAAAAGTCCGATTCAACGTCAGGAATTCCCGTCCGCTTTGTCCATCGCGCATTACTAGTACGTCGATAGTCTTACGAACCATGACACCCTGATCAATTCGCTGCTTTGCCTGAATTTTGAGCTCTTGATCGGACAACAACGCGTTCACTACGGCGGATTGAGGATCCACGTTTAGATATTTACCGATGCAAATTTCGATCCCATTCTTGCGGATGGGGTCACGTAGGCGGTGGTACCAATAAACCATGTATAGGAGCGATTCCGCATAGAGGCTCGCCGGATAACTTTGCGTATCGAGAGTTATTGCGTATTTATCGAGTATTTCGAAAACGATGCCATCTACGCTATCTGGTTGCGTGACTGAGAACAAAGATGAAAGATCGTCGATAACTTCTGGGAATTCACTATTCTCTGATAACCCGAGAATCGGCGCAGGCGCGTTAAATGCCATCATATTTTCCTTAACGGTTTTTCTTATATTAAAGACTTAAATTGCGTTCGAAGTTAACAATGTCAGCTCCCGGCTTCAGGGAATAGAGCTGAGCTAAGCGTCCTCCTGAAGATATTTTTTCATTGGAAATTTCAAACATTTCTGATGCTTCAATTCGCCGCATTAAACTTTTTCTTTGAATTGGCTTTTCGATGATGGCTTCAATCACTTTGATCAATTGACCGATGCTAAATTTTTCAGGCAAACAAAATACTGGAATCATTGAATACAGTGTTTTTTGTTGTAGTCGCTGCTGCGCAATATCAATGATGTGTCGATGATCGAATGCGATCAATAACTTGGGCAATTCACTCACACTTAACCAACAGGCGCTCTCTACGGACGCGATTTTAGACTCAACGTTTTGATGTGCTACCAACGCATAATAGGCAAGCGTTACGCTATATCCCCGCGGGTCACGCTTAGGTCCAGAAATGACTTGCAGTTGTTCTAAATAGCTCGGCACTAAGCCCGTTTTGTTCAGCAACTTTCGACGTGCAGTCATATCAGTGTTTTCATCCACATTGATATCAATAAATCCACCGGGCAGTCCCCAATATCCCTCAAACGGCGATTCTGCGCGCTTGGCCATGAGCACTTTCAAAACACCATCGTGAACAGTGAATAGCACACTGTCCACAGTGAATAAAGGTTTCTCTATTTGCAATATCGTATTCATTTTGTCATTTCGTATTTTATGTCTTTGGGACACTTTCTTTATAGCATAAGTTACAGTTTGATAAAAGTTGTGACGCCTCGCTTGACTTTGTGTCTCACGGACATTAATATCATCTCATGTTTTATTTTATCCCTCGATAAAATAAAAGAAAGCATAGTCAAGCAAGCAAGAATTGACTGTGTTCTGATTACTTCGAAACAGGGTTAACAAATGGATAGCCACGTTACAACCAAGAATCGCTATTTTTTACCAAATCCTCAACAAGCCGGAGATTTATTTAAGCTTTTTCAATTTGGGAGCGGTGAAAATCATCTGCAAATTTTAGCGCCCAGCAGTTCCCATGTGGAAATTATGTTTCGCTACAGCGGAGATCAATCGCTCATTCAGCTCCTACTGCTGACCGATGCATTACGTCGCCAAGGTGCGACTAACATCGACTTATTTATTCCGTATTTTCCCGGTGCAAGGCAAGACCGTGTTTGTAATCAGGGTGAGGCATTATCGGTCAAGGTTTATGCCGATTTAATCAATCAACAGCATTATCAAAAGGTTTGTGTTTTTGATCCGCACAGCGATGTGGTGGTCGCCTTATTAAATAATGTCTATTGTGTAAAAAACCATCAATTTATCCGGGAAGTCGTTAGTGAAATTGGCGCGAATCTTATTTTGATTTCGCCGGATGCCGGATCAAATAAAAAAATCTTTGAATTATCCAGTCAACTGGGCGGCTTGCCGGTAGTTCGGGCGGACAAAATACGTGATGTACGGAATGGGGCAATTATCGGCACCGAAGTTTTTTGTGATGATTTAAGCGGAAAAACGGCGGTGATTGTCGATGATATTTGTGCCGGCGGTCGAACCTTTATCGAATTGGCGAAGAAACTCAAAGCCAAAAACTGCGAAAAAATTGTCTTGGTTGTATCGCATTATGAAGACACTGCGGATGAGAAAAAATTAGCGGAAAGTGGCATTGATGCGATATACACCACCAACAGTTTGCAAGACTTGGTCGCAACGGAATTATTAAATGTAAAAAACATTTGGCGCTTTATGCCAACACAAGGAGAAAAATAATGAACTTGAATCCCGCTACCGCAATTGATGGCTACAAAGTCGATCATCGTCGTCAATATCCAGACAATACCCAAGTTGTGTTCAGTAATTTAACCGCCAGAACAACACGTCGCGAATATACCAGTTATTTAGTGTTTTTTGGCTTGCAGTATTTCATAAAAAGCTTCTTGATAAAAAACTGGGAAGAAGATTTTTTTAAACAGCCAAAAGACGAAGTGATCCGCCGTTTTTCCCGCCGCATTAACAATTATTTAGGTCCAAACAACGTTGGCACTCAGCATATTGCGGATCTTCACGACCTCGGCTATTTACCGATCAAAATCATGGCCCTGCCGGAAGGTTCGGTTTATCCGTTACGAGTTCCATGCCTGGTTATTTTTAATACGGACGAGCGTTTTTTCTGGCTCACCAATTATTTGGAAACCATTCTGTCGACCAATGTATGGGGCATGTGCACCAGCGCCACGACAGCACATGAATACAAAAAATTACTTACCGCTTATGCACTGGAAACCGATGGCAGTACTGATTTTGTAAATTGGCAAGGGCACGACTTTAGTTTCCGCGGCATGTTTGGAGCTGAAGCTGCTGCAATGAGCGGTGCTGCGCATTTACTGAGTTTTACTGGCACCGATACTATTCCTGCCATCGATTTTCTAGAAGACTATTACGGAGCAAATAGTGACCTTGAACTGGTTGGCGGCAGTGTCGCAGCAACTGAGCATTCTGTGATGTGTGCGGGTGGTATGGACAACGAGCTTGAAACTTTCCGTCGCTTGATTCAAGACATCTATCCGGCTGGTATCGTGAGCATCGTGTCGGACTCTTGGGATTTCTGGCAAGTGATGACGGATTTCACTGTCAAACTGAAAGAACAAATAGTAGCGCGCGATGGCAAAGTGGTGTTCCGCCCGGATACCGGTTGCCCCGTTAAAATGATTTGCGGCGATGCCGATGCAGAAATCGGTACACCAGAATACAAAGGCGCGATTGAATGTTTGTGGGAAGTGTTTGGCGGTAGCGAAACTAAGCAAGGTTATAAAATCCTGGACCCGCATGTCGGTCTGATTTATGGCGATTCCATCACCATAGAACGCGCCACGGCGATTTGTGCAGGGTTGAAAGCCAAGGGATTTGCCTCAACCAATGTGGTGTTTGGAATTGGCAGTTACACCTATCAACACGTCACTCGCGACACCGATGGCTTCGCCGTGAAAGCGACTTTCGCCAAAATTTCCGGAGAAAATCGTGAAATTTTTAAAGCGCCAAAAACCGGTGACGGCACCAAAAACTCAGCTAAAGGATTAGTGGCCGTCTACAAAGATGATCAAGGCGAATTTTATCTGAAGGACCAAGTAAGCTGGAATAACGTCAACGAGTGCGAATTTGTTCCTGTGTTTGAAAATGGAAAATTACTTAATGAAGTGACGCTTGCTGAAGTCAGGGCTAGATTGGCTGCCACAATTTAAGAGTGTTGTTTCGCTTACCTTTTTTGAAGATAATTTTCTGCGGATAACAGTGGAAGACGTTTGAATCTTCCATTGTTCAATTGATTGATAACCGAATCAGCATAAAAAAATCGCGCAAACTAATCCCTAAGGAGCTCAGTAATTCTATGCCTGCGATAATCAAAGCGGTTCATGCTGATATTACAAAGATGCAGGTAGACGCGATCGTAAATGCTGCTAATTCATCATTGCTTGGCGGTGGTGGTGTTGATGGCGCGATTCATCGGGCAGCAGGGGTGGATTTAGTGCACGAGTGTCGACTGTTAGGTGGTTGTAAAACTGGGGAGGCGAAGCTGACAAAAGGCTATCTCTTACCAGCAAAATATATTATTCACACAGTTGGGCCGGTTTGGCGCGGAGGTACAAATGGAGAATCTGATCTCCTGAGATTGTGCTACAGCATTTCGATTGATATCGCAGCCAAGCAAGGCATCAGCACGCTCGCATTTCCGAGTATTAGCACTGGAATTTATGGTTACCCAATTGAATTGGCCGCAGAAGTTGCTGTCATTACAGTGAGAGCGGCAGTTCAGCAATACAGTAATATTAAAGAGGTTATGTTTTGCTGTTTCTCTGGCAGTGACCTTGCTGTTTATGAAAAGGTGCTGAATGAAGCATCTGTATAACTGGTATGTCGAATGAATTTACAAATCCTGTATATAACCTTGTCATTTATTTCGTAGACTTTAAATATCCCTCCTTGTGCAATGTGACGTGGAGTTGGTTCTAAAATGCGTGTACTCATAACTGGCTCGACGACTTGGACTGATATTAAAGCTCTGCGTCGAGAATTTGCTTTCCTTCCAAAGGAAACCATAATTATTACTGGCGATACTTCTGGTGTTGATGCTTTCGCCAACGAGGTTGCCCCTGAGTTCGGATTTGTCGTTGAATTGATGAAAAAGACTAAGGAGGATTACGAAACCTACCCAGATAACGGTTGGAAAGGGCTCAATGATCGAATGATCAGAACAGGAATCGATTTGCTACTTGCATTTCATCCAGAATATGGAAAACCAGGATTGGCACTCGGGACCCGACATGCTGTTGAGTTGGCTGAACAAGCCGGTATTCAGGTGATTATTTTTTATAAATAACAACCTGAGTAATTTATTTTAAAGATTGGCCTCGTTGCTTAAGAGCTGCAGATGAAAAAATACAATAATTCATTTAAACAAAGATCAGGTTCAATCATCGCACTTGATGCCGACGGCGTATTGTTGGACTATAACGCAGCTTATCGCCTGGCTTGGGAGAGGGCATTTGGGCTGTTGCCGGATCTTCGCGACAAGAACGCTTACTGGGCAATTGATCGCTGGGATGTGAGCCGTCTCGACGGAATGGAACTGATCAAATTTCGCGCATGCTTTGATGAGCAATACTGGAAATCGATACCTGCAATTCCAAATGCGGTAAAAGCTTGCGAGGAATTGTGCTCTGCCGGATACGAACTGGTTTGCGTGTCAGCAATTGAATCTCAATTTCAGCATGCGCGCCTTCAAAATCTTCAAGAATGCGGATTCCCTATTGAAAGAGTAATTGCCACTTCCGGTTCGAATACTGGCATTAGTCCAAAAGCTGCGGCGTTACGTGAATTGAATCCGATTGCCTTTGTTGATGATTTTTTACCGTATTTGCGTGGTATTCCAGATGATATTCACGCCGCACTGATCATGCGCGAGCCGAATGGTAGTCCTAATCTGGGGGGAGAATTAAATCTCGCGCATTCGCTTCATCCAGATTTGCAGGCCTTTGCATCGTGGTGGCTTAGTGAATCCAGATGCGTTGAATAAATTTTTATGCATTAGTGCGGTACGACGTGTTTGCCATATACGCAAGAATTAATGTTGTTGGAACGAAGATTTTAGCGAAGTAGATTTGAAAGAATCTAACTTAAAAAAATGAAAATCATGTTTAACGTCAAATTTATCAAGTTTCAGCCAACCGCCTATGTGCAGCAATACAAGAACGGAAGTGTTAAGCGCGAGGAGCAGGACTCTCCTTCTTTTACTACGCGCCTACCACTTCGATGGTGGTTGTATCTATGGGCAGTGAAGATGTTGCTTTTATTTTTGAAGAAAATTCGAGCGATTTCCAGCAAATTGCTGTTCAAGGTCAGGTGACCTATCGCATCAATGACTTCAAGAAGATAGCGAGTTTATTGAATTTTTTGATAAATCCCATTCACTCTTTCGGACATCATGTGGCGTACATATGTCCCCTCAGATTCGAATTGGGATCAGACAATATCAAATCGAATTCTTGCTTGGCCATGGTGTAGCTTTCGCCTGCATTGATCTCTAATCCATCTCGATCAAGCACAACAATAATGCCGCGAAGATAGCTGATTAACCCCGCATTTCGCAATCTACACGCCGCCTCGGTAATGCTTTCACGCCGCACACATAACATGGTGGCAATCATTTCCTGAGTCACGTTTAATACATTGGTGGCAGAGCGATCCAGCCGGTCAAGCAACCAGCGCGCGAGCTTTTGATCGACAGTGCAATGATTTTCATACACTGAGATTAGCGTCATCTTGGAAAATGAGGCCTGCATGTAGCGCATCAACAGATCATGCAACTTGCTGCAATGCATGCAGACCTCCTTGAGTATTGCTGCATCCATTTTGTATGCAAAACCGGCGCTTTGAACCCTGGCGGTTCCAAGCGCGCGATCGCTCATCAAAATCGACGTGCCTATAAGACCCTCATGGCCGGTCACGCCTATTTCCGTCTCGTTTCCATCCGCCCGTAAAAACAGCGATGCGATGATTGCCGTGGTTGGAAAATAAACATGCGATATCTCGCTGCCGTGCTGATGCAGTTCCTTGTTTAATGGAAGCTTTACTAGTTCAAGGTGCGGCAACAAGTACGCCAGTTCGTCGGGATGAAGCGATGCTAGCAGATCATTTTGTGTCGCACCGATCGGGCTCGGGGTAAACTTTCCCGCAGCAGAGGAATACGTCTTAGTGAGTAAAGCTGTGGATTGGAAAGCCAACCGCGCATTTGTTGAAATTGTTTTGGATGAAGAGTTATTCATGTTTTCCTCCGTGAATTTCACTAGAAAAATTAAACGTACCGCCTCAAACGAGAAATACCAGCTTGACGATTAAATGCCGCTGCAACGATATTGAATGTATCAACTGAATATTTTTTCATCGCAGCTAGAAGTCATCAATCAACTTGCGGCTTTGATACTCAATTGATTGTTGACGGTCTTCACGCCTTCGATGTTTTGTGTAATCTGCGCGGCGCGCTCCAGTTATCGTTGTATCGAGTAGTAGCAATCGCTGTGCCAGAATGAAAAATATTTTAATATTCAATTAGTTAGATGGATTTAATGCTGGCAAGCAATGTCGGCGCCTTTGGTTTTGGCTAAATTTTGTCGTCATCAGGCGACAGGGATTTTCTGTAATTCGGTAAGCCTTTGAATTAACTGGGATTATTTCTGTTGTCGAGAGGCGACATAGGTGATATAGGCGATTTTTAGTAGTAAATTGTGGAGCAATGTTGGCGCAACATTTTTGCAAGAAATAGCTGATGAGCATCAAAAAAACACCAAAAACAATTTATTGGATTTGCATCGGACACCATTTCAGCTTTCGTTGTTGCACTATGGCAAGACAACTTTGGGAAGTTGTATAGCTTCGTTGAACGGGTTTGTGCATTAGCTATCAGCCGATTAATACCGCTGTCATTAATTCAGCGTGCGTAGCTGATAGTAATCACCCTGAACTTTATCGTCTCCTGTAAAAACATCCATTTACACCGAGTTTATTTAGAAATGGAAATGGTCTGTCGCCCGTTAACGACATGAATTATTTTTAATAATTCAAATAAGAAAAAGGCTCAATAGGAACCAAGGCAGCCCGCTTACGCAGGGGAGAACGTTCCTTGACCTGATCCTCGACTGGTAGAGTACTTTTATTTATGCAATAAAGCCTAAATTCGCCTAGACTAATTTATTGCGAGAGGCTATCGCCCGGACTCGAACTGCCAGTGTTTTTGATCTCTATGTGACCGGAAAAAATGCCTGGGTAGTCGTAAGAACAAGTGGACAGGGGAAAGAGTCGATGAAGTTGAAAACACTCGGCGTGGTTCTGATCGCCCTTCTGGCAGGCAGTTCATTCGTGTTTACGGTAGCGTTGCTGATCGTAGAGAATCAATTTGACGCCGCGCAACAATCCATTAATTCTGTCTATCTGAAATCGGTTCTGCCCTTGCAGGAAATTGACGCGAATACTAAGAACCTACGCTTTCAGCTGTATGCGAGCTTTATGCACAACAAGCAATTGGACGTCAGCGTTCTGCATGATCATCCTATTTCCATTCATTTTAATATCATCGAAGCGGAAATAAAAAAGAACCAAATGTTATGGGAAGAGCTAAAGACTAGGCCGGAGATACCGGAAACCGACTTGCGCGAATTACGCGGGTTATACGATACCTTTTACCGGGATGATATTACGCCAGCTTTCACCGCTGCCAAAAACGCTGACTGGATGGGGATCGTTCGGCCAATCACGTCAAGCTTGAATAACTATGTCGAGTTCGAGCGTGTATTGCAGGACAAAATTGCTTCTATACAGCTATCGGAGCAGCGGCGTTATGAAAATATGCGGGCATGGCAGCGCAACTTTTTTAACTTATTGCTGGTTCTTGTTTTGATGGTTTTGACGGTGGCAACAATGCTTGCCTGGCGTACGATTTCGCACCATAGCGCATTGCTGCAGGAAACGAATCGTTCTCTGGCGGAAGCCAATCAGGGACTGGAAGAAAAAGTTTCAGCGCGCACTCAGGCGTTGGCTATTGCCAATGATGAAATGACAAAGTTGGTAGAGCATTTGCAGGCTACTCAAAAACAACTGGTGCAAGCCGAGAAGTTAGTCGCGCTGGGCGGTTTGGTTTCAGGTGTCGCGCATGAACTTAATACACCAATAGGTAATGGCCTGTTAATGGCCACAACGTTATCGGATTTAGCGTCGGAATTTGAAACCTCGCTCGGCAAGGGGATGGCGCGTTCGACATTCGTCAAGCATGCGGCGCAGATCAAGGATTGTTGTGCTTTGATCGAAGGATCATTGCAGAAGGCAGCCAATATTATCGTTTCCTTCAAATTCATCGCGATGGATCAGCGTAATGAGCGTCGACAGCGCTTTGAATTGGCCGAACTGTTGAACGCGATATTGGTTGAGCGTCACCCTTATTTTCAGAAGGCTCGCTGCGACGTGCAAATGCGGCTACCTGAGGGCTTGGCGCTCGATTCATACCCGGATAGTCTTACGATGGTATTTAACATCTTGATCGACAATGCGTTGACGCATGCATTTGACGAAAACTCGCCAGGCAGTATTGAAATTGTTGCCAGGGAAATGGATCAAAACATGGTCGAAATTACTTTTTCTGATGATGGCGCAGGTATGGATCCGCAAGTTCTTCAGCGTATATTTGAACCATTTTTTACAACCCAAATGGGGCAAGGCACGAATGGACTTGGTATGACAATCGCGTACAACATTGTTACGGGTATTCTGGGCGGATATATCAGTGTAAAGATGGCCTCGCCACGTGGCACCATTGTTGAAATTGTAGTGCCCAAAGTGGTTCTGTCGAGTTAACACGATTGAGGCGGCGGTGAAAATCGGAATTAAATAAGTACATTTTTATTCCATCAGAATGCAGCTATCTAATTGACTGTTTGCGAAAATGCCCGCAGTGGTATCGCAGCGTTAATTCGGCCGCACTAGTTTATTGAGCTAGTTTTTGAAATAGAAATAGGGGACTTTAAAAAGAGTCGGATACCGGGCGCATTCTTAATTAGAGATCATCGAGCTGGCCGATTATCCATTGGCTCTCATCAACACACGGTCGAATGGCCGGTCTTCGATCAGATGGCGCACTGCGTCAGCCGCCTCGGATAAGGGAAACACGTTAGCAATCGTCGGTTGGAGCCCGCCAGCAGCGAGATTGCCGTTCGTCAAGCGCATCACACCGTCCTGGAGCTTTTCGCGTGACAGGTCGATCACATGCTCGTAACCGGCTGCGCGTGCCAGTTCCGTCTTGTGCGTGGTACTCGCAGTAAAAATCGCCATTGATGCGCCCAGCCGCCTTGCAATCTGTACGGTCTCCATGCCGACGGCACCGCCAATGCCGGGTGCCAATACCGTTTTCTCCGGTTTGAAGTGTGCAAATTCGGTGAGTGCCAGATAGCCGATCGGATAACCGGCACCGGCCAGGAACGCAGCCGCATGATCGTCGTCGATGTTGGCGGGAACGCGTTTCAAACCTGCTGCCGGCATTGCGATAAATTGACGCCAGGTACCATCTGCGGCCAGGCCAAAACCTTTCCCGGATACGAACACGCGATCTCCTACCGCGAAGGCTGGGCTTTTTGTTTCTATCACTACCCCGACACCGTTCTGACCGCCAATGCGAGGTAAATTGTCTGCGGTAGCGGCATAAAAGTGCCCGGATCGAAACGTATTGTCGAGCGGATTAATGTCGACAGTGCGCATCTCCAGCAACACCTCACCATCCACCGGTTGTGGTCGAGGAAGGTCGTCCACGCGATTTTCTTCATAGCCGCCATAAGCTTGATATTGAACTGCCAGCATAATTTTTCCCCAATAAAAAATTGAAAGCGGAGCCGCCAGGTTGCTGCTCTACGTTGCCCTAGTTTGAATTACATAAGGTGCTCGCTCAGTGAGCGTGCTTTGCAAAAAATACGCCGGTAACAGCGATCAATTCGTCAATCTGCTTTTCGTCTTGGGATACATTGAAAAAATGATCCGTGGGTCCTACAAAGAGTTCGCCTTGTCAGTGGTGGTATTTAATTAAACTCTGACCTATGGCTGGTTGCGGAAACACAATCGTATCCTTGGTCCCAACGGCGACGAAGAGTGGCCCTTTGTAACTGACAAGTTCTGCCGCAGGATCTAGCGTTAACAGACTAATAAAGAAACCTGACTTGAGCTTGACTTCGCCTCCCGTCGGCATCCCGAGTGGGACCGGTTTGTCGTCCCCATTCAGGCCTTCTTTGATCTTGTCAGCACCCCACAGCAACGGAAACCATGCTTTAACGTGGCCTGCTGAAGTCTAGTTTTATTTAACTAGACTTCAAGTGGCGCTATGCAAACTTTCAGCGATTGATCAAACAGTTTTGTTATGAAAATAAATCATCTTTAATGCATTAATCGGAATCCATTAGTTGATTCCGATTAAGGTTACTTAAGCAAGGGCGGGATAGTCGATATAGCCCTCGGCACCAGCCGTCATGAAAGTTTCCGGCCGCTGCTCGTTCAATGGTGCGCCCACTAATAGGCGTCGAGGTAGATCAGGATTAGCGATGAATAACCGGCCGAAAGCAATTGCATCGGCGCTACCGTCAGCGAGAATTTGTTCGGCAGTGGTTCCAGTTAGCTGTTCGTTGGCAATATAAGTTCCACCGAATGCCTTTTTCAGTTCTGCGCTAAGCGGGGCATCAACGAGGGCATCGCGTGAAAAAATGAAGGCAATGCCACGCTCGCCGAGTTGACGCGCAACGTAGCCGAAGGTGGCTGCGGGATTTGAGTCTGACATGGAGTAGTAGCCGCCGCGCGGTGCTAAATGCACACCGACACGTGATGCGCCCCATACCGAGATGCACGCATCTGTTACTTCAAGCAACAGTCGTGCGCGATTTTCGATTGAGCCACCGTAGATATCCGCGCGCTTGTTCGAGCCATCTTGTAGGAATTGGTCGAGTAAGTATCCGTTGGCACCATGTATTTCCACGCCGTCGAAGCCTGCAGCCTTGGCATTTTCTGCGCCTTGGCGGAACGCCGCGATAATCCCAGGTAATTCATCAATTTCAAGAGCGCGTGGAGTGACATAAGGGCGCTCTGGGCGCAGCAGACTTACATGACCTTCAACAGCGATCGCGCTAGGAGCTACCGGTAATTCATCATCAAGAAAAATTGGGTCGGAGACGCGGCCCACGTGCCAGAGTTGCGCCAGTATGCGTCCTCCGGCAGCATGCACGGCGGAGGTGACTTGCTTCCAACCTGCAACTTGCTCGGCAGACCATAGGCCTGGGGTGTCGGCGTAACCCACTCCCTGCGGAGTCACGGAGGTAGCTTCGCTGATAATCAAGCCCGCCGATGCGCGCTGAGCATAATATTGCGCCATCAACTCGTTGGGAACTCGCCCCTTGCCCACAGCGCGCGCACGCGTCAGTGGTGCCATGATGATGCGATTTGGAAGATCAAGATCGCCGATGCGAATCGGATTAAATAGTGCGGACATAGTTCTTTCTTTCATTTAATTAAGGTGAATGCACTTCGTTGCAGGGCAGCGAAGTGCAAGTGAGCGGGGTGAAAAAGCATCACGGATGACGCCTAAGACGTTGCTCCTCGTCTCTTTCATTCTGGCTCCGTAAATTTAAGCAGTCTGGAGTAATATAATATTATGTAACGCACATAAGCACAGTTTAAAAAAATAATGAAACAACTCATAGGCTATAAATCTAGCTCACCTATAAAATTTAATTCGAAGCTAAAGTTAGTGTTAGTGTTTTGTGGCAGCTTTTACCATCACCTGCTCCAGAATATGCTTCGGCACGATTGCGTAGTGCTTAAATTCCATCGTGTACGTCGCTCTGCCCTGAGACAATGAACGCAGGGTGGTCGAGTAGCCGAACATCTCGGCTAGCGGTACTAGCGCCTTAATCAGCTTGCCGCCACCGCCTGGGATTTCGTCCGTTCCTTGCACCATTCCGCGCCGCGACGTCAAGTCGCCCATCGCATTACCCATGAACTCTTCGGGTGTTTCTACTTCGACCTGCATCATCGGTTCAAGTAGTTGTGGATCGGCACGCCGCATTCCATCTTTGAAAGCCATCGAGCCAGCCATACGGAAGGCGTTTTCGTTCGAGTCCACGTCGTGGTAGGAACCGAAAGTGAGCGACACGCGCACGTCCACTACCGGATAACCAGCCAGTACACCTGAGCGCAGCGTTTCCTGTATGCCCTTGTCTACGGCTGGAATGAATTCACGCGGTACTACGCCGCCCTTGATCGCATCAACGAATTCGTACCCCTTTCCTGGCTCCATCGGCTCAAGCTTCAGCACCACATGGCCGTACTGTCCTTTACCGCCGGATTGCTTGATGAACTTGCCTTCGACATCGGAGACCTGCTTGCGAATCGTCTCGCGATAAGCCACTTGCGGTTTGCCTACCGTTGCATCGACGCCGAATTCGCGCTTCATACGATCCACTAATATTTCCAAATGCAACTCGCCCATGCCTGCGATGATAGTTTGTCCTGATTCCTGATCTGTATGAACTCGGAATGAAGGATCTTCTTGCGCCAGCCGGTTCAGGGCAACGCCCATCTTCTCCTGATCCACCTTGGTCTTTGGCTCCACCGCTTGCGAAATCACCGGCTCAGGAAAGATCATTTTTTCCAGTACGATCACGTGCTCCGGCGCACTCAGAGTGTCACCCGTGGTGACGGTTTTCAGGCCGACGGCCGCCGCGATATCGCCAGCATAAACATCTTTGACTTCCTTGCGCTCGTTGGCATGCATTTGAAAGATGCGGCCCAAGCGTTCTTTCTGCGACTTAGTCGGGTTATAGACTGTATCGCCAGCATGTACCACGCCGGAATAGACGCGGAAAAAAGTCAGATGTCCCACGAATGGGTCGCTCATAATTTTGAAGGCGAGCGCGGAGAATGGCTCGTCGTCTAGCGGATGACGTTCGATCAAATTATCGTCCTCGTCGTGACCGGCTATCGCGGGCACGTCAGCCGGTGACGGCAAGTAGTCAACTACCGCGTCCAGTATTGCCTGTACACCCTTGTTCTTGAAAGCGCTGCCAGCCAACATCGGCACAATCTCATTGCGGATCGTGCGTAGACGCAGAGCTTGCTTAATCTCGTCTTCGGTCAGGGTTTCTCCGTTTAGGTACTTCTCAGTCAGCTCGGGCGTCGCTTCTGCTGCGGCTCCAACCATGTGGTCGCGCCACTTCTGCGCCAACTCCTTCAGTTCGGCCGGAATTTCTTCGTACGTGAATTGCACGCCCTGGCTGGCATCATCCCAGCTGATCGCCCGCATCTTTACCAGGTCAATAACACCTTGGAAATGGTCTTCCGCGCCGAGTGGAATCTGGATCGGTACGGCGTTGCCCTTCAGATGTTCCGTGATCTGTTGATGTACTCGAAAGAAGTCGGCACCGACACGATCCATCTTGTTGACGAAGGCAATGCGCGGCACGGCATATTTATTTGCTTGACGCCAAACGGTTCTGGATTGCGGCTGCACGCCACCGACTGCGTCGTACACCATCACGGCACCGTCCAGCACGCGCATCGAGCGTTCAACTTCAATCGTAAAATCAACGTGGCCCGGCGTGTCAATAATATTGATGCGATGTTCAGCAAGATTACCCGCCATGCCTTTCCAGAAAGCGGTGGTGGCGGCCGAGGTGATTGTGATACCGCGTTCCTGCTCCTGCTCCATCCAATCCATCGTTGCGGCGCCGTTATGCACTTCGCCGATTTTGTGATTGACGCCTGTGTAGAACAGGATGCGCTCGGTAGTCGTAGTCTTGCCAGCGTCGATGTGGGCGCTGATGCCAATATTGCGGTAACGCTCAATAGGTGTCTTGCGGGTCATCATAAATCTCCATGAACACGGCACGGTCATTACAGACCACCGTGAAAAACAAAAAAACATGAATGGGACTGGGAGCTACAACAAAATATAAGAGTCGAAATAAGAATCGTCGTTTTCAATATAGCTGAATTTGCGTCCCGTTCAATATGAATTAGTGTAACGCACACAGTCACACTAACGCAAGCAAAAAATTTCATTAAATAATGTGAAGATAAATTTTAAGGGGGATTAGAGCGATTTCGTAGCGTCGCCGTGACTTTTAGGAACAAAGGGAAAACCAGCACATGTTTCAACATTTTTAACAATGTCCGCTAGCGTAGTCTTTGCGAGCGAGTGCTCCAGTGCCTTGGTGATTCGGTCAAATTCCTCTTCCAACACAGGTGTAATATTGTGGCCTATATAACATGCGGGGTTAGGCTTGGAGCGGTGCAGCGCGAAGAACTGGGGCTCTTCGACTGCTTGATAAATATCAAGCAGCGTAATCTTATTCGCCGGTTTCGCAAGTAGGTTTCCCCCGCCTTGACCCATTTGTGCATGAGTTAATCCGACATCCGCCAGGGTGCTGAGAATACGGCGCACCACGGTTGGGTTGGTATTCACGCTACGCGCAATATCCTCGGAGCGCACAGCTTGCCCGGGATGCATGGCAATATTGGAAAGAATATGAATGGCTACGGCAAAGCGGGTAGATGTGGGCACAATGTTGTCCTAATTTACTTGATATGGGGCGATCTCTTGGCGCCGGCTAAAGCCGGAAACGGCACAGACATCAGCACAGCAGGTGCTGGCAAAGGATCAGCGATATTGATGTGTGATTGTAGCACGCACACACTCTGAATGCGTACCGCTGTTTATGTTTGTAATTCCACTGTGCTTGTTAGAAAATTGTCACGCATCCAGCAGGCAGCTGGCCCTAAATTATGTTGGCGCGACCAGATTACATGCATCGGTATTTGTCTGGGCCAGCCGCCGGTGCGTAATTCCACTAATTTGGTTTCGGCAAAGCGTTTGACTAACCAGCGCGGTAGCTTGGCCCAGCCGAAACCCAGTTCTGTCATTTCCAGCAAAATCAGGTAATTGGATGACGACCAGCTCAAACTGGTGCGCTTGCTATAGGCATCGTCGGCAAAGGTATTTAAGCGCAACTCCCTTGTGGCGCTCAGCATGGCGTTGCTGATGGTGGATTGGTTTGTCAGTGCATGTCCTGCACTGACAAACAGGCCGATTTCAGACGGATCGCTTAGGGTATCGAAACTGATATCGGGCGGGTATTCAGCTTGTGCCGTAATTAATGCCAGTTGCACCCGGTTTTCTTGAACTAGTTCAACGGCGTCATGATCTTCGGCGATCAGGCATTCCAATTGTAAATCTGGGAAACGCTGCTCAATTTTTTTCAGCATGACTTCAAAGACATTGGATTGATAGGTGTCCGATAGCGCAAAACTCAATTGAGCTTCTTGCCCTCCGACCAACAAACGAGCCGCAATGCTTAAGCGATGCTGAGCCTCCAGAACTTGTTGTGCATGTACCAGCATGCTGCGTCCCTGTGCCGTCAATGTTGGGCGTCGTGTGCGGCGATCAAACAGGGACACACCAAGGTCAATTTCCAGATTAGCTATTGCTTCGCTGACGGTGGATTGGCGCTTACCTAGCTTGCGCGCAGCTGCTGAAAAAGAGCCTGAATTGGCTGCTTCAACAAACACATTTAAGGCTTCGTGTGAAATCATGGTATCAATTTTTCCGATGGTAACTACATTGATACTATCAGTATAGTTGAATGAAAATAGCTGCACTACTCTTAAATTAATAGAAAGTATGCATCATGACAACACGAAAACACTGGCTGGAACGCGTCTTCCATGCCTTCTTATTTGAATTATTGGCTCTGATTATTTGTGTTCCATTATTGGTTTGGGGTTTGGGGCTGGAAGTGGTGCACGCTGGTGCCTTAACGTTAATAATTTCTCTGGTAGCAATGGTCTGGAATATGATTTTTAATGCTATTTTTGATTATTTTGAACGTCGTTATCATTGGCAGCGCACTACAAAAATTCGGCTCTTGCACGGCATTTCGTTTGAAGCTGGACTGATACTCGCTGTTGTTCCTCTCATCGCATGGTGGGCGGATATATCGTTATTGGAAGCATTTGTGCTGGATATTGGCTTATTGATGTTCTTCTTGCCATACACGATTATCTATAACTGGGCATATGACCGGTTGCGTGCAGCTTTTTACCAACAAAATGCCGCGATGTAATTAACTAGTCCTATACGTACTGAAATCACTTGATTGCCGGTAGTTGTATAGGGCGCCTTGAATAGTTCTAAAAAATAAATTAAGCTGAAAATCGGAAATTAGAGGAATAACTTTAATTTCCGATTATTTCTTTTGCTGTCATAAATTTGTCATATGTTATCTTCATACTCCACAAGTTAAAAACAGGAAACTGCATAATTAAGTGGTGGTTTTCCGAAATAAAAATTATTCCAAAAATAAAGTTAGGGAAATTATGAAATTAAGTCCTTTAGCGCTGGCATGTTCAGCGCTGGTCGTTCTCGCGGGTTGCCATAGCGGTTCATCATCAGTAGCAACTCCACCAAGTGTGAATGGTATAGCCTCAGCAGGAGCGCCGTTGGTGGGCGTTGTTGTAACGGCGACAGATTCTAGCGGGAATGTTATTCAGTCGACGCCGACCGATGCTACGGGTAAATTCGCGATTGCACTGGGTGGTTCTGGTCCTTATGTATTGACGACACCATTTAATGATGCTGATGGCTCACCGGCATTATTGTCTTCAGTCTACGTTCCATCCGGTGTGTTCGCCGGTTCGTTGCAAGCAAATATTAATCCACTTACTTCCTTAATTACTTCGCGGGTACTGGGTGCTATTCCAAGCGCCGCTCCGACGGGCGCACAAATAACTACGGCGGCGATTACCCCGACTACGGTGGCGAATGCAGAGCTGGCGATCACTACTTTGTTGCAACCGATATACACCGCGTTAGCTATTCCTGCTACTGAAACCGCTGACCCTATCGGGACCACCGTGTACAAGGCAAATAGCAGTGATCCACTGGATAATTTATTCACATTGGCACATTTCATGGTGCATTCCGGTCAGATCAGTATCGGTACCGATGCTAACCGTGCTGTTATTAATGTTCCAGCCACCGGTACGCTGGCGAGCAGTATTCCAACAACTGCAGTGACTTCATTAGTCGCGTTAAATGCCGGCGGCACGACGACACCAATTACTAATGTGATTGTGGTCATCGGCGAAAATCAAACATTTGATGCCGTATTTGGTACCTATCCAGCGCCGCAAGGCCAAACCGTGAATAATTTGCTGTCTGAAGGAATTATTAACGCTGACGGAACACCGGGACCGAATTTTAATCTTGCGCTGCAAAATCAAGGCGCAACACAAACTACGTACAGTATTAATCCAACTCGCTCAGTAGCTTATGCGACGTTGCCGCAACCATTGCAAATCGGTGAATTAACATCGTCGTTGGCAACATTAGGTGGTACGCCTGATCCGCATTTTCCTGCTAATTTAGCAAATGGCCCGTTCCAGCTGACTAAATATGTACCTTATGCAGTGACAGCATCTAATCCGATCGGAGTTACTACAGGGGATCCGGTACATCGCTTCTTCCAGATGTGGCAACAAACCGGTGGTAATAATGCCAAGCTGGATATGTTTACCTGGGTGGCCGATTCGGTTGGCCAGGGTGGTGATACATCAGGTGTTACACCTGCTAATCCGTCGCAAGGCGGTGAGTTGATGGCGTTCTTGAATATGCAGGCTGGTGATGTGCCGTACTTGAAATCGTTGGCGCAAAGTTATGCGCTCAGTGATAACTACCATCAATCAATTTTAGGTGGTACTGGCGCGAACTTCTTTGCTATTGCGACCGCCGATTCACCGTATTTCAATACAGCGGGTGCTGTTGCTGCACCGCCCGCGAATCAAATTGAAAATCCAAATCCAATGGCTGGTACGCCTAACTTTTATACGCAAGATGGTTATAGCGGCGGCTCGTATGTGAATTGTTCTGATTCAACACAGCCTGGCGTAGCGCCAATTTTAGCGGCATTAACCGCGGTTAACGTGCCAAGCAATTGCGATACAGGTAAATACTATTTGGTGAATAATTACGCGCCAGGTTACGACATGAACGGTAATGTTCAACCTATCGGCCCAAAAAATTACAACTATCCACCACAAACGGTACCAACCATTGCTGAAGCTTTGGCGAATAAAGGCGTGTCGTGGAAATGGTATACCGGTGCTCGTGAAATAGCGGATGTGACAGCAGATGCGACAGCACTTGGTTTGCCTGCTAGTGCAGGTGTTTATGCGCTACTTCAATCTGCGCAGTACAACGCAATCGGTGATCCGTTGGTTGCATCTCAAAATGTCATGACATCGACATCGTTAAAAGCGGGTCTGGCGGGTTTGACGACCTTTTATAACGACGTTAAAAATAGCACATTGCCAGCCGTGTCCTTTGTTGTGCCGAAGAATTTGGATAGCGGACATCCTGGTTATTCTGTTGAAATGAAATACGAATTGTTCTTGCAGAATTTGGTCGCTCAAGTAAAAGCGAACCCAACTTTGTGGGCACATACCGCGATTATCATTACAACGGATGAGGGTGGCGGTCACTTTGATACTGGCGCTATCCAAAACATGGACTTTTTTGGTGATGGCCCACGGATTCCAATGTTAGTTGTGTCTCCTTATGCCCGTACGAATTACATTGATCACACTTACCACGATCATGCATCGGTATTGAAATTTATTGAGCGTAACTGGAAGTTGCCACCATTATCAGCACGTAGCCGGGACAATCATCCAATCCCTGTGACGACATCGGCTAACTTGTATAAGCCAACAAATACCACGCCGGCAATTGGTGATTTAATGTCGATGTTTAATTTCTGATTGTTTTCTTCTTAATTGCGTTAAATTAATTAGTGAATAAAGAAGATTAACGGAGTAAGTGTTAAACACTTACTCCGTTTTTGCTTAGTATTTTTATGATGGGTTTTGGAAATGCGTAACTGTTTTAAATCGTTGTTTTGCCTGTTTTTAGTTATGTTGCTCGGTGCATGCCAAAAACAATCTTCACCAACTGCAGCAACTCAATCGGCACCTTCCTCAGTCTTGCCCGCACCCGCTTATGCACAAGCTCCAACTGCGGCTTACCCTAAAAAAAATGCCAGCTGGGTGCGCTACCCCGATCAATCGGTGCCGTTAAGCCCGCAAGCAGAACTAGGTCGCAAATTATTCTTTGATATTTCCCTTTCCGCATCAGGACAGATGTCCTGCGCGACTTGCCATAACCCTGATCATGCGTATGCCCCAATCAATGATCTGGCCGTGCAACTCGGTGGGCCAAAGCTGGATCGGGCCGGTACCCGTTCGGTGCCATCACTGCGCTATATCAGCTTTACGCCGTTATTTACTCGCCATTTCTATTTGCCGGGTCCGGAAGGTTTGGAGGATGAAGGGCCAACGGGTGGCTTTACCCATGACGGGGCAATCCGTACCTTGCATGAGCAAGCCAGCATTCCTTTATTGAGTGCCAATGAAATGGCTAATCTAGATGCGGCCAGTGTTGCTCAAAAAGTGCAGGTCGCTGTTTATGCAAAGCAGTTTCAACAGGTTTATGGCGAGCAGGTTTTTAGCAATGTAAATAAAACGCTGGAACAAGTTGGCAATGCGCTGGAAGCTTTTCAAATGGAAGATGCCAGTTTTCACCCTTACACCAGCAAATTTGATGCGGTAGTTTCTGGTAATGCGACGTTTACCGACGCTGAGTTACGTGGCTACCGGGTATTTAAAGATCCGAGCAAAGGTAATTGCGCCAAATGCCATATCGATACGGTAGGCGCGGGTGGGAGTCCGGCTCAATTTACCGATTTTGAATTTGAAGCAATCGGTGTTCCTCGTAATCCAGCGATTCCAGCTAACCGTTCCACCAGTTATTTTGATATGGGGATTTGCGGCCCTTATCGTAAAGATATGAGTCGTGAAACACTTTTTTGCGGCATGTTTAAAACACCAACCTTGCGTAATGTCGTAACCCGTAAAGTGTTTTTTCATAACGGCTATTTCCATGACTTGGATGAGGTGATGCATTTTTATGTGGAGCGTGACCGCAAACCGCAAAAATGGTATTCCAAAGTGCATGGAAAAGTGCAGATGTTTGACGATCTACCCAAGCAATATCAGGACAATGTCGACCATGTTACTGCACCTTTTAATCGTAAAAAAGGTGCACCTGCTGCACTAAATGAAGCGGAGATCAAGGACTTGATCGAATTCCTGACAACCTTATCCGACGGCTATTCAGCCAAGCCGGGCGCAGAGTTGTAATCTATTAAGTTATTGCATCAACTCTGCACTGGCGCGTATCATTAGCAATTCTATTAGCAATTCGATGCGTAATTAAGGCGTAAATCTGAATAATAATCAGGCTATTTACGCTGTTTTCGTATACGCCCATGCTTACCCTATTTTTTTAACGTATCTAATGGCTTTCAGGGCGATGAAGGCCATTAAATTTGGCAGTATATGTTTATCCCTGGGTAAAGATTGACCCTAATGACGTATTTTCAATTTGCATACTAAGGTATGTAATTTATAGATAATATTATGAAACTCTATTCTTATTTTCGCTCATCAGCCTCGTTCCGAGTGCGTATTGTCCTCAATTTAAAACAACTTCCTTATGACTATGACGCGGTGCATCTGGTTAAGCAGGGTGGTGCACAGCATACGCCAGCGTACTTGGCCCTGAATCCAATGGGTGCAGTGCCGAGCTTGGATGACGACGGTAAAGTTTTGACGCAATCCATGGCAATGTGCGAATATCTGGAAGAATTGCATCCGCAGCCGGCATTGTTGCCAGTCGATGCGTTTGAGCGCGCTTGGGTGCGTTCGGTCTGCAATCTGGTGGCATGTGACATTCATCCGGTGAATAATCTACGAATTCTCAAATACCTGACAGGCCCGCTGGCACTGACCGAAGAGCAAAAAACGGCTTGGTACCACCATTGGATTGCACAAGGTTTTACTGCCTTGGAAAAACTGGTTGCGCAAAAAGCGGGTACATATTGCTGCGGTGATGAGCCAAGTCTGGCCGATGCTTTCGTGGTTCCGCAAATCTGGAATGCAGCGCGTTTTGCCTGTCCGATGGAAGACTATCCAACTTTGCGTCGCATCTATGAAAATGCCATGCTGCTGCCCGCTTTTGAACAAGCTGCACCAGCCGCTCAGCCCGATGCTGAGTGATCAAGCGTGATCAATGTATCTCAGATTTATTCCGGATTCAGCCATGTATCCGGCTCAAAACTTGCTGTTCCGGTATTGCGCCACCAAGGCTTGTAATTTATCCTACAAGCCTTTGCTCGCCATTCAGACACTTAAAATTAGCCAGGAGACAATATGAATAAACTTTATCCCGATGCCAACACAGCCTTGAAAGACATTGTTAAAGATGGTCAGACTATTGCAGTGGGTGGCTTTGGTCTGTGCGGTATTCCAGAGGCGTTAATCGGTGCTTTGCGCGATTCCGGTGTGCAAAACTTAACCGCTATTTCGAACAATGCCGGCGTGGATGGATTTGGATTGGGGCAGTTATTAACTACGCGCCAAATTAAAAAAATGATCTCTTCTTATGTCGGTGAAAACAAAGAATTTGAACGTCAATATTTAGCCGGTGAACTGGCTTTGGAATTTACTCCGCAAGGCACGCTGGCTGAAAAATTGCGGGCTGGCGGCGCGGGCATTCCAGCTTTTTTCACTAAAACCGGAGTAGGAACGATTGTTGCCGAAGGCAAGGAAATCCGCGAATTTGACGGGCATAACTATGTCATGGAACGTGCATTGGTGGCCGATGTGTCATTGGTGAAAGCCTATAAGGCTGATAAAGCCGGTAATCTGGTGTACCGCAAAACGGCGCGCAACTTTAATCCTAATGTGGCGATGGCAGGTAAAATCACGGTGGCAGAAGTCGAGCATATTGTGGAAATCGGCGAACTCGATCCCGATGAAATTCACACACCCGGCATTTATGTGCACCGGATCGTGCTCAACACCACACCGGAAAAACGTATCGAACAACGTACATTAACAGTCGCAGCGACAACCAAGGCGGGAGAATAAGCATGGCATGGAATCGTGATGAAATGGCTGCACGCGCAGCGCAAGAATTGCAAGACGGGTTTTATGTCAACTTAGGTATCGGCTTGCCAACCATGGTGGCTAATCATGTTCCAACGGGCATGGAAGTCTGGTTGCAATCTGAAAACGGTTTGTTGGGCATCGGCCCGTTTCCTACTGAAGAGCAGGTTGACCCTGACTTAATTAATGCCGGAAAACAAACGGTTACAACCTTGCCTGGCTCATCTATTTTTAGTTCTGCCGATTCCTTCGCGATGATACGCGGCGGGAAAATTAATCTGGCCATTTTGGGCGCAATGCAAGTCAGTCAAACTGGTGATTTAGCCAATTGGATGATCCCCGGGAAAATGGTCAAGGGCATGGGCGGCGCGATGGATTTGGTGGCTGGCGTTGGCCGCGTGGTGGTGCTCATGGAGCATGTCGCCAAAGGTGATTCGCACAAAATTCTAAATTCCTGTAATTTGCCGTTGACTGGTGTCGGCGTGGTAAATCGGATCATTACCGATTTAGGCGTTATCGACATTACACCTAACGGCTTAAAATTAGCGGAATTGGCGCCCGGTGTTTCAGTTGAAGAAATTATCACTAAAACAGAAGCAAAGCTGGATGTAAGTGCGCTGGTTTAATGGCATAAAGCCGATGGTGTGCCGTTGAAGTTAACGGGGCGGTCCATCGGTTAGTTTTAATGCTAATAGAGAGTTTTCCTTGTACTAAGATGGTATTAGTAGGTGCAAGGAAACTCCGCATCACTCAGGTTTCATTCTTATTTCGTGTCGTTTAATCGTACTTTTTATTCAATCAATTTAACGTCTGTGAGTATTATTTTATTCACAAAGCAGTACTTTTTGCTTATGTAGAGATTTCTACTTTTATAATTTGTCCGCTCTAACAATCTCTTCAATGAATCTAAGAGATTTTGGGATGGAATAACCTAGGGATCAACATGATACGCAGATCTGATCAAGTTCGGATTGAGTCGGTACAATGCATTTCCCCTGATGGTTTGCATCGCATGGCCTATAAGGAATGGGGCGAAGTTGATAACCCCAATGTGCTGTTGTGCGTGCATGGTGTTACCCGTGTTTCCGATGATTTTGATGCGTTGGCACGCGAATTGTCTAGCCAATTTCGGGTAATTTGCCCCGATGTAGTAGGGCGCGGACGTTCGGGTTGGTTGCGTAATCCGCAGCATTATCAGGTGCAGCAATATGTCTGCGACATGGTGACATTATTAGCGCGCATTAATCCACCCAATCTGTCCTTTCTCGGTACTTCAATGGGCGGTTTGATCGGAATAGGCTTGGCTTCCTTGCCTGAAAACCCAATTCAAAAATTAATTTTGAACGATATTGGACCGGTCTTGAATATCTCGGCGCTGACCCGGATTGCGCAATATATCGGCCAACCAATGCGGTTTGCCACATTTGATGAAGCTGCCCAGTTTATCCGTACAATTTCGCAGACTTTCGGTGAGCACACCGAAGAGGAGTGGCATAAATTTTGCATGGATGTTTTGCGACAGGATAAAGATGGCATGTGGATACGGCATTACGACTTAAAGCTTGCCGTGTCGATGCAGGCAGTCAGTCCGGAATTGGCCGAAGCGATGCAGATGATGATGTGGGCGGCCTATGACGCTATTGCCTGTCCTACCCTGTTACTACGTGGCGCCGAATCGGATTTATTATTACCGGAAACTGCACTGCAAATGACAAAGCGCGGGCCACGCGCTCAGTTGGTTGAATTTGAAAAAGTAGGACATGCTCCCACTTTGGTGCATGCTGATCAAATTACGGTAATAAAAGATTTTCTGCTGGAATAGTTGGGTTTATTATTGAGTTGGTTTCACAAGGATTGCAATGCAAAATCAAGAAATTAAGCGCTTCCATGTCGGTACGCGTATGTCGGAAATGGCCGTATATAACCGCACTGTGTATTTGGCCGGGCAAGTTACTGCCGATGATAGTTTGGACATCGCTGGACAAACCAGCAGCGTTTTAGCGCAAATAGATACCTTGTTGGCGGAAGCTGGCACCGATAAATCACACATCTTAATGTGCCAGATTTATCTTTCAGATTTGACACATTTTGCAGCGATGAATCAAGTTTGGGAAGGTTGGGTCGCTAAAGGTAATACCCCGCCGCGCGCTACCGTGCAGGCAGCTCTTGCGAATCCAGCCTGGTTAATTGAAGTAGTGATTACGGCAGCGCTAAAAGCCGCAAACTAGTAATTAAGTAATTAAATAAGTAAGTAATTAAAACGAGTAATTGCCCCATGGTCTCCATAGCCGCTGTCAACAGCGAAAACATCGACAACCTAGTTGCCAGCCTTTCACCGGAAGACGCGCAACGGGTGCTTGATGCGCTCGAATTCGTCTCTCCCCATTACGAAGCGGTGGAATTGGTCACAGGGCAAAATGCCTTGCAATTTGCGCGCGGTGTGGCTGCAACCTTAGGTTCCTTGCGCAGTGATGCCGACACCCGAATTGCCAGCTTGCTGTTTGAATTGCCGCAAATTGACCCTCGTGCAGCGGAAGGCATTGAAGCTCGTTTTGGTAAAGAAATTGTTGATTTGGTCGGCGGTGTGCGTGGCTTAATGCGTTTAAGTGCATTGCACTTGATGCAGCAGGCCGCACTACCTGAACCTGGACGTAATAAAAACGCCGCGCAGCAGGCTTCCACACAGCTGGAAACCTTGCGCAAAATGTTACTGGCGATGGCGTCAGATATGCGGGTGGTCTTGGTGCGTCTGGCTTCTAGGCTCACTACCTTGCGCTATTTCGCCGAACAAAAACGCTTTGATGAAACCAGTAAGCAATACGCGCGTGAAACGTTTGATTTATACGCGCCGCTGGCTAACCGTTTGGGCGTGTGGCAAATGAAATGGGAATTGGAAGATCTGTCGTTCCGTTTTATTGAGCCTGAATCGTATTCAAAAATTGCCAGAATGCTGGAAGAAAAGCGTACCGAACGCGAAGAGTTTATCGCCAAGTCGATAGATCGCTTGCAGCATGAAATGAATGCCGTTGGTATTAAAGCCGAAGTGTTTGGTCGGCCTAAGCATATTTTTAGTATCTGGAACAAAATGCGCGGCAAAGACATTGACTTTGACGAGCTTAATGACGTGCGTGCGTTCCGGATTATTGTTGACGACATCAAGGCCTGCTATACCGTATTAGGCATTGTGCACAACATCTGGACTCCAGTTCCCGAAGAGTTCGATGATTACATCGCACGCCCCAAACCAAATGGCTACCAATCATTGCATACCGTTGTTATTGCTGACGATAAGCGCGGCTTTGAGGTGCAAGTTCGCACCAAAGACATGCACCATTTTGCCGAGTATGGCGTGGCAGCACATTGGCGTTATAAAGAAGAGGGCGGTTCGAATTTTGCCGGGCAAGAGTACGACGAAAAAATTGCCTGGTTGCGCCAATTATTAGCCTGGAAAACCGATATCACGGAAGCCGTAGTAGGCGACGATAATTTACAGCGCGAGTGGGTAGAGAAACTCAAATCAACCACGCTGGATGATCGTATTTACGTACTCACTCCGCAAGCACGCGTTATTGAATTGCCGAATAACGCTACGCCGATTGACTTCGCCTACCATTTGCATACATCCGTCGGGCATAACTGCCGTGGTGCACGCGTAGATGGCGTGATGGTGCCGTTAAATACTCCGCTTAAAAATGGGCAGACCGTTGAAATTATTACTGCAAAAATCGGATTGGAGACCGGCCCATCGCGTGATTGGCTAAATCCCGAATATGCAGTTGGTTCACGCACCCGCTCCAAAATCCGCGCTTGGTTTAATGCCTTGGATCAGCAAGAAACCTTGAGTAAAGGGCGTGCACAAGTTGAGAAAACCTTGCAGCGCGAAGGTAAAACGGTCATGAATTTAGAAGAGCTGGCGCGCAAGTGCGGCTTTGATAAAGTGGAAGACCTGTTTTTGTCGGTAGGTAAAGAAGAGTTTAGCCTGCGTCAGGTTGAGCATGCTTTGCATGACGAAGTTGTACCGCCGGTATCTGACGAAGTATTAATTAATAAAAGCCGCGCCTCAAGTGTGATTCAAGGCGCGAAGTCAGGCGTGTTAGTGGTTGGTACTGACGGTTTATTAACGCTTCTGGCTAAGTGCTGCAAACCTGCGCCGCCGGATGTGATCGTCGGTTTTGTGACGCGCGGCAAAGGCGTGTCGATCCATCGCGCTAATTGTAAAAATTTTACCGAGATGCGCAAAAAATCACCGGAACGGGTGATTCTGACTACTTGGGGGCAGCCAGGACGCGAAACGGTTTATCCAGTTGATATTTATGTTCTGGCGCAAGATAGGCAAGGTTTGTTACGCGATATTTCAGAAATTTTTTCACGCGAAAAAATTAATGTGATTGGCGTGAGCACCCAAAGTGCTAAAGGTCAGGCGCGGATGTCGTTTACGGCAGAAATCGGCTCTACTGCGCAATTGCAAAAAGCCTTAATGGTGTTGCGTGATGTGAGTGGCGTGCAGGATGTGCGACGTCAGTAATCGGGTATATTCTTGCGAAAAACAGGGGTAGGGTGGGCACAGACTCACCGTGCCCACGCGTAGCCGTGAATAAGCAATGGATTGTGTGAGGGTATTGTTAATCAAATGTTACGCGTGGGCACGATGAACATTTGATCAACAAAGAGAAAGTGTCGAACCTATTATTGACCGTCGATAACGCGTGGGCACAAGAGCGTGCCCACCCTACGAACCTAAAAATAATAAAAAAGTAGCGAAAAATGCTTTACGCTCAACATGAACTTTGCTATAGTCTCGGCTCTTCGGGGCGGTTAGTTCAGCTGGTTAGAATACTTGGTCGACATCCAAGGGGTCGGGGATTCGAATTCCTCACCGCCCACCACAAATTTGCAGTAACACGTAACTCACTTTAAGAGCGAGAAAGGCACCTTGGTTATGACACCGCGAACTACCACCTTGTTTGGTACGCGACTCTAGTCGAGGATCTTTTTCGTTTGTCTCTTTTGAAAAAGCGCGGCTAGTCCGCGTTTTTTTTCGTGCGCATTTTCACGCGCAATATTCTTTGTAAATTTAGCTTCATCCACTTACTATTTTTCTTTTGGAGAATACGATGGTTTCAGTCAGACTTCCTGATGGTTCACAACGTCAATTCGACGCCCCGGTAACAGTTGCGCAAGTCGCCGCCAGTATTGGTGCTGGCCTCGCCAAAGCGGCCTTGGCCGGTAAAGTTAATGGCCAACTGGTTGATACCTCGTTTTTGATTGAAGCTGACGCTGATTTGGCGATCGTAACAGAAAAAGATCCAGAAGGTCTGGAAGTAATTCGTCATTCCACTGCGCATTTATTGGCCTACGCGGTGAAGCAGCTTTATCCTGATGCGCAAGTCACCATCGGTCCGGTGATTGATAACGGCTTTTACTATGACTTTTCCTACAAGCGTCCATTTACACCGGATGATTTAGTCTTAATTGAAAAGAAAATGGCAGAACTGGCTAAAAAGGACGAAGTAATTACTCGCAAAGTGCTGCCGCGTGACGAAGCGGTGGCTTACTTCACTTCTATCGGTGAAGCGTATAAGGCGGAGATTATTTCCTCGATTCCGGCCGATCAAGATGTATCGCTCTACACAGAAGGCAACTTCACTGATTTGTGTCGTGGCCCGCACGTACCATCGACTGGTAAGTTGAAGGTGTTTAAGCTAATGAAGTTAGCGGGCGCCTACTGGCGCGGCGACTCTAAAAATGAAATGTTGCAGCGCGTGTACGGCACTGCCTGGATCAAAAAAGAAGATCAGGAAGCGTATTTATTTATGCTGGAGGAAGCTGAAAAACGTGACCATCGTAAATTAGGCAAGGCCTTGGATTTATTTCACATGCAAGAAGAGGCGCCGGGACTGGTGTTCTGGCATGCCAAAGGTTGGACTATCTGGCAGCAGGTTGAGCAATACATGCGTCAGGTGTATCAGGATGGCGGCTATCAGGAGGTCAAAACACCGCAAATTCTGGATCGTACTCTGTGGGAAAAAACCGGGCATTGGGAAAACTATCGCGAATCGATGTTTGCGACAGAATCGGAAAACCGCAATTACGCCTTAAAGCCGATGAATTGCCCAGGTCATTTGCAAATTTTTAATACTGGCTTGCGTAGTTATCGTGAATTGCCATTGCGTTTTGGCGAGTTCGGTCAATGCCATCGCAACGAAACTTCGGGCGCGTTACACGGCATTATGCGGGTGCGCGGCTTTACTCAGGATGATGGTCATATTTTCTGTACTGAAGAGCAAATCGCCCAGGAAGTGATGACTTTCCATCCGCAGGCGATGAAAGTGTATGCAGATTTTGGTTTTCACAATATCGACATTAAAATCGCGACTCGTCCAGATAATCGCATCGGTACTGAAGAAGACTGGGATCGCGCTGAAGAATCATTGCGTTCAGCGTTACGTGCTTGCGGTCTGACATGGCAAGAATTGCCGGGTGAAGGCGCGTTTTATGGTCCGAAAATTGAATACCATTTAAAAGATAGTTTGGGTCGCTCATGGCAGGTGGGGACTGTGCAGATTGATCCTTCCATGCCGGTACGTTTGGGTGCGGAATATGTGGCGGAAGATAATTCACGCAAAATTCCTATTATGTTGCACCGAGCTATTGTTGGCTCAATGGAACGTTTTATTGGTGTTTTGATTGAGAATTTTGCTGGCGCTTTCCCGTTGTGGTTGTCACCGGTGCAAGTTGTGGTGACAAATATTTCCGATTCGCAAGCGGAATATGCCAAATCTGTTGCTGAAAGCTTAAAGAAACAAGGCTTTAGAGTAAACCTTGATTTGCGTAATGAGAAAATAACCTATAAAATACGCGAGCATTCCGTTCAAAAAGTGCCTTACATCATTGTTATTGGTGATAAGGAAAGGGATGCAAGTACAGTGGCCGTGCGTACGCGAGGTAATCTCGATCTGGGTGTAATGCCTGTTAGTGCTTTAGTTGAGCGTCTCAATCATGAGATCGCCACAAAAGCCTGATCGAACCTTTCGCAACAGAGCACGGCCTGTTTATTTGATATTAAAAGGAAACTGCAATAGCTACTGACAAGTCAACACATCGCATCAACGGCGAAATTACCGCTCTAGAAGTACGTCTGTCCGGCGTTGAAAATGAGCCGTTAGGCATCGTAAAATTGGCCGAAGCAATTCGTTTGTCTGAAGAGGCAAGCGTGGATTTGGTCGAAATTGCACCTAACGCGCAGCCGCCAGTATGTCGCTTGATGGATTACGGCAAGTTTAAATACCAAGAGCAAAAGAAAGCGCATGAAACCAAGCTGAAACAAAAAGTTGTTTTGGTGAAGGAAGTGAAGTTCAGGCCAGGTACGGATGATGGCGATTACAACATTAAGTTGCGTAATCTGATCAAATTCCTTGATGATGGCGATAAAACTAAAATCACTTTGCGTTTTCGTGGTCGTGAAATGGCTCACCAAGACATCGGAATGCGGATGCTTGAGCGCTTGAAAGGCGACCTTGAGCCGTACGGTCAAGTTGAGCAGTTTCCGAAGATGGAAGGCCGCCAAATGGTAATGGTTTTGGCGCCGAAGAAGAAAAAGTAATTTAGTAGTAAATCCGGAATTTGTCTGACGTAGCAATACGTCAGATTAAATAACAGTGGACTCGATTTCACTGTTCTAAATAAGTGAGAGTGGGCATCAAAGTGTAGCGAGTTCGCTACCACCTACAATCACGTTAAAATTGGAACTGTCCTTAACAGACAGTAACGTTATGCCAAAAATGAAGACCAAAAGCTCTGCCAAGAAACGCTTTCGCGTGCGTCCAGGTGGAACGATCAAATGTGGACACGCTTTCAAGCGCCACATTTTGACCAAAAAGACTACCAAGAACAAACGCCAATTGCGCGGTATCACGAACGTTAATGCAGCAGACGTAGTATCAGTCATGCGCATGATGCCAAACGCTTAACCTCATACTCAATATTAAGGAGTTATCATGCCTAGAGTAAAACGTGGGGTTACAGCTCGTGCCCGTCATAAGAAAGTTCTAAATTTAGCCAAGGGTTACCGTGGTCGTCGTAGTAAGGTTTACCGTATTGCCAAGCAAGCAGTTATGCGCGCTGGTCAATATGCTTACCGCGATCGTCGTAACAAAAAACGCGTATTCCGCGCTTTGTGGATCACTCGTATCAATGCCGCGTCACGTTCACACGGCCTGACATACAGCGTATTCATGAATGGCCTTAAAAAAGCTTCTATCGGTCTGGATCGTAAGGTCTTGGCTGATATGGCTGTGATGGACAAACCAGCATTTGCTGCGATTGTTAATCAAGTTAAAGCTACCTTGGCTGCGTAATTGTTGTTAGCAATGTCCCGCTAGTTTTTAGCGGCATTGTAAAAGAGGCAGGGCAAAGGTTATACTTTGCCCTGTTTTTTATTTTGGTTAGTACTTACGCAAATCGCTTCTGCTGCGTTGTGCTCTCCTTGCTGTACCAAAGTACCATCTGCGTCGGCACGCCTTGCCGAAACAATTTTGCATAAGTCCTCTTGGTAGTCGGGCTTGTGCCAGAGCAGGAAATATCAGCATGAATTCATTAGATAATCTCGTAACTCAGGCTGGCACCGACTTTGCTGCCGCCGAAGATGCAGCCGCATTAGAAAATGCCAAGGCAAAATTTCTTGGTAAAACCGGACAAATCACTGAGCTCATGAAAGGCTTGGGTAAATTGTCGCCAGACGAGCGCAAAGCGCAGGGCGCCATTATCAATGCGATTAAAGTCCAAATCGAAAATTTATTAGGAGCGCGCCGCGACCAACTCGCGAACGCTCAAATGCAGGCGCGCTTAAATGCCGAAGCCATCGACATCACTTTGCCAGGCCGTGGCCGTAGCGTCGGTGGTATGCATCCGGTGATGCGCACTTGGGAACGGGTTGAAGAAATTTTCCGCTCGATTGGTTTTGATGTGGCCGATGGCCCTGAAATTGAAACCGACTGGACCAATTTTACTGCTCTAAACAGCCCGGAAAATCATCCGGCGCGTTCCATGCAAGACACCTTCTACGTTGAAGGTAATGACAGCACTGGCAAACCATTGTTGTTGCGTACTCATACCAGTCCAATGCAAGTGCGTTATGCACGCATGAATTCCGCCCCAATTAAAGTTATCGCACCAGGCCGCACTTATCGTGTTGATAGTGATGCGACCCATTCGCCGATGTTCCATCAGGTCGAAGGTTTGTGGATTGCCGAAGACATCAGTTTCGCTGATTTAAAAGGCGTGTACCTTAATTTTGTTAAGGCATTTTTTGAAACCGATGATTTACAAGTGCGGTTTCGTCCATCGTATTTTCCTTTCACTGAACCGTCGGCAGAAATTGACATTGCCTTTGGCAGTGGCCCATTAAAAGGACGTTGGTTAGAAGTATCTGGCTCCGGGCAAGTACACCCGAGTGTAGTGCGCAACATGGGATTAGATCCTGAGAAATACATAGGCTTTGCATTCGGCTCCGGTTTGGAACGCTTGACTATGCTGCGTTACGGGATCAGCGATTTGCGTTTGTTCTACGAAGGCGATTTGCGCTTCTTGAAGCAATTTAACTAATAACGGATTCAACTATGCAATTTTCAGAAAATTGGTTACGCACCATGGTCAACCCAAGCATGGGGTCAGACGCATTAGCACATTTGCTCACCATGTCAGGTTTGGAAGTAGAAGACACCGAAACAGTCGCACCGCCATTTAGCCATGTCGTTGTTGCGCAAGTCGTCTCGCTTGAAAAACATCCGAATGCGGATCGTTTGAACGTATGTAAAGTTGATGTCGGTACTGGCGAATTGTTGACAATCGTGTGTGGTGCGCCGAATGTGCGCGCCGGCATGAAAGTAGCTTGTGCCAAAGCGGGCGCAATGTTGCCACCCGGCGCAGATGGGAAACCGTTTGAAATTAAAGTCGGCGAGTTACGCGGCGTAGAATCGCAGGGAATGTTGTGTTCAGCGCGTGAATTAAAATTGTCAGAAGAAAATTCCGGCTTGATGGATTTGCCGGAAGATGCGCCAATCGGCGCGTCGATTCGTGACTTCCTTGATTTGGACGACCTAAAGTTCACCATCAAACTCACGCCAAATAAAGCCGATTGTTTATCGGTATTGGGCGTGGCGCGTGAAGTGTCAGCTTTGACTGGCACGGCTTTGCACGTCCCAAGTGCAACCGCTGTTCCGGTAACACTGACTGAAATTTTGCCGGTAAAAGTATCTGCGCCTGATTTATGCGGCCGTTTTTCCGGGCGTGTGATTCGTGGTGTCAACGCCAAAGCACCAACTCCAGACTGGATGAAGCAACGCTTGGAACGTGCTGGTCAACGACCTATTTCCGCGTTGGTTGATATTTCTAATTACGTCATGCTGGAACTAGGTCAGCCTAGCCATGTATTTGATTTGGATAAACTCAGCGGCGGTATTGAAGTACGTTGGGGTAAGGCTGGCGAGTCGATTAAATTATTAAACGGGAATACCGTTAACGTGGATCCGTGGATAGGCGTCATCTCCACCACCGGCGAAGCGCCGATTTTGGAATCGTTGGCGGGCATCATGGGCGGTGACGCAACTTCCGTCACGTTGGATACGCAAAATATTTATCTGGAAGCAGCGTTTTGGTGGCCAAGCGCCATTCAAGGCCGTGCTCGCCGCTTTAATTTTTCGACTGATGCAGCACATCGCTTTGAGCGCGGCGTTGATTTTGCCAGCACCGTTGCACACATCGAACGCATTACTGGTTTAATTGTGACTATTTGCGGCGGATCAGTTGGTCCAGTAGATGATCAAATCATTAATTTGCCAACTCGCCCGCCAGTCAAATTACGCACTGCGCGCGCGATTAAAGTGATCGGCGTTGCGTTGTCGGACGTTCAAATTGCTGATATCTTCCAACGCTTAGGGCTACCGTTCACCCAAGAGCCAGATGGCTTTTTGGTGACGCCGCCATCGTACCGCTTTGATATTGAAATCGAAGAAGATTTGATTGAAGAAGTGGCGCGCGTGTATGGTTTTGAAAATATCCCTGCCTTGCCGCCGGTAGCTGCATCTGCCATGCGGATTTTGCCTGAAAATACCCGCTCGTTATTTAAAGTGCGACGTCAGATTGCTGATCTGGATTATCAGGAAGTGCTGAATTACAGTTTTGTTGAAGCTGCTTGGGAGCAGGATTTTGCGAATAATGCTAATCCGATCAAGGTGCAAAACCCTATCGCGAGTCATATGAGTGTAATGCGCACCAATTTGATCGCCAGCCTGGTTGCTAATGCACGCTATAACTTAAACCGTAAAGTAAGCCGGATTCGTATTTTTGAAATTGCGCCAGTGTATTTGCGCGACGAAACTGTTCTTGATGGCGGTTTAACCGTGGCCGGATTTAACGAGCCTAAAAAATTGGCTGGTTTGTCGTATGGATCACAAGCGGAAGAGCAGTGGGGGCAGGCGACTCGTCAAGTTGATTTCTTTGATGTGAAAGCGGATATCGAAGCATTATTTGCGCCAAAAACACTACGTTTTAGCAAAGTTGATCATCCTGCATTGCATCCTGGTCGCTCGGCGCAAATTGAATGTGACGGCAAAGTGGTTGGTGTGTTGGGTGAATTGCATCCGGCATTGCAACAAAAATACGATTTGCCATTGGCACCTGTCGTGTTTGAATTGGACGCCGTTGCATTACAAGCGGTTGGCGTGCCGGCGTATCAGGAAATTCCTAAATTCCAGGCAGTCACGCGTGACTTGGCGTTGTTGGTAAATCAAACTGTTGCAGTGCAAGATGTGCTTGATGTATTTATGCAGGAACGACGTTTAAATCCAGCGTGCCTATGTGTGCAAGCCATTGTTTTATTTGATGAATATCGTGGAAAAGGTTTGCAGGATAATGAAAAAAGCCTTGCATTCCGATGCACCTTACAAGATACTCAGTCTACTCTGCAGGAGGAGCTTATTGAGGCCGCTATGGCCGCATTACTAAGCGCCGCGCAAACACGTTGTGATGCTAAGTTGCGCTCATAAATCTGGAATAATATGAATGCACTATGCTCAATTTAAAAGAGTTGGAAATTGAAGTGGAACTTGATGTGGAACAAATACGCCAACAAATGAAGGACGAGACTTTGACTGAGCCGCAATCAGAACTAGATGCCAATTTGAATCGGGCCAAGCAAGAAGCTCAAGCACGTATGATGGCCGCTAAACAACTCACGACGTTGACTAAGGCGGAATTGGCCGAGCTTTTATTTGAACAAGTCGGTTTGAATAAGCGTGAGGCCAAAGATATGGTCGAAACTTTTTTTGATGAAATTCGCAATGCGCTCGAGCGTGGTGAAGCGGTTAAACTGTCTGGTTTTGGAAATTTCCAATTGCGAGACAAACCGCAACGTCCTGGACGTAATCCTAAAACCGGTGAGGAAATCCCCATTTCCGCACGGCGCGTAGTGACTTTTCATGCGAGTCAAAAAATGAAAAGCATGGTTGACCAATTGTCTGGTCAATCTGCATCTAGTGATTCTGTTTAATAAATAATTGGATAAATTGGATTTTGCGATGAGTGAGACTTTGCATAAAGATGATGCTCTTGTTTTGCCTGCGATTCCGGCCAAGCGTTATTTTACAATAGGTGAGGTAAGCGATTTGTGCGGAGTGAAGGCACATGTATTGCGCTATTGGGAGCAAGAGTTTTCGCAATTAAAACCGGTAAAACGTCGCGGTAACCGTCGTTATTATCAGCACCACGAAGTTCTTTTAATTCGCCGGATACGTGAATTACTGTATGAACAAGGTTTCACCATTAATGGCGCTCGGAATCAACTGGGCGGACAATCGAGTTTAGAAATAAATTCGCCAAAAGAAACTTCCGAGCTGACTTTTTCGGGCGAAACGGCAGAAACTTTGCGTACGGAATTACTTAATATACAAAAACTGTTGCGTTTGTAGCAGTTAAAAGTGGTTTTTAAGTAATTAAACGCAATAAATAAAATTATTTATCATAAATAGTTGGCCGTTTGTGTTTATGCAGTATAATTGTTCATCGTTGAAATTCTAGGTAGTAGTGCAGTATCAGTCTGTCATTTCTTACTTGGTTGAAACGATCTAACGGGCGATTGCCCATCTAACTGAAATAGGAAATTGTAATGGCAACAGGTATTGTTAAATGGTTCAATGATTCTAAAGGTTTTGGTTTCATTACTCCAGACGAAGGCGGCGAAGATTTATTTGCTCACTTCTCAGCTATCCAGTCAGCTGGTTTTAAAACTCTGAAAGAAAACCAACGTGTTTCTTTCGAAGTTACTACTGGCCCTAAAGGCAAGCAAGCTTCAAATATCCAAGGTATCTAAGCTTAGGCTTTTAACCGGGTATTAAAATTTGTTGAGAAATCCCCGCACACGCGGGGATTTTTTTTGCCTATTTTTTTACTTTATCGTTATTTTTTTGCTTCTTTTTTACCTCTTTCTACTTCCTTTAGGATTTTTTGTTCCAATAATTAGGCGTGCTGTAAGCATGTTTTAAAAAATCAACGAATAAACGTATCCGCAAAGGTAAATGCCGTTTTTGCGCAAACACCGCATAAATATCATGATCTGGTGCAGCGAATTCGTCTAGCACCGACACTAATTTTCCAGTGGTTAATTCCGCACCCACTTCCCACATCGAACGCCACGCTAAACCTTTACCTGCCAAAGCCCAGTCGTGTAAAACTTCACCGTCATTGCACACCATATTGCCGCTGACTTTGTGAGTGATATTTTTGCCTTGCTGGCGAAAAGTCCAGCCGCGCTGACTGCCATCGTTATTAAACGCTAAACAATTATGGCGTGCCAAATCTGCCAGGGTGCGTGGAGTTCCGTGGCGTTTAATGTAGGCTGGCGAGGCGACTACGACCCGTTGGTTGTCGGCCAGCTTCACTCCGATCAGGCTGGAATCATTTAATGTAGCAATCCGAATTGCAATATCTACGCCATCGCCAATTAAATCGACCACGCGATCATTTAAGTTCAATGTCACATTCACCTGCTGATGTTCGGCTAAAAAGGATGGAATCAGTGGTGCAACATGTTGCCGCCCAAAGCCGGCCGGTGCGGAAATAGTCAGCTGCCCGACGGCATTAGCATTGCGTTCCGAAACGGCGGCTTCGGCTTCTTCTAATTCAGCTAAGATTCGCTGGCAATTATCTAAGAATGCCATCCCTTCGTTGGTCAGCACGATTTTTCTGGTAGTGCGCTGTAATAACTTCACACCCAAACGTTGTTCTAGCGCATCAATACGACGTCCGATTAGCGAAGGTGCAACACCTTCGGCACGTGCGGCGGCAGATAGACTGCCTTTGGTAACGACTTCAACAAAAGTTGAAATTTGTTTGAATTGATCCATAGTAGCTAAGTGGTAACGTAAATATTCAGAACGTACATCATCCTCGATTTATCACTTAATCGCAAAGATGATTTGATAAAAGTGAGTATTCATCTCATTTAGTATCTAATATACTGCGAGTTAAGTCGGCATTTGCATTAACGTTTTTTAATAGGGAGAAACACCAATGACTCAACTTCAATTACCCGCTGGAATGGAAATTATCGGCGAAATTAAACCAGGCTTCGCTTCGATTTTGACGCCGGAAGCACTGGCGTTAATCGCCAAGCTTACTCGCACTTTCGAGCCACGGCGTCAGGAATTATTGGCTGCGCGTACTGCCCGTGCCGCACGCATGGATGCCGGCGAACGCCCAGATTTTTTACCGGAAACTGCGCATATCCGTGCGGGTGACTGGAAAATTGCTCCTATTCCTAAGGCACTGGAATGCCGTCGCGTTGAAATTACCGGCCCGGTCGAACGCAAGATGGTGATTAACGCCTTGAATTCCGGCGCTGACAGCTACATGACCGACTTTGAAGATTCAAATACGCCAAACTGGGATAACCAGGTAACTGGTCAGTTGAATATGCGGGACGCGGTACGTAAAACCATTAGCATGGAACAAAACGGTAAATCGTATAAATTGAATGAAACGACCGCGACTCTGGTTGTGCGTCCACGCGGTTGGCATTTGGATGAAAAACATGTGTTAGTCGATGGCCGTCGTATTTCAGGTGGGGTTTTTGATTTTGCGTTGTTCATGGTGCATAACGCGAAAGAACAATTGGCACGCGGTGCTGGCCCGTATTTTTATTTGCCGAAATTAGAATCGCATTTGGAAGCGCGCTTGTGGAACGATATTTTTGTGATGACGCAAAACGAATTGGGCCTGCCACAAGGCACAATTAAAGCCACCGTTTTGATTGAAACTATCCTCGCTGCGTTTGAAATGGATGAGATTTTATACGAACTGCGTGAGCATAGTTCCGGCTTGAATGCAGGGCGTTGGGATTACATTTTCTCTTGCATTAAAAAATTCAAAAACGATAAAGATTTCTGCCTGGCTGATCGCGCCAAAGTTACTATGACTGCGCCATTTATGCGCGCTTATGCTTTGCTGTTGTTGAAAACCTGCCACAAGCGCAATGCGCCAGCCATCGGCGGAATGGCCGCACTAATCCCGATTAAAAATGATCCGGAAAAGAACGACATTGCGATGGGCGGCGTGCGTACTGACAAAGCCCGTGATGCAACGGATGGTTACGATGGCGGCTGGGTAGCGCATCCCGGTTTGGTAGATTTGGCGATGGGCGAATTTAAGAAAGTGTTGGGTGACAAGCTCAATCAAATCGATAAACAACGTCCTGACATTAACGTCAGCGCGGCAGATTTGCTGAATTTCCAGCCGGAAACACCGATTACTGAAGCCGGCCTGCGCTATAACATTAACGTCGGTATTCATTATTTAGGTGCATGGCTGGCTGGTAATGGTTGCGTACCGATTCATAATTTGATGGAAGATGCTGCAACCGCAGAAATCAGCCGCTCGCAAGTATGGCAATGGATACGTTCCACCAAAGGTGTGCTGGATGATGGCCGCAAAGTCACCGATGCGATGGTACGTGCAATGATTCCGGAAGAATTAGCCAAAGTTAAAGCTCTCGTCGGTGATGGCGCAACGTATGATCGCGCTGCGACTATATTCGAAGAAATGTCGACTTCCGATAATTTCGCTGAATTTTTGACTTTACCGCTGTACGAAGAGATTTGATTTGGTTTTTAGCTACTCAAAAAACCGCGTTTTTTAGCGCGGTTTTTTGTTGCTGGCTCAGATGACCAGGTCTTTTAAATAGTGTTAAATCGCAACAACATTGCTGTTTTTGCCGAATAAATAATGTATTGTACGCACTATTGCCATGTGACAAAATTGCATGGCATTAATACCCATGACATTAACAATTTATTTCGATTAATTCGAAAGGTGGAAAACATGAAGCAATACGGAGCAGAATTTTTCGGTACGTTTTGGCTGGTACTGGGCGGATGTGGCAGTGCGGTATTAGCCGCAGGATTTCCCGGTTTGGGCATCGGCTTTGTCGGCGTGTCACTGGCGTTTGGTCTAACTGTTTTGACGATGGCATATGCGATCGGCCATATTTCTGGTTGCCATTTAAATCCTGCCGTATCGATTGGACTTTGGGTTGGCGGACGTTTTCCTGCCAAGCAAGTTATTCCTTACATCATTGCCCAAGTGTTGGGCGGTTTAGTTGCCGGCGGCGTACTGTACTTAATTGCCAGCGGTAAAGCAGGTTTTAGTGTGGCTGGTGGTTTTGCGTCAAATGGTTTTGGTGAGCATTCACCTGGCAAATATTCCATGGAAGCTGCTTTTCTTTGTGAAGTCGTGATGACGATGATGTTTCTGCTGATCATCATGGGTGCAACCGATAAACGCGCTCCAGCTGGTTTTGCACCGTTGCCTATCGGTTTGGGTTTAACTTTGATTCACCTTATCAGCATTCCTGTGACCAATACGTCAGTCAACCCTGCGCGTAGTACGGCTGTTGCGTTGTACGTAGGCGATTGGGCTGTTTCGCAACTGTGGATGTTCTGGGTTGCACCGATTATGGGTGCCATTTTAGGCGCAGTGATTTATCGCTTTATTGCTTCTGAAGAAAAAAACTAAATTGATTTAACTTGGGAAACTAACGCATACAGGCTCAGTTATTAGGCTGAGTCTGTGGTGTTTCCTTGTCTCAGCATTTTCAATCTTTATTAGCCAGAATAAAGAAAGCAAAAAATGACCAATGGATTCCTTATTGATGACGCACAAGATCAGCGTGGTTACCGTTTAACATCCATCGATATGTTGCGCGGCCTGGTTTTGTTGATTATGGCGCTGGATCATGTACGTGATTTTGTCATGATGAATCATCAGGATCCGATGCTAGATCCCCATGCAACGCCATTATTATTCTTTACGCGCTGGATTACCCATTTCTGCGCACCGGTTTTCGTCTTCCTGGCTGGAACGAGTGCAGGTTTAATGACATCACGAAAAAATCCCAATTCACTTGGGATTTTTTTATTGAAGCGCGGTTTATGGCTTATCTTTGTTGAAGTGTTTATTATTTCGACAGCATTCACTTTTTCACCATTCGGCCTTGAGCAAATGGGTGGACGCACTTTTGTGGCCATGCAAGTGATCTGGGCAATTGGCGCGAGCATGGTGATACTCGCCGGAGTGCAGTTTTTAGGAGCGCGATGGTGCCTTTATATCGGCGCCATCATCGTACTAAGCCACAATTTTCTTGATGGTATTTGGCCGAAAAATAGTGATGGCATCAGTCTTCCTTTATGGGCTGCGTTGCACACTCAAATGGGCGTAACCGCGGGGCAGTTCCAGTTCTTTTTCCTTTACCCGTTACTGCCTTGGGTCGGTGTGATGTTATTAGGTTTTGGTACAGCGGTTTTATTTAAACAGGCACCTGAAAAGCGCAATCCGCAATTACTGAAAATTGGTATTGGCTTGACGCTAGGATTTGTATTGATACGCGCTATAAATTTATTCGGTGACGCGCATGGATGGCATTATCAGCCGGAAAACCTCACCGCAACGATCGAGAGTTTTTTCAATACCACCAAATATCCGCCAAGCTTGCATTACCTGTTAATGACGCTTGGCCCGGCAGCGATTATTTGCGCCTACGCCGATCAGATCAAAGGGTGGTTTAAAGATACCTTAGTCATGTTCGGGCGAGTTCCTTTTACTTTTTACGTCGCCCATTTTTATTTGGCGCACTCTATCGCCGTCATCATCGGCATGGTTCAGGGCTTTACATTTATTCAGATGAAAACTTTTTTCCCGTTTAACCCCAAACAGTTTGGTTTGGGGTTATCTGGTGTGTACGTAGTTTGGCTGCTGGTTATCGTTTGTCTTTACCCACTTTGCCGATGGGTCGCGGCAGTAAAGGCGCGACGCAATGACTGGTGGTTAAGTTATTTATAGTGCGACCGCGCTACGGCATTGCCGGCGGTAGATAGCTGAGCGTTCCTGCCAAGGCCCACAGCAAGAAAATCACCAGCGGCACATGCACAATAAATTGAACAAACGTATAGCCGACAATATCGCGTGCCTTGAGCCTGAGTATGCCGAGCAAGGGCAACATCCAGAATGGATTAATCAAATTTGGTAGTGCTTCCGCTGCGTTGTATACCGTCACCGCCCAGCCCAAATGTACCTTTAAATCGATGGCGGCCTGCATGACATAAGGCGCTTCGATGATCCATTTGCCACCGCCGGAAGGCACAAAAAATCCGAGGATGGCTGAGTAGATACCTATCACGCCAGGGAAGCTACTGTGTGTGGAAATGGTGACGAAAAATTGCGCGAGATAATGCGATAGGGTATGTCCATCGGCAGCACCCGCCTTGGTCAATATAAATGCAATGCCGCCATAAAGTGGAAACTGAATCAGCACTCCAGCGGTGCTCGGAACCGACTGCGTAACGGCGCGTAAAAAACGTTGTGGGCGCCAATTACACAGCATGCCGAATAGCAGCAATACAAAATTATAGGTGTTCAGGTTAGTAATCGCGATCAGGGGATTCTTGCTGCTGAATTCATGCCATATCCATAGCGCACCTAATGCCACTATTAACAGCGTTAGCAATGGACTACGTTCCAGCCAATCACCGGGACGGTCGATATCGGTGGTTTCCGGAGTGTCATCCAGGTTAACGGCAAGATCATCGGCAGTGCTGGCGTTGGCGTCGCGCGGTGCGGAGAAATACGCAATGCAAATCGAAACCAGCATGATGATTAACGCCAGCAGCATCGATTGCGGTAAAAAAATGGTTTGTGAAAAAGGTAGTACACCGGTAATTGCCAGCAAAGTTGGCGGCAGGCTTGCCGGGTTGGTTTGCAGTTGTGCTGCGGATGAGCTGAGACCTAAAGCCCATGTTGCTCCCAGTCCTAAATATGCTGCCGCGCCAGCGGCGCGATAGTCCATGCGTAAATCAGTGCGGCGAGCTAAGGCACGCACCAATAGGCCGGCAAATATCAGGCTAATTGCCCAGCTAATAAACGATGCGATTATGCTGACCATTGCAACAAACGCGACCGCCGAGCGGCCACTGCGAGGAAGTTTGGCGAGTCGTGCAATGAGGGCGGCGGCAGGGGGCGAGACGGCAAGTACATAGCCGGAAATAGCCACCATTGCCATTTGCATGGTGAAGGGAATTAAGCTCCAGTAACCATCACCAAATGCAATGCCTATTTGTGTGAGCGGCGCACCCATAAACCATGCGCCAGCCGCGACCACAACAACGGCTAAGGCGGCAAAAATATAGGCGTCTGGAAACCACTTTTCTGCCCAACTCGTGACTGCCTGCGCGGTGTGTTCAAGTGCGTTGCTAAATATTGTTGCCATGCTTGTTCTCCTTGTTATAAGTATTATTTATTGCGCTAGTGCAAAATCAGCGCATAGTCAGCGCGTAATCAGTTCATAACCAGCGCTTTTAAGGTAAGAAAGTCGCGTTTCACCCAATCCACATCTTCTTTAAATTTACTGTTTGACATGCCCGCTTGCCGGAATAAGGTAAGCAGTACATCGGCACCATCGCTGTTTGGGATTACTCTGAGTGGCACGTAGATTTCTGTACCGTTACCTAAATCAACATAATGATCCATCACGCCAAACTCGTTGTGATCTGTAAACCTGACCGTAATCGGTCCCTCGGGGCCTTCCGCTTTCCAGCTTGCGCCTTCTTTAATGAGTGGTGATTTGGTGAGCCCAGAGGCCCATTTAGGAAAATCTTCCGGCCGCCAGATTGCTTCGTAGAGATCTTTCCAGTTACGCTGAATTGAGATGCTAATTGTTATGGACTCAAGCATGGTGATCTCCTTCCCAGTGGCGATTACTCTGGGGAATCATAATCTTGAAATTTACTATTTGCAATTATTTCGTCTTCAAAACGGAGTCCCACCATTTTATGCTCGCTTTCACAACGGAGATAAGCGTTGCTAGTCTTCCTAATAGGCTCCATTTTTCATATTCACTACGTCACATTCGCATCGTAGTGTACACTTGGCGGTCTTGAAATTCTCTCTATACCTACTGTGACTATGACATCTCTAAGCCACCCCGAAATACTGTCTGCTACGCAAACCTGGTTAGAAAAAGCAGTTATCGGCCTAAACCTCTGCCCGTTCGCTAAAGCCGTACATGTGAAACAGCAAGTCCGTTATGCCGTCAGCGACGCCACCAGTGCGCGTGATTTGCATTCCGAATTATTACGCGAGATTAAATTTTTACTCGATGCTGATCCAACTGAAGTAGAAACTACGTTATTAATTCACCCTAACGTGCTGACTGACTTTTTAGATTTTAATGATTTTTTAGATGTAGCAGATGCATTGCTGGAAGAGCTCAATGCCGACGGCGTTTTACAAATTGCCAGCTTCCATCCAGACTATCAATTCGCTGGCACCAAGCCGGAAGATATTGAAAATTACACTAACCGTTCCCCGTACCCAACTCTACATATTCTGCGTGAAGAAAGTGTGGATCGTGCGGTTGAGTCGTATCCGGATATGGATGAAATTTTTCAGAAAAATATGGATACGCTGAATAAATTGGGGATTGAGGGCTGGCGTAAATTGTTTGATGAAATGGAACCAGGCCAGTAATCCGTGAGGGATTTCAGAGTTAAATCAATGATCCTGATAATAGGCTAAGTTAAGCTCTTGTGCGATGCTATGTAGCCGTTTATCTCTGCTTAGAAGTTTGCAACCATCTAGCGCCGTTGATGCTAATAGATGCATGTCGACATAACCGATGCCACGTGCCGCAAGTTTGTGCGTTTCGATAAAAAATAACACTTCATGGTGCTTGGCGACAGGAACGAATGGTAGTTCGTGCAATAAATGAAGCGTATTTTTTCGATCGGGTAAACTGCCGCAGGCAAGTTCGCCAATGATAAAAGGGTGGATGCAAATTTCATTGCGAAAAAGCAGGTGCTGCAATTGGTTGGTACCACGAAACAGGTCAATCCAAATCGATGTATCGGCCAGTATCATGGCATTTCTTCCCGGCGGCGCGGTATATCCTGTGCATCCGGCATAGAGCCCGCAAGTTGAGCTAGCCTCTTTGCTGCTTCACGTGCAATAAGGGCACGCAATGCTTCGTGTAATACTTCGGTTCGTTCTGTTTTGCCACTTATCTCAAGTGCTCTGGCTAGTAAATCGTCATCTAGCGTGATTGTCGTTCTCATATTTCCCCTCCATGTTGAGCACTAATTTTAGCATCAGTTGATGCTAACTATTGTGTTTTGGCTGACTATATAAGAATGCGTTGAGTGAATTGATCATTGAAGGCTGGCGTAAATTATTTGCTGGAACGGAATCATGAAGCTGATGGTTTTGCCAGAATATCATTAGCATGCCGTTCGCTGCCAATTTCAAAATAGGTCACACCGTATTTGCGAAATCCGTGCTGATGGTAAAACGTGCTGGCGCGGGTATTGTTTTGATTGACGCTCAACCAGAGCAGCGCACTACCGGTGCTCTGTTGCGCGTAGTCAGCACAGGCTGACAATAAAGCTGTACCAATATTTTGACGGGTGAAATGCTCTTGTACATACAGAGTTACCAGCTCGGTACTGGTGTGCGATACATCGTTGCACCTAGCATCCAGCTTTAGCACCGCATAGCCGACCAGATGCGCATTTTTTTCTGCAATTAGCACAATATGGTCAGGTGCAATCAGCAATTGCTGAAATTTTTCGGCGGTAAATTCGGCGAGTACGTAATCAGAAATAGCTTGGTGAATACCACTGGTTGCATAGGTATGCAACCAAACCTGGATGCCAAGAGCGGCGAGATTGCTGGCGTCAGCTAAATCAGCGAGTCGGATTGTCGTCATAAATAAGAGTGGGATTTTTAATTAAATTAAACGGGGATACTAAAAAACGCGGCCAGACATAAGTCTGGCCGCGTTTTAAACTGATGCCTTGATGTTTTTATTTATGTGAATAACATCAAGGCGATGGCTTAAGTTTTACTTTGCCAGCTCTATCGATGGTGCGTTATCCCGATGTTCAGGCGATAATTTAAAAATATTATAGATAATCGTCAGCAAAATTAAAAATACTGGGCCGACAATGAGTGCGACGCGGGTATCTTCAAAATATCCCATCATGACGGTAACGAACACTAAAAATGCTAATGTTATGTAAGAGCTGATTGGCCATAACTTCATACGGTATTTGAGGCCCGCACATTGTTCAGCAGATAAGCTGCGACGAAATTTAATTTGAGCTAATAAAATCATTGTCCATGTCCAGATTCCACTGAATGTTGCGATGGAAGTGACTATTGTAAAAATTTTCTCAGGCATCAAATAGTTGAGTAAAACGCCAAACAGCAAGATGACAATGGTTGAAATTAAAGCGATATGTGGCACGCCATTTTTAGATATATTGGCAAATTTCGCTGGAGCATGTCCATTTTGAGCCAAACTAAACAGCATTCTTCCTGCGCTAAAAATCCCGCCATTGCATGAGGAAAGTGCTGCTGTAATCACGACAAAATTAATAATTCCTGCCGCAGTTTTAATTCCGAGTCGCTCAAAGGTCATCACAAAAGGACTGCCTTGGGTGCCAATCTGGTTCCACGGGTAAATCGATAAAATGACAAATAGAGCACCAACGTAAAAAATCAAAATACGCCAAAACACTGAATTGGTGGCTTGAGGAATTGTCTTCTCTGGATTTTTTGCTTCGCCAGCCGTTAAGCCGATCATTTCAACGCCAAGATAAGCAAAAATAACCATGGGCAATGACATCAACACGCCTAGCCAACCGTTCGGCATAAATCCGCCGTGGGTCCATAAATTTGAAATCCCTAATGCAACGCCATCATTTCCAAGACCGAACGCAATAACACCGATACCGCCAAAAATCATGGCAATAATTGTGACGATTTTAATCAATGCAAACCAAAATTCAAATTCACCAAAGGCTTTAACCGCGATAAGGTTGATACTTCCCATACTGGCTAATGCGGCTAATGCCCAAATCCAGCGGGGCATATCGGGAAACCAATAGCCCATGTAAATAGCTACGGCGGTCGTTTCTGCAACACAGGTAACTATCCAGAGAAACCAGTAATTCCAGCCGGTTAAATAGCCAGCCAAAGGGCCTAAATAATCTTGAGCATAACGGCTGAATGAGCCGGCAACAGGTGTGTGTACTGCCATTTCGCCCAGAGCGCGCATGATGACAAGAATGGCCATTCCACCCAAAATATAAGACAGCATAATGGCTGGCCCTGCCATTTGTATTGCTCTTGCTGAACCTAAAAAAAGCCCGACGCCAATACACGCACCCAATGCCATCATGCGGATATGCCGTTCGCCGAGTTCTCGTTTTAATCCGCCAGTATTGGTGGACGTATTTGTTGAATTGCTCATAGATATTTCCTTGTCTTTATTTGTCTTTATTTGAGTTTTTACTGGCGCAAGTTTACATAAGTTCGATTTAAAAATAAAAATGCGGCCAGAAATAAATCTGACCGCTTTTTAAGGTAGTGAACTAACTACTTATTACAGCACTTCACTAGCATGGTCCGCTAAGCGTGAACGCTCACCACGCGCCAACGTAATATGCCCGCTGTGTGCCCAGCCTTTGAATCTGTCCACCACATAAGTTAACCCGCTGGAACCCTCGGTTAAATATGGCGTATCGATTTGGGCGATGTTTCCTAAGCAAATAATTTTGGTGCCCGGGCCTGCGCGTGTGACCAAGGTTTTTACTTGTTTAGGAGTTAAATTTTGTGCTTCATCAATAATGAGGAATTTATTCACAAAAGTACGGCCACGCATGAAGTTGAGTGATTTGATCTTGATTTTTGAACGGATCAAATCTTGAGTTGCTGCACGTCCCCAATCGCCACCGTCGTTGTCGGATTTGTTGAGTACTTCCAAGTTGTCGTCAAATGCACCCATCCACGGCGACATTTTTTCTTCTTCAGTACCCGGCAAGAAACCAATATCTTCACCTACTGGAACAGTTACGCGGGTAACGATAATTTCGTTATAAGTTTTGGTTTCTAACACTTGCGCCAAGCCAGCAGCTAAGGCCAGCAAGGTTTTACCGGTTCCGGCCTGACCTAACAGCGTTACGAAATCGCATTCTGGATCCATTAACAAATTCAGTGCAAAATTCTGTTCTCGGTTGCGAGAAGTCACGCCCCAAACACTATGCTTGGCATGACCAAAATCGCGCAACGTTTGTAATACGGCGGTTTTGCCATTGATTTGGCGCACTTGGCCATAAAACGATGCTTCGCCGTTATTCGGCTCCAGATACACAAACTGATTGACTAACAGGGTGGCAATGAAAGGGCCTGTGACGCGATAAAACGTGTTGCTGACGCCGTTGCGACTTTCTTGCCAGGACTCCATGCCTTTGCCATGTTTATTCCAAAAATCCATGGGCAGTTGCACCAAGCCGGTGTAAAGCAAGTCAGAATCTTCCATGACATGGTCATTGAAGTAATCTTCTGCTGGCAAGCCCAATGCACGCGCTTTGATGCGCATGTTGATGTCTTTGGAGACCAATACAATCGGTCGGTTCGGGTATTCAATTTCAAGCGCACGTACTACCGCTAAAATTTGATTGTCGGCTTTTCCGACAGGTAGTCCTTGCGGCAAGTTGACGTGTTGCAGTTTAGTTTGAAACAGCAAATGGCCTTTGGCTTCTTTGTTGCCTAGCTTAGAAAGCGGTATTCCTTCGCTGATATCTTCGTGCTCGGTGTCACCCACTAAGGCATCTAAAGAACGGGTAACTTGTCGTGCATTACGTGCTACTTCCGACATGCCTTTTTTATGATTATCTAATTCTTCCAGGGTAATCATCGGCAAATAGATGTCATGTTCTTCAAAGCGGAACAAACAGGATGGGTCGTGCATTAATACATTGGTATCAAGGACAAATAATTTGGTTTTACCTGCGGTATCTGCTGAGCGACTAGTGCCGGACTTAGCTCGAGTTCCTGTTGCTTTGGCTGTTGTTGTGCTCTTAACTTCAAGAACTGCTGGTTTAACGATAGAGGGTGTTTTAGCTGTGGGCGCGGGTGATTTAGCGACTACTTGAGGAGCAGTATGTGCCGTCATTAATTTGGCAACCGGCTTAATTAATACAGCTGGCTTGGAACGCGACTTATTCACTAAATTAGCGGCAGAGTTAGCAACTTGAGCAACCTGATTAACTGCAGGTGTCGTTGCCGATTTAGCTGCCGATTTAGCACTGGCCTTTGGATAGTCTTCTTTAGACAATATCACGGCTGGTTTAGTTGGCATTTTTGGAAGTGGCATTAGGACCTCAATTTACACAGATGGAAATAAAAAAAGCCGTTCGGAACATGAAAAACATGTTCCGAGTACGGCCTTTCGATAGGTAGTTTTGTTCTTCAATTATTTAGAGGCACTCACAAACTCCAGAACATCATCTACATGCCCATTTACTTTGACTGCACGCCATTCTTTCACTAATTTACTATTGCCGTCAATTAAAAAAGTGCTGCGTTCAATGCCTCGAGCTTGCTTGCCGTACATGTTTTTCATCTTCATCACATCAAACAATGTGCAAATGATTTCATCCGGGTCGGAAATTAACTCAAATGGTAAATCTAACTTGCTTTTAAAGCCTTCATGCGACCGCAGGCTGTCCCGACTTAAGCCAAAAATTTCAGTGTTGGCAGCTTGAAACTGAGGATATAAATCACGGAAAGCGATGCTTTCTGTTGTGCAACCTGGCGTATTGTCTTTAGGGTAAAAATACAGGACGATATTTTTGCCTGCATAGTCAGAGAGGGTAAATGTTTTTTCGCTGGTCATTGCAGCTGAAAAATCGGTCAGATTGTTGTTGGGGCTAACTGTCACCGTGTTCTCCTGTAGGTAGTAGATGTATTCGAGATGCTTGTCGTTATCGCCCCAAAACCAAATCAAGCCATGATTAGCTCGCCTGATCGGCCCGGTAATTCAGCCCAGTGCAGCGGTCGGCTTGGTAGCTGTGCTGGTGCGATAGTGCTTGCATATTCTGCCATTGAACTACATTGGTAACCTTGCGCTTGCCATCCAATGAGCAACTTTTCGAATATGGGGGCAAGTTTTTGCCCTTCAAGCTCCGCATGTAAGGTAAACACATGATCACGCGGTTGTTTTGTTAATTTTAAAATATGCTCAGCAATATTGTGCAATTCAATCACTTTGCCATCGATGGTTCGGCCTAATAACTCATCCAAAGTCGGTAATGTGGTCGGCATTTGGATGCAATTTAACGTTTTGTCTGCAATAGATAAACGGTAGGGGCCGATATGTGGCTCAACCAAGCTGCCATCTTCATGCAACTGCGCCCGGCCATCGGATGAATAGGCCATACCCAGATTATCCAGTTCGGCGAATGCATGTGGATTCATTTGCCAACCTGCCGCACCGTGGGTTTTTGGTGCTACACCAAAAATGGAGGTAAAACGATCCACTGACTGCTGCATTTGCTTCTTAGTCCATGCTGCATCACGTTGACGTACATTATCTTGCCAAAGCACGTGGTCCCAAGTGTGAATGCCGCATTCAAACCCTGCCTCTGCCACGGCACGCAGTTGTGCTGCGCAAGTTAAACCGATATCAGGCGCGGGTAGCAACACGCCGTACATTAAGGTTTTTAGCCCGTAATGTTCTAACACGGAAGTGCGTGATACTTTTTGAAAAAATCCCGGTTTAAAAGCACGCCGTAACGCCCAGCCGGTATGGTCCGGGCCGAGAGAAAATAAAAACGTGGCATTGGCTTTGTGTTGACTTAACAAGCGCACTAAATTAGGCGTGCCTTCACGACTGCCCCGGTAAGTATCGACATCAATTTTGAGTGTAATGGTGGGCATGTTGGGTAGGGAAGGTTAGTGCTAACAACGGAAGAGAATAATGCACTGCTGGAATACCTAAAGGTATTCCAGCAGATTTTGTAAAGCGTTAAGCTTAATCCATCAAAGCGCGAGCTTCCGCTACTTGGCTACGGTACGCATCAAAAATATTGCGCATCGTGTCAGGCATGGTGGTGTGCGGAGCCCATTTCAATTCTTCTTTGGTATTGGTGATCTTCGGTACGCGATTTTGCACGTCCTGATAACCTTTGCCGTAGTAAGCCGCTGATGTAGTTTCAACGATTTTTACCTGTTTGGCAGTCGCTGCATATTCTGGATATTGCGCAGCTAATTCCAACATCATGGTCGCTAATTCGCGGATCGAGAAATTGTTGTCTGGATTGCCGATGTTGTAAATCTTGCCGGTAGCAATACCATCTTCATTAGCGATAATTTTCATCAACGCATCAATACCGTCATCAATATAAGTGAAGGCGCGTTTTTGCTGTCCGCCGTCCACCAAAGAGATATTTTCACCGCGTACGATATGACCGAAGAATTGAGTCACAACGCGTGAGCTACCTTCTTTTGGCGTATGAATTGAATCCAGTCCAGCGCCGATCCAGTTAAATGGACGGAACAGGGTGAAGTTCAAATTATCTTCCATGCCGTAGCCCCAAATTACACGGTCCATCAACTGCTTGGCGCAGGAGTAAATCCAACGCGGTTTGTTGATTGGGCCGCAAACTAATTCAGATTCTTCCGGATCAAATTCGTCATCGTGGCACATGCCATACACTTCTGACGTCGAAGGGAATACCAAATGTTTACCGTATTTAGCAGCTGAACGCACGATAGGCAAATTGGCTTCAAAATCCAATTCAAATACGCGCAATGGTTTTTTAACGTAAGTCGATGGTGTCGCAATCGCAACCAAAGGCAAAATTACATCGCATTTTTTGACGTGGTATTCAACCCAGTCTTTATTGATGGTGATGTCGCCTTCAAAAAAGTGCATGCGCTCATGGCTCAGAATGTCACCGATGCGATCGGTTTGCATGTCCATGCCATACACGTGCCAATCGGTGGTTTCCAAAATGCGTTTGGAAAGGTGGTGGCCGATGAAACCATTAACACCAAGAATGAGAACTTTTTTCATGGAAAACTCTTTATTTTAAAAATGTTGTGGGCTTTAGGACTTATGCAAAATTGTTCCAGCAAGGCGCACCGACGAAGATAGTACTTTAGTACGGCAAGGAGGATGCAACGCTGCTGGGGCGGTTTTGCGCAAGTCATAGAAGTAACTGTTGTAATTGGCTGGCCGTAATCAGGCTGCCATTGAACAGTAATTCGTTGATTCTTAGTGCGCGACCGTCGCCACATAGGCCAAAAACGACATTATCCACTACAGACAAGCCTTGCGGCAAATTTGCTTTAGGGGAATTTGCCAAACGTGCTTGTTTAATAATGAAACGATGCCCGTTTTGATCGGTAAATGCGCCAGGGTAAGGCGGAGCGACTGCGCGATGCAAATTGTAGACTTGCTGTGCAGTTTGTTGCCAATTAATACGCCCGTCTTCCGGTTTGCGGCCAGCAAAGTAACTGCCTTTGCTTAAATCATTAATGATTCTTGGCGCTGTTCCGGCCAATAGTTTTGGGATGGCATCCCATAATGTTTGCTCGGAAGCTACGGTAAGTTTGCCAAATACGTCGTGCGCAGTATCGTCTGGCAAGATCGGAACTGCTGTTTGGGCAATGATGGCACCGGCGTCTGGCTTGGCTGCCATTTCATGCAAGGTAGCGCCGGTTTCGGTTGCTCCATGCAAAACAGCCCAATTAACGGGCACGCGGCCACGGTATTTAGGTAATAAGGAGCCGTGCAAATTGTAAGCGCCGCGTTTGGCTAATGCCAATAACGGTACTGGCAGCATGTTGCGATAGTAAAAGCTGAAAATGAAATCCGGTGCAAGCTTGGCGACTGCTTCAAATAAGGGCTCAGGTTCTGGCTCAAATAAGGTTGGAATGTTGTGTTCTGCACATAAAGCCGCCACGGAGTCAAACCAGATTGTTTCATTTGGATTGTCATTGTGGGTCACAACTAAGGCAATATTAACTCCACGTGCAAGTAATACCTTAATGCTATGAACTCCAACGCTATGATAGGCAAAAACTACAGCGCTATTGGTAGGGATGGCGTCAGTCATTCTGTTCCAATATGGTTTGCACTACAAAGCGAGGTCTGCCGCGTACTTGTTGGTAAATTCGGCCAATGTATTCACCTAATAAACCAATGCCGAACAAAATCACGCCCATCATGAAGAAGGAAATCGCGAATAAGGTAAACAAACCTTCCGCTTCAGAACCTAGCAAAAAGCGGCGAATTAACAGAAGTACTACAAGCCCACCTGAACCGACTGACAATGCCATGCCTAGCATGGAAAATAGTTGCAACGGCATGATGGAAAAGCCGGTCATTAAATCGAAATTGAGACGAATCAAGCTGTAAATAGAGTATTTTGATTCGCCAGCCGCACGTTCTTCATGCTCGACGATGATCTCAGTCGGATTGCGTGAAAATGTGTACGCCAAGGCAGGAACAAAGGTGTTCATTTCGCTGCATTGATTAATTAAGTCAATGACATTGCGCCCATAGGCGCGCAGCATATTGCCTTGATCGGTAATTTTGATATGGGTAATGCTTTCGCGGAAGTTGTTCATGGCTTTGGATGCCCAGGTGCGCCATAACGAATCTTGACGTTTGCGGCGGATCGAGCCGACATAATCATAGCCTTCACGCATTTTATTGACTAACGCGCCAATTTCTTCAGGCGGGTTTTGTAAGTCCGCATCTAAAGTCACTACAATTTCACCGCGCACAGCTTGAAAACCCGCCAAAATCGCCATGTGCTGACCGTAGTTGCCGTTGAATAAAACTACTCTGGTTACATCGGGACGGGCGCGGAACTGGTCAGACAAAATAGCGGCGGATTGGTCACGGCTGCCATCGTTGACGAAGACAACTTCATAACTCACACCTTCAGTAGCGAGCTTGTCGAGGGCTGGATAAAGACGAGCAAATAACTGCGCAAGACCCGCTTGTTCGTTATAAATCGGAATGACGACGGAGAGTTCTGGTTTCATGGAATGCAATATTGTTTTATATATGACTGTGCACTCAGTATAGGCAAAGCCTAACTAAGTGCAATCAGCCGGGTTTAATGCACAGCAAAGTTGCGGATAAGAACTACTTTGCGGAATAAAGACAAGATTTTACCGCAGCTACTGCTCTTTCGACATCTTCCTTTTGCATTGCATTAAACATTGGCAATGTGACGGTTTGATAGCCGATATGTTCGGCAACCGGGAACATGCCTTCTTTAAAGCCACGTTCGCGGTACATGGTGAATAAATGGATAGGCGAATAATGGTAGCCAGTGCCTACATTGAATTCCATCATTTGTTTCATGAAGTCTGCGCGCACCACGGTTTTTGGCAAAATAATCTGGAATAAATGCCAATTGCTGTTTTCCATATCGGCAACCGGTAATTGCGCGCCGCTCTTTGCTTCAAAATCAGCGCCAAAGCAGGCGAAGTAATGTTGCGCCAAGCTACGGCGATGTGCCGCAATCGCATCAATCTGGGGTAATTGACCTAAGCCCAGCGTGGCGGCGATGTCAGTCATATTATATTTGCCGCCGAGTACGTCCACATCAATCCCATCAACGCCGCTGCGGGTGACGCCTTGCAAGCGGTATTTCTCTGCCAAGCGCGCTTCTTCCGGTGTATTTACTACCAAACAGCCGCCTTCGGAGGTAGTGAGATTTTTATTGGCTTGAAAACTGAATGAAACAAAGTCCCCAAAAGAGCCGATAGGTTTGCCCTTCCAGCGGGAACCTAATGCTTGGGCGGCGTCTTCAATTACGCGTAAATTATATTTTTTAGCAATCGCGTACATGCGATCCATGTCCATCGGCAAGCCGGACAAATACACGGGAATAATTGCTTTAGTGCGTGGTGTAATTGCGGCTTCTAATTTATCTAAATCTAAATTGCGGGTAATGGGATCAATATCGGCAAATACCGGCGTAGCACCAACTTCAATAATCACATTGGCAGTCGCAACCCAAGAAATTGGCGTGGTAATGACTTCATCGCCCACGCCGATTCCTGCAATGCGCAACGCGATTTCCATGGTGCAAGTGCCAGAATTGAAAGTGCGAACTATGCGGCCACCCAAATACTCAGATAAGGCAGCTTCAAAAGCTTGTACTTTAGGGCCGGAAGTGAGCCAGCCGGAGCGCAACACGTTCGCTACTTCGGCGATGGTGGCTTCATCTATGCTAGGGCGAGAAAATGGAAGAAATGGCGCGGTAGTTGCGGTATTCATGGAATTTCCTTGTGAAAAATAATTTATTCTTGAAAGCGTTGTACGCTTTGAGTTAGTTTAGTTTTGATGAAACAATCACGCGACGAGGATCTTGCGCAATGACGCGCATCGGTATTCCTTGCTGAACGAATGCATCGTAAATATCCGGACGGATAATTGCCAGTGCAGCAACGCCATTTGCTTGATGATCCAGCCATTGTTTTACGAAGTCTTCACGTTTTGGTATCCATAATTGCGGCTCATATTGCAGGCCGAATTCCATTTCGTCTGGATGCTCAACCAAAATAGTGGTGTGACGTAAATAAAATGGCAGAGATTGTTCATAGCGGCCAACCGCATAAATGCTGGTTTCCGGTTTTAATTCAGCCTGAATTGCAGCCAGATGTTCAGTGCCTGCAATGTAACGGCCCCAAGGTTCGTGCCCCATCATTAAAATTTGGCCGCTTAAAAAGCCCGCCCAGGCCAACACCCAGATGGCGACTTGCTGTTTAGTGCGTGCCAAATACCAGGCTTTGATGCCGCCGATTAGCATTAACCCGGAAGCAATGGCAATGTAAGGCAGGTAGGCAATATATAGAGGCAAATCGTAAGTATTTTTGTTTAACGATGGAATTTGTCCAAAAAAGAGCCAGAAACCTAAGCCGATTAAGCCAAATAAACTGAGCATGGCGCTGGTGATGACAATGCCGCGATAAGCTGGGCGCTCTAAATGCATGGCGATTAATAATGCCAAGGCCGGGAAGATCGGCAATATATACGATGGCAGTTTTGAGCTGGAAATACTGAAAAAGAAGAAAATAAAGAGCGCCCAAATCAGCAGTAATTTACCGGCTTGAAAAGTCGCTGCTTGCTGTTTTGTTCCGTTCCACATGCTTTGCACTAATAGGCCTAGCCACGGGAAAATGCCGACAATCAGTAGAGGAATAAAGTAATACAACGGGCCGTCACGGTGGTGGACTTTGCTGGTGAAGCGTTCCCAGTGTTCGTGAATAAAGAAGAAGTGTAAAAATTCTGGATTGTCGCGTGACACCAGTACAAACCAAGGCGTGGTAATGGCAAAAAATAGCAATAAGCCTTTGACTAAATGCAGTCGCTGCCAGATGCGCCAGTCGCGTGCTGCAAAGGTATATAAAAACAAGACTGCGCCGGGCAAAATAATACCCATTGGTCCTTTAGACATCGTAGCTAATGCCATCCCTAGCCAACATAGCAGCATGCCGTTGCGTTGTTCGGTTTTAGTCGCCTGGTCGCGTTGTGCCAATAGCAGACCACATAGCGCTAAGGTCATCATCCCGGACAAGCCCATGTCGAGCGAATTCACGTGACCTAAGCCTGCCCACCAAAAGGACGACCCTAACACTGCTGCTGCGGTAATACCTACCGGCTTATTCGCGATGCGAGTGCCGGTATAGCCAACTAAAAATATGCCGAATAAAGCTGACAAACCAGTCCATAAACGTGCTTGCCATTCACCCAAACCGAAGGCGGAAAAGGTGAGGGCGTTCATCCAAGTTTGCAGCGGCGGTTTTTCAAAATACTTGATGGCGTTTAAGCGTGGGGTAATCCAATCGCCGGTTGCGACCATTTCACGCGCCATTTCTGCGTAGCGGCCTTCGTCGGTTGGCACTAAAGTACGTGCGCCGAGCATGTAAAACCAGATTACTAAAAATAAAAACAGGCTAATCCAAAGCCAGATCGGAAATCTAATGGAGTTGTTGTTCGTGTTGTTATTCATTACGCCGGATTTTCCTCTTTGGCTTCGATGATTAAAGCAAGCGCCACTTTGCGCCCTTCAGTCATCAGTATGTTGTAAGTGCGACAGGCTGCCTGGCTATCCATGGATTCCACGCCGATGCGTTGATTGATTAAGCAGGCAGTCAGTTTGGGATGCGCAAAGCGCTGTTTTATGCCCGTGCCCAAAATGACTACGTCAGGGCGAAGTGCCGCAATGGTTTGAAAATGCTCTTCAGTGAGCGCCGCAAAATTGCTGACTGGCCAAGTGATTGGTGGCAATTCGGGTAAAACCAGCAGGCTGTGTTTAAACGTGATCGCGTTAATTTCTACACTATGGTCATCGTAGGCGGTAACGGTTTGGTATTGTTGGTTTTGGGTATTATGTAGCTTCATCTCGGGTTTGCACGGGGGAATCAATGCAGATGTCAAAGAAAAACGCATTGTAGCGTTTTTTCTAGAGAAAGATGGTATTTGCGATGACACAAAGCTTGATTTAGTGGCATCACACGTTCACAATTGACCGCTTCGTTGAATAGATGCCGTGCAGCATTTTTGTGCTACGCTGCTTGTTTTCACTATTGCTGTAGTTCATTAGTTTTCAAAGGATACCGCTGTGCGCCTGATACAAAAATCTAAAAAATTAGACAATATTTGCTACGAAATTCGAGGCCCGGTACCTGAGCGCGCCCGCCAATTGGAAGAAGATGGCCATAAAATTATCAAATTGAATATTGGTAATTTGGCGGCGTTTAACTTTGATCCGCCCGATGAAATTGTGCGCGACATGATACTTAATATGCCGCATGCTGCCGGTTATACCGACTCTAAAGGTATGTTTGCTCCGCGCAAAGCCATCATGCATTACGCCCAAAGCAAGCATATTCAAGGCGTAACGATAGAAGATATTTATATTGGTAATGGCGCATCAGAATTGATCGTCATGGGCATGAGTGCCTTGCTTAATGACGGTGATGAAGTGTTAGTGCCTGCGCCGGATTATCCCTTATGGACGGCTGCGGTGAGCTTGTCCGGCGGCACGCCAGTGCATTATTTGTGTGATGAAACTGCCGAGTGGATGCCGGATATCGAGGATATCAAACGTAAAATTACACCGCAAACGCGCGCGATTGTTGTCATTAATCCTAATAATCCAACCGGTACGATTTATCCGGTCGAGTTGTTGCAGCAGATTGTTGAGCTGGCTCGTGTTCATCAGCTGATTATTTTTGCCGATGAAATTTACGACAAAATGTTGTACGACGAAGCTAGTCATACTTCCATTGCCTCGTTAGCGGATGATGTGTTGTTTGTGACGTTGAATGGTTTATCTAAAAATTACCGTTCATGTGGTTATAGAGCTGGTTGGATGGTGGTTTCAGGTGAAAAACGTCACGCTAAGGACTATATTGAAGGTCTGAATATGCTGGCGTCGATGCGTCTTTGTGCGAATACGCCGGGGCAGTTTGCGATTCAGACGGCGTTGGGCGGGTATCAAAGTATTCAGGAGTTGGTTGGACATGGCGGGCGCTTATTGAAGCAGCGCGATTTGGCTTATAAGTTGTTGACGGCTATTCCTGGGGTGACTTGCGTTAAACCTAAAGCGGCCTTGTATATGTTTCCTAAACTTGATCCGTTGATGTATCCGATTGCTAATGATCAGGAATTTGCTTATCAATTGCTGGATCAGGAAAAAGTGTTGATTGTGCAGGGGACGGGGTTTAATTGGGGTTCGCATGATCATTTCCGGGCGGTGTTTTTGCCTAATTCGGATGATTTGACGGATGCTATTGGGAGGATTGCGAGGTTTTTGGATGGGTATCGTAGGCGGCATAGTATTGAGTAGGCGTTGTTTATTCGTTGCTAGCTCGGCGAATTTTAGGCCTGTTGGTCGGGGGTAGCCCGACAGCTACCTGCCTTTTTTGCGTCGCCAAAAAAGGTAGGCCAAAAAAGGCGACCACGCTATTTCGGAAACCCCGGTTTTTCTAAGGAAAAAAGGGAAAAGTTCGAAACTCGCTACGCTCAAACAACGAACCTTTCTGATCCTTTTTTCCTTAGAAAAACCGGCCGAACTAGAAGTGGGGGTAGGTCAAAAGCAAATTCAACTTCAACTTCAACCCCAACTTCAACACATACAGATTTCAATCAGTGCGGCACATTACATAAGCTAATAAGTATTTTGCATAAGAGGGTATCGGCGATAGCTGTCTTTCTCGTGTTATAAAGCTAGATCATTTTTACAACAGATTCAAATCACACTATGAAACCAATCAAAGTAGGCTTATTAGGATTGGGCACCGTTGGTGCCGGCACTTTCAATGTTTTGCGGCGTAATCAGGAAGAAATTACGCGTCGTGCTGGTCGTGGCATTGAAATTAGCATGGTCGCGGTGCGCAATCTTGAAAAAGCGCAGGCCTTGATTGGTGGGGTTATAGGTAACGCGTGTGAAATTGTCACCGATAGTATGTTGGTGGTGACTAATCCTGAGATTGATATTGTGGTGGAAGTGATCGGTGGCACCGAACTGACCAAACAACTCGTTATGACGGCGATTGCGAATGGCAAGCATGTGGTTACTGCTAATAAAGCGTTATTGGCAATTCACGGTAATGAGATTTTTAAAGCGGCGCAAGATAAAGGCGTGATGGTGGCGTTTGAGGCGGCTGTGGCGGGTGGTATTCCTATTATTAAATCGCTGCGCGAAGGCTTAACTGCCAACCGGATTGAATGGGTGGCTGGCATTATTAATGGCACGACCAATTTTATTTTGTCTGAAATGCGCGATAAAGGCCTGGACTTTGCGACCGTACTCAAACAGGCGCAAGCATTGGGTTATGCCGAAGCTGATCCTACTTTTGATATTGAAGGCGTTGATGCTGCGCACAAAGCGACCATCATGGCCGCAATTGCATTTGGTATTCCCATGCAGTTTGATAAAGCCTATGTGGAAGGTATTAGCCAGTTACAGGCGATTGATATTAACTACGCTGAGCAACTCGGTTACCGTATTAAATTGCTCGGTATTGCTAAGCGCACCGCCAAAGGTATTGAGCTGCGCGTACATCCAACTTTAATTCCTAACACACGTTTAATCGCCAACGTAGAAGGTGCTATGAATGCGATCTTGGTGCAGGCTGACGCGGTTGGCGCCACCATGTATTACGGCAAAGGTGCTGGTGCAGAACCAACCGCTTCTGCGGTGATTGCCGATTTAGTTGACATCACCCGCCTGGCAACTGCCGACCCGGAGCACCGCGTTCCGCATTTAGCTTTTCAGCCCAATTCCATTAGCCAGGAAGTGATTTTGCCGATGTCGGAAATCACCACCAGTTATTATTTACGCTTGCGGGTAGCAGATCAGACTGGGGTGTTGGCGGACGTAACACGTATTCTGGCCGATTGCTCAATTTCCATTGATGCGATGCTGCAAAAAGAACCGACCGCCAATGAAAAGCAAACTGACATCATTATGTTGACGCATCAGACACAGGAAAAAAATGTGCTGGCGGCGATTGAAAAAATAGAGTTGCTGAACTCGGTGTTTGGACGTGTGACTAAAATTCGTCTGGAGCAATTGAGCTAAACCTTTGAATGAAACTCATGAAGAATGCACCTTCCATTCTTAATGTTTTGTATAGCACTCTGACCGCCAAGTATTGGAAAAAGCGGCCAGAGTCGCACGAAATTATTGTCTTGGCGCTGCTGCTTGTCTTCATGAGCTACAAAATGATGCACACCGGTTGGGTGCCGTTATTAGACTGGGCTACGCTCACCATCCACGAAGCAGGGCATCCGATTATTGGCATGCTGCTGGGTAATCGGATGATGGTGTACGGCGGCAGCCTGTTCCAGCTTATTTTTCCCCTTGTTTTTGTTTGGCATTTTGCGCGTCAAGATCAGGCGTTAGGCTATTGCTTTGCTATTTCCTGGGAAGCCTCATCGTTGCATGCCTTAGGCCGTTATGTGGCCGATGCGCGCGCCCAAGAACTTCCATTGGTTGGTAACGGTGACCGGATACATGACTGGAATGAAATTCTAGGTCGCTGGAATCTGTTGGACTACGACCGTCTGCTGGGTGGTTGGCTGTATGTGCTGTGTTGGATGTTGATGGCTTGCTGCTTTTTTATGTTGTGGAATTTGTGGCGTGCATTGGGTGATGCTGGCGAATGAAGTACCAGATGCTTATATTCGCTTAAACCGCCGGCAATACATTGATCTTATTCCGCCCCGACTGTTTAGCCTGATAAGTAGCTTTATCAGCGCGCTGGATGAAGCTTGCCAGATCTTCTTCGCCAGCAATGGTCGCTCCGATGGATATAGTGACGTAGTCGGATGCAGGGGAGTCCGCATGCGCCAGTTTTAACTCAGCCAGATGGACACGTATTTTTTCTGCGACATGACCTGCACCGGCTAAGTCGGTGGCTGGGAGTATCACCGCAAATTCTTCGCCGCCGATTCTGGCTGGCAGATCAGAAGGGCGACATGCTACCTGGATGAGTAGTTTGCCGATTTCTTTTAAAACTTCATCGCCAGCCGGATGTCCGTAATAGTCGTTATAACGTTTGAAATAATCGACATCAATCAAAAGCAGGGACAGCGGAGTCTGGTTACGCTTATGCAGCGACATTTCAATCGCCATGCGTTGATCAAAGGCGCGCCGATTGGCTATTTGGGTGAGCGCATCAGTGTGAGCGATTGATTCCAGTATGCCCATTTGTTTGCGTATCAGCGCTAGCATCCGGTTAATGGAATGGGCTAGCTCATTTAATTCATCCTTATTTTTTGGCGTATCCAAACGCCCAGCCCAGCGCCCGTTACGCCAAATACTGTTCAATTCAATTTTCATTTTTCGTAACCGGCGTATCACTAAAAAATGTATTCCTGCCAGTAAGGTTAAGCCAGTTAATGCGGTCACCAACAGTACTACTCGCATTACTTTCCAAATGATGTCATTACCTAACTGGCCGACCTCTCTGGAAAATTGCAGGCGAGCTATTAGGATAGGTTGGCCGACGATGTTATAAAGGTGCGCGCTTAAAATGTTCGGCGCGCTCTGGCTAAATTCGAGCATTTCTGGTTCTATGCTGGCTTTTATACTATGTGGCGGTTCAGTGGCGCGGATAGTTTGTGGCATTAATTCAAACTTAAGGCCGCTTTGATCCTGTATCCGTTTCAAAATAGTACTGTTTAGCAGTTGCCCCACGACGAGGCAGCCCATTGGTTTACCGCTATGATCGGTTTGATGAATTTGCTGCCAGCAAACTAACACCGGGCCTGCCGTGGAGTTATCTAGTCCGCAAGTCCGGCCATTATCAGGGGCGGATTCAGGATGAAGTCGCACTTTTATATTGGCTAATATCGGATCAAAGGTGGACGCGCTTTCCATCGCGCCAGTCACCAGGTTGGTGGCATTCGAAAATAAGATGTTGTCCTGTTTGTCTAGAATAAAGATAAATTTTAGCCCTACCGTTTGCAGTTCCGCAGAGTTGAGCTGATGCTCAATAAAACCATGGGTGGGCTGTTGTGTGTAGCTAACCATGTCATCCCAGTTGGCCCAATCACCATTGATTTGATTGAGGCGATCTAGCTCACTATCCAAATTGCGCGCCAATTGGGTCATTTGCTCCGTTGCTTGCGTGCGTTCAATTGCCATGAAGCCGTGCAGGAGATTGCTGTAAAGTAATGTCATGACGATGATCGTCATCAGACCGAAGCCAATCAAGAACAAACCAAACATTTTTCCGCGTAAGCCCATAGTTTGTGTGCTATTTGGTGGTTTGAGAATATAGGACTGGTGGGTGATAAGCCCAGTCTAGCTAGTTGAACAAGTTGTTTTTTACAGTCTAGTGCTAAATTTCAATAAATGTTAGTTGAGCAGCATTTTTAGTAGCTAGCTAAAAATTCATCTTAATTGCAAGGAAAATACAAGGAAAAGAGTTTGCTCAGCATAAATATCAGCTAAAATTCTTGTCCACAACGAAACTCAATAGCCCAAAGGTTGAAGATGAATTTAAGCATAAAGAATTTGCTGGTTTTACTGGCTTGTTGCGGCACATTATTATTGGCAGGATGTAAAGGCAAGTCGACGACGAACAACTACAACATCAAAGTGACTGTCAGCGGCCTAGTTGGCGGCGGCGTTGTTTTGCAAGACAACCTTGCTGATAATTTGGCAATAACCGGTAATGGCGTGTTTACGTTCGCTAGCCAATTGTCGAGTAATTCGACTTACTCGGTCACGATGTTAACTTCCCCAAGTTTGCCGGCGCAAAGCTGCACCTTAGCCAATGCAACCGGAACGGTCGCTTCATCGGATGTAACTAATATTACCTTGACTTGTGTAGCGCCTGAATTTGCTTATGTGGCCAGTTCCGGTGGAAGTTCGGTGGCAACTTACATAATTAACGCAACTAACGGCGCATTAAGCAGCGCAGGCCCTTCAGTTACAACTGGAAATTCGCCAGTTGCTTTTGCGATGGACCCAACTGGTCGATTTGCCTTTGTTGCTAATTCCACTGACAAAAGCATTTCTTCTTACTTAGGCAACCTGACTACGGGCTTACTGGTGAGCGCAGGCCCTGCCGTGTTGTTGAGTAATGCGCCAAATGCGCTAGCAGTTGACCCTCTGAGTAAGTTTCTCTTGGTGACTGCGGGCAATTCCATTGTTAGTTACACCTTTAATGCTAATGGCGTTTTAAGTAGTGCTGGTACAGCTACCACCGGAAATGCGCCATCTGGCATTGCTGTGATCTCTAATTCTAGTAACGAATATGCGTATGTAACGAATGGCACTGACAACACTATTTCAGGTTATTCAGTGAATGCCGCCGGTGTTTTAACCAGTCTTGGCGTAGTTGCTGCAACTGGGAATAAGCCTTCCGCTATCAGCGCTGCACCGAATGGTGCTTATGTGTATGTGACCAATTCAACTGATGGCACTATTTCAAGCTACCCAGTTACGGCAACTGGCACTTTAGGCGTGGCGACGACAGTGGCGAGTGGCGGTAATGCACCGGTATCGATTGCTGTTTCTGCATCCGGAAAAATTGCTTATGTAGCCAATTCAACTAGTAATAATGTCGCAGCTTTCAGTATTAGCGCTGCTGGTGCCTTAAGCAGCATTGGAACTGCTACCACAGGTAATACCCCTTCTTCAGTCAGCGTAGATCCTTCCGGCGCTTTCGTTTATGTGGTCAATAGTACCGATAACAACATTTCGGTATATCAACTTACCGCCACAGGCGCTTTGCCTGCCACCGTTACAGTTCTGTCCGTGGGAAGCACTCCCGTTTCTGTGGTTACGGCTGTTAAGTAAGTATCAGGCTTTAGGGTTTGATTGAAAATCGGCAGGATGGGCTGGCAACTCGCTAGTTCAGCCTGCTTTTTTCGAGCAAAACACTTTTTTCATATATTCCCTCATATTTTGCAATATTTATATTGCGGCATGCAAAAACAGAATATTTAAGTTTTGCACGTCATAACCAAACCAATGATTGAACCACGTTCAGTTATAATCCCGCTTCTTGTCATGCAAAAATCCATCATGCAGACAGCAACACAACACCAGGAACTGCCATGAATAAAGATTTAAGTATTGATGAATTTGACGCGCTAGAACAGATTAGCCGTTTATCAAAAAATGTTAAGCCAACTGCCTGTGTGAACAGAAACGCCAAACGTTTATGTGGCATTAAATTAGCCAGCTATCGCAAAGACGGTCAGTTAGAGTTGACCGAGCAGGGCAATGCAGCACTGTTTGCTAAGCAATGTATTGACGGCTTGCGCGCCGTGCAGAGTAATCCGCAAGCGCAGTTATCCGCTGATGTTGCCGCTTTTCTCGGTAAAAAAAGCTATATCAGCAGTAGTCCGGAAGGCACGCAAATCAGCCAGCGCGGTTTGGAATGTCTGGCTGATATTGACGCACAAAGAAAATAACGGGTACTTTAATTATTGAAGGTAAATCAGGTCGGTATTACTGCACCGATCTGACTTGTGCAATAGTTGAGTTAGCTGTTACTGCCCAAACTGCACTAACCCATAAAATAAGCCCAGCACCAAGACAACCTGCCGGATTGTTCCCACCATTTACCATTAATAACGGATAAAACACCGCAAGCAATAACATTGCCATACCGGTGACGTAATGGGCTGGATTGCGGAAAATGTGGGTTAGCGGTAAAAAATGCAAGCCGATAATAAATATCGCCGTTGGAATTGCCCAAGAAGATAAGCCCATGTTGTTGAGTACATTAACAATAATGAGGATCGCGACCCACTGAGCTGCGTTAATAATATTAAATTGGCGCATTATTCTTTTTCTGGCAGGTGATTCGGCGAGCGCTTTTGACTCTGGAAGATACTGCTGATAACGCCGATATGCCAGCGTGAAAATAAGCAAAGCACAAATAGCAATTAACCCGAGCGGAAAATAATTGTTTGGGAGTGCTTGCAGGCTCCAGGCGGCAAGCCAGACTGCGCCGAAAATGCTAAATATCATGGCACCAAAGGCGCGACCAACATGCGCTGATGCGACTACAGGATTTGTCTCAATTTTATTCATTTTATTTTATGGTGGATATGCTGCACATACGGAAAGTGGGCACACTGTGCCCACTTTATTTCAACATCAGGTAGAAGCGATTAGTGCGCCGACAAGCGTTTCAAACGATCCAATGCTGATTCTCCACTGGTATCAGCTTGCGCAACGGATTTACGAATAGCATCAATTTCGGCGGCTTGGTCGAGTGGTTTTTGACCAATATCTGCCACAATTTTTAACCCGGCAGCTTCATTGCTAACACTTTGTGCGCGTTTTGTTAATGCACTCAATGCAGTCGATTGTCCGCCTAAACCTTTTAAACCATCCAACTCGCTTTGACGTTCCATGCGCATCGATTGCAAATCTTTTTGCGCCTGCGCCGAGGCCAATGTTTGCATGGCTTTTTTAGCGGCGCTGTCGAAGTCGGCTAATTGCTTGGATAAGCCGTCAACGATTTGTTGCAGCTCGTCAGCGTAAGATTTAGCGTCGATTTCTTGTTGCTGTTCAGTCGGTAATTTAGCTTTATTGGCTTCCAATTCATCGCAAAACAAAGTCACGGTAGCTTCGCTAATGGTGCCGGCTTGCAGGCGCGCCATTAATGTTTCAGTGGCTTTTGAATCGGTGGCGATCAGGTTTTGCAGATTCACAACATCGGAATGTTCTTTATCAAAAGAAGCGCGTGCCGCGGCTAATTTTTGCGCTGTTTCACGCAATGTGCCCTGCAAGCGATCACGGTCCGCTTCGGTTGCTGTTTCCGGGTCAAAATTGGCGATGGTTTCTGATAATTTATCGCCTAACACGCCAAAATGTTTAGAAATTAAACGTGCTGTCAAACTCCATCCGCTGGTATTGCTCATGATATTCCCTTAGTGGTAAATAGTTTTTAAATAAAAATTTTATTGAATCACAACACGTTCTGCTTCTAATGCTAAGCCAATCATAAAGTTGACATGAATGGCGCGTTTATCCGAATCGCCGTTTTGGCTTTCCACTATCTCGGTACTAATTAATAAATATTCAAGGCCATCCGCTAAATTCCGTACGTAAGGCATAAAATAAATTTCCTGCTTTAATCCGTGCTCGCCTGCGGTGTCATCAATACGCGTTTCGATGCCATTAAATGGCGTCACAAAATCCACATTAGCGGCACCTACATCACGACGGTATTCCACGTTCTCTGCATCTCCAAAAACCGCGCTGAGTTCCGCTTCGCTATAACCTAAATCCGCTAATTGTTCCTTCCAGATGGCGTAAGTTTTTTCACCTAAACCAAAACCACTTTCGCCGGTATACGCTTCTTGCTCTTCGGCCGTTTGCGGAATTAAACGGGTCAGCCGAGTGCAGTACATGAGCTCACTAATCGCACCGTGCTCATCTTGAAATAACTGCAGAAAAATTTCTGCTTCATCGTCTGAATCGCCCAGCGACAAATAGTAGCGATACAGCTGTCCGGACAGGTTAAGTTTAACGTGGCTGATAGCACGTATTGTCGCTTCAGCTTGATCCGGCATGGCAATTAACGAGCCATTCGCGTTAGCACGAATAAAAGGCGACTGCTGCAGCTTGATTAAAGCGCCGATGCGAGCACCGAGTGGCAATGCATCATCCGCACGAGGCGCATCTTTGGCTGCTTCAACGCCGTGATTTGCCAGTACAGCTTTGCCGTATTGAAAAGCGTCTTTCCAACTCATAAAAATCCTTCTTGAATGTTAATAGACCCTAAGCTTAGTGAAGCTCTACAACGAATAGTTACTTGGTTTAGCAGGTGCTTTGGCGCGCGTAAAATACGACCACGCCAAGCCAATTAGTGCGGCGCCAATAATTAACCAGATAGCCACAACCAACCATGATGTGCCTGATTTTTTTGGCGGCTGTCCTTGATAAGCGACGCCATTCGGGTCATTGGTATTGGTCGGATAACCGGCTTGGCCGTTTTGCTGATTTGCGCCATTCACATACACATTAGTGTCGGAATGATGTCCAAACATCGAACCCATTCCAAACCAATACCAACTGCTGGAAACTGGGCTGTCCCGGTACACCACAGTTTGTACCGGTTGAGTTGGATAACCTTGGGCAGGTGGCAGCGTAGTGCCATTGGCCAGCGGCGCAGTTGTTCCTGTAGTTGTGCCAGCCACTCCAGCGTGCTGAGCATTGCGTGCATCTAATGTGGTTAATGCATTTTGTTGGGCTTGATTCTGATCTAAATTTTTTGAAAGGACAGAGGTTGATTTCCCCGTGCCGGTCGCTGCACTACCAGAACCAAATGAGCCAAAGCCGACGCTTTTATCGGCACTAGGCGTGCTAGGTGTGCTCGAAGTGCTTGTGGTGCTTTCTGTACTTGCTGCAGGCGTGGTTTGCGCTTTTTTGCTGGAACCAAATGAACCAAATGAAGTGGAATGGCTGGTTGAAGAATGCTTGGATGAGGTAGTCGGGCTGCTATAAGCATTGCCGGCAACCAGCAAGGATAACGACAATATCAACGCGAGCAATTTAGTGGTCTTGTACATACTTTTCTCGGTATTTTTTATATAAAGGTTCAACGTGCGGGCAGTTTGTCATAACCAACAAACTTCTGCTAAGGTAAAATCACGGCAAAATTACCGCGCTGTCAAAGTCACTGCGTTTTAGAGGTGTTTTACTGCAGCTGAAGTAGCAAACTCAGTAAAAAAAACAGCCTCGCCAAAGAACCGTCAACGACTTTATGCGCACATATTTTAGCTTATTTAAATGTGTAAATAAGTACAAATTTTTCACGAAATAGAAAGAGATCTTCATCATGAGCAAGTCAATAAATATTACTTCAGAGAGCCTGAATCAATTTGGTGTTGGCACCTTAACCGCCCATCTGGGAATTTCAATTACCTCGGTAGAAAATGGTGAAGTTAGCGCTGAGTTGCCGATCCAGCCTTTTTTGCTGGCACCGAATGGCTATTTACACGCCGGTAGTGTGGTGACTTTGGCCGATACCGCGTCCGGTTATGGTTGTATGGCGAATTTGCCTGAAGGAGCCACAGGTTTTACTACGATTGAATTGAAATCGAACCATTTAGGAACCGCGCGCGAAGGTGTGATTTATTGCGTTGCCAAGCCGGTGCATTTAGGTAAAACCACTCAGGTTTGGGATGCGATAGTCAAAAATAAGGCGACCGATCAAACCATTGCTCTGTTCCGTTGCACTCAGTTAATTTTGTACCCCAAAAAATAAAGTTTGTCGCTTAGTTACGTTCTTGGTTTTTTGGATAATTGTTTACTTATTCTTTCTTTATTTATTGTGTAAAAGCGACCATTTTATTTTGTAAATTCCCTTAAAAATGCCCTATTTAGGGCATAGCAGTATGGCGAACTACCATGCAAAATACCTTCATGCACTAAGTTCTGCGATACAAACTTAGCTGCCTGCGCAGGATGGCTGATATTGACGAAGCGCATGACGAAAATAGAACTTGGTTTTCGTGCAAAAAATGAATCGCTATTCCATTAAATGCGAGGAATAAATGCAAAACTTACCACGTCGAGACAGCTACATCATGCCTGACCAGCTTTGTGTTGGGCTCTATGTGCATCTGGATTTAAATTGGACCAAACATCCTTTTTCATTTTCCAGTTTTAAAATAGAAAAAACAGATCAAATTGACACCATTCGCGGCTTGGGTTTGCAGCGGATACGCTATACACCAAATAAAAGTGATTGTTATCCAGTTGAGGTGGCCAACGACCCTAATGTGACGGCTCCTGTTGCTGCCAAAAACGCAGCCGATCCAGTTATTTATGCTGAAGCTGTTATTGAAGCGCCAGATGGCACCATCTTCAAAGAAAAACATCAATTGATCGACCGCATGGCGCAGCAAGGTGAAAAAATTCTTGCTTGTGAGCGTGAGTTTGCCGCCGCTTTGCGGGCATTAAAACTAATGTGGCAAAACATGTTTGCGAATCCGGCCGCAGTTGCAGAGCAAGCGGGCAGCATGGTGGGCAAAATGGCCGAATCGACGCTGATGGAATCGGAAATTGCGATCCATTTAATGATCGATCATAAAAATGGCAGTGATATCTACACACATGCGTTGAATGTGGCGGTGTTGTCGATGATTTTGGCGAAAGAAATGGGGCGCTCACTTGAGGATATTAAATTAATTGGCTTAGGTGCCTTGTTCCATGACGTAGGTTGCACCGATGCGCCGCGCCGGATTAAAGAAAAAAGTGAGCCATTAACAACAATGGAAGCTGCGACGATGCATCAACATTGCAAACAAGGCGTCGATATTTGCAATAGATTGCAATTGCCTTATGAGGCGGTATTGATTGTGTGGCAGCACCATGAACGCATCGACGGATCTGGTTATCCAGCTAAATTACGTGATAAGCAGCTTTCACCGCTGGCGAGCATTGTTGCAGTTGCTGACGCTTATGATGAAATATGTAACCCCATTAATTCAGCGCAAGCGCGCACTCCGCACGAATCATTGTCATTGATTTATGCGCAACAGCGCACCCGGTTTGATGGCAAGGCGCTTACCGCGCTGGTGCATTGTTTGGGAGTTTATCCGCCAGGGACTATTGTGCTGCTTTCCAACGGGATTATCGGGATGGTGGTTGCAGTCAATACCAAGCGGCCATTAAAGCCTACAGTGCTGGTTTATGACCCTGCCACGGCAAAAAACGAAGCTATTCTGATTGATCTTGAGCAGGAAGTGGACGTGAGCATTACCAAAACCATTAGCCCTCATCAATTGTCACCAGAGATTTTTGAGTTTTTAGCGCCAGGTAAGCGCGCTTCGTATTATATGAGAGCGGTGGCTTAGGATCTACAGGGGTGGGGGCTCATTACATTCATGCGATTAGACTATCAAGTAAAAAGCCAATCTTTGTCGATTGGCTTTTTAGATTGTGACATTGCTGCTTCAATTTATGTGCATTACAATGTAATTCACATAAATTAAGGGAGTAGCAATCATGGCGGCAAATCAGCTGGTACAGGCTCGGATTGACGGAGCTATTAAAGAAGAAGCCGCCGCGGTCCTGGCTGCAATGGGACTGACCATATCGGATGCGGTCAGGCTTTTATTGACTAAGATTGCGTATGAACATGCGCTGCCATTTGATCCGTTAATTCCGAATGCCACCACCGTCGCAGCGATGCGAGAAGCGCGGGCAGGGAACCTGCCGCGCGCCAGCAGTATTGATGAGCTGAAAAAATCACTGCATGCGGACGATTGAATGGACCGGGCAGTTCAAGCGTGACTATAAGCGCGAGAGTAAAGGCCAGTACCGCGCCATGCTTGATGATGAGTTGTTCTCTATCATCGATAGTCTTGCGAATGATCAGCCGCTTGAACCACGTTAATGAAATGGACTCCACCCTCCTGAAAACGGCATCATAATGTGCCTAGCGAGCCAGGTGGGCTGGCAAGCGACAATCAAGAGAAGGAGTCCGAAATGGATACTACCGTAAAAATGATTGGTTTGGA
>NZ_PUGF01000013.1 GCF_002976435.1 Solimicrobium silvestre | reverse complement strand
TTCATCGTGCGTCAGCAGCTCATACAAAAGTAGCTGCGCTAAAGACCGAATGTATGGCTGCAATCGACTATGTCATGACATTATTTGCAAATTGTACTTGCAAGCGGGAGGCGTCCATGTATGGGCTGGAGCTTTATCAGCCCAACACTCAACAGTAAAAAACGCAAAACACTAAATTACTTGGCGACTTATGTATTCAATGATTGTCATGATTAAGTAAAGAATGTTGGGCTGCGCTAGCCCAACGAGTTGGCCAAATCAACGTTAAACGCCAAATGCGCGAGCCCATACGCTAACCGTGCATAAACGACTCCTCAATCGAATTAAAGCTTTTGCCTGATGGTTGTCATTAACAGATAACATTCAAAAGTTAATTTCAGTTAGTTGAAGCGTTAACTCAATCTCATTGCCTTCCAAATAATTCTTGATTTTTGACGTCAGGGCAATTCAGCGCCAGGAAGCAGCGCATTTTCAACTTTGATTACTGGGCAATTCACAATAATGCGCAACGCTTTGATGCGGATTAAGCCACTGTCTTGTGCCTCAAGGACTTCCTTCTCTGAGTGCAGCTCGTGAGGAGTTTTTCCTGGTTGCCAATACACAGCATATAGCTGCCATAACGGACTATATTCGCGGTTGCTGTTAGCTCCGCCTAACGGTTGTGGTATAGACGGAAGCACGCTTCCCTGATCGAAATTCATAAACTTGTAAATCCGGTCTATCGAAAGCGGTGTTCCGGGTACAGGAGGATCGGGCGGTAACGCGTTGGCAAGCGACGGTACAAAGTTTGCGTTGCCCCCTGTTGCCATTGCGTGGTCCGACATATCCGTTGTGACATACCACACGCGTTTTCCTTCAAACCATCCTGGCACCAACGGCAGTTTGATGAATTTTTCCGACGATATCTGGCTTGGCGAACTGGCACAGCCGGTGATAAGTAAGGTGGATACTATCCATGCAGAAGCAAGTCTGCTGGCGTTGCGATTTGCGATCATTGAAATACTCCAGTCTGCGTGAAATTAGGGGCACCGCGATCCACTTCATGGGCCAGATGCTTTGTTGAAATAGCCTATAAAGCAAGCCATAAGTTATCCCAATCTTCTGGTTGAAACTTGCCTTCTCGTTTGAATTTTAGTTGTGCTTTACTATCCAGTACAAAATGAGTTGGCTTGACACTGATATTTCCAAAATTGTCCTTATGGCCTGCTGCATTTCGCCATACGGTCGGAAATCGCTGATCCTTGGGGTATGCTTGCGTCGTCAGCTCGTTGTAATCGTCAAGATCTTTCTTGTTGGTGTCCAAATTAACACCAAGCAGCATGAATTTCTTTTTCCGGTTATTGAAATAGAATTCGCGCATCAGTTTCAAATCGTCAGTGCAGACATCGCAGTCATAGGTGAAAAAGCTGACCAGAACGGTCAGACCCGAAAAGTCTCTCAGGTCGAGTCTCTTCCCGCTAATCTCTGTTCCCTGCAGTACAAACGGCGCTGGCGCTGTATCTGCCAATGAAAGTCCTGACGACATCGATAAACCAACCATCAAGCCAGATTGAATAAAGTTTCTGCGTAACATATGCTATTCCCTTTAATATTCCACCATGTCGTGCTGCCAGACTAAGTGGACGGTTTTGACCGACAGACCTCTCATCCATATTAATCTGATGTTTCGCTAAGTCCAGAGGAATCTGACATCGCCCCCAAATGCGTAAGCGATTGCTCGTATCTATGGACTCCACCCGATTTTTACCTTGCAAATCGGATGGAGTCCATAGATACGAGCTGAAGATCCTTTGGGAGAAATTCCTTAGTGGGCACACATCTAGCGTTCAGAGCGAAATGTTGATTGCCAGTTGTATCCCCAGCTACGACCAATGATTAAAATGTTGCTAGTATTTAATTTTTAAATTATTGTCTTTTCCTTGTGTATGGCCGGAATGTGAAGATCAAGAGCCGGTCAGCATATTTTGGCGAATGCTCGGAATCGGAGGCACGGAGCAACCAGTCAATAGAATTTCGAAATTTGATTTTTCAAGAATTTAAATAAAATGGAATTGGAAACCAGAATGCCTACAAATAATCCGCAGTTATCGACCCCAAAGGACCTCTTTCGTGCTCTCACCCAAGTTTGGGTGAGCGACACTGCAAGTCCACCGGATTCATTGTCACCGCAATCCCCCGCTAAAAACCATTGCAGCGTGACATCACTGATTGTCCAAGACTACTTTGGCGGAGAAATACTTTCCACCAAAACATCAGGCGGAACACATTTCTACAACAGGATAAACGGAATTAAATGGGATCTAACTGTTAGTCAGTTCGGCGAGCCTGAACCATACGACGATATGCTATCGTCACGTGTCTTAGCATTGCGGGACACGTCGGATCATAAATACAATCTTCTGACGACCCGATTGAAAGAGTGTGCAGGAAAAATACGGTCTACGAGCTATCCGGACAGTTGAGGAAGTTCTTGAAACCGACCATTGCAGGTTGGGCTGGAGCTTCATCAGCCCAACACTCAACAGTAAAAAACGCAAAACACCAAATTACTTGGTGGCTTATGTATTCAATGATCGTCATTATTAATTAAAGAAGGTTGGGCTGGCGAAGCTCCAGCCCAATCCGCCGGGAATTCGAAATTCATATCATGATGATCGATAGCGACTCACTTTTAAGTCAATCCCATCACTTAGTTCCTAACAATTAGGCAGGTTAACTTGAAACGCGCATTATTCATTTGCACTCAAAACAGGCTACGTAGTCCAACGGCGGAGCAAATCTTTTCATCGTGGCCAGACGTAGAGACCGATTCTGCTGGTCTCGGCAACGATGCCAACGTTTCGCTTTCACCGGAGCAGTTAGCTTGGGCGAATATAATATTTGTGATGGAGAAGCCTCATAGGAGTAAGCTTTCCGCTAAATTTAGATCCTATCTCAATGGTAAGCGTGTAATCTGTTTGGAAATCCCTGATGAATACGAATATATGCAACCTGAGCTAATTAGGCTTCTTGAAGCAAAAGCTGGCAAATTTTTACGTTAAGATTAACTTGCAGCTCGCGTAGCTTGTAATAAAGCCTAATCCGTCAATCATCGATAAATATAATTAAGAAGCATTTAAGCTAATTAACTGTTTGGTGTATTACGCTTATTCGCTAATAGATCCTACGATTGCAAGTCATTACGGGTTACGAGTTAGGGTCATAGATCATATCGTTAAAATTTTTTAATAAATCAAATAATAAATTGAATGAAATATCAAAATCACAGGGAGATAATTTAAATGGAAATGGACCGTTTTAAGAGCATGGTGACGCGCCTTGAGCAAGAGAGTGCTGCTACGCCGACGCGATATCGGTTGAAAGTAATAATGCTTACGTTAGTCGGATTCGGAATTCTTGCTCTTATACTGGCAGCAGTCGGTTTGGGTTTAGTTCTCGTAGTAGGTTTTGCTGCCGCCATGGTATTTACGGGGGGTGCGGCGCTCATTCTTTTATTAAAGCTTGGAAAGCTTTTGATTCTTCTTGCATTACCATTTTGGTTCACATTGAAGTCTTCTGTGCAGGCATTGTTCATCCGTATGCCAGCACCAACTGGCCGTGAAATCAATCGAACCGAAGCACCTCAATTGTTTGCTGCGTTAGACAATATGCGCAGCCAGATGGATGGGCCTCGGGTTCACCATGTTTTGCTTATTAATGATGTTAATGCGGCTGTTGTTCAGCGACCGGCATTGGGACTCTTTGGTTGGCCGCGGAATTACCTATTGTTAGGGTTACCGCTTCTAGAATATATGACTCCCGATGAGGCTTTGGCAGTCGTTGCGCATGAATACGGGCATTTAGCAGGATCTCATGGGCGCTTTTCTGCTTTTATTTATCGTTTGCGTCATACATGGTCGACAGTAGAAGCCTATATTTCACACTTTCAAGGTTGGTTGAGTCGCCTGATTTCGCCAATGGTGCGGTGGTATGCATCCTATTTCAATGCCTATACATTTGTTTTGGCGCGTGCTGACGAGTATCGAGCTGACGCAGCATCTGCCGAGCTTGTCGGCTCGCATAACGCTACCCGTGCACTCAAGCGTGTAAATATCATCGCGCCAAGATTTCGTCAGTATTTGGAAAATACGTTCAAACAGGTGAATGAGAACTCCACACCACCCAACGATTTATTGCAGCGGTGGGCTTCTTCGACATCGATAGCGCCGGAAGAGACTCAGATGGTTCGCTGGCTGGAAGATGCGTTGGACAAGGAAGGGCACTTTGCCGATACTCATCCTACATTACGTAAGCGTCTTGTAAGTATTGCAAACAAGGAGGAGGAACTGCTTACCTTGCCGCCAACTATATTAGAGGAGCCTGCGAGTAGCGTTTGGTTTGCTCAGTCACTGGAATCACTGAGGATAGAGCTGCAAGAACAATGGGCTAAACAAGTCGCTCCGTCTTGGGGGACTCGTCATATTGAAATCCATAAACAGCAGATGCGATTGCAAGAATTGCAAAGCATGCCGCATCGTGATACTGAGCGCCAGTTTGAAATGCTGAATCTCTTAATGCGTCTGGAACCAGAGACAGACATTCGTACCGCGTGGGCAGATTTTAATGCCGCCAATACTAATCATGCGCTTGGCTTGTATTTTGAAGGGATTGCACGACTCAATAAAGGTGAGCAGGAAGGCTTGGCGCTTCTGGATCTCTCGATGCAACTTGACCCACAAGCGACTAAACCAGCTTGCGAACGCGCTTACTCTTTTCTCGTAGAACGCAAGAGCGTTGATATGGCCGAGAGTTATGCTGTGCGCTGGCGAGAACGAGATGCACTTGAAAAAAAGGTTGCTTGATATAGGCTACGTGGGCTAACTTCAATAGAGATGTCCATATGAATTTAAGTAAGTTTTGACATTTTGAATCGATTGGAATAATTGTCATCCTTGTAGTCGCAATATTAGGTTCACTTTTTTGTGATGCGAAGGCTGCAGTAATTGAGGCCAGCAAGGATCAGAACTTTGCAAATATGCTGGCATCTCTAGAGTTGTTGGAAGAGATTCAATTAAGATCGGGATTGCAAGTCAGAGTATTTCGGTCATCTGACTTAGGTGAATGTGATCCAGGAACTGAGGCAAAATCTTGTCCGAAATCTCAACTTTATATCGTCAGAAGTGTCGTCACTGAAGGGCCTGCAAATAATACTTTATGGACATCGGCAAGATTTACTCAGTGGAAATTGGCGGGAAGATTATCTGAGGAAGCAGTCAATCTTCAAAATAAGCAGGAAGAGTATTTTGGTGCGGTTTCGTTTGAGTTAAGTGCATGTAGGGCCCCTGAAAATGTCGAATGAAGACCCTCGAAAAGGAGGTTGGTGGATTGTAACCAGGTACAGTGTGCGTGTATCTAACGATGGACTAACTGTCACTGAGATTCCATCGAATGGCAAGCAACAGAATTGTGAGTTGTATTGAAATAAGGTATTTAAAGAGTAAGCTGTAATAACTTGCAATCGGGTGTATTACGCTTTTGGCTAATACACGGTTGCAAGTTATTCCACATTACAGGTTACGAGTTAATAACTATCGAAAGGTGAGACATTTGACTTTGCTTAGCCTATCTCGCGGATTCAATGCCGGTTTACAGATTCGGCCACGTTGGCCTGCTCGGCAGGTGCAAATAGATTCACAGGTTCTGAGTAAGCTCCAGACAATCCAAGCAAAATTACCTGCTGAGATTGGTCTGATACTGACGCGCGGCTACGAACGACGAGCATCCAGTCTTGGTTTTACGCGTATTCATTTTCGCGCACTAGGCGTCAGATTGTTTTGCTTACTTTATCCGGGTAGGCGTACTGAAATAATGGATATCTTTGGCAGCAATGGGCACGATATCGATGGCACGCACGTCGACGTTTCGTTTCTTATCAATGGACGCCGCATGCGGATGTTGCCGCTAGGGGTATTTACGCCGCTTTTCTGGCAGCAGCACCGCACGAGGAAATGCGCGGTGAGCCTTGCACAGATTCAAGCTGCCCTGAGAGAAGAAGGCTTTCAGATTCATCGCAATGCTACCGAAAGTTTGCAGATTCACTGCGACTATATTTTGTAGCCAACGTGGTAAGGCGTACAAGCTAATTCATAGCTTGTAATACACCCTGCGATTGCAAGTCATTTCAGATTACAGGTTACGAGTTTGATCAACGCGGCTGCACCAGATCTAGCCGGGTGTTAATTGAGAGGTGAGTCTACTGATTTATTTATAGCTTCCTGATGAGGCAAAAAAAAAGACCAATGCAGGTATAGGCGAAAACACTCATCCAAAATGCTCCCGAATCTTCCCTTCTCGAGTAGTCTGTATTTCTCAATGAGAAATGGCCGCTATATATGGCATGTGCAGCGAAAGATATCATTGAAATACCGAAAATTACAGTGGCATGATGAAAGATCATGGCATAGATCCCAATACATAACGCCACACAGTTCACGATGAACCACGGTTTTTCAAAAGGTTTAGGTAATTGACTACTCATATTGTCGGTTCCTTGCTGTTCAAGATTTTAGTCTCAAGAGTCGAATTCTAATCTCAAGTCTCTAGAACTCAAACGGTAGTTCAGCGCTGATTTAACCATTGAATTTGGCAAAACTACTTGGGTCATCCTACCGTCGCGAGCCGCCAGTTAAGCAAATTTTATTTTAAAAATTCTTGAATAGGATTAAATAAAATCCGATACCACCTATCCGTCCACCATAGAATAACGTTGGCCTACGCATCCATTAAACGGGCGCTTTCCCATTTTTAAATGACCATGCTGGCCATGCATGTTTACAAACGGCAACCGTCATGTAGTATCTGAACGGAAAAAGACGGAAAGGGGACGGTTGCGTAGATCTTTGTTTTTAGAATTGAGAAATCGAAGCTGTATATTTTCAAGATTTTAACCGCACACCACTTTCAGAGGATACTCATGACAAACAAAGTTTTGTTGATTCCCGCGCCGACAGCGGCAATTCGTGCGTCGGGATTGTCGCACATTGATTTCGCCGATGGTTATTCCGGTCAGGCAGATCGAACCTACGTCGACGCCGCACAAGCAGCGCGCGCCGCCTTCGCCGATCCGCCACACATGGCCAGATGTCTGATGACCTTGCGTAACAGAATCGTGGCTCCGTTCGGACTAAGGGCCAGTATTGACTTTAGCGATCGCGGGCTGGGGAAGATTGACGTGTTTCCGATTATTTCAAATACGGGCGCTGAAGTCGTCGTTGGTGGTGACGACAAGCATCTGGATTTTCGGATCTGGATAAGTATTAAACCGAGTCTGAAGGGATCAGAAGTGACGATTTCAACCTTGGTTAAAATTAACAGTCTCTTTGGAAGAATCTACTTGTGTACCATCATGCCGTTTCATAAGCTCTTATCTCGCATGATGCTACAACGAGCAGTTAATCGGCGCGACAACGTGTCCTCGGAAGCCAGGTAGGTTACCCGGCAATTTGAACAGTTGAATAAACAGGTCAATCATCGATGAGATCAATGTTTCTAGCATCGCTATGCCTAATTGTATTCGTCCCATTTAATGCGGCGATAGCTCAAAACGATCAAACTGGATCGACGGTAAATAGCGGAAATAACTCCCAGAATCAAGCTTCAATTAAGCGGGAATCCCCCTTTTCTTTTACACCTGACGAGATGCAGGACAAGTTGATGCAGGTGCTAAAAATACCGGCTAAGGAATTATCCAAAGAGAAAGTGGAAGCTATTTTCGGCATAAAAATGGGTAATCCAGGCGAAGTGGGGCCTGAATCGCTCCATGAGGAGTCCACCCATCAACGGAAAAAAAGTAGATGGTACAAGTCTTACATACAGGTAGGAGTTGATTGGTCTTTTTCATTGGGAATTACAGTCGGGCCAAACAGTACAGGTTTTGGGTTTAGATGGTGGAATCTAAAAAACTCGTCTAATCCATTTGCCCTTCCGATGTGCATTGATTTGCAAAAAATTTCGGAAGCTATTGAACACACAAATATGGGATGGGAATTGTTCCATGATCCGCATGGAACCCGTCACGCTAATCTCAGTCGGCTCTTTACCAGGAGTGCAAAACGGTTTGATACTGTGAACGTTGAGTATGTGGATGGAGCAAATTGCATGTCTGCTTTTGATTTTGATATTAATACGCAAGGAAACTAGTCTGCGTAGTCTGTAAAACAACGAGATTGAGCGTTTCAATGAATTTGCCTTGCTTGGGATAGCCCATGTTTGTTCAGGCCTCACAAAATTTTTTGCTTCAATGGCTAGTGGACTTGCTTCGCTAGCCATTTCTCGTGACAAAACAAGAGCACGAGTGGCGATAGCTGCAAGTAGGGGCACAAAGTTGTGGGGTAATTCCAGCATACCAACTAGATATTTGCAGGATTTCGGTGGAGCAAGCGGAGTCAAAAAAATAAAATTGGCAAATAATAAAAATAAACTAAGCATTTGATTTAATACGGAATTTTATGTTTTTTTCACAAAGCGGGATTCAACCCGCTCGCTACGCCAAGTGCAATTCGAGCCTTGATCATTAATCGATTTGGAATAGACTAATAAGGTGCTGGCTTTTTGCCGCCTGTTCGGAAATTAACGCGTAATCCGGATTGGCTAATAATGTGGCCGGTTGGTGGAATAGCAGACGGGTTTCCCTGTTAAAAATAGCAAGTATCTGGCAACTCTAATAAAGAATTTATTAGGAGCTCTGCCATGGACCATCAAGCCCTGAAACTATTAGCTTGAATTAGATTAAGCATGTTCCGCTTTTCAATGTAACGCCGCATCGTTTTGTGCTTAGATATTGGAAGGGGAGACGGCATCATCATGCTGATTCAGTCCATACGTCGACTCATCATCGCGCCGCAGAGTGAACTCGGGGATATTGCGCAATGGCGTAATTATGTCCTGTCTACGATCTTACTTGTGGTCCTGATACTCGGGACTATCGTGGCTGTGCCCAGTGCACTTGCCGCCTTGTTCGACAAACGTCCCGCGATCGCGATATCTGATGCATTGGCGGTGGCTTGGTTGTTCGCCCTTTGGCACAGTCGGCGGCTTAGCTACCGAGCTCGTGCCTGGAATTTTTGCGCCCTGATTTACTTGATTGGGCTGTCGCTACTATTTTCGGTAGGGCCTGCGAGTGAAATCTATCTGATGGCTTTCCCCGTGATGGTTGCTCTGCTGCTTGGATTGCGACCCGCCTTGTTTGGAATTGCCCTGAATGCTTTTACGCTTTTGTGCGTTGGTTACTTGTTTAACGCCGACTTAAATATTCAAGGGTTTGAAGCACACCCATTGCTGCGCTGGACTATCATCACGATCAATTTCACCTTGATTAATTCACTGATTACGATCGCAACGGTGATGTTGCTGCATGGGCTGGATAAATCGCTGGAAAAAAGCCATGACGGCGAGGCACTATACCGCGCGACTTTCGAAAATGCACCGATCGGCGTTGCTCGCTTGGGTTTGGACGGTCACTGGCTGCAAGTCAATCAGAAGCTTTGCGACATCACCGGTTATGGCCGGCAAGAACTGCTTGGATTGGCTTTTCAGGACATCACGCACCCTCTTGACGTGGCGGCCGACATTGCCGGGCTCGAGGCGCTAAATCATGGGGAAATTAAGAGCTTCGACCGCGAGAAACGTTACGTCCGCAAAGACGGTAGCCACATTTTTGTTCATGTTCATAGCTCGGTGGTTCGCAATGCCGCAGGCATCGCCAGATACGTGATCTCCGTCGCAACCGACATCACCGAACGCAGGGTCGCAGAAAGCAAAATCCACACCCTGGCCTTCTATGATGTATTGACGCAGTTGCCGAACCGGCGGCTGCTGGTAGATCGGCTTGGTCATGCGTTGGCGGGGTGTAAGCGCAGCCGTCGACAAGGTGCGATTATGTTTATCGACATGGATAATTTCAAGACACTGAATGACATTCATGGACATGATGTCGGCGATCGTTTGCTGGTCGAAGTGGCGCGGCGGCTCCAATCCTCGGTACGACAAGGCGACACCGTGGCACGTTTGGGCGGTGACGATTTCGTGGTAATGGTGGAAGATCTGTTACCCGATACGCTGGCAGCTTCTCAAGCAGAAACCGTGGCGCAAAAGATTCTTACTGTGCTCAATGAGCCGTTCAACCTGGAACTGAAAATGGGAGCGGACCGGCATAAATCGATCGAATACCATTGCTCTGCGAGCATAGGCATCAGCTTGTTCGGGGAATACGAAGATATGGTTGATGAGCTGCTGAAGCAGGCGGATCTTGCGGTTTATCAGGCCAAGGACTCCGGGCGCAACACGGTTCGGTTTTTTGATCGTGACATGCAGGCCAAGGTCGCAGCTCGTGCCACATTGACTGAAGATTTGCGCGAGGCAGTCAGTGCGGAACAATTTATGATCTATTACCAAGCGCAGGTGCAGGAAGATGGATGTGTGACCGGAGTAGAAGCGTTGGTGCGATGGCGGCATCCGCAGCGTGGCGTGGTGTCTCCCGCCGAATTTATTCCGCTTGCTGAAGAGACTGGGCTAATCGTGCCGCTAGGGCAATGGGTGCTACAAACCGCTTGCGTCCAACTGGCCGACTGGGCCGCAGTTTCAGAAACGGCTCATTTGAGCATCGCCGTCAATGTCAGCGCAAGGCAATTCGCGCAGCACCATTTTGTCGATGAAGTGTTGACGGTGCTGGAAAGCTCGGGTGCTAATCCGCAGCGCCTGAAGTTGGAGTTGACGGAGAGCTTATTGATCATGAATGTTGACGAAGTGATTGAGAAAATGTCAGCGTTAAAGGCGCGCGGTGTGTGCTTTTCGTTGGACGATTTCGGCACTGGCTATTCTTCGCTATCCTACTTGAAACGTCTGCCTCTGGATCAACTGAAAATCGATCAGTCGTTCGTCCGCGATGTGCTAAGTGATCCCAACGATGCCGCCATCGCAAAAACCATCATCGCTCTCGGCAAAAGTCTCGGTCTTGGCGTCATCGCCGAAGGCGTCGAAACTTCCGCGCAACGTGATTTTCTGGCGAGCTGCGGATGCCATGCTTATCAGGGTTATCTTTACGGACGCCCGATGCCAATCCAGGAATTTAAGTCATTTCACATTACAGATTAAGAGTTGTTCAGGGGGATTTAGAATTAAAATGGCAAATATCGGCACGTAGTCGATGATCAGGTTAAGACCAAAATTTGCATATTTAAAAGGAGTCGACAGTGAAAAAAATCGGAATTCCCATTGTGTTTTCAGCCCTGCTTCTAAGCCTGTCGGGCCCATCCTGGTCCTCTGATGTGACAGGTGAATCTGCGTCTGCCGAGACAGCCGGACACATCACTGGCGTTGGCGGCGTGTTCTTTAAGGCGAAGGATCCGAAGGCCCTGGCTACGTGGTATCGCGATGTGCTTGGTCTGCAGCTGGCAGTCGGGGAGGTGCTGCGCTGCGCTATGATGCGCCCAAGCATCCGTCGGCGCTGATCTGGAGCACGTTACCGGTGTCGACGAAATACTTCGCACCATCGACCAGTCAATTTATGATCAACTATGCAGTCGACGATATGGATGCAATTCCCTCCCGTCTGCTCGCGAAAGGCGTCACAGTCCTGAAGCGCACCGATGACGATCCGAATGGCCGCTTAGCGAGGATTCTTGATCCAGAAGACAACAAGATCGAATTGTGGGAGCCGAAACGCAAAGCGTCGCCCTGATTGAGACGAAGCCCGCAATCAGTAGGGTGTATTACGCCACATATGAATTACGCGCATATCAATCTAGTTAAACATGGCTTGGTTAAACGAGTATGCGATTGGCTGTATTCAACTTTTCATCGATTGGTGGAAGATGGGGTTTATCCGGTGGATTGGGGTGGTGATGTAATGTCGGATTATGTTGATTAAGAAATTGGTGCAATACGCTTTGCTATTACATCTTACGAGTTGACTTAAACTGTGACGTTTCACTTACAACCAATTCTAATTGGCGAATGAACATAACAATGATTAAAAAAAAGCTTTTGCTATTACTAGCCATTATTGTTTTCGGTAACTATGCACAACCGCCTGATGTCCCGCCAAAAAATATAAAAATGTGCTGGAAAGGACCAACGATTAGTTACTCTGTTGGGGACAATGAAGAATGCCCCGATACTGAGATTCAATGTAAGAAAATAGGAGGGCATTGGCTCGGAGACAACGGTGAAACTGGTTTGGGTTCCGGTTGCAATCCCCCAACGCATGACGTAGGGAAATCATGCAAAAAAGGAAGTGACTGTGAGGGATACTGTGTTCCGGAAAAGCCGGCTTCAGAATCGTCTGCATGTGTATGCAGCAATGTGAAGTTGCTTTATGCGGGTGTTCAATATTGTACTGAGCACGGTGTTACATACCGACCACCTTTCTGAAGCTGCACTACGTATCATGCACTGACACTCTTAACTGGCGCAAAAAACTGCCTGAATTTGTTTTACATTCAGCTCGCGTAACCTGTAATAACTGGCAATCGGTAGGGTGTATTAGCCAAAGACGTAATACACCATTCATTTTTCCTTTGTCGCCAGGAATTCCCCGTTCCCTAGGGGGACTAAGCTCGTAACAAAATCTGCATCTGCTTGAATTAGTTTGATGAATGGCGTCATCTCTTCCGCGTGTGAGGTGGCGTTATCCACGACCAGTAATCCACCGTTACGCAGGACTCGCTTCAAATCAGGCCACCATCCTACATATTCAGAGCGCTCTGAATCAAGAAAAATCATGTCGAAGCTGGCATCTGCCGCATCACTCAACACGCTGCCAGCATCGCCCTCAATTTGGGTTATATATTCAAGCAAGCCCGAGCTGGCAAAATTCTTTGTCGCCATCTCAATTTTGAATTTTGACATTTCAACAGTCTTTACCGTCCCATCAATAGTACGTAAAGCATCAGCAAGCCAAAGCGTTGAGTAGCCGTTAGAGGTTCCGATTTCAAGAACTCGTTTGGCGCCCATGATTCTTATTAGGACTGACAGAAATTCTCCTGTGTCATGCGTGATGTTTAACATGCGGCGTGGTCGGTCCTTAACCGAGTCGTCATTCGTGTGACCGAACGCTTCCAGCTCTTCTAAAAGATTCTTCAATGTGGAATTCAAAGCACTCTCCTATTTAAAATTGGGATAGACCCTTTAACCGTCCGATATCCTGACTATCACAGAATATCGGACAACGAAATCCAGACCGGCTGGTCAGGCGGATAAGCGATGCTATGCCTTACAGCCGATAGAACTTAACTAATAGTACAAACATGACATATTCGGACGAACTAAAATCAACTCCAGCCAGCATGAGAGCTTCTCATACCACTAGTTCACTTACATATCGACGCCATGGAAATTATTGTCACACCTCTGATGTTCTGGAACGTTATCGTTTCGTTGGTTTTGATGCGGCTCTAGATTGCGCAGCAAGCTTGTCGCCGACCACATCGCTACTCTCCGCATAGGATAATCTCCACCGAACCAGATCGTCGGCGCCTGGACCTTCCTTGAACATTACGTCCGAAGTGCTCAACTGCTCGTCAGTGTTTTGGTCTATCGGCATCCACCGAACCGGGGCTCCGGACTTTCGGTTGACGAACATTAGTGGCGGTTCTGTGGCGCCAGAGACGTCCCAGCGATCCCCAAGTTCGGCGAGCATCGCCAACACTGGAGCGACATCCCGACCCTTTTGGGTCAACAGGTATTCGTATCGCGGCGGATTTGACTGGTAAAGCTGCCGCTCGATGAGACCGTTGGCCTCAAGGTGTTTCAGTCGATTGCTGAGGGTTGCATTCGTCACGCCGGACGATAATCGAAAATCATCGTATCGACTAATGCCGAAGAACAGGTCGCGCAAGATCAGCAGGCCCCAGCGGTCACCGATAGCGGCCAACACGCCGGCGATTGAACATACCATCCCATCAAAACCTTTTGAACGCATTTTCTATTCTCCTTGCAAGAAGCTCTCATTATAAGATTATGGGAGGGCGTAACCTAGGTTGATCTTGCATTGTTAAGATGGGTATCAATCAGCGGTGCGACTGATGCGGCAAGTTTACTGGCAAAATCGTGTTCTCCGTTTGGAAGAACGTGAATACGGCTAGAAGGTAATAATTCTTTCAATCTCAGTCCTACGTCGATGGGGCTGATCAGATCCGAATCTCCCCACAGCAGTAATGTTGGCGCCTGTATCGCGACAATTGAAGTCGACAAGTCGTCGTTGTAATCTGCAAACCATCGGGGAAATGTCGGGTTTGCTTCGATGAATGCCTGACGCCAATCCGCCACCTGCAGGTCGGACATATTCACTCCGCCGGATGTTGCCGCCAGAACCAAATGTGTAATCAACTCAGGTCGTTTTAGTGCGGCCTGAATGGCGACAACGCCTCCCATGGACTGGGCAAGCAGTGCAGATGGTTGATCAATCTCATCGACCACCAGTGCTACCAGGTCATCTATATTTTGCACATCGCTATTGGCTGGGACTGACCCAAAACCGGGCCATCCAAGCAGTACACGGGATGCAGGATGAGTGAGCAAACTGGCGACCGGGTGCCAGAACTCGGCGCTACCTCCGGCACCCGGCAGGAAGATTAGTTTGGTTGGCGTGATTGTCATGTCTGATCTTTCAAGAAATCGGATAAGTCACGCACGTGTAGTTTTCCATTTATAGTTTTCCTTTTCTACCATCTTCGCTAACTTTTAAAATAGGCGTTTCGTTACGGAAGTTCTCCGGCTGTATCCGGTCCCAAAGACTTCCTTTTCCAAGCGCTCTTCCCAACTCGTCTTCTCTTCTTAACCATTGGTCCACGCTCTTGATCCTGTTCGGGTGGATTTCGTCCAGCAAAGCATAATCCCGCTTGACGATGCAGTGCTTCCAGACATTCCAGAATCCCGTGAAGTTGTCCCTGAAAGTCATGGTGCTTTTATCGTTAAGATTCGCATTGTAACCAGCTGGCGCATTCGCTGCAGCCTTGAGTGAACCATCCCAGTACGCGTCCAAATTCGTGTCTATGTATTGCGCCGGATGTCCAGTGACCTTTTCAAATGCCGCAGCAAGATCCGCATAGCGTACATGTTCAATTGCGACTTCGAGATTCATGCCATTCGCGCGTTCCTGGTGGTCGAAAAGCCAACGCACATAGTATCCACAATCTTCAAGCGCTACATGGGGTACCGCTCCCTCGCCTAGCGGAACCCGCCAAGTGACGACGCCTTGTTCTAACGTCGGCGTCATCGGTGTCATCGGCGACATCGCCATCTCCATGTACGGTCCCGAAGTGAATATCGCAGCACCCATTCTTTCCCGGTTCGCCTGATTCTGAAACTGAATCCATTCACCCACACGCCCTTTGCCATCGTAATGACCCGTGCGGAAGGTCGAATCGTAACCCGATAATTTGAGCACGTAGTCTAAATTTCCATAAACGAAGAATTTAACCCCTTCTTCGATGGCGATTTCGTAGCTGCGTATGGCCCAGTAGATTTCGGTTTTCTCGCCGGTGTTGAATCCATCGATGTTGATGAATGCGCCATCGCAACCGCGAAACCCTGCCCGCAAAATATCTTCGTCAGCGAATGACCCTTCCAAAGTGGAGACGTTGGGTAGTTCAAGCAGGGCCTTGGCTCGTCGGGATGTGGCATCGCGGGTGAGAACCCTAACAGCATATTTTTTATCGTCGACCAATGCGCGAATGATAGGGATACCCTGGGCTCCTGTTCCGCCTATGATGAAAATGGTTGAAATGATGGGTGATGACATGCTGTGACTCCATGGGTTTGATTGAGCCTGTTGCTTCGGTAATCGGCGCCTGCAACCATGCTGGACTGCTATCGAATTTATTAACTCTAATAACTAGAGTTAATAAATCTTATAATAAGAGTTATAGGGAGTCAAGCGATCAATTTTGTACTTCAGAATTTATTTTTTAGCCCCTGCGTTTTTCCTGTGCAGCACATGATCCCTCTTGTCGGGTCTGGCGCAATGGGCTTTGCTCTAATATGAACCACCAAGTCAGCGCTGCGATCAGTGATACGGCAGCAGCCGTCCACAAGGCGGCATGCATACCGACTTCAAATGGATGAAGCGCAGCGATCAACGAGCCGAAGATGGCCACACCCAGCGCAGCGCCCGTTTGCCTTGCCGAATTGAGTACAGCCGCCGCCACGCCGGATCGATTTTTGTCGACCGTCCCCATAGCCGGAGCGGTTGCCGCTGGCGAGATGAATCCGGAGGCGAGTCCAATGGCTACCATCGGTGCGACCGCGAGCCAGTAAGGAGAGATCTGGTCGACCCACAACATCCCTAGAGCACCGGCGGCATAGCACCCGAATGCACCGCACATGGACCAGTGCGTCCCGCAAATTGTCACAACGCGGCTGGAGACGATGCTGCCTGCGGCCACCATCGCCGTCATCGGTAGGAAAGCGAATCCAGCGACTAATGGTGAGTTGCCGCGTGAGCGTTGGAAATACAGGCTACAAACGAAGAGCAAGCCATAGAATACGAAGGCCGAGGCCATGGAAACACAGGTTGATCCGGTAAATATGCCGTTCTTGAAAAACGATAGCGGCAACATCGGATCACTACTGCGCGCCTCGACCCAAATAAATATTGTTCCGGCCACAACGGTAACGGCAAGACCTGCCAATATCAGCGGTGAATTCCAGCCGAGTGCATGACCTTCGATCAGTGCGGCGATAAGCGCAGCAAGCGCGACGATTGCCGTTATCTGGCCTACCGGATCGAAACGGCGCAGTGTCAATAGTCGAGCGTCGGGCGCGATACGCCACGTCATCCCAATACCGATCAATCCAATCGGCACGTTAACAAAAAAGATGCTGCGCCAATCGAACCAATGAATCAGTACACCACCAATCAAAGGACCAGCGGCCATGGCGACTCCACCGCATCCAATCCATATGCCGACGGCGCGAGCGTGTTGCACCGGAATGGGGAAGGCATGATTGATGAGTTTAAGGGAACACGGTACCAGCATGGCCGCACCGGCACCTTGCAAGATGCGTGCGACGATGAGGCTAGGTAAATCTGGTGCCAGACCACAGACCGCCGACGCTAGCGTAAATACCACCAGACCCGCCAGATAGATGTTACGTGCACCCCATCGATCACCCAACGTACCACCTGACAGCAGCAAGCTGGCGAACGCCAAAATGTAGGCATTCATCACCCATTGCAGACCCGCGATCTGGGTTCCCAGCGACACGGAAATGCGATCCAGCGCCACGTTAACAATCGACGTATCAAGAAGCACGACTACGTAGCTGATGGCAGTGGCCATGAGAACACGGCGTTGGGCGGCGCCGTTATTGTCCGTCTTGGTTTGTGGGCTGGCCACAGCAAGCTGGGAGTTTGTATCAGTTTCCATATTCGACAATACGTCTGGTGGTTGGCTCGATGTGGATGAGTGTGTCAAGTATCTGGATACGTGGTGCATTGCCATACACCGACTCAACCATGGCTACATAGTCCGGGCCGTGCCATTGTCGTGCAGCCTCGATACTTTTCCAAATGTAGACGCCGCCGCCCAACAGGGTTTGTTCATCAAAGTAATAATATTTCTCGATCAGGTCGACATTGCTTGCCCATTTTTTTGCGCTGTTGCGGTAAATGTGGAGTGCGTCGGTGCGCGTCGTACCCGGCGCAAGGTTGAACGAAATGAGGACGGTGATCATGATTGAACCTTCCGCTCGGCGACGGCCTTAACTTCCGCATAAATTGCGCGCTGATAGCGATACTCCTGCGTGATACCGCCATACCCATAGGCAGTGGCCCTGCAATCGATGATGTGCACATTGGAATGCGGATGCACGTTACCTAGCATCCGGGACAAGAGTTCGAATGCATCTCGATGAAACTGGGCTTTCTGCGATTTGGTGTTGGTTTCGTCGGTAATCGTCACTTCAAGCCGAAATGAATTCTTGCCCAGCTCGGCCAGGGAACGGCGACCAATAAACCACTGTTCGTGAGGAACGAACTGAATGATCACCATGGTCTGGCTCGCTTCCTTGTTCAGCACTGAACAGGCCAGGCTGGTGAGTTCGTCAGCGAAGCTTACGGTTTGATCGTGAGTTTCACGACCCGAAATTTTAAGCATGATGCCTGGCATATCCACCTCGAAATGGTTGAAGAAGGACACTGAGTTTGAAACAAAGCTTCCCAATTGAAAAGCGGGAATATATGATGTCTTCCATCGACAAAACGGATGGATAATCATGCGCCGCTATGACCTTGAGCTGTTGCACACTTTGGCAACTGTTGCCGAAACCGGAAGCCTTTCTGCTGCATCGCTGCGTTTGTCGCGCTCACAGTCGGCCGTGAGTGAACAAATCCGCAAGCTGGAAGAATCCTGTGGGCAAATCCTTTTCTTGCGCGGTAAAAAAGGCTCGACATTAACCCCGGTTGGGCAGCGTCTGCTCGGTCACGCCCGCAGCATGTTGTCGCTCAATGATGCCGTCTATCTGGATATGCAGGGTATTTCGCTGGCTGGCGAGCTCAGGTTGGCAATCACCGATTATTTTCAACCGGCAGGGCTGGCGGCGATACTAAAGCGGCTCCATGATCAGTACCCCGCATTACGCCTGCACGTGTCCGTACGTAAGAGTGTGGAAATTGAACAAACCTCAAGTGCCGATGAATTTGATATCGGCCTGTCGATGCGTATAGTCGGAGAGCCGATCATCAACGCACAGAAACCCGATAGTCCGCATAAGTGCATTCCAATACGCCGTGAGCCGCTTGCCTGGGTTGCATCGCCTTCGTTTGTGATGCGAGAACTGGAACCGCTCCCCTTGATTGCGCTGCCCGGCACCTGTTCCCAGCAGCGCTACATGCTGGCCATACTCAAGGAAAGTGGCGTCGCCCATTACGTTGCGCATTCCGCATCGGGAGTTCTCGGGCTCCAGTCGGCACTGTCAGCTGGACTCGGCGTGAGCTGCCTCAATGCTTCGGCTGTACCCGCAAAAGTCACCGCGTTTCGCGGACGAAAAGGGTTGCCGATATTGCCTGAGGTCGAGTTTAATTTGATCGTCCCGCACGTCTTCAATTCTGCCTTCGCTGCCGAGGCTGCTGCAATGCTGGCCCAGCAGTTTAGGTAGAAAGGTAGTCTTGATGTAGGCGCTACCGACGTTATTGACGGCCAAGAATTTGTTTGCGATGGCCTCGCACAATCAGCGTCATTAGTACAAAGGTGATCGCAATAAATGACAGCAGCGACCAGTGCGGCACAATTAAACCGGACATGGGATCGTATTCGGTCGCACAGCGTATTACTCTGTATGGAAAGGTATGGATACTTGGGTTTTCTGCTAATATCAGCTAGGCACGAGTTTGGCAATATGAGGTATTTCGATGCTGGATAACTGCTTACACACCAGACCTATTCAATGGCGTTCACCTGACGTATATAACTAAATTCGACACATGGAGATCAATAATGAAAAAATTTTTGGCAAGTACACTATTGGCTACAGTATTCGTTACCCCAAGTTTTGCCGCCCTAGTTGTTGGTGACTCGGCGCCCAATTTCACTACACAGGCCTCGATCGCTGGAAAAGAATTCACATTTTCATTGGCCGAGGCGCTGAAAAAAGGACCAGTTGTTTTGTATTTTTACCCCGCGGCATTTACGACCGGTTGCACAATCGAGGCGCACGAATTTGCTGAGGCAGTTGAACAGTATCGTGCGCTGGGCGCAACGGTTATCGGAGTATCGCATGACAGTATTGAAACGCTTAACAAGTTTTCGGTTAGCGAATGTCGCAGCAAATTTGCGGTTGCGGCCGATACCGATCAACATATTATGAAATCCTACGATGCGATTCTCGCGAAAAAACCTGAGTACGCAAATCGCACCTCCTACGTTATTTCACCAGATGGCAAAGTTATTTATTCCTTTACCGATATGGCGCCGGATAAGCATGTTGAAAACACGCTTGCCGCAGTGAGAAAGTGGAAAGCAGAAAACTCATCAAAATAAGGGGCGTTGGGCGGCTTGCATTGAACTGATTTCTTGACGTGAATCAGGAGCTCGCCGCCATTGAGCGCATCATTGCTTAATGCTAATTTGCTACCACCAACCGCAGCGCATCAAACTAGCGTTCGGCCTAAGGCGAAACCCAGCTACCATCAATGCATCCGTCACAATATCGGTAGTCGTGCGCGGCTTGACGTAGCGCAAGGTGAATGTGTCACCGATTTTTTCCTCATTTCTTCTTATGGTCTCGGCATAGTGAGACATTTCCCCTTGCAGCAAACCAGGCAAAAGTGTCAATTCACAACATAGCAAAGAAAACCTGTCAATTCGGAGCTTTGAATTAACACAAGTTGATGTAAGTTGCTGAAATCATGAGCAATTTACCATTCCAAACCGCAATGAATGCATCCAGGCCGCGTGGCATACGGGTCTTCGAAGCGTATAGTCAAAAATTAACTCGACTCAAAAAACCCTCACTATTCGGGGGGAGAAAAATTTGGTGACACTTTTTCTTTTTCCCTCATTGAATTGACACATTTACCCTCGTAGAAGTGACACTTTTACCTCGCGCTACGCTTAAGGTGACTGTACCTGGTTGGTGGGTAGACGATGCGTGGGAATAAAGAGCGTTACAGATGAACTGCTTTTAACGGGTTCTGGTAACGCAAAACCCACCAGCTTAAGCTGGTGGTTATTTCGTATGACTGCATTTATAGGACGGTGATTAAAATGGATAACATATCTTTATTAGAGAGAACAGATTTATGGCAACAAGAACGCCAGGAAGCTATCAAGGCGTTACCACGATCAGGGAAAGCAATTCAGTATCTTGGCAAGGAATTTCGAGTTTACCCCGGCACATTCTTGCCTTTTGCGGACAGCCATCCGCTAGTGAATAATTTTCACATTAATCCAGGTGAGAGCGTGTTGGATGTTGGCACCGGGTCTGGCGTCATTGCTATTTTTGCCTGCTATAAGGGGGCTGGCAGGGTTGTTGCTGTTGATGTCAACCCGTCCGCGATCAGGAGTGCTAAATATAATGTTAGGCAGCATGGCTTTGAGCACGTCGTAGAAGTTAAACAGTCCTGTCTATTCCAGCAGGTCGGCCAAGATCAGTTTGATGTGATCACGGCAAACCTGCCGTTTAGAATTAAACCCGCGCATGACATCGTCGCTCAATCGCAATGGGACACGGATTTTAAGACCAATACCGGATTTTTTACAGAGGTAGGTAAGTACTTGAAACCGAATGGGCGCATCTATTTTTCGCAAGCTAATTTTGGTGCGATCAAAGAAATCAAAGCGCTCGCTAAGGCAGCTGGCTTTTCTGTACACTCACTGGGCAGTACTGTTGCCAAGGAGGTCGATAAGGCCGGATATGCTGAATTCACTGTTTTCCTTATCAAAAGGATGGAGTTAGAGAGCGCAATATGAGGACGCTTATCGACGCAGTTAACATAATGCGCGATATACCCCATGTTGAATTGGGGGCAGCGGTCAAACATGTGGCAGTGATTGTGGCTAGCCCACGATCTGGATCAAGTCTGGTGACAAAGGTTCTCTCCTCACATAGCGATATCGCCTCTATGGATGGGGAGATTGAACCATTTCTCTCTTTGACGGGAAACGGCTTCGGATTCAATTCAGACAGCGATGCGTTGAGCGTGTTATCGAATCTAAGCGAGTTGGTTGATAATATATTCGATAATCTGACCGTGTTGGCAGATAAGGCCTCCCCCACGCAACTCAAGAAGCAATGGGCAAAGCGGCTAGTCATGCAGTTCCCCGCCAAGTTTTCCGATTTAAACCAGCATCAAAAACTATTGCAAGCGCTTGACGTCACCCTTACTCAAGATTGCGTGAATCGCTACCCTCAAGAAAGGCACCTGCAACACCATGTTCTTTCTAGGATATTTAGTGATGAACCATGGAGAATGGCTTACTACGATGGCGAGAAAAAGGTGGGAGCAGGCCGATATTTTGACGAAGCATTCAAAATTGAAGAGCCGCCGTTTGTTGTGCCACGGCGTAACAGACGTCCTTTCTCGGACGGCGATGCTGACAAAAAAATGCTGCTATTCAAAACGTCGACTGATGTCTACAGAGTTGGCATGTACGAGCAGCTTTTTCCGAATGCTGACATTAAATATATTCATCTAACCCGAGGCTATGCACAAACTGTGAATGGGTTGATGGACGGATGGTTGTCCCCAGTCGGTTTTTTTTCCCACAATTTGGGGCAGACTGGGTTCAAATTGAATATCAAAGGTTATTCCGATGCCGTGCCGTTTGGCAAAAATTGGTGGAAATTCGACCTTCCTCCGAACTGGCGAAATTATATTGGCGCACATCTGGAAGACATTTGCCTGAATCAATGGATATCATCCCATCGTGAGTTTTTAAATACAGGCGTTCCGGCACTTCAGATTGCATTTGAGAGTTTTTTGATGGACCCGACAGCTACGGTGCGGAGAATAACGAACTACCTTGGCCTCGCCTCTCTCCAAGTTCCGGAAGCGTTGCCGGTAACGATGGCGACTGAGATGCCTGGCACGACACGATGGAAACGTCGTGAGGATCAATTAATGCAGCTTGGAACCAGGCTAGAAGTACGCTCCATGATGGACACGCTGGGATACACGATGAATTCAGAACGATGGATATGAAAAACCACTTGCTCGTTCCATATTTAATGGGTCAGCGTCGGGATAGGCTCTCTCGTGTGCGTGACCTTGATTCCCGCGCGTGGGAAGTGTTGGCAATTCCTGATCTCCACGAGGTATCTATTCCTGATGCGAATGAACAGATGCGTCGTATGGGTAAAGTTTATGCAAATCTTGCCAATGCCGTGGTGGCCGTTGTGGCAAGCGGCGCTGTGCCTGTTTGCATTGCTGGTGATTGTGTTAGCACACTCGGTATGTTGGCCGGGCTGCAACAGGCAGGCAAGGCGCCGGATCGAATCTTGTGGCTCGATGCACACGGTGATTTTCATACCTATAGCACAACTCAGACTCAGTACATTGGCGGTATGCCACTGGCAATGATGGTGGGGCAATCTGATGGGAGGAAGTACAGCCACGATACATTTGCTGCCTTGCGAGCTGCGATAGGTGTTACGCCTTATCCTGAACAACAAGTCATTCTGTCGGACGCACGCGACTTGGATCCTGGAGAAAAGGAAGCGCTTGCTGAATCGGGCGTTATCCGCTGCTCCATTCAGGAAGTTGCCTTGCACCTTGTGCCGGGTGAGCGCCTATACCTTCATTTTGATACGGACGTGTTGGATGCTGAAGCAGACATGCCGGCATTAAAATACCACGTTAAAGAAGGGCCTACCTATGCCGATATTACGGCACTGCTCCAGAGCTTGCGTAGTAAAAATATTGTCGCAATATCGATGTCTGCATGGCACGCAGAGCAAGACGTCGATGACAAGACGGCGATGGCTTGCATCAAGCTGCTCAATGAAGTATTACCCTGACACGGGACGAGTGGTAGCGCGACGCAAATTCTTTGATTTACGCGCAGCTAATAGACCCGACGATTGCAAGTCATTTCACATTACAGGTTACTAGTTGAGCATCAACGATTCATTGGGTTTGCATTAGATTTCCATCAGGTCGCGCCCGACGATGATTTCACCGGTAAAGTGCGGTCGTACCGCATCCAGCCAAACATGGTCGTCCAGATAGGGATATCCGCCCGGTACGAAATGCGATAACACCAGCGTTTTCACCTTGGCTGCGGTGGCGACTTTACCGATTTGTTCGGCGGTGCTATGGGCTGCCAATAAATGCTCCTTCAAGCGGATCGCATTGGTTTCGATGGTAAGCAAATTTTCGAGCGCTGGCATGTACATTACTTCGTGTACCAGCACGTCGGCACCTTGGGCCAGCCGTATCAAATTGTCAGACGGTGCCGTGTCGCCGGAAATTACGATTGAGCGGTCGGCCGTGTCAAAACGGTAGGCAAAGGCCGACACCACCGGTGGGTGCCGTACTAACGTGGCGGTTACTTTCACGTTTTCGTCTTGCATGATCAGTCCTGGTTCGCTAAATTCATGCGCATGGATCAGTGGTGCCAGAGGCGGGCGGCCTTCGTCGGTGATGCGGGTCTGAATGTCGTAATCGTTGAGTTCTAAGAACTGCCGCGTCATCCTCACTAACGGTGGCGGACCATAGGTATCGACGCGATGCGCCAGGTCGGCGGACCAAGCCAGCAGCAACAAGTTGCCATAGTCGGCATTGTGATCGGAGTGATGATGCGTGATGAATACGTTGCGGATCGCGCTCAGTTTGAGGCCTGCGCTTACGAACTGACGTGCCACGCCGTTGCCGCAATCGATCACATACGCGACGTCATTGATGACGATTACCTGAGCTGGCGCGGAGCGACTCTCCTTAGGCGTCGGCCCGCCGCCTGTGCCGAGCAGGATCAGGCGGGTTTTCTTTCCTGGAGCGGTCGTTTGTGCCAAGGAGCTGATATTGACTAGTCCGAGTGCCGCAAATGCGGCTAGTAGTTTTCTGCGATTGAAATCGATATGCATGTTCTTCTTTGTTGAGGGCTTGCTTGGATTTACGCCAGAATTAATCGTTGGCCATCTGTCAATTAGAGCGCGTTAACGGCCCTCCGCGAACGATTATTTTCGTATTTAGATATTTGATTGATTGCCCGTGTAGCGTGCAATAAGTAGGAGGTGTTAGTGGAAAGCAAGTTGCAGTCGTCGGGAGTCAATGGGATATTCATTGACTCCGAAATACGACCATCCAGAGTGCATTACTTTTGAGCGGGAACGATCACAACTGTGTCTCCGCCGGTCTTGCCCGTGTCTCCTTTGTTTCCATCATTTCCAGTCGCACCGGTGGCTCCTGCTGCGCCATTAGTACCATTAGCGCCATCTTTGCCATTTGCACCATCGTTGCCGGTATTGCCTGTCGCCCCATTGCTTCCATCAGCACCTGAAGCTCCTGTGGCTCCGGTCGCGCCAGCGGGCCCGGCAATGACTATAGTGGTGGGGGAGGTCGCATGAGCAGGCGCAGGAGCAGGTGTGACAATCGGTTTTTCGCATGCGCAGAGAGCAGCTGTAGTAATTAACGCAGCCAATAGGTTGGAATGTTTCATATAGATCCTTATTTATAATGCGTAAAAATTGAACACGATATTGTGTATGGAACGGTAGGCCACGCCAGTTTTTTGCATTGTGTTTCCAGTATCGAATGCAAGGGCAAAATCGCTGTCGTTGCGACGTTGGTTTAGTTAAATGCATCCGATTCTTTAGGATGATTCACACGTCAGCATTTCTACTTTATTCCAAGGTATCTATCGAATCGGTGCGTTAGCGCACGCATTCGTGACAATAAAGGCCTAAAATTACAAAAAACTGAAAAGCGGGCAGCGTGAAATTAAAAAATCAGATTAAACTACGACGCCCTGCACCTCTTCAAACCTCAATCGAAACGTATATAAATTACGCGTTGCGGGATTTTTGGTTTTTACACGATCGCGGCACAAAACGGCCATATTGATCAGTTTTAAATTTGTTCTAGATAGACCCACGTACTGATTCTGAGCAACTATTTTTAAAGTTGATGCATGCAAAACTCTAATGATCCGCTGGCCGTTGCAGAGGTGTACCTTTCATACGGTCGGAAGCCGCAAGCTGAAAAGGTACTTGAAGAGGCCATTAGAAAAGAGCCGGATCGAATTGAATTTCAAAACAAATTACTAGAAATTCGTTCTGGCAAAACAAATAATTCCAGAAAAAAAATGTCAAAATCAGACGTTAAAGTGGTTATGACATTTTTCGGAGGAATGCTATTGTTGATTTGGAGCATGGTCGAAGGACCAAGAATTTTGAATTCAACGCCGCTTGTAGAGACAGCATTGTTGATTGGCGTGACTTTAGCCGTTCTAGCAGCCTTAGCTGCAATTCGTTCCAGACCTGATGATAGTGATAGGACAAATAATACTGCCAAGATTTTTCTATTTTCAGTGGGAATTGTTGCTGGCACTGTGGGTTTAACCTTGGTGACTAACAACCACTTCCCCAGGTCAGATCCTGTACCGGTTTCATTTCTTATTCTAGACAAGAGTTCTAGACCGTCGAAACATGGATTGAACTATTACCTGACGATTGATGACAATGGAAGAAGTGAGAAAATTCAACTTCAGTGGCGACAATGGAGCAAATATTCTCCTGGTGATCATTATTCAACTAATGTAGGTGTCGGGCTTTGGGGTTATCCGACCATACCGGCAATTCGGGATCGATGAGATCAAATAAAAACTGAAATATCGACAGGTGGCGTGGTACAAATCCGTCAAAGATTATTGAAGTGTAGATTGATAAATCAATTATTAAGCAGAGAATGCCATTGCGGGGACATTAATCTTGACATTAAATTGTCTAAGCTGCTTCCGCTTGTTCTATAACCCAGTCATGAAACAATTTCATCGCCACGGACATTTGGCGGGATTTTAACCAGGTAAGCCAATAACCGCCGGTCTTAATTTCAATATCAAACGTGCGTACCAGCAAGCCTGATTGGATTTCGCGCGTAAACATGGCTGGCGGTGCTAAGGCAACGCCGTCGCCTTGGATTGCCACTTCCACCATCAGCCGCGACGAGTCAATAATTGGCCCGCTTAGCATCCACGGTTCAAGCCCCGCGGCGGCAAACCAGATATTCCATTCATCATTGCGATAGGAACGCAGCAACGTCTCGTTGACCAAGTCACCCGGGACCTTAATGCGTCGTGCGATTTCTGGTGCGCACAAAACGGCAAGCGGTGCCTCAAGTAGCGCAACATTTTGAGTTGTTGGCCATGTGCCCTCTCCGAAACGAATCGCAAAATCCAGACCTTCCGCCGCTGGATCGACCTTGTTGTTATGCGTAAAAAGTCTTAGCTCAACAATCGGGTGAGACTCCTGAAATAATTTTAGCCGGGGCATTAGCCAACCGAGGGCAAATGTACCAACAACGCCCACCGAAAGCACTTCACGAAAATGGCCGCCTTCAAATTTTTTGAGCACAGCCTCAATGCGGCCAAACGCATCGCTCAATACCGGCAGAAGCGCGCAGCCTTCGTCGGTCATGCTTAATCCACGTGGCAAGCGCTTAAATAGAATTGTGCCAAGGCGCTCTTCCAACATGCGAACTTGTTGGCTGACCGCAGCCTGAGTCACGTTTAATTCAAGTGCCGCGTGGGTGAAGTTCAGATGTCGTGCCGATGACTCAAATGCGCGTAATGCATTGAGAGGAAGATTAGATCGCATGGGGAGTCAGTCATAAGTTTTTCTTTACTCTAGTTGAAATTATTCTCTCTTGTCAATAAATTCCAAAGATGAGATATTTGCATCGCCTCTATGGGGGAACTTAATTTACAAGGGTAAATCCGGAAAGTTGAGTTATGCCTGAGGCTCTGTAAGCAGAAATGTCATAAGAAACTATTATGAATAAACAGGAATTTGTCAAAAAACAAAAGATATTACTTATGCGTCAGAACAGCATAAGCTGAGTAAAAAAACATCAATAACGTTATGTTTGTGAGTGGCGGCAGCTTTGCCTCTCTATAAAGCGAATAGAAATGCACTATCTCTTTGTAAGTTGACTTAACTATTTTTTAGGCCTTGATCCGCTTATGTACAAACCATCACCTCTCCAACTAAAAAAATTAGGGAATAAATCCTATATGGTGCGAATTGAACCAAATTTATGGATACCTGCAACGTTTGCAAGGGCAATGCAATTAACCGATATCCTGCGCTTCCCTGAGGATGGCTATTCAAATTTTTCACCTTCGCGAAAGGACTCACTGCGACAATCACAGATTGAATCGAATGAGGTCGTTCGAGTGCTCGGACATCATGAACAGCATATTTTAATTATGAAGTCAGATAAGGTGTTGGGCTGGGTCTTGCAAAATGAAGTCGAGATCAGTCCTGAGATTAAAGCGTTTGATCCAGTCACCTCGATGAAGCTCTCAACTGGTGAATTTTTTGATTTATGGAGTGGAACTCCTTACGTTTGGGGCGGCATTACCAGGATTGGAATAGATTGTTCAGGTTTAGCGCAATGTTATTTCAGAGATGTACTTGATCGCTGTATTCCGAAAAACACTTTTGATCAGAGAAGAAGCGGTACAAGTAAAGACTTGGCAAACATAAGCAAACACGATTTGATCTTCTGTACGCGGATCGGCGGACGAGGCACTCATCACGTAGGCATTTATGTTGATGGTGACGTTTGGCATGCCCATCGTGATCATGGCGTTATCCGTCAATCATTGAGCGATTTTTTGGTGGACTACCAAGTGCTTGAGGTGGTCAATCGCATCAAGGATTGAAATCCCCTTTTTAATGATTGCTTTAGAGATTCCCATCTGGCCGTTTAGGGTGGGAGGATTCAACTACTTGATAACAGAGGCTAGTTAGAAGCACCATGAGAATTCTTTGCCTATTTCTATTTGCGATTTCTACGATTTTTAGCTCAGCACATAGTTTTTCTGACAATGCCGATAAATTCACACAGCTACAAACTCAAGAGCCAATTCACGAGCCGGTGCAGATTCAACTCTGGCCGGATGCAGTGCCAGATGCGCGGCCTTCTACTGAGTCCGAAACACGAGAGATTGAAAAAACAAAACTCGTCGCCGGTAAGCAATGGAGCTATATATCCCATGTGGCGCGGCCAACGATGACGATATATAGCCCTAAGGGGGCGAATGCCAACGCCGCGGTTTTGGTGTTCCCTGGTGGTGGTTATAATGTTCTCGCCATTGATTTGGAAGGCACTGAGGTTTGCGATTGGCTGACCGGAATAGGCGTCACATGCATTGTGCTGAAATATCGTGTACCTCATTCTGGGACTCAATGGAATGAAAAATGCCAATGTCAAGCTACGCCTAAAATACCTGCTGCCCTCGAAGATGCCCAACGTGCTGTGAGCTTGATCCGTTTCCATGCTGCGGAATGGAATATTGATCCCCACAAGATCGGTGTTCTTGGCTTCTCGGCTGGTGGGCATCTGGTGGCAGCTGTTAGCACGCATTTTTCAAAGCGAACTTATCATGCAATAGATTCCGCTGACCAGCAGAGTAGCCGCCCCGATTTTGCGGTTGCTCTCTATCCAGGGCATTTATCATGGATCAAGAATAGTCTGGTACTCAACCCGGAGATTGCCTCGTACATCACCGCGCAAACACCAACGACCTTTCTCTTACAAAATGAAGATGATCATGTTGATAGTGTTATGGATTCACTGAGCTATTATGTGGCGCTACGGAAAGCTGGCGTTCCTGTTGAGTTGCATTCATATGCCGAAGGTGGGCATGCATTTGGGCTGCGACGAACCGAATTTCCGGCCACGGCATGGCCTACTTTGGTTGAAACGTGGCTGACGACGATTGGTGTGAAAAGGTGATAAACCAGCCCGCGTAGTCTGTAATACACCCTGCGATTGCAAGCCATTTCACATGATAGGTTATCGGGACATGCAGGCAAAGGACTACGTGGGCGCTCAAAAGGTAATGGCTGAGGCCGGGCAGTTGTATGACATGACCTGCCCACTGGTCACTTACTTCGAGCCATACTGGGCGTTTGCAGCCGCCAAAATCAATGACACTGCTTATATCGAAAATCTTCCGACCTTGTTCCATCAGGATGATCGCCAGTTTGATTATCATCTGACCAAATCCGTGCTGCAGGCTTTCAAGCATGACGTTGACGGTTCGATCGAGTCGGCCCATATGGCCAAACTGTTCGTAACCAACAATCTGGCCACCGGATTTTTGCCGGACTACAGTTATGCCGAAATCATGGAGTGGTTGTATTTTGAAACCAAAAACGAAAAATACCGGGTCGAGGTGCTCGATTGGGTGGCTAAGGTGGAAAAGAAATTACCGTGGGCAGGTTGGGCTTACGCCATGGAAGCGGAACTGCAGTCCGATCCCGTAATTCGATCAAATGCTGCCGCAATGGCGCGCTATCTTGATCCGCTGTCTGAGCGACTGGCCAGGTTACCTAAAAATGTTCGGGACGATGCCAAGTTCACTAATGGGAATCCGTTGCTTAAACCGGTAGATCGTGGCCAACGGATGGAGGGCAAGACTTAACTTCATATGCGGACTGTTCGCCCCATCGCTATTCAAGATGGGGTGGCCGAGGTGATACTAGTCAGTTTTATAGAAAGGAGCTAGTTGAATCCAATTACTTTTGACCAGCGTTCCTCAGAGTTTTTAAAAGGCTATCGCATATCTAGTTTTGGGTATGCTTAAAACGCCACAAAATTGCTTATTTCTTTAAGCATCCGCATTTGGCGAGGTGTTCAAGTTTTTATTGATACAAAATAACGGGCAATACCAATACCAAGAATCACGTTTTTGAATGCCTGCTTTGGATAGCCTCGACAGAGACCGGTATGGGCACCAACAAGTCTTCAGGGGCAAAATCTGAATGACTGTTGTAAATACCATTCCGGCCAGCGATAGAGAAGTTGCTATATATTAATTTTTAAATTATTGTTGGTCACTGGCGAAAGACTGTAATGACTAAAGTAAGGAGTCGTTTGGGTTGTTTTTATGACTTGCTCTTAGCGACCGAATAAGCACTTTGAGCATCTGTAATAATGAACTATGTTCCTGGAAGTGGTTGAATTGATAATGGCGCGGGGGATTTTTTGAGCTGGTAATATCGATCAAGTATCGGTAAGTTATGGGTATATTAAAGCGACTGAAAGACACTGTTAATATCGAAAATAAAGATCAAAAGGAAAACTACTATGTCACTGATTCTAAAAGCACAACAGTACGTACACATGACCTTAAAAGTTGGAGCCCTGAGTTCTGTGGCCTACCGATTTACAATAACCGCATCGCCTTCAACCTTTCAGTTTCCTAGCGAAGTAATTCCTGGAACTTCATTTCCGACCGATATGCTTTTTGAAGGACCCCCACCAGCAACCCAAGTCGACATAAATGGGGAGATAAACAACCCGCAGAGCCTTACGTGCCCGGCAGGGTGGGGGCCATTAGGAGGAAAGACGGTGACACCAACTACCCCAAGTAACTCAGTCCAGTTCGCCTGGTTAAATGGCACAACGATTGTCGCGACAGCTATGGATATCACGTATTCGGATGCAATTAGCATTGCGATGAACCGCCCACCCCTGGAAGCTGGCGCGTATGGCGTCAAGTATTTTGACGGATCTACAGGTGTAGAGGTCTGGGATGGTAATAATTGGATTGGGATGGCGAACATCGCACGTTATAGCGGTCGCCCGTTTCTGCTCACGAAGGAAGAAAAAAAACAGTGCATCGAAAATATTCTTGCTGGAATTAACACCCCTAAACAATCTGATCAACGAATGATCGCTTCTGGTAATGCTTTAGCATTAGCGCGTCACTATGCAACAAAAATGGAGAAAAATCCAACAGGTCATAAGGTGAGGATACATATACTCAATATGTGTGGATTTTACCTTTTGGCGAGGAATCTGGGTGTAAGCTTTACCTCCAACGATAACTCGACACTTGCATCGACTACCGACAAAAATTTACTGGCGTGGGCATATCAAGATATCGCGAAGAGCGATTGTGATCGCATTGAAGCGATGCTGGATGGTACGTTGAAACGTCGAGCCGACTTGCAATCTTGGTTGAAAGACAAATTGGCTTGAATCAAAGAGACAACTGATTTTTAAATAGAAGCCGGTGGCGGATCTGCCATTACGAAAGATTCGCCGCTTGGTCTCGGAATTGACATGTTGTGCGACGTATAACCCGCATTAGCCTGTAACACGCAATTATTAAAAAAGAGACTGAAAAGTGGATCAAGGAACTTGAGAGCGGAATGAAATCTAGCACTCCAAAAGGCGTGGGTAATGCTTAATGCGCTAGGTAATACATCACTAACGATCAGCTCACCAGCCTATGTAGAAAGCGATAGCACGTTAAAAATTTCACGTCTTTAAGTTGCCAAAAAATAGTTCAATATTGGAGAAATGTTGGACTGATAAAACTTTAGCCCAACCGCCCGTGTTTTGTAGATACTGTTATCCATGTTCATTGACATGAATAGTTTTTTCGCTATCAATCAACGAACTACGTAATTCCTGCAACGACAATAAAATATCCTTGGGTTCGCGCAGTGATTTGCGCGCAGCACCGACTGCACGCCTTGCACTGCCGGGCGTTGCATTGCATTCGATTAGTGTCACAGCGGGATTTTTGCACGCTAGTAGGGCATCCACCCAATCTGCCGGATGCTGGTCGTGGGTATAGCGCATCACTAGACGACTGGCTCTGAACGCGGGCACTATTTCTTCAACTGCGTCGACCGCTGCAATAAACTCGTCGGGCTTGCGTTCCGGTATCGCCGGATCCAACGCATCCGACAGACTGGCAAGCGCTTGGCTCAAGCGTTTACGCAGCACCGCAGTTGAGCGTACCGGGAGCACAAACCAGGCAGTGGCAACCGCGATAACTGCTCCGATGCATATTTCTTCCAGCCGCGGCCACAATATGCGCAATGCAGATGTGCCTGCTAACTCCTGTAGCAGAGCTAGCGTAAGTGTCACAAACAAAGCCCACCAGCCGTAACCCATGGGACGCAGCCAGATGCCCAGAAACAATGCGCCTAAGATCAGCGCGACAACGATTTGATGATTTAACGCGTGCGATTCAATCTGGGTGCTAATGGCTATGGCGCTTAAGGTTCCGGCTGCCGCACCTATTACGCGCAGTACGCTTTTATACGCAACGTCCAATCGACCCCGGTTACCGGCAGAAACGATAAAAGCGGTGAGGACTACCCATGACCACCGTTCAGGAAAATAGACATACCCAATGCCAAATGATATACCCAGCGCGACGGCCATCTGGATCGCCATTCTGGTGCTGGCTATTGGTTTTAGTGCGCTCTCGGTTTTAGCCTTGGTCGATGCCGTGCTCTTGGTTTGCACCTTCGGTACGGGTTTTAAGAAACGTAGATGAAATGCTGCCGTATGCAGCAAGCTCACCCACAGCAGTGCCAACAGCGCAATCACTACCGGGATGAGTACTGCCGGAACGGCACTATTCTGATGATGAGAAATGTGCGGCGTGGTAAGCAGTGCAACAAAGGGAAGTGCAATGAGTGAGCCGGCACGTTGTGCCATGTCGCCAAAGCGGCGCAGCCAGATAGACAGAAACATACCTGCCACAAAAACGAAAGCGCCTAGCCACGGGGTATGCAGCAATAGGAAGCCGACCCCAACTGCAATCATGCTAACGACAGGAAGCGCAAAGGCCGCCTCAATTCGACCGCGCTGATCACGGTCAAGTTGGCTGCGTGAGAGTGAAAGGCATAGCACGACAGCGAGCACGCCAGATCCTGTGCTTGGATTTAGTGTCAAGCTACACATTAAGGTAAGAATCGAAGCCAACATAGTCACGCTGGCTTCTTTGAATGAAGTCATTAATTTCATTATCGTCTCGCTCTTTCTATCCCTTTAATTTGTGATTGCCGTCCAAAAATTATTCCATTGTTCTATTTAACTCAGGTCGTGCGAGCTTGATTTTGAATGATTCATTGCGTCGGCAAAATTTTAAATTTTCCATCCGAAGGTGCTGGCTCTTCGGTGTCTTCGACGGTGACATTACGCACCCCAGCGCCCGGAGGTCCATGCCTCGACCAAGTGATGATGGATTCAATTGCAGGCGCATCGCCATGAATGCAGGCTTCCACAGAACCATCCCGGCGATTTCTCACCCAGCCGGAAAGGCCAAGGGCAATCGCCTTGTCGGCAAAGGAAGCGCGATAACCGACACCCTGCACGCGTCCTTCAATCATTAGCCGTTTTATCATTTTCAGCCTCGTCATGTCAAAATGTAGAATAAAGTATTCAAGTCTCTTGCATCATTAAAGCGCAGAATGTTCAGCTAACACATCACCAGCTCAACACTCTGCGTAAAAACAATGGCGCGTTAATCTGCCGAGTTACATCTTAAAAATCTTTACCTTCTTACCCCACGCACTATCGGCAAATTCGCGCATTTTGATGAGGGTCTTTTGGCTTTGCAATTCAGTATTGTGAAGCGCCCACCGCCCAACCACAATTTGATGTTCGGCATGACTCATTTCACCTCGTGCCATCGCTTCATAGTCTGCAAGGCAAGGCGCTTTGTCTTCCGGCACATTAAATAGGCAAGTCCCACATTCTTCCAGAATCGATCCACAAATTTCACAAATTTTCATATTAAGCATTAGCAAATTAAACGTTGGCGTATGGTGCTGTAAATAGGGTATTTGGATACATGAAAGGGAAATTGAGTGGACTCATTTTTCACCGCAAAGCATCAATCGCAGCCAGCAAATAAATAAACAATCTCAAGGCTTGGTAATACTACGTTCATCAATAGCCTTCATGATCTTGTTGGCCATTGCCGAAAGCCGTCCAAGCGTGGCTGGGCCTAGTTCATTAGAGAGAATGACCAGCGCTAAATTGGCATCCGGCTGCGGAATACAAAAGCTGGCAAAGCCGGGCGTCGCGCCATCCTGCCAAAGGACTTTGCGCCCGTTGGCACTAAGCATCTGCCAATTCAGGCCGATGGAAAAATCGTCGTTGGAATATGTTGGGATATGAGAGAGCTTTACTTCCGGCGCGTGCGCGTCAAGCTGCCATTGCGCGTATTTCAGCATGTCTGGGAGAGTCGATTTGATCGCGGCCGCGCCCTGGAATTTGTTGGACGATGGCTGATAGCGCGCACCATTTTCGTCATAGCCGATCACCAGCCTTTTTGCTTGGGAGGGCGCAAGTTCGATTACGGTGTCATGCATTGCCAACGGTCCGGTTATTTTTTCGTGCAGCAATGTTTCAAACGTCTCGCCATAAACATGCTCAACAATGTACCCAGCTAACTGGGCCGCTGCATTCGAGTACTGAAAATGTGTGCCGGGCGCGGCACTAAGCGTAATCTGGTGAAGAGCCGTATAAAAGCCGTTCTTGTTACTGCTATCCACAATTTTATCTATACGCAGTGGATACGGAACAACATCAACAAAGTCAGGTGCCGCTTCGGGTGGGTTGGGCAAAATAAAAGGCAGGCCGGAGCGGTGATTTAGCAAATGGAATAGTTGTATCGGCTGTTTAGCAAATTCGAGATTTGGATAGTCGCCGTTGAGGTATAAGCGGACATCATCGGTAATTTTGAGCTTGTGATCAAGCTCTGCTTGAGCGAGAAGCGTGCCGGTAAAAGTTTTGGTGATAGACGCAATTGGATAAACGGTGCTGTCGTTCGGTAGCTGCGTTAGTGTCTTATCGACTGTGCCGAAGTGATATGCGTAATTGTGATTTCCACGCACTATGCCAATCGATATACCCGCTGTGTTTGGGTCGCTAAGATACTCTTGGGCGGCGGCAGTGACGATTGATTTGATTGACGCTTCCGTTTGAATCGATGCTGGCGGCAGTGAATTGGCGGCATGTAATAACTCGGCTGCATTGACGCCGCCGGACACGGAAAATTGGGAAGATATTGCGAGCGCAATCCCAATAAGTAAGTTTTTAGGAGAGAATATTTTCGAAAAAATCATAAATTTAACTAACTTTCAAATCAGTATTTACGAATGCGCCAAGCAATAAAGTAAGTGGTGATGCATCTAATTTGCGAAGCGTGCAATTGTCCAACGTTGGGCGATAATGCCCATTAACATGCTGTATGTCAATATTGCCACATCTCAAAAAACTAGTTGGGAATGCTAATGATGGAAGCCCTGCTTTGATTAAAGCAGCGTCATCGCAAAGTCACATAGTGACGCTACAGTCAGGCTTTTAAATTTTTTTGAGAACTGCGATGAAACTGCCGTGTTTAACTGTCATTTCTGCATTAGTGTTGTCTTCCTGCTCCACTGTCACACCAGTTACCTCGACTACAGCGACTGGTACGAATACTCGGCTGGCCCTGTTGGAAACGACCGATATTCATGCCAATCTGCGCAGCTATGATTAATTTAAGGCGGCGGAAGATACTTCAATTGGATTCGTGCGTACCGCGAGCCTGATACGCGCTGCCCGTAGCGAATTCAGTAATTCCATGTTGTTCGATAATGGCGACGCTATTCAAGGTACGCCTTTGGCTGATTATCAGGCCATTGCCAACCCAATTAAATGTGATCAGACACTGGCCGTGTACAAGGTCATGAATGCAACCAAATACGACGCCGCAGGGATCGGTAACCATGAATTTAATTTTGGACTGCCTTATCTGGCGCAAGTGACCGGTAGTAAATTCAATGTGGACGGCTTGCCGGCAGTCGCAGATCAGCAACAATGTGCCGGCCCTAATTTTCCGCAAATACTGGCTAATGTTGTCAGCAACCGAGATCAACAACCGCTGTTTAAGCCTTACGTCATTTTGGATAAAGTGGTATCGGCCACCGACCCGAATGGCAAAACTGTTAGCGCGACGATCAAAGTCGGTGTGATCGGCTTTACTCCGCCGACCATCACCAGTTGGGACAGCCGCTGGCTGAACGGCAAAGTGTCTACCGTAGGAATTAAGGAAACAGCAGAGAAATACATTCCAGAAATGCGCGCTAAGGGTGCGGATATCGTGGTCGCTATTTCGCACGGCGGGCTGGACAATTCACCTTATACGCCGTCAATGGAAGACGGTAATTACTACTTGTCTCAAGTCGCCGGTATAGATGCGATGCTGATCGGACATGTACACCAGATTTTTCCGAATGCAAGCAGTACAGTGCCGCAATTCCAGTTGCCCGGCGTGGATAAAGTAGCTGGTCTGGTCAACGGCGTACCTACGGTGATGGCGAATTATTGGGGAAAACATCTGGGCGTGATTCAGTTGGCGTTGACATACAACGGAACACACTGGGTGGTCGATAAAACTAAAACAGTGGTGCAGACCCGTGGCACGACGACGTTGGATGCAAATAAGGCGGCAACTACGGTGGCGGCCGACCCAACTATTGCTCCGATTATCGAGGCGGAACACCAAGCAACGATTGCTTACATGAAGACGCCGGTGGGTCGGACTGATTTTGAAATGTCCAGTTTTTTTGCTGATCTCGGTGATCCAACAGCTATTCAGATCGTTAATCAGGCACAAACCGAGTATGTAAGTAATGTTGTTAAAACCAATTTTCCGCAACTGGCTAATTTGCCGGTATTGTCGGTCAGCGCGCCGTTTAAAAGCGGCCGCGGCGGTGCCCATGATTACACCGATGTACCTGCTGGGAACCTGGTTTTAAGTAATACCGCTGATCTGTATTACTTCGCCAATACGATTACGGCAGTCAAAATTTCTGGCGCCGATCTGCACGCCTGGCTGGAAAAATCGGCCTATCGGTTTAATCAAATTAATCCGACCTTAACGACAGATCAAGCCTTGATCAATCCCAATTCCTACGGCTACAACTTTGACACCTTTACATCTAAAGATATTAGTTATGAAATTGATGTGACCCAGCCACTCGGCGCGCGGATTAAGAACTTGACTTACCTGGGCGCAGCAGTCGCTGACAGCCAGCAGTTCATTGTGGCGACCAATAATTACCGTGCCAGCGGCGGTGGTAATTTTCCGGGTTTGGACGGTAGTAAGACAATTTACAGCTCGGAGGATGCTAACCGTGCTGTGCTGGCAGCGTATGTTAAAGCGCAAAAATCCAATTTAAGCCTGAGCAGTAACGGATCGGACCGCAGCTGGCACTTCACCAAAGTGGCGACGCTCGGTAACGTAACGTATACCGCGCCACAAGGCAAACTGGCTCTGGCAAGTAGCGTAGGCATGCGTAATTTGTCGGTGCTGAGCAGTGATCCGCTTACTGGGTTAACGATATATAAGGTGGATTTAAACATGGTGGACTTAACTAGGGTGAGTTTAACTAAGCAATGAAACCGGTCTTGATCTGTGCTGCTTTGTGTGCGGCGTGCTGGCTCGTATTTCAGCATGCCTACGCCGGATAAAAACGCGATCGGATATAGCCACTAGTCACACCGGAACGGATATTCGTCACAGCAACCTCCACAAGTTGCGTATTCAATTACATAATCGTGACTCTACTTTTGGAGTCGTTCATGAAAAAATACATTGATGAATTTCCTTATTTAACTTTGGATCAGAGTTTGGTGATTTTCCGCCTGACACTTGCCGCTTTATTTATGGCGCACGCCACGATGCGATTCTTTGAGCCACATTATTTTCATGATTTTGGCGATTTTCTCGCCCAGCGTAGTGTTCCGTTTGCACATGCTGTTCCTTATATCGCGACGGCGATTGAAATGGTCGGTGGCGTATTTTTAATTTTTAATAAATTTTCCCGCTGGGTCGCAATGAGTTTTTTCGGTATTAGTGCCGGAGGTATCATCATCATTCATGCGCGCCTCGGTTGGTTTGTCGGCGAATGGGGTGAAGGTGGTTGTGAGTATAGTGTCGCTTTGTGCGTCATGTGTTTGCTCATGGCCGCAATCGACAGAGAAAAACAAAAAACCATCGTTCGACCGAGTTTTGATGATTCACAATTACCTTTAATGGCTCGCTAAGTAAGCCTATTCAGATCCCTGTAGCTCTTTAAAGAAGCCGCGCACCTGTTCAATATGGCGCTCGCTAACCGTAACTTCTGCGCCGCAGAGAAGTGTGAGGCGATACGAGCCATCGCCGATCACTTTGATGTGTTGAAATTGGTCAGTGCGGACAATGGCACTGCGGTGTACGCGGATAAAGTCTTTTGGATTGATGAGTTTTTCTATTGCGCTCAGTGCCATACGATGCAGTACCACGCGCTTATCTAAATGTAGCTCTACATAATTTCCCGCGCTGGACATCCATAAAACTTCGCTGAGTGCGATGCACTCCATCTCCCCGACCGAGCGGGCAACGATCTGTTGTAAATAGTTGCCTGCGTTGGTGATTGTGTCATTGGCCTGCTCCTCCCTGTCAACATAGCTGCGTAGCGCTTTGGCGTAACCACGCCTTTGCGTGAGGATTTCATCAGCGCGACTGAGGGCTTGAGTAAAGCGCGCCGGGCCAACCGGTTTAAGCAGGTAATCTAAGGCATGCACTTCAAAGGCCTCTATGGCATGCGTGTTAAAGGCCGTGACAAAAATAATTAAGGGTGGCCGTTCCATATCACTGACACTGCGAGCAAGGCCGGTGCCATTTTCTCTGGGCATTTGTATATCAAGAAAAATCACATCGACTTCTTGTGTTTTTAAAAATTCACGGGCTGCTGCGACATTGTTAAATTCGCCCACTATTACCCAATTTTTTTTCGCGGACAAAGCATAGCGCAGCATGATGCGGCCAGACTCTTCATCATCGACAATGATGGCGCGATTGATAGCAAAATCAGTTGTAGTGTGGTTGTTGTCTATCATGACCTAATCGTTTAAATAATCGTTTAAAGATACGGGTAGCAGCAGATCAACCTGAAAACGGCCGTTGACTACGCTGGTTTGTAATGAAGCGTACGCACCGTACGCAAGTTGCAGCCGCGCACGTGTATTACGTAAACCGAGACCTGCGCCAGGGTTGCTGCCTGTTGTCTTTATTGTGTCGTGCAAGGGATTGCTGATGCGAATGAGTATATTTGTTTGTTGCTGGCTGAAACTAAGGTGAATGTCGCTGTCATGTTGATGGCAATCCAAGTTGTGACGCAGTGCGTTTTCAACCAATGGTTGCAGCAGCAAAGGCGGACAATTTACCTCGCCGATGACATCATCCACGCCGTCAATGGTTATCTGCAGGCGAGAGCCATAGCGCAGTTTTTGTAGCGCGATATAGTCGTTTAAAAACGCCAGTTCTTCTGATAATTTGACACTATTTTTCTCGCTAACGGTTAAGGCATAGCGCAATAATTCGCTCAGGCCATGAATTCCGTTTAGCGCATTTTCTTTGTTGTCAGTCAACACTAAGGCACTAATCGCGTTGAGTGCATTAAACATGAAGTGCGGTTCAAGTTGTGCGCGTAAAGCGGATAGTCTTTGCTCCTCCAGTTCCAGACGCAGGCTCAGGTTGTGGGCGTGCTCTTGTTCCCAAGCTTTGTCGCGCGCCTGACTGCGTTGCCAGATTTTGACAATGACTACGGCGAAGAAAACCGCTGTGACTGAGGATAAGCGTAATAAAGAGGAGTAGTCGTCAATCACTAAAATTTGGGTCTGAATCACATCCCAACTTGCATTCCAACTCTCAACCCAATTCATGCTTTGATTGGCTTCGCTTAGAAGGAATTTGACGACATAAAACAAATTCAACGGCAAGAGAAAAAGTAGCAAAACTCCATAGCTTAAAATAATTTTTTTGCCGTTTGCAATCACTTGCGGCCAGCGCGAGAAAATAGCATAGATAACGAAACTGAGTAGCGCTAGTGCAATGGCGCTGTTGCCCCAATCCTTGAATATTTCCCAATAATCAGGCAATAAACCTGAACGTAAATCGTCATTGAATGAAGTTAGTGCGCCTATCGAGGTAAAGGTCAGCCATGCCACTAGATTAAGGGCGAAAATTTTCGACAGTTTTTGCCAGGCAGCCAAGTTCAACTTTGGCAAGCTGGGAGCATTTCTATTTTCGGTTTTCATAGCGGAGCAGTATAGCAGCGACTATTACAACTAAGTGGCTCTGTCCTTCATCGCTGTATTTCATTGTTATATTTCATCGTTGCACCTCAGGTTTCATCGATTCGTTGAGCAGCGTAACGTCAGCATAGATCGACATTCTACTGCTCGTCGCGTCGCTATGCCCGTTGCCAAAACTTCAGCCCGCGCACTGTTATCCACGTTGGAACATGCTGCGTGCTCACACATAGCAGGCCACCCACCAGCAGCACCGCATATTCGCAGCCATCAGCCCCGCTACCGGATGAAAACCAGCCATGCGGCGCGTGATAAAAAATGATCGCCATCACATAGACAAATGTGTAAAACACCCCCAGCGGAAACACTAACCAGCCCATTGCGAATAGCGGTGCACCAAACGCTTCGACGAGTGTAATCAACCAACCTAAAGCTAGCCCAACTGGGAAGCCAAAGTCGGTAATTGCCCCGCCCAGATCCGCCGGGTCCGAATAGATGAGGCGGTGCCAGCCGTGTACGGCGATTAGGCAGGAAATGAGGATGCGTAAAAAGATTAGTGCGTTTTTGTTGCGGTCTATCGTTAACATGGTGCCTCCTTGTAGTAAAAATTATTGGAAGGATTATGGCGGTGCACGGCTGTAGCGTGGCGGCCACTGTGACGAAACTCCGCTAGCGTGGGTCGAACCGATTCTGCCTCAGTGATGAAAACTAGATTTACTGATCAGATAGCGTTTTTAAAAACGCCACCACATCCTTGATCTCTTCATCACTCAACGCTGGGCTATCACTTTTTTTTCGATTTAGCGGAACGTCAAGAGTGTCGACATTGCTTCGTAAATTCACTGGCAGATCATTAAATTTATTGACGCTGCCATCGGAGTTTTTTGGATACCACTTTTCTGGTTTTGTGTCCCGTTCCACATAAAATCGAACGACACTTTCCAAATCATTAAAGACACCGTTATGCATAAAAACACGCCGATTAGCGACATTTCTCAAGCCTGGCGTTTTAAACATGCCGCAATATTCGTGTTTTTTCTGTTGATCAATACGCGATGGCCCGCACAGGCCGAGGTCGTAAAATTGTCGATTGCGGTTAGCGATAATTTGGGGATTGCGTGGCGCACCTAAAGCTGAAAAACTGAAATCAGTAAACAACGGCGCAGAATGATCTGCACCAGATACCGCTAAGTGACATGAGGCGCAGTTGCCCTTGTCAGGCGCGCTAAATAATTGAAGGCCTTTTAACTCACTTGCCGATAATGTTGCCTGGCCTTTAAGCGTCTGATCGAACTTGCTTGTGTAGGGGTGAAAACTGGCATCTTCAAGTTCAAATCGTTCAATTGCCAGCAGCAAACCGTTAAAGGCACGAGCCGGATCTTGCCAGACATTTTGGCCAAAGGCATGTGCAAAATCAGTTGCATAAGCAGATTTTGCAACCTTGCTTATTACTGAATTCGGGCTTTCATTTGCCATCTCATTGGCTGCCAGCAGAGGTGCACTTGCTTGTTCGTGCAAGGTGTTGAAACGACCGTCCCAAGTTAGGCCACCAACGGGTGGGGAGTCAGTTTCAATAAGCCGTTCAACCGGATTGGATACAAATTGCTTAGACCAAAATGGCGTTCGATTTAACACATAACGTAGTGACGGCACTGCGCGCAGACCTTGGGTCTTTAGATCGGCGCCACCCAGTTGAACGGCGAGATTGTTAGGCGGTCCATAGGCATTCGCCGGGTCATGACAGGTAGCGCATGACATTTTTCCAGAGCCGGATAGTGCCGGATCAAAAAATAATTTTTTTCCTAGCAGTGCCAACTCAGATAATCCAGATGAAGATGCTTGCGCATCTTGCGCTGTAACTGACCTGTGATTGATTAACTTGGATTTTTCTTGATCTGTTGATGGCTGGCAGGCAGCTAGTGCCAGGGTCACGCATGCAAATACTATTGCACTACGTGACCATGGTGAGATAGGGCTGGTTTCAGCTTTTAAAAAATTTATCATGGCCAAAACCTAGCTGATATTTAATTAGATTTAATTGGATTTAACATACACGTCCGAGCCAAATCCGACCAAACCAGGTTGGCTTGCATAGCCAAGATACGGAGTGACACTGTAAATATCTTGCAAGCTTTTCAATAACGAATAATGGTTATAAGGCGTATTAGAAACGGTGCCGGGTTTGATGAATGGTGAAATCAAAACGGCACCGGTTTGGTCGCCACCGATACCGGCGTAGGACAGTTGCACAGGCATGCCACCTGTTGCAGCAGACGCCGGATAGTCTGTGATGTAAGGGCGAGTGACATTAGGGCCGGTTTGCTGGCCGCAGCATGGCGCGCCAGGGTAAGTCAATGTTAGTGTCGGTATTCCGCTCACCATCGTAACAGCTGGTGTCGGCGGCGCGCCTTCGTCAAAATTGATAACAATCATGCCGTCCTGTTGATAAGCCGGTGAAGCCATGATCAATGGTACCCATTCTTTCAGGAAGGCATCGATGGAAGTCAGCCCACCAGGTTCACCATTAACACAGCCCTTGCCAGCAGTGCCGGTGCCGTCGCCATCATGGCCGTCATGACATAAATTGGGCGTGATAAATACAAAATTCGGGGTACTTGATGCCGCCGCAAGATCTTTCTTCAACTGTGGCAATGCAACGACATTGGTTGCACACGAAGGCGAATCGATGATCGTATGAAAATACATAAACGGGTTATGTCGTGTTGCATATTGGTCGCCATTGGGTACCGCTGTTGTTGGTGCTTCTGGCGATTGTGTCAGATCACGTGTATTTAACGCTGGGTGTCCGCACGCTGCACTTTCACGTGTTGGGTCATTGCCCATATCTTCCATATAACCTCTCCATGAGAGATTGGCTGCCGTTAGCAGATCAGGCAAGGTTTTAACACTGGCGGGATATACGCAGCCAGTACCTGTAGCGATGCCATTTGAATCCGTGCTGCTTAAGCTGAAATCCTGGTACTCAGCACAATCGGTCTGAGTAGCCAGACTGGACGGCTGGCCGCTGATCATCGATACGTAGTTATCTAAACTGACGTGACCTGTACCGTAATACTGTGTGAGCAATGCCCCCATAGGCACTAACGTTCCTTGAAGATAAGTGTCTTGTGTACTGTTGCCGAAAGTGCTGGAAAAATTTTTGTTTTCCAGGGTAATCACAAATACGTGTTTAATTGAATTTTGCGCAGTTGTCGTAACTGGCGTACTTTGCGTATTACAGCCGGCAACTAGCCCAACTCCGCACAGGATGATGAATCCGGCAACGAGCGATGTTAAATTTTTAAAAGAATACATGTGCTTTTTACTCCTGTTGAGTGAAATTAAATAGGCAAAGACGGATGAATAACTCGCACGCATTGAAACATACAAATATGTCTTTTTCGTGACAACAAACATTTATGTATGTTTTGTGGGTGGTTAAATGACGACGACGCTGGCTCGAAAACCCATCAAAAAAATTAGGATGATCGACTGACAGGTTGGTTGAAAACAGGAGTGAGTTCGGGTAGTCAGTAAACCTGATGAATGGCGCTGAACGGAATCAGTTTGTAAAAATGAACCGTAGCTATTATGTTGTCCAGCACGGTATTAAAAAGCCGGATACAAAAGTTGGATACACTAAGCAACCTGGCGTGCTTTAACCATTTCGGCCACACGCGCTGCGAGCGCAGGCGGGATAGGTAATAAATCCAGAATCCATCCCAGTGACTGGTTTAAACCAAGAGGCGTGAAATCTTTATGGAGGCTATACATGCTTGCTCCATGCAACAGGCAGCGCAAAGCAAGTATTTCCGGATCTGTTTCGCCAGCCGCCATACCAAGTACACGCGCGTTGGCGCTTTCCATAATAGGTTCGATACGACTGAGTAATTTTGCATCGCCTCTTGCCGCCATTGAAATTTCCAGAATAGCTCTTGTTGCCTGTGACGGCGGTTTGAAGCGCATGCTCATCAGAAACAGATACATCCGCTCAACCGGAGTCAAATCACCAAGGGATTCAACCATTTTTGAATCCTGTTCAATGACGGCCTCTATAAAGCTAGGTAAAAGGTCGTATCTTCCATCAGGGAACTGATAGCGCAGTGCACCGCGTGAACATTCGCATAGCTTGCATAAATATTCTTCGTTCCACGCGGCATAACCTTCAAGACTCAGTATTTGCTCGGTAGCGTCGAACATTTTTTGGCGAGTTCGATATGCACGTGATGTAGAAATTTGCTTTTTGGATGTTGTCATTTGTGTTAGTGGTGTGCCAGTGCGTGTTGACATTCATTTTTGGGGAGATGTCTAAGCCAAAACGCCCTAGGAACGCATTATATCGTCGATGCTCCGCTTTTTGCCGGATTCAGTCAGTAAAAAATTCTTCACGGCACATGAGAAGAACTGATGAATCATATGTGTCCCTGCACCATAAAAATTTATCTGTAACTTCTTTGGGAACGCTTTTTGTTTCATCAACGGGCAAGAAACCAAATCGTTTGTAAAACACCTCAAGGTGTGCAAACGCGAGGCAATATAGAGTGGAATAATTAGAATTTTTTAACAAAAAATCGACAATATTCGCTGCAATGGCGTGCCCCCGAAAATCAGGCAATACGAACATGCCACCTAGTTCGCCAGCCTTATTATCAACTGCACAGAGGCGTCCAAGCCCGGCCTTAACACCATTTATTTCGGCAATCGCAATAAGATCTGATTCTGTCGATAATTTGAAGTTAATTTCTGAATACTGCTCATTAGCCCATGCAAGTTCTTCAGGAAAAATTTTTCTGACTAGCATATTTAATTCGGTCATCGATGGGGGCTTTTTTATCCCTATGTTTTAATTAGCGGAAATTTAAATTATTCCTCATATTGCGAAACCAAATGGTAAACTCCAAATCACTAGAATCTAAAAAGGATACACCATGGATCAGCAGCGGATTAAAGAGGCAGCCAGGCGACTCAAGGAAGTAATCCTCAAACATTCAACGACTGATGGAAATATGTTATTTTTGCTTGATCGATTTTTGCCGATTATCACCGATGCTGTGGATGGTAAATTTATCGAACCTACAAAAATATGGGGAAACAAGACGATTTTTGACAGCGGGTTATATGATCAATATCAAGATCTTCAAGACGCATATAGCACCTTAAGTGCCGAGCTACTAGATCCAAATAGATTCAAATAGAGATCGCTTTTTCAAATTTGACATAGGGACGTCGTTACCTGCCTCCGCCCCCCTAATTCATCCCACAAAGCCGTTCTCCCGCAAACTCTCCACCGATGCATCCAAATAATCCTCAACATCAACCGTGCCAAATTCATGCTCGTAGTCAGCTGGGATGAAATCCCAGCTTATACATTCCACTTATCAAAGTAGTGATTTCAACCCAACTACGGCACTTCGTCAGTCCAATAGTCCAGATCGTGTTCGATGCGTGTCAAATGACGCAGATTGCCGCCATAAGCGCCGATCTTATTCGAATCGGGGTATTCGCAAACTTCTGCCGCCATCTTTGTGCTGACGGAGAGATAGGCAAGATCAGCGTCGGAATCGTTAACGATTTGATGGGCTGTTTCCGGCCCACCAGTCGGACAGCATATAACATCGCCCTCACGAATTTTCCGTGTTTCGCTACCGTAGCGAAGCGTGCCGGAACCCTTCACGATAAAGAACATTTCCTCTTCACCGCGATGGCTGTGGAATGGACAAGAGCGCTTTCCAGGTGGCACAACATCGTAGGAATAACCTAAGTCCTTCGCTCCGAGGAGTGTCCCAATACGCACGGAGTTACTTTCAAACGTATCGCCCTTCTCAAAATGCTCTAACTTCATTTCGCCTATATTGGCCACTTTTGAATTGATCACAGTCATTGATTCATTTCTCCCTAATTTTCGTATTTACTACATGTAGAAATTGTTGTTTCAAGCGATATATGACGGCGACCCTGTTTGCCCTTGAAGTCAGATCCGTATGCGAATAATTTGAAGGATTAAATGCGCTGTCAGTTTGAGCAAAAGAAGTAGTAGTCAATTTAGATTCTAGCCATATTGGTTAGTGTCGTGTCTTCATTTCGGTATTAAAAACAGGGAATTTTTTTTAGGCATCTTTATTGCTGAGTTTTGCCGTGAAATCTGCAATTCCCTTCGCCATAGAGACAAACTCACTCGGCATCATGATGATGGTGGTGGTGTTTTGTTCGGCACCTACCTCCGTAATCATCTGCATGCGGCGCAATTCTAGCCCGGCTGGATTTTCCATAATCAGTTTCGCCGCATCGCGCAGTTTGACAGCAGCTTCCAGTTCAGCCTCGGCTTTGATAATGCGCGCCCGTTTTTCACGCAAGGCTTCTGCTTCCTGCGCCATGGCACGTTGCATTGACTCTGGAATTTCCACATTACGCATTTCTACTCGAGTGACTTTGACACCCCAAGGTTCAGTAGCCGAGTCGATTGTTTGACGCATATCAGCACCCAGTCTTTCTTGTTCCTTGAGTACATCATCCAGAGTATGGCGTCCAATAATGTTGCGCATCGAAGTAAGTGCGACCTGAATTACCGATTTGTCGACATCGCGCACTTCAACTACAGAGCGTATCGGGTCAGTGACTGCATACCAGATTACAACCGTAACTTTGACCGGAACGTTGTCTTTAGTGATCGTTTCCTGTTGGTCTACCGAGATCGTGATCGTACGTATATCGATAATTTTTTGCCATTCGAAAAAGGGAATGATCCAATACAAGCCGGGCCCACGAAGCCCTTGCAGTTTGCCCAGCCGAAAAACGACGGCACGCTGGTATTGATTTGCAACGCGAAATCCGGCCATCACGAAGATGAATAAGGCCAAGCAGATAAATACAGACAATTCATTCATGTTGTTCTCTCTCATTTATCAAATTGCGGCAAGGAAACAAACCAGACTTTACCTCAATTCCAATTTGTTGAATATGCCCAAAATAGGGCATTTTAGAGCTGAAAATGGGGTTGGCGGGCACGATCGGGGAAACAGTTAAGCCAAATTGAGAAGGTCAAATTTAAATACCACTTCGTATTTACAACAAATTGGTATTGGACTTTATTGAGGTTTAGCTGACACGGCTAATAGTTATTTTCATCTCTCAAAAAATCAAGTGATATTAAATCAAAAATTACTTTTAGAAACCAGTTGCACACTCACTTTCGCAACCCTCAGAATTAAATCCAGATTTAAGAATTTACTAATTAAATAAATTAGCACCTCGAAAAAACAAAATATTTTCCGATAAATCAGGCGAAGAATTCAATCACAAAGTGTGGATGCGACGATGATGTATTCAACAACGGCGGATGATGAAGTTCAGGTGAGTCATGCTACCAATCCGTTTCCAATTGATCTGGATTTTCATAAAACGTTAGATGGACTGCCATCAACTTCATTCATTCCATTTTCCGTATCGCGCTTATCTAGCGCACGTCTTGTCTGGCGCAATAGTGCAATTGCCCGTGATGTGGATCTGTCTTCCTTTGATTATTGCCTGCCCCATGTTGCTGATAGGGATACCGTCTATCGCAACGAGTGGCGCACGTTTAACGCGGAGAGGTACGGCGGTCAACGCATTGTCAATAATGGCGGTGGGGTTCGATGCGCCATCCGATAGCTTGAAAAATCGCAGTGAATTATTTGGCTATGCGCTGATATTAATGCGCGCGAGCCCAGCACACCGCGATCAGCCGTTAAGTAAGTTATACAAAATCATTGAGGCCGCAATTTCCCACAAGACGATTAAGTTTTATTTTAATGAAGATGGCAATGTCGTGGCATGTGTGATCTGGGCTCTGCTGGCAGAAGATGTCGAGCACAGAGTAATTCAGACAGGAGAATTTTCCTTGCATGAATCCGAATGGAATGAAGGAAACAGTCTTTGGATTATTGAACTTTTAGCTCCTTTTGGAAATATGAATTATGTGTATCGTGCATTACGTGACAGCTTATTTTTAACGCATCAAACAGTGCGCTATATCCGTAAAGTAGGGCAGGAAGTGTTAATTAAAGAGGCTGTAAGAAGACCGTTGATCGTTACCAATTCTGATGGAATATAGGTTAAAAAATACATGAATTTTCACCCCAACTCGACGTTATTTTTTCGAATAATCATTTTACTTAACGCCATTTTATGGTCACACACTGTGCATAGTGCCGACAACGAAGCGCCCCCCAGACTGTGGCAGGCCACATCTGTTGATGGAAAAACCACATTCTATCTATTGGGGGCGACGCACTATGGTTTGCCTACCGAGTTCGGAAGTTATTTCGACAAAGTAGTTGTTCCCGCGTTTAAGACAGCCAACACCTTATCCTATGAAGGAGCAGGCGGGCGAGAACCGGAAGCAAGGCCGGTTTGTGATCCAAATGTGTTAGACGAAAACGGAAAAAAAATCTTGGCAGAAATTCGCGAGAAAATTGCCGACTTGGCCGTGCGTGAACGTGAATTTGTTTATCAGCAAATGCTACTGAAGGGAGTGTCAGTCCCTTTGAGTGAACCGCAACGTGCCATGTTATCGCGTGCCTATGTCAGAGATCTCGATGAATTCGAACTGATTACGAAGTACCAATCCGATGTCATTATTTTGGCAACCAACTCGACCGATTCCGGCACTGCCGAATCATCTTCTAAGCCGTTAAGCCCACAAGCTCGTGGCAACATCGCTTTCCATTTAAGACAAATCCGGCCGGAAATCTCAGTCAGCGATGTTGACTCCTTTTACGGGGCACGGCGCGCCTATTGCAGTTCTGGGCCGAAGCGCATTCATTTTTTTGAGAGTCAGATCAACAATCAGGAATTGCTTACTTCGGATTCATTCACAGCCAAAATTCCACGGCTTGAATTTGAATTTAGCGAGTTAATTACTAACGGTAAATATCCGCCAAATAGCATTAATCAAGTATTTGATCTTGATCACACTTTTACCTGTCAGCGTAACAAGGAATGGATGCAGGAAATGGCGGGCATCAATGACGGAGGAATTCACTTTTATGTGTTGGGGGCAGCCCACCTATTTAATGTTGATCATGACTCAGCTCAATGCGACGGTATGTTGGCGCTAATAACGAAAAGCGGTATGCATGTGCAATTGCTTAAATAACTCGGCATTGCATAACAGAGTGCTTTACGGAATTTTTCAAGCTAGTTGTCGCCTAAATGCTATTTTTTAAGCTGCTATTTTCAGTTCCTGATACACCTCCTCATAAATTGATTCTTCCCTAGTTATTTTGTCTGGATTTAAATGCACAATAGCCGTTCGCGTCCAATTCCGCGTAGCACCACTCCAGCGTTGTGGGTTAGCCGCTTTCGCCGTTGGGTCAATTTTCGGTCGGCGGCAATACCTCTTTTTGACGGAGTCAGTCATTCCTATCGGGTTCAAGCTGCAAAAGCAAAGTATGAAAGCAAAGCCGCTGAACTCGCCAATCTAGAAATACGAATTTCACTCGAAGTCTGGAAAGATTATTACGCGATGGAGATGGAAACCGAAAACCTTAAGCTGAGTGCAGAATTAGAAGACAGTGCCTCATTATCATTCAACGTATCGCAAGGTCGATATAAATACGGCGTTGGTAATATTCTCGAACTATTGACCGCACAAACCGTATTGATCAATGCGCGACAGCAGAAGATTTCAGTTTTATCTAATTGGCGTAGTGCCAGGATTAAACTTGCGGCCAGCCTGGGAAAATTGGGAATGTGGGCCGTGGAATGAGTGATGAACTAAAGCTTATTGCTATATCAAATTCGGTGTAATAAGCGCTTATTACACCGAATACCACGATTAACTAATCAAGGCGTACCGTTTGGCGCACCTGCAATTTGCCATGCAAACATCAACATCGATGCGGCGGTGAGGTCGATGGCAGGCTCGTTCGTTGCATAGGACTGCATATTGTCGCGATAGACGGCGCCACTGGCATTGAATTTCGCATAAATGTCGACGCCATTCGCCGGGCATGCAACCATGCCGGGCAGTGATCCTGAGCTTGCTGTATTGGTCGGCCCTTCGACAACGGCACCGGCTAAGACATTTCCTTTTCCGTTCATCGAGCCTGAGATATTGGCCACCTGATGTTGTATGCAGTTAGGGAAGGTGGTTCCATCGCCAACGATGAAGGAAACGCCCCAGGCATTGGCGCCAAGCAAATTACCGGCCCAACGATTTGCATCCGTGGTGTAGCTACTTGAATTGGTCAGATAGCCATATTCACTAGCCATCACCGAAAGTCCGGACACGTGAGAAGCGGTGTCGCCATTTTTCCAGCCGATCGGGCTTCCAAAAGGATCACCTGACTGCGATACCGAAGTGCTCATTTGGCTAGACAGATCGCTGAGTAGAGCCGCTTGCGTAACGGCCAGTGTCGGCTTGCCCGCCATACCTATTGCACGATATAGCTCGAAATGCGCCAGGCCGGAGGTGTCGTATAGATTTAAGGTGTCGGCCTGATCGTTTGGGCCAGTGATATAAGCATGTGCCCAATTTGCAGCCTGAGTCAGGTAGTAACTGGCATTAGTCACGGGTAATCCCGCTGGCAGGCTACCCGCCTGCAGCGCAAAGTACAGTTCTGTTGCGCCTAATTCCATGTCGTCGCGCCATTCTGTTTCTGGGTAAAAATCATAGGGAGCTACTGTCAACAGTGTGCCTGGTGATGTATTGGCTAGCGCAAAAACATGCTCGGCTTCCAGCAGGCATTTATTGGCGTAGCTTGGATTGCTGAGTTTAAAAACTTGATAGCACAGCGCAAAATCAGCAGCCAGCCGGCCAGCCAGATTCGGGCTGATTTTTGAACCTGCCGGGCCAGAGACGAATACTGGGCGATTGCGAATGTACGGAATCTGCGCCACGGTTAAACCGGTTGCGGAGGGCGGGACGTAATTATCGTCCACCTGCGGCAGACGCCAAAGATCATGGTCACTGACATCGGAGTTGACGGTGAAATCAGTTCCTATACCAACTTGATAGTAAAGAGTCTGGGTACTGTCGTCCCACATTTGTTGTAGCCAGTTCAGCCCAAATTCGGCTTCAGAAGTAAAGTTGGATTTGGCTGATCCGGCTCCCATCTGATTGGGAAAATCCCTGACTCCTGTCAGCATTAGTGCGACGGTATAGCTGTGGGTTTGCACGAACTTAAGATAATCCCCAGCGTCCCACCATCCGCCCTCGGCGTTTATTTTTTGGCCGGTAGGCGAAAGTTTTGCGGTGATGTTGTCGTTAGTAATCGGTGGTGTTTTGTAGACGGTTGCGTTGGCGTCATTGAGATGTCCCGCAGCTGTGCGCAAGGCGGAAGGGATGAAGTTGGAGCCATCCCGTTGGTTTTGATAAAAACTGAGCGTATTAACCAATGCCTGTGAATACAGATTAGTTGAGGTATCAACAGTAAAAACGGGAGAAGACGTGCTGACTGGCCCGGACACTGAGATTGAATATTTGCCGGAGTCGGCTACGGTGAAATTGACAGGGTACACAGTGTAACTTCCCCACGTTCCTGTTTTTGCACCGACGGTGCCGCTGGTTACTGTGTCGCCGCTTGAATTGATTACATGGAAACTTACATCACTCACCGGTGATGACGTCATCAGGTAGGCTTGTGCTGCGACGTCTGTTTCATAACCGACTTGATTGATACGCAAATAGCCTGTTACTGCCCACGCCGGTAATGCCGCGCATAACATGCAAAAACCGATTACTTTCCCGATCTTGATGTGAAATTTTTCAGGCGCATACCTGTGAGCACTTTCATACTTGTTATTTTGCAGCTTCATCGTTTCTCCCCTTACTGGTTGCAGTTAGATTGAACTACCGATGCACATCATTTGTGGAGATCACATATTGTTTCCCTGAGCGACATAAGGCAGCAATAAGATCGAGCCGCAAGTAGTGTGCTTCTGCATGGTGGTTTTTCGATTAAGCAAACACAATCCTGAAATATACCTTGGTCGCTAAGTAGATTTACCAGTGTTCAGGTTGTTTTAAGGGGGGAAGTGAGGCTTATATGTATTGGCAGTTCAGTTGATTTGCAACATGAACTGCCGTGTAAATGGCTGGACTGCCGAAGGTACACGTCGCTAATTATCAAGGGCATGTTGGCTCATACGCCAACGTCGCTGCTGTACTGGGGAAAAGCGGTTCCCGCAAACCGGGTGCTTGCCATCCGTATAAATACTCACACGCAGCTCCACAGATTCGCCCCTGACAAGCGCCCATGCCGCAGCGCGTTGCCAATTTTGCGCTGCGCCAATCTGGATGTATCGTAAGCTGCTGCGCTCCCACATCCTCACAGCGGCACACCAAGGTAGTGGGTTGGCAGAGCAGGCGCAATGCGTCTGTTGGTGCAAAACTGTGCTCCAGTAATGCCGCAAATTGCCGGGTGTGGTTGCGTGTTTTTTGCTCTTTATCTGAAGCGGTTTGATGGCTCGCTGACAGGCCAGCTATCCGGCCTTCTGCAAGCGCTTTATCAACACCGCCAATGCCGGTAACTTCACCTGCCGCCCAGATATGCGCTTGTGAAGTTTGCTGATTATCATTAACGACTACGCGGTTATTTTGCACCTCGCAGGTGAGCAGTTTCGCCAATTCTAAATTTGGGACCAGGCCATAACCACAGGCTAAATAATCGCAATCGAGTTGTACTGTTTTTTCATTTTGCAGGTAACTAATACTCTGTAATTGATTATCACCATGTGCCTGAAGCACCGTAGTTGCGTGGCGATATGAGCATGACCACAAGCGTGCGAGCAAGGGAATCGCCTGCATCAATTTGCCGCGATGTGAGCGCGCCAGGTTTAGTATGAATCGCGTTAATTCCATTGTGCTGCGATGTTCGGCAATCAGCACAATTTGTCCTCCCTGACGCTGCACAGTTGCCGCAACCGCTAGTAATAAAGGGCCGGTGCCAGCGATGGCAATCCGTTTTCCGGCAACTGACAAACCACCTTTGATCAAGGCTTGTAAGCCGCCCGCTCCGGTAACTCCGGGCAAAGTCCAGCCGGGAAACGGTAACAGCAACTCGCGTGCGCCGCTACAAATAATTAAGCGGTTATAAGTAATGCTGCAAGCGCCTTGAGGTGTTTCTAGCAGCAGGGTGTTGATGCGAGGCGCAGCTACTACTTTGACTTCATATAAAAAATGGACGTTCGTACAGGTTATTAATTTCTGCCATAAAACCTTGGCGCGTGCGTCGCTCCACTGCGTTGGGCCACCGCGCCAGATTTGCCCGCCGGGGGCAAAATTATCATCCAATACCGTTACAGATTGCTCTGAACTTGCTGCGGCATCTGCTGCCGCTAATCCGGCTGGGCCGCTGCCTAAAATCAGAATGTCTGTATGTTGTTGGATCTGCTTCATCGTTGTTCCTCGCGGCCAGTTAAAATCACCATGTCTGGCAGGCAGCGGGTTTGGCAGGCCAACCGATGCGGAACGCCATTAATCGTCACCCGACATTCCTGACAAACACCCATACCGCACACGGCAAAACGGGCTTCGCCAGTGACGGAGCGGCGCGTTAATAATCGGTCAGTCAAGGCAATTGCACTTGCTACGCTCATTTGGGTATCGGCTAAGATTACTCTTCCATCGACCGTTATCGTTGCATCATGCGGCATGGTCTACCTTCATTGAAAAACGACTGGGTAAATACGCCGATGCATCGAAGGAGCCGGGTTGTCGCATTATTTGATCAGCCAGTATTTCTGCCGTAGCAAAAGCGGTTGTTATGCCCAGTCCTTCATGACCGGTTGCCAGCCATAACCCAGGGCGAAACGGATGTGGCCCAATTAGCGGATGGCCGTCCGGCGTGGCGGGGCGCATGCCAGCCCAGGCGCGCAGAATACGCATTTCGGACAAACACGGAAGTAGTTCAATCGCTGAAAGCAGTACCTTGGATAGCACGGAAAAATCAAGTTTGGTATCCAGTTGCCCATCTTGCCGACAAGAGCCGACCAGCCATTGTCCATTGGGGCGCGCCTGCACGTTAGCAGCGACGGCAAGATTATCTGAGCCGCTTTCAATCTGCCCGTAATTCATGTTCACAATCTGGTGCTGCAATAGTCCGGGATAGCGATCGGTAATCGCCAGATGTCCTTTGCGGGCAAATACTGGCACCTCCGGCAGTAATTGCGCTGTTTCTACGCCGGTAGCCAGCACAATATGTTTGGCAGTTAAACTCACGCCATTGGCTAACTCGACTGCACCATCCGTCAATGCAACAACGCGTTGTCCGAGATGTACTTTGCCGCCGAATTGCATGCATTGCATAGCTAGAAATTGTGCCACTTTGGGCGGAAATACCACAGCATCATTGCTTACCAACACGCCGCCGCACAAACCGGAACGTAATTGCGGTTCCAGTTGACGCATGTTTTTCCCCTGGATGAATTCGGCATTCCAACCTCGTTGGCTATAGCGTTCTGCACGTTGCAGCGCCTCTTGCAATTGCGTTTCGTTCTCTGCCACCCATAAGGTGCCGCAACGGCTGAATTCGCCGATTTCAGGATGTGCGTCATTAAATTCGCGCCACAGTCGCATCGAGAATAAACACAGCTCAGTTTCGTCGTGATCTAGAACCACTAAATGCCCCATGCCTGCCGCAGTTACTCCTGCGCCGGGTGTTGTAGCATCCACTAAGGCGACTGACAGGCCGCGCTGCTGCAAGGCTCTGGCGCACGCCGCACCGACGATGCCGGCACCAATTACGAGTACATCCGTGCTCACGCAGCAATGCCCCAGCGGAAAGGATCTTGTGGGTCAATGAGCAATGTCGCTTCGGCCATAACATAAGCGCGGCCACGTATGCTGGGCTGTACTTTTTCTGCATCGATGCGCTGGTAACTGCCGTCAAACATACTACCGACGATGCTTTCCTGATGCCAGAGCGCACCTTCCGCGAGTTTGTCGTCTGCTGCCAGACAAGCTAATTTGGCGCTGGTACCCGTGCCGCACGGTGAACGGTCGTAAGCCAGACCGGGGCACAGTACAAAGTTGCGGCTGTCGCAGCCTGGCGTGTCGCTGGCGGAAAAGAATTCGATATGATCAATCTCGGCACCATTTGCGCCAGTAACACCGGCAGCAACCAAGGCAATCCGAACGTTTTCCGCATGATGGGTTAGTTCCGCCACATTTTTAAACTGCAACGGTGCCGGATAATTATTCACAAGGAAAAACCAGTTGCCGCCCCAAGCAACATCACCCACCATGACGCCTAGTCCGGGGACATTAATTTCGACTGCTTTTTTATAACGGTAGGCCGGAACATTGACTACGGTAACTGAGCCATCTTCGTGTAATGTTGTTTGCACAACGCCTACAGGTGTATCTATTCGGTGTACTCCGATTTGCAGCATGCCTTTATATGCCAGCGACGCAATCAAACCTATCGTGCCGTGGCCGCACATACCTAAGTAGCCGGTATTATTAAAAAAAATCACGCCCAACGAACAGCTCGGGTCAAACGGAGTGCATAACAGGGCACCGACAATCACGTCAGACCCACGCGGCTCACACACTACGCCGCGCCGGAAGGCATCAAAATTTTGTTTGAAATTGCTTAGTCGATCCGCCATGCTTCCTTTCCCTAATTCTGGGCCGCCTTGCAACACTAAACGGGTTGGTTCGGCGCCGGTATGGGAATCAATAATTTGAATGGTTTGCATGGTAACTCCTGTGCTTATCTTATAGGGATGGGTTAGTACAGAGGATACGTTTAGGAAGCAATTCAGTCTTGACGATTTTAGTGAAAATGTTGATTAAAAACAGCATAGCATTGGATAGTTTTATTTTTGATTGTGCTGATTTCATCGAGGAAGTAACTATTCACCTGCAAGACGAATCCAATAATGCTATGGTAGTTTCTATTTTATTTTTATACCCTTCATTTCTCAAAGGCTGGCGCAATGATCAATCATGCAAACGCGGCAAAAAATAGTCCTTCATCAACCATGTTGCAAAGTCTGTTGGGGTGCGAGCCGTCGATTCGTATTGCCGACCTTGGTTTTGTAGAGTCGTTATTTGATGCGTTGCTGGATGTGGTTTTTTTCGTCAAAGATAAACAAGGCCGTTATTTGATTGTTAATAACACCTTGGTGCGACGCTGCGGCTTGCGTAGCAAGGAAGAAATGATCGGAAAAATGGTTGACAGTGTTTTTGCCAAACCATTGGCCGAATCCTTTAATGCGCAAGATCAGATGGTGATTACTACCGGCATCGCGTTGGAAAAACATCTGGAACTGCATCTGTATCAAACGCGTGAACGCGGTTGGTGTCTAACCCATAAAATCCCGTTACGTGACACGTCCGGCGCGGTAGTGGGTTTGGTCGGTATTTCACAAGACCTGGGTTTGCCGGATAAAACCCATCCTGAATATCGTCAGATTGCCAGCATTACCGACACCATTCGTGAAAATTATCATCAGGATATTTCAATTAGCAAACTCGCCGAAAATGCCAAAATGCCGTTAGCAAGGGTGGAAAGATTATTCCAGAAAGTATTCCATTTCAGCCCACGTCAATTGTTATTGCAATCGCGCTTAAATGCGGCGCTCGCCATTATCGAATCAGGTGATCAGCGTAGCATTGCCGATATTGCCTATGCCTGCGGCTACACCGACCATAGCGCCTTCAGTCGCCAGTTTAAAGCTTTGATCGGCATGCCGCCGGTGGAGTACCGCGCTCATTTTTTTGCCGAATAAGAGGATGTAATATGTCAGATTCATTCCGCATGGACGATGTTGTTTGTATCGATCACTGGCTTACTGTGCCGCTTGATTATGCGCAACCTAACGGGCCGCAAATTCGAATTTATGGCCGCGAACTGGTGTTACGTTTACAGGCCAACATTCCACAATTACCCTGGGCTTTATTTTTACAAGGCGGCCCAGGGTTTGAAAGTCCGCGTCCCATGGGGCGAGCCGGTTGGCTTACTCCAATACTGATAGGACACCGACTTTTTTTGCTGGATCAGCGCGGCACCGGACGCTCCTCGGCACTCTCTACCAAACAGATCGCGGCTATTGGCACGCCACAACAGCAAGCCGAACAGTTACGCCACTATCGGCAAGACAATATCGTGCGCGATGCTGAGGCGTTTCGCAAACACTTAACTAAAGAAAAACCGTGGTTGGTGATCGGGCAAAGTTTTGGCGGTTTTTGCGCCGCTACCTATTTATCGCACGCGCCGGAAGGTATCGCTGCAGTCATTTTAACCGGAGCGTTACCTCCGGTTGGCTGGCAGATTGATGATGTGTATCGCGTTACCTATCGTCTGGCAGAACGGGCAAGTTTGCATTTGTATGAACGCATTCCGGCGCTTCAAATTCAATTTACCAGGCTGGCAGAATTGTTGAGCAGGCAACCTGCAAAATTACCCAATGGTGGAATTTTGACGGTACGAGGCTTGCAGTCACTTGGCCTGCAACTGTATCGGGCGCAAGGTGCGTATACGTTGGCGTATTTGTTGGAACGGGCATTCCCAAACGGGAGCGATCAGGCACCAGTTTGTACCGATGCGTTTCTTAGCGCCGTTACACCGTTACTCGCCACTTTTGCGAGCAATCCGTTTTTTCTACTTCTGCATGAGGCAATTTATGCCGACGGAGCAGGGCAAGCTACCAATTGGTCTGCACAGCGGATACGAAAAGAATTTCCCCAGTTTGATCAATTCGACGGCACTACCTTGTTACTCACCGCTGAGCATATGTATCCGTGGATGGCCGATGAATTTCCCGGTAGTGCGCAATTAGCTGAGGTAGCGGAAATTTTGGCGAAAAAATCAGATTGGGAACCGCTCTACGATGCCAGTCGCTTACAAGCCAACACCATTCCGATTGCCGCTGTGGTTTATTATGACGACCTTTGCTGCGGCTTTGACTATTCAATCGACTTCGCAAATCGATTGGGCGGCATCAAACGCTGGATCACCAGCGAATTTGCTCACGATGGGATTCACACTGACGGCGAACACATCATGTGGCGTTTGCTTGGGATGCTGGAGGGAGATATCCCTTCTCTTTAAGCGCTAACCACAATAATAAAACAGGAGACATAATGCAGCGCGCAACAACAATAACAACAACCACCATCCTCGATCACCCGGCAGGTTTATTTACTTTATTCTTCACTGAAATGTGGGAGCGATTTTCCTACTACGGCATGCGCGCCTTGCTGGTGCTATTCCTGATTTCGGAAACGACCAAAGGTGGCTGGGGCTGGAATCGTGCCGAAGCGTTGACACTGTATAGCTGGTACACCGGGCTGGTGTATTTAACGCCCATTCTCGGTGGGTATCTGGCTGATCGGGTTCTTGGTAGTCGCCGTGCGGTAGTGTGGGGCGGTTTTATCATCGCTGCAGGACATGCCTGCATGCTGTTCAATACCCCCGTGCTGTTTTATATTGGGTTGGGTTTGATCGTTTCAGGCACGGGCTTATTTAAACCGAATATTTCTACCATCGTCGGTCAGTTATACGGCAAAGATAATCAGGCTCTGCGTGACAGCGGCTATACCTTGTTTTATATGGGTGTGAATGCCGGTGCTTTCTTCGGTATTTTATTGTGCGGCTATATTGGTGAAAATATAGCCTGGAACTATGGCTTTGCACTGGCAGGTATTTTTATGATGATGGGCGCGCTTCAGTTTTACTTTATTCAAGATATTTTTGGAAATATTGGCGTACTCACAAAAAACAAAACGCTCATACCACCTGACGAAACACCGCACATTGTGGCGGATCGTTTAAAAGTAATTTGCGTGCTTTCTTTTTTCACTATCTTCTTTTGGCTGGCTTACGAACAGGCCGGCGGTTCCATGACGATTTTCGCTGCGTCGTATACCGATCGAGTTTTAGCGGGTAATAGCGGCATGGTGTTTAAAGTCGTTAACAGCTTGATGAGCATCGTGCCAACCTTGATTTTGTCGTGGGTATTGATGAAGCTGGTGATGATCAGTGTGAAACGGTATTTATTCTCCAGCCTGTTATTACTCGCCTGTTTTACCATAATCTGGGGTTTGTTGATCTGGATGCTGCAACGCGATTTTTCACATGACCAATCCAGCATTCCAGCTTCCTGGTTCGGCGTGTTGCCCGCTTTTTTTATCGTTATTCTGGCACCGTTATTTTCGACGTTGTGGGAGAAATACTGGCAACCGAGTGGCCCGATTAAGTTTGCCGTCGGCTTGATTTTATTAGGATTGGGTTTTGCTGTATTAGCCTATGGCGCATTAGGTATTCCCAGTGGTGCAAGCACCGCTTCGGTGAGCATGGCATTTCTGGTACTGGCTTATTTACTACATACGATGGGCGAGCTGTGTATATCGCCCGTCGGTTTGTCTTACATCAGCAAACTGGCACCATCGCGGCTGTTGGGTTTGATGTTTGGCGTATGGTTTATTAATGCCGCCATCGCCAATAAATTGGCTGGTTCATTAGGTAGTTATATTGATTATATTTCGACCACTTATTCACTGGCCAGCTTCTTTTTAATCTTTGCGACCATTCCTATAACAGCAGGATTAATCGTGCTGTTATTGAATAAATGGATGTTGAAAAATATGCATGGCGTGCATTAATTTGTTTAGTAATTCCCCTCGTAAATAAGTAGCTAGCAACCTGTATTCAGGCACGCTAGCTACCGCATTTCGCTTGGTCGTCAACCTGATTTTCGGAATCACGATAAAATATGTCTTTCTATTTTGAAACAGTTCTTTATCTCATCACGTAGATAAACACACTCACTGCTTCATTTTTAAGACATCCCTATGCAAACTGCCATCGATCAGCTTTCCCCCACCAAAAGTGCACACGACAACGAAAAAACCGGTTTCCGTGTTTTAGGTGCAATTAGTTTTGCGCATTTCTTAAATGACATGATTCAGTCGCTGATACTGTCTATTTATCCCTTATTAAAAGGCGATTTTCACCTTAATTTTGCGCAGATTGGTTTAATCACGCTGACTTATCAGCTGACTGCATCCATCTTGCAACCGCTGGTCGGTATTTATACCGACAAACACCCTAAACCGTACTCTCTGGCACTGGGCATGGGATGCACGCTGGTTGGTTTATTACTCTTATCCGTTGCGCCTAATTACGGCATGGTGCTATTGGCTGCGGCCTTAGTGGGTACTGGCTCATCGATTTTTCATCCCGAATCTTCGCGGGTTGCGCGTATGGCTTCTGGTGGGCAGCACGGTTTGGCGCAATCGATTTTTCAGGTGGGCGGTAATGCGGGTAGCTCGATGGGGCCATTGCTGGCAGCCAATATTATTATTCCGCACGGACAATCAAGTATTGCCTGGTTCTCACTAGCCGCCTTATTAGCGATTGTAGTGTTATTGCAGATCGGTAACTGGTACAAGCGCAAGCGTTTGGAAATTAAAAACAAACCGGCCAAAGCCCAGCATCAGCAACTTGTTTTGCCACGTAAGAAAATTATTTTTTCAATTAGCATTTTGTTGACGTTAATTTTTTCAAAATATTTTTACATGGCGAGCATGTCTAGTTATTTCACGTTTTATCTGATCAGTAAATTTCACTTATCAGTACAAGCGGCGCAGATTCATTTATTCATATTTTTGTTTTCAGTCGCTGCCGGCTCTCTGTTAGGCGGGCCAATTGGTGACCGGATTGGCCGTAAGCTGGTGATTTGGGTGTCGATTTTAGGTGTCGCGCCGTTTACCTTAATGCTGCCTTATGCAGATCTGTTTTGGACTGGCGTGTTGACAGTAATTATTGGATTGATTTTGTCGTCCGCGTTCTCTGCCATTTTGGTTTTTGCACAAGAACTCGTACCCGGAAAAGTCGGCACAGTATCCGGTCTGTTCTTTGGTTTTGCTTTCGGCATGGGCGGACTTGGCGCGGCGGCACTCGGCAAATTAGCTGATATGACCGACATTAATTACGTGTATCACGTCTGTTCTTTCCTGCCATTGATTGGATTACTGGCTGCATTTTTACCTGACCTGGATAGACAGCGGCGACAACTGATGCAGATCTGAACATGGAAAAGCGCCACATCATTATTCCACTTCCTCAGCATGACTTTGATCCCACTGAAGTAGCGGTGACATGGCGAATACTGCGCGACGCCGGTTGTGAAATTGACTTCGCTACTGTGGATGGTAAGCGCGGCTATGCAGACCCGCTGATGATTAGCGGGCAGGGCCTCGACCCTTGGGGCTGGATCCCTTTGCTCAATAAGATTCGTTTGGTGGGGTTGTTTCTGCGGGCAGATCATTTTGGTCGAGAGGCTTATCGCGAATTAGAAGCAGATGCCCGATTTTTAAAACCCAAGCGTTTTGAAGAGCTGGCTGTTGCTGATTACGATGCGTTAGTACTTCCCGGCGGTCATGCGCAAGGCATGAAGCCTTATCTTGAAAATGCCAGGCTGCAGAACTTTGTCGCCGATTTTTTCGACACATGCGACGCGACAGGACAACACAAACCAATTGCCGCTATTTGTCACGGAGTTTTATTGGCAGCGCGATCGATTTCCAAGAAGACTAATAAATCGGCACTGTATGGGAAAAAGACCACGGCACTTACTTGGAAGCTGGAGAGCTCGGCGTGGAATTTAACCAAATACCTGGCTCGTTTTTGGGACCCTAATTATTACCGCACTTATTTAGAATCAGGCAATGAGGCGGTCGGTTATTGGAGTGTCGAGCAAGAAATAAAACGTGCATTGGCAAAAGAGGGCGATTTTTTGGATGTACCCAAGGGTACCCAGCACCACTTTCTGAAAACCAGCGGGTTGGTGCGCGATCGACTTAATAATTCACAAGCTGCATGGGTGGTGCGTGACGGGACGTATGTTTCTGGACGTTGGCCGGGGGATGTGCATACTTTTGCGCAGCAGTTTGTTGCGGTGCTGAATGAGTATTACCAATGCAGTTAATGCCCTAAGCATTTCATAGTTTGCTAAAAAACGATTGGGTTAGTTAAGGCACTAGTCCAATCGTTTTTGATGATACTGAATTAATTATTGATAATTACCCGGTAACGCATGATTGATGAGTCGGTTACAGATTAACCCCGTTGCGCTAACGCTTTTTCAATCTTCTTATCGGTCGTATATTGGCTTAATGCATACACCGACCAAATCGTTGCAGGAATCCAGCCGATGAGGGTTATTTGCAAAAGAAGGCAGATAATGCCTGCAATCGGGCGGCCGATTGTGAAGAAGGTGAGCCAAGGGAGTATCAGGGAAATAAGTAAGCGCATAGTCAGAACCTTTTAGTGAGTTTGTTGACGTTCTATTGAGAATCGCCGGTGAGTGTGAGGTAATACTCATTGTTTGTCTATACCCTAAATAGGGCATTTTTTAGGAGCTTGGCCATATAAACTAAAAGCCCCTCTTACTGATGAAAAGTAAGAGGGGCTTTGGCTGAGTGAGCAATAAGCTCACATGCTACTAAGACCGCATTTTAAGACCGTATCAAATGATCGAACGCTGATAATGCCGCTTTAGCACCTTCACCAACCGCGATCACAATTTGCTTAAACGGTACAGTGGTGACGTCGCCTGCTGCAAACACGCCCGGTAACGAAGTTTGGCCGCGTGCATCAACAATGATTTCGCCGTGCCGTGATAATTCCAGCGTACCCTTGAGCCATTCGGTGTTCGGCACTAAGCCAATTTGCACAAAAACACCCTCGAGTTCGACATGTTTTAATTCGCCGGAAGTTAGGTCTTTAAAATCAATACCGTTTACTTTTTTACCGTCGCCTTTTACTTCAGTGGTTTGTGCGCTGGTATGAACGGTGACGTTAGTTAAGCTACGTAATTTACGCTGTAATACTTCGTCAGCGCGTAATTCTGCGCCAAATTCCAAGAGCGTTACGTGGCTAACCAGACCTGCCAAATCAATCGCGGCTTCTACGCCGGAATTACCGCCGCCGATTACTGCCACGCGCTTGCCTTTAAATAACGGGCCATCGCAGTGCGGGCAATATGCGACGCCATGGTTGCGATATTCACGTTCTCCCGGCACGTTGATCTCACGCCAGCGTGCGCCGGTGGCGATGATCACGGTTTTTGCTTTTAAGGTCGCACCGCTGGCTAATTTGATTTCAGTCAGTGGATTAGCTGCGCTGGCTGGAATGAGTTTTTCAGCGCGCTGCAAATTGATGATGTCAACGTCATAGGTTTTAACGTGCTGCTCTAATGCGGCGGCAAATTTAGGCCCTTCGGTTTCAGTGACTGAAATAAAATTTTCAATCGACATCGTATCTAATACCTGACCGCCAAAACGCTCACCGACCACGCCGGTGCGTATGCCTTTGCGGGCTGAATAAATAGCAGCTGCAGCACCGGCCGGGCCACCGCCGACGACTAATACATCATACGATGCGCTCGCATCAAGTTTTTCAGCAGTGCGTTTTTCTAGGCCGCTGTCTAATTTAGCTAAAATTTCTTCGATACTGAGGCGGCCCTGATCAAAAACTTTACCGTTTAAGAAAATGGTTGGCACGGCCATAACCTGGCGTTGTTCCACTTCCTCTTGAAATAACGCGCCATCAATCACAACCGAACGTATCCGTGGATTTAATACCGCCATCAAGTTTAATGACTGCACCACTTCCGGACAGTTTTGGCAGGTTAAGGAAATATAGGTTTCAAACTGATAGTCGCCATCCAATTGCACAATTTGTTCAATCACAGCCGTATCCACTTTAGGTGGATGTCCGCCGGTTTGCAGCAAGGCTAATACCAGCGAGGTAAATTCATGCCCCATCGGGATGCCGGCAAAGCGGATGCCGACTTCGCCTTGTTCTTTATGCAGGCGGTTAATGCTAAACGACGGTGCGCGCAGGGTGGCGTCAGTGCTTATCGTTAGCGTAATTTGGTTGGATAAACTCACAATGTCGTCGAGCAAAGCACGCATGTCGCGTGAAACATCGCTGTTATCAAGGGTTGCCACTAGCTCGATAGGTTGCGTTACTTTTTCCAGATACGCTTTTAATTGAGTCTTCAGAGTGCTATCTAACATAATGTGCTCCTTTTTTTACTAGTCCTGCGGGGTTGCTGGGCATGCAGTGCTGCATGCCCATTTCATCGCGCTACTTAATTACATCTTGCTGCGAGATTGCGTTTTACAGATCAAACTTTACTGATTAAATCTTACCGATCAAATCTAATGAAGGCGTTAATGTATGCGCGCCTGGTGTCCATTTAGCTGGGCAAACTTCGTTTGGATGGCTGGCAACGTATTGAGCAGCTTGTACTTTACGCAGCAATTCTTTAGCGTCGCGACCAATACCGTTGTCATGCACTTCCATTACTTTAATGTGGCCTTCAGGGTTCACAACAAAAGTACCGCGCAGAGCCAAACCTTCTTCTTCAATCAGCACTTCAAAATTGCGTGACAACGCCAAAGTTGGATCAGCCACCATTGGGTAGTTAATTTTGCGGATAGTGTCGGAAGTGTCGTGCCATGCTTTGTGGGCGAAATGCGTGTCAGTTGAAACGCTGTAGATTTCTACGCCCAGTTTTTGGAATTCAGCATAATGATCTGCTAAGTCACCCAATTCAGTCGGGCAAACAAAGGTGAAATCGGCTGGATAAAATACAAAAACAGACCATTTACCTTTTAATGTTTCATTACTAACTGGAACGAATTTGCCATTGTGGTATGCGGTTGCATTGAATGGTTTGATTTCAGTGTTAATTAAAGACATGATGAATTCCTTTTCAAGTTGTGGTGAGGAGTAAGAATAGTAGGACATTCGGCTAAATTAGTAAAATTGATTAATTGAATTGAGTTGATTGTTTTTAACTATCGATAGTGTGTTTCTTATAAATATTTGTAAAAATGTTGAATTTCATAAAGTAGTTGTCGCGAGGAAAAATCAATCGCGTATTATGTGGCGTAATTTAGAAGTTCAAATTATTAGGTGACATAGCTGTATGGTAATCGCGCGTCATAACAATTCCGTGATGTGTGGAGGCAAGTAGATGTTTGTAAATTTAGATGTACGCACCATTTATTTAGTGCTTGCTGTGCTGAGTATTACTCAAGCCTTGCTCATGTTTTACGTGCGTCAAGTACATAATAATTCGAGCTATGTTGCTGAATGGGCGCGCGGTAATGCGCTGGTTGCATTGGGATTGTGTTTAGTGGTCGTGAGCGAAATCGTTGCGCCAGCCTTACTTTCCACGTTATCTTATTTGCTCATCATCTGGGGCACGATGCATATAGCCTTTGGTGTGGCGCTGGTTTCCGGGAAGCGCCCTATGCGGCGTCTGTTTCAGATAATTTGCGGCATCTTCTACCTGGCTTATTTACTGGCCTATGTTGTTGGTATGCAAGGCGTGGGCGGAATTGTTTTATTTACCATCGCCGCCAGCATTTTTTACGGCTATTCGATTTACTGCTGCTATACCGCGCAACGCGACGAATTACGCGCTAGTTTGTTGTTGGTTGCGGTGATGAGCGGCGCTTATTTAATTAGCGTATATATTCATTTACTCGGCGCGTCTCCAGCCGATTTAAGTAATCCCCTACAAAATTCCATGTGGCACAGCGGCGCTTTAATCGTCAACATGGTGTTAAGTTTTGCGCAAACATTTATGTTGCTGGTTATTACCAGCCATCGTTTGCAAATGGAATTGAAGCAACAAGCAACGCGTGATCCTCTTACCAATGCCTTTAACCGGCGCGCTCTGGCTAAAATGGCGGAACGCGACATTGCCCGCAGTAATCGGCGCGGTACATTAATTAGCGTTTTAATGATCGACGCAGATCATTTTAAGAATATTAACGACACGTTTGGCCACACTATTGGTGACGCCGTTTTGGTGGCGATGGCGAATAAAATTCAAGCAGGGTTGCGGATCGAAGATATCTTGGCGCGCTATGGCGGGGAAGAATTCTTGGTAATGTTGCCAGACACCAGTTTAAAACACGCTTGTGAAGTGGCGGAACGGATACGCGCCGCAATCGCTGATATGGCTCTACCAGAACTGCCGCGCCAATTCAGCGTCAGTATTGGCGTAGCAGAGCGTCAAGGCGTACAGCAAAGTTTTGAAGAGTTGGTTGCCAAGGCCGATCAAGCTTTGTATCAAGCTAAAAATAATGGCCGAAATCAAGTGTTTGCCGGCAAACCAATATCGGCTGCAGTGCCGGAATATAGTGACGAAGAAGGTGTGGCGTTGGCTTGATTTAGCTTGGTTTATTTTTTATGAGAATTTACCCCTTTATTTCGACGATTAATGGCTTGTCTGGCTTATTTAAAATTGCGTATTCGACTAGTGAATAAATAATAAGAATGCGTATTTGCTAGATTAAAACCACTCCCAGATTACTTGGCGGCACTCTATGCATCTGCTAAAGTTCGCCCCATGACTAAATTAACCCTAGACCGTATCCTGCAATCGCAGGGCTTTGGTACCAGAAAATGGTGCCGGAGCTTAATTGCTGATGGCGAAATTCGCATCGGCGGACAAGTAATTACCGATTACCGCACTAGTTTTGATCCGACCGGCTTGGAATTTGAGCTGTTTGATGAAGTGTGGCGTTATCGTGAGCACGTTTATATTGCGCTCAATAAGCCCGCCAATTTTGAATGTTCGCGCAAGCCTAGCCATCACCCAGGCGTACTCACTTTATTATCCGAGCAATGCAGTTGGCGTGACGTGCAGCCCGTCGGGCGGTTGGATCATGACACGACTGGCTTGTTGTTGATGTCGGACGACGGCGCGTTCATTCATGCGCAATCTTCCCCTAAACGCCATGTTCCTAAAGTGTATCTGGCAACGACCCAAGAGCCGGTTACCGATGAATTGGTTGCGCAATTATTAGCTGGCGTGCAATTACACGACGAACCTGAGCCGCTGATGGCGTTGGTCTGCAAAAAAGTAGCTGAAAACCAGTGCGAGATCGTGTTGGAGCAGGGTAAATATCATCAAGTAAAGCGCATGTTAGCCGCTGCAGGCAACCATTGTGCAGCGCTGCAGCGGGTTGCCGTTGGTAACTTAACGCTGGCTGAGCTTGGTTTGGAAGAGGGTGAATGGTGTTATTTAGAGGAACATCATTTGGCGTTGCTGGTGCCAAGAGTGGATTAATACACCGTAAGTGATTTATTATTTTTATGTGTGCTAACGCATAGAACTCGCTGATCCAACCAATTAAGCTAACTATAAATATCCCGGTGCTGCAAAGTGAGCTTGTGGATCAATTTTTAGTTAGCTAAATTGGAGGCTATCATGCCAACAAAAGAACAAATTCGTTTTTATATGCAAGAACGACAGATTGAAAAGTTACCACCGCCATCTACGGCTGAAATACGCCGTCGCTTAGGATGGGATTTGATCGCTGATAGCAGGGTAAAGCTAAAAATTCGGAATGTAAAAATCACCTGATCAACGGCAAGATCGGAGCTTGAACAGTGTGAGCTCGTGTTCATCCGAAACCTCGAGCGCGATGATTATCTCAGCGATTATTCTCTTAACAGCAATTTGCCTCAGAGTAAAAGATCATCTCTGGGCGATCTTTTATTCTGAGTACAGCTCTCGCTGCCGTCTCACTCCCGCAAGCCATTATTGTGCAATGCAGCATAATATGTGTGATACTGCATAAACCGCACGAGGCTTAATTGATTTAGATATATCTTTTGGGGGTAAATGATGAAAGATAGCTTAAGTAGCAAGTTGCCGTACAACTTGAAAGACGCTAAGCAAATTATATGGCGACGCACATGGAATAAGCCAGCAGCGCGGTTCTTGGGCACGTTTCTGGGACTCAAGCAACGATTTTTCAACACGGTGCTGAGGCGCAAGAATGAGTTAGACGACTTGGGCCAAAGCCAATTCTTAAATGATTCTTTCACGAATTTTTCCGGCAGCTTGCGTTACCATTTATTTATCCCGTCAAATCACCATGCTGGCATGTCGTTATTGGTGATGCTGCATGGCTGTAATCAAGATGCGGAAATTTTTTCTGTTGGAACGCGCATGAATGAGCATGCCGAACAACTCGGTTTCATGGTGCTGTATCCAGCGCAATCGGGCGCGGCAAATGCAAATAAATGCTGGAACTGGTTTAAGTCAGCCAATCAATATCGAAACATGGGTGAACCTGCAGTAATCGCCGGGATGACCAAAAAAATCATGAGGGAATATGCAATAAATTCACGCAAAGTGTATATTGCCGGCCTATCTTCAGGCGCGGCAATGGCCTATATTGTGGGTAGTGTGTATGCGGATATTTTTGCTGCCATTGGTGTACATTCAGGTTTGTTATATCGTGGCGTGAACAACATTTTTTCGGCGCTGGCAGCGATGAAAGCAGGTTCTGAGCAGGCCGGTCAAACTAGTGAAATAACTGAGCAAGAATTAGCCCCACGCATCACTCAGCCTTTGATTATTTTTCATGGCGATAATGATCAGGTAGTCCATGCGCAAAACGCTATCGACTTGATGGCGTATCATCATCAGCAAGAATTTTTTAAGCAACACAGTCATCACGAGTCCGAAAAAAATTACAGCCATACGCGCACGATTTATAAGGATGCGAATGGCGCAGACCTGGCTGAAAAATGGATAATTCATGGCGCGGGTCATGCTTGGTCTGGTGGGTGCGTTGACGGTAATTTTACTGACCCAAAGGGACCGGATGCCAGCTTTGAAATGTTGCGATTTTTTATGAAGCTGACATAAGTTTAGTTTGATTTTCAAGCCGGAGATAAATGGAATGCAATAACTTATGCGCCGAATTAGTATCACGCGTGCTAAGGCGTTAGAACCACTTTGGGTACGATGATTTCAATAATGGTGCCACGTGGCGATGCCATCTTTACGTTGATCTGCCCGCCGAATATACCCGTGACAATATTGTAGGCGATTGTCATCCCAAGTCCATTGGTGCCTTGCCCCATTTGGGTCTTAAAAAATGGTTCAACCATGCGCTCCAGAACCTGCGGCTCCATAAGTGAAAGTATTCTGCAAATTCTTGAATAAGAAGCAAATCCAGTAAAGTTTCGCACCCCTAAAGAATAAATTCTTGAATGAGTGCCCCAACAGTTGCTCGTTTATCCGCACGTTACTTGAACTTTGCAGTGCAGGATTCTTTCGGTCTCTTTTTCATTCCTTGTCTTTAATAATTAATTTAACATTAACTATGGAAGACTAAATTTCAGGGAAAGTCCGGTATCTTAATTGTTGGAAAGAGAAGCAAAATCAGGAAAAACTGGCAGTATAAAATCAATACGATTATTCATACCTGGCGGACACCACCAATCAGACCATAACTCCAACCCGCGACTGTGCGGCCAAGTTGGAATGGCACCTACCAAACCCAAGCAATTAAAAGAATGGCTTCGATAGTCATCGCATGCTCCCATGTTGAATTTGTTTGAGTTAAGCACATCTTTACTTTGTTGTTTCAATATTAGCTGCACATCTGTGCGTTGTCGTACAGATGTGCGGGATTTATCCGTGTAAAAAGTATCAGACAGATAGTGATTAACTAAGTGCTACCCGCAAAGATGATTGTGCCAATTCATAAAATAAACTAACGCTGCTTTCTTTAGTCGTAACGTTTTAATAATGGATATTGTCGCTAAAGGCGAAGTCGTTGACCGGTTATATGGAAATAAAAAATGGAATCGAGCAAATTGTTTCGGTACGAACTAATTAAAAACTACGTAGCTCTGTACGCCAAAAAAGACGTAGATGGTTTGATTGTTTTATGGGAGATGATGGCGGTTGAAATCGTTGCTCTCGTTGGCGAAGGTGGTTTTAAATTACTTTATGAAAGATGTATCAGCCTTACTCAGGTAACTTTCCCTTGGCTAGTGGTCGGCCCACCTTTGCCACAGAATGGTCGCCGCTTCGTCGAATTACGATTGCGCTTTGAAGAACAATCGATCGCGCAAACCAACGCGGCAAATAATCAGCTTCTAATCACGTTTACGGACCTTCTGGCTTCACTAATTGGTGAGCAGATAACTGTAGTCATCTTACATACTGCTATGGGTAATAGTAAAACCGAAAATAATAGTACCAAGGAGTTAGAAAATGAATGAGAAGGTAAAAATACGCCGACTTAAAACGGGCGTACCCGGTCTGGATAATTTGATGGGCGGAGGTCTGCCGGAATTTTCGTTTAACCTGATTGCAGGTTCCCCCGGAAGTGGCAAAACTACGCTTGCTCACCAGATTATGTTCGCGTTGGCAACTCCCGCCAGTCCGGCATTATTCTTTACAGTGCTCGGCGAACCAACGTTAAAGATGCTTCGATATCAGCAGCAATTTCCTTTTTTTGATCCCGAAAAAATCAAAAAATCCATCCATTACTTCAACTTGTCGACAGAGCTCGTGAATGGTAATTTTGATCGCGTTTTAGAGCGAATTATTGAAGAAGTGAAGAATTATTCTCCCGGCCTTGTTTTTGTGGATTCATTCCGTTCCATTGTTCATTCTGTGATGAACAAGACGGAAGGAGAAGCAGCATTGGAGCGATTCGTACAGCAGCTGGGTGTGCATTTGGCGACTTGGCAGGCTACCTCTTTTTTAATCGGTGAATATTTAATTCCAGAATCAGAGTCGAGCCCCGTCTTTACTATTGCCGATGGTATTTTATGGCTGGCGCAGAATTTACACCGCAATTCACTCGTGCGCAAGATTCAAGTGGTCAAGATTCGAGGCCAGGCCCAGGCGCCAGGTCTGCATACGTTTCGTATTAATAATGATGGAGTTCAGATTTATCCACGAGCGATTGTGAATGCCGGTGCAGCGACTGACTCAACAACCGGTGTACCGGCTGAAGAGGAGCGTGTCACGATGGGCGTACCCGGTCTGGATGACATGCTTGGCGGCGGCTTACCGACAGGCTATTCACTACTTGTGGTAGGGCCATCTGGTTCTGGAAAAACAATATTGGCGACGGAGTTTATTGCTGAGGGTGCACGCAAGGGTGAAACGAGCGTGATCGCGGCATTTGAGAAAAGCCCGAGTCAACTGCTCAGCAATAAGCTCAATGCGCTGATCAAGGCCGGGCAAGTTGGTGTAATCGAAACGCGTGCCCTGGATTTATCGATTGATCAAACTTTGCATGATTTGATTGCCATGATTACTCGAATGAAGGCCAAACGTGTCGTCATTGATTCTTTGTCTGGATTTGAATTAGCGCTCGCACCGGAATTCCAGGAAGATTTTCGCGGATCGCTGTATAGGATGATTGCTGAATTGACTGGTTTGGGCGTGACCATATTCATGACTTCGGAACTCGAAGATCGCTACACCGATTTGCGCTTCAGTCCCTTTGGGAGTGCGTTTCTAGCCGACGCGATTATCGTGCAGCGTTATATTGAAATCGAAGGTGAGTTCAAACGCGCCATTTCAGTGGTTAAGGTGCGTGGCAGTCAGCACAGTAAGCAGATTCGGTTGTTTGACGTTACAGACGATGGCATTATGCTTGGAGCTCCTTTATCTGACTATGCCGGAATCATGACGGGCCGTCCCAGGCTTACTTCGGAACTAGTGCAGCCAGATGGTGGAAAACGGCGATGAGCATCGATGACAATGGCCTGACCTCTCATCGCGAACACTCAGACCAATCAAATGTGACAAGCCTGCACAAAGGTGCCTCGCCACCCGTTGATGAGCAAAATATCACGAGCAGGGAAAGTGCGGTCGTTGACGACGAGATTGCTGTTCGAGACCGGGAGAAATTGGCTTCCTCTCGGGAAGATGCCGCTCATTTGCGAGAAAATGCGATCGGTTTGCGGGAAGACGCTGCGCATATGCGCGAACGAACGGCACTAGCGCGTGAAAGAGAAGCCCGTGTTCGGGAAAGTGCGGTAACGTTGCGTGAACAGGAAATCTGCGGACCCGGGCCATCCAGTGACCACTCGATTGTCTTGAGACAAGCAAACGAACATCTAGTTATTGCTGCCATTGAATCGCAGAAATTAGTCGAAATAGTTCAAACAGCGAAAATGGAGCTGGATCATTTGGCACATCACGATGTCCTCACTGATTTACCCAATCGAATATTGCTGCTGGATCGACTTACCCAGGCGATTGAGCTGGCCCGTCGTCAAGGAAAACAGCTCGCGGTAATGTTTTTAGATCTGGATCATTTTAAATACATCAATGACTCATTGGGCCATACGGTTGGCGATTTATTGTTGCAATCGATTGCGCATCTACTCGTTGCTTGCGTGCGCAATTCAGACACAGTAAGTCGCCAGGGCGGAGATGAATTTGTCTTATTGCTTCCGTCTATCGAGCACGTAAATGACGCAGCACATTGCGCACAAAAAATTATTACGGCGTTTACATTGCCTCACTCGATTGATCAGCATAACCTTCATATCAGCGTAAGTATCGGCGTCAGCATTTACCCCGACGACGGTCTCGATGCAGAAACCTTGATCAAGAGTGCGGATACTGCGATGTACCATGCCAAAGAAGGTGGCCGTGAGAATTTTAAATTTTTTAAACAGGAAATGAATGATCGGGCGGTTCAAAGGCAATCCGTCGAAGCAAGCCTTCGACTTGCACTTGAGCGGCAGGAATTTGTACTGTATTACCAGCCGAAAGTAAATTTGCGCAGCGGCGCCATTGTCGGTTGCGAGGCACTCATCCGATGGCAACATCCGGAACGAGGGCTGCTATCCCCGGAGCAATTCGTGTCGATCGCAGAAGACTGTGGATTGATCTTGCCGATTGGTCGCTGGGTGCTGCGCGAAGCTTGTCTTCAGGCTTTAGCTTGGCGGCAGGCCGGCTTACGTCCGATTGTTGTCGCAGTCAATACCTCGGCGCTCGAATTACGTGCGATGGATTTCCTTGAAAATATCCGCGCAACCCTAGTTGAAACGAGCATGGAGCCGCGTTACCTGGAACTCGAATTAACCGAAAGTGTTCTCATGCAAGATGCTGAATCAAGCAATTCTGCACTACTTGCGCTGCATGACTTGGGGGCCAAACTTGCGCTCGATGACTTTGGAACGGGCTATTCCAGCCTGAGTTATCTGAGACGGTTCCCGATCGATACCTTGAAGATCGACCAATCTTTCGTAAACCATATTACTAGTAACAAGGACGATGCCACCATCGTTTGCTCTGTCGTTAGTTTGGGCAAGAGCCTTAACAAGCGAGTCATTGCAGAGGGCGTCGAAACGCAAGAACAGTACGAATTTTTGTTGGCCCAGGAATGTGATGAAGGCCAAGGTTTCTATTTGAGTCGGCCGGTTGTAGCAGCAGCTCTGGCAGCTTTGCTGCAGTCCGGCGTATCACTCCCTGTTTATGATGGTGCTGCATAGCCATTCAGGTGCTTTTTGCTGTCGCTTGAAGGTAATCACGTCAGCGGCCAATCGCCCAGAGCGGCGCAATCGCAGAATACGAAGAGATCAAGAAGACTTTCGAGCCGAATGCGTTGAGTACGATTGGTGACTGGATTAACGCAAGATTTAGTAGAAAGAATCAAAAGGGTTGATTCTTTTTATATCCAAATTAATGACTTGAATTTTTAAAGTGTGACGACCAAACGATCTACATGAAGACCCATTCATCACGAAAGTTCATTTTCGTAAAATACACACCGCTATGTGTGGCGCCGTACGGAAGTTTGCTGCGTTATTGTTTAAATTCAGTGTTGTGAATCGTGTTTTAAACAGTTTCTGAAACGAATGGGAGAGAAAAATGAGCATAGGAATGATACTTCTAATCATCTTGGTGCTGGCCTTAGTGGGCGTAATTCCATCCTGGCCTCACAGCAGAGGATGGGGTTACGGTCCAAGCGGTGGGGTTGGCTTGATATTGGTGATTGTATTGATTTTATTTTTGCTTGGAAGAATATAAAGGAATCACCAGTCGTCGGGAGTCGTCGAATATGAATTGATATTACCTTTATAAGCGAAAAAGACAAATTGCAAGCTTGGCTTAGAGAGGTCGATAAATTACTGAGAAAAATGAACGTTTTGTAACCTGATGTATGTGCGCTTGCAAGAAATGATCATTATGTTCCTGTTAAACCTTATCTCGCCGCATAGTCGGAACGTTTGTGGCGAGTTATCGTCGTTACTCCCTGTTGTTCTGGGATTCAATCTCTACCGGCTAAAGGTGAGCATAAGTGCCTAGCATGCAAAAACCGCCGCCTTCTGTGGTTGAGTCAAGGGAGATGGAAAGGTTGGCTTCAATCTCTCCACCAAACGATGCGAGCGAGACGGAAAATACGCAAGCGGAAGAAGTGCACAACAAGAATTTCTCTCCGCGCACTTTGCGCATACATCTTTTAAAGCATGGCTGGGCATTGACAACTGTCGGTATAGTCGCCTTCGTATTTGCCTTGAGTTTCTCCCAAAAATTTCTAATACCCTTAATTTTTTCAATTTTTATTGCATATACGTTAAACCCGCTAGTCTGCGCACTTGAACGTCTTAAATTGCCTCGCATAGTGGCGACATCGATGCTAATCGGCGGCATCATGCTGGCGACAGGTATGCATGTTAATTTGTTGATTGCGGAATTCGATTCAATACTTGTGCAATTACCCGCCGTAACACACAGGCTATCTGTCGAACTGACAAACGGTCGATATGGTCAAGCGACGTTAATTGAAAAGGTGCAGGACGCAGCGACGGAATTAGAGAGGGCCACCACCGAGGCTGCCGGAAATAAGGTGGAGCTGCGCAGATTAGCGCCAACCGATCAATCCGTTATCAAATTGAGAGAGTGGCTGTTCCTGGGCTCAATGAGTCTGCTTGGTTTTCTTGGACAAGCAACGATGGTCTTGTTTTTGGTATTTTTTCTATTGTTGTCCGGCGATATGTTCAAACGTAAACTGGTTAAGTTGGCCGGGCCAACTTTGCATAAGAAAAAAATAACCGTATTAATTTTGAACCATATCAATACATCCATTCAGCGATATATGTTCATGCTTCTGGTGACCAATTCGCTGGTCGGTATTCTCAGCTGGATTGCCTTCAAAATAATTGGCGTAGACAACGCCGGCGCATGGGCGCTCACCAGCAGTTTTTTGCATGTCATTCCCTATTTCGGTACTGTATTGATCGCGGTTGTTACGGGTCTCGCGGCATTTATGCAATTCAATTCGCTCTCAACTGCTTTCATGGTCGCTGGCGTTTCTCTGGGTATTACTACTTTTGTGGGCGTGTTCGTTACTACATGGATGACAGGGAGAATCGCCAAAATGAATCCTGCCGGCGTATTTATCGCACTGCTCTTTTGGGGCTGGCTATGGGGAGCCTGGGGCTTGTTGCTCGGCATACCTATCATCGTGTTGGTCAAGGTCGTATCGGAGCATATTGAGGGGATGGAAGCCATTACAGAGCTGTTGGGTAATTGAAAGCGTCAAAAATTCCTGCTTAACGTTTCCATATTTTTCTGTTGCCGTCCGATAAGCCTGGCCTTTATTGTGAGCAATAGGCATGACCATGCTAGCGTGATTGAGCGAGCAGTCATGAAAGTGTAAGTATGCGAGTACAACACAGGTGTTCTCGCAAGTACGGTACGGTAGCGAACAGACGGGATATTTTTTTGCGCTCAGTCTTTGCAATAGCCCGTCACCGACAAGAAGGAGGGATATCGTGGCCTACGCGTTCGAAATTACATGTATTGCTACCCTACCAAACGCAAGGCTTGCGGTCTTCGATGGGAAATTGATGCAAGGCTGTATAACGACGAATTCGATAGCTGATCTGGTGCATGGCAGCGAGCATTTTCCGTTGCATGTAAAGGGTGTCATTCTAGAATTGGCAAAGAATCAGTGCAACATCTTGAGTTTAACTTTTGAGCTTGACCAAAAAGCATTGGCTATTGCCGCTGTTGGTGACTGGTTAATTTGCGACTGATTCTCGTGCATTTCGACTACCGTATCCGTAAAAAATAATAAGTATCAGGAGAAGCTCGCTTGCTTGATTCTGCTCTAATTACTTTGCCATGGATCGCTATGGTTGCAACGCTGATTGCCGCATGGCTTGTTGCGTCTCAGTCGAAACGAAAGCGAAGTTTAGGGTTTTGGTGTTTTATCCTGAGCAATGCATTATGGGTGCTTTGGGGTTGGCACGATGGTGCCTATGCGCTCATTGGATTACAGATCGGGTTGTTTTTTCTGAATTTAAGGGCTGTTCGAAAGAACGAGCCTGTTTCAGCAAAGATTGGCGTTTCTAAACAATGAACGTTCGATTTAACAGTTATTGAGTGTCGATTAGTGGGTTGGAGCCCGGCGCTTACAACTATCCTTGCGTTAAATATTATTGTGATATGACGACATCGCATTGGCTATCAATAGCCGCTTTCACAAGACGCTTTATGCAGTGAAAATGCACAAAATTAAATTTCTTTATGTGTGCTGACGTACTTACTTGCGTATAAATATATGCCATTCTTTTACCTCATAAAGGGAGGCGACACATCGACCGAATAGTGTAGTCGTTCCAGACCTGGAGAATACAATGCAAAAAACCGTCGCTGAGCTTTTGGTTGCTACCCTACACGAAATTGGTGTCCGTCAGATTTTTGGTGTGGTGGGTGACGCACTTAATCCGTTGACCGACGCCATACGACGACATGGGGGAATGCAATGGATAGGTGTAAGACATGAAGAGGGAGCCGCGCTCGCTGCCGCAGGCCAAGCTAAATTGACCGGCAAGCTCGCGGTTTGTTGCGGTACCACTGGCCCAGGCGCCAACCACCTGATCGCGGGATTATATGAGGCGCACAAAGATCATGCTCCGGTACTGGCAATCTCCGGTGGCGTACCGGCTACCCAACGGGGCAACGACTATCTGCAGGAAAATACCCCCGATTTGCTGTTTCGTGACGTCACCGTCTATACGCAAACGCTTGCTAACCCAGATCAGGCTTCCCATGTATTTCATCAGGCGATCGCCCATGCTTACGGCATGCGCGGGGTCTCCCATTTAAATATTCCACCGGAAGTGTTTGCGGCAAAAACCGGTGCAAAAATGGCGAGCCTTGCCACATTGCGTGAATCTCCCGAAATGGCGGCTGATCCGAAGGATGTGACCGAGGCAGTCCGTTTGATCGGTCACTCTGCGAACATCGCAATTTTTGCCGGCGCCGGCTGCCGCTCTGCGATACCGCAAGTGCTGCAATTGGCAGAGCGTTTGCAGTCTCCCATCATGCATACATTCCGTGCCAAAGATATGGTGGCTTACAACCACCCTCACTGGATAGGAGGGGTCGGATTAATTGGTGGGGCACCGGGTGTCGACGCCCTGCAGGATGCGGAGTTGGTTCTGATGCTGGGATCGGATTATCCGTATACCGAGTTTTTACCCGAAAACGGCAAAGTCATTCAAATCGACTTGCGACCGGAAGTTCTTGGACGTCGCACCGGGGTGCAATTGGGCATTGTCGGCGCGATAAAACCGACAATTACGCAATTGCTTGAACAATTACCGCAACGGAAAGATGGTGATTTTTTGCAGAAAGTTACTGCTGCGCGCAAAAAATGGGACCAGATGCTGGATAAAAAAGCGCTGTTGAGGGAGAGTTTGGAACATATCAATCCACAGGCGTTGGTACGAGGCATCAGTCGTTTTGCGCAAAGCGACGCCACTTTCATCGTCGATACCGGGATCGTGACGCTGTGGTGCGGCAATTGGTTACAGCAGTCCGGTCAACAGCGGATTTTAGCGTCATTCAATAATGCGGCAGTCGGCACCAGCTTAGGGCAGGCAAATGGCGTACAGGCACTTAATCGCGACAAGCAGGTCATTGTTGCGGTAGGTGACGGTGGATTTACCATGCTGCTGGGTGAGTTTATGACCAGCGTAGAACATCACTTACCAGTGAAAGTGATTGTTTTCAATAATAAAGAATGGGGTCTCGTCCACCTTGAAATGGAAGTGGCTGGCTTACCCGCACATAAAGGAAGCAAATTCCCTAATATCGATTTTGCCGCATTTGCAAAAGCTTGTGGCGTATCAGGATTTACGGTACAGAATTCAGGTGACCTAGAAAGCGGGTTAAATCAATTATTTGCAGTAACTGGCCCTGCGGTGTTGAATGTATTTATTGATCCAGCAGAATTGCCCTCTATGCCGCATATTCACATTGATCAAGTATGGCGATTTGGGCTGGCGCGGGTAAAAGAAGCCATACTTTCGATCCGCGACAAATGAATAAAACGCGAAAGTTACGTTAAAACGCGTATCAATGGCAATGCTTATCGATACAGGTGATGAATGACCCACTATCCCCGAGTTTTTATTGCCCTCTTTTTGTTTTGGATTTCGCTATTTGCGTCTTTGTTGGCTAATGCTGGACCGCCGTTTCTCACGGACGATCCTGAGCCAGTTGAATATCAGCATTCCGAGCTCTACATTTCAACAATGCAAACTCAAACAAGCAATGGCACCACAGGAACTCTTCCCCACATTGAATACAACTACGGCGCTGCACCTGATTTACAACTGCATATTATTATTCCATACGAATTCAATAGCCCTAACAATGGTTCACGACAACTCGGTTTAGGCGATATTGAACTTGGTGCAAAATATCGGTTTATACAGGAAACAGACAGCATGCCGATGATTGGGGTTTTCCCACTGATTGAAACGCCTAGCGGCGATGCCGAAAAGGGGTTGGGTAATGGTAAAACTCAAGTATTCCTACCCATATGGCTGCAAAAAAAATGGGGCAGTTGGCAAACTTATGGCGGCGGTGGCTATTGGATTAATCATGCCCCTGATGCAAAAAATCATTGGTTTTACGGATGGCAACTACAAAAGGAGATTTCGGAACAACTCACGTTAGGTGGTGAGATTTTCTATAACACCGAACAAGTTCAAGGCCGAGGCGCAAGTTCGGGGTTCAATGTGGGCGCAAATTATAATTTTGATGAACATAATCATTTGCTGTTTTCAATTGGAAAAGGCATTACCAATATAAATCAAACTAATCAGCGCTCACTGTACCTTGGTTATCAGTGGACTTGGTAAGCATAAAAATTATTGTGCATAAAAGTAAATTTTAAATTAAAACCGCGAGGCATAGTTTTCCAAAAAGTATCCTCCACACAGTCGACCCAACTGATAATCATGCCGAAGCACTTCTAAGCTACTACCCAGCAAACGACTTTTAAGTGGCTTGATCGGGGCAATATCAATGACCTTTACTGCATCAGGTGGATTCTCGATAAAATTCATCGCGGCATTATAATTTTCCACATAACTTTCTACCAGGCTCCCCAGTTTCTGCAATCCCCTCAGACGCCAATTCCGGGGCAACCTGTTCAGAGGAATTATAGATTCACGCGGCTGAGTTCGAATGACGACAATACAGTCACTACCCCAACTATGTGCGGCTTGCACCGGCAATGAATCCGCCACGCCGCCGTCCCAATAATCCACGCCATCCAATACCACGGGTCGACGATAAAATAGCGGTATCGCGCAGGAGGCTTTGAGAGACTGAACCACATCATTGGAATGGAACGAAAGATAGTCTGGCTCCAATGTCTCACGACGACTGGCGCACATGTGAAATGACCGGCCCGCAAGCCTACGTAAGCCATGTTCAATATTTAACGGCATATCCTGGTTTAAAGCGTCGAAATACCAATCCAGATCGATTAAATGCCCACCGCGCGCAAAACGCAATGGGTTGTAAAATTTCTTGTTAGTGGAGTAATGAAAAATGGCATCCCGTGCATAACCAGATTGCTCACAAGCGTAGGAAATTAGATTTTGTGCCCCGGATGAAACACCAAGTAAGGCGTGGAAAGGAAAAAATTTTTGTTGCATGAAACTATCAAGAATGCCGGCAGTAAATATCCCGCGCTGGCCGCCTCCCTCACAGATCAATGTCAACTTTCGGGCGGGTAGATTTTGTGGCAGATATTCGTTACCGGTTACTTGAATTCTAAAGTTTTTATCAGTTTCCTCAGCACTGACGGCGTATTCATCTTGTTTATTCATTTAAAATTCAGCTTTCTGTAATAACGCGGTTCAAATCCATGCCATCACATTTCTTTTTTTGAATGATGAACTGTGTCACGCAAATGCCAATTTGTATAGACTTATGAAAAGCTCAAGCTTGCTAAATTTTACTGCATAGAGCCCGGCATCAAACCCTAAAAATGGCTATAAATAAGACGGCTCACTCAATGGATCAAAATCATGCCATTCACCTTCAATAATTTCACCTTCTAATTTTTCAATATTCTCTGCGCCAAGTCTCTTTAGAAAAGAAATTGCCCGGTCCTGGAAATTCTGATCTTCTAATTCGACTGCCACCAACATGCCGGCCTTACGTATCGGGGTTATATCATCTGGATGGACAGAGTTGTCAGCAACAGTAGCATGCTCACTGCTAGCTTGACCAGTTCTTTGGTACGGATGATTTCCCATGTGATTTTCTTTAGGTGCGCTTACACCAATAACGGCTTCCACCACTGCGAAGTTCTTTCCAAACTGAGTCATACCCGGAGATTGATAGCGGTCACCTCCAATCGGATAGGCATCGTGCTGGCCTGCTGGATTTACATAGAATGAAGTGACTTTTCCCGCTGCGAAACCTACTTGAATCAATTGTTCGACAACTAATTCAGCCTGTTCCTTCAACTGAAATCTCGATGCGATGATGGTAGCCATAATTTTCCCCAAAAAAATAATTATCAGTAGTGCCGTTGACGAATTGCGTCAACACAAAGGTCGGTCAATTTCTGGGGTTTTCGCCTATTCCAAGGGACGGCGCATAGCTTTTCACTAATCAGAAATGACGTTGAATATCATCGATCCACGATTGAACCGCCGTGTCAGGCCAATGTTTTGGATCGAATCCTGGTGTATTGTCGAATTGAGCTTTATCAACATTGAGAATAAATTGATGATTTACGGTATCTAGCTTCAGCCAATTCCAAGGTACGGCGAATAATTTTTCATCAATCAATATCACAGATTTTTTCACCAATATTGCATAGGAAATATTCCCGTTTTCCATGTTTAACATAATGTCCATAATGTCGGCCAAAGGCTCACCTTGGACATTGTTTACTTTATTGCCGATTAATTTATTTGCGCCCATTAAGACATGACGTGACCCATGTTTACCAATACTTTTAACGCTTTCTAACGCGTCGATTTCACCGTAAGTCATTGGATTTCTTTCAAGGATTAACCTAGATATCAGAATGACGGAATAAATAAATAAAGTCAGTACGGCAGCGCACCCAGTAAGTGAATTATGTTGGTCCTATGTTTGTTGTCGAATAGAAGTGTCATGTGGAAAATGACAGGGTGACTGCTAAAGCAGCCCCCGATTTTTCAGCGGTTTTCGCCGATTCTATTCAATTAAGGCATCAATTGCCCGCGAATTTCTCCATCCATATTTTTTGCAGTATGGACATTCACATAAAGATTTCCAGCTTTATAGCTGGCAAATTGGGCATCGGTGAGTATTGAACCACTTGGCACTGACCAGCTATTTTCACCAGACTTGGTTAAAAGAATAATTACCGGGCCTTTTTTACCTTCAGCACCCAGGTGTATATGCGCTACTGTTCCTACCAGCCCTGTCGTTGTCACCGAACCGCTTACCGTTTTGTCGGCATTGACGGTGATGCTACCGGTGCCTGTCGCCGAAGTTTTAACGGGTGGCGTCTCTGCTGCACCGACTAGTGTCAATTGCGTTGTTGCTGCATTGGTAGCACCTACCCCGACTGCCAGAAAACAACCCAGTAGCAAGATCTTTAACATCGACGTAACGTGATTTTGATAGTTGTATTTATTCATGATTTAATTCCTTTTTTGTCATTAAGTTTTTACTGTTCACCATTTGATTCGTACTACTCATTCTTCGCGTTGTGCCATCATGCATACCCTCCTTAAATAAAATTGTAGATTGATATTTTTTGCTGATGACGTTAGTTCGAGTATCGATACTGGGAAAAGTACATAGCGTGATATCAATTTCGGTGATGTCCTGCTACGGTCAGATGATCTTGTCGACAGTGATAGGCAGATCGCGAATCCGCTTGCCGGTCGCATTGTAAACAGCGTTGGCAACGGCGGCTGCAACCCCGACAATACCGATTTCGCCCAAGCCCTTGCTGCCAATCGGATTGACATACGGGTCGACTTCCTCCACCAGCAATGCTTCGATGGATGGTATGTCGGCATTCACCGGCAATAAATAATCGGCCAGGTTGGCGTTGGAAAAAAAGCCGCGCTGCGTATCGATACGCGTCTCTTCCATCAATGCCATGCCGATTCCCCAAATCATACCGCCCTGCAATTGGCTGCGTGCGGTACGTGCATTCAGAATTCGACCGCCGGCAAAGGCGCTAACCATCCGCGTTACCTTCACTTCACCCAATTCAGGGTCGACCCGTACTTCGCAGAAATGCGCGCCGAAAATTTTATATGAATGATGGCTTTTCGGCTTTTCCCCCGGCACATTGCCCGGCGTCTGCGCTGTTGGGTAACCTTGTTCCGGGCCAGGGCCGGTACTGGATGTGACACTGACACTGGGCTGCGATTGTCGGGACAGCAATTTGATCAATGTTTCGCTACGTCCTGGCACGCCAGTTGACGAAAGACGTCCGTCGCGAATCACAATCAGTTTTTCATCAATACCATGAAGCGGCGAACTCGTATCGGTCGCAGCGAGTTGGATCAAGCGGTCACGCAATTTTTGAACGGTATTGAAAACAGCTGATCCGGCACTGGCAGCCGTTGTAGAACCGCCGGAGCCAGGTGCCGGCGGCAGACGCGTATCGCCGAGTTCAAAACGTACCTGCTCTACCTCAACACCCAACACGCTAGCGGCGGTTTGCGACATCACTGTGTAGGTGCCGGTGCCAAGGTCCTGAGTCCCGCATTGAACCAGCACCTTGCCATCAGCGAAGATCGTCGCGTTGGCTGACGCAGCCTGGAAATGCGCCGGATAAGTAGCACTCGCCATTCCATATCCGATAAGCCAGCGCCCGTCACGTTGTGAGCCGGTTGTCGCTTTGCGTTTCTCCCAGCCGAAGCGTGCGGCGGCGGCTGCGTAGCATTCGCGTAATGAATTACTGGACCAAGGCAGGTTGTCTGCTTGGTCGTGCGCTGCGAAATTGCGTAGGCGGAATTCCACCGGATCGATGTCGAGTTTGCAGGCCATCTCGTCCATGGCCGACTCCAATCCAAACGATCCCGATGCAAAGCCGGGTGCGCGGGTAAATGTCGGTGTGCCGGTGTTGAGACGCACCAGCCGGTGCAATATCTCCACGTTGTTGCATGCGTAGAGAAATTCAGTCGGACTGCCGGACGCTTCAGTAAAATTATCCAGTGCAGATGTGTGATTGTCGACGTGATGGTTGATTGCCATTAGCTTCCCGTCACGGTTTGCGCCGATATGAATACTCTGCCGGGTAGTTGGTCTGTGCCCGTTACTGGTAAACATCTGCGGGCGCGTCAATACCAGCTTAACAGGGCGCTTGATTTCACGCGCGGTCATTGCCGCGATTGCTACATGCGGCCAACTCATTCCCTTGCAACCGAACCCACCACCAAGAAAACGTGAGATGACGCGCACATTTGCCACTGGTACTCCCAATATCTGCGCGAGCGAATGGGCAGAATTAGTGACGGCCTGCGTGGCATCGTACACCGTCAGCTGGTCGCCTTCCCAAACTGCAGTGGTGGCATGCGGCTCCATCGGATTGTGATGTTCCACCGGCGTGGTATAGAGCAAATCAAGTTTGATGTCGGCCTGTGCCAACCCGGCAGTAGTGTCACCCCGTTTCGACGAGGGATCTTCACCGGTTTGACGCTTGGCCGGAACGAAGGCGCTGGCAAGGTGGGCGTTCATGTCGATGGCGGCTACTTTCGTGCTGTAGCTCACTGTCACCAGTGACGCGGCATGGGTTGCGCTTTCCAGCGACTCCGCCAGTACCACTGCAATAACTTGCCCACCGTAATAGATATCGGGGCTTTGCAAGATGGGTATGCTTTGTCCGGCGGGCATCATTTTCGGTCGACTCAGGCGCGGCGCATTTTTGTAGGAAAATACGGCAATTACGCCTGCTATGCTGCGCGCTCTATCTTCATCCAACACGGTAATACGACCGCTTGCGATGGTTGAGGTGACCAGCACTGCGTATGCCGTTTTAAGCAAAGGAATTTCAGCTGAATACAGCGCCGCACCAGTTACTTTAAGTCGACCATCGACGCGGGCGATAGGGTCGCCGATATTTTTCATCACGCGATCTCTCCCGCAGCTAACGTCGTCAACGCGCGTACCACGGTTCGTTGCGCCAGCTTGACCTTGAACTTGTTGTCCTTGCCCGGTTGCGCTTGCGCAAGCGCAATGTGTGCCGCGGCAACAAAATGACTTTCCTGTACCGGCTTTCCGGCGAGATAAACTTCTGCATCCCGGGCGCGCCACGGCTTGGTTGCAATACCACCCAATACGATGCGCGACTCTGCTATCACGCCATTTCGGATATCCAGCGCAACCGCTGCCGAAGTCAGAGCGAATTCAAACGAGGCCCGTTCGCGTACTTTGAGGTAAAAAGAGCGTGTTGCGAGTGGTGATGCAGGAACCTCAATCGCGACGATCAGCTCATCGATTTGTATATTGTGCTCCAAATTGGGCGTCGATCCGGGTACCAGAAAAAAATCATCAATCGGGACAGTGCGATCACTATTCGGCCCATGCAGTTTTATGCGTGCACTTAATGCCATTAACGCCACCGCCAGATCAGAAGGATGGGTGGCAATGCAGTGCGGGCTGATGCCAAGAATCGCGTGTCGGCGATTGTCGCCGCCCAGCGCTGCGCAGCCGCTGCCCGGTTCACGCTTATTACATGCACAAGCGGTGTCACGAAAGTAGCTGCAGCGTGTGCGTTGCATCATATTTCCCCCGATGCTGGCCATGTTGCGTAACTGCGGCGATGCGCTGGCCAGCAGCGATTGCGCTATCACCGGAAACCGGCGCGCAACTTCGGTGTTCGCAGCCACATCGCTCATACGCGCCAATGCACCGATGGACAGCATGGTGTTGTCGATATGGAGTTCGGACAAGGGCAAGTAATTGATGTCGATCAATTGGCCAGGTTGCTCGACATTCATTTTCATCAGGTCGAGCAAATTGGTGCCGCCTGCAATAAATCGCGCATTGCCGCCATCTGCTGCGCGGATTGACTGAATTGCCTGATCTATCGACTGTGCGCGGCTGTACTGAAACGGGTTCATGTCTTGACTCCTTTTGCCACATTGCTGATTGCCGCAACGATTCCGGCATAGGCGCCGCACCGACAGATATTGCCGCTCATCCATTCACGAATCTCATCGTCATTGCCCGCATGCCCTTCGTGCATCAACGCAACCGCCGACATGATCTGACCTGGCGTGCAGTAGCCGCACTGCAGCGCATCGGTATCAATGAAGGCCTGTTGCATTGGGTGTAGCTGACCGCCCTCCGCAAGTCCTTCGATGGTGGTGATCTGCTTACCTTCTTCCATCGCTGCGAGTGTCAGGCAGGCTTTGATGCGACGACCATCGACCAGTACTGTGCAGGCACCGCACGTTCCCTGATCGCAACCCTTTTTGGTTCCGGTCAGGCCAAGATTTTCACGCAAAGCATCGAGAAGGGTGACGCGGGTATCGAGATTAAGTGTGTGGAATTCACCGTTAATTTTTAGTGTCAATGCGCGCGATGTTGGTGGGATGAGCGCATTGCTCTTCGATTTGGGGTTGCCAGTTGGCGTATCGGCCAGTGCAATGTTCGGCCAGATCCAGAGCGTCAATGATGCAGCAATCGCCGACGCCAGAAATTGACGGCGATTGACCTGCATGATCTGGCCTGTACTCCCCGTTGCCACACTGCCGTAATCATTGCCCAGTATTTCGAGCGCTTGCCTCAGAGGATCTATGCGCGGCATCGTCCCGACAGGAATCACATAGCGTTCACGCAAGAAGCCTTCTGCATCGACCACGATCACGGCGCGCTCACCATATACACCATAGGCATGGGCGATGCCGCCGCTTGGGTCAAAGTCATGCAATACAGCAATCATCGTCGAGGCTTGCGGCAAATCGAATTTCAGGAAATAGTTTTCATTTTCAAAACTGAGCTCACGTAGATTGACGTAGGTCGGTGCACAGTAAGCCAGAAGATTTTTCAGGAAAGATAATTGCTCTGCCGCAGATGGATCCCAGACAGAAGGCGAAAAAACCATGATCACCGGCGTACCGCGCAGCTCGCTGAAATGGCGATGTTGGAATCGTTCTGGAAGGTAAAAATCCGGTGCCAGAGAGCCGATCTGCGCTTCCGGCTCAATTTCATACAGGGTTGTTATGTCGTAACGTGAACAGGGAGGTGGCGGTGCGTACATCGAAACTCCTTTGCAATATCTAAACCGTTACCTATCCCGGTTATGCGAAGACAAACTATAGTTTCAAGAATCGCGTTGATCTGTGCGCTATCGCACCTTACTTGAAAACATTCGCGTCACTCAATTCGACCTGCGTTATCACAAAAATGGTTGCCTTTGTGTGTGACACCGCACGGAGAATCTTTGCCGGGCTGTATAAATTCAGTTTACGCAACGAATCAAAACGAAACGAAGGATCTGTCATGCACTCACCTAACCGCGCTCCCAAGTCCCCTATAAAATACGAAGCAAGTTTTGAAGTCCCTGAAGATGGCGAAACCGAAACACAAAACGAATTATTGAAAACGCTTAAGCACATATCGGAAGTAACATTGAAAGATTCAGGGCATGCAACACGTAGCGTACATGCAAAAAGTCATGGTTTATTGCGCGGCGAACTGCACGTGTTGGATGGCTTGCCTGCGGTTTTGGCACAGGGAATATTCGCCAAAGCCGGCGATTGGCCGGTGCTGATTCGTCTTTCTACTGTGCCAGGCGATATGCTCGATGACAGTGTTTCAACACCACGCGGCTTCGCCCTCAAAGTTATCGGCGTTGAAGGTACCCGTTTACAAGGCAGTGAAAATGACGTCACCCAAGATTTTATTCTAGTTAATTGCGGGGCGGAATTTTCGACACCGAATGCAAAAAAATTTCTCGGGGGGCTGAAGCTGCTGGCTTCTACCACCGATAAAGTGCCAAAATTAAAAAAAGCGTTGTCCGCGGTGATGCGCGGGACAGAAAAAGTGATTGAATCGCTTGGCGGTAAAAGTGCCACGGTTATCGGCTTAGGTGGACATCCTGAAACGCACATACTGGGAGAAACATTCTTCAGCAAGGCACCAATCCTGTTCGGCCCGTATATGGCAAAGATTTCAATTGTGCCAACTTCTGCCAATCTCAAAAAACTCACCGACACGCCACTCAACGTAAATGGCAAGCCAAATGGCCTACGCGACGCAGTAGTCGAATTATTTGCGCACGATACCGCCGAATGGGATTTGCGGGTTCAGTTATGCACAGATTTGGCAAGTATGCCAATTGAAGATGCCTCAGTTTCCTGGCCCGAAGAAAGCAGCCCCTATCTGACCGTTGCCCGCATTATTGCCGGGCCACAGGTTGCGTGGAGTGCTGAACGTTCCAAAGCAGTTGACGATAAAATATTATTTAGTCCCTGGCACGGCATCATTGCGCATCGCCCCATTGGTTCAATCATGCGCATTCGTAAGGCTGCTTACGAAATGTCGGCAAAATTTCGTGCCGAACATAATGATTTAGATATTATTGAACCAAAAAATCTGGATCATTTCCCACCTTGAATTTTTCTTATGTGTGAATTTACTTTTAAAAAATCCAAATAAGATTCTATTCCGACATAACAAGTACGCCATCACTTGACCTGTACAGCGTAGGTCGTTACATTAATGACTCATAAGTTAGTTAGTTTTTTTAAGAATGAGCCATGTCAATCTGTTTAAAGCCACGTTGGGCGCGCCGTAAGGATGCAAGACCGCAAGAATTACTTTCTGCGGCATTGGAGATATTTGTGGAGCGCGGTTATGCTGCTACGCGTTTAGAAGAAGTGGCGCGTAAAGCGGGCGTCTCTAAAGGCACTTTATATTTGTATTTTGAAAATAAAGAAGAGCTATTTAAAGCGGTAGTGCGTGACACCATCGTGCCCAATATTGCTCAAGCCGAACAATTGATTAGTGAATTCCAAGGCAGTACCAAAGAGCTGTTTATCGAATTGATTACGCATTGGTGCGAGCAAATTAGCGCACCTAATTTAGCTGGAATTTGTAAGCTGATGTTTGCAGAAGCCAGTAATTTCCCAGAACTAGCCGAATTTTACTATGCAGAAGTCATTAATCGAAATGAACTGATGATTATTCAGTTATTAGAGCGTGGCATGCAAAGCGGTGAATTCAGGCAGCTTGATTTAAGTGTGATGCCCAAAATTGTCACTGCCCCCATCGTTATGCTAATGCTTTGGAGTAATACATTTAGCTGCTGCGAACCACATGCGATTGTGAGAGACGATTATGTCCGGTCATATATTGAAGTCATCCTTGCTGGTTTATTAAAAAATTAATTAACTGCAATACTATCTGCCGCCTAAGCACGGCCTTTGCTAGAATAACGTTTTTGCCCGATTGCGAGTACCTACAATGAAACTTGAACAAGCCCGTTTTAATATGATAGAGCAACAAATCCGCCCTTGGAATGTATTGGATATGGGTGTTTTAGAGCTGCTGACTATTGTAAAACGTGAAAAATTTCTGCCTACAAATCAAAAATCCTTAGCCTTTATGGATACGGAACTTCCGTTGCCAGACGGCAGTTTGATGCTCAGCCCAAAAATGGAAGCACGTATTGTGCAGGAAGTCGCCGTTAAAAAACATGAGAGCGCCTTAATTGTTGGCGCAGGTTCTGGTTACCTGCCAGCGTTGTTGGCTTTCCATGCCAGGCACGTCACGTGTGTAGAAACTTCTCCTGAAGTACATCTCGTTGCAGAACAAAATTTGCATCACGAAGGCGTTGCCAATGTGAGTCTGGAATTAGGCGATGCAGCCAAGGGCTGGCCTAAAGCGGCTCCTTATGATGTGATTGTGATGACAGGTTCTTTGCAAGTATTGCCGGAAGAATTAAAGCAGCAGCTTAAAGTAGGCGGCCGTTTATTTGTCATTTTGGGTTCTGCGCCAATCATGACGGCGTTCATTTATACACGCAGTAGCGAAACCGAGTTCGTTGCCAAGCCGTTGTTTGAAACCAGCATTGCTGCGGTACCGCATGCTGAGCATCCTTCAACATTTTCATTCTAAAAGGTAATTATGGACGTGATTAGTATCAGTGCTCCCGAATTAGCCAACTGGTTAGCAGATGCTAATCGCCAGCCACCGGTTTTGTTGGATGTGCGGGAACTTTCTGAATTGCAACACTGTCAGATACCCGCAAGTCTACATATACCTATGCATTCAGTGCCGCCCCGGATGAATGAATTGGACAGTGCCGCGGCTATTGTTTGTATTTGTCATCATGGCGCTCGTAGCATGCAAGTCGCCCGGTTTTTAAAGCAGCATGACTTTGAACATGTCATTAATCTTACCGGCGGCATCCATGCCTGGGCCGTGCAGGTTGACACGACAATGGAAACTTATTAAGTATCGCTCTTCAGTGTTACGGTGCTTTGCCCTGTATTTTCTGCATCTCAGCCCTTAAATAATGCAATTGGTCGCATTTTCATGGCGACCGAATGCGAGTTTCATTACAGTGCTGCGTAGATTATTTAAATTTAAATGTAAAGCTCCTCGGAGCTTTTTTTGCACTCGCTTTGGGCTGTCCGGCCAAGGTCGTTTTTAAATCCATGTTGGTGAACAACTCCTGCGGAGTAGCTGCTATGAATGAAACTATGAACGAATCTATGAATAACGCTAAGCGTAAAAAAAATCAAATCGTAATTTACTCAGTTTTATTTGCTTCACTTATAGCGAGTGGCATTTTTGCCGCACCAGCCTCGGCGGCTGATCTGCTGCAAACTTATCAGGAAGCTCTCCAAAATGATCCGCAATACGCCAGCGCCCGTGCTTCATTAACAGCAGGCCAGGAAAAATCGGTGCAAGGCCGTGCGCTCTTGTTGCCGACAATTGGCATTACTGGTAGCACCACATCTTCAAGCTCCAATTATTCAAGCGGCGGTGTGTCTGTGAATGGCGTAAAAAGCACCAACGGCAACTATACCTTGCAATTAACCCAGCCCTTAATACATTGGGAAAATTGGCAGCAATATGAGCAGGGTAAATTACAAGTCTTAGCCAGTGAAGCGTTATTTGGGCAAGCCCAACTCGATTTGATGGTGCGTGTTTCCCAGGCTTATTTTGATGTGTTATCCGCGCAAGATACTCTAGAGTCGGTGCGCGCCAATAAAACCGCGATTACCGAGCAACTCTCGTTTGCAAAGCGTAATTTTGAAGTCGGCACGACCACCATTACCGATCAACATGAAGCGCAGGCGCGTTACGATTTGGCGGTAGCTTCAGAATTCGCCGCAGAAAATGATTTGGAAATCAAGCGTAGCACCTTACAACAAATCATCGGGCATGAGCCAGATGGCTTGGCACCCTTACATAAAGGCGTGCAATTAAGTGCTCCAGAACCTACCAATATTAATGATTGGGTAAGTGCAGCAGAATTCAATAATTATGGTGTAGTCGGCGCGCAAGTCACACAAGAAATTGCCAAGCGCACGATCTCATTAAACCGTGCCGGACATTTACCAACTCTGGATTTAGTCGCCAACGTTAACCGGTCCAATAACTCGGCGATTCCGATTGAACAGCAACCGGCCTTTGTAGATACCTCACGCAATATCGGTATTCAGTTAAACATACCGTTATTTTCCGGTTTTGCAGTAACCAGTAAAGTCAGAGAAGCGATTGCTTTAGAAGATAAAGCCGGCAATGACTTTGAGACCGCTAAACGTAGCGCAGCATTGGCAGCGCGGCAAGCGTACTTAGGTGTGAATAGCGGCTTGGCGCAAGTTAAAGCCTATGAGGCGGCAGAAATATCTTCCCAATCGGCGTTAGATTCGAATGTGCTGGGTTACCAAGTTGGCGTGCGGATTAATATTGACGTGCTCAACGCGCAGCAGCAGTTATATACAACGCAGCAGAATTTATCTAAAGCCCGTTATGACACGATCATGAACGGCTTACGTTTAAAAGCGGCGGCGTCGTCGTTGAAACAAGAAGATTTAGCGCAAGTGAATGCGTTGCTGCATTAATTAATGGGTTAATTCCGGCGCGGATCTTCCGTGCCGGTAATCTGCAACCTACGCGGCGGCACCGATTTCAGGCATGGATGACGTTACCTGCTGATGTTGAACGCGTAATCTCCTGACAAAATCTTGCAGAATCATGCGATATAACTCGTCGCCCAATACCCCATCTTCAATGCCTTGATCAATATTCGGGTTATCGTTGACCTCAATGACTACCGGGCCTTTCTCAGTCATTTTCATATCGACTCCATACAAACTATCACCAATTAAATTGGCTGCACGTACTGCTTGCGCTAATAAATCGGGTGGTACTTTATCCAGTGACACGGCCCGGCTCATACCAAATTCAGCTTTGCCATCGGCATCACGCTTGGCTACCTGCCAGTGACCTGTTGACATGAAATATTGGCTAGCAAAAATTACCTGCTTATTCAATACGCCGATGCGCCAGTCAAACTCGGTGTACAGGTATTCCTGTATCAAAATGAGCGATGAATGTTTTAGGAGTTCGCGTGCGGTAGATTCAAATTCATGCCGATTCACCACCTTGGAAACGCCACGCGAAAAGGCTCCATCGGGAATTTTCATGACCATCGGGTAAGCAATTTCTTGCTCCAGTTCCGTTATGTCATCAATATCACTCTCTTGCAGCACATAGGTGCGCGGCGTAGCGATGCCGTTGACGCGCATCAAGTCCGCTAAGTAAATTTTATTGGTACAGCGCAAAATAGAAACCGGGTCGTCAATGACAACCAGGCCTTCACTTTCCGCTTTTTTAGCAAAGCGATAGGTGTGATGATTGATAGCGGTCGTTTCGCGGATGAATAGCGCGTCATATTCTGCAATATGCGAGTAATGTTTTTTCTCAACTAAAGTAACGTCGATACCCAATTCTCGCCCAACCTGTACAAATTTGGCGAGTGCGGCGTTGTTGCTAGGTGGTAGCAGCTCTTCTGGATTGTGCAATATCGCGATGTTATATCGGTGCTTTTTACCAGCATAGTTTTGCAGCCAGGCCTTGCCATGAAATGTATCAAAAGCCTGAATGAAGATCTCTTTTTGATATGCGCAGAGTGAAGAAATATTTTGTACTTTGACTGAGCGGATTTTCCAGTCACTGCGATGTTCAAATTCAACTCGTATGAGTGGAGCAGGGAAAATATCGAATAGTTGCTGGGCCAATTGCGCAAGCGGTGTGTAGTCCGTCATGCCAAAGAAAATATCCATAGCAAACTCAACTGGCAGCGGTTGGTTAGCATTTTTTGAAAAAATACCATTCAGGGCATAATCCAGATCACTCATGTCCAAGCTGTAAATTGCTTTGTGCGATAAATCGTTGACCGTTTTTACCGAAGGAATCACCTGCTGCGAACGTGCTTCTGCCAAGAGTGAGCAGTAGTAGCCGATTGAAAGATATTTGTAGCTGCGGCATAGGTTAATGACTATTGTTCCCGGCTTTGCATACGCTGCATCGGAGCCAAGATAGTCGGAAGCGGATACAACCTGTTCATAGTCTGAGCGGGGTATCCAGTCCTTGTTGTTTTCAACAATAATCAAAAAATCCGCGGTACGTTTTCGGGAAAAACGGGCAAGGTTTAGCATCGTACTGCCGGAAGAGAGTTCTGCATCGCTTGCCAACAACTGCTGCAAATTAAAACTACGTGTGGGGGGAGTGGTTGCTTTAGCTTTGGGCATAGAAGTCCTGTCGTTGACAATGTGGTTTGGATTTACGTAAAACCGCTCCAGTTGCGTTGCTCCTCCTTGCCGTGCAGGCGTACTGTCTGCGTCGTCGCGTCTTGCCGGAACAATTTTTCGTCAGTCCTAACGTCAATTCAGTGTGAACTGAATGAAATATAAAAACTGTAAATAGTAATGAGTTGCGCATCAATTTTTTGTAAGTGGCGTTGGATTTTGGGGCGGGTAAACTATCACAACCGCCTTGCTGCCTTGACGACCATAGCGTGCCATGCGTTCAAAATCCTTTTTAAGAACCGCTATATTGATACGGTCATCGCCTTCTCGCGCATCGGAATTATCCGGATCATGAATGTAAAAATAGAGATCATCGCAGCCGGTAATAATGACCCAATGCGGTGCACGTTCGCGTGTCAGGCGATACGTCGAAATCAGTACCAGTGGGATTCCTCCTGCGCTGAAGCTGCGCATTAACTCAGCCGAACCGGCAAGCTTGTAATGTAGTGGAATTTTATGCCGTAGCACCTGTTCAACAAAGTCTTCGTGAACGAGTTGGATCACTTCGCGCTTCTCTGGGCTGCGCACAGAATCCTGAAACAAAACCCCGGTTCCATTGACGAATATCTCGCAGGGAAAACCACGCTGCAAAGCGGCTAGCGCAAGGCCGTGCGGGCCGCAACCACCATGCCCCGCTGTCATAAAAATCGTGGTTGCCTCACGCCAAAGTTGTAGCTCTAGTGTGCGATTTAGATCGAGATTGGGTTTGAATGCTTTCATCGCCATCATCAGACAAGCTGAAACCAAGTGTTTGCCGGTAATAGGGCGCACGAACCGGTTCGGGGCGCAACAGATGGGTCAGTGATTTTTCTAATCGAAATGCGGACATTCCATCTTGATAGTAGCCTGAGTATTCATCAAAAATACGATAGCCACGATGTTGGAATAGCTGTAACGAAGCTTGATTGTCTTTGCGGATTTCTAATCGCATGGTGACGCAATTGCTTGATAAGGCAGCTTGTTCTGCCGCAATCAACAACATGGCCGCGACACCTTGGCCTAGAAAATGGGGATGCGTTGCAATTGAATACAGCCGCGATCGCGAATTGTTGCGGCGAAAAAGTAAGGTGACATAGCCGCGTAACTGGCCATTGTGCTCATCAACCAGGGTAATTGAGTTCCCATGCATTAATAAATGACGGAAGCTACGCTGGGTAAGCCTGTCACCTTGAAAGCTACTATTTTCTATCGCAAGTAGTGCCGTTATGTCGGCAGAAATAGCTGCCCGGATCATCGATTTGCTAAATGCACGTCAATGCTACATTCATGCTGGTATGCTGAATTGCAGCCGTAACTCGCTGTAGCGCGGGTATTTTCATGCATAACTCCACCTGCATTCTGGTGGCATGTTCAACTGGCTGAATCTGCATAAATATCAGCAGATCTCCGCATGTAGTCATGATCAGATGTCGTAATTCAGTAATGTGATTTGTGTTAACAGAAAAATGCATCTTAACGCCGCGCGGCGTTATTCTGACTGTATGTTTAGCGGCACCATTTTCATGGGTAGGCGCATGCTTATCCCATAGTCTTGGGTCTGCTGAGATGTGATTCATTGATATCCACCGCTTTTTCAACTCGTTAGCGGTAGATTAGCAATCTTGCTGTAAAAACCTTCTATAGATACACAGCTGAGGTGTAAATAAAATATATAGGGATGGCGCTAATGTATATATTCGCGCAATAAAGCCAGGGTTCGTGCGGTGGCTCCGCGGTGTTGTTCGGCGAAGGCGAGGGCGCATTTTCCCATAGTGGTTTTACGCTCGCGGTCTTGAATTAGCTTGCCGGTTTCTTCAAATAATTGAGCTGCATTGTAGATGCGCAGCGCACCTTTCGCTTCAATCGCATCGACGCTAATTGCTTCAAAATTAAACGTGTGCGGGCCGATCAGTACCGGTTTTTCTACGGCACACGCTTCAATTAAATTTTGACCGCCTAAGGGCAATAAACTGCCGCCAATAAATGCGATATCGCTACTGACGTAGTAGCTGGCCATTTCACCCATGGTGTCGCCTAAAACCACCCGCACTTCGTCTGCTAACTTGTTTTGGGCTAATGTGGTGCGGCGTTCCATGGTTAAACCGCGCTGTTTAATTAGTTGCTCTACCAGGTCAAACCGTTGTGGATGGCGCGGTACGATGATTAATAACAGGTTGGAATTTTGTACCTGCATGAAGGCATCCAAAATTAAATCTTCTTCGCCTTCTCGGGTAGAAGCGCACAGCAACACGGGACGTGAACCAAATTGCTCGCGCAGCGTGTGGCCGGCGCTAATTTGTTCGGGATTCAGGCTGACATCAAATTTGCTGTTGCCAGTCACTAGTACCTTGGGCGCGCCTAGTTGAAGTATCCGTTTGGCATCGGCTTCGGTTTGGGCTGCCACGCAAGTCAATGCAGCACTGGCTGGAAGAATTAAGCTCGATAAGCGTTCGGCTTTTTTTAAAGACTTTGGTGAAAGCCGGGCATTCACCAGAGTGACCGGAACGGCTTGCTGCCGGCAAGCGTAAATCAAATTCGGCCACACTTCAGTTTCCATCAAAATACAAATCGTAGGTTTGAAGTGAGTTAGCAAGCGACGGACTAAATATGGAATGTCATACGGTAAAAAACACTGTTGCACGGTGTTGTTACTGAGTTCGTTGGCAAACAGCAGTGCTCCGGTAGCGCGCCCGGTTGGCGTCATGTGGCTGAGTAAAATACGGTGCTGCGGGTAAGCTTGCATTAATTGCTTGATCAGTGGCTCGGCTGCGCGGGTTTCCCCAACGGACACGGCATGCACCCAAATAACGGCTTGTTTTGGTTTGCTGGCGGCGCTATAAAAACCAAATCGCTCAGCAATATGTTGCCGATAACCTGGTTCTAAACGACCACGCCAAAACAATCTGGCTAGCACTAGCGGCAGGGCTAAAATCCAGACAAAGGTGTACAAAATGCGCATAGCTTGAGTGTGATCTGCAGAGAAGCCGCATTATCACCGATTTTTGTTTCAGGTAGGGATGAGGAATACTGAATAGTTGTTTTTGAGAATCATTATTTTGATTGATGAGACATGCACCATAAAGCATTTTTGATAATTATGGATTGATCTATCTATTTGTCGAATGCAAATGATCTTCGATGTAGCTCCATAGCAATTCAGCTACCGGTCCGTGAGGGATATTACGATTCCGAGCCGCTACAAGGCCAACTTGTCCCCCACGCAGATACTTGCCTGCGATGGAGAGCAGGCTACCCGAACGCAACTCGTCTTCGATCAGGAAGTCCGGCATGTGTCCCCATCCCATTCCCTGAACAATAACCTCCTTCTTCATTAACTGGTCGCTCACTGTCCAACTGCGAGTGCCTTCCATCACATAGTAGTCCCGTGGCGCCGAGTGTCGGGCCGAATCACGGATGACGCACTGTACGTAGTCACGCATTTGTTCTGGCGATATAGCATCTGTAATCGGGAATGAAAGGAAGTTGGGTGCAACGACAGGAATCAATTTTACATTTTGCAAGTTGATGTACTCCAGGCTTGGGTCGCTCGTGTCTATATGATGGAAGATCAAATCAGCGTCACCATCGTTCAGCCGTTCCCACGGGCCAGAAATGGCTTCAAAATGTAGGTGAAGGCGCGTGCCCGGGCAGTTGTCAAAAAATCGTCGCAGCAAATTCAGAGTTTCCGTCAGTGGACACAAATCCCCAATCACCACACGCAGCTCGCTCTCCACGCCCATTGAAAGTTGGGTGACGTGATTCTCCAACTTACCGTATTCCTGAAGAAACACACGGGTTCGGGCATGAAATGAGCGCCCCGCGTCCGTCACCTTTACACGATAGCTACTTCGATCCAGAAGGTTAACACCCACCTGCGCCTCCAGACTTTTGACGGCTGCGAAGACGGTGGGCTGCGAGCGAAACAATTGGTTCGCCGCAGCCTGAAAACTTCCTTGGGTTACGACGGCGTCGAAACAGCGCAGTTGGTGGAGCGTAAGATTATTAATCATAGATAAACTGAATTATGTTTATAAGAATTTAAAAATATAAATGAATTAACTACATGGGTAAAGTGCTATTCACCAACAAAAAGGAGTGTGTGAAATGAAAGCAATTGTTATCAAGCAATACGGTGGACCAGAAGTGCTGACGGTGGAAGAGCGCCCAATACCTGAGGCGAAAATGGGGCAGATATTGATTGAGGTAAAAGCGTTTGGCGTCAACCACGCCGAGATCTATTTCCGTCAGGGTGCCTGGGGTGACGTGGCGGAGATAAGCGGTATCGAGTGTGTCGGCGTAGTCAAGGCGGACCCATCCGGCCAATTCCAAGTTGAGCAAAAGGTCATTGCTATTGTCGGCGGTATGGGGCGCAGCATCAACGGCAGTTATTCGGAATACACCGTGGTGCCAGCAAGCAACGTAGCGACTGTCTCCACCGACCTGTCTTGGGAAGAACTAGCCGCGATCCCGGAATCGTACGCCACCGCGTGGAGCTGCCTGCACGGTAATCTAGCGTTGAAACCTGATCAGACAGTACTTATCCGTGGTGCCACTTCGGCTCTGGGGCAAGCGGCTGTCAATATTGCAGCCCACCTTGGGGCACGCGTCATTGCCACAACGCGTAATGCAGAACGCGCCGCCGGACTCGAAGCAATTGGAGCAAAAGAAGTATTGATTGAGGCGCCAGACCTGCAAGACCGCGTGCGTGAACGTCATCCGGGTGGAATTGACGCTGTGCTGGATCTGATAGGTAACAGCACAATATTGGATTCACTTGCTATGGTTTGTCGGGACGGGCGCGTCTGTCTGGCCGGTTTTCTCGGTGGCGGCGGCCCGATCGCCAATCTGGAACCTGTGTTCCAGATCCCTAGTGGGCGTCATTTCAGCGTGTTTGCCAGCGCACTGGTGATCGGCAGCGCTGAGTTCCCAATCATGGAAATTCCGTTCCAAGACATCGTTGATCGTGTTGCACAAGGTGTATACAGGGCGGCGCCGGCTCACGTGTTTGCGTTTAGCGAAATCCGAGAAGCCCATCGTTTGGTCGAGTCGGGTCAGGCCAATGGCAAGATTGTGATTCGTGTCTAAGACTAATCACTTTTTAAAGCGAAAATTGGATAAGTGGTAAGGAATGGTGATCCCTTTTTTTGCGAGGAATTCTTAATATTTAAAGGTATATAAAGCCGATTTGAAATGTGACTCACCGGTTTTTTTCAAAGACCAAATGGTGATTTTCTTGATGCGAATATGCAAAGTGGGGCAACCGCTACAGTTGCCCCACTAGTTACCCCAATTTCAGATTATTTTACTTTTAATTCTTTAAGTAAATTATCCGCATGATCTACATTCGTCATTTCCCACAAAATGTAGCGCAAATCGACTTGAATCGAACGGGACTTGGTTTTGTTGTAATCCCAATCCGAAATAATCGAATCTAACGTACCGTCAAACGCCAAGCCAACTAATTCGCCTTTGGCATTTAACGCCGCTGAACCCGAATTGCCGCCAGTAATATCTAAGGTTGCCAAGAAATTGACTGGTACGGAATTCAGTTTAGCGTCGCCGTATTTTCCAAAGTTACCGGTTTTCAGTGCTTCTTGATTGGCTTCTTTAATTGCCGTCAATTGCGCTGTTGGTGCATTGAATTCACCGCTGCCGGTGTTTTTAGCCAAAATACCGCGCAAGCTGGTGAATGCTGTCCAGCTAGTGCCATCTGCACCTTGTTCACGGCCAGCGACTTTACCGAAAGTAACCCGTAAAGTGCTGTTCGCGTCAGGATAAATTGCTTGCCCGATGCTGTTCATGTAAGCGATTTTTGCCTTCATGTAGTTCGCATAAGTTTGCTGAATTTTTCCGGCCAATTCATTGTCGCGGTCTTCGCGCTTCATGTTTTCGTCGTACAAGGCGACTGCTGCTTTGATAAAGCCGTCATCACTGCTGTTGAAGTCAGCCGGTTTTTTATCTAACCAGGTAACGCGTGCTTCTTTGGTGCCCAATTTACTGCTGGCGTACAAATTGGTGAGCATGGTTTTTAAATCGGTTTCTGTCATGCCATCGTGCAGATTTAACGCCGCATCAAAATTGGCATTGCGTTGATCTTTAGGTTGCGCAATGTATTGCGTTAAGAAGTGCAGCGCTAAAGCTTGGTCGACATTGGCGTCGTAGCTACGATCCAGACCTTCTGTTGACGCTCTGAAACGCGCCATGTCATGTTCCTGATAACCGATTTTGCGGTCGATATCGGCTTTTTCAGATTCGTGCGAGAAGCGCAGCATGCCTTTGGCTACTGTGAGCAATCGCGGTGTGGAATAGCTGATCAAAAAGTCTTTTTTAGCCTGTGCATCACGTTCAGCCATCAGTTGTTCAACCTGATCGATATCGTGAGCATATTCTTGCTTACGCTTTGGATCGGCATTTACCCAGGTTTTTAAATCGGCTAACTGCTTTTCTTTGCGCGGCAAAATATCGCTGCCGGCATAACTATCTAACATTCCCTGACGGTTTTTGTAGTAGTTATTTACGCTGGCAACTGCGCTGGCGTATTTCAATTTGAGGTCTTCATTACCGCTCGTAGCCTGCGCAATAATCGCTAACTGTTCGCCGGATGCTTTAACAAAAGCAGGGTAGCTCCAGTTAAATGTCTGTTCAATTTCAGACGGTAAGCGATGGCGGTTGGTGCGGCCTGGGTAGCCGGTGACCATCACGAAATCACCTTCTTTTAATGCTTGCGACGCTAAGCGCAAATAGTGCTTAGGAACGTACGGCACGTTGTCTTTGCTGAAGTCAGCCGGTTTACCGTCTTTGTTCACATAAGCGCGGAAAAAGCTGTAGTCGCCGGTGTGGCGTGGCCACATCCAGTTATCGGTATCGCCACCAAATTTACCAACGCCTTCGGCAGGCGCATGCACTAAGCGCACATCGCGAATTTCTAATTGTTTGATTAAATAAAATTCTAAACCGCCGTAATAGCTTGCCACGTTGCAGCGTGTACCAGCTTCTTTTTCGCAGGCGGCGACTAAATCTTTTTGATTTTTTTCAATCGCATCGACGCGTTTTTTGCCGTTTAATTTAGCCACGCTGGAGGAGATAACTTTGCTGCTCACGTTATTGACATCTGTGGTCACAAAAACGCGGAAGCCTGGTGATGCCGGCAATTCATCGCTCAACGTTTTCGCTAAAAAGCCATTCGCGAGGTAATTATGCTCAGGTGATGAGTTGTGCGAAACGCTGCTGTAAGCGCAATGGTGGTTAGTAATCACCAAACCTTGTGGCGATACGAACGACGCTGAGCAGCCGCCCAAACTAACGATGGCACCCATCGGGAATTCAGTTAATTTGGTTAATGTGTTTGGGTCAAGTTGCAAGCCATCTGCTTTGAGTTGTTTGGCAATTTGAGGAAGTTGTTGCGGCATCCACATGCCTTCATCGGCAAACGCGATGCTGCCAAAGGTACTTAAGGTGCTCAATGCGCCTAACAGTAATAGTGATTTTTTCATTAGATTTATTTTCCAAGCTTCATAGGTTAAAGGGCGGAAATAGTGTCGTTATAAACGTGTCCCGGACATAGGAAAGTAGAGAAGTTGTGGGCTACTGTCAACTAGTTTTCGTTGCGCAATGAATAATGTTGGTATTGGTGAATTTGAGTTGATGATGTTTTGAATTATGGGGAAATGCCATGCAATATTTGGCAGTGAATTATATTTTCTCTAGAACGGAACTTTCTTTTTTGTTTTATTAAAAAGATAAATTATGGGAGGGCCGTGTTGTTTCAGAGTGTACGTTTTTTTAATGTGCATTCGTATCAAAAAAGCGATAAATCGACGTTGAAAACGACCACTTCGTATTTTAATAATGGATTTAAATGCGACCGAGTCAGTTCGTTAGTAATTAAGTTTATGACTGGCTTTCTGGCTGAGTTTTGGGTCAGTTGTGCCACATATCGGTTTCATAAATAGAAAAGTTGCTATTTGTTAATTTTTAAATTACTGTGTTCGCTTGATGGAGGGCGAGAGTGCTAGGTAAGTAGTCGTTCCGGTTTTAGGGTGATTGCCTGCGCCCGGCAGATTTTGTTGAAAAACTCAAAATTCGGGTTAATCAAAATTTTGGCCAAATTAAAATACGCATGAAAACCGATCATAAATATTCGATTAAATCCAAATGCAAGCACACAGTAAATTTATATTGTCGATGACGTCTGGGCAGACATGGAATTTTTTTAAACGGTTCTAATCGCCTAAAATATTTTTAAGTACGCCCAAAAAAGAGTTTTTCAACAAAATCGGCACTTTGCAGACGTACGATAACATCTCCTAAATTTACAAAATTCGGATTACCTAACCGTTGGAGTGATTTAAAAAAAGGAAATTAGATGGCTCAGTCTTCCGCATCAAAGTTAGTAATAATCAGCATCATTTCTTATATAATTTCTCTAGTAACTCCAGCATTTTCATACCACCTAGGACAAAATCCATATGCACAATATTGTCAGGGTTTTTATCCCCTATTGATTGGCTGGTTTCCACTTCTTTTTGAGCTAATATCAATTCCGCAAGGAAAAGGAACTTTTGATGGCTTAGGTTGTTTTGCGTGGCTGTCCAATCCTTTAATTTTTATTGCGTGGATCGGGATAAGCCAAAAGGCGAAAACCATCTCAATATTTACAGCTGTGACGGCAATTATATTGAGCCTCACATTCCTTTCTATCAATCAATTACCAACAGGTGAACCGGGGCAAAATTGGTCAAACATAACTGTGAATATTGGGTTTTTTTTATGGTTGATAAGTATGGTTTTAGCGGTTTTATCTGCGAACTGTTTGGAAATATCAAATAAGAAGTCTATGTCAGTAAGCACTAGAAATGAGCCCGGTAAAACTATTTCAACAGAAACTAGAAATGGCCTCATTAAGATTAGAGTTAATTTGCCGAATCGGGCGACAATTGGAGCGGAATCATTTTGGGCGAAAAATTTAGGAAATGGGAATTATCAAATAAAAAATATTCCCTTTTGTGCCTTTGGCTTGAACTTTGATGACATCGTTCGTGCTGAGATTTCGCCAGTTAGTGAAATACCCGTTATTAAGAATTTAGTAGAAGCAAAAGGGCATCAAACTTTGCGTGTAACTTTTTTGGGCATTGGAACAAAGGAAGAACGCTTAGAAGTAATTAAATCTGTTCAAACTGAATACATTACATACGAAGGAAATGATTCGGATTTATATGCACTGGATGTTGCGCCCGGTGGCGATTACGGCACCTTATTTAGTGACCTAAAAGCCTTAGAACTGAAAATAATTTTGGTAGTTGAAACTTGTGAGTCGCGAATAGAAGGTAGCTTTGATGATTCTTTAAATTAAGTTGTTAAAAATCAGATTAGGTTTGATGTGCTGCTTGGCTGGAATGAAATCCCGGCAGAGTAACCGTTGATGCTGGGACTTTATCCCAGGTTACATCCAGCAAATGAATGACCGTTGTCGGCAACCCCATCTGGCTGTTTAGGGCACTCGGCACTCATAGCAGTAATAATCCATCTGGCAGCAGCAACCCGTTGAATCCGCCGTTCCTCACCAGAACATTCACGCATTGTTTAAAAAAGTATTTTTTAGAGTTAAGGATTCAATCGATCATTTTCACAATGGTGAACATTTAAGTTGGCTGCTGGTTTGATGTATGCAAATTGGTGGCTTATTTGAAATGCGAATATGCAACTTTATTAGTGGCGGCAATATTCAAGGAACGGGCGGTCAGGGTGCTTTGGTGAATGAGAACTCACAGCCAAATTCGGACAAACGATAGCAATCCTATTCTTTCGCCCTAAATGTTCTAAATAGGGAAATTTTTGAGGCTGGAGATATTCACGCTTTCAAAGATGATGTGGTTATCTTTAAAATTTAAAGGAAGTTATGAAAATTAAATGCTTAATTCTGTCTGTTTGCGGTTTTTGTTTTTTTAATACTGGCTGGGCTCAAGATGTGCCGACGTCTGATCCTGCAAGCGCGGTTGCGCAAAGTGATTCGGCTGAAGACAACCTACAACTGCAATTAGTCAATGAAGGCGCAAAACTCGTAGCGTCCGGGAAATCTGCGGAAGCGATAAGCAATTATTTTGACAAAGTGATCGCTACCTACGAAGCAAAATATGGAAATTCAAAAATAAAAATATATTCTGCACGCAGTTCGACAGAATCGCTAGCCTACATGCTGGAAGCAGCAAATAACAAGGTCTCCGCTAAAGTGGTTTCTTCGGTCTGGTCCATGGCTTTCTTTTTAAAATCATATGCGCTGATTGAAATCCACCGACCAGCAGATTCCTATCCGTTTTTAGATAAAGCGCTAGAAATGTCTCCTAAGAATTCGCATTTTTTATCAGAACTTGGCAATCGATATCAAAACCAAAAAAATTGGACTAAAGCACTTGAAACATACCAACTGGCAGAAGAGGCCGCAAAGGGATTTTCGCCGGAGAATTCAAAAAAAATAGATTTAGGGCAGGCATGGCGTGGATTGGCTTTTGTCTATGTAGAGCAAAATCGGCTTGATGAGGCAGAGGCTATTTATCTCAAATGTTTGGAATTAAGTAGCGCCGATAGTGCTGCGGCCAGAGAGTTAAAATATGTCCGTGGATTGAAAGCCAAACATGCTGGGTTGCAGAATCTTGTGCCTTATACGCATATGCCGACCGGTATCGTTTTTCCAGTTAAAGTTGAAAACTATCAACTCAGTCAAATTCAAAACCTGGAACTTTCTCAACCAGGGCAAGGCATAAAAATTAGCTATGTGAATCCGGATAATTTTAATGCGGAAATTTCAGTGTTCAATTCTGGCCTGACACCTATGCCTACCTCAGCTACCGATCCAGCTATTCAAAATTTAAGAAACAAAGAGGTTGACTCACTTTTAAACCAGGCTAAGTCGGTTGGCGGGCCAGGAGCAGTCTTGCCCAGAAAAACGATTAGTCTTGCAGGATCCTGGCCAACCGCTAACGGAAAAATTGATTTATTGTCTGATGCTTTTATTGTGTATCCGCAAGGGCGCGCTACGAATGACAATTTATATATTTGGATTGCAAAAGGATTTATTTGGAAGGTTCGCGTGACGAAAGTGGCAGGAACGTTAACTAGTGAAACGCCAGTTAATTTTCTTAAATATGTAATGGAGTTATCTGCATCCTAAATTGATCCAGCAATCTGGCAAGATGATTTCATCACGGCGATTAGAAAACGGTTTATGTTTTTGAGTTTAGGTGGCTGCAATAAAAATAACGGCAGACAGTCAATTTTTTAACATCAAATCAGCTTGAATTTTATTTAAGGGAATAACTAATGCAGTTTTTTCAAACGCTACCAAAAACTACTCAGTATTTGCGATGTGTGGCGTCTCTTTTATTCTTGATGCTAACAAGTATTTCAATCACTCATGCAGAATCAATGCCCGATACTCCGCTTCAAGTATCGCCAAAAACTGACCGACTAAAAGACTTAAACAAAAGCATTAAATATGCCGAAGATATTAATGCATCAAAAACGTTGGATGATAGACAAAAATATTTTATCGTTTCCCAAAACTTTGAATCTGTTGCTAGTGATGAATCAATGATAGGCGACGTTTTTGGCGCGATGAATCAATATGGAAAATACAATAAATATCTGGAAGAAAGGGAACTTAAAAAAAGTAATAGCAGATCAAACTTAAATTCCAGAGAGACATCGGTCACTGAAGACATTCAGCATCAAATACAAGAGGCAACTGTCCAAGATGCGATTGAGGTAATAGTGAACGAGGCTAAGCATAGGCAAATCGTCATTTTAAATGAAGCGCATCACGTCCCTATGCACCGCGCCTTTGCTATGTTATTGGCAAGAGAATTAAAAAAGATCGGGTACGACTATTTGGCATGCGAAGCTTTTACCAATTTGGGGTCAACACCGCCGTTAGCCAAAGGCTATGTTAGTGAAGATTCTGGAATATATACCCGTGAATCTATGTATGCGGATTTTTTGAGGGAAGCGATTCAGTCGCATTGGAAATTTATCAGCTACGAACCGACCGAAAGAGCCAGGGAATATTACATGGCAAAGAATTTGGTTGATCGTATTTTTAAACAAAATCCAAAAGCTAAGGTTTTTATTTATGTTGGCTATGCTCACGGAAATAAATTACCTAAATCGGAAGACGAAAATGATCGCTCGATGATGGCCGCACAATTACAAAAAATGACCGGTATTAATCCACTAACGATCGACCAAACTACGTTGTTCCAGCAGTACGTCAATAAAATTCAAATTGCGGCGTATAACGAAGCAGTTAAGAGTCATCAAATCGAAAAGCCATCGGTATTAATAACGCCACAAAACACTTATTTAAAATTGGGCCATAATTTCCTTTCGGGTGAGGCATACGATATTCAGGTTATTTATCCAACTTACGAAAATAACCCTGAAACCGGCCGGGCCAGTTGGCTTGAATCTATGGCTGGACTTAATCCGGAAAATATTCCGTCAAAACTAATCCCCAAAAAAGGTAAACGCCTTATTTACGCTTACTCTTCAAAAGAACCTGCGGATGCCGTGCCGGTTGATGTTGTATTGGTTGAGGCGGGTAAGCCGATACCGAAATTGATGCTGCCAAAAGGAAATTTTCGCTATGCTTTCGAAGATTGAGTTTCGGCAGATTATGGTTGCAACTTTGTTTACCTAACAGCATTCAACGGAATTTTTAAATAGCTCACGCCATTATTTTCCGGTGTTGGCAATTGCCCTGCGCGAATGTTTATCTGGATAGCAGTAAGAATTAACTGCGGCATGGAAAGGGTCGCGTCGCGGGCTTTTCTGCGAGCCACGAAGGTGGCTTCATCGATAGTTTCATTCACATGAATATTGTACTGGCGTTGCTGTGCAACGGAAGATTCCCATTGTGCCGAACGGTCCGCGGTGGGGTAATCGTGACACATGAAGAGTCGGGTATTTTCTGGGAAGGCCAGTAATTTTTGTATCGACTGATACAGCATATGCGCGTCTCCGCCGGGAAAGTCACAGCGCGCGGTGCCGACATCGGGCATGAATAAAGTGTCGCCTACAAAAATTACGTCGCCGATCTGATACGCCATATCGGCCGGTGTATGTCCGGGTACAAACAATGCTTTGGCGCTTAAGTCGCCTATCTTAAAAATCTCATTTTCAGTAAATAAATGATCAAACTGTGAACCGTCGACCGCGAATTCTGGCTCTAAATTAAACAAGTCTTTAAATACCTTTTGAACCTGACAGATATGTTCGCCAATCGCTATTTTTCCGCCTGCTTTGCTCTGCAGGTAATGCGCCGCAGAAAGGTGGTCGGCGTGGGCATGGGTTTCTAATATCCAGTCAACCGTTAGCCCTTGTTGCGCAATGAAGGCCAGCGCCAGATCAGCCGATTTGGTATCGGTAGTGGCGGAATTGGCCTGGAAGTTGAGAACCGGGTCGATAATTGCAGCGTGACCATTTGGCGCATCGAATACGACGTAAGTGATGGTGGCGGTGGCTTCGTCGTAGATGGGATGAATTTGGGGTTGAAGTGGCGTCATAATGGTTTGTTGCATTATTTTATTGTGAGTTCAAAAAATACCATGAAGTATGTAACTGAACAACTCTTTGATTTTGCTTTGGTCGTAGCCCCTGGCATCAATTTTTGAAATATTGTTTTAATGCACGCTTAATGTACGTAGTAATACGAGTAGTGCTAAGCTATACACCTTTGTTAGCCAAGTCTAAAAAGGACACATTATGCTGATATTCAATAAGGTCAAATTCTGTTTAGCCTGCGCCATCACACTCTTTTCAATTGGCATTTTTGCTCAAACGCCGTCAGCACAAACGCCAACGCCAGCGCAGTCGGCACCGCAATCTTGCCCTGCAATTCTGCATTACACATTTAACCGCCTGCAAGACGATTCAAAACAGGATTTGTGCCAATACGCCGGAAAAGTCGTGTTAGTCGTCAACACGGCCAGTTTTTGCGGCTTTACCAAACAGTACGAAGGCCTGGAAGCGTTGTATGCCAAATATGCCGATAAAGGCTTGGTGGTATTGGGTTTCCCTTCTAACGACTTCGGTAAACAAGAACCCGGTTCGTCCAAAGAAATAGCCGACTTTTGCTATAACACGTACGGTGTGAAATTCCCCATGTTCGCCAAATCCTCGGTAAAAGGCGACGAAGCGAATCCGCTTTACCAAGCATTAATCAAAGCCACTGGCACTACGCCAAAGTGGAACTTCTATAAATACCTGATCGACCGCAAAGGCAATATCGTCGACAGCTATACCAGTGTTACTACGCCAGAAAGTGAAACGTTGGTCGGCCCGATTGAAAAAGCGCTGGTGAATTAATGGGCGTTGAATTTTGGCTTTCTCTCACGGTTTTTCTTATTACCGTTGCTATCTCGCTTGAGATAGTCATCGGCGTCAGGAAAATAAAACAGTTAGAAGACACCGCGCCAGTATCTGCACCTGCAGGTGACGCGCCCAAAGTCTCGATTATTGTGTCGGCGCTTAATGAGGCGGAAACGATAGAGCCTGCATTGTTATCACTACTGGCGATTGATTATCCGAATCTGGAGATCATCGCCATCAATGACCGCTCCACCGACGCAACGCCGGAAATTCTGGATCGTATTGCAAAGACGCACCCCGGTTTGCGGGTGCTGCATCTGAGCACATTACCTCCTGGATGGCTAGGCAAAAATCATGCGCTTTATCAAGGTGCGCAATTAGCCAGCGGTAGCTATCTGCTGTTTACCGACGCCGATGTCATATTTGAGCCAAGTTCAATCAGTCGCGCGGTCAATTATTGTGAGCTGTTTCAGGTTGATCATCTCGCCATTCTGTTTAAAGTTATTGCGAAAACGCAGCTATTGAGAATGCTGTTGGTTCTTTTTCAGATCGGCGTGTTAGCGCGCTATAAACCCTGGAAGGTAGCTACGTCGACTAAGCATTTTCTCGGTATTGGCGGGTTTAACATGGTGCGTAAAAGCGCGTATGAAGAGTCCGGCGGTCATGCAGCGCTTGCGTTGCAGGTGTTGGATGACCTCATGCTGGGGAAGTTGATTAAAGCTAAAGGTTATTGCCAGCATGTATTAAGTACCAGTAAATTAATTACCGTTGAGTGGTATCAAAATACGCCGGGGATGGTGAAAGGGCTGCAGAAAAATATTTTTTGCGCATTTGCATACCAGATCAGTCAGCTCATCGGAATGACACTGTTTATCCTGGTGTTGCGCTTTTGGCCCTTGGTCGGCTTGTTTGTTACTGATGGTGTAACCCGGATGCTAAACGCAGCTTCTGTGCTGGCCAGTTGCGCTCTTTGTGTTGATATTATTCGCCGTAACGAATGGGAATACCGTTGCCTTTTGTTTGCCCCAATTGCCATGTCGGTAGAGCTGTTGATGTGGTGGCGCAGTTGTTTGTTGACCTTGCTGCGTGGTGGAATTGATTGGCGCGGTACTCACTATCCGCTGCGTGACTTGAGGCAAGCGCAGTTGAAGATTTAAGCTGGGAGACAGATTAGGATTAAGCACTCTAAATGTTACATAGACAAATGCCTTGTGTAGCTATAGTCTCTTTAAAAAAATGCAAGTAAGCAATGTGGTTGAAGAGATCCATGTTCCTTACGTGCAATAGATTAATAATTAAAATAGGGAGACTGTATGAAAATCAATTTGTCGGTGGTGTTGTCACTTTTTTTAGCGAGCCTGCTATTAGTTTCTTGTGGCGGTAAGTCAGGAAGCAATGGATCTTTACCTTCGGTACAAACCGATAAAGGGGTTGTCGTTGGGACGACAACTGGTACCGTGAATAAATTTCTGGGCATTTCCTATGCCGCACCGCCTGTCGGAAATTTACGCTGGCAAGCGCCGCAACCGGCAACGGCCTGGAGTACTCCTTTTGCCGCGACGGCATTTGGCGCTCCCTGCGTGCAATCAGTTTCTTTTTTTGGACAAGCGAGTACATCGGAAGATTGCCTGCACTTGAATGTATTTGCGCCGACGGGTTCCGGTCCATTCCCCGTGATGGTTTGGATACATGGCGGAGCATTGATTACCGGCGAAGCCAGTGATTATGATCCGACTGCATTGGTTAATTCAGGTGTGATTGTGGTGACAGTGGATTACCGTCTGGGCGTGTTAGGTTTTTTAACCCATCCAGCACTGGCAGCATCAAATGGGAGTGCTGGCAATTATGGTTTGATGGATCAACAGGCGGCCCTCAAATGGGTGCAAACCAACATTTCTGGATTTGGTGGTGACCCGAAAAATGTCACGTTATTTGGCCAGTCTGCGGGCGGATTATCAACCTTGTCGCAAATTGCCTCGCCGCTGGCCGCTGGACTATTTCAAAAAGCGATTGTTGAAAGCGGCTCTTATAGCTTACAACCGCTGACCTTAACTGCTGCTGAAACAGCTGGGCAAAGTTTTGCGACCAATGCCGGTTGTTCCAGTCAGACTGCGGCGTGCCTGCTGGCTTTGCCGGTTAGCACAATTCTAGCGAACGCCAGTGCAATTCAAAGCAATGGATCTCAATTGCCCACCGTCGATCTGGTGCTGTTGCCGACCACGATAGCCAGTGCGCTGACTAGCGGTAACTTTAATAAAGTGCCGATGATTGAAGGTACTAATCAGCACGAATATAGTGTTTTGTCTGATACCTCTATCGATGTCACGCTGGGTGGGCAGATGACGGCCAGTGAATATCCTAACTACGTGAATGGTATTTTTGGATCGACGATCGGTGCTGAATTAATTCAGTACGTCTATCCATTAACTTCGTCCGTTACGCCAGCCTGGACTTTTGATGACCTCATGACAGACTTTTTGTTTTCTTGTAATGGTCGTTCTATTGCGCAGGTGATGAGCACTGTTGTACCTGTCTATACCTATGAATTTGCGGATGCGAATGCGCCGATGTTTTTCAACGTGCCGCCGCGTACCGATGGTTTTGGTGCTTACCATGCGGCTGAACTGGCTTATTTATTTCCGGGATCAAGTGGCACTGCTTACTATGGCTCGCCCTTTACCGCAGCACAAACTGCGTTATCAACTCAAATGATCGGTTTTTGGTCGCAGTTTGCTAAAACCGGAAATCCTAACGCAGCAGGCAGCAGTGCTTGGCCAGCTTATACCGTTGCCAACGATACCTATTTAACTTTGGCGCCAAGCGCTGTCGCTACCAGCACTTCTTTTGCTGCTGCTCACCATTGTTCGATCTGGCTTCCTAGCGATGTGGGATTTTGATGATAATAGTTGTGAATTAGCTTCAACTCTAAAGGTGTGAATCCCTAGATTTTTCCTGCAAGGGACGACGCTAAAAGCGACCTTAGTGTCGCTTTTTTTATTCAGCTATTCAATACCCTGAGCATCAACTAGTTGCCGCAAAGGCTCATCGTTATATTCCCATAAGCCGAAATGACCCTGTGTGACTTTCAGTGTGACTTTAGTGCCGCTTTGCAACCAACCCTGACGACTTTCTTTTCCAGGTAATTTGATTGAACCGATGCCACTGAAGTTTGCTATCGGTTCAAGTTTCCCAGCTCGAATTACAAAGTCTTGTGATTGATTTGATGTAACGCCAAATCCATTTAAGAACATGGCTATCGGTTGCGCACCTATTGCCATGCTCCCAACCAAACATAGTGCAGTAAGGACGGTATGCAATAGCGGAGGGCGTGATTTATCGTTTTGGTTGAGTAAGAAAAATGCGCATAAGATCGTAGTGCAAATGAGTAAGTGAAGCGATAACGGGAAATCGAATTTCAGGTGTTGATATTTACATAGCAGCAAAATTCCCAGTGCGGCAGAGCTCAATGTCAGCGCAGTGATAATGCCAAACTTGATTGAGCGGCAGGCAAATAAATCGTGCTCTTTTATATTGTGTGGCGCCGCTTCTGACATCGTTACCCCGCGTTCACTGAGTGCGTGAGCAATGGGTAAATCAAGTAAGCCGGCGCGCAAAATAGCCTGATTTTCTGGCTTTAACCATCTATTGGCGACATTGGAAAAAAAATCGGCTAACAAGTCTCGCTTACCAACTGGTTTTAAAGGTGTACGCCCAAGACTGCCAGGAACAACCCACATGGCCGGATTGATGGTGCGGACGGGGCCGGAACGCTGACTGATGCGTAATCGGACAAATGCAAAAGTTGGCGTTGTTAGTCTCTGCATCGCCTTCCCAAAAAGTGGAATTTGAATGAGTTCCACCGCTGTTATGTCATGTAGGGAAATGTGCCAATTGAAGGGACTAATGGCGGGAATTAAGGCATTGAGGCCGAACGGTAATTGATGATTTGAAATTAATTCATCGTCGGTTAATGTAAGTGAATAGCTTGTAGGTAAAATATAAACCCACCAATTGACCGTAACAAGGATAAACAAATAAAAGATTAAATGGATGTATGGGGAATAGGTGGCAAATTTGAATAAAACGGCTGGGTTGTGCAGTACGTTGTCGGCTGTCTTTTTTACGACTTGATAGGCATCCAGGTTTTCAATACCTATTTTTTGGAATATCAAGTAAAAAAGTGCCGCAAAAGCGACGATTATTAATCCATAAACTAGTCGCAATACGTGTTTGTTTTGTGGCTCGTGAAGTTGGCTTGTGGTAAGGCGGTATTCGAATCGGCGTGAATTAGGCATCATTTTGTCCGGATGAAAAATGACTCAAATAGCTAAAGGGCGATAACCGGAACTACAGTAAGGCTTTGCAGAAATGCATGAAGTGATGTTGTTTTAAATTAATGTAGGCATAAGATATTGCGTCAATTTCCTTCTGGAAATTGAATTGCTTCTATTGCTTAGTTATAGGAGATGATCTTGAAAATACAATCATTGCTCTGAAAAATGCATAAAATATCGCCATATTCGCTTAGGAATTACTGGTTTTTATATACCCCTAATGTTTTTAAAAATATTTAACGTATCCAGTGGTTATTAGGATGGTTTTTTGATCGACATTAGGTAGTATTGTATTTTTGCATTGTATTAATTTGATTCCACTTGGTATTTTTAATATAAATACTGGGGTATTCTAGAATAAATTTAATGCTTTTCAATTTCAATTCAGCAAGCAAAATACCTTAAAATACCGTCCATGCAAAATAGTACCGAACACATAGACAGCCACGAGCCTGAAGACACGAGCAGTTCACTGCAAGCCTACTTTAAACCTGAGATCTCTTTTGATGATATTGAACAGGTTTATCAGTTAAAACGCGCCCAACCTTTATTGCAAGCATTCACCGCACTTTTTCACGGTGGCTTTGATAGCGTATTGGTGCGTTTATTAGTGCTACGCGAATTGGCGAGTGATGCGCAATCATCCAGCTTCAGCCGTGCCGACATTAACGCCAAACTGGCGTATCTCCAAGCAGACAGTTTAGATACTGTGCTGGCGCGTTTGCGCTCGCACCAATTATTAATATGGGAAGCCGCTACCTCGGTCTACCGCGTGGCACCGATGGCGCGTAATGTGTTGTCTGCCTTAGATAGTTTGCTGAGCACGCAACAGAGTGCCGAGCAGGGCGAAGATCCCGCCGATATGGGGTTCTTGCTCACCCAAGTCGCTGGCGCACAAGCTTTGGGCGGCGTTACGGTAGAACAGCTACAGCATTTGTTAGGTCGCCTGGTTGATTTGACGGAAGAGTTTCGTGATGCGATTGCGTCCGGTTCTGAATATCGGCTACGTGCTTCGCAAAGCAAATGGAACAACGCCTGCGACTGGGTAGAAAAAGGCACCAAAATTATTTACGCCATCACTACTGATGGCAACGCAGATGCAGCAACGCAACGTGCCGCGCAAGCTATCGGCCGGGCACAAAGTGCACTGTTGAATATGCAAGGCATGTTTTCTCGCGCGCTGAATCAAATTGAGCGGCAGCGCGTGCATCTAGGGCAATCGGGTTTGTCTACTACCGATATTAAGAGCTGGCTGATGGCGCAAGACGATTTGGCCGCTTTGGCAGATGGCGCAATTGATATGCCGGTAACGCCGTTGTTTGCGACCCCGGCAGAAATGATTGATGTGGCAGAAGCCGAATTATTTGCGGAGCGCAACCAGCAAAGCTCAGAGCTGCCAAGCGGCACTGACACCCAATTCCAAGTGCAAGATGACGCGGTTTTATACACACAGCTGGACGCATGGTTGTCGAGCTTGAACCAGCTTAGTGTGCCAAGTAATTCAGAGCTGCCAACAGGCGTCGATGTACAGCAGATTTTGCTGCCGAACAGTTTTGCCATCGCGTCGTATCGCGCTTCACTGTTGCCATTAATCGGCGACCAGGACGCGGGCACTTCGCAAGGTGCAGCGGCGCGCTTATCAAGCTTGCCCATGCAGTTTGTGCTCACGGATAAATTGATTCCAATTAAAGATAGTGAAGTGGCTGGTTTATCGGACGCTCAACTGATTTTCCAAACACAAGATAACTAATATAAGCCTCGTATGAATCAAGAATCACAAATATTAATTGCGCGCTTAATCACCCATCAAACCTTAAAACGTGAAGATAAGTTAGTTAAACGCGCTATCACCGATGAACTGTTTCGCGCCGATGTCGATGCCCGCTTACTTGCCTGCGGCATGAAATTTGTCGACAACGTGTATGCCGATCACGTCACGCTAGCCTTGCTGCGTGATGTGGAATCCAAAGTATTTGGCGCACGCGACAGCTGGCAAAACAATAATTTTGGTTTGGCACGTGACGGCGTTGCGTTGCTGGTTGTGCTGTGGGCGATGATTATTTTGCCTAAGCGTGAAAGACAAGCTTCGCACCAATATGGCGACGTTGACCAATCCGAAATGTTTGGTAAAGAAAAGCCGATGCCACGTGCAGCGGAAACTTCGGTAGGTGTTTCCTATAAAGCCTTGCTCAGTGACTTTGGCGACAAGCTAGGTAAAAAAACCAAGATGGATATGAACTTGGGTAGCTTAAACCGGCTCGGCTTTATTGAACGCAAAGGCGACCTGATTTGCGAAGGCCCGCTGCTGGATTTAATGATGGACACCGACCTGCTGAAAGAGCGCATTGTAAATGGTGCTTTAGCTGATATTTTTAAATTAAATCCAACAGAATAAGAATAAAACCATGTTCCACATAAAATCACTCGAACTTGTACATTGGGATTATTGGCAGCGGATTAAAAATATTCCGCTCGACGCCAAAATTATCACCATCTCCGGACAAAACGGTTCCGGCAAAACTACTTTGTTGGATGCCTTGCGTACCTTGTTTGGACTTGATTGTTCAATGGGCCGCACCTATAAACATTACGCGCGTCACTCCGGTCAGCCTATCGCCTGGCTGCGTGCGGTGGTAGACAATAAGCCAGTTGGTCGACAATTGTCTAACCGGCCGTTTCGCTCGTCCGGATTTTTTAGTGAAGATGAAGTCACGCTGTTTTGTCAAATTCAAAAAAACGGTGGTGACTGGAAGCGTCAATACCTAATGCGTCCCGGTTGTGTGGAAATTGAAGAAGTTGTGGGCGCAACCGATTGGTTGGGCGTAGAAACTTATCGTAAACGTTTGGCCAGCGCCGGGCTTTCTCCCGCGATGGCTAAAGTTTTGGCGTTGGAGCAAGGTGAAACCGATAAGTTATGCGAGTACGCACCGCGCCAATTGCTGGATTTGGTTTTCCAGGTATTCGGCGACAAAGAAGTGTTGGATGCCTACGACGAAGCCAAGCAGCATCAGCATGATACCGAACTGGAACTGCAACAATTTGAAGCTGAATTAGACATCGCGCAATCCCATTTGGAAGGCTTGCGCTTGCGCGTTGCCAACTACCATCAATGGGATAATAAAAACAGCGAACGGCGCGATCTGCAAGAACAGATTTTGCCGAGTTTGCAGTATTTTGAAACGAAAAAACATTATTCAAACATTAGTCAAAGCTTGCGTTCTGCCAAACAGAATGCGCAGCAACAAGACCAGCAGCTCAGTGCGCAACGTGCCGAATTAGCGGAAAAAGGACGTCAGTTTACGGCCAATTTGCAGCAAGAAGGCACACTGGAACAAGAAGAAAAAGCACTACAAAAACGTTTGTCCGAAATTAACACGCAATTAAAACCGCAAGAAAATTTACTGGAACAAAAGCAGCGCTTAGAAAAACTGACCGCTGTTTCTGGAACCGATATTGCTGAAATTACCCAGCAGTTAGAACAACAGGAAACCCAGTTAGCCCAGCAAAAACAACAGCGTGCGCAGCTTACTGAAAAAATTTCAGAGCAACAAAGCACCATCGCTGCGTTGCAGAGTAAAACCGGTTTGCCTGACCCTGAAAATGTGCGCAGCATGCGTCGCACTATGGCTGACGCCAAGATAGCGCATGTGATGCTGGCCGATGTTGTCGAAGTGAGTGAACCACGTTGGCAGGGCGCAGTAGAGGGTGTTCTGAAAAGTTTTTCTTATGTGATGTTGCTGGAAAATGCCAGCGACGCACCCGCAGCGTTTAAGTTAGCCGAGCAGCAGCGTTACCCGCATTTTATTGTGCCGGAACGGGTTGCCGCACCTAAAATCAATGGCAAACAAGATGCAAGTTTGTTGGCCGTAGTGCAGTTTAGTGCGCCGGTACCGAGCTGGTTAATTGATCAGTTAAAACGGATTCAGCGCGTGGATACTGTTGCGCAAGGCATGCAAATGTCTGGCGCGGAAGAATGGATTACTCCAGAAGCCTTTCATAGCGAACGACGCGGTGGACGTTCTTTATTTGTGGACGTGGCGCGTTATCGTTTTGGGCAAGCAGGTCGTGCGCAACGTTTAGACGCTTTGCAAAAAAGTTGTTTGAAGCTAGAGCAGCAAGAAGATCAGCTTACTTTAGACATTAGCAAATTGGCGAGTAATGTCAGTAATTTGAAAACCCGCTTGGCCGGTGTTGATGCCGCCAAAGAATTACATGCACGAATCGATGAATTTGCCGAAGCCAGCAGAAATGTTGTGCCGCTTAAAAAATTACGTACTGAAGTGGGCAGCAGATTGGGCGAATTAGGCGATTTATTAAAACAAGCTACTGTTGCAAAAACCCGCTCAGAAATTGCATGGCAAGAAGCTCAAAAGCACTTGAGCGTTTCAGAACAGCATTGCCGGAATAACGAACAAAAATTGGCCCAAGAACGCAGCGCACAAGCTCAAGTGCTTAAAGATAGTCGTCATACCTGGAGCAAGCTGCCCGCGGGTTGGCGGAAGTCTGGTTATCTGAACAGTCTGGTTGAAAAATACGATAACGCGCGTCAGGTTGAATTACGTTTAAAAAGTTTGCAGCAAGATATCCTCAGCGAGGAATGGGAGACTGATGCCACCGTGGTTGATCAACATCACCGTTTGCATCATCAATTGGCTGGGCAGCAAGCAGAAACCGAAGAGCGTCGTTATCAAAATAATCGCGCTATGGAAGCGACGTCGAATGCGCGTGGTGCTTACATTGAACGTTTGCGCTATACCATTAAAATCTACGCTAAAAACATTAAGCAACTCGGCGAATTGGCTGGGATTGAAGTGCATGCCGATCCGGTACGCTTGGAAAACGATGATGTGCAATTAGCCCAGGCAGGGTTACATGTTAAGTTTAAATTCGACGGCAAAGGCGTAATCGGCATGAATGACGGCGAAGCGTCCGGCGGTCAGCAAGTGATGAAATCGTTAATTCTGTTGATTGGGTTGTTAAAGTCGGAAGAGGGCAGCGGCGGTTTTGTGTTTATTGATGAACCTTTCGCCCATTTGGATATTCGTAACATTCAATTGGTGGGTGAGTTCTTAAAAAACACCGATGCGCAATATCTTATGACCACGCCATTGACGCATAATACGGATGTGTACGATCCTTCTGAATTAACGTTAATTACCAGTAAAAAGAAAAAAGAAATGGAATGGGCGCAACCTATTTTTGTATTGCAGCGTCGCCCGCAAGGAGCGGCAGCCTAAATGCAGAGTGATAACTCACATAAGCCAATGAATAAATCTAAGCCAAGCTCCAAAAAAACCTTCGATACGCGCCACTTTAAAAGCGCGTTATCGCAATTTGCCACGGGTGTGACGGTGATTACGACGCGTTTAGCCAATGGCAGTTTTTTGGGGATTACCGCTAGTTCGTTTAACTCCGTGTCGTTAGACCCGCCACTGGTTTTATGGAGCCTGTCGGAGCGCGCCAATAGTTTGCCGGTATTTACCGGCAATAGTCATTACGTGATTAACGTGTTGGCCGCTGACCAGACCTGGTTGGCTGAGCAATTTTCCAAATCTGCCACGGATCGTTTTGCCGGTGTTGAATTTACCTTGTCGGCAACCGGTTTGCCGATTTTAAAGGGCGCAGCGGCTTGGTTTGAATGCCATAACCGCAGCCGCTATCCAGAAGGTGATCATGTGATTTTTGTTGGTGAAGTCGAAGATTGTGCATTTGACCCAAGCACGCCGCTGATTTTTCACGGTGGGCAATTACTCTCATCAGGAAATTAATGACCCACCTTAATTATGCCGATCTGGTGGGTTATTTAGCCGCCTCATTAACCACTACTGCATTTATTCCGCAAGCCTGGCTGACCTGGAAAAATAAACATGCGGACGGAGTATCGCTGGGCATGTATGTAATTTTTACAGTGGGGATTGCACTTTGGTTGTGCTACGGCATTTTAATTCAAGTATGGCCCATCATCATTTCCAACGCCATTACCTTGCTGCTGGCGGGCTTTATTCTCGCTATGAAAATAATCTATAACTAAAAAAAGTGCCAACCTGTTGGTTGGCACTTTGCAGCGATTAACGTCGATCATCATCCCGACGTTCGTCACGGCGATCATCATGACGCTCATTGCGGTGATCCCGGCGATCATCGTAGCGTGGTGGTCCATAATCGTAACGTGGTGCTCCATAGTAGGCGCGCGGAGTAAATCCTGGTCTGCCATACGGATAACGGCTACGGTACATCGGCGCATATACCTGCAAATACCAACTTTCCTGAACGAAGAAAACTGGTTGATAACAAGCGTTGTACATAGCGCAATATTGCGGCCAATGTTGGTAATAAGTTTCCGGCACGCGTAAATATACCGGTGGATAATATACGTCAGATGGCACTTGTTGAACGACGACTGGTGTCAGGAACACGACCGGCGGTGGCGCGTCGTTTTCCAAGTCAACTTGTCCATAAAAATTAGGGGCGCCGATGTTCACATCCACATTGACTTGAGCCATGCTTAATAATGGCGATGCAGCAAGTAATGCGGCAAGTAATAAGCGTTTCATTTAAATCTTCCTGTTGGGTCGTTGAAAGTGAATAAACGCTATTTTCTTCTATGTCGTTGACACGGGAAGTATGTATTTTTACAGTAGGAATTGCACTCTGACTGTGCTACGGCATCTTGATTCAAGCCTGGCCTATTATTATTTCCAACGCCGTTACCTTATTGTTGGCGGGATTTATTTTTGCCATGAAAACTATCTATAACTAAGTTAAAAAAAATGCCAACCGCAAGGTTGGCACTTAACCGTTTATGTCTGATGCTCAAGCTTGAGTTTCAGCTTGAGTTTAAGCTTGATTAACGGTGATCTTCTTCCCGATGCTCCTCATGACGGTCTTCATGGCGTTGTCCGCCATGTTCATCACGGCGCTCTTCGACACGTGGACCTGGACCGCCGTGTTGATTATAGAAAGCGCGCGGAGCAAATCCTGGTCGGCCATGTGGGTAGCGGCTGCGATACATCGGTGCATACACGTGCATATACCAATTCTCTTGAACAAAGAAAACCGGTTGGTAACAGGCGTTGTACATACCGCAATATTGCGGCCAATTTTGATAATAAACTGTCGGTACGCGTAAATACACCGGTGGATAATATACGCCCGGTGGCGCAGGTTGAACGACCACTGGAGTCGAGTACATTACCGGCGGTGGCGGGCCATTTTCCAGATCAACTTGTCCGTAAAAATTAGGGTCGCCAATGTTAAGGTTCACACCTACGCTAACTTGTGCCATGCTTAATAATGGCGATGCAGCAAGTAATGTGGCAAGTAATAAGCGTTTCATTTGAATATCCCTGTTTAGTATATTAATAGTGAATAAACGGTATTTTCCTCTATGCCGTTGACACTGGGCATAATGTATTACAACTGGAGAGTAATTCGGCAAGTAAGTTACATTACGGCTACAAAATTTCACAGAAGAACTCTCTATTCCTCTTCCAAATGCAACATGCCCAAGACAAGTCATTGGGCATGTTGGTTTAGTAGACTGCAAGCCTTGTTTTAGCGTCGGTCATCGTGACGGTCTTCATGGCGATCATCATGACGGTCATGATCATGGTGATCGTAGTCACGGTGCTCGTACCCACGTCCCTCATGCTCATGGCGATATTGCGGCGCATAGGTATTGCGATACCAATTGTCTTGTACAAAGTACACAGGGCGGCCACAGGCATTGTATCTACCGCAATAATGGCGCCAGTTCCTGTAATGGCTGGATGGAACCCGCAAATAGAGCGGTTGAACAACCACACCAACCGGTGCTGGTTGAATAATCATCGGAGTCCCATACATGACGGGCGGTGGCGGCACATTACCTAGCTCAATCTGACCATAAAATCCCGGTTGCCCAATGTTAACAGAAACACCTACATTAGGACCTGCATTAGCTAGTAACGGCGAAGCTAGGAGCGCCAGTGAGATTAAAAAACGATTCATTGAGATCTTTCTAAATAAGGTGTTAATACTTAAACGTGAGACTGGGTAATTCGTTGACTTAATTAATTTATTGCTCTTAAATTCAAAGCGCCTAAACTAGTTGCCATAATTCATCACAATATTGTGTCCGATTTCAAGCAAGATGATCCATTTTTAGATGTAAATCTCTGTAAGGTCAAGCTTCACGCTTAAGCACTTCAAATATTAATAATCAAGGGGGCAACATGAATCAAAATCGCGTAAATTCTGCCGATATTGCTGGGTTTGAAGCGGCAACTTATGCCAAGGTGACCTGGCGCTTAATGCCGATATTATTTCTCTGTTATGTAGCCGCGTATTTGGATCGGGTTAATGTTGGTTTCGCCAAGCTTCAAATGCTGTCCGATTTGAATTTTAGCGAAACGGTTTATGGCTTAGGTGCAGGCGTTTTCTTCATCGGTTATTTTTTGTTTGAAATCCCCAGCAATATTATTCTGCACAAAGTCGGTGCACGAATTTGGATCGCTCGCATCATGATTACCTGGGGTCTTATTTCCGGTGCGATGATCTTCGTTAATTCAGCCACTATGTTTTATCTCATGCGATTTTTACTCGGCGTGGCAGAAGCAGGTTTTTTTCCTGGCGTGATTCTTTACCTTACCTATTGGTACCCAGCTGAACGACGCGGAAAAATAACCGCCATGTTCATGACTGCCGTTGCTATTTCTGGCGTTGTCGGTGGACCGGTATCTGGCTGGGTTATGCATTCCATGCCCGGCATTTACGGTTTAACTGGATGGCAGTGGATGTTTATTATTGAAGCGCTACCATCGCTGGTTTTAGGTGTTGTGGTTATTTTTTACCTGCAAAATCATATCGTTGATGCAAAGTGGTTGAGTGCAGATGAAAAGCAATTATTAGCAAAAAATGTGCAAACTGAAGCTGCTACAAAACAGGAAATGAGCTTTAAGCAAGTGATGACTCATCCCAAAATATGGCACATGGCGTTTATCTACTTCAGCTTCATCATGGGCCTATACGGCATCAGCTTTTGGCTGCCAACCATTATTAAAGCCACTGGCGTCAAAGACACCTTAGACATTGGCCTGCTCACAGCAATTCCGTATGCCGCCGCCGCAGTAGGCATGGTACTGATCGGTCGCAGCGCCGACAAAAATCGTGAACGACGTTGGCACGTAGTTATTCCCGCTTTATTAGGGTGTGCCGGTCTGCTGCTAAGCACCATTTATGGACATAACACCCTATTGGCGATGGCCGCTTTAACTCTGGCTACCATCGGTATATTAACCACCTTGCCCTTATTTTGGAGTCTGCCAACCGCGTTCTTGGGCGGGGCGGCCGCAGCGGCTGGAATTGCGTTAATCAATTCCTTGGGTAATTTGGCCGGCTTTGTTAGCCCTTATTTGGTTGGCTGGTTAAAAGACCTGACGCATAGCACAGACTCCGGTATGTATTTGCTGGCTGCATCGTTAGTTATCGGCGCTGTGTTGACGCTGATGGTTCCTAAGGAGATGGTGAATAAGTAGCTTTAGATTTTCTTGATATTTGCATATTAATTTTTCATCGTACTTCGAAGTTTTCGCCCTGCATGCTGGCTGCAACATGCAGGGCGATTTCTTTTTTGCAATAATTGCGCAAACAAGTTTTTATTGTTTTCATGTAACATATTCCCAAATAGCAAATCTAGTCTAATTCACTCAACATCATCAAAGTACGGGGTAATTTTAATGAACGATGCACAGCAGCCTGCTCTGTTTCAAGGTGTTTTTTTTGAAAAATTTTTAGCCATCACGCACTATCAAACTTTAATTAGCATCGCCGTATTGCTGCTTTGCTTTTGGGGTTTGAACCAACTACAAAATAAAAAAATTGATTTTTCAATTCGCATGTTGGTGGGCCTGGTTGCCGGTGCATTGTTAGGTTTGGGTATTCAGGCACTGGTCGGTTTTCCCGCAGAAGCAACAACCTGGATGAAAGAAACAGCCATTTGGTACGGTTTGGTTGGGCGTGCTTTTGTCGCTTTTATTCGTATGCTGGTGATTCCTTTAATCTTTGTTTCAATTGTTAAAGTGATTTTGGATTTTTCGGGTAAACGAGATTTACCTCAAATTGCAGTTCGCGGCATTTTCTGGTTGTTGTTTACGACCGCCATTGCCTGTGTTTTAGGAATTATCTTAGCCAACCTGTTTCATTTAGGGGCTGGCGTTAGTTCGGCACCTACCGAGAAAGTCAACGAATATACGAACCTGGTTGATACCTTTATCCGTCTCATCCCTAGCAATATTATTGTGGCGATGAATGGTGAAAACATAGTCGGCTTGGTGATCTTTTCAGCATTGATCGGGATTGCGGCAAACCGCATGGAACACAAAAATCCAGAGGCAATTGGCGTATTCAAAAAACTCATGCAAGCGCTGTACAAAATCGTCATGTCGATAGCCATGACCATCATTAAATACATGCCGTATGCGGTAGTTGCACTGCTGGCCCGCACTATTATTTCTAACGGCATTCCCGCCATCATTGAAGTCTCCAGTTTCGTCGCGGCGATTTACATTGCCACTGCCGTGATGGTATCGATTCACATTGTCATCATCGTACTGCATGGTGTTTCGCCGTTGATGTATGTAAAAAAAGCCTTGGGCACATGGTTATTGGCATTCACCAGTCGCTCTTCGGTGGGTACTTTGCCAATGACGATTGCAACCTTAACTACCCGCATGGGCGTGAATAATGGCACAGCGAATTTAGTTGGATCGTTGGGCAGCACCATCGGCATGAATGGCTGCGCAGGATTTTTCCCGGCCATGATCGTGGTGATGGTGGCGCACATGGTTGGCATTGAAGTTAATACGCAGTTTTATATCATGATGTTAATCGTCATCACCATCGGTTCAATTGGCATTGCCGGCATTCCCGGCACGGCAACTGTTGCTGCGACGATTGCGCTTTCTGGCATGGGCATGGGCGAACACTTTGCGCTGATTGGTATGGTACTGGCGATTGATCCCATTATTGATATGGCGCGCACCTTAACTAACGTCTCCGGCACCATGACGGCGGCCATTGCTACCGATCGTGAGATGGGAACTATGGATATGGCGGTCTTTAATGACCCGCATGCGACATTGGATAATGATGAATAAGATTACAACAAACTACTTAATCCTCGGTGCGAATGCGTCCGGTTTATCAGCGGCAGTGCGCATTTTAAAGTCGGATAAACAAGCCAAAATTACTGTATTAGAGAAAAGCGATGTGGTGTCGTTCGGCTCGTGCGGCATCCCTTATTATGTCGCCGGTGAATTTGACGATATTAATCAAATGACTGCGCGGCCATTAGAAGATTTTATTAAGCTCGGCATTGATGTGCGACTTTTCCATACTGCAATCGGGCTTGATCCATTAAATAAACAAGTCACAGCGCATAACGGAAATACTAATCAGTCTGTAAGTTTGGCTTACGATAAATTATTTATTGCAGTGGGTGCTTCACCGACAACCCCACCGATCAAAGGTTTGGCTGCCAAAAATATCCACACTATGCATTCTAAAGCGGATGCAATCACCATCTTAAACTTGCTCCCCGAGATTCAGCATGTGGTGATTATTGGCGCTGGTTTTATTGGGATGGAAGCGGCGGAGGCTTTTTCTGAGCAAGGGAAAAATGTTACGGTAATTGAATTTGCCGAGCGTGTGTTAGCACGTACTTTTGATGCGGAAATCACACCGCAAGTGGAAGATGCTTTGCAGCGTCATAGCGTAGCTTTGCAACTGAATGAAAGCGTGCTGGAAATTAAACATGAAAATGGGGCTGCTCATTCTGTCCTGACCAACAAGGATGAATATCCGGCGGATTTAGTCATCGTCGCAACCGGATTTAAGCCAAATACCGAGTTTTTGCGTAACACCGATATTAAGCTTTCTAAAGAAGGCGCGATTATCATTGATGATCAATGCAAAACCAATCTCCCTGATATTTATGCCGCAGGCGATTGCGCCACTGTGCCGCATAAAATCAGTGGCAATGTCTATATTCCATTAGCTACATCGGCAAATAAATTAGGCCGGATTGCCGGTGACGTCATGGCGGGTAAAGACAGTCGCTTCATCGGCACTTTAGGCTCAAGCGGCGTGCGAGTATTTGACGTTGAAGCAGGCAGAACCGGCATTACCGAAGAAGAAGCCAAACAGCTCGGCATCGACTATGGCACGGTAGTGATTAAAGATAAAAACCAAACCGATTATGTGCCCGGGCAAAGCGATATGTGGGTGAAACTGATTTACGAACAACAGTCGCGAAAATTATTGGGTGGGCAGGTTTGCGGTCGTTATTTGGGCGGCGCGGTGCATCGGGTTGATGCCTTAGCTGTTGCGGTGTATAGCGGTTTAACTGTAGAAGAGTTAGGGTTTATGGATTTTATTTACGCCCCACCTTTTGCACGGACTTGGGAAATTTTGAATATTGCGGGGAATGTTGCTAAGTGAAGGGGCGTAGGGTGGGCACGATGATGCCGTGCCCACCCTACATCGAACGTTATTTGTTGCACAAACGAACTAATTATTGGCTTTTGTGTCTGAGACTTTGCTGCACCCATCGCTGCACCTTTTGCATATTTTAATAACTAACCAGGGACTCTCACATGCAACGCACACTGCTTTCTATAGCCGTTCTCGCCGCAATTTCTGTCGGCGGCGCCAATCTCAGCTACGCACAAACACCCGCACCAATTAGCGCAACACTTAATAAAACAAGCAATATTGCCGCAATAAACTCCGGCATAGATTTGCAATGGCTGGATACCAGCGTACGTCCGCAAAATGATTTTTTCCAATATATGTCTGGTAAGTGGCTGGCAACGGTGGAGATTCCAGCTGACCGCGCCAGATTTGGTTCCTTCGATCAATTGCGTGACTTATCGGAAGAACGTTCACATTCCATCATCGATGAATTGGTGGCAGAACCTCACAAAAAAATTGGTAGTAATGAGCAAAAAATTGCTGATTTATACAGCAGTTATATGGATGAAGCGCATGCCGATAAACTGGATATTAAACCCTTGCATGCTACTTTTGCACGGATTGACGGCCTGACAAAAAAAGAACAATTACCAGCGTTGATATCTGAATTAAGCAAGCTTGGCGTGTCATTGCCAGTGCAGTCTAATGTTGGGCAAGATGCGCGCGACTCAAGTAAATATGCGGTCTATGTAGGCCAGGGCGGACTCGGTTTGCCTGATCGTGACTACTATCTCAAAGACGATGATGCCAAGCTGAAAGGCTTCCGCGATGCTTATGTTAAGCATGTGGAAAAAATGCTGGCAATGAGCGGGCAAAAAGATGCAGATAAATCTGCGGCAGAAATCCTGGCATTAGAAACAGCGCTCGCAAAGATTCAATGGAGTAAAGTAGAAAATCGTAATCCGGTTAAAACCTATAACAAAGTAGAAATCGCTAAATTGGCGGAACTGTTACCTAACTTTGACTGGAATGCGTATTTCGTCGGCACCGGCGTGGGCAATAAAGTTGCATACGTGATTGTGCGCCAGCCTGATTTTATCAGTGGCCTGACCAAAATCATTAACGACACACCAGTCGCCGTATGGAAAACGTATTACAAATGGAAAGTGCTCGATGCTTATGCCAGCTTGTTATCCAAACGCTTTGTTGATCAGGATTTTGCATTCACAAGCGTGACCTTGCGCGGCATCCCTGAAAATTTACCGCGCTGGAAGCGTGGTGTGGCACGCGTTGAAGACAACCTGTCTGAAGCGCTGGGGCAGTTGTATGTTCAAAAATACTTCCCACCAGAGAATAAAGCGCGTATGGAGAAACTGGTTAGTAATCTGACGCTCGCCTACAAACAAAGTATCGAAACGTTGGATTGGATGAGTCCTGAAACCAAAAAAGAAGCGCTCATCAAATTATCTAAATTCACTGCAAAAATCGGCTACCCCGACCAATGGCGTGATTACAGCAAACTTGAGATTAAAAAAGACGATTTGGTTGGCAATGTGATGCGTGGACGGGCATTTGAACATCAGCGTCAATTGTCAAAACTCGGCAAACCGGTTGACACTAAAGAATGGTCGATGAGCCCACAAACGGTGAACGCGTATTACAACTCACGTCGTAATGAAATCGTATTCCCTGCCGCAATTTTGCAACCTCCATTCTTTAATCCTGCCGCCGATGATGCCGTCAACTACGGTGGTATCGGCGCCGTAATTGGTCATGAAATCAGCCACGGTTTTGATGACTCAGGCAGCCAGTCGGATGGCGACGGCAATTTGCGTGATTGGTGGACTAAAGAAGATAAAGCCAACTTCGGTAAATTAACGGCGGCCATGACTGCGCAATACAGCGCATATAGCCCGTTACCTGGTTATAACGTGAATGGCGCGTTGACCTTGGGTGAAAACATTGCTGACAATTCCGGCTTATCGATTGCGTATAAAGCGTATCAAATATCGCTCGGCGGTAAACCAGCCCCGGTGATTGATGGCTATACAGGCGAGCAGCGTTTATATATGGGATGGGGACAAGTCTGGCGTGGTAAAGCCCGTGAGGCGGAAACCATCCGTCTGATCAATACCGACCCGCACTCACCTGCCGCTGTGCGCGGTAATGCTACGTTGACCAATCAGCCTGGCTTCTATTCGGCATTTGGTGTTAAAGAAGGCGACGCTATGTATGTCGCGCCAGAGAAACGTATTACGATCTGGTAAGTTGATGCGATGAAGGTGAATCCCTCTGTTATTTGAATAACAGAGGGATTTTTTTTAGAGTGGCGGCTTCAAGTAAGAAGCTGATATGTCTGCCTCATCACATTGCTTGCTGGTTTTTTGTTGTGCAGTGCAGTAAGTGATGATATTGTTCATTGTTGCTGATTTGAAATGATTAACGCTGTCTAAGCTAGCCCTTTATGGTTTAGATCAAATTTCCATCAAAGGGATAAGTGGCCTAAGTAAGAAGTAGTTAAGGAGTAGCTGAGGCGACATTAAGGTGTCACTAAGACGCAACTAAAAATCATGTGTTTCTATGCGCGTGCAAAAAATACTGTGTTTGTATGCACAGCGGGATCGTTAAATAAAGTGTTACCAAGGTGCAGCATCCTATGCAAATACATGTATATAGATCTTTCTTTCTTCGAGCCTGCTTTGCAGGCTTTGCTTTGTTGAATTTTGGAACAACGCAAGCCGATGAAACCGCCACTTCAGCTATTTCTGCTGAAATTATCCGCATACAAGATTTGGCAGAAACCCAGGTAGCAGAATCTATTCAACAATTAAACACGTTGCAACGCAGTTTGCCTCCTGATGCCAAGTTGGAAGATCAGCGCGAAGTCTTGATTACATTGATTGGTTTATATCTGAATGATGATCAAACCGAGCAAGCGCGTAAGTTGAATGCGGAACTTAGTCGTTTGGGTGTTCACTATCATGACAACTGGTCGAATGCGATTGCGCTGAACTTTCAAGCTGCCATATTAAAAGTTGAAGGAAAGCTGGATGAAGCTAAGGATGTTAATGCGCAAGCGTTGCAGTTAGCAAAAAGTGTCAATCAAAAAAAGTTAACGTGTCGCGTCTATAGCACGGCTTCTGTCATTAACAGCGAACTTGGCAATTTTCAATTGGCACTGGAATACCGTTTGATCGCAATGGAGGCGTTGGACGAAGGCACCAGGCACGACGATCTACGCCGTATCAATGCGCTAAATAATATTGGTAATTTGTATACCAAACTTAAAGATCCGCAAATGGCGTTGGCGTATTTCGATAAGGGCGTCAAGCTGGCAGAACAATGGGATGCGCAAAGTATGTTATCCATGCTGAATCTGAATCGTGGCAATGTGTATTCCGATCAGGGTAAATTAGCTGACGCGGTTAAAGCCTATGCGGAATCTCTGAAAATTTCTCGTAACATTGCTGATCGGCGCGGTGAGGCTACTGCGCTAAATAACCTATCCGATGCCACTTATGGCTTAGGAAATTACTCCCTGTGTTTACATTATGCGAAGCAAACGCTGCAGTTGGCAAATAAATTGGAAAATAGCGTACTTCAAGCTGACAGTCTTGTTAATGTTGGACTCTGCCACATGGGTTTGGGCGAAGTAATTTTGGGTTCCAAGGAAGCTAATCAAGGCATAGACATATTGCGTCAATCTAAAGCTAAACCTGCGATTGAGGAGATTCTGGGGCAGTTGGCAACGGCTTTTGAGAAAGCCAATATGTATAAAGAAGCGTATAAGGTCATCGTTGAAAAATTAGCTTTATCAACTGAGCTGTTTAATGCCGATCGCGATCGCGTCGTGTCAGAAATGAAAGCCCGGTATGATGCCAGCCAACATGAAAAACAAATTGAAGTGTTGGAACAAAAAAATCAAATTCAAAGTATCGAAATCAAAAATAAGAGCCTGCAATGGATAATCACGACAGTTTTTAGCATCATTGCCGCCGCCGTTGCGTTGACTATTCTTATCTTGTATCGCAAGTTGAGAGAAACGAATCGCAATTTGAAAGAGGCTAATAGCAATTTGGAGCAAGCAAACACTAAGTTAGCTCATCAATCGAATCGTGATCCCTTAACCGGTTTATTAAATCGTCGTGCCTTCCACGACGCGATGCAATCCCGCACACAAATTACCGATCGGCGCGTTTTAAGCAGCGATACTCCGCCACATTCTTTGGTGGTGCTGGATATTGATCACTTTAAACGAATCAATGACAATTATGGTCACGCTGCGGGCGATGAGGTATTGGTTGAGTTGAGTAAGCGGCTGTCACATGTAATGCGCGACAACGACATGTTGATGCGCTGGGGTGGCGAGGAATTCCTTATTTTTTTAAATCACATGCCGACTAGCAACTTGCAACAAGTAATAGAACGTATCTTGATTAACGTTGGCGGAAGCCCGGTTGTGTTTGAAAAAAATACGATACCAGTCACTATTTCTGTAGGCTATATTTCATTACATCAAGGTGAGGCAAGTGACGTGGAATTGAACTGGGGTAAATCACTCAATCTTGCCGATTCAATGTTGTTCATGGCTAAAACTCGTGGCCGTAATCAAGCGATCGGAATTAAAAAAGTGAATGTGCCAAAAGAAGAGTTTGATGCTTTGTTGCGGAGTGATTTAGAGAACGCGATCCAGCAGGGGAAAATCATCATCGAACAAATTGCCGGGCCATTGCAAAAGGCAGAGGCTGTTTGTTGATTATGCGAGGCGCAATATGGCGCCTGTCATTCTTGCAGTTTTATTCCGGATCGGAGAGAGGGATGCGTTCAGCTCGCAGGATGTGGAGAACTTCAATATCCACATCTACCCGATAGAATACTAAGAATGCACCACGAGCAACAACGAGTCGGCGCATGTCGGGCGCAAGTTCATAGGACTGAGCTATTGCTGGATTGTCTTTAAGTGCTAAAACGGGTCCCTTAATTCTGTCCATCATTTTGCTTGCGAGCGCCACGCCACCAAGCTTGCGGTAGTAGTCGTTGTGTTCCGCTAAATCCGCTTTGGCTTGTTCAAGAAACTTAATTCGCATTACGGATTTCTAGCTCGGCAAAGACATCTTCTGCTTCATGCCAGATTGCGTCAGGTGCATTAGCCAAGTTGACGCGTTCATCCAATAAGTGCTTCAGTCCAGCTGCCTGATGCGCGGCTTTCAGCGCGGCGGCCTTGTCGGGACGAGTTGGTCGATCTAACGCTTTTTCTTCTGGGTGCCACTCAGCGACTGAAAAGTGGCCGCCTTCCAAACCTAATTCACGGACAATCTCGAATGCTTTAATTGGGTTACTAAAGCGACGTACTTGCTTTGATACCGCAGCAATCAGCATTGCCGGTCCGTTGTGCGTTACGAACTCAAGCGCAAACATGCTGCCGATAGGTTTTAAATTGACTGATAACACGCCACCAGAAGAAGTAGCAGCGCGTGCCTGTTCAATAGTGAAGGTTTTCATGGGGGTGTAATAATTAAAAATAAACGATTTATTATAAATCGTTTATTTTCTGAGTCAAATTTGTATTTTTGTCAGTATTTTATTTAAATAAGGTCGGAGATTTTAAGATTGCTTAGCTAATAAATTTGCTAATACACCTAAAGAATCATGCGCAGCGCGGCGTAAGCGGTCGCGTACTCCGTGCCACTCGGTAGTGTCAGGCAGCGCTTGCACCACAATTACATCAGCAGATGCGGCGTCTAATTGGCGCAAGCTGGCGTAGAGTTCATGCGCATATTTTGCTGGATGATTTGGCAGATTAATTTCCGCGCTTAATTCAGTACATAAGTTACCCTGATTTTGTGTACTGTAATGTAGTAACGCTACTTTTTTATTGACGTTATGCAGTTGTTGTAATGTGCTGATTAGTTGTTCGGACGTGACGATAACAACTGGCGTATGCGGCGCGTAATGCGCTTCTAATGTGCCTGATGCACGTGGAGTTGATACGTCGCTGGCGACATCCGGAGAGACCGGCATAGCACCTAATACTGCAGCTAATTGATCAATGCAGATATGACCGGGGCGTAGTAAGACGGGGCCGTGCGTACCGAGGCGGGTTAAATCTAAAATAGTTGATTCAATCCCGACTTCACTTTGTTCTCCTTCCAGCACAGCTTTAACCAATCCACCTGTTTGTAATTCAGTCGCAAATTCATCGCGTACATGTTGTGCGGTAGTCGGGCTAACGCGCCCGAATTTATTCGCAGAAGGTGCAGCAATCCCACCTTGCCCATTTTTAAAAGCCCGCAATAAAGCTTGCGCAACCGGATGGGAAGGACAGCGCACACCGATACTATCTTGACCGCCAGAAACTGCATCAGGAATATGGTCAGCACGTTTTAAAATCAACGTAAGTGGCCCAGGCCAAAACGCCGCGATCAATTTTTTAGCTTCTTCTGGTATCTCTTTAACCCAATAACTTAAATCAGCTTCCGGCGATAAATGCACAATCACCGGATGATTAGCCGGCCGCCCTTTAGCGGCATAAATAGCCGCTACAGCAGAAGGATTCTCCGCATCCGCCCCTAAACCGTACACAGTTTCAGTAGGAAAGGCGACTAAACCACCCGCAGCGAGAATTTCAGCAGCTTGGGTTATTTGGGAAGGAGAGGGCATATAAATTTGAAAGTTATTTGAGCGTTGAATGGTTGATTAATCGAAGTTGATTTGTTTTTGAACTTGTTGTTGGTTTTGACGTTGATCTACTCCCATTCTGACGCTGCCGTTTTTGTAGGTTAAAAATGGATAAGAAAGGTTCGCTGTTTGAGCGTAGCGAGTTTCGAACTTTTCCCATTTTTAGCCTACAAAATCGGGAATTCAGCGGCAGTGGGTCGCCTTTTTTGGCTTACACTTTTTTGGCGAAGCAAAAAAGGTAAGTAGCCGCCGGTCTACCACCGGCCTACAGGCGTTTAATGAACTAAAACGGCAATTCAAAAACGGCACTGTGTGCCACTGGGTTCCCGCCTACGCGGGAATGACGAAATTAAGCGTATTCGTTCAATGCCTGAAAAATGATTTTCTTACAAAAAACAGTGTATAAACACTGTTTTTTGTATAACGGTAAAGCAAGAAGCAATTAAGCTACCGTCAACAACCGCAATGCCTCAGCATACTTATCCGCAGTCTGCTGAGCAACCTCAATCGGCAAACGCGGTGCTGGCGCTTTTTTATTCCAAGGCTGAGTTTCCAACCAGTCGCGCACAAATTGCTTATCAAATGACGGCGGCGAAATCCCAACCTGATAGCTAGCAGCAGGCCAAAAACGTGATGAATCCGGCGTTAAAATTTCATCGATCAAATAAATGTTATTTGCTGCATCCAAACCAAATTCAAACTTGGTATCAGCAATAATAATACCTTTAGTAGCAGCAAATTCCGCCGCTTCGGTATACAACTGAATCGCCAAATCGCGAACCTTAGCAGCAATATCAGCACCAACAATTGCTTCCGCTTCAGCGAAAGAAATGTTTTCATCGTGCTGACCCATCGGCGCTTTGGTAGACGGAGTAAACAACACTTCCGGCAACTTCTGGCCTTCTTTCAAACCAGCTGGCAAAACATGTCCGCATACCATGCCGGTTTTTTGATAGTCCTTCCAGCCCGAACCGATGATGTAACCACGTACAATCGCTTCAATCGCCAATGGCTTGAATTTTTTGACAACAATAGCGCGGCCTTCAACTTGTGCGCGTTCGTCAGCGGTAACCAAGGTCAACGGATCAATATCGGTCATATGATTTGGCATTAAGTGACCAAATTTTTTGAACCAGAAATTAGACATGGTAGTAAGAACTTTACCTTTGTCTGGGATCGCATCATCCAAGATAACGTCGAAGGCGGACAAACGGTCGGTTTGAACAACCAGTAAATGATCTTCGCCAACTGCGTAAATATCACGTACTTTACCGCGATGTAAAAACGGCAGTGATTTTAAATTTGTTTCTAAAATACCTGACATACAATTTCCTTTAATTAAACCATTACGCCAATTCAGGCAGTACTGAATTGCGTACTTTTTCCGCTTGTGTAGCACGGAAGTTGATCAATTTTGCTTTCATATCAGCGTCATGCAACGCCAAAATAGCGACCACTGACAAACCAGCGTTAGCTGCACCAGCTTCACCGATAGCCAAGGTGGAAACTGGAATACCCTTAGGCATTTGCACCATAGCCAACAGCGAATCCAAGCCTTTTAAATACTTGGAAGGAATTGGAACGCCAAAGGTAGGCAGAATAGTTTTAGCTGCAACGACACCAGCTAAATGTGCAGCAGCACCAGCGCCGGCGATAAATGCCTGGCAACCGGAGGCTTCCATTTCTTCCATCCATTGTTCTAATTCCACCGGAGTACGGTGCGCAGACAAGGCACGTGCCGAGTAGCTGATACCAAAGTCTTTGCAAATTTGTGCGGCTTCTTTCATTACATCCCAATCGGATGTTGAGCCCATTACGATTCCAACAGTAGCCATGTAGATTCTCCTACTAAATAAATAAATAAATAAAAAAATTAATTAACGATTTGTGCCAAAGTGCCTTGTTTGTATTTCTCGGCAATTTTCTCTAATGGGATCGGCTTGATTTTGCCAGCCTGACCCTCACAACCAAACGACAAGAAACGCGCTTTACAAACCAGCATAGCTGCTTCTCTGGCTGGTTTCAAATAATCACGCGGATCAAATTTGGTTGGGTTTTCAATTAAATAACGACGAATTGCGCCAGTCATTGCCAAACGAATATCGGTGTCGATATTAATTTTGCGCACTCCGTGCTTGATACCTTCTTGAATTTCTTCTACCGGCACGCCGTAGGTTTCTTTCATGTCGCCACCGAACTGGCGAATTTCAGCCAGTAATTCTTGTGGTACTGAAGAGGAACCGTGCATGACCAAATGCGTATTTGGGATGCGGGCGTGAATTTCGCGAATGCGATCAATCGCCAAAATATCGCCAGTAGGCTTGCGTGAAAACTTATACGCGCCGTGTGATGTGCCAATAGCAATCGCTAATGCGTCACATTGGGTTTGCTTAACAAAGTCAGCCGCTTGCGTCACATCGGTCAGCAATTGTTCGCGGGTCATTTTGCCATCAGCGCCGTGGCCGTCTTCTTTATCGCCCATCATTGTTTCCAATGAACCGAGTACGCCTAATTCCGCTTCGACCGTTACACCGATTGAGTGAGAAAATTCCACTACCTTGCGGGATACTTCAACGTTGTATTCATAGCTGGCGACGCTTTTACCATCTGGCATTAAAGAGCCGTCCATCATGACCGAAGTAAAGCCGGATTTGATCGCTGCCATACATACTGCTGGTGATTGGCCGTGATCTTGGTGCATTACAACCGGAATATGTGGGTAAGCTTCAACGGCCGCAGAGATCAAATGGCGCAAAAATGCTTCGCCCGCATATTTACGTGCACCAGCTGACGCTTGCATAATCACCGGTGAACCGGATTCGTCGGCCGCTTGCATGATCGCGCTAACTTGTTCTAAGTTATTGACATTAAATGCGGGTATGCCGTAGCTGTATTCAGCCGCGTGGTCAAGTAATTGACGCATTGAAACGAGTGCCATATTTCCTCCAAAGATAAAAATAAAATCTGTTTTTGTTAGTGCTCGGTAAGTGATGCGCTAGCCCAGCCTATGCATTAAATAATTAAGCGCCGACCCGCACAATTCTCAGTGCGTTGGTGCCACCGACTTGCCCCATTGGTTCGCCCCAGGTGACAACAATGGTGTCGCCTTTTTGTACTACGTTGTTATCTAATAAAATCTGTTCCACGTTGTTTAACATGGTGTCCTTGTCGCAGTGATACGGTAATTCGTAAGTGCGCACATTTCGGTAAAGCGCGATTTTACGTTGGGTTGTGCGACTTGGGGTAAGTGCGATTAAAGGAATGTCGATATTGTGGCGGCTCATCCACAGTGTGGTGGAGCCGGATTCCGTTAATGCCACAATCGCTTTAACTCGCAAGTGGTAAGCGGTGAATAACGCGCCGTAAGCGATGGATTGGTCGATGCGGGTAAAGCGAGCATTTAAAAAGTCAGCATCGAGTTCGCACTCGTATGATTTTTCTGCCTCGAAGCACACCGCTGCCATCATTTCTACCGTTTCCACCGGATATTTACCGGAGGCGGTTTCGGCCGACAACATCACGGCGTCGGTGCCGTCTAACACGGCATTCGCTACGTCAGAAACTTCGGCACGGGTTGGTACTGCGTTGAAGATCATCGACTCCATCATTTGCGTCGCAGTAATGGTTAGCTTGTTGGAAGCCCGTGCCATTTTGATCATGCGTTTTTGCAAAGCTGGCACGGTAGCGTTGCCGACTTCCACCGCCAAATCGCCACGCGCGACCATGATGCCATCGGACGCATTTAAAATTTCTTGCAATAACGGAATCGCTTCAGCACGTTCGATCTTGGCGATCATCATCGGCTTATGGTTGTACGGCTCGCCAGCAATGTTCGCTAATTGACGCGCCATTTCCATGTCGGTAGCGTTTTTAGGGAAGGAAACCGCCAGGTAATCAGCCTGAAAACTCATGGCGGTTTTAATGTCTTCCATGTCTTTGGACGTTAGCGCTGGCGCAGTTAAGCCGCCGCCTTGGCGGTTAATGCCTTTATTGTTGGACAACTCACCACCGATTTTGACGGTGGTGAAAATTTCAGCGCCAACAATTTTATCAACCACCAACACAATCAAGCCGTCGTTTAATAGCAAGAGATCGTTCGGTTTCACATCACGCGGTAAGGCTTTGTAATCTAAACCAACGCGGCCTTGGTTACCTAAAGTACATTCAGCATCGAGAATAAATTTTTCGCCGTTTTGCAGTTCAATTTTGCCGTTTTCAAATTTACCAATACGGATTTTTGGACCTTGCAAATCGGCCATAATTGCCACTTCTCGCCCGCAACTTAACGCGGCTTCGCGGACCATGGCAGCGCGATCAATATGATCTTGCGCTTTGCCATGCGAAAAATTTAAGCGCACCACATTCACACCCGCTTGCAACATGCGAGTCAAGATTTCTACGGTATTTGAAGCAGGACCTACTGTGGCAACTATTTTTGTTCCGCGATACATTCGTGTCTCCAAGTTTTTAGATTATTTATTAATCTTTATTTCGCCGCTCGTTGCATCAACACTTCAACTGCCGGAAGTGTTTTTCCTTCTAAAAATTCTAAGAATGCGCCGCCACCGGTTGAGATGTAGCCGATTTTGTCGGCGATCTCGTATTTAGCAATTGCCGCTAAAGTATCGCCGCCGCCAGCGACAGAAAAACCTGCGCCATTGGCAATGGCTAATGCCAACGTTTTGGTGCCGTGACCGAATTGATCAAACTCAAACACGCCAACCGGGCCGTTCCAGACGATGGTGCCAGCAGTGCTAATTTGCGTGGCTAATTGCGCAGCAGTTTGCGGGCCGATATCTAAAATCATGTCGTCGGCTTCTACGTCGGCGACTAATTTAACGGTGGCGACTGCGTTTGGTGAAAATTCTTTAGCGCAGACGACGTCAACTGGGATTGGTACCGTTGCGCCGCGTTTGCTCATGATCTCCATAATGGCGCGGGCTTCGTCGAGTAAATCGGCTTCTGCCAATGATTTGCCGATATTCAAACCAGCTGCCAGCATGAATGTATTGGCAATGCCGCCGCCGACGATCAGGTTATCTACCTTGTCAGCCAGTGATTTTAAAATGGTCAGTTTGGAAGACACTTTGGAACCCGCCACAATCGCCACTAATGGACGGGCCGGTTGGCCAAGTGCGCGGCCTAATGCATCTAATTCAGCGGTGAGCAACGGGCCAGCACAGGCAACCGGCGCAAATTGCGCGATGCCGTGGGTGGTGGCTTCAGCGCGATGAGCCGTGCCGAAAGCGTCGTTGACATACACATCGCACAGTGCTGCCATTTTTTTGGCGAGTTCAAGGTTATTTTTCTTTTCACCGATATTTACGCGGCAATTCTCTAATAACACGACTTGACCGGGTTGCACTTGTACGCCGTCTAACCAGTTTTGCAGCAATGTAACTGGCTGACCAAGAAGTTCAGATAAGCGATGTGCGACGGGTGCCAAACTATCTTCGGCGCGCAATGTGCCTTCGGTTGGGCGGCCTAAATGGGATGTCACCATGACAGCGGCGCCAGCTTGTAACGCTTGTTGAATGGCCGGAACGGAAGCGCGGATGCGGGTGTCTTCGGTGATATTGCCTTGATCGTCTTGAGGCACATTTAAATCAGCACGAATAAAAACACGTTTGCCAGCTAAACTACCTTGCGCGACCAGATCGCTAAATCGTATAAATTGCATGTCAGAGTGATGTAAAAGAGATAAAAGGTGGAGTGAAAAATTGGGGTAGAAAGTTGGATTAATTCGCGCTGTAAAAATAAATTGAAATTCAGCGAAATAGAAAACCATCTATTTTACCGTACTGTGGGTTGCAGCTGTAAGCCTGTGAGCGGTAAAAAGATGATTGTTAGCAGGAAAAATAATGCGAAGTAAGCTAAGAAAGCGTGAGTAAACTAAGATTTAAGATTATGAATACCCTAGTATTATTTTTTATTCTTGTCAGTTTTAGTAAATATTTACCTTGCAGTTAAAAGATACTATCTAAATAGTGATTTTTTATCGATGGGAATCCCATTGGATGCGTTGGAATTTTCAAAAAAATAGCCGGAGTATGTGAGGGCTGCTATAAATTGCCATAAAAAATGAAAATTCCGGGAATTAAGCGAGCAATCTAACCGTCGTAAACACTGCCATGCCAAAGAATATCGTTCCTAACATACTCGGTTTTATCAGGAAAAATACCGAAGCACAGACGCCAGCGACTAATTGCGGATTAGTGATACTCAGCTCAATCTGATGATGATTAGTTAAAAAATCAGGAATTAAAATCGCCGCTAATGCGCAGGCCGGAGCAAAACGTAATGCTTCATGTACCCGCTTAGGCAGATTGATGTGATGACCGATTAGCCAAAATGTAGCGCGCGTTATAAAAGTACTTAACGTTAGTAGCGCGATGACAATCCAGAGTGTTAAGTCGCTCATGAGTTTCCCTTATTCGTTCCCTGATTCTGCTTTTTGTCGGCACTGCTTTTTTCATGCCATTCTTCCCAAATCATCGCAGCGGCCATGCCAATTAGTACCGCCAATAACATGCCTAATTTATACGGCCAGTGGATGGTTAGCAAAGCGATAGCACCCGCGACGATCACGCCGATCAGAGTTGAGCGGTTCATCACCATTGGCAATAAAATACATAAAATAGCTAAACTGCCGGCAAAGCCCACGCCCCATTCTTCCGGGATTTGGCTGCCTAAAAAAATTCCCGCAATCGAACCAATTTGCCAAGCTGCCCAATTGGGAATTAATAGTCCTTTTAAATATGCAAATTTGCCGGCTTCCGCTTGCTCAGTCGGATAGCGCTGCATGAAGTAAACCATGGAGACATCGCCCGTCATATAGCCCCAAAAAGCACGCTGGCGGAATGAGAGATGGGCGAAGTGTGGCGCTAAAATTACCGAAAAAATAACAAAGCGCAGGTTGACAACCAGGCCAGTTACAAAAATTACCCAAACCGGCGCACCAACCGCAATTAAGGGCAGGGCGGCTAATTGAGCCGAACCGGCAAATACAAACAGCGTCATACCCAGTGCCTGCATAATCGTAAAGTGGGTTTTAATCATTGCCACACCCACCACCAGACCCCACGCAGCAATCCCGATTAAGGTTGGTGAGCAGGCTTTGACTCCAGAGCGAAAAGCATTTTGTTCGACTTCTGCTAACTGTTCTGGAGGTAAATTGGACGGGTTTGATGCAGTTAAATAGGCATTCATTGGCACTTAATTGATTTACAGATTCACTAAAGGCAGTATTTTACCGAGTAATTATTTTATTCACAGGGCGAATCCGTTAAAATCGAGCCTTAGTATCGTTCAGTTATGAATTTTTACGGATTATCCACATGCAAACTAAAAATATTGTTGAATTAGATTTAACCGATTTGCCAGCACATTGCCCAAATCCTGCCATGCCTTTATGGTCTTCGCACCCGAAGGTATTTTTGGATTTATCGCACAATGGCCACGCAACTTGCCCTTATTGCAGCACCGAGTACCAATTAAAAGCCGGTGTTGTGCTCAAAGCGCATTGATTTACACCGTGATTTACCACGGCAATTCCAGACAGGAAAAATATGCACGCACCACTGCTTAGTTCGGCGGATGAAACTGAAGCGGCTTTTTACGACGCATTAAGCCGCGCCGATATTGAAGCGCTCATGGCTCTTTGGGCTGAAGATGAAGAAATTGTTTGCGTTCATCCCGGTTCATCCCGTTTGGTTGGACATGCAACGATACGCGCCTCGTTTGAAGCTATCTTTGAACGCGGTTCGGTCAACATTCAACCGGTGCAATTGCACGCCAGCCGTAACATGATGACCGCAGTACATAACATTATTGAAGAAGTGCAGCGCACGCCGGAAATGACGCAAGACATTCATATTTTGTGCACCAATGTGTATATTAAAACTGCTTTAGGCTGGCGCATTACGCTGCATCATGCCTCCGTTGCGCCAGGGCGTGCGCCAAGCGAATTGTTCCGCGCAAGCATGCTGCACTAAGGTTTTATTATGCAGACCAATTATGTTTCACCCGCTTGGATGTCCAATGGACATCTGCAAACCATCATTCCCGCCAAGTTACTCACCATACCAACGGTGAGTTACCGGCGCGAGCGATGGAACTCTCCCGATAACGATTTTATTGACCTTGATTTTGTCGATGCCGTAGCAGATGCGCCGTTGGTTGTGCTATTTCACGGTCTGGAAGGTAATTCCAATAGTCACTATGCGCGAGCTTTAATGGCGGAAGTAAAAAGCCGTGGCTGGGCTGGAGTTGTCGTGCATTTTCGCGGCTGTTCAGGCGAAATGAATCAAGGGCCACGCTTTTATCATTCTGGCGATTCGACAGAAATTAATTGGGTGCTACGTCGAATTCATCAGCAACATCCGCAACGTTCTTTATTTGTGTGTGGAGTTTCACTTGGTGGTAATGCTTTATTGCGCTGGTTGGGAGAGAGTCAAAACCAGGCCAGCTTCGTACAAGCAGCTTGCGCGGTTTCTGCCCCTTTAGATTTAACGCAGGGAGGCGTTGCGTTAGGTAGTGGTTTTAATATGCTGTATACAACGGTATTTTTGCGCACCTTAAAACCGAAGTGTCTGGCAAAGTTAGCGCAATACCCTGACTTATTCAATCGCCAAACAATGCTGGACGCAAAAAATTTATATGAGTTTGATAACGTAGTCACCGCGCCTTTGCATGGTTATAAAAACACCGAAGACTATTGGAATCGCGCCAGCGCCAAACACATCTTGGGTGACATTACGTTACCGACCTTAGTGTTAAACGCAAAAAACGATCCATTTCTACCTGGTCGCTATTTGCCTGAAAATGCCGCGTCGTGCGTCACCTTGGAATACCCGCAACATGGCGGCCACGTTGGTTTTGCCGGCGGTAGCTGGCGAGCCGATAATATGTGGTTGCCTAAGCGTGTGCTACATTTTTTTGAGCAGTACCAACCCGCGTAAGCCGTTAAGGACAACTGCCTAATGGATAAACAAGTACAACTTGCCATGGCTAAATGGCCGAATGTACCGCATTGCTACGGTTGGCTAGGTTTGGATGCGCGCGGTGCCTGGCGGATGCGTGACCAGCACGCGCAAGAGTCGGATTTATTGGGAAGTAAAATCGCCAACGTTATTCTGCGTGGTTTTATAGATAGAAATTATCAGTCCGATGATGCAGGACGTTATTTTTTTCAAAACGGTCCGCAGCGGGTTTATGTTGAATTGCAAAGTACACCTTACATCGCGCATTCAGATCCCCAATCTGGCTGGGTACTGCATACCGGAACCGCGCTCACAAATTGCGATGCGGTGTGGATGACCAGTGACGGTCATTTACTGCTTCAAAGTGCTGCGATTTTGGCGCAGGTCGATGATAGAGATATGGTTGACGCAATGGCCTGTGTTTATTTAAATGACCAGCCAGCATCCGACGAACAAGTTTTGGCGTGGCTGGAAAATCCGCATGCTGGCTTAACATTTCGCTTTCAACAGCAGTCCATTCCGATCACGCTAACTAGTTTGACCGAGCTGGCTAAAACACATCCCTTTGTGGCACATCCGCAGCCGTAATCTTGCGTTTATTCGCACTTATTTTTTATCACCTTGTTTTTTAAGCGCTTCCAATTCGTCTTTATAGCGTTCCCTTAAGTCACGTTCGCGTGCGTCGATGATGGCGTGGTCATAATAAGTGGCATCTGGCGAGCGTCGTGCTATGTCAAGCTGATCTAACGCAGGAGAAATTGCACCGGACAGCGCATAAGATTCGGCGAGTGCCAAATGCTGCAATGCTTCTTTTCCTTCTGCTGCATAAGCCTTGGCAAGTTGCTCTTGCAAACCAAAGTCTTTGCGATACAACAATGTTTGATCGCGCAAATACGTAATGGCTTGTTCGCCGTGTTGATTGGCGATCAGCGCATCAGTATATTGACGACCAATTCCACGCGAAACAGGAAATTCCTGCAAGGCTAACTCGGCCGCTTTTAATGCCGCTGGGTTTTGTTTGCTTCGCAATAAAATATCTAACTGCAAACTGGTAAAAAATAGGCTCGAAACATCGTTGCCGGTTTCTCTGCCCGATTCTTTACGCGCCTTATCCAAATAAACTTGCGCCTCTTTAAAATTATTCTGTTTGAAGGCGATAAATGCCAGCCCGTATTCGGCCGCAGGATAGGGCTTTTTTAAGGAAATTGCGTGTGTTATCTGGTCTTCAAAATAGCTTTTGGTCTCTAATAGAGCTTGTGCAGATTCGTCTTGTAATACGCGGATACGCGAGCGGAATAATTGGAAATCTGGGCTGTCGATATGTTTTTTGAACGTCTCAGATTGAATTCGGGATTGAATATCAGCAATCCGTTCCGAGGTCATTGGATGGGTGCGCAGAAATGCCGGGAAATTATCCGAATAGCCGCGGCTGGAGCTTTGCATGCGTTCAAAAAACGCCACCATTCCGCTTGGGTCATAACCACCGTCGCGTAAAATCTGTAGTCCAACCCGATCCGCTTCACGTTCCGCATTCTGGCTAAAATCCAATTGCCGCTGTACGGCTAATCCCTCGCCGCCAATGGCCACTGCCATTGCTGCATCGGGATTAGAGCGCATGGTTAATGCCGCTAGGATGAGTGAGGCAATCGGGATTAAAAAATCTTGTTTCTGGTTACCTATCATGCGGGCAATGTGGCGCTGCGCAATGTGGCCAATTTCATGAGCAAGTACCGATGCCAATTCAGATTCGTTTTGTGCCAGGACAACCAGCGCCGAATGCACCGCAATAAATCCACCGGGCAAAGCGAATGCGTTAATCATTGGGTCGCGCACGGTGAAAAAGTAAAAATCAAAATTGGCATCGCCACGTGCTTCCTGATGCACTTCTAGCAGCCTGGAACCAAAATCATTTAAGTATTCAGCGGCCACTTCATCGTCGATATAATCGGGGTCGGCACGAATGCCAAGCATGATTTCTTCACCCAGTTTGCGTTCCATTACCGGCGAAAGATCTTCGCGGCCAGTGTCGCCTAAAGTCGGTAAGTTTTGAGCATGTAGCGCGGGTGCTGTCAGGTAGCTACCCGCCAATAAAACAGCTACCAAGGTTAACCGTGGTAGCTGTGTTTTGAATGAGGTTTTTTTCATCCCGCTATGATACTCTTCTAGCGTATTCTTTCACTATTCCCTTTGAATTTTTTCACGCATTTAAATCTCATCATGTCAAATTCCCCCATTAAATCTGACCAAAGTGAACTAACTCATTTTGATGCCAGCGGTCAAGCGCACATGGTCGATGTAAGCAGCAAAGCCGCCACGCACCGAGTCGCCCGAGCTAGCGGCAGCATCACCATGCAACCGGCTACCTTCGCGCTGATTGCCAGTGGTAGCGCAAAAAAAGGTGATGTCTTAGGCGTAGCAAAAATAGCCGCCATCATGGCCGCCAAACGCACCAGCGACTTAATCCCGCTCTGCCATCCTTTGGCAATTACGCGTGTTACGGTTGATTTTGAGCTTGTTGATAATAGTGTCATCTGCACCGCCCAAGTTGAAACTATCGGGCCAACCGGGGTGGAAATGGAAGCACTGACCGCCGTGCAGATAGGTTTGCTCACAATTTACGATATGACCAAAGCTGTTGACCGCGGCATGGTGATGACGAATATCCGGGTGCTGGAAAAGCATGGCGGAAAATCGGGCGATTGGGTTGCTGAAATTCCTCATACCCAAGTTTAATTGACTGATATATACTGATTTTTACAGCACTAAATTTATTGAGGAATGTATGGCAATCGAGATCGCAACAATTGGTGGTGGCTGTTTTTGGTGTACCGAGGCCGTGTACCAAGAATTAAAGGGCGTAACCCAGATTATTTCCGGTTACGCGGGTGGCTCGGTGCTTAATCCGACTTATGAGCAAGTTTGTACTGGAACCACCGGGCACGCTGAAGTGGTGCAACTTAGCTTTGATACTGATGTGGTGAGTTATCGCAAAATTCTGGAAGTATTTTTTACGATTCATGACCCAACTACCTTGAACCGACAGGGCAATGACGTCGGCACACAATATCGGTCGGTGGTGTTTTACCATGCGGACGAACAGCATGAAATGGCTAAACACGTTATCGCCGAAATGGCCAGCGTTTGGGATGCGCCGTTAGTGACTGAACTCAGCCCTGTCCCGACATTTTATAGCGCGGAAGCCTATCACCAAAACTATTACCGGCAACATCCCGATCAGGGTTATTGCGCTTTTGTGGTGGCAACCAAAGTGGCCAAATTCCGCAAAATGTTCATTTCTGGTTGATGCTATCGACGGTTTTTCCGTCCACTTCTTTAAATTCCGTGCAATTGCCATTGCTACAGGTGGAAATGAATAATCGGTGATCGCGCTCTATGCTGCGGGTAGTTATATTTTGATTACTGTCGATCATGGTGCAAATTTTGCTGCCATCGGTTTTGTTCTCCATGCAGGAGTTGGATAGGCCGGAAATAAGCGAACATCCGCTTAAAGTAGTCGTTGCTACGAAAAGGATGGTCGCGTATTTCATGGGATATGCTCCTAATTGGATGAAACTGGCCTTAGCATTTCAATGTGCGGAATATCATCTTCCAGGTATTCTTCAGAAACGGCGACAAAACCAAACGATTTATAAAATTCCTGTAAATAGGCTTGTGCGCTAATTCTGACGGCTTGGCTTGGATAATGCGCTTCCAATTGCTTTAAACCTTCCGTAATCAATTGCCGACCAATGCCACTGCCGCGAAATGCAGAAGTGCTTATTACACGTCCAATAGACGGTTCCGGGAATTTTATGTTGGGCGCGACTATCCGTAAATAGGCAGCTACTTTTTCATCTTCAGCCCATCCGATGACGTGCAGGGTTGATAAATCAAGCCCGTCCATATCCTGATAAACGCAGTTTTGTTCCATGATAAACACTTCGCTACGAGCTTGAAGAATGGCGTAAATTTGTGCTCCAGTGAGTTCATTAAAGCTGGCGCATTGCCATTTTATTATTTGTGTCATGAAGTAGTTTAGATTTAAAGGTTATTTACGTTAAGCATAGTAGCAAATTGCGGCTAATGTGAGCTCGGTATTATGTTCTGTAAAAAACTTGCCAAGCCAGTTGAATTAATGCATTATTAGTCCACACAAATTTACCTCGCACCGCACAAATGAACCATTCCTTCTTTTATTTTACCTTTTTCTATTCCTGCCCAAAGGCGGTGGAACAGAGGTAAGCGCGCGAGGTGCTAGACCAAATTCCTAAAACCGCCAAAGTTGGCGGTTTTTTTTTACTTAATTTAATTGTTAATTCGAACGTTATACGATCTGGAGAAAATATGCTACGCACTGATGATTTACGTATCCGGGAAATGAAAGAACTGGTTCCACCGTCGCATCTGATTCGTGAATTTGCGTGTACCGATCTAGCCTCAAATACGGTCGCTAATTCACGCACCGCTTTGCACCGGATTTTGCACGGGCAAGATGATCGCGTTATGGTCGTAATCGGCCCTTGTTCAATTCATGACACTAAAGCCGCCATGGAATATGCCCAGCGGTTGGCGCAAGAGCGGGTACGCTTTGCTGGTGAGTTGGAAATCGTCATGCGGGTTTATTTTGAAAAGCCGCGTACTACCGTCGGTTGGAAGGGGTTGATAAACGATCCTTACATGGACAACAGCTTCCGCATTAATGATGGTTTGCGGATTGCCCGTGAGTTGCTGCTCAATATTAATCAACTGGGTTTGCCCGCCGGGACCGAATATCTGGACGTGATTAGTCCGCAGTATATTGCTGACTTAATTAGCTGGGGTGCGATTGGCGCACGCACGACCGAATCGCAAGTACACCGTGAATTGGCTTCTGGTTTGTCTTGTCCGGTTGGTTTTAAAAACGGCACCGACGGTAATATTAAAATTGCGATTGATGCGATGAAAGCCGCTTCGCAACCGCATCACTTTTTATCGGTGACCAAGGGCGGCCATTCTGCGATTGTGTCGACTAACGGTAACGAAGATTGTCACGTGATTTTACGCGGTGGTAAAACGCCGAATTTTGATGCAGCGAGTGTGGATCTGGCTTGTAAAGAAATTGCCGGAAGTGGAATTGCTTCGCGTTTGATGATCGATGCTTCGCACGCCAATAGCTCAAAAAATCCGCAAAATCAAATTCCCGTGTGCGCAAATATTGCTGAGCAAATTGCCGGTGGCGATCGTCGTATTGTAGGTGTGATGATTGAGTCTAATTTGGTGGCTGGTCGTCAGGATTTAATTGCCGGACGTGAGTTGGTGTACGGGCAATCGGTCACTGATGGTTGTATACATTGGGAAGATAGTTTGCAAGTTTTGGAAGGGTTGGCGGCGGCGGTTAAACAGCGCCGCTTAAAGGACGATGAATAAGTCGTTTTAAGTGCTGGAAAATGTGGAAAATCTGGTTTTAGTTCTGATGCCATGTAGGGGCACCCCTTGTGGGGGCCCTTGTTTGCAAGGAACTGTGCAGGGAATTTTCAATCGAAAAAATCACTTTTCTTCAACCATTCAGCAAACGCAATATCTTCAAATTGATAGTTGCGCTCCATCTTGGTGACGATGTTTTTCTTTGCCAGGCGGGTTAAGGCATTTTGTACGGTACTTTTGCTGGCCGGTTTATCCAAGCCGAGTTGCTGACCCAGTTGCAGGAGCGCTTTGGCGCTATACATATCGGTGTTGTCATGGGCGATTTGTAGTAGCAGGTATTGGTCGGTAGCCAGTAACTCATTCCATTGCGTTATAAACCCATCGTCATTAAACAGCAGATTTTTGGTGTGTTCCAGCGCATGTTGCGCGCCCGGTAGCGGGTTGGTCAGGTAATTATCTAAGTAGCGACGGAAAAATTCTGGGGTGCGATTTAATTCTTCAAATGCGTTTAAGGCGTCAGGTAAGGGTAGCGGAAATTTGGAAATGGTCGCCACTTTTTTGACCATGGCTTTAATGAATTCATCACCTAATAGCGGGAATGGTTCAAGCGGCGCCCAGTTGTAAAACGGCTCGGAAGATACGCCAAACATACGTCGCAGAGTGGATTCGGAACTGCCGGCAAAGACGACTTTAATGCGCTCTTTGCGTATGTCCAGCGCGGCCCGTAGCGCGTGGGTGAAAATACTGTGTTGCGGGTCGGCCAACACTTGGGCCTCATCAATAATTAGCAGCATGTTGGCTTTGCCCGCGTCAAACAAGGCCATTGCTTCTACCAATAAGGAACCGGCCTGTTGTTTTGCTTCGTTTAATTCGGCTTCCAGCGAACCCTCGATTCCGGCCATTTTCGCCGATGCCTTGATTTTCTTAAGTGGTGCGCTCAAGTTGTTCCACATTTTGCTGATGCCGCGTGGACTCAGTGCGCTATGGATGGCGGCTAGCAAACTGATGGCCGGATCGGTTTGGATTTCCCATAAATTGACATACACGCAGACATAGCCTTTGGTTTGCGCTGCCGGAATTAAGTCCTGTTTTAAAAATTCGGTTTTACCCATGCGTCGCCGTGCAAACAGGCCGCGTGCTGAAGAAAGCCCTAATTCAAAGGAGTTCAGGTAGGCATCCGCTAGCTGCGGTCGGGCGAAATGCCAGTTATTGTGCGCAATCTTAATCGACATGGTATTACTCACTATTTTAAAATTTAGTAAGTATTATATTTTGTAATACTGGTTAATACTACAAAATACCAGTGGTGATTTATCCGTTTTTGGGCTTTCGCAAAATTGCTTCAGCAAGGCTGAACACTCTTAGGTCGCCAAGGAAACTTCCCTTAACGGGAAGTTCGTTCCGTCTGCAGGCGATATATTATTCCTTGCCATTAAAGTCGTAAATAGAACAATATAGTCGTAAATTGACATCGCAAAAATTGCCCAACCAAATTCTTTGGTTGGGCATTTGTTTTAGCGATCGGATAAATAAAGTCTGTATCGGTGGAATAAAGTCCGTATTTCTCACGCTGTGTTTGTTTCCATAAGTTAATTTTGTGTTATTCTTTTTGTTAAGATTTGGCTGCAATGCTGGGTTAGAAGCCGTTCCAGCTCGGAGGGCGACTGCCAGTAGGCGGCACATTTCCGCCAGTCGCAACGCCCACCAATTTTCACTAAACGATGCCACAAATGCTCTATTTTGGGCATAGACCAAATTAACCTGGCGCTATAAAGTATTCAATTAAATGAAAGTCCAATTCGCCGTACGAAAAGTGTCATTGAGGAGTACAAATGGAAAATCAAAATCCTATTAACAAGGCGCTTGAAATTGTTTCACTTATCTTTGGAATTGGTATTTTACTGGTTGGTGTGCTTGTGACAGGATTTGGAATTGCCGGTCTTATAGAGGGGATGCACGGTGGTATCTTGGCCGCCTGCTCGATGATAATATTTGGAGCATTGATCGCATTTGTCGGGTGGCTGTGCAGCAAATTCGGATTTGATGAATGCCAATAGGCGCATTGCGGCACCTCGCAGATATTCCAAACGAATTCGAAATAATTAATAATATGAACAAGCAAAAAGTTCTCATGCTGCCGTATCCAACTTCACCAGTTCTTGATGGAACAGAGTTAAGAAGCATCGGGGCAGACATTTACCTAAAAATTCCCTTTGATGTCGAAGGTAGTGAGAGGATCGTTACTGTTCGATTTATTAATGTTTGTGCTTATCGACAAAGGGCAGAGAGTCATTGCACAAGTTGGCATGTGAAGGACGTTTTTGATAATGTTTCTCTGGTTGTTGAATCTGACTGGGTAATTGAATTGCGTTCTGTCACTCAACTCGAACACAAAAATAGCTTCGATTTGAATCACTTCATAACTTATGTGAATGAATTTGGTTCATTAGAGGTAATTGCGAAAGATGTTGTAATTGAATCCTAACAGTCTTATTTAAGATTGATTGCGGCACGTTGCGTACGTATGTAGATTTTTCAAATTTAAATGAGGTTAATGTTGGAAGAAAATTCAATAATCTATTCTGGCTATTGGCGCAGACTTAGTGGGCATGTTCTAGATGTTATATTTATCGTTGTTTTCTTTTGGATTACAGATTCGTTGAGCGGGGGCATTAAGTCATTAGCCGCATTAATTGTTGTGTTTCAAGGGATGACTTATTATTTATACACACTATTTTTTCACGCAAGCTATGGCCAAACATTTGGCAAGCGAATAATGGGTATAAAAGTTGTTTCCGACGATGGAAAGCCAATTGGTTTTCAAAAAAGCTTTCGCCGAAATATCCCGTTATTTTTTGAAAGTTTGCCTTGGATTATTGGAACGCTGTTTGCACTTTCTCAGATCTCCAATGAGCAATTTCATTCACTATTTCTTCAACCAAAATTATATAGCATAACCTTAGAAAGCCTTAGGCCAGATTGGCATAACACGGTTCAAATAGTCTTCGCTGCTCTAATCTTCATGGAGTTAATGATTATGTTCATTACCAAGAAACGACAAACGATTCACGATTTAATTGGATCTACAATCGTTATTCGTAATTCAACTTTAAAGTAGTCACATTAAAATCCGATTTGCCAGGTTAGCCATCGCAATCCGGCACTTTGCTGTCGTTCATCGAGAGCTTCAATATTTGACAAGGTCTTCAAGTTGTACGTAACGGGTTTCTGAAAAGGATAGGCCGAAATGAGTAGCAAGCTTTTGATTTATATTGGCGAAAATGAAAAGTTCGATGTCGCTAGGACAACTGAAGTGATTTCTTCTATTGTTGGGACATCGGATGCTAAACTCGAAAATTTTATAGGTGCGATTTTTGAGTGCAATTACACTTTTCAGGACAGAACTACAATCGTGCGAATCTCGGAAGAATTAAAAACCGTAACTGTCGAAGGGCTTGGAGTTGAATCATTAAATTTTGCATTGGAGTTTCAACGAATGATGTCTTGCGCACTTCATGCCATCGATATGGAGTATAGCTTCGACGTTGATCTTAGAAATTTTCAATCAATTGAAGATTTAATGTCGGCTATTGACGCTTAATCAGGTGGCCGTACTCGGCAGAGGCTGTGTAAAAACGCACCCTAAAAAGCAATAAAAAATAATTCAAAAAATCTGTCAACGAGGTAAACAGAAATATCTCTCAAGCGTTATATAAAAAGTCGAATCCACGTTAAGGAGCGTTGATGAAGCGATTTATCCAAGGAGAGCACCGCACCCAAAGCACGCTGCTGCCGGAGGTGCTGGATGATTATGTGACCGAAGAG
>NZ_PUGF01000012.1 GCF_002976435.1 Solimicrobium silvestre | reverse complement strand
GAATTTGCGTTAACCGACTCAGTACGTCGTAGGTATAGGTCGTGGTTTGTCCTTTGGCATCGGTGCTGCTGGTCAGGTTACCGGCGGCGTCAAATAAGCGTTGGGTGGTGCCGGTATCGGGACTGGTCAATGCGGTTTGATTGCCTAAACCATCGAGCTGGTAGGTGGTCGTCAGTGACCTGGGATCGGTGACACCAATCAACTGGCTTTGGCCGTTGTAGCTTAATTGAGTAAGGCCCTGGTTGGCGTCCGTGCCTTGCGTGCGACGATTTAAGCCATCGTAGGCATAGCGGGTGACGTTACCTAAGGGATCCGTCACCGTCGTCAGATTGCCCATTGCGTCATAGGCATAGTTGGTCGTGGTCACTTGCGGTGTTTGGGCGCTGGCCAGGCCAGACAGGCTCACTAGTCCCAGCGTCGCTAAGAGGGTTAGGGATCGGTTTAATTTACAACGACAGATAGGCGCCTGCATTATTGAGCTCCAGTGATTTGTTGAAGACGGTTTAGGGCATCCACCACGCGGCTGATCTGACGAGCCAGGTTGCCACTGGTGTCGTTGACTTGTTCTAGTGTCCGGTTGCCCATGGCATCCAGGGTGTAGTTGACCGTGTTGCCGAGGTTGTCGGCGATGTTGGTTAACCGGTGTGCCGTATCGTAGGTGTACGTTAACTTGGCTTGATTCGGGAACGTGACACTGAGTAACTGACCTGCGCCGTCGTAGTTATAACTGGTGACTTCACTGCCGCGGCTTTGGCTGGTTAGCCAGCCGCGTGGACTGTAGGCGTAGGTGGTGGTTAAGCCGTTCGGATCGGTGATGCTGCCGACATGGCCATTCAGGTCGTAATTGCTTAAGGTGGTGACTTGACCGGCGGCGTTGGTGACGCTGCTCAGGTTGCCGTAGGTGTCGTAGGCGAACTGCGTAAGGTCGGTGACATCGGTGCGAGGACCGGTGATCGTGAGCACCTGGCCGACGCTGTTGTACGTGTAAGTCCATTTACGTGGGGTGCCGGTGACTGTCGCACTAACTCCCTGAACACCATTCACATCCGTTGTGGCTTGCTGGGTCTTGGTGAGTAAATTTCCATTCGTGTCGTACGTGTAGGTGGTCATACGTAACGGTTCCGCCACTTGCGCTGGTAAGCGGTATGTTGGATTCCAGCTCGTCGTGATGGTTCTGGCTTGCGTTGTGCCCATCGCTTCGGTGCGGATTAATTCGAGATTGCGATTCGCGTCGTACGTGTAGTTGGTGATATGGCCGTTGAAGTCCGTGTGGCTCGTCAGGTTGCCATTGGCATCAAAGGTGCTCGATGCCGTCGCCGTCGCACTGCCACTACCAGCCGGTTGGGCGACCGCGTTACCGACAACTAAACCATTGACGGCGGTAAATCCATAGGTCGTTTGTGTGCCTAGCGGCGAGGTGACAACACTCGTGCTATTGCCATTGACATCGGCAGCACCGACAGCGATTTGGTAACTATCAACGCCTGCACCTAACTGGGAGGAAGTCGCGATACCGTTGCAGTCAAATGTCCAGCTGACGGAACGTGTGCCGTTCTCGTCGACAATGCCTGTTAAGGTATTGAGCAAATAACCGAAACCATTACCGACTGGAGCCGATCCGGGACAGACTGTGCCGCCATTGATTTGTGCGGCTTCGTTGTAATACAGGGTTTTAGTTTTACCGTCCGGGTACGTGATCGAGGTTAAATTGCTGGCCAGGCAGGCGTAGGTTTGCTGGCCATTAACGGTCATACAACCTGCCGAGGGGCCATCGTAGCCGTACTGTGTGACGTGATTGTTGGGGTCAATCGCCAAAGTGATTCGTCCTACGGATTCATTCACTCCGGGTTGGTCATGCTCAAATTGCAGTTGCCGACCCCAGTTATCAGTTACGCACAACAGCGTGCCGGAAGCGACGGCGGCGCCCGCTTGTACGTGTGGGCAAATCGGCGCTGTTGCTGGATACCTTGAAACGCTACTGTCGTTTGTGGTACCGGTACTGTAAGTCAATTGCTGCGTGCTGCCGCTTTGGGCGGTGAGCTTGAGTAACAATCCGTTGCCGTCAAAGGTTTCAGTATGGTTGTCGGTATCGGTGAAGGTGAAGCTGGTGGGGGTGATGCCGTCGCTGGCGACTGTCGACGTTAATTGGCCGGTGACGCCTTGATCCGCCGTCCAAATTTGACTCCCCGCAGTGGCTGCAGGCGCGGTGAAATACAAGCCTTTGCCATCACCGCGGGTCACGGTAACGACCTGCCATACTGGGACCTTAGGATATTCACACCAGATATATCCGGTGTCTGTGCGTTGCCAGCAGATCACGGGGATGGTCGATGTCACCATGTTGGGCGGCGTTTCCCAGCCGATCGGCGTTACTCGGGCATCGTACGGCTGCGTCCAGCGGGTGCCAAAGGAGCGTATGGTGCTGGCATCCGGATTAGTGGGCAGGCTGTTGTAGGTGCGCGAAATGCTCAGCCCTGAGAACGGAGCGACTACCGCCAAATCGGTTTGTGTTTGGTAGCTGTTGCCGGTGCCGACGTTGATGGGATCGCCCACGCTCTTGGCTTTATCGCAAACAGGACAACCACTGTTGATGGGCTTTGCTCTTGGCGGTGCGGGCACTTGATTCGTGAGTACACATTTCTGGACATCGCTGTAATAATCATTGAAGCTGGTTGTTGAGCCTGTCGACGGACATATACAGGAACTATTCGTAGTATCGAAAATAGTGCCAGAACTAGGAGGACAAGTTTGCATAACGTCTAAAAAAGCATAAAACCCGTACGAACTAGAACACCAATATTCAGTCACAGTTGGCGTATGTTCAGTAATCGTAATGGTGGTAAAAGGACTTCCAAATGTGGTCTTTGGATCTGGTGAACAATCAGCAATAAAAGAGCCATAAGAAGCTGGGACATTAACTCCATTTATATTATATGAAACTGGATTGTAAACAGTAGCAGTCGCAACGGAAGCAGCACCTCTCTGAGCAAACGACGAGAACATAAAAAACGATAGAAGAATAAATAAAATAAAACGTTTCATGAATTTCCCTGAGTAATGAAGCACATGATTATTGAGCTCCAGTGATTTGTTGAAGACGGTTTAAGGCATCCACTACGCGGCTGATCTGACGAGTCAGGTTACCGTTGGCCTCGTTGACTTGTTCCAGCGTCCGGTTGCCCATGGCGTCCAGGGTGTAGTTGACGGTGTTGCCGAGGTTGTCGGCGATGCTGGTTAAGCGATGCGCGGCGTCGTAGGTATACGTTAACTTGGCTTGATTCGGGAACGTGACACTAATTAACTGCCCTACCCCGTCGTAGTTATAACTGGTAACTTCGCTGCCTTTGCTTTGACTGGTTAGCCAGCCACGTGGGCTGTAGACGTAGGTGGTGGTTAAGCCATTTGGGTCAGTGATGCTGCCGACATGTCCATTCAAGTCGTAATTACTTAAGGTCGTGATTTGACCTGCGGCGTTGGTGACGCTGCTCAGATTGCCGTAGGTGTCGTAGCCGAACTGCGTGAGGTCGGTGACGTCGGTGCGGGGGCCGGTGATCGTGAGCACTTGGCCGACGCTGTTGTAGGTGTATTTCCAGCTGCGCGGGGTGCCGGTGACTGTTGCACTGAGTCCTTGGCTACCGTTCGCATCGCTCGTCGCTTGCTGGGTCTTGCTCAGCAGATTGCCGTTGGTGTCGTAGGTGTACGTGGTTAAGTGTAACGGTTCGGCCACTTGCGCTGGTAAGCGGTATGTTGGATTCCAGCTCGTCGTGATTGTTCTGGCTTGCGCCGTGCCAGCTGCGTCGACTCGGGTCAGTTCCAGATTGCGCGTCATGTCGTACGTGTAGTTGGTGACGTTGCCTTTGAAGTCGGTATAGCTGGCTGGGTTCCCGTTTGTATCGAAAGTGCTGATTGCAGTAGCTGCTCCACTGCCGCTACCTGCCGACTGGGCAAAGGAACTTCCAAGCATGAGACCATTTACTGACGTAAAGCCATAGGTCATTTGAGTGCCTAGTGGCGATATGACGGTACTGCTGCTGTTGCCGTTGGCATCTGGTGGGCCAATATTGAACTGATATTTATCGACACCACCACCGAGTTGCGATGCGGTAGCAATTCCATTGCAGTCATAAGACCAACTGACCGAGCGATTGCCATTCTCGTCAACAATTCCCGTTAAGGTATTGAGCAAATAACCGAAACCATTACCGACTGGAGCCGATCCGGGACAGACTGTGCCGCCATTGATTTGTGCGGCTTCGTTGTAATACAGGGTTTTAGTTTTACCGTCCGGGTACGTGATCGAGGTTAAATTGCTGGCCAGGCAGGCGTAGGTTTGCTGGCCATTAACGGTCATACAACCTGCCGAGGGGCCATCGTAGCCGTACTGTGTGACTTGATTATTGGGGTCGATCGCCAGGGTGATCCGTCCTACGGATTCATTCACTCCGGGTTGGCCATGTTCAAATTGCAGTTGACGGCCCCAGTTATCGGTCACGCACAGCAGCGTGCCGGAAGCGACGGCGGCACCCGCCTGTACGTGTGGGCAAATTGGCGCTGTCGCTGGGTAACGTCCGACACTGCTGTCGTTTGTGGTACCGGTACTGTATGTCATTTGTTGCGTGCTACCGTTTTGCGCCAGAGTATTCAGTAGCAGGCCATTCGCATCATACGTTTCGCTGTGATTGTCGGTATCGGTAAAAATATAATTGGTTGGCGTGACGCCATCGCTGGCCATGGTGGACGTAAGTTGGCCAGTAACACCGACATCGGGCGTCCAATGCATGGTTCCGCCCGAAGCGATACCAGAAATGAAATAAAGGCCTTTTCCATTGGCACGAACGACACTCACCATTTGTGGTTTGGGTCCATTAGAATCCAAAACAGGATATTCACACCAGATATACCCATTGTCCGTACGCTGCCAGCAGATTTCCGGGAAGGCGAATAGCACAACGTTCGCCGGACTTACCGGGCCTAGAGGTATGATGCTGACATCGTACGATTGCGTCCAACTAGTACCAAAAGAACGGATCGCATTTTGTGCTGGTGAACTGTTGTAGGTACGCTGCAGCCGCAGGTCGGATGACGGTGCCGATACCGCTATATCCGTCAGCTTTTCGAAAACGTTTCCCGTTCCTATATGGACGGGATCGCCTGTCGATATGGGTGGGGCACCTGAACTACACGATGGACAACCTAAATTGATGGGCTTGTACCAGGGTGTGGCGGGAACTTGGTTTGCCGAGAAACATTTTTGGCCGACTGGATCATAGAAACTTTTCTCGGTCGTTGGGTCTGTCGGTGGTGGGCACGTGCAGGTTGTTGAATCTGCGCTTAGACTGCCACTAGGACAAAAAGATTGAATATAAAAATCTAAAGGCTCTTCATTGCCACCAACACTACAATAATACGTAACAGTAGCATACGTAAACAATGGCCCATAAATTTGAACGGGTTGATTTACGCCCCAAAAGTTATCGCACAAATTAGTAAACCCAGCAAGGGTAGTAACACCAAATGGTCCCCATGATTTAACAGTTGGAGAATAGGTCGGTGTCAGCGAAGACTGAGAGTAAGCAGCCGACATGGTCAACAGAAAAAAGATTACAACAATCCATTTGCAAAATTTCATTTTTTACACACTTATTAACAAAGGTAATCAACAGAAAGCGGCACTCCAATTTAAACCGATAAGAAAATGCTTTCACCATTGAAATCTAGCCATATGCTGGAGACAATTTAACGCAACGATTACACAATTAATCCGACAATCCATACCACAGGCTGTGTTGGTTTGTTCTAGATTTCAGTTGGCAGAGCAGCGCAGACTTTCAGCAATGTGTCGGTTTAATTTAAACTTCTTAGGGGGACAGAAATAAATTTGAAGGTACAGCTTGACAAGGAATTATTTTTTAAACATTTATCGATCATTCGCCAGCACGAGGTGCTTTATTAGAGTGTTGTAAATTTAGATTGCCATTCAAATACAAAACCAATCAGCAACAATATTTGTTTAATTTTTACCATATTAGAACAACAGCAATTTATTTTAATAAGTATGTAAATATCAACCTAAATTATTGCCAAGTAAAAAGATTCGGCAAGATACTATGTAAGCGAATTTTTGTATATACCCTTATCAGACATTCCTTATCACCCACTTCAAAAACACCAATATTTTTTAGCAATTCCATCTTTCTCATAACGCTAAATAATGAAAATGCGCAATAAATGACATAGCCTTTATCCGAAAAATGCTGTACATTCCCAGAGTTCCTTTGAGCAACACATAAATACTCACACTTATTCAAGATAGCAGTGTCGCAGAGATGCCGACGTCAATGCTCGACCTTATTATTTTTTGGCTATTTTTGTTGAATTTCCATAGTGACTTCAAAGCTATTTTTGTGAAGTACTTCTAGTGGAACCCCAAAAAACCAATCCTCTTTTTTTCGATGTATAAGTATAAAATTCCAACTACCCCCCCAAAAAATACTGGCTTCACTCTTCTGGAATTGTTGGTCGTCATTGTCATCATCGGTTTGCTTGCAGCCTATGTGGGGCCAAAGTACTTTGCGCAACTCGGTAAATCCGAAGTCACTATTGCTAAATCTCAAATTGAAGCATTTGATAAAGCGGTCGACACGTTCCGCCTGGATGTGGGGCGTTTCCCGACCGCCGAAGAAGGCTTATCCGCGTTAAACATCAAACCTGCTGATGCCGAAAAGTGGAACGGCCCATATTTAAAAAAAGATATCCCACTGGACCCTTGGGGTCATCCCTACATCTACAAAGTACCAGGCACTAAGGGCGATTTTGAGATTATTTCTTATGGCAAAGACGGCCAACCCGGCGGGGTTGGTGACGATGCCGACATCAGCAATCAATAACCCATGACGTCGTTATTGATGCAGCAATTACTTATTCAGCGACATAGGATGATAAATTCTGCGGCTTGGATTTTGCATATGCCGCGTATGAAATTTGTCTTTCTATCCGTTTCCCCCAATTCCAATTTGTTATCCGATCGCGAAATTCGCCTTGAGGGTGTGTATGCAGTTTGACGTTCGCGCACTTTCCTCTGACCATGTTCTAACCTTAGTGACCATTGATGCTATCGACGAAGTAGATGCCCGTCGCCAAATTGAAGCTCGCGGACTCTATGCGTCAGACATTTCGCCGGCCCGCGGCTTGAGACAAGGTAAATCGACCAAGGGACAGTTGTCGCTCGTTTTATTCAGCCAAGAACTACTCGCGCTACTCAACGCAGGGCTTTCTATTGTGGAAAGTCTGGAGGCATTACTGGAGAAAGAAGCCAACCTTGGCACTCGGCATATTTTGACGCGATTACTCACCGGATTACGCGAAGGAAAACGCTTTTCCGGAGTATTGGCAGAACAACCTAACTTATTCACCCCACTCTATATCGGCATTATTAAAGCAGCGGAAGGTACTAGTGATTTACCCCGATCCCTTACGCGCTTTATCGACTACCAACAACGCATTAATACAGTGCGCAGCAAGGTCGTCAGTGCAGCAATTTATCCGTTAATTTTATTATTCGTCGGCGGCGGCGTCGCATTCTTTTTAATCGGTTATGTAGTCCCGCGCTTTGCTGAAGTGTATCGCGGTGCCGGTCGTAATTTGCCATGGATGTCACAACTGCTATTAGATTGGGGGCAGTTTGCGGCTACACGTACGACGACATTACTCATCAGCACCGCGCTTATTCTGACGGCTCTGGTTTTTTTAGTGCGCTATTTTCTAAAAACAGGTGGTGTTGCACGTCTGGCATACCGCATTCCTGGCCTAGGTGAGCGGATACGCATTTATGAATTAGCACGCCTCTATTTAACCCTAGGGATGTTACTTGAAGGAGGCATCCCGATTGTGACGGCAATGGGCACGGTGCAAGGCATTGTGTCGTCGGAAATGCAGCGTCACTTGCAACAGGCAACGCATTCAATACAATCCGGCATTCCTTTATCAAATGCCTTTGAGGCCAATCAATTAACTACATCCATCTCATTGCGTATGCTGCGCGTGGGTGAACGCTCTGGAGAACTCGGTTCGATGCTCACACAATCTGCTGCATTTTATGACGGTGAAATCAGTCGTTGGATAGATCGTTTTGCACGCATGTTTGAACCGATACTCATGGCGATCATCGGCATTGTTGTCGGAGGCATCGTGGTGCTGTTGTATATGCCGATCTTTGACTTGGCAGGAAGCTTATCTTGAACGACATTATCGCGCCACCGACGATTGATACTGCGCTAATACAGCAAGCACGCCTGCAAGCTGCCAAATCGCATCGCTCCATCATGATTGAATTAGAAGCGATGACCCAAAGTGACCCACGTAGTTTAGTGCAAGCTGTGGCCAAACCGTTTGGACTAACCGTCATCGAAACAGCTGAAATGCTGGCATTGGCACCCGCGTTTGATTTATTACCGCTGTCGCGTGCCATGCAGCGCTATTGTGTTTTATTACGATCAGCCGATGAACGTATTATTGGCGTTATTGCAGATCCATTTGATGCCGATTTACCGATTTGGTTAGAAGCGCAAGCTGGCGGCGCATTGGAAATTTGCTTTGCTTTGCAAGCCGATATTCAAGCTTATTTGTCTAAATTAGAAGAATCGGCACGTGCAGTAGATAACCTTGGGCCGACCACTGATGCGACACGGCGTGACTCTAAAACGGCGACGGTATTATCTTTCGCCTCAGTCAGTGAAGCAGCAAGCCCGGCCGTTAAACTCATCAATTCGACCTTGTACGATGCATTAAAAGCCGGCGCATCGGATATCCACTTAGAAAGCACGGCAAGCGGATTAGCCGTTAAATATCGAGTGGATGGGGTGCTTGATCATGCGGCCTCTGCCAATGGTACTGAAACAGCAGAGCATGTGATTTCGCGCTTAAAAGTCTTGGCTGAATTAGATATTGCGGAGCGTCGAATTCCGCAGGACGGCAGTTTTAGGGTGGAGTCAGGCGGACGAGAAATTGATTTGCGCGTGTCGATCATGCCGAGTATTCATGGCGAAGATGCGGTGATCCGTATTCTCGATAAACGCGCCATGATTGAAGCCTATGGCGCGTTGACCCTAGAAGCACTTGGCTTTGATGCCCCGTCGCTCATTACTCTGCGCGGCTTGGCTGAAGAGGCATATGGCATGCTATTGGTGACGGGTCCGACAGGTTCCGGCAAAACCACCACGCTGTATGCAGCATTGACTGAAATTCATAATGGGCGCGACAAAATCATCACGATTGAAGATCCGGTGGAATACCAACTGCCTGGCATTCTGCAAATTCCCGTGAATGAAAAAAAAGGGCTGACCTTTGCAAAAGGGCTGCGTTCGATTCTCCGGCATGATCCAGACAAAATAATGGTGGGTGAAATCCGTGATAAAGAAACGGCAGAAATTGCCGTGCAGTCGGCACTGACGGGCCATTTAGTTCTTACTACAGTGCATGCCAACAATGTATTTGATGTCTTTGGTCGCTTCACCCATATGGGTATCGATCCTTATGCGTTTGTTTCTGCATTAAATGGTATCTGGGCGCAGCGCTTAATTCGTTTAAATTGCCCGCATTGCGCCACCTCTTATATACCGACTGAACTGGAATTGGAACGGGTGCATTTACAACGTGACGAGTGCCATGACTATGTATTCAAACAAGGCAAAGGCTGCGGCGATTGCCGAGGTACCGGTTACAAGGGGCGTCGTGCCATTGCCGAAATTTTGACTTTAACGGACGAAATCCGCGAGATGGTGATCGAAAAACGTCCGATTCGCCAAATTAAAGAGGCCGCCCGTAAGAATGGGACACGCAGTTTACGTGAAGCTGCGCTGGAGTTAGTTAAGCGTAGTGAAACAACCTTATCTGAAATTAAACGGGTGACTTTACATGCTTAATCCGTTACGTAATGTCGTCAGCCGCCTTTGTGGTGCTCGGCTTCATTTGGGCATTACCACCAAGGGAATTGCCTTAGCACGCACCAGTGGTGGCTGGAACAAGAAAATATCACTATTAGCAGATCAAGCATTAAGTTCAGATCAGTTAAAAAACCAATGTGATGCACTACTAACGCTGCCTTCCTGCACCACTCTGCCATTACTAGTCACGCTGAGCGATGAATGGGGGCACCTTTTTATGGTGACTCCACCGCACAATGCAGAACACTATTCAGATCTGGTGGCTGCGGCAACTATGCGATTTCAAGCACTGTATGGAAAGGTCAGCGCTGATTGGCAAATAAACGCCGATTGGCAAGTGGATCGCCCTTTTTTAGCTTGCGCTTACCCACGCTCATTACTCAATACGCTGCAACAGATTGCCCAAGAACGCCGTATGCCTCTGCTTTCAGTCCGACCTTACTTTGTCACCGTGTGGAATCAATGGAGTTCCAAATTAAAACCAAACAATTGGTTCGGTGTAGTTCAAGACGCGACCTTGACGCTGGGTATTACTTCTGAATTACACCCCCAACACTTAATTGGAATTCGGACAATAGCGATTCCGACCCACGGGCAGAATCGAGATTGGATCGCAGAACAACTAACGCGAACTGCATTGCAGCACAATGTGACCGCACCTAAGCAAATCCAAGTCGTCGGTAATCAACATCACTATTGGGGCGACAAAGCAGCTACCCCTGTTGTGGATCAGCTTGTTCTCAACTTAGTCGAGCAGCAAAATCAATCCTCAACAGTAGCCTCATTACCGCAAATCCTATCTCCGGCGCGGCAATTAATTTACTGCGGAGTAGGAGCATGACAATTAATCGTATCGATTTTGCACCACCAACATTCGCAAGAACGTTGTATCGCACCCAAATCAGGACATGGTTTTTTATTTGTATCGGCCTGGCCCTTTGTGCCAGTGCTATCGTCATTGGTCTGCAACAGCAGCACAACATTGATGCGAATAAAAAAACATTGCAATTATTAACACCGCAGCTCAATGCGCGTAACAACCCAAAAACTGTTCGCAAAAAATCGACCATTACCGAAACACAAGCCAACGCGGTGAATACAGCTATTGCTCAATTGAATTTACCTTGGCGTGATGTCTTGGATGCCATGGAATCGGCTACACCAACAACGATTGCCCTACTATCGCTGGAACCGGATGCAAGGCGTAATGCCGTCAAGGGAATCGCCGAAGCAAAAGATAGCGATGACATGGTGCGTTATATTGAATTACTCAAAAAAGAAGATTTTTTTAGCGACATATTTATCACCATGCACGAAATTAATCAGCTGGATCCGAATAAACCGGTACGTTTTCAATTTGAAGCTCATTGGCAGAATGCGGCATCATGAAACTGACGTCCATTTCACAATTCGCTCTTAAACTACGTTTAGGGTGTCGCCAACTCGGTTGGAGTAATGCACTAGCCATTCTCTTGTGTCTTAGCGGATCAATTGCGTGGCTATGGGCTGTTCCTTACTTAAAACAACAACGGATGATCAGCCAAACTAAATTGCAGCAAACGCAAGTCACAGTAAATCAACTTCCTAAAGCAACCTCGGCGGTCGAATTAACGCAGTCCGAACAACGGTTACGTGCTTTCTATTCGGCATTGGGAGAAACGCATTATGTTGAGCAGCAAGTAGCTTCTTTAATCGGCTTAGCCACAAAAAATGGCTTGATACTAAATCAGGCAGAGTACAAATTAGCGCAGAATAAAAACGGCCACTTTCACACCTACACCGTCACGATGCCGGTAAAGGGGCAATACAGCATGATCCGGGGCTTCTGTGATCAAGTGCTACTATCCATCCCCTTTGCGGCATTGGATGAACTCAATTTCAAGCGCGCCTCGATTTCTAATCAAATCATCGAAACACGCATACGTTTTACGCTGTATTTGGACGATGTGTCGGAACCTGAAAATAACTCCTTAGCTTCATCAGTGAAACAGGGGGAGTTACAATGAAATTACGTCATATCGTCATGGCAGTTGGATTTGTAGCGGCTGCTGGTTTGGCTATTTTCGGTGATAAAAGCCCTGCTGATCACGTTGTTGAGCCTGTTGCGCGTGCTGCGACAACGATGACACCAAGCCATGATCAAACATTATTAGCCGCAATTAATAGTGATACGCGGGCGTCGAAAAATACGCCATCAAGTGATGGTGCGAAACCGGAACCAGTAATATTAGTTTTACTCACTCGTGAAGAGGCGATGCATAAAATCGTATCAACAAATAACAGCACCTTGTTTGGCAACCAAAATTGGTTACCTCCAGCACCGCCGCCACCGAAGCCGGTCCCACCGCCACCGCCAACCGCCCCTAGCATGCCATTTACCTATTTAGGAAAAAAAATGGAAGATGGCGTTTGGGAGGTGTACCTTGCGCGCGGTGACACGATCGCTATCGTGCATACCAATAGCCTTATCGAAGCGACCTATCGGGTTGACTCCATCACACCACCGACCTTGACTATGACTTATTTACCGCTTAAGCAAACACAAACAATCACCGTCGGAGACGCAGAATAATGTTGAAGCGACCCGATCTGCCTTTATCTTTACCTAGAACATCTATGCAAAAACGATTCATCTTGTGCAGCGGAATTATCGTCAGTATTTTGCTGGCAGGCTGTGCTGGCCAGCTCGCTTATCGTGATGGCAAAAACCTAGTTGAAGAAGGAAAAATGGACGAAGGTTTATCCAAATTTAAAGAAGCACTTGCCAACGATCCACATGATGCCAAATATCGCGAAGCATATTTGCAAACTCGTGAGCGCTCTTTATATCGTTATTTGGAACAAGCCGATCTGTTAGTTAACAATGGTTCGCTGGATGAAGCTAAAAACGTATACCAACATGCACTGATCATCGTACCTGGTAACGAAAAAGCCTTAGCTGGGTTAATGGCGATTGACAGCGCACAACGTCAGACTCAATTACTCAATGCAGCGGATGCCGATTTCGCTAAAAAAGACTTGGAGAGTGCTCGAAAAAAAGTTGCTGAAGTCTTGATTGATAACGCAAAAAATACTCGAGCAATTGCTTTAAAAAAGGCGATTGATGAAAAAGTAGCGCTATTCTCTGCGGATACCCAATTAGCTAAAACGTTTCAAAAGAAAATAACCATCGAATTCAAAGATGTCGCCTTAAAACAAGTGTTTGAAGTGATTTCACGCACATCGGGGCTAAATTTCTTATTTGACAAAGAAGTAAAAACCGATCAAAGAACCTCGATTTTTTTAAAAAATAGCAGCATTGAATCGGCTATTCATTTCACCTTAATGACAAATCAGCTCGACAAACAAGTTTTAGATAGCAATACGATTTTAATTTATCCTAATACGCCCGCTAAACAAAAAGAATATCAAGAGCTGGTCGTGCGTACCTTCTTCCTAACAAATGCAGAGGCAAAGAACGTCGCCAATACCTTAAAAACAATCATTAAATCCCATGACATTGTCGTGGACGATAAATTAAATATGATTATTGTGCGCGACAGTCCTGATGCAATTAAATTGGCGGAAAAACTCGTCGCCCTGCAAGACGTTGCAGAACCGGAAGTTATGTTAGAAGTGGAAGTGCTAGAAGTGCAACGGACATTTTTACAAAACTTAGGTATCCAATGGCCAGCGTCGTTAGGTCTGACACCGCAGCCACTCAGCGTTCTTCAATCGAGCACCGGATCGACGAGCTCCACCAGTACTAGCGGACTTTCTTTAAATGATTTACTACATCAAAGTAAAAACACACTGGGCGCATCAATCGGCGCGACCACGATTAATGCCAATCTTCAAGATTCTGATGCTAAATTACTGACTAACCCGCGAATTCGAGTACGTAATCATGAAAAAGCAAAAATCTTAATTGGTGAACGCGTACCAAATATAACTTCAACAGCGACCTCAACGGGATTCGTCTCCCAATCCATTAACTATATTGATATTGGCCTTACTCTAAATGTAGAACCGACTATCTATCTCGATGATAACGTGGGAATTAAAGTCTCATTAGAAGTGAGTAGCATTCTCAATCAAATCACTACGCAATCTGGTACGAATGCTTACGAAATCGGTACCCGTACCGCTTCTACTGTATTGCGCTTAAAAAATGGTGAGACAGACGTGTTAGCAGGCTTAATTGATAACCAAGAACGCACATCTGGCAACAAAATTCCCGGCGTTGGCAGCATGCCGATTCTTGGTCGATTATTCGGCTCCACGACAAATAATGATCAAAATACCGAGATCGTTCTTTCTATTACACCGCATCTGATACGCAATATTCAACGACCTGATGCTAATGACGCTTATTTCCTTTCCGGCACAGAAAGTAGCCTGCATACACGCGCTATAGCTAGCGACAACAGTGAAAATACACCTATATCAACACCAGCGGCAACCACGCTTGCAAAACCTATGGCACAACGACCAACACCGCCTCATTCACCGAATGGATTAAACGCTTTAACTAACTCCGAGTCAGCAACCTCGCCTACGTCAGCCTCAAGTGACCTTGGCGCTGGCACACCTATGGGGAGTGGTGATACGCCAGCGGGTGCTGGAAGCATCAATGCCGCAGGAGCTGGGGCGCCAGCAGCCGGGGGTGTAGCAAATGGAGTAAGCCAGGTTCAGTTCAACTGGCAAAGTCCAAACCAGGTAGCAGCAGGTGGAACTGTTGCCGTTGCGCTGATGATGCAATCAAGTCAACCCATTAGCAGCATTCCGCTCACGCTAGGTTTTGATAGTACGAAATTACAAGTTATTGGTGTCAGTGAAGGAACTTATCTTAAACAAGGCGCTGCACCAACTAATTTCACCAGTCGCATCAACCCCAATGGGCAAATCGCTCTTTCAGATAGCACGTCAAATAGTAGTGGCATAACAAATACGGCAGTGCTGGCGACAGTGACCTTTCGCGCACTCTCCGTAGCGGGCCCCACCACTATTCAAGTACTTAGTGCAACGCCCGTTGGCGCAGGAAATACACCGATTCCTGTCGCCATACCAACGCCATTTGTACTGCAGGTAACGCCATAATGTTCGGACTGCCTTATCATCACCCGCCTTACCGATTACTAGCTTGTAACCCAACATTATCACGCCCCAATGACATGCTTCCGCAACAATTGGGCCGTATATCCGGTTTTACTCTCATTGAGCTGCTCGTCACCTTAGCTATTTTAGGTGTGTTGGCGAGCATGACTGCGCCCATTGCTCAAGTGGCGCGGCAACGCGTTCAAGAACAGGAATTACGCTTGGCGTTACGCGAAATACGGCAAGGTATTGACGCATATCAAAGAGCAACAAATGATGGCCGTATTCCAAAACCAATTGGCAGCAATGGATATCCGAAGGAGTTGAATATACTAGTCGAAGGTGTTTCTGATCAGCGTGATCCCAAGCGTAATAAAATATTCTTTTTACGACGTGTTCCACGCGACCCCATGAATACAAATACAAACACTCCAGAAGCAACTTCATGGGGGCTTCGTAGTTATGCCAGTGAAGCGACTGATCCTCAAGAAGGGGAGGATGTCTATGATGTGTACTCCACCTCGACCAAAGTTGGCCTGAACGGCGTACCCTACAATAAATGGTGATCACGATGTATGCTAAAAATCGACAACGCGGATTTACCCTGATTGAATTATTAGTGGTGTTAGCAATTATCGCGCTCTTATTAACGTTAGCGGTACCTCGATATTTTCAAACTATTGACGCGTCTAAAGAAACTATTTTGATAAGTAATTTACAAGCAACGCGCGATGCAATTGATAAATTTTACGGCGATACCGGGAAATATCCAGACACATTAGCGGATCTTGTGAACAAAAAATATTTGCGCTCATTACCGATGGATCCCATAACGCAAAGTACCGCGACATGGATTTTGATTGCTCCCGACGACCAGGAAAAAGGTAATGTCTATAATATTAAAAGTGGAGCGCCTGGACAAACTCATCTTGGGCAATCTTTTAGTAGTTTGTAAATCATGAGTAAGAAAAAAATCCCGACGCATCATTCTTATACTCGCTTAAATCGCAGCATTTCTGGCTTTGCTTATCTCGCCCTATTAATATCCGTTGCCCTTATCGGAATAGCCGCCGTTGCTACGGTTCAAATAGGATCTATCATGCAGCGACGTGCAGCAGAAGAAGAACTCCTAGCCATTGGCTCTCAGTTTCAATCAGCCTTCGTAAGCTACGCAAACGCCACACCAACGGGGCAATCCTCTGCCCCTGCATCATTACAGGATTTATTAAAAGATCCACGCTACCCCACCATTCGACGCCATTTACGCAAGATCTATATTGATCCTCTCACTGGCAAGCAAGAATGGGGAACCGTGGCAGCAATTGATGGCAGTGGAATTATTGGCATCTATAGTTTATCGAAAGATGGGCCAATCAAAATTGGTAATTTTGAGCCCGCGTTTCAATTATTTGAAGGAAAAACTTCTTATCGAGAATGGCTGTTTACAGCACCACTACTAATTGGGAAATAATGTTATAAATTGGCCCCTCACGGATATTGACCAGTAACATTTATAGCGAATGTACATCCAAAAACAAAAAACCGCATTCTCATAGCGAGTTATGCGGTTTTAAGCTCTTACGATACAACCTGAAAACTACTGGTGCCCGAGGCCGGAATTGAACCGGCACGCCCGTTATTCACGAAAGCGGCGGATTTTAAGTCCGCTACACATACTAACGTAAACAGTTACTTAGTTACTTTTAATCTCCGCAACTTGTAATATTTAACCATTCTAAGAGCTAATGCTGGCTTCAAATTAGCATTGAGTTGCGGAGATGATTTATGCATAAAAATAGCCACTATTGAGCATGCAAACAAGCCTGGCACGCCCCCCCCCTATATCTGCTATTTTCCATATCCACACATCTTGTTTATTTCAACCATCATCAGCTTCATGCCTAACTTAATTGAACCCCAGATTATTCCAACTTGAATCGCGGCTACCAATAATATTATCAATAGGATATTCATTTATTTTCAGCCGCGATTGCGTTTAATCGGATGGCGAGCTCGTCCTTATCGTGCCCGAGTTGCTCAACTTCTTCTGCAAATTCTGTAAGATTGATTGTGCCCGAGTCATTCCGTCCAGGGGAACTGGCTGGATCAACACTGGCGACAGCTTTAGTGGCGCTGGGCACACTAACGGGACAGACTGTTGGGGTGTAGAACAAGCCGCCAGACTTGCGAGTATCAGCAAGCAAAGCGTCATTGGCATTTTTTTGATCAACATATTTTTGCTCACTTTCATTAAGTTTTTTATCGTTGGCTTGCTGGATTTTCAAGGTATCGGCTGTTGCTTGTCGCTGAGCCTTATCCCATTGATCTTGAATAGTCGCTTCGCCTCGGACGAATCCGCGGTGATCGAGATACCAAAGGCCAAATAGGATAGCTACTACCAAGGCGACTACCCCGGCAATCTTTGCGTAAATTGTGTAAATTCCTAACATGGTGTTTCCTCCGGCCACTCGGGCAAATCAACGGTTTGACCTGCAAGCGAATGCGTGCAGTCGTTTAAAAATTGAATACGCCCATCAACAACAAAGCTATGGCAAATGTCTTTGACCTGGTGCTGCTCCCAAGGATTCTCTTTATATTGCTCATGATTTTCATTGGTAATCGGAGGCACCCAGTGGGGATATGTGACTAAAACAGATGGGGTAAATGTCGGCTTAAGTGCATTTCCATTCCAGCCCCATCGTTCACCCAACCCAGTTCCGTGCCGCACTGTATGAGCACGGTCGCAGCCGGGGCACCAAAACATTAAATAGCCATCCTCCCCGCCACGAAGAATTGGAGATAGTTGACTCATGGCTTTGGCTCCGAAGTTTCGGAAAGTTTGATTGCGCCACCCATGGCGGCAATCGCGGCGCCGGCTCCAATGCCATAAGCCTGTCCATCAAACGGCTTCCCAGTGATGAAAGCGGCGACCTCAATCAGGATGAACACCAGAACGACTGCAAAGCCGAGCACCTTGACGATGGCGAATGACTGCCCATCGATGCCGGTCAAAATGTCCTTTACGACCTGGTTCACTTGGCGACCTCATCCGGCGAATACACAAAATCAGCACGCTGATACTTCTGCATATTCCAGATAGGTTCTGGAGTAAAATGCTTGCCGTGTGGAGCTGGGCCACGATGATGCTTTTCGCAAAGTGGCTCTGTGTTATAGACGCTATCAATGAAATCAGGATCATCCTTAAACGATGCCCAGTCGAAATCTGGGTGCTCTAATCTGACTTTGTCCCAGTCCGTACCTTCACTGTCAGCCCACTCGATAAACTTGTGATGTATCTCGACTTTCTCTTTTGTTTTGCAAACACCGCAGACCGCGCCAAGTTGGTGCCAGTGCTTTTTTGTAGCTTTAAATACTTTGCTTTCAGTGCGCGGCGGGTGATCGGGATAGAAAACATCAATCGTGATGGTTTCGTGAATTTCGTGTTCGTTTTTTACTGTTTGCATAGTGTTCACCCATAAAAAAAGGCCACCAAAGTGACCTTAATAAAATTAATTAATGCGTTTAAATTACAACAACACCTTTTTTGCAATGGCATACAAAGCCTGGCGATCAGCGAGTCCATTGGTACCGCCATTTATTCGCCGCGTAATCGTGATAAACGACTGAGAGTCGGCTAGTACGTTAAGTCCGTGGTTTTTCCAGAACCATCCCGCCGATCTGCAGGCATTGGTTGGCAGCTCCAGTAATTCAGGGTGATTCACGCAATCGAGTTTCAATGCTTCCGACATGGCTGCGTAGTTGGTTCGCCCAGTAATCTGGATTAATCCACGCCCCTTAAAGCGCGGACCATCTCCGGACTGGGTATTCCCCAAATCCTTGCGCCCCTCATACGCTTCGCCACTTGCCAATTCAAGTACGTATAAAAGCTGTCCACTTTCATGCGCGACTTGAGCTAAAAACGCCGCTTGCCGCATTGGCGTATTAATTTCAAATTCGGACATGGCCGCTATTAGCGGATCTAGAAACGTATTTGCTCGCTGACGCGCCAGCGGCATGATTTTTTGAAGCTGAGAAATATCCATGATCTACTTATGCGATCAATTTAAATAACGCGGCGGCCCATTTCGGGAAGTCGCCATGGTTGAAATAGTAAATAACCACACCAATACCCATCAATGGTAAAAACACAGGGATTAACATTTCCCTGATAAAAAAGCGCCACCCCTCTGCCAGCCGGCAAAAAAACCGCACAGTTTTAACGCCACCATTCCACATTTCAAGGATTGACTGTGTGCCCTCGGCGTTTTGGTTCACTTTATCGGCCATCAGCGACATAGCCGCATCCTGGCTTTGAAGATGCGCAGTTATCTTGCTGAGCGCATCAGCCACCTCGCCAAACTTGCCCTGTCCGGCATCCAAGCGCTCATTGATCGCATCGATTTGTTTTTGCATGCTTACACTTTCGTTTTAAATGGATTGAAGGTGATGCAGATAGGCACATGCGACCCATCGCCAAAAGTACCACTGAACTTACCTGTTGCACTGTCAAAGCAGTTCCAAGCCTTCCAGCCGAACTTGTACATGCCCAAAGTGCCTAGGTAATAAAAATTAAAGCCACCGTTTTTACTGGTGGCTATAAAGAAATCGCGGGTTGCGTTAGTTCGGAATAATTGAACCGTCCATTCATCTGGGTCCCAAGGTATCCCGAAGACAAAATAGTCAAATCCATAGGTCGGATTTCGCATCAACCACATGACGCCGGTTAAGTAGCCGGTCGGCAAAGGTGCGTCGAAAGTTTGGAAATAACTCAGCCAGGGTGGCAAATTGCCTTTGGCATCAACAAACAGAACGACTATCCAGTTAAGGACCAGCATGGAAAAGATGGTGATCAGCAGGCTAAAACAAGCTAAGAATGGATAAAGAAATATCATAGGAACCTCTAAATGTAAAAAACCGCACTAAGGCGGTTTTATGTTTGGTGGTAAACAGCTAGGTATTCAAAAAATCTCAACGGGTAGTGCTTAAATTTAAACTTCCTCGATTTCCAACGGGGCCGAATAGGCGCTATAAACCGGAATAGTCATTGCTGACATAGCAGTGAGCTTGCCGTAAATTTGGTGATCGTCTTCCAGTTGAGAATCGGTATTTTGTGGAAACATGCTGATGAACATCGGACTTCTAAATCCATTGCTACGAAATATAATAGTCAGGGCGGCGCGGTCAGCGGGCGACATTTTGCTGAGCGTAAAACCTAGTTTGCGGTTGAACGTTCCTAGCGCCGTAATCAGGTCACCGCCCTCACTGCGCACATTTTTTGAGGTATCTTGCAAGGTTAGGCTGGCCCCCATATCAGCGTTATAGGCTGGCGACCAGTACGCGCCGGCCAGCAGTCGCGAAACCTCAAGATACCCGGCTGTGTTGGCGCTGTCGTTCAGCGTGACGACAATTTTTTGAACGCCGGTTAGTGCAAAGTACGCCATCGCATAAGAACCGCCGCCGTAGGCATATGCGCTTTGTGACGCTAGCAGAGTGAACCCATTTAGAATAGTTGCCGGTGCTGGATTGGCTGGAATCGTACCGGTATCAACCACTAAGATTGTCCCGGCCGAATCGCTGTATCCCTGCACGCGAATGGTTGCTGCCGGAGTAAAGTTATTAAATGGGAGAATTACGCAATTAATATTTTGCGTCGAACCCCAAACACAGCTTAATGTGGCAGATAAACCAGTGGCGCGCCATACGAGTGATTTAGTATCGAGAGCCAAATTAGCTGCCACATACGCACCGGCTGTTGTAGAGGCAGTTGTGGTTGAGGAGTCCGCCAAATTTGAGCTAAGTACGCGCATTGCTGTCATGATTGTTTGCCCTATTCCTTAGATATAGCATCGCTACCAAATGTCGATTCATTTGATGCGGCCATAGCGCAGTGATTCGATTGAATTTTATTCAACAACCAGCAAATTGGCTTGCAAAGCGCGCATTCACCAAGCGCTATGTCGCGCCCCATTCTGCCGCTGAGTGTCATTTCAGGGCTGCCGCCTAACATTGTATTTACCACTCGATCTAGGCTAACTAAAATATTCCAAAGATACGCTTTTAACTGCTCCATGTAATTGCCTCCACTTGTTGACGTGTTGTTGCTGAATTAATTTGGGCTTTTAACGTCCAGGATGTGCTGTAGGTAGCAAATACCAGAGTTGCCTGCGCTACCAATCTTGCTGCGTTCATGCTAATCACATCTGCTGCAGCCATTGGGTGCATCGAATTATCCGAAGCACGCCACTCAAAGTTGGCCGGCAGAGGTATTCCTGCCGTGATGACGTCGATGGTCATTTGAATATTAGCCTGTGCAAGCACATCGCCATCGTAGACAACACCGTTGTAAGTGAACTGATCGAACGCTGCTATTACAGCATCACGCTTGACATTGATAGCAGCGCAAGCCCTTGCTTGAATATCGGCCATAACTGCCGTATCGACGACTGCTCTAGAAGGCATTGACCAAATACAGCCTATCGGCAGCGTAGCGATTAGTTGGAGTTCTGTCGATGTGTAAGCAGTGATGATGCCGTTAGAGACATAGAACTTATCGTCGGTTTCATCGTTCAAAAGGATAATGGCAGATTCACCAGCTTGAACATTTAGCGCGATATTATTTTGATCCGTTGAGATTATTCTATTGATCACGCCTGAAGTTGCATTGTATATACCGTAGCTATTCATTTTCCTACCTCCTAAATTCAATAGCTAACAACAGGCGATTAAAAGCCTGCTCAGGAAAACTTGAGCTAACCGGTGTTAAGACAAGGTTGTATGTTACCGATCCTGCTAGTGGAGTATCTGCAATGCCCGCAGAAAAGCTCCACTCGCCCGCTGTACTTGTTTGCGTTTCCCATGAATAAATTGTGGTGCCATTTCTTGTTATGCTAATAGTTGGATAGGTAGCCACGCCGGCACCCTGAATCAGTCCGAGGCTAAACTGGATGTTTGTCACCGCTCCTGTTGATGTATAAGTCAAAGTTTGTACGGTTGTAGCTGCCGTTAGCGAGCCTGTACCTGCTGCGGTAAATGCAGATAGCGGATAGGTTGCCGCATTGGGTATCAAATGGGTAGTTGTAACAGCCGCAGCTCCGACCATAGATCCAGAATTCGTCGAAGTAATTGGATTCATTGCCGACACAGGGCACGGTTGCCAAGCAGTCGGTACAGACCCAACTTGCACCATTAAGTTACTGAAATCAATCACATTACCAATCGCAGGCATATTCGTAGATGTCAAAAACATTCCCGTATCTACCGTATTAGCTCCAAAATTAACAAGCACCGCGTAACGCTGCCAATTTCCGTTTAACGGAGGATTCAATAGCCATGTGGCTGTTGCAGGTGAGTGATTCCACCCAAGATTCATTGGCGCTCCCATTACTGATCCATTAGAAACAGCGTAAAAACTAATCACATAGCTGGTGTTGGCGAAGAACCCACCGAACAGGGAGGAAGCAAACCAAGTTCCAAAACTTGTCGATCCAGCTCCATTGCATATCACCTGCACATATGTGCCTGGAGTAATTGCACCACCGGCACTCTGTGCTGTGATAGTCGCTATAGGCGTCGCCCCATTGTTGTAGGCGTTATAGCCATTAACTCCGTTCCCGAAGTCAGAATTCATCAATAGATTTCCGCCGCCAGCATTCGCCGTTGCACTACCAATCGCATTCAACAAAGCCTGCTCAGCGACATAAACGGCCTGCCAGTTAGCAATAAAAGTTGCGCCCACAATTGTTGTGTTCTGTGTCGTGTCATTCCACGCTGGGGACATTGCGCCGAGATACGTGGAAAGTGCGCTGACAGCTGCGTCATAAGCAACGTGACTTACGCCCACTGCAGCAGCTTGTGCGTCGATGCCAGCCTGTGTATTTACAATCGAATTCCAATCTACGATCACGCTTGTCTTCTCACCCATGGACAAGACGTTCGTGCTACCTATTGCGGCAATCTGATTCTGTGCGGCTAAGATGCTAGCATTGATCGCAGCAGCACCAATAACATTCGTCGCCCAATTTGCAGTGTTTCCGTCCGACCAAGCTGAAGGAAGTGTTTGCCCTACTTTTGCTGCTGCGAAGTACCACATTGAACAGAAGGTGTAAGGGTTAGCCTCGCCGGTGTAAAGAGATAGCACGCCAATATTGGCAGTTACTGCACCGGAAGGTGCCTGCGCAATTACGAAAGATCGCGCCCACCCGGACAATGGCCCCGATGAAGTTACATCTGTTAATGTATTTCCCTGGGCGCCTGAGATAATCGCGCCGGAAGAATTAAGCCACTGTATGAGCACATAGGCAGATGTTCTATAGGCACCTAGATACACACTAAATTCGTAGGTCTGCAATGCAGCTACAGGTATGTTGATAGCTGCATTGGGGTGTAAAAGAGTGTATGTAGCTGCTGCTGGCGTACCTGCAAATTCAACATAAACACCCCCCTGCCCAGTTGGGCGGTATGGATCGGGGCTTGCTGCGATGATTGGGGTCAGCCCTGTAGTATTGTTATCAAGGACGTAGCCGGTAAAATCCCCTGGTACTGGGCCAGAGTTATTGATCATATTACCAAGTCCGGCAGGAAGTGCTGCCACGGCTGCTGCTGTAGCATTCAATACGATTTGCCGTTGCGTGTACACAGCCGCAAAATTCGCGTCAAATGTAGTACCGACGATCGTTGTATTCTGGGTTGCATCGTTCCATGCGGGAGATAAACTGCCTAGGTAGGCATTAAGTGCATTGATTGCTGTGTAGTAAGCAGTACTACTTACCCCAACTGCCGTCGCTTGAGCCGCAATACCAACTTGGTCATTAAGAATTGCTTGAAAATCTTGAACGACTACCGGCTTATCCTGCATTGCAAGCACATTCAGGGATGCGATACTGGCGAGCTGTGTATTAGCTGTTGATGCATTTGTCACGCCAAGGTTTGCCTGCGTTTGTGCGCTCACGATACTAGCAGTTACTGCAGGCGCACCAATGACGTTGGACGACCAGTTAGCCGTATTACCATCAACCCATGCAGACAAGGCCGTCTGGCCTGTGACTGCTTGCGCGAAATACAGCATGGATGCGCAAGTTTTAGGCGTAGCTGCGCCAGTGTAAACAGTTTCTACATAGATGGCTGCAGAAGCGGTGCCCACAGGGGCAGTAGCTAACAAGTAAGAGCGCTGCCAGTTTCCAAGTATTCCAGTAGTAGTCGAACTGCCGTTACTTACTAATTGCGTACCGCCAGCTGAGCCAATAATTGTACCCGCGGAATTAAGCCAATTGAGATAGACATTTGATGTGCAGTTAAACGCAGCAATGTAGGAACTCAACTCGTAAAGCTGTCCAACAACAACAGGCATATTAACGCCTGCATTAGGCTGTAAAAGGTGGTACGTACCTGATGCAGGCGTACCTGAGCTAGTAACAGTTATCCCGCCCTGCCCTGTAGGTCTGTTTGGATCAACACTGGGCGCAAGTATTGGTGTCAGTCCAGTAGTATTGAAGCCTGTGACATAACCAGTCATGTCACCCGGCACCGGCCCTGAATTATTAATCATGTTACCCAAGCCAACCGGCAGTGCAGCAACTGCGCCAGTCGTTGCATTGATCAGTAATTGCTGAGCAGCGTACACAGCTTGAAAGTCAGCTATGAAGGTAGAGCCAACAATGGCGATGTTACCTGTTGCGCTTGTCCATGCGGCGCCGGATGGGTAGCCCAATGTGGCTAAATAGGTGCTTAGCGTTGAAATCGCAGCGTCATATGCTGTGTGGCTAACACCCATCTGCGCTGCCTGACTATCTAAGCTGGCTTGGCCTTGCAATATGGCGTACATATCTATGTTGACCTCATTTCTGCCACTTGGAGTCAGAATATTTGATGAGGCAATAGTAGATAAACTAGATAGGGTCGAGTTAGAAATAGCTGTTGCGATATTGGCTTCAGCTACAACTGTTGCCGATATTAGGCTGCGTAAATACGTGCCAGTTAGCGGCAAGTTGGTTGTATTGGTTAAATTATTCCACGCAACCGGATTTGTTAACGTAGCTAAGTGTGCTGTTAACGTAGCAATCGACGCATCATAAGTGGCTTGAAGTGCGGTTAATCCATAGGCCGTCGCCTGCGCATCCATGCTCGTTTGCTGACTAAGAATCGTCGCGTACTGCAAAATCAGCGCCGGTTTTTCTGCAATAGAAAGCGTGTTATCCGACAGAACCCTTGGCGAATGCGACTGCAATATAACATCGCGGTAATTAACAATAGTTGGCATTAAATTAGAACCTCCACCACTACGCGACCAGATGTCCAGTCAGGGGCAAGTGAAATGACCATGCCCGTTGAGCCTGCTGACATGCCGAAACGTGGGTTTATAATCGTGGCCGCCTGCCCTAACACCAAAGCAAGCAAGCTCGTTGTACCTTCAAATTGATAGGTAATGTGCGGTTTTTTCCATAAATTCAAACGACGTGTTGCTTCGCTTGTTGCGTCCGACTGAACAAGCAGTAACGTGTTTTGCTGTGCTGGCGCGGCGGTCATTTTGTACATGGCTTGTGTCGGCGCATCCACCATGTTCACAATCATGTAATCCAACGCGAACATATCCGCATCACCGACCGGTAAATTGGTGAGTAAGTTAGCTTGCACGGTGTAATTTAGGCAAAAACCAAGCATCACACCAGCAGCAACATCGGTTCTGGCTGTTGGCATTAATGTTTGTTCTATGATTTGATTTTGCGTAATAACTGTAGGTGTGCCAATAGCGGGCAAAGCAATCTGAATGAGCTGCAGCAGACCGGTTCGCGCCATAACAAGCTGCGCGCCAACACTGGAAGCAAGTTGTGCACATGCGTCCAATACGTTTGTTGAGCTGCTTAAATAAATGCCGACTGGTTGCGGGTTGGCGGTTGCGAACGCTGAAAAATTGACTGAATCTAGGTTTCCAGTGGCGAATGGATTTGTACCAAAACCAGTTACCAAGCGCTGGACAATTCCGGCAATGGTATTGGTATAAACCCCGGCGGGCGCATCGCCCTGCACGCTAGCTGTAATCGTTCCGACAGGTGGAGCATTGAGCGTGAAGCGCCCTGTTGCATTGGTAATATTAGCGGTAATTGGAACTCCGTTATCACGGACCTCAAAAATATTTGCAACCTGCCCGTTATGCACCGCATATTCCAATGTTGCCGGGTTCGTCAGTAATGGCGTAACGTTATGGCACTCACCAAAGCACAGTGGAATCAATTGCGTTGAATTGGGAGTTGTCCCACCCAGCAATGTTGCTGTAACAGGCGTATTCAGCAATTGGAGTTGATCGGCCAAATTAAAAATCGGCTTATCGCGCGTGGTGCAATCCATATCTACAATAATGCCATTGAAGATGACGCGAAAATCCGACCTTGCCCAACGTGGGTCGCCAATATAGGCGATGATTTGCCGATTATTCCAAATATCCAACAGCCATAAATCCAGTGCGCCGTCGGAATTTTCAAGCTCGATAGTAGATGAACTAACGCCGGCTGAATTATCAATGACCACTTGCTCAGTAAACGTGAGCGCACCAGTCAAGCGCGGCTGGTAGCAGGTATTGGCCGGTGTATCGGCTGCGCCAGTGTTATACATATCTGTGGAAAGATAGCGTACCGTTTCCACGCCGCCGGAATTCACATGCGCCTCAATCAAAACAATTGGTATCGACGCTGGACTGGTCAGCCACGCCTGAAATTGAGCGTCGGTCATGCTAGCTGTATCCTTGTTCGCCCGTTGGTGGGATTGAATACATCAAGGCGGTCCGCAATAGTTTTTGCCGCATTGGCATTCGCTATATTATTTGCCGCAATGCTTGCTGCCGTTTGTGCTGCCTGCGCATTACTTTGAGCGGCAACTTGTGCAATTAAGGCATTTACTGCAGCAGTTAAATTTGTACCCAATGAAGCATTCATAGCATTAACCGCATTGGTCACAGCAATGGTTCCCTGCTGAACGGTTAGCACGCTGGCATTGACAGTGATTAATCCTGCGACTTGCGTATTAAGTGCAGCAAGTTGCTGGGTCGCTGTATTCGATTGTGCTGTTGCGCCAGTGACTACAGCAGCCAGGTTGGCTTGTACCTTGGCGTAATCGGATTGATACTGCACGCTTGAAGCGTTATAGGTTTGTGATGCTGTCAAAAATGCCGTTGACGCACTTTGCAGTTGCCCTTGCGCATTCGCTTGCGTGGTCGGGTCGCTGCTATTCAAATTACCTAACACGGATTGATATTGCTGTTGCGCGGCAGCGTATTGCTGAGCCGGTGTCAACGTCGATAAGCTGCCAAGTTGCAAGCTAGTGCGGAATTGGTCAGTTGCCGTTGCAAACGAACCCATTGCGCTGATGACGCTGTTTAAGGCGGTTGCTTGCGCGCTGTACGCATTTTGCAGTGTGGTTTGCGCGGCTGTTTGCTGGGAAGTTAATTTCAGAGTCCCTGCTGCTAATGCCGTTTGATAATCGGACACTTGCTGAAACTCAGGCGCGATTTGATTTAACGACACCAGCATGCTTTGCCCTGCGGCCGTATTTAAATTAAGGCTTTGATATAAAGCTAAAAACTGGGCTTGCGTCGTAATAGCACCCAAACCTAACGCACCCATTTTTTGAGTTAAATCAGCAACCAACGGGGCGGACTGCTGCGCTTGATTCATAAAGTTTGACTGAACAAACTGAATGCCTGATGTTAATGTGGTTAGTCCACCTGCCAAGGAAATAAGATTTTCGCGCGCGCCGACGCTTGCCAAGCCAACAGCGCCAAATGTCATCCCCACACCCGCCAAATCAGAATCTATAGTTGCGTAATCAGTGGCAACACGAACCAATGTTTGCAATGCACCCTCACCGGCTTGCGTGAATTTACCAATACCAGCGACAGCCCACGTCGCCATTTTGTCGCCCATTGCCGCAAACGCAGTTTGCAAGGCCGCTTCCACTTGCGTGGTCGTCATGCCCTTTGTATCAATCTTGCCGATACTCACCACGAAATTATTTAAATTCGCAGTGAATGCAGGCCCACTAATCCCAATTAAACTAGCCGCATCACTAATTGATGATGCCATCTGACCGATTGCTAAACTGAACTGCTGATTTGTAGCTGAACCCAAAGAATTAGTTTGAGTTGAGTTGCTGTCACCATGGAACCAGCCGCCGCTTGTGCTGATATTGGCATAGCTACTTGCTTGGAATCCACCGGCGGCCACTTGCGCAACTGTTGCATTATTTGACGATATTCCTTGCCCGGTTAATGTTTGACTACCGCCAAAAATGGCATTGGAAACTGCATTGGTAATTTTGGTTGTAATGCTATCCCCAACACCCAAGCGAACCGTGTTTAACATGCTATTAAGGCTATTTGCTTCGGAGCTATTCGCAGTAAGCGAAACCGGAGAATTCACGCCACCAGCTATACCAATGCCTGCTGATTGCAAAATAGTCGTGGTCATGTTTGCTAGTGTTGCTGAGAGTGAGTTAAACGCCGTCAATAACTGACCTGTTTGCGATAGTTGCGAAGTTGAGTTAGCTGCAATTAATTTTAGTGAGGCATTAACCGAATCTGATTTACCTGTTGGATCACCCAATACAGTGCCGGTACCGGTTGCAGCCTGGTCAGACGCGGAAGTTGATTCACCTCCCGCATGAGCCGCACTGAGCTTAACGCCCATGCCGACAACAATGGCAGCTACCGAAGCCGCGGCCACTAAGTTGAATGGATAAGGAATGGATGCCAGTGTTTTAACGAAAGCGGCAATTCCATCCGCAGACGCCCGTATCATTGAGTTAGCAACAGAATCACCGGTTGCCGCAGTATCAATCGCTGCCGCAGTCGCTTTGCTAGCCGCAAACAATCCAAGAAACGAGGTTTGCAATCCACTTTTGACTAAAAAATCCTCCATCGCTAACGCCGCAGAAATAGCTCGGTAGGCTTTTTCGGCATCCTGCATGATCGTGTAACCGGTTGAATTTTTATCGAAATATCCGCTGGCCGCTTGCGCCATATCAGCGTAGCTACCGATTTGCTGCTGGGCTTGCATGTTGGTTATGTCAGCAAGCCTTTGTTGATATTGAATATCGGTAACCGCATGAGCATCAAGTTCTTTTTTTGCATTAATTCTTGCCTTATCCGATTCTTCCTGCGCCTTGTCATACTTGCCTAAAGCATCAATCAAGCCACCCAGTGCTGCACCAGCCGACCCAAAAGCCGCTTTCATAGATGCGCCAAACTGTTGCGCCCTATGTGGATCAAGATATTTGTCCAGTTCCTTGCTGGCCTTATCCGCAGCGGTTGCCTGCTCAGATAAACTCATATCGGTGGCGACACGATGTTGTGCGGCGCTCAACTGCCCTAGATAATCTATTTCCAGCTTGATTGCATCTATGTCTTTGCCCATTGATGAATTTGGCGAGCCAATGTTTTGCTGCTCCATTAAGGCGAGCGTTTCTTTCTTAACGGCCAACTCATTCGCATTGCGGCGCGATGTCTCTTCCTCAATTAATGAATTAGCCTTACCTTGCACTTTGCTGGAGTTTTCTAATTTTTCGGCTTGAGTAATTAAGCTATCGATAGCTTTTTGACGGGTGGCAGCCAACGTTTCAGCGGCCTTAATATCATCATTTTTAATCTGCAAAGCCTGTTGATCGGCAATAATTTCCGCTAATTTAGCTTGCACTGACTCCAGTTGCGATGCGGTTAATGAGATAGTTCCGTTATTTAATTCTTGTAGAATTTTGGCACGCTCTTTTTCGCCTGCACTCAACTTTCCATCAGCAGAGAGAAGTAACTCTTGCTCTGCTAGCTGAACCTTTAAGCTATCTGTTAACTTGTCATAATCCGATAGCTTATCCTTGGTCGAAAAACTATCCACAATCGCAGCTTGATTGGCGTTATGACGCTGCACAGCCAAGATGTATTCTTCATCGGTGGATTTATAACCAATAATGGCCTGCTTATAAGCGGCAGTATCCTTGAGAAGTGCTTGAGCTTGCTGCAGTGCGGGTGAGGCGTTTTGTGATGAAGACAAATACGCCTCGTTGACAATTTTATGGTCACCGCTTGCACCAGCTGTTTGCTGGTCTTTTGCCTTTTGCAATTCAGCTTTTCCGACATCGCGCAGAGAGTTTATTAACGATAAATTTGCATTAAGCTCACCCTGAATTTGCGCAATATAAGTTGCACTGCTTGAAGATTTAGCCGAATTCAATGTTGTTTCAAGTTCGGTGCGTTTTTGAAGTGCTATATTAATTTGTTCAAAATTACTATTTGGCACACCTATACTTTTTAATCCTTCCGACGCCTGGTGTATTACATCAACCCAACTTTCCCACCATTTTGAAATTGTCCCGGCTTCTTTCGGCGGAGCCATCCGATTGTTGTATTCCTCAAGCGTTTGCAGCACAACTGAGACTGCGGCTGCCTCATCCCCTTCATCGTGCAGGGATTTAATTAAATCGTAGGCGGCACCAGTCATAAAGTGATGTTGTTTCTGGTAATTTTCCGACCATTTCAGTGCATCGTCAGATAAGCCAGCTAAGCTCTTTACAACATCTCCAACACTGCTACCTGTACTTTTTGCCATGGCAACAGCTATATTCCCAAATTCTTCCAAGTTGTCGCCTGAAATCCTACCGGTTGCCGCAAGTAACGTTAGCGCTTCTCTGGCCTGACCAATATCGCCCGATGCACCACCTACACGCTTACTCATATCCATGAGTTGTGCTGCGGTGCGCCCTGCACTATTTCCTGTATTGTTCAATGCCAAATTAATGGCATTAAATTCTTCCGCTCCCTTAATTGCCAGCACTCCGGCAGCAATAAAAGCACCACCAACAGCAGCTACCCCAAGAACTAAAGGATCTAGCAACATCGTCAGTAAACCAGTGCGATTCGCCAGCGTCATCATGGAGCCTTCTAGCCTGGCATAATTTCCACGCGCAATTTCACCTGCCATCACACCCAGTTCACGCGTCACCCCAGCAGTGGCAAAAGAAAGTTTGTGAGACGACGCGGTGGCAGCTTCGATCTGCTCGATTAATGGTTCATACTCAGATTTGGCAATACCTAGCGCTTCGGCTTGTGCTGCCATCGAACTTAATCCGGATTGTGCTGCCAATGCTTGCTCACGCAGCTTATCAAGATAGACTTGCGCACCAATTGATAGATCGCTAGTTGAACGACCCAGTGCTTGCTGCTCGATCGCCAAACGATTAGCCGAAGCAGCAGCGGCGGCAGCGGCACGCTCAGTTATAGTCAAGTTCTCATTGAGCTGAGCGAGTGGCGCGGTAACTCCCTTAACCTTTTCACCAGCGGCATTGGCAGCATCGCCAAAATCTTTGACTTGCGCAGTGGCTTCCGTGGCGCCGGTAGCGACAACGGCAATGCCTAGCGTCTGAATATCAACAGAATCACTCATTTATGAATACCCGGTAATTGTTAATTTTATGCGTGCAGAAATGCAAAAAGCCCACTAAACAGTGGGCTTCCATTGAGGGGGTGTTACTTTTTTACTTTTTCTGGCAGGCAGTTTTTAAATCTTCTTCGCTCGTGTTTTTTGCAATTAATACGCGCTTAATTCGCTCGGATTGTGATTGGCATTGTTCAGCAGATTCTTTGTCTTTTTTAAAAAGCTCAAAATAATCATTTCTCTCTTTTCCTTCCGATAAAACAAGTAACTCAGAATTTGATTTACTGGACTTTAAATACCTATCTTGATTGGCGGTCGTTTTGCAATACTCGCCCGTTAAATCCGGCGTATTCATGTCCTTCATTTCCTGATACTCCAACGCCGGGCAGTCCGCCAGAGCGTAAGTCGCTGCTAACAATAGTCCGATTGCCACGATAATTTTTTTCATCACCAATCTCCATTAAAACCGCCAGTTTAGGCGGAATTATTGGGAGTTGCCAATTAAATTGCACGGACTGGCTTACGCGCACTGACTAAATATGTATCATCCAGCAGCTTAATCATATCTACATCTTGCGGCGTTAGACCGAATTGCATTAGCTGGTCGTAAGCTAACATCTCCAAATAACTGATGCTAGACATACCTCCCATGCCGTCGCGCTGACGCGAACCACTGAGCTTAATAAAGACGTTCCATAAATACAACAATTCAGGCGGGCACGGTAATTCTAAATAGTCGTCGGGCTTCCTGCCAAGCTGTTGCTCCACGATCTTGTAAATATCCCGCCGTGAAGCACCATCTGGCTGCAACTCGCAAAGGTAAAACTCATTCTCAGCGAATTGCAACAATTCAGCAGTTAGCCCTTCGTAAAATTTTCCAAGTCATTAGAGGCGGCGTAGATTTGCGCACGGATTATTGGATTGCTAGCGATTAACTGGACTGCCAATTCAGGCGAATAATCCTCTGTAATGCCGCGCCAGCCAATAACTCGAATAGCGGCTGCTTCATTACTAAATCCTTCGTCATCTTCGATCGATCGTTCAATTTCCTTACCGCGCTTTTTCGCCATCTCAGCCTGTTTACGCAGATCATTTAATTCACGGCGTACATAGCCCTGAACTTTGGGCGAGTGGCTACCGAGCACATTAATAAATACGCCCGTGCCTTTGCCGGTTGTTTCGCTGATGTATTCAAATTCAAATGCATCATCACATTTTTTGACGATATTTAAATCATTGAGGGACATGCTAACTTTTTTAACTTCTGCATTTTTTGCACTCATGGTATTACTCCAATGTTATTTATAAGGACGAACAAAAAGAGAGACGGATAGCTAATCCGTCTCTGTGAAACATGGAAAAAGGAAAAATTAAGGGACGCGGGAATCTTGAATAGCAAGAGTGGTGTACGGCGTTGCAAGGTTTACGCCGCCGTAGATGTTCAACAGCGCGGTATATGGCATCGTCATGATTAAGCCTTTTTGACCATCATCTTTTGAGCCGCCACCTAGTTTGATACGCGGTAAAGTAAAAGCGATGAAATCGGCTGTTGCTGTGTTATTGCTGGTGAAAACAACCTGTACTGACGCCTCGGTTTCATTCACAAATAGATCGCGCATAACGTTATCAATGAAGTACACGGTCAATTGGCCAGACACATCCATTGCACCCATGAACACATCGGGGCGGGTTGGCGAGCCAATCACTTCACCCGACGTCATGTTGGCGTTGATCTTGATGTTCATGCCAGTGATTAATCCCACCTGGTTACCCTGAACATACAATTGACCGTTCACACCAGCTAAATTTCCACCTGTGGAAATGGACGCCGGCGAAGTAAAGTAAGGCCCACCGGTAATCATCGGAATCATGTCTTTACCCATGAACGCCGTGTCGATCATCGCAAAGCCGTTGGATGGCAATTTAATGTCCATCGAAGAAATTCGGCAACCGACGAAAGTTTCTGACTGCTGAATATCAGAGAACCAATGTTCAATCGAATAGCTGTCATTAACTTGCCCGCTTGTGGCAAGATAATTTTTCTTGCCGGCTTGAGTGATCGTGACGGAATCACCGGCAATCTTGGTTCCCATTGGAACGCCATCCAAAAATACGCCTGTCATCACCAAGGCGGTAACGTTGGTTAAATAAAAATTATGGTTATTATTTGTCGCGCCAGTTGTTGTCCAACCAGTGCACGTCACGACATCGCCATTATCGAAGCCCATTGCTAGGAATGAGCCCGCTGACAACGTAAACGTACCTTGTGCGCCTACGGTAGATGCGGCAGCAACAGTAGTTATTGCGCCTGTAGTGGCTTTAGCTGCCCATGCTTGACGACAAATTGATCCCATGAAGTCACCGTAAGTACCAACGGATAATTCACCGGAAATCGTGCCATCAACAGAGCGTCCACCATGACGAAAATCAGCAACCTGAAAGTCTGGCCGCAATTCTTTTGATCCGAACGTAGCCTTTTTTAGATCGAGATTACTTGTCACGCGACGCAAGGCTTGCCCACCTACATTGCTAGCCTGAACTCCCCAAGTAGTCTCTTTTTTATAACGAAGTAGCTTTGCGATGCCAGTTGCGATCATGGTATGTCCTTTAAATGAAAAAACCCGCAACTAGGCGGGTGAATGGATGTGCTTACGTAATGCGTTGGGCGAAAAAAAACCCGCTATTCGCGGGTCAGTGGTGCTGCTTAATTAGTCATAATTTATAAGTTTCAAATCCGGCTGCGAAATCTTCGCTACTGGTACCGTTTTGCACACCATTTGCAGCTTCATTAACAATGAGGCTGAAGTCAACAACGGTGAGTGCCACCATTCCAATTGGCGCTTGAGTACTCCAGCCGTTTTCAAGTCGCTGCGCGTAGGGCAAATTGTTCACCAAATAATGAGTGCCATCGCCTAAAGTGGAACTGACACGAGTTGCCACTTCATCTTTCGTTGCATCGCCGCTCGGGTCAATTTCATCAATAATGCCGCCTGGCGGAACGTTAAAGGCATACTGCCAATTAGCCCTAAAGTGTCCTCCGATGTAACCTTTTGGCGGCGGTGACTTCCATAAAACAGGATCACCAACGGGTGATTTCTCCATTAATTCAGCGCTAATGCCAATCACTATTTTTTGCACGACTTCATTAATTCGCCCTTCACACTTGGCGACCATAGCACTCACATCAAGTTTAAATTCTCCAGCCATATTTACGCCTTTACACTAGTTGTAAATATCAGCCCAGAAACGAATTTTTACAGGAATGTTGTAGCGATCTGCATCAGTAATAGCCGGCACAATTTCTGGCGTTGAATCGACGATTACCGTCACGCCATTACTTGCAAATGAGGAGCCTCGCGCAAATGCTGTTTTAATTAATTCAGCTTGCGTCATAGAGGCCAAGCTGCCTTGGCCTAATGGATAAGCCAGGCCAACAAACATAATTCCACGTTCACGGTGAAATCCTGCACCCAGAGTAGGATTTTGGGGTTGTGCCATTTTCAGAGTTACTTTTGCAAACGGAATGCCAGCTGTCGGCACAAACATCACGTTTTCCCACGCAAATTGAAACGTCGGCATAACAGCAACCAATGCCGTTTCCAGTGCGGCTCTTATTTTTACGTCACTCATAATATTTCCATTAAGTGCGTCCCTGCAGCGTGTAAATTACTGCCGTGCCCGCCGGATTTACTTGTTTGACTGATTTAATTGTCCAAGTTTGTCCGCCCGCAATCACCTGATTTTCAGGTTGCGGAATTAAAGTCAGGCCAACGGCGCTCATGTAAATTTCTTTATCGCCAGCCTCGATCATGGTATTTGCCGTAGTGGACAGTCCACCTTGCCGCCAGGTGTAGTCAAACAATGCGACGGTTACTGGATAATCAGTAGTAGCTGCAGAGCTGGGCACAATGCTCGTTGGATCATATACAACTGGAGTCAAAACGCGCAAAATCGCCGTTTGCCCATATTTCTTGAGCAACTTGTCGGCCGTGTTGGCCGCATCAGCATAAAAACTCATCCGCGCACCAGCTGCCCGTTAGTGTCTGTTCCGTCGATATATGGCTTAAGCAATAAATCTACTGATCGGTACCGAGTGTGCTGAGGCGAACCGGCAAAGTATGTCGTTGTAATCGGGCCCACAATTTCACTCGCCGTTGCACGATCTAAATCCGGTGCCAAATCACCCGCACTAGCTTTTAATGCCAGAATGCAGCACGCATTCATAACTTCCGTAGGAACGATGGTGTAAGGAACTGCGTAATACAGTGCAAGATCATCTAGTACAACTGAGCGACGCGGCCAGTCAAGAGCTTGAGTAATGCCCGCGCGCAGCCCCTTCCATTTGCCGCGATAAGCTTGCACCATGTAATCGGTCGCTAGTCGCAAATACCCTTCTCGCAAAGTGTCATTGGCGATTGCAGCCCATGCAGTGTTATTTCTAGCCGCATGGTAGGCGGTGCAAAAAGCGACTGTAACGTAGCTTTCCGCGCCAGTGACGCCCGTACCATCTTCGACAATAATTGTCATTATTAACCTTGGTTGAAATAATATTTTGAGCGGCAATAAGCGTCAGCGAATGCTAAGTTTCTAGCACTCGCCTACTAGCTTTAATTCATTGCATTTACTTCGGAAAAGTTCAGAACAACGTCGCCGGCTGCGCCTGTAGTAGGCGACGAACCAGTAATCACAATATTAATCGGGGCATTTTCAACGAGTGTTGAAAACACCGGCATACTTACACCGCCATGGACAGTACCGAAAATTGGCTGAGCCTGGCTATATTGCGTATTGCTACCAGCGACGCCATATTTAAACAACTGCAACAGGACCGCTAAACCGGTTGCATTGTTGGTTTGAACGCCGGAATCGAACAGCAGCGCGCCAGCACCAACGCTAGAAACAGAGCCGCCAGAATTAACGCCAGCAACTATAGAGCCGCCAACAATTGTCGGATTTGCCCAAATTTTGAACCGCTTGTTATTGGCTGTAGCGCCAAATTTGCCTTGGAATGTTAATTGCAATCCGCGTTTTGCCTGATCAAATGCATTAGCTGGCAGCACAAAGCCATCTAAAATATCGTCCGTCGTGTCTGTGCCATTGCCAGCAATAGGGTTAGCAATATTGCGGTACAAATTACCCTCTTCGCCAAATTGAGCAAATGGGGTCAATGCAGGCGTGATAGCGCAGTTACCGAACTGAGTCAGCATGCCTGATGGATCAACGCCAACGCCAGGCACACAGCCATCGAACGACCACACAGCAGCACCAGTGGCAGCACTAAGGCAAGACCATTCACGACTCAGTAGAACGTTGAACCAATCTGAGCCCGGGCCAAAGCCTTGAGTATTGTCGTTGGTTGCGACAGGATCAGTTACCGCCAACAAATTATGTGTGAATTGATATTCTGGGATCCAGTTTCCTTGAATCGCGCAATAATAATCAATGCAGCTATTTGCTGGCTGCCTAATACCTGCCGCTTGCGTTTCAACGGTATCCGTATTGTTTCCAGCTTGATAGCCAAAAATTTGAGCTGCTTGAAGCCCTGTGTTATACACGCGAACTGTCACACCCTGAGTTGCTGGAGGTAAAATTGCACTGTCACCAGCCGTTGCTACGACTGACAACACATTGACATCAGCGCCAAGCTGCGTTGCATTTTGGCGGCCACCGCCCGCAAGAGCCGTGCGGAGGGGAATTGTGGTTGGGAACATATTAAGTCCTCATTAAGAGTAGATTTTAGGGAAAGACGAATGCATTAAATCCGCTCTATCCCCTATTAAATTCAGCTAATTACTCTAAAAGGATGGCGGTTTGATTCGGTTACACTTGATTAGCTATTCGCATCAAGTAACGCTTGCAAGTCAGCTTTTTTCGCGCCATTCGGAATAGTCACGCCCTTGGCGGTCAATGCATCTTTGAGCTGTGGGAAAGTCAACACAGCAGTTGCTACGCTTTCGCCGAATAAATTATCGGCATCAGTTAAATCACATTTATTAATTACGATGAAGCCCAGTGGGTTTTCATCCGTAATTGGAGATACTATTTTTACTGTTTCACATGCATCACTCATACAATTTCCAATCAAAAAAAGGGAGCCGAAGCCCCCTTTTAATTAAACATCGATATAACTTCCCGATTAACCCAGCAAAATTGCCATGTGATTCGGCTTAATTGCTTTTGTGCCCCATGCCAAGCCAATTTCATACTTAACTTGGCGGTACATTTTGTACATAGCAATCTGGAACACGATGCCAGTAACAGGATCTTGCAATTCAATCACATCTTCGGCCATGTCGATTGCTTTACCGTCTGGACCCATTGGCATAGCAGGTGAGCGAGTAATTAATTGAATTGCATTGCGATCAAATGCCAAGTTGGCGGTATAGCTTGCGCCAGTGGTTAATGCAGTGGCTACAGCTGGAATAGCTTGGCGCAAGCCTGGTGCTTGCAATGTGATTGGGCCAGGCGCGGCAGTACCAACAGCAACCACGTATTTATTGGTATCACCTGCCAATGACACGACGTCACCGGCTAAAACTGTTCCTGATCCACCGATCAAATTAATGACAGTTGCGCCAACGGCATAACTTGCTGTATCGGTTGTATATGCCGAACCAGTACCTTTTGTGAAAGTCTGAATTTGACCCGATTCATGCGGGAAGAAACCATCTACAGGCATAGCAATCGAACCTGTGCGCAACAGAATCTCAGTGCCGGATTCATTAACCTTGAATAAGCTAGACTGTTTGCCGCGCAAGTTAGCGGCTGCCGCTGTATTCATGACCATATGCAAATCAGACATTGGTGCACCGTTATCGATCAGAATTTTGCGTGATTGAGCAAAATCAGACAAATCACCAGCGTTACCAAATGGCGTAGTGCCAGCAGTACCGTAAGCACGCGATGCAGAGAAGCCGCAAAGAGCCAAATCAGCCTCAACAGCGTTTGCCAAAGTACGGAAACCTTGTGTAAATTGATTCATCAACACGCCGTTATAAGTACCGGCGTTGTTCATGCCTTTTTGCTCTTCACCGTTCCAGAGAACCTCGTAAGCCTTTGACTTCGAGATTGTCATGTTGAGCGGCGCAACAGTTTGACTGCCACCGGTACCAGCAATAGCACCCGGAACGATGTCAATTAAACCGCCCTGTGTTGTTTGTGGAATAGAGATAATTTCATTGACTGCCGCTTTTTCTCCATTGGAGTTTTTAGCAACAGCAGGGATAAATCCAACGACTTCGCGGGAAACAATATCCAGCGCTTGATACAAGGTCGGAATTAGACCGTTAAGGTTATTCGCCATGACGTAGAGCCTTTCAGAAATGAAAAAACCCGCACATGGCGGGTTCAAGTTGTCAAAAAATAGTTTGGGGTTAGTCTGTTACGGTCGCACCGTCTCGCATAGCGGTTGCTCTGCTGCCAGCATCCATTGCATCGAACTGTGACCGGGGGATTGTTTTCTTACCGCTAGCACCTTGATTCCCACCTGTTGCCCCGCTACCAGTTGCACCTGAACCCTTGAGGATCTGATCCTTGTAGGGATACTGATCAACTAGAATTTCAAGTGCTTCATCAAAGTCAGCTAAATCACCAGGACGAGAGCGAGAAAAAATCTTATTTCCGGCGTTGTCTTTGGCAACGATTTTGCCTTCTTCAATCTTGAATGCACTCCCAAATCGGGCTTGCACCAGGTCAGCAGGAATTGCAAACTTTTCAGTAATTAGCTTTGAGCGATTAAAGCTGCCGCCAATTTTTTCAGAATGAAGATCACCATTGGCACGCTCCAAATCCACGTGCAACTTCGCCATTTGCTCGGCGTGCGTTTGATTGGCAGCGACCAACTTGTCTTCGTAAGCCTTAACAGCGGCAGCGCGCACTTCTTCGACCTTGCCAGCATCCACCAGCTTTTTGTCGTCGATGTTTTTGATGGTTTCCAGCGCTTTACGTGCGATTTCAGGATCGGCGATGCCTTCGAATGATTTCAATTTCGTTTCTGCTGCTTCGGCACGCTCACGATGCGCTTTCGCTTCACCGTTTAATCCATTGATTTTTGCGACCGTAGAAACAGCATCAAATGCCACTTCCTTGCCATCGTCGTACACGTAAACAACCTTGCCATCCTGAACAACTACGTTGCCCTTATCATCAAGTTTGATTTTCATAGTGCTAACTTTCCGGCCATCCGGCCTATTCGATGGATCATCCGATCCGTTGCGTCCGCTTGCTTCCGCGCTGCGGACATAAAAAAAGCCGCGAATCGGAGTGATTCACGGCCTGAAAACAAAAAAGCCAGCGGTTTAGGCTGGCTTGTGTAGCTTATATAACTGTCGCTTATGGTTGCGAGTGGAGAAGATCACCTCCTTTCAGTTGTCGTATTTGGCGCGTAACTGCGCAAGATTTAGTTCGTTGCCGCGTTGATCAAGTAAATCGGATAGGCTAATTTTGCCGCGCCGGAATAAATCGGCTTTGCCAGTGCCGAGCATTTCATTCTGAAACTGGTCAGATTTTGATTTCAGAAAGTCGGTAAATGTTGTATCGGCGCTGATCTGCCCACCTGAGCTGGCGCGAGTACTTTTTTTAATCTCAGGAATGTCCAAGCCCATTTCTGCAAATGTTTTCAATACAGGCGACAGCACGCAGCGATCGCCCCAATGAATCGGAGGAGCTTGAAACGGCAGATCATGATCAATAGGCGCACCATCCAAATCCCACTCAAGGCCTGATCTGGCCGCGCATAGCACACAAGTATGGCTATCCATGGTTGCCAGCCATTGATTGCCCTTCACTACGCTCGGATTCTGCTTAAACGTTTCCAGCCTGGCTTGATTCGATACCGTCATCACCGAGCTGTGTACCAAAGCACGCGCATTATTTCGCGCTACATTCATAATGCCGGGTTGTTCGCCTTTACCAGCTACGCGCGCAACAATTTGATCAATGGTTTCACCCTGGGCCATTCCAAGGCGCACGACGTTGGAGAAATTAAATGTGGTATTGGCAGCCTGACGTTCCCACCATAGCTTAGATGGTGCACCTTGAATCAACACTTCAGAAACAAGCGTTTTCAGATATTGCGCACTCGGCAGAGAAATATCCAAACTGACCTGCAGCACTGAATTCAATAGATTTTTAACAAACTGGCTCTCAACCCCGCCCAGTCCATTTAACTGCTCAGTTATTGATGCTTGCGCTATGCCATAGGCATTATTAATAATCGCGTCAGATTCGCGCAGCAGCTTTTGCGTGCGCTGCTGATTGAACTCGGTTAAATCAGATTCTTGCAGTTTTTTAACTAAATCCTGACTTAATTGGGTGAGTAATTCAAGGATTGCCTTATTGACACCCGCGCTAAAACGCAAAATATTCATTGCGTGCGCGATCATCGCTTCAAATATGGCGGCGTCTACGGCACCCATTATGCTTCTACATTTTCAGGAGGAATCACCGCTGGCACTGGCGGCACAACAGCAGGAGGTATATTGGGCAGCATTGGCGCATGAAGGCTAAGCCGCTCCTGCTCATCCGCCCAGAGTGCATCCGGATCAATCACGCCACGCCGCTTCATTTCAGAGAACCACGTTTCAGGCGAAATCAAATTCAATGTCGTTGCATTGGTGAGCATGATCTCGGTTTGCCCAGTTACGCTGGCCTTGGCGAAGTCTTTAAATATAGTGATGTCGCCATCGTTTGTAATGCCTGCCCACGCAGACATTATGTCAGTCACTTGGTCTAGAGTATCTTCAAGGTTTTGCACCATTGCCGATAACTTACTTTGCTGCTGTGCGGTATCGAGTGCGGCTTGTGTGGCCGACACGTCACCAGTTGCATCGATCAATAGTTCAGCGCCGATTAAGCGCATTTGCGCTTCTAAATCTTGCAAGGATTGGCGGCCTGCGCCGATTGCTGCACCGGTATGCTCTACAAATTTCGCATCTGCGCCAAGAGGTAGATTGAAAATAGACCCAGCACCGATCACGACCGGCTTTGAATTATCCTCATCTCGATCATCACCAAAAACCGCCAGAATTGGCACTCGCGCAGTATGTAAAATTGAATCTTGGTCGCTTGTTGATTGCCAGTGCTTGATATTTAAATCAGCTAGGTCGCCCAAAGGCAAATCTGCGGTCATAAATCCGGTACGTTTACCGTAATACGTTACTAAAGGTATGAAATTGAGCGGCACGCCTGCTTTTTGCATGACCGCTCCGGAATCAAATTTCGCCCATTCGCCATCCGTGCCTTTGCGAAAAGTAGCCCATTTCCCGACTTCAAGTACGCGAACCTGTTGAATTAGCTTTGTGCCGAAACTACCGTCGGGAACGGTAACATTTTCCAAAATCCGCACTTGCGTCAACATTTCAACGCCATGCACAACATCACTCATCCAGCCAAGAATTGCGCCAGGTGGAATATGAATTACATATGGTCGCGCACCCATCGCTTTTTCATCAGCGAGGGTCTGCACACCTTCGGTGCGCTGATAATCGACCAAAATATGTGTCAATCCATATTTCAAACCAGATTTAAGAACCTCGTTCGCGAAAACGTGTAGATTGCGGCCGGCTAAATCAATGTTATCGAACCAAGTTTGAATTGTTTCGTCAACTTTATCGAAAGCGATCGGTTCACTAAACGGCTTGCCAGCCATATTCTCAACTGTGTGAGAAAACGCATTAAACAAAGTAGACGTTTTTAGGCGGTATTCGTAGCTTGCATCCTTTTCACTCGGCCATTGAGGTAAATATGCCTTGCCAGCTGCCCGCATCGCTTTAGTGCCGCCAACCAGCGCATCAACCTTTGCCCAGTCCGGCTGCATTGCAGTAATAGCGTCAGATGGCTCATTTACTTTTAGCATATTAGATATTTAAGCCTGTAATTGTGATTGTGCGCTTAGTTATTGGGAACTTGCTTACGATGAAATAACCACCGGCATCATTACCATGATCAAATCCGCTGGTTTTATCTGGATCGCCCTTTTCAGTCCAGATTTGGCGCTCTAAGCCTTGCGTATATTTAGGACAGGTCGTCGTGTTAATTAATAATCTGCGCTCGCTGTAAGTGTTGCAAAGCATCGCATTCTTGCTATTAATTCTGTCTTTTACTGCTGGATTAGCTGGATTTACACGAACAATAAAGCCCGCTTTTTTCAATAATGAAATATCAGATTCACTTGCGTTATTGGTTTTGCGGTTGTTGCCCGATGCATCTGGATAGACTTCAATGCGGTGATCAACGTACCGGGCTTTAATTTTTTCGATCATGGCCGGTGTATCAAAAACACCCATAAACTCATATACCGCGCGCGGAAAACCATTGCGAATTACAAAGACAACTGCGGCCATCTGCCCGACGTTAAAATCCATGCCGATATGAAGTTCATCACCCTTTTGAACGGTGTCATCGGTGTGATTTTTCCTGCGATCAAAGCAGTAGTAAATAACACCGGAATAATTTTCAAAACTGGCTTCGTATTCTTGACGAAACGTGCGCGGATCCATACTGCTGCGCGCCGCTTCAATTTCCTCATCTGGAATGTTTCCGCCATCAAGCGATGTATAAAGCCAGCTTTTATGATCCGGCTTACGCCCTTGCCCAGCTAAATACGTGTCGTAACAGTGATTAAATCCTTTCGGCGTACCAATGCGCAGCGCATGCCCACCGCGATATTCAACGCCATCAATACAGTAGCGGCAGGTTGACAACATGGGCCGCAAAACTTCTTCCCATGCTTCATAAGGACAATCTGCCCACTCATCAACCAGCACAAAGAACAGCCCTGAGCCACGCAAATTATCGTAACTATCTAGGCCAACAATGCGGATTACATGGCCTGACGTTAGTGTGATGCTGCATTCGGTTTCATTCGGCTTGCCAGCGCGCCAGCCAGGTGGAATAGCTTTTTTAAGCCGACGCCAGAAAACACGCTTTGCCTGTTTGAATGTCGGTGCAGCGTACCAAATCTCGTCATCAGTAGAAACTTCCCACTTGACGGCCAACTTTGCCGCCCGGCGCATTTCCTTGGCACCTAAAAACGTTTTACCGAATCGCCGACCGCAAACAGCATCTCGAAAACGGGCTTGTCGCTGCCATCCCCATACAAAAATATTAGCCTGCTTTGGTGTGAGCCCAATATTAGAGGACTGGCTTTTCTGGGATTGGCTCATCAGGTTTTAAGATGACCGTATCATCCCTTGTAATTGAATCGGCATCATCTTTGCCGCCGTTCGTTTTAGCCAACTCAACCCGTGTCTTTTCAAGGGATTCAATCCGAGCAAGAATGCGATCAATGATTTGCGGATAATCACGCAACTTCTTTTTAATCTCGCTTTTAGCTGAAACCAATTCAGCACCTTCGCGCTCAATCGTCTCGAAAACTTCCATGCCATCAAGCAAAGCATCCGCGTTAGCCTGGGCTTTTAATGCGCGCCGTAATTGCAGCCTGGCGATAAGCAATTCATCTTCGATCTTGCCGGATGCGGATTTAACGTCATCAACTACAGATAAATCGTCGGCATGAATTAAATCGCTGTAAATCCCGTGCTTGGTTGCGCTTTGATTTCCCTTAGCATTTGGATTGCCTGTACTTAATCCGCCATGTAATTTGCAGCGAGTTTTACCAATTAACGGGGCTTTTTGACACTTCCCGCCGCTGCGAGTCTTTGCCCCACATGTTTTTTGCATGTGAGTCTTTCATGGGGTTCGTTTCGAAATTGGGTGATTAATTCAGAGAATTAGGCGGCGATTAATTTAATAATCACCATTAGTAATAGTGTTTCATGCAACAGATTCAACGCTTAACGATACAGGTGGCATACTGTTGCCAAGCACTGTTAAGCAGGCAATAAGCAGCCTCCATCTAGATCATTCAGCCGATTACCTTTAGAAATATTTTTAATCGCTGAAAGTATTTGAAGATTGTTTTCAACATGAAAACCAACCACATTTTTCCCATTAATTGGGATAATGTGATCAACATGCCAGTCAAGCCCCGTCCTTCTAAATAGAGCACATAACTCATAAATACCGGCGATATAATCCAAGTTTGCCCAATTTGGCGTGGCTCGTTTAATTTCGGCTCGCTGCCTTGCAGATCGCTCAGCATCTTGCGCCCGATGTTCCTTTTGATATAGTCTGCTGTACTGCCTTCGCATTTCACGGTTCTTTTCCGCATGCCGTCGCTGAGCAGCTTTAGTGCTTTCTGGGTTTTTCTTTACCCACTCAGAAATTCGCACCGCTGATTTTTGTGCGACATCCGGTATTTTTCGATAATTCATTCCGATACTTTTTCTGCACGCTTTACATTCAAGTCGCAGCCCACTGGGTGCAGCTTTATTTTTGTGAAAACCTGACTCCGGCTTTTCCTCTAAGCACTTAGAGCACACAACAGTCATGGATTGCACTCACTAACTATTTCCGACGCATCTGGAATTTTTTTGGCAGGCGGTGCTGGCATCCACATGCCCCACCAAATCATCATCATTGCGGCTATGTGCATGTGAACACCCAATTAAAAAGCCCGTGGTGCAATTCAATGCACGTCACGGGCGAAACGCTGATTTATCAGCGTCGGAGACTCTTTACTCGAATAGGGGCGACAGCGGATCAGATCATGACCTTGGCTGTCGCTTGTCTCTGGGTTTCATCCAGCCCAGACGGGACTCTCTTAAATTCTTGCGTATTACAGCGTTACGCGCCGTTTAGCTTATACGGCTGATGTGTTATCGCTTAGTTGGCGACTTCGTTGTTAAAGAACGATTTAGCGTGTGATTTGCTGTGTTGATGTGGCGTAGATAAACTCACCTCCCCTCAACAATGAATTTGGCTGCGGAGGCAGGAATCGAACCTGCGCATTGCGATTATTAATCACACGCTCTCGCCTACCGAGTAACTAACGTACAGCCAAAACTGGATGACCAAATGCAAAAAGCCGCATCTCAGCAAAGAGTGCGGCTAATATATTTGGCCTAACATATAGTTGTTAGTGACAAAATTTTGAGCGAACGAAGTAATCAGATGATAGCGGCTTAAAGGTAACGCCGGTGCCCCGCTTTCGCTCAAATTATGCATGCCCAATCAGTTAAGGTATCGACATGCAGTGACATGAATATATACTGTGTTTACAGACAGTGCAAGAAATATTTTTACTAGTCTGGGGTTGCTGTTTGTAATTTTAAAGTTTCTTTGATAAATACGGCTGTTTTAACATCCCCATCCAAGAACCATGAGCAATTTACTTTACCATTAGGATAAAGTTCACTAACAGTCATAAGTGAGCTACCAGATTTAAGTTTTACAGTATCACCAGGTTTTAAAGCATCTGCCATTTTATTCTCCGATTATAAAATTACCAACGATTAACCAATTGCGATAATACAACAGATTTTAAAAATCAAAAGCATCTGCCAATCGTTTAATCGCCAAACCACCTGATATACGCTCCATATCATCAAGTGCCTCAACCATATCAATAATAAATTGAAGCAGGTTAGCCTCGCCACTTACCGATTTCCGTCCGCTACCGCCACACGGTTTGCAATCATGTTCGTACTCGCCAGATTTATTAATTTTTGAATCGAATCCACGTCCCGTGCATACTTGGCAAACTGGATTCAACCAATAATCAAGCGCAGCCTTGGCAATATACGATGCTCTGACATGCACAGGCCATTTCCGATGAATCGCCTTATTTCGCACAATGCAAATCCACTCTTCTAGCAGTCGCGGGTAACTGGTCGCATCATTCGCATACTTTACCCGGAAAAGTTCAGAGCCGAGCCGTTTGGATAGCGCCATGGCCGCTAATTTATCAGTATCGTGGTGATATGCATCATCCTTTAAATTGCTGCTTTGAACTGATTTTGCGTACATTTGGCCTATTGACATGCTGTCTCCTGTTTAACTCGATAAAGTTCACATCTATTTCCAAACACACGACGCTTAAATTCGCATCCGTGATACATGACGCCATTCCATTCAACGCTTACTTTATGGACGCACGCGCCACATGCACGCTGCTTGCTTAGTTCGGCCTGTTGGCGGCGAATAGCGACTGTTTCAGGATCTCCATACATCCACGATTCCATCGCCATCAGAAATCCTCCTGGCGCCAGCCGCCACCATTTTTCTTTGGAATGGCGTAGACAGCAATAAATCTGAATGGGTATAAATCCGAGGCAACTTTGATTTTTACTTTTGCGTCATCTTGCCAAAAGCCCTTAATCTCATGAATTTGAAGCTCATTGTTTTTTGTGAGGACTGCAAAATCAGGACTGTAAAAAGTTGCGTCGGCAAGTCGAAATTTCACGCCTTCAAACTTGTACCAAAGCACGTCGCCAGCATGCTTTAGTAATTCGAGGTGCGCAGCATAGGCCGCTTCCGTTTTATTCATTACGCCCTGTTTTAATCGTCCAAGAGCATAATTCTTCATGATTCTCGCCCCATAGCGATAAAACTATGACCGGACGGATACAGCTCTTTGCAGCGTTCACCCATATTTTTAGGTTGCACGTAAGGCTTAAACGCATGCGCGCGATGCGTCGGGAAAATTAAATTTTCAACAGTCGCCTTGGAAATAAAAAAATATTTGCAATGTCCGGAAATAGATTCAACTAAATTTTCCGAATGCATTTTTTGAAGCATTGCGCGCATTTCAGATGGATCTACTTTGAATATTCTTGCTAGGACCGCGCCGGTGTATTTCGTGCCAGCGTTCTCTTGAATGAATGCAAGCACTGTTTCATGGTCAAAAATTCGTTTTGGTTTAATCACTTCACACCCTTCAAAGTTGTAATTGCCTGGTCACGCGCCGATTTAATTCTTACTTCCCGCTCTTCCCTGATTAACTTTCGCCTTGCAACTACCTTGGGTTTTAACTCCTCCCACTCTGATTTCGGCATCGCTTTAGTGGCGATTTTAAGGTGGGCTAAAGGCATAATCGCCAATTCCTTGATGTCGCAGCATTCTTTGCCGCGCTGAATGCGACCATCAAGTGGATTGAAGCAAGGGCAAGTCATGTGCGAGCCTCCCTAACAGCTTTCGCTACTCGATCGCGAAAATATGGGAAATGCTCACCGCTTTCCTGGGTTAAGCCAAATTCCTTGGCTTTAGCTTGGATGCCCGCGGCAGATTCGTGCCACTTCTGCACTTCGGGCATTGGCGCCGATTTAGCAGCTTTTGGTTTAAGTGCTTCGCAAAGAATCGTGTTCAGGTAGTTCATTTCGATCTGCTCCGGGTGCGGCTTGTACTGACGCGCTTTTTGAATCGCCTCATTGGCTTGTAGCATGGTCACACCGCGATCTACCCAAATCTGCAACGTAGGATGCACGGCAGTGACCTTCACACCCTGCTTGCGCAGTGCAACGGCGAATTTGGTAGCCTCCGATGTATCTGGTGCCGGTTCTTCTGGTTTTGGCATTGGCGCTTTTCCATGAAATTCGTCGTCAAATTTTTGATTTTCTGGCAAGTCGTTAGATGACGACGAATCTTTATTAGATTTAAAGGACGTTCCGGTTCCGGTTCCAGTTCCGGTAGCGTCTTCTCCGGGGTCACTCCCACGTCCGTCCGCGTCGCGTCTAGCGTCCTGTCCAGCGTCAGTCCCTTGGTTGTCCCGTGGGACAATTCCGCTCATCTTTGCCCGGTACGCGGCTTTCCTGTCCTTTTCTTTATTCTTTACATCAATCATGGATAGCACGCGCTGGGTAACTACCGGGTGGTAAAGCCTGCCGTCATTTGCCGAAACCCACCCGCGCAATAAAACAGAGCGACATTTCTTGAAAGCGGTAAGTTTCATTCCGATTCGAGCGGCGATAATTTCGTCATCACCAGTTAGGGAGCCACAAGGCGTTTGCTGCCATGACACTGACCAAAGCATTAAAAGCCACGGACGAATTTCCAGTGAAGCGAGAGCCCAAGTATCAGATTGGCTAATCTGCTCAAGATCAAGCTCAAACCGCCAGCCTTTGGCTTTGGTATCTGGCGGGTATGGAGCGGGATTATTGTTTTGCATTTCACTCATGGCATTAAGCCTTTTAATTTCAATATTTTTTGACTAATAGCCCGTGCAACATTAAATCCTGCGCGTACATAGCCACGGTCAACATCGTGATTAACGTAACCGCCGTCATAAAATGCATGGCATGCTGAGCATCCATAAGCGCCCTCTTCGTCACGAGCTTTCAATCCAGCACCTTTGCCGTCTTCAATCTCATTTGAATGGCACCAGACGGTTGTCTCAGGGTTGTAATTGCAGATAGCGGGAAAACGGAAGGTGCAATCTTGCATGCGCGCTGATTGGCGTATCTTTGTGGTTTTAGGGCGGCTGGATTTCATGCGGGATCGTTTCATGAATTGCCCTTCATGAAGCAAATCCAATGAGTGCCAGAATTTTTGCCAGATTTATGTCCAAACAATGGAATTTCCGGCGTAAGCGCTAGAATTTCACTGACTTTTATCTGTGTTTCATTCCACTTAAAAATCAATATTCCATCATTAGCTAGGACGCGGAAGCACTCTGAAAAACCTAGGCGTAGATGATCTTTCCAGTCAGCTTGCAAAATCCCGTATTTTTTTCCTATCCAACCAGATTCACCGGCTCTTACAAGATGAGGCGGATCAAAAACAACCAATTTAAAGCTGTTATTGTCGAAATCCATATTGCGAAAATCAATTTCAACGTCGGGCGCAATATTCAGCTCTCTTCCGTCGCATAAAATATGCTTTTCGTTGCGAATATCACCAAATAAAACATTCGGATTGGATTTATCAAACCAGAACATGCGACTGCCGCAGCACGGATCGAGAATTAATTTTTGATTCATGCTGCCACCGCCATTTGAATGCGTGCGCCAATCCAAGCCATCACAGGAACAGCCATTGAGTTACCCAATGATTTATAACGCGGACCATCAGCAGACATGAGTAACCACCCACCATCTGCTTTTTCCCATCTATCTGGAGTGCGAAGTTTAGTTATGCGCCGAGTTTTGTAAAAACGCTCTGGAATACGTGTGTAATTATCTGGAAATCCCTGCAAGCGTTCACATTCAATAGGAGTTAATCGGCGCACCTGCATTGATCGCTCAGCAACCAATCCATTTTCATCGCGGAAGCCTGAGTGAGCGTCGCCATTACTGGTTAGTGTTGGAGTGGTATCAGCCGAGAACGCTATAACTGGCGTTCTATTTGATCCGCTATCTGCTGCTGACAAAGTTGGACTGACATTCTCATCAAAACCTATTCCGCCAGCCTTAGCGCCTTGCCCACCCTTAAATGCACCGATTAAATTGGGGGCACAAACAGCATGTTGATCGGTTTTAGTTAAGCAAGGCGCGATGTTATGCATTGGCTCGGTTGCATTTCCACCATTTTCAGGCGCTCGCCCTATCCAATTACCAGGAATTCCATAAGTGATTAAATCGGTTGCATCTTTATAATCACGGCTTTTCATGGTGGATGCAGTTCCATCATCAACATACTCACCAAACGCAACCATTCGGTTTGTTGTGACTGGCAATAAATGTCCGCATGCAGCATCTTGGGCGCCAATACTCAATCCTGTTCGAGCTCCAATCGTACCTACGACTGGCTGGAAATGCCCGCACGCTGCGCCTTCCGGCCTTCCACCTGCGCCACCACTGTAAGCGCCTGATGTAATTGTGCCGGCAACTTCTTGCCCCGTTTCTCGGCTCGGCGCAATATCCCTGCGCACGCCATCGAACTCAAAAAGAATTTCTGTGCAATCAATGTCTTTTCGAGCGCTTGCGATAACGAACACACGGCGGCGACGTTGGGCCACTCCGAAATATTGGGCGTCGAGGATGCGCCAAGCGACTGTTCTTTGTGGTCCAAACACACAACCAGACTTTGACCATTTACCCCCCCTAGGAACTTCGAACGTCTCATCCTCTCCGGCAAGCGCTGCAAGAAAGCATCCGAATGCGTTATCTTTGGTGCTGAGGACGCCTGGGACGTTTTCCCAGACGATAATTGATTCTTGCTCACCGCGAAGAAGTCGAGTTGTGTCGATTGCATTTGCTAAATCCACGAAAGAGAGGGTTAATTGACCGCGCATATCATCAAGAGAGTTGCGCAAACCTGCGATTGAAAATGCCTGGCATGGAGTGCCGCCAACCAAAACATCTGGCGCCTCGACAAAGCCATCGCGCACTAAATGGGCGATTTGCGTCATATCACCAAGATTTTCAACGACTGGATAGTGATGTTTTAAAACAGAACATGGGAATGATTCGATTTCAGCTAGCCATGCCGCCGACCATCCTAGTGGGTGCCAAGCTACGCTTGCAGCCTCAATGCCAGAACATACAGATCCGTATCTCATGCGGCATCCTCATAAACAACAACACCGCGCTGCGCGGCAACCGCGTGAAGAAACTCAATCCATTCACTAAACACTTTTTTGCCGAACTTGCTGGTGCGCTGACCAAGCATGACAACGCCACCGTCTAGGCCCATTGCAAGTCGCGTAGTTTCCTGCTTGAATGCGGCAGTGAGCACATCTTTCCACTCTTCATCGGTCATCTTTGTCATTTGACCGTTAATGGGCCAATCAAGCTGCTTGCTAAACGCCGCGAGAATCGGCCACTGTGCGGCGTTCTGGTCTAATGTGCGTGAAGGTTCGGTATCGGTAGTTAAGCCGGAGCCGAGAGGTAAGGTGGAAACGTGCTGAATGGCGCTTTGGCGTATCTGTTCATTTAAAATAACGAATGGGCGCTTCATGCGGCGAACCCAATCAATGAAAATTGAACTGACACCGGCAGGCCGACCAGCCCCTGTGATTTTCGTGTTTTCGGGTCTTTTCGCTCACCACGATTTGCAAGACGGTTTTTGGTAATTAACGAATTGACGCGACCGCATACACCAGAGAGCTCCATGTCGCCCAAGGCGTCACGGATTTGCTTTCTAGTTAGTGCGATGCTGGTGTTGTTGAAAAGCGCGATAATGCGCTTTTCGGCAGGCTGCAAATACTCTGGGATGGATAGAGAGTGGAAAGATTCGGATTTGGTTTCAGAATGTAGGCTTTTCATGATCTATATTCCACCCATCCCATGCGAGAGACTTCCACAGCCCCCCCCCGTTTGCGTTTGACGATTTTAGTAATCGTGCCGCGCATCATGATTTTCATTTCGCAATCAAATTTGCACACCTTAGCGGCAGCGATATAGTCACGGCAAAATTGTGGTGCGCTGAGAGGCGCCGAAACCGGCTTGAATGCTTTTAATATGTAAATTGGCAGCTCTTCGTTAAGTAGAATGGAATATTCCTCTTCTGTTAATTCGCGCTTCATTGTTTTTTCTGTGCGTTTGACTAATCCGGAAATCGCCTTTTTAGCGCGAGCTACGGCTAAATTTTTCTGATCCTCGTTCATTCCAAAAACAATAAAGGCGCTCATGGCATCGCCTCGCTACAAGCTGCATCAACGCAAGCGCAGTATGTTTTGATCCAACCAGCCAGAAAGTTATCCAGCACTTGCATACCTTCTGCAGGAACATTGGGGCATTTATAAATGTGGTGACCTTGCGCATCGCGGATGCGCTCGGTAATCAGGCCGAGAAAGTCTGATGCATCAGCTAATGGAATGTTTTCGTTTAGCGTAGTCATGCAAATTCCTTCGCATAATCACTGTTGTTTATTGACGATTGACCGATGCTTATTATTTGATGCATAATTAAGTCCTCTTTGGTTCAACTGCGATTGACCAACACGGCCCCGAACGTTAGTGCGTTGCGGGGTTTTTCTTTATCTGCTTTCGTTTTTCAAAGAAGTCACAGCTACGCCGTGACCCGTTACCAGAGATCAGTGACCCGAATTATTGGATGGTGCAGCGGAAGCCGACGTTGCCGTACTCGCAGGCAGGACCGCCGTAGTAGAGAAGGAAGACGCCGGCATAGTCGCCCGAATCCCAGCAGCCGCCCCGAACGAGCGCACTGCCGGACCAATCATTGCCAGCATTCGGATACCAGCCGCAACCTTTATTCATAGAAGGCGCTGGCGCGGTCGTGATCGATGGTGAATCAGCGGCAAACTCTTTATTCACAATGCCGTTTTCGTCGCCTTGCACATCATCAAAAATCCATGAGTAGCAATTGCCAGCGAAATCGAATACGCGCTCACCGTTTGAAAGTTCATGCCAGCGGCGCTCAGTTTCATCTTCCGATACAAAAGTGCCAGGCTGCGCTTCGTCATAATCACCGTTACGGATGCCTTGGAAGATCGAGCCTTCACCGACTACACCACTAGTCCAGTTAATGGCCTGCTGAGCGATGTTGTGCGCAATCGCTAAATATTGCGTTTCGGTGATCAGCTTCAAGCCGGATTTTTCAGCCTCGGCTTTTGCATCGTGGAAGTTGATTTCTACCCATGGTGCTGCAACTGCATTGATCGCAAGTTGTTCATCTTCACAGCCAGTGATGTATTTGCCGACCTTAAACTCAGGAACGACTACACCGTTCGGCAGTGTGGTTTCCGGTACCGTTACATATTCATCGTGGTTAAGCGCTTTAGCTTTGGCGCGAAGATTAGTAGCCAGAATAGGAAATTCAGAGGCACAAGACTTGGCATAGGCTTTCAACGCCGGAAGCGCATGCTTATCTGTAGTTAAATTCAAGACAAAATATTCATCATGCTCATGCTTACCGCCAGGCTCGCTGCTGCCATCGGTGCGCGCAACGGTGAATTTCTTGTACAGGCCGACTTGAGCCTGATTGAGTTCGGTTTTTTCGATTACTGCATTCATGATTAATCCCTTACGGTTCAGTTGGTTTAACTACATCGCCCGATAGTTAGTGCTATGTGGGCTTTGCTACAAATTTAATTCAGGAAAGTCAGTGACCGGCGCGCCAGGCGGATTTAAATCGTCATCCACGCTTTTGCGATACTGGTCAGCCATTCCTTCGGCGTGACTAGTGAAAAACAAGGTGAAAATTAAAATAAGTAAAGCGATACCAGCCCATCCACTACAAAAATCAGCGATTAAAAAAAGTGCCAATAAAAGCGCAGCTAGGTTGAACGCCTTTAAAATTCGAAGTGATTTTTTCATTTTTTCTTGACCCTTAATTTTCAACAGCTAACGGAGTTTTTCTAAAACACATTCTGCGTGTCGCCACTCTCTGCGCTTTACATTCCAATCTTCAAGCAGTCCCTCGGTATTTTTTTTCTCTCTCTTATCTGCGATTACTTTGCTATCAACCTCATAAAACCTTGTTGATGCACGTGAAGCCAATTCCTCTGCTTGCTTTAATTCAGTCATCAAGGCTCCTCACCCTTTTTATTGTCATTAATCCGATTGATTCATTGGCGCATAACAGCCCTACTTCGAGCGCGGCCCGGAAAGTGCTGGCACTTTACTGGTGCTTTGCGCCTATCTTTCTGAATCACGATTGGGCTAACATTCATATCAAGCTGAGAACCGAAACGCTTAGCTAAATACTGAAAACCACCGCTATTAGATAAGCCCAAAGTTTTAAATTTTTGGCTGATAGCGACATAGTCATCAGGTGTTAAGTTGACTTGAACTGCAATGTTTCTGCTTTGCTTGTTTTTCATAGTGGTGCTCCTATAATTAATTTCAGGCTTTCGGTTAAAACTGGTGATGCGATGGAAGTTAAACGTTATTAGGGGTCTAAAATTTCTTGCAAACCATGTTCAGACAATAGTTTTCTAAGTCCGTCTACAACCTTGCTGGAAGGACGAACTTGACCATGTACGCCATTGGCTAGATCACTAATGTTTGGCGCACTGCAGCCAACAAACTTTGCAATTTGAGATTGCGTAAGTCCAGCCGACTTAATTAATGAAATGGTTTTCTGAATATTCATAAAACGAATATTAAGAATACTTAACATTAAAGTCAATAGGTATTCTTAAATAATTTTATGTAACAATCTGCCCATGTCAATAGGTACACGAATTAAAGAGTTAAGAACTCTTAAAAAAATATCTCAAGCAGCACTTGGAAAGCGGGTGGGCATTAGCGCGCCTGCAATTTCTGATTTGGAATCAGGTAAGTCGGTAAGCTCAACAAAGCTACCCATGATTGCGTCAGTGCTAGGCGTAAATGCGTTATGGCTGGAAACAGGCAGGGGAAAACCAAATCTTGAGCACGTTGAGCCTATCGAGGTTCGCACCAAGTTTCACCCTGACATTGAAGCGGTTATTCAGCTCATGGAATCAACGGATGGTAGGGGCCGAAACAAGATACTAAATGCAGCTCAAGACGCTCTAGAACTGCACCAGGCACACAATATTGCAATAAAGCGCAGTAATGAGCAGTTGACGGCATCGAAAGATAAAACGGATCAATTAAATAGAGAGGCTGAATTGCTAGCTAAATTTAGACAATCAACAGATGCTGGTAAGTCACTAATTTTGACGATTTCCGATGAAGCTCCAAAGGAAACAGAAGTTCCCATGGCGCCGTCTAAAAAATTAAACGCAGCCTAACCACACCCAATTAAGCAGTCATGAGCTCACCAAAACATAGGCGAGCTAATTTCCAGCTTTAGGCGATCAATCGCCACCCAAGAAATTAAACGTCGCTCGGCTAATTAACTCCGCACAACAATCATAGTCGATCTATAGCAATGCTATTGCATGTTTTATATAGCATTGCTGCTATGAAAATATGGAATCAACTTGAAGAAGCAGAGCGACTAAATAAGCGTTTTTATGGTATTAATCGTGCGGCTTTTGCGCGAGAACATAAGATTAAGGGTGGGCAAGCACTTATTTACCAACACATAAATGGATTGCGCCCTATCGGCTTAGAGGCCGCAATTGCTTACACAAAAGCATTTCAGGTACGACTAGAGGAAATTAGCCCCAGGCTGGCGTTAGTGGCTATGAGCGCACTGCAAGCCGACAGACACTTAATTCGCACCCATGATGAATGCGCAGAAGTAAGGAATGCTTCTGAATCAAGCGAGAAGCTGCACTTATTATGGATTAGTGATCAAGAAACCGAATTAATCACAAATTTCAGAAAAGCAACAAATAGTGGTAAATTATCGATAATGTCATTATCAAAAGACATGCTAGAAAAAAATAACGAAACAATATCTCGATCTTAGGCGGATTAATAAAAGTTTTAACTCATACAGGAGCTATACATGACCGATGAAATAAAACCTTTAACCACTGAAGTTGCACACCTTACGCCGCCTGAGATGCGATTAATTAAGCTTTTCCGAGAGGCTACCGCTGGCGGGAAAAGCCTTATTACTACAATGGCCGAAGAAGCCCCTAAAGAATCAACTGCCGCCAACGACGAGTCGTAATCTGCGCGGTGGGGTCACCACTTCCGCCGCGCGATCAGAAGACTCACCCACCTCTGTCGATGAATATATTTTCAATTGAGATGCGGCAGTCCGAAAAATCGAGCCCGCAATATCTTTTGGCAAAATCCTAAGCGCAATAATCAAATCCCTCTCCTCAGTATTAATTTCCATAATCCCTTGAATATTTTATCTGAATGCATCCGTGCGTTCGGGTTGCGCATGTCCAACAATTGCGCATAAGTAAATTCAGCAAAAATAATACTGCAACTAATTGCGGAATGCACTACCTGTGATTCCGGCTTTCCCGTCCTTTTTGGCGGATAATCCGGAATACTTAATATTGGATTATTGTAAAAAATCTTGCTCCATAGGAGGATTGAAATAAAGTAAAAATACCGACTTCGCAAAAAATATTTATGTACGACCTCGAAATAATTCTAGCAATAGCGAAATCTGACAGTTTTAAGACTGCGATGCTGAAATTATGCTTATCAAAATCTACATTTTCAGATCGTTTAAAAAAAATAGAAAATTCACTTGGCGTGAAAATTGTTACAAGATCGGGGCCATTTGGACTAACAAAGGCTGGGGAAATAGCCTTGAAGCATGCAAACCAGATGCTTGCTTCTGATGAGAATATGCGCAAAGAACTAGCCAGCCTGACGGATAGTCCAGCACTAAGAATTGTGTCATCCCCTGCTCTTCTGATCGCAGATGCAGTGCCAGCGATTGGGAGCCTGCTAAAAGAAAATGAAAATATGCGGGTGGCAACGGAACCAATGCGCCACACTGAAGTTTTTGGCGAGGTATTGAGTGGTGCAGCAGATATTGGGCTGATACCAACCAAGCCGCTGGTGGCGGGACTGGTTTTAATTGAATACAAAACTGAGCCGCTCGTAGTAGTAGCTAACCATAAGCACCCAATCAATCGGCGCGGACTTAAGCAAATTTCATTTATAGAGGCACTGGAATATGATTTTGTGACTGATATTACCCAGGGCGAAATTAACGGATTGATGCATGAGGCGGCACTGGCAAACGGAAAATCCGTCAACATTCGCGCAAGCACCGGCACTGCCGAAATGCAAAGTGAGCTTGTAAAGCACTCCATTGGAATTGCTGTGATGCCGATGTCAACGGCGAGACGCTATTTTCAAGCACGATATATACGACTGACAGATGCATGGACAAATCTCAGCTTTTCGATATGTTTGCGTGAGAGTGATTTTGAGAATGAAAATCACCAAAATTTTATAAAAATTATCAAAAAGAAATATGGTGAGGCAAAAAGTTATCCACAGGCTGACCTACTACAAAAACACACGTAAAGGACAACGAAATAACGAATTGTCTTGAAATAACAAGGATTAGGTTGTTATTTCTTGTACGAAATTCGCATTTTTGCTAACATATACGCATATTTCTTGGTCGATTCATCGCGAACGCCACTAAAGGAAATTTGCCTCTATGATTCAAAATTGCAAATGTCAGCTGCTGTCGCTTGTTATATTTGATCATCAAATAATAAAAGATTTACTTGAATAGTAAAATCTAAAAAATCGGGAGTTTGTATATGAAAAATAACACCATACATAAATTAAAAATTATTGCAGCTGGCGCATTAATCGGGTCGGTTTTGACCGGCACTTTTCTTGGTTGGGTTGCTTTGCCATTCGATTTGCACGTTATCGGCGCTGCCATCGGCGGTGTTGTAGGGGCAGTTCAATCACATTTGGCCTGATCGCAAGTGACAGGGTTCGCTATCCATTGGGATGGAAATTGGATTGATATATGCTCAGTCATTTCCGGACTTTTATATACGCTAGTTCAGCAATACCGACTCAGGAGTTCTCCAGCAAAAATATTTTTATGCAGAGAAACCGGAATTGATTTTGCCAACGGAGCCGCGCTATTTCCTTTGTTGATTTTGGCCTTCAGTGTTTTTTCAAGTGATCTTGTAAAAAGCCTCGTTGAGGCCAGCAGAATGAGTTTGTCAGTAGCAGGTGTATTTTCCGTCCTGGCAATACTCGAAGATCAAGATTAAGATTTTACCTATTAAACCAAACCCGCTACGGCGGGTTTTTTATTGCGTATACGGCGATTGTAATCATTTTTCAATATTTTATTTAACAGGTGAATGCACGTGGGAGTTTGGAAATTAAATTCAGGCGGAATCCCGCCAATTATTTCAAAGCTGGAAGTTGATTCTCTAGAGCGGGCTGAGTTTGAAATGAAAGTAAAAACAGCCACTGAGCTTGTAAAGGAAATAAATCTTTTACTTAGCATAGCAACTCATTCAAGCGATTTCCAGACGGTGTCAACTCGACTGGACGCGGCTAATGAAAAAACAATTGAACTACAAAAAATTGCGGCCGAAGAACCTCGCATTACATTGACTAATTTTGGTGCCGCTGAAAAATTAGCGGAAAAAGCTAGAGATATGCTTGTTAAATTGCAGTATGACAGAAAGAATGATGCTGCTTTATGGTGTTATCACGCGAGATTTTATCTAAAAACACCACGAGAACACTTGCTAAATCATGGGCTAATGATGCGCTGCTCAGAGAGCGATCTACCTATTATTGGCGACCTAGTGGGCGGCGCATGGCATCACGCTCTCCCAACTTTTAAAGAAATGGGGGTTGACATACTGGAATTTTCACGAGGTAGCGTAGCTTCTGATATGGGCTCTATTCCTGCAGATGGTGGTTTTTATATGGACTTCTTGCTTGAATTTAGAGCGATAGTCGAAAGCGGCATTGAAATTCCTGAAATGGTTATTATGGTCGATGCGCTTTGTGCTTCAAGGCCAGATTTTGGGTATGTGAAAGAGCGTCATGATAATGCATTAACTATACTCAAAAGAGCGCATGTTGATGTGTCTAATTTTATCAAAAAATCCCCTCCAAAAAAGCAGGAGAGGTTTTAAGAATCTGGGGTAGCACCCAGACTGCGGACTGCTAATCCGCTAAAGGTGATAACGCGACACCAAGATGGATTTCAAGGTATCGCGCTTGAGCTGCGACGATTGGAGTACGGATGTCTCCAATCAAGTACAGCTGAAACAAGGTGCACCTTACAACAGCAAGCGCCAAGCAACGGCGCTCTATAAATGCCGACCTTAATCAGTTGGCAGCGCTGCCAGCGTAAATAAGGCTTATTGCCATGTTGAAACTGTCATTTAAAGCAGTAAAGGTGAGCCTAAAAATAGATGTAGCGCATTGCATCACAGCCTTGGCTGTTTTGCTCTCAACACTTCATTCCATTGGTTGGTTGTGACCTAGAAACACAGGGCGGTTCGCGCCGCTCTGCTCTTCTAAATAAATCATAATCCAATTCAGTAAAGTTTACAACCAGCCAGCATATGCTGGTTTTTTTACGCCATTCCACTCCTACCGGCGCTACATATCTGCCGATTATGCAGATTCATAGCAATAAATCTGCACTCACAACATCAAAAAATCAGCGCATTACGCAAAATAACTGCACTTAAACTTCAAATTTGTTGCGGCGCAACATCGATTTATTGGAAATATTAAGAATTCTTATTGACTTGAATATTAAGAAATCTTAATATCACTCTATCGAACAAGCAAACAGAGGCAAGCAAATGAAAAAATTCACCGAGCAAGACGTCATTGAATTATTCAACGGTGACCAGGCGGATATTTTTAAAAAGGTTGCTGACCGGTTGAATAAAGGCTCACACACAAATTTGTTCATGTTGCTATCGGAAGAAATTGAAGCGATGAAATCACCAAGCGCCGAAGAAATGGCAGTTGAAGCGAGTCGCATTAATTATGACCGCGCTTTCTTTGGCAAGAATTTACAAGCTGCGTAATAGCCAGTAAGGAAATCTGGAGATATTGGGAGCCCAGAAAAAACACCCAAAGGTTAGTAGCTACCAAAAGCTGCCGTTGAGTCAGAAGCGTAAATCACGGATACAAATCAACCACTGGAGAGCTAAATGCAAGTCGAATTAATCCAAGAAGCAACGTTCACGCTGCGCGCTGGCACTAAAGCGGTTCACGGCCTCTTTCATGTTTCCGAATGGGAAGGCATGAACAAGTATCAGAACAGCGCTGGTCACATCCTGATTTTGAATAACGGCAAAGTAATCAAAGGCTCACCTGAATTGCTTGCTTCGCTTGCGGATGTTCCCGCCGGATTTGTTCAAGTTCCAGAAACTAATCTGCCATGTGGCTTGATTGTTCCTGCCTTTAAAGTTGCTCAGCACATCAGCACCAAGTCAACCAATGGCACCGTGTCATTTGATCCGACTTTGAAGCCTTGGACAAATATCAGCTTTTACGACGCGCAGAAGGCTTGTGAAGCCGCCGGTTACAACATGATCACTGAAACTCAGTGGCTTGCTATCGGGCACAACTTATCGCAACAGGATTGCAACTGGACCGGCGGCAAGGTCGGTGAAGGTGATTTGTATCAAGGAATTCGCAAAGGCGGCGGCGCTAAGCCTGGTGATTATGTTCCGACAGATGCAACAGAACGCCGTTGGATGACGCTTTCCAATGGTGCGCAAGTTTGCGACTTCAACGGCAATGTATTCCAGTGGGTATTCGATAACGTCCAGGGTAATGAGAAAGGCGTGGCTGCTAAGGCATTCGAAGCACACTCCCCATCCTTGACTACTGCTGGCTATCCGTCACAAACCAAGGGCGTTGGTTATCGACCTAATGCTGGCTGCGATTGGTCCGGCTATGCGCTCGTTCGGGGCGGCTACTGGCGTTCGGGCGACTATGCCGGCGTCTTCCGTCTCGGCTACGGCGGTCCTGTCTACGGGGTCGACGGCGTCGGCTTCCGCTGCACCATTAAATAATTCGGGTCACTGATCTCTGGTAACGGGTCACGGCGTAGCTGTGACAAGCAAAGTTTCAAAGCGAGCTGAACGCTATACAGCCGACTGAGGTGTTCGACAAATCCTCCCAGTTTCCGCGCTGGCTTCTAAGGCGGAACCAACACATAAAGCCCTTAAAAAACAGCATTAGCACCTGTTAATTTTTTTAAACCTGCTTGTTAGTTAACTTAGTAAACCCTGCTTTATGGGAATTAAGGGCTTTATGTGTTGGTGTACACGGAAGGCTGTTTATTGGTCGCTCGAAACAACCCGGCTTTGGAACCGGCACCAACCCGAATTTAACTGGAGAGCAGCATGAAAATGTTTAGAAAACTCATTGCAGATTACCTGTTGTTGATTGTGCTTCTCGTGATTGTTGCCGGTACTTTGAATTTTATTGATGACGGATACCAAGACGAGGTTTTGGATCAGCAAGTTTTGGATGAATCCATTTCTCAAGCTAAAGCTGACCACGCGCAGCGCCAGCACGAATTAAAAGCTTTACAGATTCAAGCGTCAAACATGACGGGTGTGAAATGAAGCAAGTCCGGTTAGTTGTCGGCATGTACGGCAAGTATCGCGAATCAGGCTGGAACGTTTTTAAATCAATTAAAAAATCATTACGGAGCGTATGAAATGAATGAAATTACCGAAGTTGTAAATCAAGAGTCGGATTTAAACATTGTTCCATCTAGTAGCGGCGCATTGATTTTAGACGCCGCCAGCATGGATTCAATGTATCGCATGGCTGAAATTATGGCTAAAGGTAAATCGACTATCCCAGATCATTTAAAGGGAAATGTTGGTGATTGCATGGCTATCGTTATGCAGTCCATTCAATGGAAGATGAACCCGTTCGCAGTAGCTCAAAAGACGCACACTGTTAATGGCATTCTTGGCTATGAAGGCCAGCTTGTAAATGCGGTCATTCAGTCCAGCGGCGTAACTGAGAGTCGTTTTGCATACGAATGGTTTGGCGACTGGGCAAAAATTATCGGCAAGACCAAGGTAATAGATATGCCTGCCAAGGATGGGAAAAAAGCATATCAATTTCGCGTCCCAAATTCTACGCTGGAAGATGAGCTCGGCCTTGGAATACGAGTTTCAGCAATTCTCAAGGGCGAGATTGAGCCGCGAGTTCTTGAATTATTGCTTGTTCAGGCTAGTGTCAGAAATTCCCCATTGTGGGCGTCAGACCCTAAACAGCAACTTGCCTACTTGGCTGTAAAGCGCTGGGCAAGATTGTTTTCGCCAGATGTAATTCTCGGCGTTTATACGCCTGATGAATTTGATACGTCTCCACAAAAGCCACAATCTAGAAATATGGGAACGGCAGATGTTGTTGAGCCTAACGTTGATATGCCAACTCTACTGGCATCTGCCCAGGCTACAAAAACAGATGATGAGGCGCTCAATTTCTGGAAGGCAAACAACCAATTGCTGATAAAGCACCCGACTCACCACGCAGAATTCAAAAAGGTAATTGCGGAGCATCGCACTGACTTAGCCGCAAAAGAAGCCAAGCGCACCATTGATAACACGGCAACTCAAGGCTCTGCATCGTTCGTGGATGCAATGAATAACGCAGAATCCAAGGAGGCAGCATGAAATTCTTAGAATGCATTCAGGGCAGCGAAGAATGGCTGCAAGCCCGGTCTGGCCTGATCACGGCCAGCCTGTTTTCTGAAATCTGCATTGAGGTCGGCGGGTTGGATGAAAAGCAGAAAGTCTATGTTGACGCCCTTCTTTCGGGAGTGGGGCAAAAAGAAGCCATGATCAAAGCTGGTTATGCAGCGCCACCTAAATCAAAGACGGTCGCCAGAGCACTGGAAGGTGAAATTACTACTGATTATTCAGATGGTGCCAAGCGCTACGCCTCTGATTTAGCGATTGAGCGCATCAGCGGACACATGTACGGCATACCGCCGAAAGCATGGGTATTGAATCGCGGCCACGAAATGGAGGTGCATGCGCGCCGATTATACGAAGGCCGTACTGGCGCCTTTGTAACCGAGGCCGGTATTTGCGTTGATGAAAACCGCTTTGGTTATAGCACTGATGGCTTAGTCGATAACGACGGCTTGATTGAAATCAAATCACCAATCGACAGTATCAAAATCGAGCAAATGCTAATCACTGGCGATGTATCTGAATATATCCATCAAATGCAAGGTGGAATGTGGCTGACTAATCGTAAGTGGTGCGATTTCATTATGTACGTTCCTGATCTTGAATCCGTTGAAATTGAATTGTACGTCAAGCGCATTTTGCGTGATGACGCTTTCATTGACGAAATGGTTGTAAAGCTAGGTCGCTTTTCAAATCTTGTTGCGCAAAAAGAAGCGTTTTTCCGCTCCGTAAAAAATACAGAAGCATTTAACTATTTGAAGGAAGCAGCATGAACACTCAAATTACTTTACCAGAGCGCGCCAAAGTTGCACTCAAATCAGCAGAGCATGAACTGGCCTTAATCGAGTTGGCCGCAAAGTCAGCAGATATTAAAGAGGTTCTTAATGCTGACGGCCGTGCCCAGGCTCATAGCGCCGGCATGGCATTACGAAATACTCGCACGTCAATTGCGGCGACCGGTAAGGCAGCACGCGAAGATGCAACCAAATTCAGCAAAGCCATTATTGAGGAGGAAAACCGGCTGATCGCATTAATCGAACCGGAAGAAAAACGGGTGCTTGGTCTGCGTGATGTATGGGACACCAAGATCGAAGCCGAAAAACAAGCCAAGATCGAAGCGAACCGTAAGCGTATCAGCGCCATTCAGGAGCGTATCGCAGCTGTGAAGGTTCTGCCGACGGTTCTGGCTGGCACCGTATCTTCAAAAATTTCCGAATCTATTATTTCGCTGACATTGAAAACCGACTTTGAATTTTTTGAGGAATTCGAACCTGAATACAAATTGGTTCGCAGCGATGTGATCAATAAATTAACTGCAATGGAAACCAACCAGCGCGAAATTGAGGTTGAAGAAGACTCACGTCGACAGGAAGAGGCCCGGCAAAAGCTGGCTCAGGAACAAGAATCCGCCCGCATTAAAGCTGAACAGGAGCGCATTGCAGAGCAGCAAGCCAAGGAGCGCGCAGAACTTGATCGTCAGCGCGCCGAGCAAGCAGCAATTCAGGCTGGAATCAATGCCAAACTTGAATTAGAGCACGCCGCGCTTGCCAAGCTACAGCAAGAAGCCCGTGCGGAAGCCGATAAGCTAGCTGCAGATAAGGCCGAATTCGAAGCTAAAGAACAAGCTGAAATTAATGCCACAGCATTAAAGCAAGCCGAAATGGTCGCAGCACAAGCCTTGGTCGAAGCGACTGCGCAGGCAGAAGCTGCCGCAACACAAGCAGCATGCGTAAGACTGACCGCCATTCCAGCATCATGCACTGAAAAACCAGATCAACCGAGTGACGCAGAATTGCTTGATGCAATCGCAAAACGCTTCCATGTTCCAGCCAAGACAGCACTAATCTGGCTTTCACGCATGGATTATTCAAGTCTATCAATCGCAGCGTAATCAATCAAACAGCCAAGGAAAATAACCATGTGGTTCAAAAATTTGCAGGTCTATCGCGTCGCTAAAAGTTTCAAAGCCCAGATTCCAGTACTGAATGCACAGCTCAGCACGCATCAATTCCAGCCTTGTGGCGCCAGTGAATCTGCAAGTCAAGGCTGGAGCGCACCACGCGAACACGGCGATTTAGTCCACCTGGTTAATCAGCAGGTTTTGCTGTGCTTTACGACGGAAAAGAAGGTTTTACCCTCTTCTGTTATCAACGCCGCAGTTAAAGCGCGTGCTCAGGAAGTCGAAGAGCAGCAGGGTTTCAAGCCGGGCCGCAAGCTCTTAAAGGAACTCAAAGAGCAAGTCACCGAGGAGCTATTGCCCCGTGCCTTTGCGTCGCGTACCAATACAAGCGTTTGGATTGATCCGGTAAACGGCTGGCTCGTAATCGATGCATCAAGCCCTGGTCGTTCTGATGAGGTTCTTAAATTGATGCTGAAATGCATTGATCAATTCCCTATCGAATCGTTGCGTGTGAATTTGTCGCCATTGGGTGCTATGACGGATTGGCTGTCAGGTAATGAAGCGCCAGACGGCTTCACGATTGATCAAGATGCTGAATTACGCTCAAGCGGACAATCTAAAGCGACCGTCAAATATACGCGACATAACCTTGATCCGGTCGAAATTGCCAACCACATCGCCGGCGGCAAACAATGTACAAAATTGGCGTTGACCTGGAACGACAAAGTTTCATTTGTGCTGACTGAAAACTTGGCAATTAAGCGCGTTAGAGCTCTCGATGTGCTTACCGAAAAATCTAATGCTCAGCATGAAGATGAACGTTTGGACGGTGATTTTGTGCTGATGTGCGGCGAGCTCAACGGCTTGCTGAATGATTTGGTTTTAGCTTTAGGTGGCGAAGCAGTAAATCAGTAATTTTCTTTTCAACCTTTTAACGTAGTTAATTTGGAGATAAACATGGATGCAGCATTAGAGCAAGAAGCAGAAGTAGTCAACGAATATGTAACGGTACCGGAAACCACTCTGCCAAACGGCACCGTTGTTCCAGCGTTCAAAGTCGGCAAATACATCACCGGTCGCGAAAATGATGCGCTGGCGATCACCGCGACTGCGGCACCATGGGTGGAAATCAACTTTGCCGACGCACAATCCGAAGCCGAAAAAGCCGGTTTGAAGCTGATCACTGAAACCCAATATTTAGCGATTGCGCACAACATCGCCCAGCAGGCAATTAACTGGACAAGTGGCATCGTTGGCGAAGGAAGCATTTTCCAAGGCATTCGCGATTACAGCGTTGACGAAGCGCAGCCTGGCACATACGAGTCAGAAGACGCAGACGAACGCCGCTGGCATGAACTGTCCACCGGTGAGCGCGTATTCGATTTCGCTGGCAACTGCTACACATGGATTTTTGACGATGTGCAAGGCGATGAAAACGGCATTGTGGCTAAAGCGTTTGCCGCTGATTCGCCATCGATCACGACGGCGCCAGCGCCATCCTACACAAAAGGCATGGGCTGGTATCCAAGCGCTGGCTGCGATCTGTCCAGCTATGCGCTCGTTCGGGGCGGCTGCTGGAGTTCGGGCGACTATGCCGGCGTCTTCCTTCTCAACCGCGACAGTCCTGACTACGGGAACGACGACGTCGGCTTCCGCTGCACCTTTAAATAGTTCGGGTCACTGATCTCTGGTAACGGGTCACGGCGTAGCTGTGACCTCTCTAAATAACGAATAAAGCAAATCGCATGAATACTCAAATGTATGAGGCAATGAAGAAATCAGGAGTTTTGCCGAAACGCACAGCCCCGATTACGCCAAGCAATCCGTCACGCAAGGCAACTGCGCGAGTACGTAACCCACTGCCAATTCCAACAATTTGCCCGCACTGCAAGAGTGCAGTTGAATTGGTTAATAACAGTGAAATTTACGGGCGAGAGTACGGGGAATGGCCGTGGGCGTATAGATGCGAAGGTGATGATTGCGATAGCTATGTAGGTCTTCACCCATTTACAAATATCCCACTCGGAACTCTAGCAAATGAAGATGTGCGAGACGCAAGAAAGAAGGCTAAAAACATTTTCAACCCGATTTGGCAAAGTCGCGGTATGACCAGAAGTGCGGCATATGCATGGCTTGCGGAAGCACTTGGGATACAAGATGTGAATGAATGCCACATAGGCTGGTTTGATGTTGAAACATGCGAGCGAGTTTTTGCACTCTGCAACGATAAATTACACGCAGTATAAATTAAAGAAAAAATAACATGAACACCGTACGCCCAACCAAAGACGAGCAACAACAATTTCGCATCAGTTCCTTTAAAGGTATTGATGTCGGTCTTGGTCAAGCGGATCCAGTCGCGAGCATTTCAGCAAAACTTGAAGCGCAATACCCGAATCATTTAATTTTGGTGCAAGCTGGCAAATTCCTTCACGGTTACGACAAATCAGCTCACGCACTAAGCGTGCTCAAGCAATACAAGGTGCAACTGGTCGGAACAACCGATGCGCCGCATATCCGCGTCGGCTTCCCTTCCAGTAATTTCAAAAAGCGTTTATGGTCCATTGTTAATGATTTTCAAATACCTTACGTCGTTGCTCTCGGAACTAAAGCAAGCGGCCATGACATTTTTGTTTCGGATAATTTTCAAGGGAAATCGTCCGTTTTATCTGCTATATCTAATGACGTGGTTAGCCAGGTAATTTACGACCTGCAGCAGCGCGGCGAAATTAACAAGGTCACGACCAAGCAAATTTTGTCGAATCCTGACTCGTCCGGCTTTAAATTGAAGTCGCAAGCGCAAGACCTTGACCTTCATTTGACGCAAGACATCATCAAAATGCCACGGGACATTCGCGTAACGTTTGGCGAAAATATCCGCGTCTGCATGGCCCGCATCATGCGCGGAATTTTTGCCTACGGTTTAGAGGTGCAAAAATCAGCTTTACTCAACAAAATATCGGCAGACATCGATCTACTCAAGCATTATCTTGCCCAGGCTGCACGGCTAAACAATCTTAAATTCGCATTTGAGCACCGAGTCGGTTTAGCTGTTGAGCTTGGTCGGTTACTTGGCGGCGTGATTCGCGCTGCAAAGGTACCATCATGATCAACAAGGGGGATTTTCTGGAAAGTCCAGCAATGCGCTCGTTCGGGGCGGCTACTGGAATTCGGACGACAATGCCGGCGTCTTCAATCTCAACAACGACAGTCCTGACTACGAGAACGACAACATCGGCTTCCGCTGACCCAATTATTTCACGCTTAGGCACTGAGCATGCTCATGTAAAGCCAACTATTATTGGTCGAAAATCTCCTGGGGATACCCCGAAAGCACGGCAATTTGCCAAACCGAAAACCGTTGCGGGGCTTACGAGCGCTGCAACGGAAGGCGGCAATGAATCAATTTTCCATCAATTAACAAGCCTCGACAGCCTATATCAATACTGGTTGAAGGCAAAGAAGAACAAATCAAAAAGCTTGCGCGTGCAGCGTTTTGGCGATGATCCATTGCGTTACCTGGTCATGATTCAAAATCGGCTGCGCGATCGTGAATACACGTTCGGTCCCTATAAGTCATTCACCGTGCGTGAAAAAAAGTTCCGCCATGTGGTTGATGCGCCGATGAAGGATCGTGTCGTACATTGGATGCTGTATGACTACTTACTCCCAATCTGGCAACCACGATTCATCCATGACACTTACGGTAATTTGCCCAGGCGCGGCACGCATGCTGCAGTTAACCGCCTGGCTCAGTTTTGCCGCGGCGCCGACAGCAAGTGGGTTCTGCAACTAGACATTTCCAAGTATTTTTATTCGGTCAATCATGAAATCCTGAAAGCGCGCGCGCTGCGCTTTATTGGTGACCATGACTTACGCGTGCTGATGATCGCTCTGATCGACTCTTTCGCAACCGATAGCCAGTATGACGACTTATTCCCGGCCGACGGAATGTACCGCACTACCGCGGCAAAGGGTATGCCGATCGGCAATCTCAGCAGCCAGTTGTTCGCGAATATCTTCCTGAATGACTTTGACCACTGGGTTAAGGAAGTCCTGCGTATCAAACTTTACATCAGGTATGTCGATGACATGGTGATTTTGGCTGACTCTAAAGAAGAGCTAGCGACTATCCGTGATTTGATCGTTCAAAAACTGGCTCTCGATGGTCTGACCATTCACCCGAAGAAAATCAGGCTTGCGCCGGCGACGGCCGGTATTCCATTTCTTGGCTATATCGTCTGGCCGAATCACATTTCAGCAGGGAGCTACGTGCGAGGCCGGTATTTGCACCGGGTGCGCCAGCATGAACGGGATGGCTACGATAAAACAGAAGCATTGGCGGCGTATTCGGCAATGTTTAAACATACAGGATCAACTATTTATAGGGAGGCAGCATGACTACCTGGTCAAAAAATCAGATCACATTAAAACTTGATCAGTTTCGCAACTGGCTATCTGCTAATGGTGCCGAGTTACTGCAACCAACCAATGAATATGAGCTTGTCCGGTTTCGCGCAGGTGACAAAACAGGAATTATTTATTGGAACACTAAGGGCGGCTCTTCGTTTGTGCAACCGGCGCTGGAAGCGTGGGAGGCTTTTAAGGGTGCGCATTCATGGCGCGCAGCACCGGCAACAACTCGACGCAAGAAAAGCTCAGTTACCCTTCAAGCGGTACGTGCGCGGGATGGCAGCCACTGCTTTTATTGCTTGAGTCCGGTACTTGTTGAGGATGAGTCGGAAGAGCATCTGGTTTCAATAACGCATGGTGGGCCAAACCATATTAGCAATATTTTCCTTGCGCACAAACTTTGTAATGCGCGCGCTGGAAATTTAAGCGCACCTGAAAAAATTGCTCTACATGTTGCTCAATATATGAATGTCAAATCATGACTTCATTATATTTAAATTTAAAGGGTGAGTATTTCGACCAAATTAAATCGGGTGAAAAAACACATGAATTTAGATTGGCAAGCACTTGGAAAAAGCGGCTAGAAGGTAAAGCATTTGACCTGATTGTTATTCGTCGCGGCTATCCCAAAGCAGGCGACAAATCAAAAGAGCTTATTCGGGTATGGCACGGTTATGAGTTGAAGCAAATAACGCACCCGCATTTTGGAAATGATCCTGTTTTAGTTTATGCAATTGACGTGACAGTGCCGTATTTTTTTAATTTATATGATTAAGTTTGGATAAGGGGTAGCAGAATGAGTAAATTAACCAATGTACCAACAACCTGGCATATGTGCCTTAATGTTCGCGGCTTTCTGAATAGTGCCAAGAAACGTGAATACAAAATGTTCGAGCATGATGATGGCACGAATATGACTTATGACGAAGCCAGAAATGCACTGTTTGATGAATTAGCGCAAGGTCATGAAGTAATCCCTATGGGAAAGTGCGACAACTTTGATTACAAGACCGGCTGTAAAGGTCATCCAAATGTAGAGGTGATAGCATGATAGCTCAGGCATACGCAGAAAAGAAAATTGCAACCAAATTTGAACCAATCCCAACATGCGCCCATTGCGGAAAAATATCTTCTGCGCATTTTGAGGATGGTCATTGCGAACCTGTCGCGCCAGAAGTTGTTTCTACGCTGACGGATATTGAAATTCGCAATGCTTACGAAACTACACCAAGTCACTTAAGTGGCTACCGAGGGGTGGCCAACGCAGCCGCGAAAGCCGAGCGCGCGAGAATCGCCGCGCTACCCATAAACACTAGCTTGACTGACGATAAATTACACGAAATCTACATATCCAATAGATCAACAAACGTTGACGACATGAACGAGGTTAGAGCCTGCGCTAACGCCGCAATCTCCCAATTTCAATGCGAGCTAGGCGGTGCAAAATGAGCGAGTTAAAAACAATCAGCTGGTTAGTGTGGCTTTTAGTTTCGATATGGCTTGTGTTTCATTTTATCGGATTTGGTGGATTGTGCGCCATGTTCCCAGAAGGAAAAAGAGCATGGCATTTACCAGCGCAGTTAGCTTCATTGGCAATATTTGCCGCCGCCATTTTGTGCAACCCATGGAGCTTGAAATGAGCGCAATTAATAGCTGGCCTGAACGAATTTATGCGTACTACGTGCGAAAAAGGCGTTATCCATGCAGACGTAGTTAACGAATCGGATGATGTCGAATACATCCGCGCTGACAAAGTAAAAGAGCTTCAACTTGCGGCTGCGAAGGCTGCGCTGGAAGCTGCAGCAAATGGCATGCCGTGGATATGCCATCAAGATCAAATAAAGGCTATCAACCCACAAGCAATACTTGATTCATTGGGGAAGTGATGATTTCAGTAGAAACCAGGACTGTTTATCACTCATCAATAAAAGGCCGAAGATACTTGCATAAACGGTCTGCAATTAAAGCTGAGGCATTGGCGATCATCAAGAAAAAATATCCCGATGAGCCATTTGAACATGATACGGGCTACTCCTTTAATTGGCAGGCTGAAATACCAAGATCAAATGTTTTATTTCGCAGAATGTGCCGATTAGTTTCTAAAAGTTTAAAGGACAACCAATGAATAACCAATACGGCTTAGATGTCGGATATTTCAAAACTAAGTTATCGCAAATCATTCGTGATGTTGAAAGCTATACGTCAGATGAAATGTTCCGCGACCTTACAAAATATGCGGAAGTGGTGCGGCCTGTTGAGACAGTCAAACATACTGGGCCAGTAGCATATGCGCCGTTTTGGATTAAAGAGTCGGGATTCAGGGCTACTGGTATAAGCGCAATTTCTGATACCACATTTACAGTACCACTTTATACTTGCCCAATATCAAATGAGGATGTTGTTGACGTGATTAAAAAATTCAATTCGTTTGCAAGTAGTTTTAACGATGGCGATTCAATTGCTCAACAGGTGCGGCAATTTAACGAAGTGCAAGCAGCAATCAACCTTATTGAATCGAGAATGGCATGAGTGACTTAGGATACCGCGCAATGATGTTTGCGCGCGATGCGCACAAGAACCAAGTACGGAAATATACGGGAAATCCTTACGCTGATCACTTGGCCGAAGTTGCGGGAATAGTTGCGACTGTTGCTGTGATCGTTACCATTACCCAGTCCGTCACAATAAATGAAATGATTGCTACGGCATGGCTGCATGATTGCGTTGAGGGCTGCGGTGTTGAACTCAGTGAAATAGAGCAACTGTTTGGCTTAAAGGTAGCGCTTGGCGTGTCTGGCCTGTCCGATATGGAAACGGGCAACCGCGCAGAACGCAAACAAAAATCGCGTGATAGGCTTGCTGCATGTTCAAGCTGGATTCAAACAATCAAGTGCGCCGATTTAATCAGCAACACATCTAGCATCGTTAAACACGATTCGGCTTTTGCTAAAGTTTACTTGGAAGAAAAGCGACTTTTATTGGATGTGATGACCAAAGCGGATCCGCGTTTGCTTGCTTTAGCTCGACAATTATCTGAGGTTACAGGATGAGTGCTATATTTGAAATGCAAATAGATAGCGAGACTCTGGCTGTTGATGAGTTGGCTAAAATTACTGGAAGCTCTCGCAAGGGCGATCAAATCGAGTGGCTATCGTGCAATGGCTGGACTTTTCACAAGAACAAGTCAGGCGAAGCAATTGTTGGTCGACTGTATGCTAGGTTGAAGTTAGCGGGAATATCGCCTGCATCCTTGACTACATCGGGCGGCTGGTCACCCGACTTCTCAAGTGTTAGATAATTGGAGTAGGCTAGTTAAATGCGACCTAAATCATCATCCCGAGACTTGCCGCCGCGCATGTTGCGCAGGACAAAAACCTTAGCCAGTGGCAAGGTCTGGGAGAGCTTTTATTATAACGGACGTGATGAGAGCGGGAAGCGCAAGGAAATTCCCCTGGGTAACGATATAAACGAGGCCAAGCGGAAATGGGCCGAATTTGAAAGTGTACCGGTCGCAGATGATGTAAAAATAATGCGCGTTATTTTCAATAGGTATGTAAAAGATATTTTTCCAATGAAGGCGGCACGCACACAAAAAGACAACGGACACGAAATTAAGCAACTAAGGGCTGTCTTTGATTCCGCACCGATTGATGCAATTACGCCGCAGCACATTGCGCAATACCGCGACAAGCGCACAGCTAAAGTTAGAGCAAACCGTGAACTTGCTCTTCTTTCCCACGTTTTTAATATGGCAAGGGAATGGGGATATACAGCAAAAGAAAATCCATGCCGTGGTATCCGTAAGAATAAGGAAGTACCGCGCGACTTTTACGCTGATGCGGAAGTGTGGGATGCGGTCTATGCGTGCGCAAAAGAAGAGTTGAAAGACGCGATGGATATTGCCTATTTAACCGGTCAGCGACCAGCTGATGTGCTTAAAATGCGTCTGGCCGATATTAATGCCAGTGCAATTTCAGTTAAGCAAAATAAAACGGGTAAATTCCTGCGTATTTTATTAAATGATGAGTTTGGCAATCGCTCTGCATTGGGGCAGACGATTGATGCTATCCGCAGGCGCGATAAGAAAGTATTGAGCCTTAGCCCGATTGCATTGCCAAATGGTCAGCCAATGAATGCCTATACTTTGCGCACTCGCTTTGAATCGTCGCGTGAGCAAGCAGCAAAAACCGCAAAAGAAACAAATCCCGAATTATCCGAACGCATTAAAAAATTCCAATTTAGAGATATTCGTCCAAAAGCAGCAAGCGAAATAAAAGACTTAGGCGATGCTAGTAAACTACTTGGACATACTGATAAACAGATAACGGAAACGGTGTATAGACGCGTTGGTGAATCTGTTAAGCCAACCAAATAGTTAGATTGGTTGCGGAGATGGTTGCGGAGATGCGGAGATTTTTGGATAAAAAAAGGAGCATAAAAGCTCCTTTTTAAATTTTTATTATCAACTACAAGTAATTGATTTTATTGGATATTCATACTACTGGTGCCCGAGGCCGGAATTGAACCGGCACGCCCGTTATTCACGAAAGCGGCGGATTTTAAGTCCGATGTGTCTACCAATTTCACCACTCGGGCACTTTCCACGCATTGCTGCATAGACTTTTAAGATGCGATACTAAACATCTTTTTGTTCTGGAGGCGGGGAGCGGAATCGAACCGCTCTAAACGGCTTTGCAGGCCGCTGCATAACCTCTTTGCTACCCCGCCATCGGTTGGCTATTCTACTCGATATCTACAACTTCGGTATAAAGCCATCCAACAAAAAAGGAAGCGAAACATGCTTCCTAATTTTTAACTTGGAGCGGGAGAAGAGGCTCGAACTCTCGACCTCAACCTTGGCAAGGTTGCGCTCTACCAACTGAGCTACTCCCGCGATGTTACTTGATACTATTACTTCACTTCTTATCTACTGCCAACAATTAACCTAAGTTAATCATTAAATTCTGGAGCGGGAGAAGAGGCTCGAACTCTCGACCTCAACCTTGGCAAGGTTGCGCTCTACCAACTGAGCTACTCCCGCTTATTACTTCACATGTACTACGTATTACACATTAACTACTGCCATCTTCAGTTAAAATCAACTAAAGAACAAGACCAAGATTCTAACTAAATTTGATTACTCTGTCTAGTCTTTTTTATGGAGCGGGAGAAGAGGCTCGAACTCTCGACCTCAACCTTGGCAAGGTTGCGCTCTACCAACTGAGCTACTCCCGCATTTAAGCCGTATTCAACAAATACGACAAATTCATTACATCCGACAGAACAGGCGCACATTATATACGGACGACTATTCATGTCAAGAAAATGTTGGCCCTATTCCATTAAAAATTTAATTAAGGGAGTTTTCCGGAATGTTCTTTAATCAGCGGCCAAGCTAACTTCAAATAATAAAACATCGACCATACCGTCAAAATTGCTGCGACCAGCAAAAACCACTGGCCCCAATAGGATGTATCAAACACCCCAAACAACGTGCCGTTGAATAACAGCATGGGGATAGCGGTCATTTGAGCGGTGGTTTTAATCTTACCCAGCGAGCTGACCGCCACGGATTTTGATGCGCCAATTTGCGCCATCCATTCACGTAGCGCAGAGATCGCGATTTCACGCCCAATAATGACGAAAGCGATTAAAGCGCCATAATTTATCCGGTCAAGTTGCACCAGCACTAATAACGCTCCAGCTACCATTAACTTATCGGCGACCGGGTCTAAAAAAGCACCGAAAGCAGAGGTTTGATTCCACCGCCGCGCCAAGAATCCATCAAACCAATCAGTCACCGCCGCAACAATAAAAATAATGGTTGAGGCAACGCCTTGATCAAATGGTGGCAACCAAGTTGCTGGCAAATAAAAAACGCCAACCACTAGTGGAATTAATGCGACCCGTATCCAGGTCAATAAAATAGGAATATTAAATGGCATAGTTTTATAATTGTCTCAATGTAATTGCTTATATATTTGCTCTGCCAGTTGTCGTGAAATACCATCGACAGAAGCTAAGTCCTCAATGCTAGCATCTGCCACACCTTTCAGGCCTCCAAATCGTACCAGTAATTTCTGACGGCGTTTAGCTCCAATGCCTTCTATTTCTTCCAAACGCGACGTCTGTCGTGCTTTTGCACGCTTAGCTCGCATTCCAGTGATGGCAAAACGGTGTGCCTCATCTCGAATTTGCGCAATTAACATCAGCGCAGCAGATTCCCGCCCCAACTCTTGCGCAGCACGTCCGTCAACAAAGACTAACGTTTCCAAACCGACTTTGCGGCCTTCGCCTTTTGATACGCCGACGATCAAACTAATATCCAAGCCCAGCTCAACAAACACTTGTCGGGCAATTTCTACTTGGCCTTTTCCACCATCAATCAACACAATATCGGGCATCACACCATTATTGCTAGCTACTTTCTCATAGCGACGTTGCAGCACTTGACGCATTGCCGCGTAGTCATCTCCTGGGGTTATATCGTTAATATTGTAGCGGCGATATTCCGCGTTTTGCATTGCATGGTGCAAAAACACGACGCATGATGCTTGAGTTGCCTCGCCCTGAGTATGGCTAATATCAAAACATTCGACACGCAAGGCATCCAAATCAGCTGCATCTAGGTTAAGCGCTTCCGCTAAAGCACGAGTGCGCGCTTGCTGTGATCCTTGCTCAGTAAGTAATCTGGCCAGCGCTAATTCTGCGCCTTTCTGTGCCATCTCCAACCATTGTCTACGCTGCTCTTGTGGCTGCGTCACCATATGAATTTTATGTCCGCACTGCTCCATTAAAGCAATCAATAATTCAGGAGCATCTAATACACAACTCACTACTAAAAGCGATGGAATGTATTGATCCAAATAATGCTGCGCCAGGAATGCCTGCAACACTTCCGCTTCCAATATACCTTCCGTTACAGCCTCATCAACATGTGAAGGGAAATAAGCCCTATCACCTAAATGCCGACCTCCGCGCACCATCGCCAAATTAACGCAGGCACGCCCACCCTTGATAAATACCGCGATAATATCCAGATCAACATCATTCGCACTTTCCATGCCTTGCTGATGTAATACTTTAGATAAAGCGGACATTTGGTTGCGTACCACCGCGGCTTTCTCAAACGCCAATTGCTCGGCATAACCCAACATGCGCTTTTCTAATACTTGCATTACTTCGCTTTGCCTGCCACGCAAAAATTGCGCAGCGTTGCTGACATCCTGCGCATAATCCTCTTCACTAATGATGCCTACACAAGGCGCGCTGCAACGGTGGATTTGATGCAACAAACATGGACGCGTACGATTAGCGTAAACGCTGTCTTCACAACTACGCAACTGAAAAACTTTTTGAAGAATTTGTATTGATTCTTTGACCGCCCAGGCACTTGGGAAGGGGCCGAAGTAGTGATTATTTTTATCAATCGCACCGCGGTAATACATCATGCGCGGCACTGCTTGCCCTGAGATTTTTAAATAGGGATACGATTTATCGTCACGAAATAAAATATTAAACCGCGGGTGCAAGGCTTTAATTAAATTATTTTCAAGTATCAACGCTTCAGCTTCGCTGCGCGTGACCGTTGTTTCCAATCGTGCGATCCGGTCTACCATCAGTGCAATTCGCGGGCTGGCTAAATTTTTTTGAAAATAGCTGCTGACACGCTTTTTTAAATCACGCGCCTTACCGACATAAAGCACTTTGTCATTATTATCAAAGTAACGATATACGCCGGGCAAATGAGGGAGTTTCGCTACAGTTTCAATAAGTAGCAAACGTTCTGGAGTCGCTTCAGACATAGCGGATAATAAGTTTTTTATGCGGCGTCATTATTTTTTTCGATTAACACAAAAGCCAAGGAGTAATCAACTTCATCACTCAAGGAAATTTTTGCTGTTAGCTGCATACTTTGCATATGCTCAGCCAAATCACCACTAGTTACAATATATGGCGCGCCATTACTGTCATTCAGAATTTGAATTGTGTGCCAACTCAACGGTGCCCGCATTCCCAAGCCTAGCGCTTTTGAGAATGCTTCTTTGGCAGCATAACGATTGCATAAATAATGCAGACCGTGCACTCCAACATTCGCATGGCGCTGCTGGTACTCCAAAAATTCTTCGGCGCCTAATATTTTTTCAGCAAAGCGCTCACCAGTCCGTGCCAGTGTTGCCACTATGCGGCTAATTTGAACAATATCAGTGCCGATACCGTAGACCACATTAAGCCCCTGAAAACCCTAAATTTAAACCCCCACTTAATCGCGCATTAACCATAATCGCCTTCATATCACGCACGGCTTTTTCCCATCCTACAAAAACAGCATGCGCCACAATCGCGTGACCAATATTTAATTCACTAATATCAGGAATTGCAGCAATCGCCTGAACATTGGTGTAGTGCAAACCATGCCCCGCATTAACGCGCAATCCGCGCTGCACGCCCATTAACACACCCTGCTTTACTCGCAATAACTCAGCTTGCTGCTCTACTTGATTTACTGCGTCAGCATAACGGCCCGTATGAATTTCAATCACGGTTGCACCAGCTTCAGCGGCTGCCTGAATTTGTGCATCATCAGCATCAATAAACAAGCTCACTCGAATTCCTTGCGTTTGCAGTTGTTTTATCGCTGCTTGTACTTGCGTGAAATTTTTCACGACATCCAAACCACCTTCAGTCGTCACTTCAGCACGATGTTCCGGCACCAAACAAACGTCTTGCGGATTGATTTCACAAGCAAAATCCAGCATTTCAGTGGTTACCGCTGCCTCCAGATTCATACGAGTGATTAACTGTGGGCGGATTGCGCGTACATCGGCATCTTTAATATGCCGGCGATCTTCACGCATATGCAACGTAATTACGTCGGCACCGGCATGTTCCGCCATTAAAGCAGCTTGAATTGGGTCTGGGTAGGTAGTGCCTCGCGCGTTACGCAACGTGGCTACATGGTCAATGTTAATACCGAGTTCCAGCATGTGAATGCGATCGTGAATAGTCATAGATTTTGTAGGTCCATTAAAATTTGTCGGGTATTAATCGGTGCTCCGTGCAAATGATGCGCTAATAGTGAGCGCATCAAAAACTTACTTTGTAGTTGCGTATTGATGTCTGTGTAATCTGCGGCCTGCATATCCAGCAGTGTTTTACCATGCACCTTGGTTCCACCATCACGCTCTTGCGCAGGCCTGGTTCCAGCCTCAGGATCAACTATATAAAGGATATCAGGCTCAACTCGACTACGCTGTTTTGTGCAAAAAGATAAATCGCTCACAACACCGGCAGTTTTAAGTAAATTCAATTCAAACTTACGCAACACAATTGGTGCGGGCTCAGCATGTGCCAACTGATTAATGGTCGTAACATATTCATCAAACAAAAGCGGCTGTGGATCGTCGCGCTGCATTAATTTAATGATGATTTCATTCAAATAAAAACCACACAAGAGCGCATTTTTTTCGAGCGGCAGCATGCCGCCTACCCATTCCGCCGCTGTCAGCGTTTGCAACTCTGATTTACCACTCCAAGACAGCGTTAATGGTTGAAATGTTTGCAGTGCGCCACGCAGTTGTGAATGCGGCCGTTTTGCGCCTTTGGCAAGCAAGGCAACGCGCCCATATTGACGGCTAAACACATCAACAATTAAGCTGGTTTCTTTGTAGGGGTAACTATGTAAAACAAAGCCCGGTTGCGTTAATACTCGCAACGGGCGTAATGGGATCGGGGTGCTGCGCAGCCGCGTACGCATCGGCGGTGGAGCAGACTCAAGAGTTTCAAATGAGTCTGGTAAATGCGTATCTACAGCATCCGTCATGGAGATATGGGGTTGATTTATTCGTAACCGTAAGCGCGCAAGCCCGCTTCATTATCGGCCCAGCCAGATTTGATTTTTACCCAGATTTCCAGATAAACCGGGCCGCCGAATAATTTTTCCATATCTTGGCGTGATTGGGTAGAAATCTCTTTTAAGCGTTCGCCTTTTTTGCCGATCAACATGGCTTTATGTCCATCACGATCAACTAAAATCGCGATGAAAACCCTTCGTAAATTGCCTTCTTGCTCAAACTTTTCAACCAATACGGTACTGGTATACGGCAATTCATCACCGACAAAGCGGAAAACTTTTTCACGCACAATTTCAGCAGCCAGGAATTTTTCACTTTTATCCGTAATATCATCTTCGGCAAACATCGGAGGATTAACAGGTAAAAGTTTTTTAACTTCGGCTTCCAAACTTTCAAGCTGAAAACCTTGTCGTGCTGAGACAGGAACAATCGCTGCAAAATTAAAGCGACTCGCGACTTGTGCCGCAAACGGCATCAAAACGGCTTTATCTTTAATGTGATCAGCCTTATTAATAACCAAAATACAAGGGATATTCTTAGGCAAAAGTTCGAGCACCAAAATATCGGCTTGTGAAAACATACCAGCTTCAATCACATATAAAACCACATCTACCGCAGTGAGCGTAGTAGTTACTGTGCGATTTAATGTGCGATTCAGCGCATTTGAATGCTTGGTTTGAAACCCTGGCGTATCGACATAAACAAACTGAGTTTGATCTTTGGTTTGAATGCCGGTAATACGATGACGAGTGGTTTGAGCTTTGCGTGACGTAATGCTCACCTTGGCGCCGATCAATGCGTTCATCAGCGTTGATTTACCAACGTTCGGGCGGCCAACTATGGCTATGTAACCGCATCGAAAATCGTCTGCAGATAAATCTATTTGAGGTGTATCAGTCATGCTATCTTTGGTAATGTTGTGTTATTCGAGCCAGTTGTAATGGCTACTGTTGGGCTTTTGGTTTTATCTGAAACTACTTCATCTGTCTGTACAGTGGCAATTCCAGCTAATTTTAATTGAGTGGTGCGTGGTTTTGATTTTCGTTTTGCAACAGGTGATTTAGACAACATAGCCAATGCGGCTTCTAGCGCCATTTTAGCTGCAGCTTGCTCACCAGCGCGACGACTACCGCCAGTCCCAAACACGTGAATCTCAAGTTTAGGAATGGAACATTCCACTTCAAATTCCTGGTTATGTGCAGCACCGTGAGTAGCCGCTACGGTGTACACAGGTAGTGCGATTTTTTTACTTTGAAGATATTCTTGCAATAAGGTTTTTGCATCCTTACCTAGCGTTGCAGGATCAACAGTTTCTAGTATAGGCAAATACAAGCCAAAAATAACATCTCTGGCGGCATTAAAACCTGCATCAAGGAAAATAGCGCCAAATAGCGCCTCAAGCGTATCGGCAAGAATCGATGGGCGACGAAATCCGCCCGATTTCAACTCGCCCTCACCCAAACGTAAAAATTGCGCCAGATCCAAGCGTAGGGCAATTTCATATAACGACTGTTGCTTAACCAAGTTGGCACGGACCCGGGACAAATCACCTTCATCGATCGTGCTATATTTTTGAAACAGGAGTGAGGCAACTACGCAGTTCAAAACTGAGTCACCTAAAAACTCCAAGCGCTCATTATGCAAAACACTATGGCTGCGATGGGTTAAAGCCTGCTGCAATAAGGTCATATCATTAAAGACATGGCCTAGTCGATTTTGCAATAACGTATCATTACTCATGCTGCTGACTTACTCATAAAAATACCTAGTGTTTATCCGTACTACCAGAAAATTCTAGCAGCAAACTTGCAGGGCCAAATAAAGGTAGCTTTTTCTCATAAGCAAAGCTCACCTGATATACACCATCTTCCTTAACAATGGTAAGGTCTTTTCCAGATACGGAAGTGATATAACCGGCAACCGCTATCTTATTATATGCAGCCTCAATTTCCGGCGCGGAAGTCCCTCTATCACGTGCATCTGTCGCTGCCTTTTTAATACTTTGAAATTCAACTACAGCTGGCACCACCTGCATACCAAGGACAGCAGCGATAGCGACAAGTATTAAGGCTAAAATAAGACCTGATAATGAGAGCCCACGCTGCTTATGTAGATTAGACAAACCAACCATATTTTTCTCCATCTTGTAATTTATTATTGAAAACTTCCGATACGCTTTAATTTACTAAAATCAAAATTGGTAATGACGTTTTGATTCATCCAAATTCCAAATGCTTTACCAACGATATTTTCATCGGGCACAAATCCCCAATAACGGCTGTCAGCACTATTGTCACGATTATCACCCATCATGAAATAATGGCCCTTCGGCACGGTGCAGGTAAACCCTTCAGTATCGTAACTACATAATTCACTTTGAGGAAAATAATGGTCCCCAGATACATAAGTTGGCGCACGCTCATCATTTAAAATTTGATGGTGAACCCCAGTTAAATTTTCTTCATAATGCTTGGCGTAAGTGAGACGCTCTTCATCAAGGAAATCTGGCAACTCTTTATAAGTAACTTCTTGCCCATTAACCGTTAAGCGCTTATTTTTATAGGTAATTTTATCACCAGGCACGCCAATCACACGCTTAATATAATCCAAGGACATATCTTTGGGATACTTAAAAACCATGACATCGCCACGCTGCGGCTGATTGATCTCAATAATTTTCTTATTCAATATTGGCAAACGAATACCATAAGTAAATTTATTGACCAAAATCAAATCACCGACCAACAAGGTTGGCAACATAGAACTGGATGGGATTTTAAATGGTTCGTATAAAAACGAACGCAAGCAAAATACCAACAAAATGACTGGGAAGAAACTTCCAGTATATTCCACCCAAGCTGGCTGTCTAAGTAATGTTGCTTTCAACTCTTCCCGATTGCTCGTTTCTAATTTCAAGCCTTCTGCGCTTAACTTGGCACGGCGCGAATCAAACTCTGCTAATGCAGCATCGGCGGCGGCCTTTCTTTGCTTTGCCAATACAAATACATCTAAAAACCAGATTGCACCGGTAAAGATTGTCAAAATAAATAAAATTAATGCGAAATTACCTAAAATTGATTGGAGGTTCATTTATCTTCCACTTGTAAAATTGCCAGGAATGCTTCTTGCGGTATTTCTACTGAGCCGACTTGCTTCATGCGTTTTTTACCGGCTTTTTGTTTTTCCAACAGTTTGCGCTTACGACTGATATCACCACCGTAACACTTTGCCAATACATTCTTACGTAATGCTTTTACATTCTCACGGGAAATGATATTAGCACCAATTGCTGCTTGAATAGCAACATCAAACATTTGACGCGGAATAAGTTCACGCATTTTAGCGGCAACCGCACGGCCACGATAATTACTATTGGCCCGATGCACAATAATGGCTAATGCATCCACTTTTTCGCCATTAATCAACATATCGACTTTAACTACGTCGGCGGCACGGTATTCTTTGAATTCATAATCCATCGACGCATAGCCGCGTGAAGTGGATTTGAGTCGATCGAAGAAATCCAGCACAATTTCTGCCATCGGGATTTCATAGGTCAATTTAACTTGACGACCGTGATAATTCATATCAAGCTGCACGCCACGTTTACCGGTACATAGGGTAATAACAGCACCTACATATTCTTGCGGCATGTATAAATTGACGGTAACTATCGGCTCACGCACTTCTTCAATGCGCGATGGATCTGGCATTTTTGACGGGTTATCGACCAACAAAATCGAGCCATCGCCCTGTACTACTTCATAAATAACGGTTGGCGCGGTCGTGATTAAGTCCATATCGAACTCACGCTCTAAGCGTTCTTGCACAATCTCCATGTGCAACAAGCCTAAAAAGCCGCAGCGAAAACCAAAGCCCAGAGCCTGAGAAACTTCCGGCTCATATTGCAAAGCAGCGTCATTTAATTTGAGCTTCTCTAAAGAGTCGCGCAATGCCTCGTATTGATTCGCTTCTACAGGGAATAAACCGGCAAAAACCTGTGGCTGCACCTCTTTAAAACCAGGCAACGGTTGTGCAGCTGGTTTCGATAACAAGGTAACGGTATCACCAACTTTAGCCGCTTTTAATTCTTTAATACCGGCAATAATGAAGCCTACCTGACCAGCTCTGAGTGAATCACGGTTAATAGACTTCGGTGTAAACACGCCGACGCTCTCAACTAAATGCTGCGAGCCGTTCGCCATTAACAAGATTTTATCTTTAGGGCGCAAAGTGCCGTTCATGACGCGCACCAACATCACCACACCGACGTAATTATCAAACCAGGAATCGACGATCAAGGCTTGCAATGGAGCATCTACATCGCCTTTTGGCGGTGGCACTTTAGCAATTAATGATTCAATGACATCAATTACACCTAAACCGGTTTTGGCCGAGCAATGCACTGCGTCGCTGGCATCAATCCCGATAACTTCTTCGATTTCATTGCAGGCATTCTCAGGATCAGCCGATGGCAGGTCGATTTTATTTAAAACCGGCACCACTTCCACGCCTAATTCAATCGCTGTATAGCAATTGGCAACCGTTTGCGCTTCAACACCTTGCGACGCATCGACCACCAATAAAGCGCCTTCGCAAGCAGACAGCGAGCGGCTTACTTCATAGCTAAAGTCAACGTGACCTGGAGTATCAATCAGATTCAGGTTATAAATTTGTCCGTCGCGGGCTTTGTAGTTCAATGCCGCAGTTTGCGCCTTGATGGTAATGCCGCGTTCGCGTTCAATGTCCATGGAATCAAGCACTTGCGCTTCCATCTCACGGTCGGACAAGCCGCCACAAAGTTGGATAATACGGTCAGCCAGAGTGGATTTTCCGTGGTCGATATGCGCAATAATCGAGAAATTACGAATGTTATTCATTAAGCCGGTTGAAAGAGTTGGTATCTATGGCGCGCTGGATGAACTGCATCCCATTTACGCCGCGATCAGTTGTAAAACCACTCAAGAATTATCTTAAGATAATGCCAAGTATGTATCTGACCAGAAATTGTGGATAAAATAATTTCAGCATTTTACCGGATTTCAACTAGGAAAGCCCGTTTTACTACCGTTTGCCCTGCCAAAACAAAAAACCGCACCTGTGAGATGCGGTTTTTTCAGTTTTAAAGACTAAATAAGGAGAAAAATTAACAACATACTTGTTAATTCCTCCTCAATCGCCTTAAGCTACTTTTTTGTTATCAAAAAATTGCTCATTTTCAGTCGAACCATGCAAAGCCGTGGTCGATGATACGCCTTGCTGAATAACTTGCGTTACAGCATCAAAATAACCGGTACCGACTTCACGTTGATGCTTCACTGCAGTAAAGCCTTTTTCTGCGGCTGCGAATTCAGCTTCTTGCAATTCAACAAACGCCGACATTTGACGACGTGCATAACCGTGCGCCAAATTAAACATGCCGTAGTTCAATGCATGGAAACCCGCCAAAGTGATGAATTGAAATTTATAACCCATCGCGCCCAATTCTTTTTGGAATTTAGCAATCGTGACATCGTCCAGATTTTTCTTCCAGTTAAATGATGGCGAGCAGTTATAAGACAACAATTTACCTGGGAATTTGGCATGAATCGCATCCGCAAATTCTTTTGCAAATTCCAGATCCGGCTTACCGGTTTCGCACCAGATCATATCGGCGTATTCGGCGTAAGCCAAACCGCGTGAAATTGCCTGCGCCAAACCTGGTTTGGTTTTGTAAAAGCCTTCTACAGTGCGCTCACCAGTCAAGAATGGCTTGTCGTTGTTGTCTACGTCAGAAGTAATCAAATCGGCTGCTTCGGCATCAGTACGCGCCAGCAATACCGTTGGAACGCCCATCACGTCGGCAGCTAAACGCGCCGCATTCAATTTCTCTACCGCTTCACGAGTTGGAACTAATACTTTGCCGCCCATGTGACCGCATTTTTTAACTGAAGCTAACTGATCTTCAAAATGCACACCAGCAGCGCCAGCATCAATCATGGACTTCATTAATTCGTATGCATTCAACACGCCGCCAAAACCAGCTTCTGCATCGGCAATAATCGGCGCGAAATAATCGATGTCGCCAGTGCCTTCCGACCATTGGATTTGATCAGCGCGAGTCAGCGTATTGTTAATCCGTTTTACGACCAAAGGCACCGAGTTGGCTGGGTACAAAGATTGATCCGGATACATTTCACCGGCAACGTTAGCGTCACCAGCGACTTGCCAGCCAGATAAATAAATCGCTTTCAAACCAGCTTTAACTTGTTGCATCGCCTGATTACCCGTCAACGCACCTAAAGCATTTACAAACGGTTCGTTATTAACCAGGTTCCACAGCTTCACTGCACCATTTTTAGCTAAAGTATGTTCAACCGCAATTGAACCACGCAGACGCACTACGTCAGCGGCGGTGTAGTTACGTTTAATACCGATCCAGCGTGGATTAGTATCCCAATCTTTTTGCAATTCGGCGATTTGCTGTTCACGAGTCAACATGGTGTTTCTCCTATCGATTAAAACAAAGTAAGTAAATAAAAATAACTTCAACAACGAATTTATAGAGCGAATTTATAGATTAATAGTAGGCTTTTTCTTGCGCAGCAACAATGTCTTATATAAGACATATAACTTATTTTTAATTGATTAAAATCAACTAGTTAAGCATCGTATTTCGCGATATGGAACCATTTCCCTTAGAATGAAATGCTGTTTTGATGCATGATCACACCCTCTTTTCATAATGCGGAACGGTATTTTCATACCGCGAAAAATGGCCCATAAAGTTCACTCGCTTACTTACACCCACTTATTTAATTCTCAATAATTATGGGCAAACAAACAATTTACTTGTTACTATCCCATGCTTATTAAATGGAATTAGCCAAAGCTCCATGCTCAATATTATTTTTTCTTGCCCTTTTTTAAGATCGGATCACTATGAAAAAGCTTTTCGCCTTAACACCACTCCTTCTTTCCCTGTTCGGTTGCGCTTCAACTGATTCCAACTCCGAATCAACCGCGGTCGCAGGTCCAACGACCACAACCGCCCAAGCGCGCATCGGCAAAGCCGTGGTTTCTCCGCTGACCGATCTCAATTTAATGCCGACCAATATTCCAGCAGTTATTACTCAGGCGCTCAATAATCCCTATCAACTTCCTGTCAACATCAACTGCGAAGCCTTGTCTGAACAAGTGCAAGCACTGAATGCGGCACTTGGCCCGGATCTGGATACTTTTTCAAGAGAAGATAAACGCACCAACATTGAAAAAGGCAGCGCAATGGCTAGCGATAGCGCAGTTGGTGCGATTGAAAGCACAATTTCCGGCGCGGTTCCATTTAGAAGCTGGCTTAGAAAATTAAGTGGTGCCGAGAAAAAATCAAAAGAATTGAACGAAGCGATTGCTGCCGGCATTGTTCGGCGCTCGTATTTGAAAGGAATGGGAGAAGCATTAAAATGCTTACCTCCAGCAGCACCGTTAAATCATGAAACAGTGACGGCACAAAAAAGTGAGTGATGTTTGTATAAGGCTTGAGTAAGGTTTGACTGATGTGCGGTAGAAAAATCGATGATTCAGTCGACAATCTACCGCCGGTACGAATGTTCCTTTCGAAGCCAATAAAATATAGCATCGAATAAATAATTTCTTATCGATACATCACCCATTGAATATGTTAACTATTTATTAAAATACCGGCGAACATATAAAGCTACCCCGATTTCATCATTAGCAATACACTCCAATGCACCATCAAGCCATTCGGCACTCAAACTAGCGCATCCCACAACAGTAACAGCAACCATTCACCCTCTATTTTTGCCAGTTCGTCGCAAAATTCCCCACATTAAATTCCATTTTTGCTATTGTTTGGTTTCTGCAAAACAATATTAACTAAAATAATGGAGCACACACGATGTCGAAAAAAATCTTTTGGCCAACCATACTCTTCGTCATTGCCATCTCGGCGGCGATTGGTCTATTAGCGCCCACCTCGCACAATGCTGCAGCACGTGCTATTGGAGAAATTGCTCCAGTCAGCGATGTCTGGCGTGCTGCCTTACCGCATGATCCCGCCGCTGCTACAGATGCATATATGGCACGCATCAGCCCCGCCGCAAAAGCGCGTTCCGACGCCTACTTTGAAGGCGGTTACTGGCTAACGTTATGGGACCTGGTAATGACGCTAGTCGCCTCGTGGTTATTGCTGACGAGCGGCGTGCTGGCACGTTTGCGAGACAAACTTGAACAGCGCAGCCGCTCCAAAGGCTTATTAGTGTTGGTCATGGGGTTGGGATATATACTGCTGTCCACGTTAATTTCACTGCCACTTACCGTGTATCAAGGGTTTTATCGTGAGCATGAATATGGATTAGCGAATCAAACTTTGCTTCCCTGGTTGGGCGAACAGGCAATTGCTACTGCCGTTGCCTGCATTATTGGGCCACTGTTTTTAGCCTTGATTTATTGGGTAATCCGTCGCGCTCCAAAAACTTGGCCTGTTTGGGGTGCCGTTGTTACGGTTGGCTTTATGAGCTTCATGATGTTGTTGGGGCCGGTTTATATCGACCCATTGTTTAACACCTATAAACCGATTACGGACGAAAAAATCAAACAACCGATTTTGAGTATGGCACGCGCCAATGGCGTACCGACCGACAACGTTTATGAGTTTGATGCATCAAAACAAAGTAACCGGATCAGTGCTAACGTCAGCGGTATTTTTGGATCGGCTGCCGTGCGCATGAATGACAATTTACTAAAGCGCACTACCTTGCCAGAAATAAAAGGGGTATTGGGCCATGAAATTGGTCACTACGTCCTTGATCACATCTACACCGGCATCATTGAGTTTGGCATTATTCTAGTCGTCGGTTTTGCTTTTTTACACTGGGCGCTAAGGTACTCCATTACCCGCTGGGGCCAGCAATTCGGCATACGTGACGCAAGCGACCCGCTCGGCTTGCCGCTGGTGGTGGGGATTTTTTCGATATACATGTTTGCCGCAACGCCGGTGTTGAATACCATGACCCGAGTGCAGGAAGCACAGGCCGATGCATTTGGTTTGAATGCCTCGCAGGAGCCGGACGGTTTTGCTGAAGTGGATTTAAAACTGACGGAATATCGCAAGTCGAATCCGGGTGATTTAGAAGAATTTTTCTTCTTTGATCATCCGAGTCCAAAGAAACGGATCTTTGCTTCGATGCGCTGGAAGGCAGAACATCTAAAGTTAGATTAAACAAGAAAGCTGCGACCAGTATTCCGCTGGTCGCAGCTTTTTACTTTGTTGCATTAATCATTAGCAAGTACGAACTTGCCAATGAATGTTCTTAAATCCCCATCCGCGCCAAAATATCGCCCAACTCACGCAATCCCAATTCCAAATGTGGATTTTGCGCTGCAAATTTTGCAGATAATGCCAACGTACGGTCACCTAAATTACTCAACGAGTCTTCTTCTGGGCGCTCCTTACTGAGCAGTTGATGAATATCCTGACTTAACACCGTCAACAATGCAGATAACTCTGCATCAACTTGATCTGTGCCATTTAAGTTTTCATGTAATTTCTTTAACGATTCTTTAAGTTGTTCGGTGCTCATTTTGCTACCTTTATAAGAAAAAAATGATCTGTTGATTGTGTTCGATTATGTACTATTTTGCCGCGTCTTATTTGGCGTATATCAAAACTATCGCTTCTGCTGCAATACCTTCTTCTCGCCCCAAATAGCCGAGTTTTTCATTGGTTTTAGCTTTAATATTAATCCGATCAACAGCCACCTGCAAATCCTGCGCAATGTGCTCCACCATGCTTGGAATATGCGGCGCCATTTTAGGTGCTTGGGCAATAATGGTTGCATCTAGATTACCGACCAAAAAACCGGCAACCTCAACCCGTTTAACGGCTTCACGCAACAACACACGTGAATCTGCACCGGAAAATTGCATATCGGTATCTGGAAAATGGCGGCCGATGTCGCCTAAACCTGCTGCGCCGAATAGTGCATCGGTAATTGCATGTAGCAGCACATCGGCGTCGGAATGGCCTAGCAAGCCGGTTTTATGCGGAATAGTCACGCCGCCGATGATGAGCTTACGGTTTTCCACCAAAGCGTGACAGTCATAACCTTGGCCGATGCGGAAGTTGGGAAGAGAATTTTTCATTTTATTTTAAATTGGTGCTTATTTATTAAACATGTTTCAACCAAAGCCAAATCATCAGGGCGAGTAATTTTTGTATTACACCAATGGCCTTCGACCAACTTGGGCATCAAGCCGCATGCTTCAATCGCGCTGGCTTCATCGGTAACTTCTTTACAGCTATTTAATGCCGCCAGCAACTGCGCATGCCGAAACATTTGCGGCGTTTGCGCCAGCCACAAACCGGCGCGTGGAATCGTGCTGACGATATTTTTTTCTGACTTATTTTCTAAATTCGGTGCTTGAAATTTAACCGTATCCACTACTGGCAACGCCAATAAACCGCCGACCTCATCCTGTCCAACCGTATCAATTAAGCGGCTGATTAAAGCGGAATTCAAACCCGGCCTGGCTGCATCGTGAACGAGTACCCAATCCTGTGCGTGCGAAGTATTTTTCATCGCCAACAAACCATTTGTCACCGACTCAGAACGCGTCGCACCGCCGCAAAATAGCACATTCAACCGCGGATCAGCTTGCAGCTCCTGCGCCACATAAGCGTCATCGCGACTCACCACCACAAACACATGATGAATCTGATCATGCTGTAAAAAAGCATTCACGCTATGCTGCAAAATACTTTGTCCTGCAATCTGCAGATATTGCTTAGGACAATCTGCCATCATTCTGGCACCGACTCCGGCTGCCGGTATCAAAGCGAAGTAACGAGAGGGGATAGAGGGATTCAAATTAGTAGCAATTTAATAAAAAATAAGATAAAAAACATAAGCGAAGCCGTAGTTTATAATATGCGCTCTATTGTAGATAGAGCTAATAGCATTAACTGCACAGCAAATCCAATTTACTCCAATACTCCCAAAATACCCAATCAATGTCATTTGATCTGCTCTCGCCTCCCAAACCAGGTTATCGCATTACCTTTCCAGCGTTGCACGGCTCGGCCGATTCCTATGCATTAAGCCAAACAGCGACTGAGCTTAAAGCGCAAAAGCGTATGCTGACGATATTTGTCGCCGACGCCACCGATGCGCAACGCCTGCAATCTGAAATCAGCTGGTTTGGCAATGAAGCAAAGCTGCGCTGCCATGTTTTGCCCGATTGGGAAACCTTACCTTATGACGCGTTTTCGCCGCATCAGGATTTAGTCTCGGAGCGGTTAGCTACGCTGTATGAAGTAGGGCATGGGCAATCTGACGTGCTGATCGTGCCGGTTTCCACCGCTTTGATCCGGATGGCACCGCCATCTTTTTTAGCCGCGTACACTTTCTTTTTCAAACAAGGCGCGACGCTCAATGAAGCGCAACTTAAATCGCAACTGACCTTAGCCGGTTACAGCCACGTCAGCCAAGTCATGTCACCCGGCGAATATGCTGTGCGCGGCGGTTTAATCGATTTATTCCCGATGGGTTCGCCCTTGCCGTATCGCCTGGATTTATTCGGCGAAACGATAGAAACCATTCGCACCTTTGATGCAGATACCCAGCGCACCATCTACCCGGTAGCCGAAGTGCGCTTGTTGCCTGGCCGTGAATTCCCGATGGATGACGTTGCGCGTACCGCATTCCGCAAGCGCTGGCGCGAAGAGTTTGAAGGCGATCCGTCACGTACCCGCATTTATAAAGACATCGGCAATGGAATTGCCTCAGCCGGTATTGAATATTATTTGCCGCTGTTTTTCGACAACACCGCCACCTTGTTTGATTACCTGCCTGAGACTACCTGTATTTGCATGGTGGGAGAAATTGACGCAGCTATCGCCAGTTTTTGGGCAGACACTCAATCACGCTATACGTTTTTAAAAGCCGACCGTGAACGCCCGGTGTTAGCGCCAGAAACCCTGTTTTTGCGCGATGAAGCTTTTTTCACTTTAGCCAAACCTTACGGTCGCTACATCATCAAGCCCAATGCCACGGTGCTTGACGGTGTTTCTAGCGCCTTACCTGACATTGCGGTGAACCGGCGCTTAGATGATCCGCTCACCAATCTGCGTTCTTATTTACTGCAAACAAAACAGAGGGTGTTGTTGTGCGCCGAATCGAATGGCCGGCGCGAAACCTTGCAGCAGTATTTTAATGAATACGATTTACATCCGGTTATCTGCGACAGCCTGACCGACTTCATCACTGGCGATGCACCCTTAATGCTGGGCGTTGCGCCGCTGTATGCCGGTTTTAACCTGGATAATGGTTTAAGTTTTATTACCGAAACCGAGCTGTACGCCAACGTCGTGCGCCGCCCTTCTTCAGGACGAAAAAAGCAGGAAGGTGCGACGCAAGTTGAATCCATGGTACGGGATTTGTCCGAACTCAAAATCGGCGACCCAGTCGTGCATGTGCATTACGGCATAGGCCGTTATCACGGTTTGGTCGCGATGGATTTGGGTGAAGGTGAAACCGAGTTTTTGCATCTGGAATATGCCAAAGAAACCAAGCTCTATGTACCGGTTGCGCAGTTACATGTCATTTCGCGCTACTCGGGTGCATCGCAAGAAGACGCGCCCTTGCATATGCTCGGTTCCGGTTCTTGGGAAAAAGCCAAGCGCAAAGCTGCCCAGCAATGCCGAGATACCGCTGCTGAACTATTAAATTTATACGCCCGTCGTGCCTTGCGCGAAGGCCATGCATTTGAATATTCAGCGCACGATTACCACGCGTTTGCCGAGAGTTTTGGCTTTGAAGAAACCGTTGACCAAGCTGCGGCGATTAACGCCGTGGTGAGCGATATGACTTCTGGCAAACCGATGGACCGCCTGATTTGCGGCGACGTGGGCTTCGGCAAAACCGAAGTCGCTTTACGCGCCGCATTTGTGGCCGTGATGGGTGGTAAACAAGTGGCGATTTTAGCCCCAACTACGCTGCTTGCTGAACAACACGCACAAACTTTTGCCGATCGCTTTGCCGATTGGCCGGTCAAAATCGCGGAGTTGTCCCGCTTTAGAAGCGGCAAAGAAATCACGGCGGCCATTAAAGGAATGAACGACGGCACCGTGGATATTGTGATCGGGACGCATAAATTATTATCAGATGATATTAAATTTAATCGGCTCGGTTTAGTCATCATCGATGAAGAACATCGCTTTGGGGTACGTCAAAAAGAAACTCTCAAAGCCCTGCGCGCTGAAGTGGATGTACTGACCTTAACCGCCACGCCAATCCCCCGCACCTTGGGTATGGCGCTGGAAGGTTTGCGCGACTTTTCCATTATTGCAACCGCGCCACAAAAACGTTTAGCAATTAAAACCTTTGTGCGCAGCGAAGATGACTCCGTGTTGCGCGAAGCCTGCTTACGCGAATTAAAACGCGGCGGCCAAGTGTACTTTTTGCACAATGAAGTCGACACGATACAAAACCGCAAGGCGATGCTGGAAAAGTTATTGCCTGAAGCACGCATCGCCGTTGCGCACGGCCAGATGCATGAGCGCGATCTTGAAAAAGTAATGCGTGATTTCGTCGCACAACGCTACAACATCCTGCTGTGTACCACCATTATCGAAACCGGGATTGACGTCCCAACCGCCAACACCATCATCATGCATCGCGCCGACAAATTCGGTCTGGCGCAGTTGCATCAGTTACGTGGCCGAGTCGGCCGCTCGCATCACCAGGCGTATGCTTATTTACTGGTGCATGACGTGAAAGGACTCACCAAGCTGGCGCAACGCCGGCTGGACGCCATCGTAGAAATGGAAGAACTCGGTAGCGGTTTTTATCTGGCGATGCATGATCTGGAAATTCGCGGAGCCGGTGAAGTGTTAGGTGACAATCAGTCGGGCGAAATGATCGAAATTGGATTTTCTTTGTACTCTGAGATGCTGAGCGAAGCAGTACGCTGTTTAAAAGAAGGCAAAGAGCCTGATTTAGCTGCGCCACTAGCCACCACCACAGAAATCAATTTACATACGCCCGCCCTGCTGCCGAATGAGTTTTGCGGCGATGTGCATGAACGCTTGTCGCTGTATAAACGGCTTTCCAATGCCAGCAGTTTTGAGGCGATAGATACACTGCAAGAAGAATTAATTGATCGCTTCGGTAAATTACCGGAACCGGTCAGCGCCCTAATCGAAACGCACCGTTTACGGGTGCTGGCAAAGACCGTTGGAATTTTTAAAATTGACGCCCATTCTGATGCTGCTATTATGCAGTTTATTGAAAAGCCGCCGATAGACCCGATGCGCATTATTGACCTGATTCAAAAGAATCGTCATATCAAATTACATGGCCCGGACAAATTACGGATTACCGTCAATATGCCCGATTTAGCTGCGCGGGTTGGGCAGATTAAAGCGGCAATTCGCGCGTTAAAGTAAACACCATACTAAGAAACCGATGATTCTGATCCTACAAAGTTTATCCGCTGACATCGCAACCTTGCATCGCATCGGCGCCTTAGCAGAACCGCAGCAAACTTTTGAGTTTGCGCCACATGCACTGCGCTGCGTCGGCTTAAGTTTTACCGAGCACGTATCCGTTATCCAGGAAAAAATAGCCACACTGGCTTTTCAGGAGCAGGTTGACGTACATTGGATAAACTCCAATCATCAATTAGCTGATTTTAAGTTGCTGGCGATGGACATGGATTCAACCTTGATCACCATCGAATGCATTGATGAAATCGCCGATATGCAAGGCTTAAAACCGCAAGTCGCTGCTATTACCGAAGCGGCGATGCGCGGTGAAATTGCCTTTGCTGAAAGCTTGACCCAACGCGTTGCGCTACTCAAAGGCTTGCCTGCCACAGCCTTGCAGCAAGTGTATGACGAGCGGCTTCAATTATCGCCGGGCGCAGAAAAAATGCTGCAGGCAGTACAAGCCGCCGGCCTTAAAACCTTGCTAGTTTCCGGTGGATTTACTTTTTTTACCGACCGCGTTAAATCCAAACTGAATCTGGATTACAGCCATTCCAATCAGCTCGAAATCCTGGACGGCAAGCTCACTGGACGAGTCATCGGCGGCATAGTCGATGCGGAAGAAAAACGCCGCACCGTGGAACGTATTTGTGCAGAATTACGTATTTTGCCGAGTCAGGCTATCGTCATGGGCGATGGTGCAAATGATTTAGCGATGATGGAAATTGCCGGTTTATCGGTCGCATTTCGCGCAAAACCCGTGGTGCGAGCCAAGGCTGATATAGCGTTAAATTTTGTCGGGCTTGACGGTATATTAAATTTTCTTTAAATTGTTTCAGGCTGTAGGGTGGGCACAACACCGTGCCCACCCAACCAAAATGTTATTTTGATTAACCTTCAGGAGTAACCAATGTCCCAAAACACGTCACAAGAATTGGTATTTGATAGCAAGCTCGAATCAATCAAAAACTTCGCCTGGTGGTTTTATATTTTCCACGCAGTCAGTATGTTATTTACGTTAGGTGCACTGTCATTTATCCCGGTTATTTTGAGCTACGTGAAACGCGGCGAAGCGGCCGGCACGTTTGTCTATAGTCACCACAACTGGCAAATTTCTTCATTCTGGATTTATCTGGCTTGCGTGTTTATTGGGTGGATGCTGTTCATCACCATCATCGGCATTCCCGTTGCCGTCATTCTATGGGGCTGCGCATGGCTGTGGAAAGCGTACCGCTTAATCGTCGGCATTATGGCGCTGAACGACAATCAAGCAATTGGTGAGTCTACAAAATGATAGAACTGTATTCATGGCCAACCCCGAATGGCCACAAAATTCACATCATGCTGGAAGAATGCGGCTTGCCGTATCACGTAACGCCAGTGGATATTGGCGCAGGCGATCAATTTAAGCCCGAGTTTTTACGTATTTCGCCCAACAATAAAATCCCCGCCATGCTCGATACGGACGGGCCGGACGGCCAACCGATTACGCTGTTTGAATCGGGTGCGATTTTGCTGTATCTGGCAGGTAAAACCGGTCTTTTTTTAGGCGATACAACGCATGAAAAATACAATGCGCTGCAGTGGCTGATGTTTCAGATGGGTGGCTTTGGACCGTTGTTAGGTCAAGCGCACCACTTCCGCATTTATGCACCGGAGCCAATTCCGTACGCCATTGACCGCTACACAAATGAAGCCCGTCGTCTGTATGGGGTGATTGATACGCAGCTGGCGCAAAGTACGTATTTAGCCGGAGATAACTACAGCATCGCCGACATCGCTACGTTTGCCTGGGCACGCTCATGGCAAAATCAAGGCATAGATTGGGCTGATTTTCCACATGCTAAACTCTGGTTTGATGCGATTAATGCACGCCACGCTGTACAGCGTGGCGTGCAAGTATTAGCCGATTTACGCAAACCGTTGGTGAGTAAAGAAGCTAAAGAAATGCTGTTTGGCACTACTCAGTATCAGAAAAAATAACCGCGCGGTAAGCTGGTATGCGATCCCAGCTTACGAATGGCTTCCACTATCTGCAATAGAAATTTAATTCCCCGCCACAGTCATACTTTCAATCAAAATCGAGCCAGTCTGTTTGGTACCACGCGTTAACGTATCCGCACCAACCGCCACAATTTGCTGGAACATTTCGGCCAGATTGCCTGCAATCGTAATCTCTTCCACCGGATATTGAATCACGCCGTTTTCGACCCAGAAGCCGGATGCACCGCGTGAATAATCACCGGTCATGTAATTCACGCCCTGCCCCATTAATTCCGTCACCAATAAACCAGTGCCCATTTTTTTTAACATGGCGCTGAAGTTGTCGCGTGGTTTAGTGAGGCTGGACTTAAAGGAAAGATTATGTGAACCGCCCGAATTACCGGTGGTTTTCATGCCTAATTTACGCGCTGAATACGTTGATAAAAAATAGCCCTGTAACACGCCGTTTTTAACAACATCGCGCTTCTGGGTTTTTACGCCCTCGCCATCAAATGGCGATGAACCGGTCGCGCCGAGAATATAAGGGTCTTCGCTTAATTGAATATGCTTCGGGAAAACGGTTTTGCCCATGCTATCCAGCATGAAGGTAGATTTACGATATAACGCACCGCCGGATACGGCCTGTACTAACGCGCCGACCAAACCAACTGCTAGCGGAGCTTCAAATAACACAGGGCATTTGCGGGTAGTTAGTTTGCGTGCATGCATGCGCGATAAAGCGCGCTCTGCTGCATAGTGGCCAATGGCTTCCGGTTGAGCTAATTTTTTAGCGTTACGCGCAGAGGAATACCAGTAATCACGCTGCATATTTGCACCGCGACCGGCAATCGGCGAGACGGAAATAGAGTGGCGTGATGAAGCGTAGCCGCCCATAAAGCCGATGGAGTTAGCCGCCACAAAATGTGATTGGTGCGCATACACGCCAGCGCCTTCGCTGTTTTTAATGCGTGGATCCACTTCAAAAGCGGCGGCTTCGCACCGCTTGGCTAAGGTAATAGCTTCTTCAGCGCTGATTTTCCACGGATAAAACAGTTTGAGTTCTTTCGGATGCATTTCCAGCATATCGGCGTCGGGCAAACCCGCGCAGTCGTCAGCAGCGGTGAAGCGGGCAATGTTGTAAGCAGCATCGACCGTCGCCTGCAGGGCAGCGGCAGAGAAATCGGAGGTGCTGGCATTACCGCGTTGTTGGCCGATAAATACCGTTACGCCGATGCCTTTATCCTTGTTTTGTTCGATAGTTTCAATTTTGCCACGACGCACGCCAACTGACAGGCCGGACCCCTCGCTGATCTCAACTGCCGCATCTGTTGCACCTTTATCACGAGAAAAACGTAACACATCTTGTGCTAATTGCTTTAATTGGTCTTGGCTGTAGGTAAATACGCTCATGGGTCTTTGGAGGCTGGATTAAAAAGAGTATGATAGCAGCCTTAAGTTTCAGTTACATACAAAAAGGCAGCTCCCTGTCTTAAAGTTAATAAAAATTATGCCAAATCCAAACCGAGGCTCTTGTGGGTTCCAATCCACTGAATTCGAGCAAGAATACGAACGCCCATCTAAATCAGCGTTAAAGCGTGAAATGACCGCGCTGCAAAAATTGGGACAAGAATTAATCGATCAACCGCGTGACCGGGTAAAACGGGTTCCCATGCCGGAAGATGTACGCGACGCTATTTTAGAATGCCAGCTGATTAAAGATCACGAAGGCCGTCGTCGCCAATTGCAGTTTGTCGGCAAAAAAATGCGTACCCTGGATGCCGAAGAATTGGCGACAATTCAACGCACCATCGATAGCTGGAAAGGCGCTTCCAAATCCGAAACCGCCACCATGCATTCGTTTGAGAAAAAACGCGATAAATTGCTGGCTGACGACAAAGCGTTGACCGAATTATTAGAGCAACATCCGCATCTGGAAGCGCAACATTTGCGCACCCTGATTCGCAACGCCCGTAAAGAGCAAGCAGAAAACAAGCCACCTAAAGCGTATCGGGAAATTTTCCAGATCTTGAAGCAGCTCCATGCAGACAGCAAAAAAGCGGCCAAAGAACTCGAAGACGATCATGGTGACGACGAGGACGAGGATGAGTCAGATCCATATTGATCCCACTCAAGATAGTCACCAGTTACGCGTCGGTCTGATTTCTATTTCAGACCGTGCGTCATCCGGCACCTATCAAGATCTCGGTATGCCAGCCTTACAAGACTGGCTGGCGAAGTGCTTACTAAGTCCGTACCAGGTAGTCACTCGGCTAATTCCCGACGAACGTGCCCAGATTGAACAGGCACTGGTTAATCTGGTCGACAATCACCATTGTCATTTGGTGCTGACTACCGGCGGCACCGGCCCCAGTCGGCGCGACGTAACACCCGAAGCTACCTTGGCGATTGCCAGCAAAGAAATGCCCGGTTTCGGTGAGCAAATGCGCCAGATTAGTTTGCGCTTTGTACCGACTGCACTCCTATCTCGGCAAGTTGCCGTGATACGCGAAACGACCGACCATGCCGCGTTAATCGTGAATTTACCCGGTCAGCCAAAATCAATTAAAGAAACCCTGGAAGGTTTGCGCGACGACGCTGGCAACAGCGTGGTGCCCGGCATTTTTGCCGCCATCCCCTATTGCATCGATTTAATCGGCGGCCCGTATATCGAAACCGATCCTGCCGTATGTATCGCCTTCCGCCCTAAATCTGCCATAAAACCTACCCGCTCAATAACATGACTTTAGCCACCATCCAGATTGAAACCGCTCCCAACCCAACTGTATCCGTCATCTGGATGCATGGACTAGGCGCAGACGGAAATGACTTTGTACCTATCGTGCATGAATTAGATTTACACGGCTGTCCGGCAATCCGCTTCGTGTTTCCCAATGCGCCGCATATTCCCGTCACAGTCAACGGCGGCTACGTTATGCCTGCCTGGTACGACATCCGCACCGCTGATATTGCCAACCGTGAAGATGAAACCGGCATCCGCGCATCACAAGCTGCGATTGAAGAATTGATCGAGATTGAACATACTCGTGGCGCGCAGAAAATTATTTTGGCCGGGTTTTCCCAAGGTTGTGCCATGACTTTGCAAACAGGCTTACGTCACAGTAACAAGCTGGCTGGCTTACTGTGTTTATCCGGCTATGTTCCGCTGTATCAAAACGTCGCCCGCGAACGCCATTCAGCAAATCAAGGCACGCCGATTTTTATGGCGCACGGAAATGCGGATCCAATTATTCCACTACAACGCGCCGAACAGTCGCGCGACTTATTAACCCAGCTTGGGTACGAAGTGGAATGGCATGAGTATCCGATGCAGCACTCGGTTTGTATTCCTGAGATTAGCGATATGGGCGCTTGGTTTAGACGGGTTTTAGCTTAAAGCAGATCTGGATTGGTCACGGATGTAATTTTTCGTGCCGCTCCAGCATTTGTACAAACTGTAAAATCCGCCTGGCACGTGTCTCGGCCTTTTTAGCAGTTTGTATTCGGAACAAAACCGCGTATCGATTTGTTTTATCGAGCGTTTCAAAAAAATCCCTGGCCCGCGCATTGCTATCTAGCGCGGACTGTAAATCATCCGGCACAGTCGCCGTGCTGGCTGGGTCATATGCAGATTCCCAGCGCCCGTCGCTCTTTGCACGCTCAATCTCGCTGAGCCCAGCGGCATGCATACTGCCCGCCTCAATCAACACAAGCACCTTTTCTTTATTGATCTTGGACCACATGCTTTTACTTGAACGTCGGGTAAATTTCTGGAACCAAAATTGCTCGCTATGCGCTTGCTTTTGCCCATCTATCCATCCGAAACAAAGAGCAATTTCAAGAGCTTCACCATAGGAAACTGATTTGACATCGCTTCCCTTTTTTGCCAGTTTCAACCACAAACCAGGTGAGGTACTGTGATTTTCCAGTAGCCAGGCAGCCCAGTCTTGCTGTTGCTCGAAATAATGAACCGGTAAAGTTAAAGAAGATTTGGCTTGTGATTTCACGCTCGGTTTATCCCCGTATTAAAACAGACTCGCCACTATCACTGCTTGCGGTTTACCGCCAAATTACCACCAAATACTGAGGTGGCTTTGATCGTGCAAGCAAAGAAAATTACCGCGATAACAGCTGTTAATTTGACCGATTGTGACCAGCCAGAATATTTCTGTCAATCACTACTTAGCATCACAACTTATAGTCTCAGTTTAGAGTCGTCGCTTAGATTTTTAGCCAATAAATCATTTGCCACCGCATAAATTACAGGTCGTGAAACGGCCAGACAGGCGAGTAGCACCCTATCATAGTGACGCCTCGTTAACTAATTAAGAGGATGAACAATGAACGTATTAAAAAACAAGGTTGCTATCGTTACCGGGGCGAGTTCAGGGATAGGCTATGCGACCGCAAAAATGTTTGCTAGTGAAGGAGCCAATGTCGTTGTAACAGGCCGGCGTAAAACAGAACTCGACCGCTTGGTCGCACAGATAGTAGAAGCTGGCGGAGCGGCAGTTGCCATTGTAGGTGATGTGAAGGAAGAGTCCTTGGCAAAGCGTGTGGTTGATGCGGCACTGCACCACTTTGATGGACTGGATATTGCATTCAATAATGCCGGAATAATCGGCGAAATGGGGCCGGTTCATGACTTGTCGCTGGCCGCCTGGCGCGATACGCTAGACACTAATTTGACCAGCGCTTTTTTAGGTGCAAAATATCAAATTCCCGCAATGATCAAACGTGGCGGCGGTTCACTGATTTTCACCAGCTCGTTCGTCGGTTACACCGTTGGATTGCCAGGCATGACAGCTTATGCAGCCAGCAAGGCCGGCTTGATCGGCCTGACCCAAGTCATTGCCGCCGAGTTTGGTGCACAAGGGATACGTGCCAATGCCGTTCTGCCAGGCGGTACCGATACGCCAATGAGCGTAACTAACGCGCCCGGAGCTGGACCGGAAGTGCTCGCGTCTATCGAAGCCTTGTTTGCGTTAAAGCGCATAGCGCAACCTGAAGAGATTGCAAGATCAGTGCTGCATCTAGCGTCCGACGCGTCGAGTTTTATCACCGGCACGGCATTTCTGGTTGACGGCGGGGCATCGATCACACGAACCTGATTGAAATCCGCCATTACCGACCTCAACATTACTATTGAGGTCGGTAGGTTCAAACGCCTTATCACTTCCAATCACTTCCAATCACTTCCACATTGCAAATAAAACTACGTACGTACGGCATCAAACCAAATAGAAATTACCGTTCCGGAAGGTTGATCAGCACTGTTATTTGACTCAATTTGAATCTGCCCGCCCAACGCAAATACGCGTTCGCGTATGCCTACCAAGCCTATGCCCTCAGTAATATCATTCTGCACAAAGCCTTTACCGTCATCCGTAATCCGCACATGCACGGTATTTTTATCCGCGTCCAATTGCAGCAAAACCTGCGCTTGATGCGCGTCGGCGTGCTTGATGATATTCGACAATGCTTCCTGAATGATGCGGTAAGCCGACATGGCCGAGACATTATCCAAACCAGAAAAATCCCCGTCGACTTCGCAACTAAAATGGCAGGAAGGATGCGTGCTGCTATAGCTCGCTACCATTTCCGCCACGGCTCCTTGCAGCCCCAGCATATCCAACACTTCTGGGCGCAAGCGACGTACTAATGCACGGCCGTTGTCATACAGATTGCGGGTGATTTGTTTAATAGAAAGCGCGTGTTGGGTAATTTCTTCACTCTCTGGCGTCTCCGGTATTTTAGCGGCCAGATCGGCAATTCGCTGCGCTTGCAAACGTGCAGCAATCAAGGCGGCATTCAATTCATCATGCACTTCCAAGGCGATGCTCTTGCGCTCTTCTTCCACAATATTTTGAACTTTTTGTATCAATTTACGCTTCTCATCGTTTGCTTTGAGCGCTTCATTGCGCGAATTTTCTAGTTCAATAGTACGTTGCACAACCTTGTTTTCCAGCTCATGGGTGGATTGCTGCAGGCTGAGCGCCATTTCTTTGATAGAGGCTTGCAGCTCGCCAATTTCGCCGCCGCTACTGACTTCCAGTTGCACTGGGTAATTCCCCTTGCGAATAGCTCGGCAGGCTTCTATAAATGTTTTGAACGATGCGGAAAGAGTGCGCGATAAATGAATCGCCAAACCGCCGCTAATAAGCAGACCCAAGGCGGCTACCATTAATTCCAGCGAAAAACGGTGTTTCTGCTTACGCTGTAAATCACTGGGCGACATAACGACGTGCACATAACCGGCGATTTGGGCGCTGTTCCCGGAACGCATCGTCTCATGAGGCAAACTCGGATCTACTTGCGCTGGAATTACGTTAATCCAAATCAAGCGTTTGATGATCGGCATATCAAATGCACGCAATTCAAACTGCTCTTTATCGGCGGATTGGCTATGCAGGATAATTTTTTTATCTACATTAAGAATATCAATGCTGGCAATGCTGTGTTCGGATTGCACCAAACTATCCAGCGACAAGCTAAGTTCAGATAAGCGACCAGTCGCCAGTTCGTATTCACTGCTCCTGGCTAATACCTTGGTAATGATTTTGCCGCGCTCTTCTATCTCGCTGTCCACCTCATGGGAATGCAGCCAGTACGAATGCCACACCAGCATGCAGAACAAATACGTCACCGGCAGCAAGGTAATGAGCAATAAGCGCTGACGTATGCTCCAGTTGCGCCAAAGGCTGAGTTTATATTTAACGCGACGTTTACCTATAGATTCAGGCCTCATATTAAGCTTCGCATTCAAGCTTGAATCAAGCCGTGTTTGAGCGCCAATTTGGTGAGGTCAGCCTGGCGTTGAATACCTAATTTTTCTTTAATAACCTGGCTGACATTGCTCACGGTTTTAATCGAAATATCCAATTGCTCTGCAATCTCGGCATTGGTCAACCCTTCGGCCAGCAGCGTGAAGATAGTCAACGCGCGGCTATCCAACAAGGTCTGCGGTGAAGAGTCTTTTTGCACTGATAAATTAGCCAGTCGCTCCGCAATAACCGGCAAAAAAACCAAATCGCCAGCATGTGCTTTACGCACAGCTTGCGCCAGTTCAGCCGGATCACAATCTTTGGTGACAAAGGCACGGCCACCAAGCCGATATGCTTCCTTGATAAAACTGTCCTGATCAAACTGACTGAGAAAAATGATGCGTGCCGACGGATGATTTTGCAAAATAGTTTTTGCCACATCAAAGCCGGAAAGTTGTTCGCCGAAGCGGATATCCAATATCACCACATCAGGCTGCAATGCTGTGTATTGCTGGATTGCTTCTAACGGTGTTTTTGCCTGACCAATAACTTCGATGCCTTGTCCTTGCAAGGACATGGCAAATCCGGTCATCACAATAGGGTGATCATCTGCCAGCAAAACACGGATGGCGGCGGCTTGTTCTTTCATGTTGATTCCAATGAGTGCTAGATAAGAGCGTTAATTATGCTGCGTCTGAGCATGTTAGCACGATCATCTATGGGTGCTGTTTTTTAAAATGCTGATTGAATCAAGTAAAAACTGAAAAATACCACTACTTTATTAATATAAAGAAAATAAATTACCCATACAAAGTAAATAAATTACCTTTAAACAGCATAAAATATCTCAATAAGAGTTGTATTTTATTTTTTTTGGATATATATTTACTGCGCAAGAGCAAAAATATTACTCTTGAATAGTAAATTTAATTAAATACACAAAGGGGATAATATGAACTTCACACTTGATATTCAAAAACAAGGCACTTCGATGACAGGCTTTATCCTTGTTGTAGCACTGCATCTGGCCCTACTCAGCGCTCTGATTTTCGGCTTAAAACTGGCGAACATGCCGCCGACCCATGTTGATGATGTGATCTACGTATCCCCAAAAACAGAGCCGCCAAAGCCGATAGAACCGTTAGAAAAAGTAAAATTGAGAGACCCGGTAATGCCCGTCATTACTCCGCCCAATTACCCGGTGCCTACCGATACATTCATCCCTGTTACCACCACCCCGGAACAACCAACCGGAAGTAAAGGTGGCATCGATTCAGGCTCAACGGAGCATTCAGTAGCCGACGTGAAACCGGCAGCACTATTTGTAGGTGCCGTGGTAGATGCAAAGTCTTGCGATAAGCCGGAATATCCTCGCAATGCATTACGCAATGAGTACACAGGCGTCGTTACGCTGGCATTATTGATCGGTTTGGATGGCAAGGTTATCGACGCCAAAGTTGAGCAAACCAGCGGCCATAAAGAGCTAGATCAGGCAGCGTTGGCAGGCTTAAGTTTATGCAAATTCAAACCTGCGACGCTGAATGGGCAAGCGCAAAAAAGCTGGGCTAAGTTGCAATATGCTTGGAATGTGGCTGAATAATTTTGATATGAATTGAAAAATAGCAGAGAAAACCCTCTGCTATTTTTGTTATGGCTATTTCAAAATAAATACTCGTCTAAAATTAACGCTGAAGATCGCTAAACATTCTCTTCTCCAAGTCGCTAAACGACGCAATACTATTGATCCGCGAAACATATTTTCCATCGTCAAAAACAAGGAAGGTCGGCAAGCCATTGAAACTCCCATCAGGTAGATGGAATTCATGCTCTAGCTTGGCACGCCCCGGTTGATCAAACGCCTTAAGCCACGGATACCATGCCACCAACGCGAACCGCCCGTCTTTGCTGTGCTTGTTGGCGAACTCCGCAAACAGCGGATTGATCCGCAAGCAAAAAATACAGTTGGGATCTTGCGACGACAACATCACATACAACCGGCCTTTGCTCTGCGAAACCACATTGGACAACTGTTCCGGTGCAATGTGTTCAATCGCGTCACTTTGCACGGCTTTAGGTGGCAGCGGAGCTTGAATCAATTTTTGCTCTAAGTCCTTCAACGCGGCATTTCCATCAATACTCCCGATAAACTGACCGTCTGCAAAAGCCAGATACTTCGGCAAGCCAGTGATGCTTCCATCGATCTTAAGAAGATCACGCTCAAACTGCACATGTCCGGGTTGTGCAAACGCCTGTAGCCAGGGTTCCCACGTTGTCATGATGAAACGGCCTTCTTTGCTATGTTTACCGGCAAATTGGGCAAAAGTTGGATTAGCGGATGCGCAATAGCCACATTTGGCATCTTTGGATGACAGCAGAACATACGTCCGTCCTTTGCTTTGTGCAACAACGCTGGACAGTTTTTCCGGTGAAATATTTTCAACCGCGCCACTTTGCGCCGACGAAGTTGCTGGAGCTGCTGGAGTTGCTGGAGCTGCTGGAGTTGCTGGAGCTGCTGGAGTTGCTGGAGCTGCTGGAGTTGCCGGAGCTATTGGAGCTGCTTGCCCGTCATTACCTGGTGCCGTATTCGCTCTTAATATGATCAGTCCCTTGGCATTAGCCCAAGTCCTGTTGCGTTCAGGGATGTCCATACGAATATCGAAACGGACTGCCAAATATTCCGAGTTTGCGCCGTAGAAAATAGCATAGGCATTGTAGGATTCATGCGCATTTCTAGCCACGTCATACATATCGTAATCGCAGTCCTCACTCGGCGCATTTTTGGCATGAACGCAGTCAACAATTCTGTCTCCGACCTTATGCATTGAGCCCGCTTTTAAAGCGTAAACCATCATCGCCGAGCTTGCACCAGCACCGCCTATGTCATCCTTAACATTGCGTTTCAAGGGAATTTGATAGGATCGGTTTTTGCCTTCGACCAGAAGATTAAACTGTAATGTCCCTTCAAGAATGGGCGTGGTCGAAAGTTCGAGCGTCGCCCCACTTACAATGGCTGGCGTAATGGGCGCGTTAGTTCCACCAAGCCCACCCGTGATCAAGGTCTGAACTGCCCCGTACTGGCCGTAAGATACCTTTGCTGCGGCAAAGGGAGCCATTGTTCCATGGAGAAAATTCATGAACATTTGCGGAGTCGTGTAGTAAGTTTGCGAAATATAACCGCCCAGCAAACCATACGACTCATACCCCAATGCCCACAACTGTCCGTCACTACCCCTTCCCCACCAAAGCTGGGCCGGGTCACCTACACTGCCCGTTTCCTGCCACCAACCCGGTGTGCCAAAACCAGGCCGGGTCTCGCTCGCCAGCAATCCCTTGACTCCTGCCAGTTCCCCTTTTCGGAATACCGCTTCAAAACGCCCATAATAACTACCGGGACTCGTATAGCGCAGCACAGAAAGGCCGCAACGCTGCGTGTCTGAACCATTTTGCGACCAGCTTGGCCCCGCGTTGCAAGCAGCCGCTGGTTGGATTGGAGGAATTGGTGTCAGTTTTGGTTCAGCAGTTGTCGCCGCACTGACGACAGTGGAAAACACGCAGCAGGATGCAAACAAGAATGATGTCAATGCATGTTTCATCAGAAGCTTACTTGGTTGTTCGTAAAAATTCATTTATTGTCCGTTGGTAGTCACATTAAAGGGAGTTGCAAAGGTTCATTCAACTCTAAAATTCTTAAGATAAATAATCTTACGCTTCCCACCATCACAACGCCCCACATTCATTGCCGTGCTTGAGTGCGATTTCTCAACGATATTCAGTTTGAAGTTCTTAATCCCTTTAGCCAAGAGCTTTTCTTCAATCGTGTGCTGCAGAGCTGCGCAGCTCAGTATGCTAGCTGACGCGTTTAATTCTTCAGGTATTGCTGATTTTATTACTAGGTTGGACATTAATGCTGGCGTCGCTTTTATAGACGCATCTGCTTCAGAATTAACTGCGGTCTGTAATGGATTCTGATCGTAGTCGCAATCGGGCGCTGTCCGTCCGATATCTGGGATATTACTCACACAATGCCAGTGCATCTGCCCAGTCTCTGTTACAGCCGGTACAAGATGAATCCAGGCATGGGGTATTGTCGGAAAATCCAAAAAGTTAATGGCAATAACACCTTCGCTTTCTATATTTACCGAATCAATCATATCCGACCGAAACTTCTCTGCCGCCGGCATGCCGATCTGCTTATTGGATGACGGGAATTTCGCGTTAACAAGAAAAAATTCGGTCACTGCAACCTTGTAACGCGAAAATTCCATGAGCCCATAAGAGATGCGTTTAAATTTACTTAATTGCTCTTCCATGTTAGTCGTAGGCTCAGCGTAGGCGACTGCCGACATGCCAAGCAAGGCTGCGATCCACAGCGTAAAAAACCGCGCATTCATCCAATTTGATGAAAAGCGCGGTATTGAATACGTCATGTCGCTATCGAAAAAATTTTTAGGCTTACGATTATGTGGAGTCATAGTGTGAGTAGTAGTAAATGAAATTTACCGGGTGCTGAGACAGGGAGTACATCGCTAAAAAATGTTCAGAAATGGCACGCCGGAATCCAGAAAGCGCCCCTCAATTAATTTTATTTTTGCAAGTTTATCGAATCGCTGTATTTTTAGCTATACCTTATTTAGGACATTTTGCGTTTGACTTGATGGCACTGAATAGTCACTGCACTTTGCTGGTCGCCTCCGGCAATACCATCGGCAGGCGGATATCAAAACGAGTGCCGACTCCCACGTTCGACTGGACTGCAATATCACCCCCTAATGTTTTGGTCACCAGATTTTGTACAATCGCCATACCAAGACCTGTTCCGCCATTTCCAATTTTGGTGCTGTAAAAAATCTGGAACAGCTTTTTTAAATTTTCATCCGGAATGCCAACGCCGTTGTCGGCAAAGCGCAACGTTACCCAGTCATCGACAATGTCTGCGTCTATCGTCAGCACGCAATCAGTACGGTTTTCAAATGCGTGCAGGTAGGCGTTATTAATGATGTTGATGACAATCTGCCCAAGTGGGCCCGGTTCACTGTCCATCATGATGCCGTCGGGAATATTCATCTCAATACGATGTTTTTGCCGCTTAAGGCTGGGGCTGAGCGTGTCGATGATTTCTTTAATGGTGTGCGCCAGATCAAATTTACGGCGCTGTTCGCTGGCCTGATCTGCTGCAACCTGGCGCAAACTATTTAACAGGTCTTCGGCCCGTTTCAGATTTCTTTCGATTAGTGATGTACCGGTCTCTATGTCGACCAGCATCGTGTTGAGATCAGAACGTTTAATGTTGCCATTCTCAATTGACTCTCGCATTTTTTGCGTCAGCGTACTCAACATCGTCGCTGCCAGCACACTATTACCAATGGGGCTATTGAGTTCATGCGACACGCTGGCTACCAGCATGCTTAACATCGCTTTGGTTTCGCTACGCGCCAGCTCTTGTTGCGATAGTCGCAGTGATTCTAATGTTGCCTCCAGTTCCGCCGTACGCTCTGCAACGCGCCGCTCCAGAGTGGCGTTAAGGGTATGGATGGCCATTTCGGCCTGCTTGCGTTCGGTAATGTCTTGCACAATGCCAGCCATGCGGCGCATTACCCCATCGGGGGCGCATTGATGTCCGCCTGCCGCAAAGATCCAGCGTACTACGCCGTCGGCGCGGCGTATCCTGCACTCAAAACGCCACACGGTTTGTTCTTCGATTGCCTTTTGGAACAGGCAATTAACGTCAGCGCGATCTTCAGGAAGTACATGCTCGATGAACATGTCGTAAGTCCACTCCGGCAAAAGCGCATCGTAGCCAAAGATCAGGTCATGTTCGCGTGTTCGATTTGCAGTTTTATCGACGAGGTCAATATCCCACGCGCCGGTGTGGCTCCATTCCAGAGCGCTTGCCAGCAGCTGCGTGCTCCGGCTCAAATCAGGCTCGGCATCTTTATGCACCTTCTTCATGATTCGCCCTCCTTATAAATGTTGCCTAACATCAATAAATACAAGGTATTGGTGTTTCTAACGATACTCCACTAAAAGAATTATTTGGAAAATTATCAGCCCATAGATGATCGAAATACATTGTTGCGTGCGTATCAGTTCCCTGCATCGTTTTCCTTGCCGCCAACAAACAATTCCAGTAGATTGTGTTTCTCTTACGGAAATGAATGCGGGTACGAATGCAAGTATTTAAGGCATTGTTTCATCATGATGTTGAAGATGCTTACCGCAGAAGGAGGAGCTAATCTAGCTTCTTGGTTTCCGATTAGCCACCACAATCTGGAGGAATAAAATGCGGTCATGCTTTGCTTCTCATCCTGTAATCATTTTCAGTTCAATCTTACTCAGTTCACTCCTCAGCACATCTGCAACAGCTGCCGCACTCCCGCCCGGCTTCACGCTAGGCTCGGCAAATGTAGCCATTGCCGACCCGGCCGTGCCACGTCCGTCTAGCCAACCTTGCACAGTTGTACTGTTCAGCAATCAGCAATTTGCCGACTTCAATAACCATAGCTTTAACTACGCACCGCCCGCAGCCTGCCCTGGCCCTTGGTCCAAAGTAGTGCTGGAAGTGGATTTGTCGATTAATGCCGGTAACCAGTACGACCGCACCGCCCATATCTGGCTTGGCGGCGTCAATATTTATACCGGCACGACCGAAGAACCTTCAGCCACAGTCGCCCGTAACTGGCACGTGGAACGTGACATTACCGATTACTCGGCCTTGCTCAATGCAGCGCAACAAGGCAGCGTTGATCTCGGCAATATAGTTAATTCGACCTATACCGGCATCTTGCAAGGCACCGCCACATTGCAACTTTATCCGGCGGTCCCGGGTTTTAAACCGGCACGCACACCGGATGTGGTTTATCCGATGTCGGCCTCGGCAACCGGCGGCGCGGTAGCATTAAATACGACAACCGATCAGCTAACACAAACCATCACATTCCCGCGCAATGTTGAACGGGCGTTTATTGATGTGTTGGCACAGGGCCAGTCAGGTGATGAGTTCTGGTACACCTGCGTGCCGAATGCGCTTTCCAGCCAGCTCCAGAGTTGCGGTAGCACAGCGTTCCGCGAAGCCGAAATCAGCATCGACGGACAAGCTGCCGGTGTAGCACCGGTCTACCCTTGGATATTCACCGGAGGAATCGACCCCTTGTTATGGCGGCCGACACCGGGCGTGCAAACCTTGAACCTGCTGCCGTACCGCGTTGATATTTCGCCGTTCGCTGCTCAGTTGAGCAATGGACAGTCGCATACTGTCGCGATCAGCGTCTACAACGCCAATAATTATTTCCTCGCTTCCGGCGCAGTGCTGGTTTATCGCGATCCAAAAACAGTGCAAGTCACCGGCGCACTTACCTCCAACACACTGGCGGCAATCGTTGCGCCGACCATCAACAATCAGCTCGTTACCGATAGTCAGGGCAATGTAACCGGAACACTGACCACCAGTAGTAAGCGCAATTTTAAAATTGCCGGTTACATTCAAACTTCGCATGGCCGCATCGACACAATGGTAACGCAAAATATGCATTACCAGAACAAACAGGCATTCACGATTAATAGCAGCGACTATGTGCAAAACATTAGCCAGCAAACCGAGGTTGAAACCGACACGGGTGTGTTCAGTAACGGCAGCGAGGCACATGAACACCATCATGCAAACTTCCCACTGACTATGAATATCAACTACGCCACCCCACCCGGCCAGCCGGTAACGCAAGCAACGACCGTTGTGCAAGCATTCGACAACAGCAACTGGCTGGCGCTAAACGGATGGATGATTTACCAAAGCGAAGTACACAATAAAGTAAGCCCTTCCGACACGCTGAATTTTGATGCTAGCGGCAATTTCACCGGCAACAGCGGACAGCAAAGCGTGCAGAAATACACCTTTACCGATAGCACGGGAAGTTGCTACAAACGCACAGTAACATCCAGTGCCGGTCTGCTCACCGCCGTAACTGATGGAAAAGATTGTAGAGGTAACCAAAATGCGCCGCGCTGGTTCGTTGACCCGTATGGCATTGCATTACCGGATCTGTCGACATTGAATATGTACCGATAATCAGACGATTCGTACTTCATTAGCAGGGTGAAAATCATTTTTGATTTTCACCCTGTTTTCATTTTAGAAGACTGACATTGCAAGGCAAAAAAAATAATAAATTAACTACACCACGCAGCTATCACTCAGTCCAAATTTATATTAACTCTAAGAAATACGCCCTATGTAGAACGCGTCATTCTTGGTTACAACTCTAATTTCCGTATCGCAACATATTTCGATACAATACGATACAATCACTCAGCAAAGAGAAGAGAAGAGATCTGGCAAGTTTTATTGGAGTGGAACATCGAATGAACAAATCACAAGGGAACATTATGTTATTACGAAGCAGATCAGTTTCAACATCAAAAACGAGCCAGGTCATGCTTAAAGCATGGGCGGGTTTAATGATCGCCGCCGTGTCTCTATCAGCGCACGCCACACTTGGTGAAAATGCCAGCACGGTATCAACGGATCAGGCGGCGCTACATGCAACATTGACTACACAAGTCAGCGCAAACTACACCGACTACATGCTTACCCTGCCGGACGGTATCGTTGTGCATGAATTTGTTAATTCGGCCAGCAAAGTGTTTGAAATAACCTGGAGCGGCAAGCGTCATCGCCCGGATATGCAACAACTGCTCGGTCAATATTTCACTCGTTTTACTGATACCAGTCATAAAACTCGCCCGACCACCCGTCAAGCGCATCAAGTGACGACGGAATTAGTAATTCACTCCTCAGCAATTCACGGCTACTTTAGCGGCACGGCGCATGTACCAGCACTATTACCGGAAACGATGACCGGCCCAGTCAATCCAGTCAGCACCTCGCAGGATGTGGCTAAATGAAAGTAAGTCAATTAGCCCGTATTCATGCCCTGATTACCATCTCGATGTTTTCAGCAACAATGCTGCTTTCTGCATGCGGTGGCGGCGGAAGTAGCAATAATGGAAATAGCTCTCCTACCGCGACAACTCCACCGCCCGTAGTAACTCCTACGCCGACTCCACCAACTCCGCCTACACCTCCAACGGCGGGCACACCGGCAATGGGTTGCGGCAATGTCACCTCCACAGGAACCGGCAATACCACTCAAATCGTAGTGGACGGCTTCCCTTGCGCAGCAGGCGGCGGCGTTGGTCAGATCAATCAAGTTGATCAACCTTACGTCAGTGTAAAAATCTGCGCACCCGGCAGCACAACCAATTGCCAGATCATCGACCACATTATTCTAGATACCGGCTCCACTGGGTTGCATATCATGGCTTCGGCGTTATCGCCCTCGCTACAACCCGGCGCGACAGGTCTGCCGCTAATGGCAGGCAGCGCGGGAACGACGCTGACTGAGTGTGAAGTGTACGTAACCTCTTATGTCTATGGCCCTCTCGCCACGGCGGACGTCTACATTGCCGGTGAAGCAGTTAAGAACTTGCCTATGCAAGTAATTGCCCAACCCGGTTACACAACACCCACAGCGTGCAGCAAAGGTGGCGGCACTGCCACTCAGTCCACAGCCAGCTTTGGCGGCAATGGCATCATCGGAGTGAGTTTCGCCAGCGTCGATAGCGGCCTATTCTTTGATTGCAATAACAGCGCATCAGGCACATGCGTCAATGACAATAGCTTTGTCGGACTTCCTCATCCAGTGCAAAAATTTGCTACTGACAACAATGGTATTTCCATCACCATGCCAGCCATTAGCACATCTGGTGTTGCTTCTGCAGTCGGCACATTAACCTTCGGCATCAGCACACAAACCAACAACGTGCCATCTACTTCAACCATCCCGCTCGTACTTGGTTTCAACACGACCAATGGAACCGATGGAGACTTCCAGACTTTAATCAACGGCTACTGGCAGTTGACGTATATGGATAGCGGCACTACTGAAGATACCTTGCTGGATGCAGCATTGCCAGCATGTACCAGCGCAAGCGGTGCCTCAGGCCTGTACTGCCCAACCAGCGTGACCAACGTGTCGATAGGATTGGCAGATTTCAACACATCAACAGTTAAAGGAACCTTGACGACTCCGGTAGGCAACGCTAGCACCCTCGGAGCCAGTACTAATTTGGCCGCATTTAATGACCTGATCTATACCAACGGAACAGCGGCCAGCGCCCAACCCCAGGTAATCGGTTTTTCAAACTTCTTTGGTCACACCATGTGGGTTCTGTTTGAAAATAGCAGCGCGCAAGGCACTGGTTTGGGTGGCACCGCAAATACAAAAGTCACTGGCCCGATGTATGGCGTTAACTAAATAACTAATCGCAGTTAAGTTAGGTTTAGTTTAGTTTAGTTAAGTTAAATTAAGTTAAGTCAGATTTGAGTGATCCGCCGCTGTACCGGGCGGATCGTTTTTATATACAGTTCGGTCCAAGGTTTATAGTTAGCATGTCCAGCAGACGAACCGAAAAGAACCACATTACCCGCATCAGAATAAACACGGCGTATGCCGTTTAAACCTAAGCAACGCACATAGCGGTGTTTGGAATAAAATCAACTCGTAAGCCCAGGTCCTTAGCGACCGTCACCGCGAACACCTTGACGACTTCCCCTCCCTTCCCTAGCAATTACCAGCCATAAAATCGCCATTTAAACTCTGCTAGCGCCGCTTGGCATCTTTTTGTCATCGCACGTAATACTTCATGGAAAATCCGTCACTTCATTGGCAACAAATTCCGTTTACCTATTGTAGAAAGTAACGATATGACAAAATTCAACATCGCTGGTTTTGCTCTTTTTTTCCAATTGGCTACCTGCATGGCAGACACACCGCACTCTGCTCTGGAGATACTGGGTTTTGACCCTGCGGTACGTGCTCAGGATGATTTATTTGTGGCGGCGAACGGCGGCTGGCTCAAGGCAACCGAAATCCCGGCCGACAAGTCGGCGGCTTACGGTTTTGATCTGCCTGACATTACTGCCGGACGCGTGCGTAGCATTGTCGAAGACCTAGCCAGCAAACCGCAACAAGCAGCTAGTGCAGAGCAAAAAGTCGGCGAATTTTATGCAAGCTACTTGAATACCGCAGCCATCGACCAAGCAGGACTCACGCCGGTTCAAGCCATGCTTACCGAGATAGACGCTATTAAAAATCGAAAAGAATTGGCGTATTGGCAGGGACGTATGCAAGGCCGGATTGAAACCCCGCTTTGGCTGCGCGTATTTCCCGACTTTAAAAACCCCGGCATCAATGAAGTGATGACATGGCAAGGCGGCCTTGGTTTGCCTGACCGCGACTATTATCTAAACCAGAAAGATCCGCGTCTGGTCAAAGCACATGCCGCTTACCAAACCTACTTAGCCAAGCTGGCGTCCTTAGCAGGAATACCGCACGCTGACGCCGTAGCGCAGCGTGTTATACGCCTTGAACAACGGATTGCGCAATCACACTGGGCGCAGGCTGACACCAATGATCCGAGCAAAATATCCCATCCAATGACACTACAAAAGCTGATTACCAGTGCACCCGGCTTCGACTGGCAGGCGTTCTTTCAAGGTGCCAATTTAGCAGATGTGAAACAAATAAATGTCACACAGCTCAATACCGCAACAACCATCGCGGCACTGTTTGCCGAAATACCGCTCGACGACTGGAAACTCTACTTCAAGCTGCGCAGCCTGGACGAAGCAGCTCCCGTCTTGCCAACGGCCTTCCGCGCTGCTCACTTTGTCTACCGAGGCACAGCGCTGCAAGGCATTACGATTGAGCCCGCACGTTGGCAGCAAAGTATTGATGCGCTCAACACCGCTTTAGGCGAAGAAGTCGGCCAGCTATATGTAGCACGATATTTTCCCGAGGAACAAAAGAACCGCATGCTAACAATGGTCAATAACTTATTGGCGGCTTACCGTGAATCCATCAAAAACCTGAGCTGGATGACACCTGCCACTAAAGTATTGGCGCTGGATAAGCTAGCAAAAATTAAAAGCAAGATCGGCTACCCAGATCATTGGCGTGATTACAGTAATTTACAGATAGATGCCAGTGATGCGGTGGGCAACCGGCACCGCTCCGCCCGGTTTGAGTGGGAATACCAAGCCGCTAAAGTTGATCACAAAGTCGATCATGACGAATGGATGATGACTGCACAAACCGTCGATGCCTATTACGATCCGATGGGCAATGAGATTATCTTCCCGGCAGGTCATCTGCAAGCACCCTATTTTGATATGAATGCAGATGACGCAGTTAATTATGGTGCCATCGGCAGTATGATCGGCCACGAAATTAGTCATGGTTTTGATAGTCAAGGCAGTCAATTCGATGGCGATGGCGTCATGCGCGACTGGTGGAGTGCAGCGGATCATCAGGCATTTGAGGAACTGACTGCCAAATTGGTGGCGCAATACGACGCAGAAGAAGCGCTTCCCGGCAAGCACGTAGACGGCAAGCTGACCTTGAATGAAAATATCGCCGATCTATCAGGTTTGCAGGTTGCCTACTTGGCTTACCAAAACAGCTTGGGCGGCAAACCCGCAGCGCTGATTGATGGTTACACGGGCGAACAACGTTTTTTTCTTAGTTATGCGCAAAGCTGGCGTTCCAAAGTGCGCGAGCAGATGCAGTTGCAATGGCTGACGACCGATCCGCATGCGCCACATAAATTCCGCGCCAATGATCCAGCCCGCAATACGGATAGTTTCCATGCGGCGTTTGCGACAAAGCCCGGAGATCGCATGTACAAACCGGAAAATGAACGTATTCATATTTGGTGAAATTGATTTAATCGGTTTCAAATGAATTGCGAGGCAGAGCCGCGCAATTCATTTCGCCAGCAACATATAATGTTCAATCTTTGAAAAATACGGCGTCAGACAAAAATATATGTCCACTCATTTTTTCCCGTGCAACCAACGCTTCTGGCTGTATCACTGCAGCTCTATCCTGCTCACATTAAGCATCACACTCATCACATTATTTTTATGGCGCGACTCCGTTGCCTATGATGTCGCCGCCACTTTTGCGTGGATTGTTCCCTACACCTTTTCCGTATTAAGTTTTAGATGGTTATACATTCAGCGACAATGGAATACGCTCTTTTGATTTCAATACGGTTGATTACCTGTTAAAGCCAATTAGCAGAGAAAGACTGGCTCAAGCCATTAAAAAACTAACGGGCAACGAACTTTCGGAACAGGCTGAGGTAAAACCGGTATTAGATATTCATAGCAAAATGTTGGTAAAAGATGGCGATAACTGCCATTTACTGAGTCTGGATTCGATACGTTATATTGAGAGTTGTAAAAATTATGTGCAAATTTTCTTTGATAACAAACGCGCTTATGTCAAAAAATCGCTGAACGGCATTGAACAGCGCCTGCCAAAAAAACACTTCTTTCGGGCTAATCGCCAGCACATCGTTAATTTAGACGCCATCCGCGCGATTGAAGAATCCATTAGCGAAGGTTATACAATCACGCTGAACGACGGGAAAATACTTGACGTTTCGCGGCGCAACGCCGTGGAATTAAAAGAGTTGCTGAGTTTCTGAAGGCTTTAAATTCTGCGTAAAGAAGAAATATGCTAGAGCAGACTGATGTTCGACACATCAAAAAACCTTACAGATTATTTCCCGCCCAACAGTCGAGCCGGCAGGAACAACATCGCTCGAAGCAGAGCGAACACGGCATCGAACGTAATGCCGATGAGTCTGAATGGAAGTGTCAGCAGCCAGATCAACGGCATGAAAATCAACGCCAGAATGGCGACCGGCCAACACAGAATAAACAAAATGCACCAGGCAATGAATAACAACATGTTATCTCCCACAATGTGTACGTTAACTACTAAGTTTATAGAATCACGCCACGCTTGGCTATGCCCTATTTAAGGCATTTTGCATGTCGGAATAATACGATTGTGCATTTTTATTTTTTAGGTTCAGCATGCACCAGTACTAAAATTTTACGCCTAAAAAATACTGGATATCGCTGTAACCGTTATAGCACTTTGCGTACCATCTTCTGCACATCAACCTGCCTGACAAAACCCTCAGCATAATTAATAAAAAGCAACTAAATCAATTATTTACACTTTTCCACAGCCCTACGTGCGCGAACGCACCGACTGACCTACTTATTCCACGCAAACTTCGCTGCACTTATCGCCGCTAGTGCGATGAAGGAGCGCATCCATTTGGATGCGCCCATCAGTCCGTATATGCGGGCTCACAACACAAGGAATCTCCAATGAACCATTGCAAAAGCTTATTCAAACCACTTGCGTGGACAACGACGTTAATGCTGGCAGCGTTACTAACCGGATGTGGCAGTGGTGCCGGAACGAACGACAGCATCAGCAGCAGCGACAAATCGGTAACTCAGAATGCGATTCTGCCGGGCACCCCCATCAGCCCAGGTGCTAACAGTATTAACGCCCCTTACGTTAGCTCGTCCAACCCAAGTAACGGTTCCACCAATGTACCGACCAGCACCAATACCAGTAATAATATTGTGACAGGCACCATCGTGATGGCTACCTTCAGCCAACCGATGAATCCGGCCACGCTCAATTCGTCGCCTGCCGGACACCTGCACACATTCACGCTTAAAACCACGTCCGGCAACAACGTTCCTGGTACCGTCGCCATGGACGCCACCAATACGATCGCCACCTTTACACCCAGCGCATCTGCCCTTATGACGAAGACCAGCTATACCGCCACCATCACGACTGCGGCCAGTAGCATCGGCGGCACGGCTATCACTAATCCCGTTGTATGGAGCTTTACAACAAACCCCATCGCCTCTACTTCTCAAGCACCAGTCAACCTTGGCACCGCTGGCACTTTCGTCATTCTGAGTAAAACCGGAATCACCGATGTGCATGCATCAGCAGTTGTTGGAAATGTTGGAACCAGCCCCATCACTGGTGCAGCTCTCCTGCTTAGCTGTGGCGAAGTGACAGGAACCATTTATGTCGTCGATGCGTCGGGCCCTCTTCCATGCTCGGTAAAAGCTCCCAGCTTGCTAACCGTTGCAGTGGGCGATATGGGAAGTGCGTATCTCGACGCACAAGGACGCAAATCACCTAATTTCACTGAACTGGGCGCCGGTGAAATTGGTGGCCTCACACTTGCACCTGGCCTCTATAAATGGAGTAGTAATGTGTCGATTAGCACCGACGTTACCCTCTCGGGCGGCCCGAACGATGTCTGGATTTTCCAGATAGCGGGACAGTTAAAGCAAGCTAACGCCCAGCGCGTCAACTTGGCTGGCGGTGCGCTCGCTAAAAACATTTTTTGGCAGGTGGCGGGCAATGTGTCAATTGGAACCACTGCGCACTTTGAAGGTGTTGCAATGGGCAAAGCACTAATTGCTGCCGAGACTGATGCGTCAGTCAACGGCCGACTGTTAGCACAAACTGCAGTGACTTTGCAAATGAATGCAATTACGCAGCCTGCGCCTTAAAACGCCTACAGTACGCGTCCGTCTTGCCTGGCGTTATTCTCGACAGCAGCGCAGATAATAATAAAGGGTTACCAATTTCGATCGGTAACCCTTTTTTGATTTTTAATTTAGCCGTCGCTATAAAATGTAATTTCGTCAAACGCCTTATTAATTTAAGTGTGGGTAAGTGAATCCAATAAAGTGAACTGCGTTAAGTACAAAATGCACGATGATTGGCGCTTCGATTCGTCGAGTAACGTAATAGGCATACGCATAACCAAAGCCAGCAATACTCGCAAGTAGCACGATGGTTATTCCACCTCCAGCATGCACTGCCCCGAATAGCAGAGCAGAACATATAATCGCAATCAATTGTCCGTAGCGAAACCGAGTTAATACAGACGAGAGACGATTTTGCAAAAATCCGCGGAAAAAAGCTTCTTCTGCGATGACAGTAAAAAATAGATTTGCTCCCAAGAACAATGCGGTAGTTTGGGTAATTTTAAAATCAGGTTTAACGTAATCTAGACCAATTGCCACACCCAACACTGCCACGGTGGTTATAAGCGCGATGGGGAAAGTTTGTTTTAGTAATTTCGCCCATTCTGGCAATGTGTTTGCACGACTGCACAGGAATGCCAAAAGGATTAAGCCAACCACGCCTTTGTCAAAATTAGCATATTGCGTAAAAGTGGCGGCACCAGCTGACAGCGTCATAGAAGAAATAATCACGGGATTGTTAAACCCTGGCAGCTTATGCATTGCTAAGGCCAAAGCAATAATTGCTGTGACGCTGCCAAAAATAAAGCGCTGTGCGAATTTCTGATTCGGAATCTGAGCGAGATAAGCAGCACCACAAAATATACCAAGCTCAACAATAGCTAGCGGACTAAGGACTCCAACAACAAGTCCGCTGACCATTGATGCGATAAAGAACAGTACCCACGGCGGTAAGATGAAACGTTCGTTGATATGAATTGGTTTCAACCAGGCACTACAGATAGCCAACGCGAGTAGGACGAAAGTGATGAATATCGATGTTTGACTAGCCATTTTTTGAACTATCTCTATTTTAGATTCTGTCGTGTTAGCGACCTGAAGTTAAGAAAGTACTGATTAAGTATGCGAACAATTACTAATTTAAATAAAATCCAATCACGCAGTCGCAACTATTTATTTCTTTGCAGTTAAGTTGACGGCAAGGTGATTCACCCAGTTACTCAGGTTCTTATCTGCGCCATCAAAATCAACAACAGAAGCAATTCCAACCACTACACCACGTGGATCAATCAGCACAAACGCAGGGAAAGTATTAACTCCAACTTTATCAATAAATTTTGTTGAGTCTGGCACGATTTTCCATTTGAAATTTGTATCCACTACAAATTGTTGCGCGTCCGAATTTGAATCAAAGGTCATTGCGACAAAATTCATACTTTGATTTTTTAATGCCAAGCTGTTCAAATCCGGAATTTCTTTAATGCACGGGGCACATTCTGAGAAGAAAAAATTAAATAATGTATAACGCCCCATTAAATGCTGGTTATCTACAAAACTTCCATCCAGTTGTTTTAAGTGGAAGCTAGGAAATTTATCTCCAATCTTGATGTTGTATTTGGTCTTAAAAGGCTTTGGGGCCAGATCTTTATCGACAAGTGACAGTACTGCGCTGCTCGGCCCATCCGTCATAAACTTTTTAACTGCTTGGTACGACTCACCTGCGTCGATGCGCTTCAAAAATTCGTCCGCCGTTAAAGCATTACCTTTTTTATCTTGATAGGTAATAGTTTGGATTTTTTTCAGCATCAGCTTTTCTCGGATTTTATTCTCTGCATTCGCGGGCGTAGTTGTCGTATCGATTGAATCCTTAGAAGCAGCTGGAGGGATTGGATTTGCAGGCGGCGTATCTGACATCGCATGTGTGTTGACACTTGCTAATACAAAAAATAACGCAGCTGCTACATTGAGTAATTTTAAAAGTGTGAATGTGAAGTGGTGTCTCATGAATGTCCCTATGGTGGATAGATGTTAGTCATTGCAATAATTGCCAATTTGTTTTTTGAAGAGCGTATCGATTTATTGATAACTTGTCTATGCCCTAGATGGGGTATTTTTCAGACAATTGTGATGAAGTAATTAGCAATCAATAGTTTTACTTAATAAAACATTGAATGTTACTAAGTGATAACGCGGTTTTCGATATAGAGGGGACGTAATTCCTGAAGTATTAAATGCCACGGCTCATCCTGTTTTCATTTCAGTACACATCAGAGCGTGTTAACAATTAAAAAAATGTGTCTACATTCGGTAGAAGTGCCAGCCTTGCAATAAGAGGCGACGAAAAAAGAATTAAAGAGCTGCGGAACACGCAGCCGAGAGATTGATCATTGCGAAGGATTACTTTACGCCATCAGCGAGAAGCTGATGCAACCAAATTTCAGCATCGGCGACGGCATTAAATACTTTAAAGACAATGCCATTTGCCTCAAACACATTCTTCTGAATATAAGGAACCATGACACTTTGACCTTCTACCTCTAAGCCACTGACGTAAGCCACAGCAATCATCACATTGTCATTTCTGACTAATCTGGCAACGGATTCGGCGAGTAATTGAACTGCTTCACAATTCATCAACATACTGCGATGAAATTCAACCAGCACCGCGTAGGCACCATGAGAATGTGCTTCGACATACATAGGCAAAGTTGCTTCGTAATAAGCGGACAGCAGCTCGAAATTGAATGGCCCGGTCGCCTCCATATGGATTAGCTGTCCGTCAAGCGATGCCGAAAATTTTCCATGAGGAGGAAATTTTTCATTTGAAAAAATTTCTCTTGAAATTTGAATAGTTGGCTTGTTCATTTTTGACCGGGGCATTCAATAATGAAATGGTATTAAACAATGTTAGTCTTTGAATGTCAAAAGGTCTAGTCGGAGATCAACACCAATGCAATAGCTGGCAATTTGCATTTTTAAAGAACATATCGACTTACCAATAACTTATCAATACACAGCGACATCCAGATATCCTTTCCGTTTTACCGCAGCCAACTCAACCCAACGTCCTTTCAAGTGCAATTGGTTCGGCCTTAAGCTGATGCAAATCAAAAATGAGAATTTCGTTCTCTCCCTTTTTTAACCAGGGTGCCGGGCAATATAAGCGATGCTGTGGGCCTATTTTCCAATAGCGGCCAAGATTGTGCCCGTTGACCCAGACCACACCTTTCGTCCAGCGCTGCATATCAATAAACGTGTCGCCAAGTTGATCAAGCTTTAGGTTCAATTTAAAAAATAGCCCGGCTTTTTTTGAACTAGGATTACCTCCTTTTAAACCGGCGATAAACTTGCTATCCATCGGCAACAGGAATGTCTGCCAATCTACAATTTCGTAAATACCCTGCTCAGGATGTTGCAGCGAAACTGCTTGCAATATGCCTTTACGGTCGCCCAATTCGGAGCCGTAATTAATGTGCCCCATCGCTTCCACCAATACATCCAATGTGGGGCTCTCATGAGCGGAATTCATTACTAAAGTCTGATTACGCCCCGCCATGTTCAATTTTCCAGCAACAGCAGCCGGTAACAACGTACGGGAAAACCCGCCCAGATAGCGATCATTCAAAAACACCGTTCCGTAGTCATTCAACTTTGGCACATGCAGATGCCCGGAAACATGCCCGATAAGCTGTTTCCGATAGATGACAAAGCCGTTATTTTGCCCAAGAGCTTCAAATGATTGCGGCTGCTCTGTATGAATAGCTGCCGGTAAGTTATCCCAAATTGACGCAAATAGTTTCGGTGTTAATTGGTGCGCAGCGTTTTTCTTCAACGTTTGAATCGGCGCTGGCAGTATAGGAAGAGTCACTGATAATTTTTCAGCAATCAGTTTGCGATATTTAAAATATGCTGACGTCGGCATTCCCTGTTCGGTAATCGGTGCTCCATAGTCGTAACTGGTAATGTCCGGTTGATATTGCCCTTTTTCGGTATTTGCACCAGCAGTAAAACCAAAGTTTGTGCCGCCATGAATAACGTACATATTGAACGATATGTTATGCGTCATAAAGTCGTTTAAGGTCGCGGACACATCAACGTTGGTGCCCTGAAATTCCGGTTCACCCCAATGCGTCAACCAACCGGGATACAACTCGCCGCACATGGCTGGTACGCTGGGGTATTCTTTACGCACGATGTTTATATCAGCCAACTCACCGCCGCTTAAGCCCAGCGCCCCACCCTTTACCAACGTTTTATTTTTCTGTAGCTGCTCCAATCCATCCTGGGTATAAAAAGGCCCACTAATTCCCTGTTGAATCCAGAGTTGACGTAACTCTTCAAGATAGGCGACATCGTTACCGTAAGAGCCGAATTCATTCTCGATTTGCAGCATCAGAATTGGCCCGCCATTGTTGATCATCAATGGTTTTATTTGCTCTGCCAATTTGGCAATGTAGCGCGTAGCAGCTGCCATGTACTGCGGCGCACGTGTTGAATTTGCACGTAATTTAATATCCGGCTCACGTAGTAAATACGATGGTATTCCACCCAGATCCCACTCACCGCAAACATACGGGCCGGGGCGCAGCAATACCCACACTCCCTCGTCTTGGCACAGACAAATAAAGGCAGCAATGTCATGGCTTGCGCTAGCAAAATCAAACACGCCTTCACTTGTTTCGTGGAAATTCCAGATCAAATACACCGCGATCGTATTCATGCCCATGGCCTTGGCCATTTTTATCCGGTGCAACCAGTATTGATACGGGATCCGCGCCGGATGCATTTCTCCGCTACGTATCTGGAATGGGGCTTTATTCAACAGGAATTGACTACCGTCTTCACTGAAAGAAAATTCACCTTTTACAGTCGTGTCCTCGGCATATGACACGATAGGAAATAGGGGGCTGAGAGTGCTGAGCAAGCTCAAGCCACTCATATTTAAAAATAGGCGCCGATCCATGTGAACTCCTTCTATGCGAACTCATTTTATGTTTACTATCATTCCCACACCGTCACTCGCGCCTACGCGGGAGTCTAGTGGCACGTAAGTGCCTGCAACGATAATTAAGACTTTAGACATTTACTCAATCACCAAATCATCAAAAAACGCCTTGTTTATTTAACGATTCTCCGTATCAATTCCTAGATTCCCGCCTGCGCGGGAGTGACGACATTAAGGGATACGGATAATTAATAAAGAGTATCTGAAACTTTAGCGCGCAGGCGGGAATGACGTTGTTGAGTGTTTTAATTGATTTTAAAACTTATAGCTTGCAGTCAGTTTATAAATCCGACCACTCATATACGGGAATTCAAACTGATTAATCCCCATCCAAGCTTGCGGATCATATTGCGGCGCATGAGCAAACAGGTTTTGTATATTAAAATTCAACGTGACTTGTTTCGTCGGATGCCAATTGACATTACCGGTCCAATACAAACTGGATGCCAAACCATTTTCACATAACGCCGTTGTGGTGTTGAAGTTACTTTCACATGCGGCGACATTGCTAAACGCACCGTTCGGAAACGCTGACAATATGGATTGAGGCCCAATGTAGTTTGCCATTAACGACAAATCGACTTGCTGGTAATGCCAGACCGTAGAAAACACGCCAGTAATACGTGGGCTCAAGTAGGTGCCAACTTGATTCCCTACCCAGGCCGGGTTGTTCCCCAAAGAATCCATCCGATGTTTAATGGTTCCCTTCCAGCCAAAATCAAGCTTTCCGTAGCCGCTTAAATCAAGATGGGCATTAGCATTGATATCAAAGCCGTCAAACAAACTCTGCGTTTGATTAATGTAGCTATTGATGACTCCGGCTACATTGCCATATTGGTAGCTAGGCACACCACCAGTACAAAGACTAGGATTAGCGGCGCATTCCGTTGCCACCATATTATTCGTCGCCAGATCGCCCGGAGTTAATGCCCCGCGTACAAATACGCCAGGAATTCCTCCCGGGCTGGTTGCCGAACCGTTGGCAACTAATGTGTTCGGATTGTTCTGAACGATTTCATTTTTGCGATCAATAATCCAGTAATCGGCAGAAAAATCAAACTGTTTTACCGGATTAAAAATCAAACCGAAATTGGCAATATTGGCCGTCTCCGGTTTTAATTGCGGGTTCGGCGTAGTAATGCCGCCTGCAACAGTGCCAGTGCACTGGGATGAGCTTTGCAAAGTTTGCGCCTGCTGCACATCTTGCGGGTTGGGCGACTTGGATAAGGTGGTAATAATCGCATTAGTTTCTGCACAACGAACCGGATCATTCACCACGGTTTGCTGGTAAATTCCTCCAGTGCCAGATTCAGCCAAACTAGGTGCGCGAAAACCTTGTGAGAAGGTTGCACGTAATGCCAATGAATCTGCTGCCTTGTAAAGTACGCCCAGTTTCGGCACGATGTGATTGGCAAAGTCGGGATACTTATCGTCACGAATTGCTGCATCAATTTCCAGCCTTTTGGTGATCGGTGCCACAATTTCTGCATAGGCGGCTTCAGTCGTACGGCTACCTTCATACCAAGAGCCACCTTGCCATGCAATTTGTCCATTAGCCGCATTGGTTGCGCCCGGGCTATTCAAATATTCGTGGTTTAAATTTGCACCGGCAGCAAACATCAAATCACCGCCGCCTAATTGGCCAATTTTCCCAGAAACTTTGCCATCCCAATTGAAAATTTCATCCCAGGATTCATAGCTAAAATACGGAAACATTTGCTGCATTAACGCCAAATTACTGGCATTCGTTACACCAAGCTGATAAGCCGGATGGTCGCTAATCACCTGATAAGATCCGCTCGGTGTATTGACTGTTGAGTAAGGACCGAAAGCCGCCGTAATCCCGGCCGGGCTTGGGTTATAACCCTGGCTTTCCAAATCACCATGTGTGCCGGCCAGCGTCACTGCCGACTCCCATTCCCATTTGTTTTCCAACGTGCCGCGCAAACCCGCCACAATGCGGTACTCATCATCGGTATCGGTATGACGTGAAAATTTAGGGTCATCCAGCAGGGTGTAGTTTAGGCCTGCAACGCCGCCCATATTTCCCTGTAAGGCCGGGTTGTTAGCTACGACATTAAACGGATTAGTTGGAGACAAATAAGGGAACGCGAAGGTATTTAAATTAAACCCGGTATTACGTGCGTACCAGGACCAAACACCTCCGCTATACAAATTAGGTGGGCTTAACTGCGTTTCCAGTTTCACCATCGTGCCGGATAACTCAATAAAACCTTCCAACGAATTATTAAATTCATAGTGACCATTGACGAATAAATTTAAACGTCGTGAAGAAGGAATCCAGTTATTTCCTAAATCCAGGGAATTCAGTGCGCACACCGTATTTAAGGGTGTTTGTTGCGCCGGTGTTCCGGGCATGACAGGGGTTGGGCAACCAGGACTTGGTTGCCTGATGGTTGCGCCAGCAGCGGTATAAGTAAATTGCGTTCCTGGATTGATTACACCCGGGCCGCTACCGTTATTGCCATGAAAACCTTCGATAAATGTTGGATTATAAGAAAGCCAAGTCGGGTTTAACACGTTCAGAATTTGATTCTGATAAACCGCCTCACGATCAAATACATTTAAGGTGCCATAAATATTAAATTTATCTTGATCTATATCGCCAAAGCCATAGCTGATACCGGCATTGTATTCATGGTTGTTGCTTGTCTTGGGCACAGCGGTAGCACTGGCATGCATCTCGGTGCCAACATAACTTTTTTTGGTAATGACGTTAATAACCCCGGCCACGGCATCGGAACCATAAATCGCAGAAGCACCATCGGTCAAAATCTCCACCCGCTCAATTGCATCGGCAGGTATCGTGTCGATATTCACGAATTGATACTGTCCTCCGTAGGCGGTTCCATAATTAGATAAGCGCCGTCCGTTAAGCAAAACTAACGTTGCTTCGGGCCCTAGTCCGCGCAAGTTGGCATCCGAGGCACCTTCAGTGGCGGAAAACATGCTTTGCGAATCAGTTAAATCAGGCACAGCCTGGCTGACATGAGCCAAAATTTCTTGCAGGGTGTTAGCCCCCATTTGCTGAATTTCCTGTTTCGTCACGATGGTGACGGGTGAAGCCTGCTCTGCGTCCATGCGTTTAATATTACTTCCGGTCACTTCAACACGGTGAACTGGCTGCGAATTATCTAAAGTGGAATCTGCATTTTTGCTATCTGTAGTTTGTGCGAGTGCTTGCGCCTGCGCAGTATTCACCAACGCGACTGCACCAAATGCCATAAACAGCGCCTGAGCAATGATTCTCTTTTTAAACGTGATTTTTTGGTTCAACATAAGCTATTCCATAAATGTGTAAGATCCTTGTGATAAATAACAATCCGCATCTAGCTTATTTTTCAGCGCAGTCACGCAAAAAAAAAGCAAACAATCTCCCGCTAAGGGGCAAAGAAAAGAATTTTTTCTATGCCTGCCTAAGTACGAAATCAATAATTGGATTGTCATTACTGGCTGGCAGAACAAGCCCGCTCCGAACGGAGTCGCCAGCATTTATTCCCGTGATTACGGGTTAACTGGGCACTTCTCTCATAGCATCTCCCTTATATTTATAGTGTTTTTTATAGACTGCCATTTCCTGTACTCATCCAACGCAAAGGATGAGTACAGCAACTTAAAACATCGAGCTAATTTACTGACTTATTCACTTGCCGAATTTTGCAACCGAATCACCTTTAAAACCCAACACCGATGCATTAGCCCAGTTTGCACAAACCTTGCCTGCAGTTTTAGTTGCGACGATGGTTTTTAAACTGAGTTTGCTAATGCCGCGGATATCCAGCTCCGGTTTCACCACCGCCGGTGCAACAATTAAACCGCTGTTGAATAACAATTTATCGTCACCCCAGACCTGGAATTGCAAACCACCAGCGTTGCGACAAGCGTCATCAATACCCACGTCGGCACGGAAAGTTTGCCAGTCACCGGACAGGCTATATTCAATATCGCTTTGTCCTGTAACGCCGAGACCTTTATGGAAGCGCAATCCATTCATTTGCATTAAGTTATCGGCATTGCTAGGCCTATTGGTATCGGCCTTATCGCTACTAACTCCAACCTGCTTGCTAGCCACATCCGACAAGTACAGCTGTAATTTGGCGCGATCTGGAACTGGGTATTCCAATACGCTGAATTCAGAGATCGTAATCGGCGCTACCGCCACCGTATTAAACGCGTTATAAGCAGCATTTACCGTTGTCGCGACGACCATTGGATCGGCTGCGTTGCCCTCATCATCCTGATCCCAGGTACTCAGAATTCGGAAGCGGAATAGGCGACCGGCTTTGGCTGGAAACTCTACTTTTTGGCGCGTTTCAAGCTTCTTCAATTCGCCTTTAAATACCGGTGCACCCCATTCGCCGTTGTTGTCACCTAAATAGACTTCAACTTCACGGGCTTGACCATACATCCAGTTTTTATCATTACGCGGCGCAATTTCAAACCCGTTAATCATGCGACGTTCACCCAATGCCAGAGTAAATTCATGCGGCCCGGTTTTTTGTGATTGATCGCGCAGCGTACGGAACCAGGTATCCGGCTTGCCATCAAACGCATTCTCTAAAGGGTGACCTGGTTCTTCTGCCGGGCGATTCAATACGATGATGTTATCTGCCGGAATCGCATTGCCTAATTCTGGCGCGGCTGGGTAGCCAGTTGTAATGGCCTGTGGCGCGGTGATGACGACATTAAATTGATAGGCTTGGTTAACGCTGACCTTTGCCGTTTTTACGTACAACAAACCGTATTTTTCATGCTCATCGAAAAACCAGCCTGACTCCGCCTGATCAAATTCAGCGCGTGTTTTAAATTCGCTCAGAGCTTGATCTTGCAACCTAACCGCGTCGGGTTTAACACGAGTATGTACTTGCAATTGATAAACGCGCTGTGCTTCCATTCCTTGGTAACTACCCTGCACCGCTGCCACGTTAACTTGGATATTCCCCGCTTTAGCATCTACGTTAATTTTTTGCTGACTGAAACTACCCTGTTGGTATGTGCGGGTGATCCCATCATCTTCATACAAGGTAAATTCAGATTGCTCATGCGGATAAATATCCAAGGTCAATACGTCTTTAGGCACTTGTCCATCATAAAGAGCACTCGGATACATCGGCAATATCGCACCGGCGCGCACCAACACCGGTAATTTATCCAGGCTGACTTGGTAATCAATCACTTTGCCCTCAGCACCGGCGTCGACCACCCGACCATCCCAGTAATCTATCCATTCGCCTTGCGGTAAATAAATCCCCTTGCGCCAGCCTTTGCTAGCCGCCTGACTACGAAACACCGGTGCGACTAAAAAATCCTTACCTAGAAAAAATTGGTATTTATACGCTTCCGAATTCGCGTTAGGGTCATTCGGATGATCCCACATCAAACCACGCACTATCGGCGCACCGCTGTCTTCGGCGATTTTGGCGTAGGTGTACATGTATGGCATTAAACGCATTTTTAGCTTGAGGTAAGTACGGTTAATACTGCGATACGGCTCATCAAACCACCACGGATGTTTGCGCTCGTTTTTAGACCAGCCCGACATACCCATTAACACCGGCGTGAACGTTTTCCATTGCAAATCACGCGTATACGTCTCTGGGCTACCGCCAAAAATCCCGTCCACATCGCCCGTTGCATAGGCTTGACCGGACAAGCCGGAACCGATCAAGGTTGGAATATGCCAGCGAATATAATCCCAGCTGCCGGACTGATCGCCGGTCCAGGTAACGGCATAACGCTGCGTACCAGCCCAACCCATTACGGTCCAGACAAACGGGCGGGCATCGGAATTATCCAGAATCCCTTGTGCCGCAGCCATATTTGCGTCGAGCGAAAATTGATAACCTTGCCCGGTCCAGGCCACGTCCAATTTTTGAGCACGGGTTCCGGCCTTACCAACTTCATTGGCGATTTTATCGACACCGCTTTCAGTCCATAAGCCGGTATGAAATCCGAGCGGAGCCAAACCAGCCACCACTTCGGGTAATTTCGTATAGCCGCAACCGTAACCGTCGTTAGGTAAAATCCAGCCGCCGGGCATGTCGTATTGGCGATATTTAGCCGCCACCGATTGAATTACATCGGGTGTGGTTCCCGTTGGGCCATCACTCCAGCCGTTAGGCACGGTGCCCGGTTTTTTTACATTGTCGCCATCGTTATAACAATCGGCGTCACCATATTCATAAGCCCAGCGCGGCAAGATGCGCGCACGACCGGTTAGGTCGGTATAGGCGGCCAACACTTCTTTAATGCTGTCGCCAACAAAATAGTAGGCATCAAACCGATTTTCTAAATGGCTGGCCGTAATGTAGTCATTCGAGCGAAAATCATAACTGCCGTTGCTCCAAGTATTGCGCAGCACGCCATAACCTTTATTACTCATATAAAAAGGCGCCGGGCTTGGTCGGTCGCCCTCTTCCCAACCGCCGGAATAAGAAACTTCCAGCATTTTTCCTTTAAATGCGTATGCGCCATTTTGCTGCCCACCGCCAAAAAAAACTTCATCGGGCGAACTGCTTAACGATTGATAACTACCCTTTTCACTCAGCTCCAAGGATTGAGTTTCTTGCCATAACTGAGTTTTGTTATCGGCTTTATACAAAGCCAGGCGCAATGGTTTTTTATAGATACGCAGCGCCATACCGCTCGTTTGTAGTAACTGGTAGTCAGCATGGTCACTCAATTGATAGTCAACTTGCGGGTAATCGTGCGGCAGAACAATCGGCGCTGCTTTGTCACCGGAATCGGTTAAATGCCCACCAAGACCAGCCCAGACGCGGAACATATCTGGGCGCAGCAAACTGATTTGGACCAGATTGCCGCTGTCGGTTGTTAGTTGAATTTGGCTTGCTGTGGAATGGCTTATTTTTTTAAGGTTACCGATAGGCGTAGCTTGTGCAGAAAATGCAGCAAGCAGCAACGTGGCGACTAAGGTTTTGCGGATGGAAGAATGCATTTAGTGTCTCAACTAAGTTTTAATTGTGGAATTGAACTTGCAAATATTTTTCTGCACTTCAATCATTTTTTCAAAATGTAACTTTCCTAATTTTTTTTCGACAGCGATTTTTATTAACATGCCTCATTAAAAAAAATTCAATGTAGCAATTAATGGGTCAACTTAGCTTCATCCATCAACCATTGATGAAACACCTGAAAAGCCGGATTCTCAGCCATATCTGCCGCATAAATCAGGAAGTAATTTAAGCGCAACGGTGTATCCATCTGGAATGGGCGCATCAAACGACCGGCCGCAATATCGTATTCCACCAATAATGACTGCCCCAAAGCGACACCATGTCCATCCATGGCGGCCTGCATCGCCATCAGCGCCAAAGTGAATAACGGACCCTGCCGAGCGTTGTTATTTGGCACGCCAAGCGCGGCAAACCACGCTTCCCAACTTGGATAATCCGGGTCATTCATCGCTCTGATTTCATGCAACAAAGTGTGTCGACTGAGATCGGCCGGGTCTTTTAAATTCATGCCGAGTTGCGGACTGCAAACCGGAAACACTTCGGTTGAAATGAACGACTCAATCTTAAAGTCAGCAAATTGATTACGGCGGAAGTCGATAGATATGTCGCAATTGGGATAACTCCGATCCAATTCCGAAACAATTTCTATACGTATGTTTGGATGTTTATTGATGAATCGGTACAAGCGTGGCACCAGCCATTTGGAACCGAAAGATGGTGGCACACCAACCCTGAGCAGGACATTTGTGCCATTCAACAGCATGTCAGTTGCCTGTTGGAAAATTTTAAAACCTTCTTTAATACGCGGAAAATACATTTCCCCGGCTTCCGTCAGCGACAACACGTTGTTTTTACGTTGAAACAATGCCAAACCCAGCTCATCTTCCAGCAATTTAATTTGATGACTGACTGCCGCATTAGTGACATGCAACTCTTCGGCGGCACGCGTAAAGTTCAGCCGCCTGGCGGCAACTTCAAATACCCGTAGCGAATTAAGCGGAGGAAGGCGTTTGGACATAGGAAATCATCAAAAAATTATACGGTATCAGATTCTCATTAAATAAAACTTAATGAGAAGCAAAATTTTACTAAGCGTCAACTTTTACAAAATCAGGCATCATGTGCCACAAGCATCTAGTCATTGACGGACTGGCAAGCAAAACGGTTCAAATTAGCAATAACTCTTAATTTTCATTGAATTTTTTTTAATGACACCTAAAAATATAATCGATGGCATTAGTCGGTTTGCTCCATTAAGCTTCTGCAAGCTAACTAGCAAACAATGTAAAACTGACTACGATCCTCAGACAATTACTTTCACCCAATCACTATGACTTACATCCTGACCATAGACACCGGCACCACCAATACACGAGTGAGTTTGTGGCACGAAGCTACCGTCATCGCGCATTCAGCGACCGAGGTAGGTGTACGCGACACCGCCATGAGTGGCAATAAAACCAAACTGGAAGAAGGAGTCAGGAAAACAATTCTGAACACCTTGGCAAAAGCCAATGTGACGGAAGAAGAGGTAGATCTGGTGATCGGCTCCGGCATGATCAGCTCGAATGTCGGCCTATTTGAATTACCCCACCTTCCAGCGCCGGCAGGTTTGCAGCAGTTGGCAAGAGGCATGGTTGCTGTAACTATTCCCTCCGTTTTTTCCAAACCCATTTATTTAGTACCAGGTGTACGCAATGTCGTGGAAAACATCGGCCTGCATAACTGCGAAGCGATGGACATGATGCGCGGTGAGGAAGTCGAAGTAATGGGGATTATTGATCAACTCGGCATTACCGGCCCAGCCATGCTGATCATGCCCGGCTCGCATTCCAAATTTGTTTGCATCGATGAAAAAAATAACATCATCGGTTGCGTTACGACCTTAGCAGGTGAATTGCTGTACGTAATTACCCACAACACGATATTAGCCAAGTCGCTGGACTCCAACTTTGCCGAGTTTATCAATCCGGAAATGCTGTTGGCTGGTGCCCATTCCGCGCAAACCATCGGCTTAGGGCGCACTTGTTTTAATGTCCGCACACTCGATCAATTCACTATTTACCAACGCAATGACCGGGCTAATTTTTTATTAGGCGCGATATTGGGCGCCGATTTGCTGACCTTAAAAAACAGCACAGCGATCAAAATGATGCCGGGTACGCCAATCATTATTTGTGGCAAACCGATTATGAAAGAAGCGTTAGCCTTGCTCATCCAAAATGATGATTATTTCTCTGGAAAAGTGACTATTGTTTCTAACGAAATGCAAGAGCATCTGGCCGGATATGGTGCAATCAAGGTTGCCACAGCACGTGGCTTGGTTAAATAAAACGGTAGGAGTTATGATGAAATTCATTTCAAGTACAGCCCAAATACAGAGCGCCTTAGCCTGCCTTTGTATCGCCGCCAGCTTATTTGGAGTTACCCAAGCCCAGGCCGAAACAGTACAAACAGTACGTATTGCAGTGGCCCATTACAGCGATCAAACCTTGCCGTATTTTCAAAAGATGGCTAAGGAGTTCAACAAAACCAATCCCGGTATCACCATCAAGATTGAGGAAGTGAACTGGGATAATTTGCAGCAGAAATTACAAACCGATATCAGCAGCGGAACCAACCCCGACTTATCTATCGTCGGAACGCGCTGGTTGCTGGACTTAGTTAAAGATGATGTGCTAGAACCGCTGGCCGGGCACATGACAGCGCCCTTCAAAGACCGCTTCATCGGTGAGTTTTTAAATTCCGGAAACATCAACGGGCAAGTCTATGGCTTACCGATTGCCGCCTCGGCGCGTGGCCTGTATTACAACAAAATCATGCTAAAAAATGCCGGTTTCCCGAACGGGCCAAAAACCTGGGACGATGTTTTTGCTGCATCTAAAAAAATTAAAGCTAACGGCGCGTACGGGTTTGGTTTGCAAGGCAAAGAAATTGAGACGGAAGTGTATTGGTTTTATGCACTCTGGTCACAAGGCGGCACAATCATTGATGCGAATGGCAAAGCCGTATTTGATTCTGCTGCAGGTATTAAAGCGGCCAGCATGTATAAAGAATTGATAAATCAAGGTTTAACCCAGCCCGGTGTGACAAGTTATAGCCGTGAAGATGTACAAAACCTGTTCAAACAAGGGCGGGTTGCCATGGTAATTACTGCCCCGTTTCTGGCTAAGCAAATTCAAAAAGAAAACCCTGCTTTACAGTACGGCGTCACTGCCGTGCCTGGCGATGTGGCTAGCGCCACCTACGCAACTACCGATTCATTGGTGATGTTTAAAAATTCCAAGGTAAAAGCCGCCGCGTGGAAATTTGCTGATTTCTTATTCAGCAAAGCACCGCGAGTCACCTTTACCAGCAGCGAAGGTTTCCTGCCGACGACCAAGGAAGAAGCTAGCGACCCCGTATTTGCAGACGATGTGACGAAAGAATTTATCGGCTTTTTACCAACCGCTAAATTTCCTCCGGTGATAGCCGGTTGGGAAGATTTATCTAAAATTCTGAGCAACGCGTTGCAATCGATTTATCTGGGTAAAACCAAACCCGATGTCGCGTTAAAAGCGGCCGCCGCACAAACTAACCATGTGTTAAAAAAATAAATATGGCTTCACGTTCAGCGTCTACCTTTTCACCTTGGTTGTTAATACTTCCCAGCTTTGCCTTAGCACTGTTTATTGTCAGCTATCCGTTTTTCAATATCGTGTATCAATCGCTGCATGAGGTTTCACGGTTTGGCGTGGTGCGCGACTTTACCGGCTTAACTAACTTTGTCACCATTTTTTCTGATCCGGTATTCATAGAAACGCTATATCGCACTTTAATCTGGACGCTATGTGTAGTCGGCGGCACGATTTTAGTTGCGGTGCCGACTGCGCTCATTTTGTCGCAAGACTTTTATGGGCGCGGCATAGCGCGTGCCATTAGCATGTTGCCGTGGTCAATATCACTGACCATGACGGCCATTATCTGGCGTTGGGCCTTTAATACCGAATTCGGCATGGTTAATTTGGGCTTATTGCAATTAGGCTTAATTCATGAGCCGGTGCAGTGGCTGGCTGACCCTAGCTTAGCGTTTCCGGTTGAAATTTTGGTCGGCATACTCGTCTCAGTACCATTTACCGTCACCATTTTTTTGGGCGGTTTGTCTTCAGTGCCACAAGACATTTACGAAGCGGCGCGCATTGAAGGTGCCAGTAGCTGGCAGCAATTCCGTAAAATCACCATGCCGCTACTACGTCCTTTCATCAATATTGCGCTGGTTTTAAACGTAATTTATGTCTTCAATTCCTTCCCGATAATTTGGGTTATGACGCAAGGCGGGCCGGACAACAGCACCCATATTTTGGTCACCTATTTATATGAATTAGCCTTCCGCCTTGGCCGTCCCGGTGAAGCCGCTGCGGTGTCCTTGGTGATGTTAATCATCCTGTTTGCATTTACCGGACTTTATATGCATATTCAAGGACGTGAGGAAGATCAACATGAATAGCAAGCTCAAACGCAGCATTCTTTGTTGGCTGGCATTATCACCCTTGGTAATTGTGGTGCTGTTCCCTTTTGTCGTGATGTTGCTCACTGCCGTCAAACCGCAAATTGAAGTACTCAGCTATCCAACCCGCTGGTTTCCCAGTCATTTTGCGTGGCAAAATTTTTCTGAAATGTGGGAAGCCACCCAATTCGGCACAGCCTTAACCAACAGCCTGATTTTAAGTTCTCTTTCAACCCTGTTTGGCGTTGCCATCAGCATTCCTGCAGCCTATGCCTTAGCACGCTTTCCTTTCCGCGGCAAAGGACTTTATCGCCGGTTTTTACTGTTCACTCAAATGCTGTCGCCGATTTTGCTGGTGATTGGCTTGTTCAGACTAGCCGCCGCCATTCCTTACGGCGACGGCAATCTGGTTGACTCTCACATTGGGGTAATTGCTACCTATACCGCATTGAATACTGCGTTTTCGGTTTGGATGTTGCAGTCCTATTTCAGCACCATCCCGCGTGACATGGAAGAAGCCGCGTGGCTGGAAGGTTGCGGCCGCGCCAAAGCGGTATTCAAGGTTTTTTTGCCGATGGCGATACCAGCAATTGTCGTTACGGCGATTTTCGCGTTCATCAATGCGTGGAATGAATTTGCGGTTGTATATACTTTAATCCGCTCGCCAGAAAATAAACCGTTGACGGTACAAATTGTTGATTTAGTCGCTGGTCGTTATTCTGTCGAATGGCAGCAAGTGATGGCGGCCGCCCTACTCGCCACATTACCAGTTGCCATCCTGTTTTCATGGCTGCAAAAGTATTTTGTTAAGGGCTTATCCATGGGTAGCGTTAAATAAATTGATAACTTGTTTCACTCTCACTAAAGAATCTCATCATGTCTAAAGAAATTATCCGTTTTGGCAATGTCCCTTCCGGCGCTGGCGGACAGCGCCTGCCTTTTTCTCCAGCAGTACGTGCCGGTGATTTCGTCTTTTGCTCTGGCCAGGTAGCAATGAAAGAAAATGGCGAAGTCGAAGATGGAGGTATTGAAGCGCAAACCCGCCGCACGTTTGCAAATGTAGAAAAAGTATTGGCACTCGCTGATTGCAGTTTGCAAGACGTAGTGAAAGTAACGGTCTGGCTCGACGATACGCGCGACTTTTGGACTTTTAACCGTATCTATATGGAGTACTTTGGCGAACATCCACCTGCCCGCTCCTGCGTGCAATCCGCAATGATGGTCGATTGCAAAATTGAAATTGAAGTTACTGCCTACAAACCACTCTAACGCTCTTATGACCAGCCAGCCTCGCCCCTACCGCTCGCTCTACACCTATGCATGGGATGTCATAGACCAAGGCATTGCAACCTTTGTTGAAGACGCGCTCAGCTTAGGTATTACCGATGTGTCGCTTGCCACGAGTTACCACGCTGGGAAATTTATCCGCCCACACGCACAGCGCGGCCCCAGAGTAATTTTTCCTGAAGATGGCGTGGTGTATTTTGATCCCCAGTTAAGTCACTACGGCGAGATCAAACCGCAAGCACATAGCGATCCGGCAATGCGGCGTGTTTTGCCAGACTTGCTTGCAGATGCACGCTTGCGTGTACATGGCTGGACTGTGTTGCTGCATAACAGTCGCATAGGTAGCGCGTTCCCACATTACTGCACACAGAATGTATTCGGAGACGCCTATGTTTATAGCTTGTGCCCGATGCAGCCGGCAGTATTTGACTATGCGGTCGCGTTAAGCGCCGATTTGGCTGGGCAACACGCCGTTCAAAGTCTAATTTTAGAAACACCGGGCTGGCTACCGTATGCTCACGGTTACCACCATGAATTTGCCCAGATTGAAATGACGCCGAATTTGGATCAGGCATTAGGTTTGTGCTTCTGTTCCGCTTGCAAACTCGCCGCAAAGAAGCAAGAAATAAATGTTGAGGACTTGCAGTTGCGCCTACAAAATTACATATCCAATTATTTTAATAGTGATGTGAATGGCGGTTCAGAGCAAATACAGACGACGGACGATTTACTCAGCTATGTAAAAATGCGCCAAAACAGGGTGACAGAACTCGTTAGCAAAATCCGAGAAGTCATCCCTGCAACGACGCAACTTGCCGTCATTCCCACAGTACAAAGACCTACCGCTAATTGCTGGACAGAAGGCAGTGATTTAGCGGCCTTGGCTAGTGTCGCCGATTATCTTGAAATCCCGTTTTACGAACCCTCCGCCAAACAAGTACTGGCTGATGCATGGGACAGTTTGCAACGTATTGGTGCAGATAATAAAGTGCGCGGAATTTTACGCCCGGGTCATCCCGATCTAAAACCGGCGTCAGAGATTACAGCAGCATTAGAAGGACTACAGCAGCTGGGAATACGCGATATCGGGTTTTATAACTATGGCTTACTCCCCCGCCATCAGCTAAATAAGCTGATGCAATGTCTAACCAATTTGAAAGCATTATCATGAAACGAAATGTTTTAATAACCGGCGCATGTGGCGGCATTGGCCGTGTGCTATGTCAACGTTTTATTGCAGCGGGCGATTTCGTCTATGCACAAGATAAAAATGCAGCACAATTGAGCGACTTAATTGCTGAATTGGGTGCACAACAAAGTGCCGCAGTGTTGGCCGATTTAACCAACGCACAAAACTTGCAAGCCGAATTAGCCAACGCGGTAGCACAACATGGCGACGTCGATGTCGTAGTAGCAAACGCCGGAGCAGCCGAGGCCTTGACACTCGCCACAACGACAGAAGCCAGCTGGAAGTCAGACATAGATTTAAACCTGAATGGCACTTTCCATACGGTGGAAGCAGTACGCAGTGCAATGCAAAAAAATCGCAAAGGAAACATCGTCATTATTGGTTCTGTGAATGGCATAACCTCCTTCGGACACCCCGCCTACAGCGTCGCCAAGGCTGGATTAATCAGCTACACCAAAGCATTAGCGATGGAATTTGGCAAATTCGGCATTCGCGCCAACATCGTTTGCCCGGGAACGGTAAAAACTCAGGCATGGCAGGCACGTGCTGAAAAAAATCCGCAAATCTTTGATGAGTTAAAAAAATGGTATCCGCTCGGTGACTTTGCTACGCCCGACGACATTGCAGATGCGGTGCTGTTTCTAGCGTCCGATGCGGCACGGGTTATTACCGGAGTGATGTTGCCGGTTGATGGCGGTTTAATGGCTGGCAATCGCGTCTTTGCCGCGGAATTAACCCAAGAAGATATTTAATTAGGAGTTGGCATGGCGGCTGTGCAATTAAAGCAGATTTATAAAAAATACGATGACACGCAAGTTTTACACGGCATTGATCTCGACATTGCCGATGGTGAGTTTGTAGTACTGGTTGGGCCTTCCGGCTGCGGCAAAAGCACCTTAATGCGCATGGTCGCCGGTTTGGAAAGTATTAGCGATGGCGATTTTTATATCGATGGAAAAAGAGCCAATGATTTACCGCCGCAGCAAAGAAATATCGCCATGGTGTTTCAAAGCTATGCGCTGTATCCGCATTTAACGGTGTATGAAAATATCGCTTTCGGGCCACGCTTGCGCAAGGAGCCAGAATCGAGTTTTGGCCCGCGCATTAAAGCAGCAGCGGCGATGTTAAACCTGTCGCCCTATTTACAGCGTTTGCCTAAGGCGCTTTCCGGCGGTCAGCGTCAACGGGTTGCGATGGGGCGCGCTGTGGTGCGGGAACCGGCTTTATTTCTGTTCGACGAACCGCTATCCAATCTGGATGCCAAGTTACGCGTACAAATGCGCGCTGAAATTAAAGCCTTGCACCAGCGTTTAAAAAATACCGTCATCTACGTTACGCATGACCAGATTGAAGCGATTACCATGGGCGACCGGATTGTGGTGATGAACGCAGGGAAAATAGAACAGGTTGGTAAGCCGCTCGATATTTATGACAGACCTGCCAATTTATTTGTTGCTGGTTTTATCGGTTCACCGAGCATGAATTTTATCGCTGGCACGGTGCAAATTGACGCCAATCAACCGAGTCTGATCACAGCTAACGACATCAAAATTAAATTGCCGCAACTTGACTTAAAAGCAGGCCAGAAAATTACCATTGGAATTCGCCCGGAGCACATCCGCATTGAGCGCACCAATAACAGCAGCAACATAAAACTCCGGCTTGATATTATCGAACCCACTGGATCAGAAACTTATCTTTACGGAAAAATTGACCATGCGCCTTGCTGTATCGCCTTGCGTGAACGACTCAACTTTGCCGCCGATGATGAAATTCAAGCGAACTTACCAATCGAACATTTACATGTCTTTGATACCGAAACGACATGCAGAATTAACTAAAGGCGATGCCATGCTAAATTTAACTTCACTCTCCGAACAAATTTTACTGCCGGGTACTAAAGGGTTAGCACTCAGTGCGCCACTTAAACAAGCTGACATCGCTCAACAAAATTGGAATGTATTAGATGGCGATACCAGCTTTCCGGTTGCGGTGCTCAAACGCAGTGCCTTGCGCTTCAATTTGGTGTGGATGAAACAATTTTGTGCGAGCCACAATATTTTATTAGCGCCGCACGGCAAAACGACCATGAGCCCGCAAATCTTTGATATGCAGCTAGCCAACGGTGCTTGGGGTATGACCCTGGCCACCGTTAACCAACTCCATATTGCATACCGTTATGGCGTTAAACGTGTTCTGTTGGCGAACCAGTTAATTAGCGCCAGCGATATCCGCTCAGCACTGAGCTTGCTAAAAAATGATCCTGAGTTTATTTTTTATGCATTAGTTGACTCATTAGAAAACGTACAGGCACTGTCCAACGCCGTGCAACAAGCCGGTTTAGATCGCCCCTTACCGCTATTAGTGGAATTAGGTTTTTCCGGTGGCCGGACTGGCTGCCGCAGCAACGCCGATGCCTTAACGTTGGCGCGCGCAATTCATGCCAGCCCACATCTGGAATTGGCTGGCATTGAAGGTTATGAAGGCTTGTTAGTCACTAAAAAACGTGAAGAAGATTTAGTCAAGGTGCGTCAATTTGTGAGTGATTTAATTGAACTGACGAAGAGTGTCGATGCAGAAAATCTATTCGGCGGAGAGTCCATTTTATTATCCGCTGGCGGCAGCGCTTATTTTGATCTGGTCGCGCACGGCTTTAAGCAAGTGCAAAGCTGGTCGCGCCCTTTAATTTCCATTTTGCGCAGCGGCTGCTATATAACGCATGACCACGGTTTTTATCACGGCTTAATCGATGAAATGCAAGAACGCGAAGCGACCAGTGTCGGCTCTAAATTAGTTCCCGCGTTAGAAGTGTGGAGCATGGTGCAGTCGCGCCCCGAACCAGACTTAGCGATACTCACCATGGGTAAGCGCGATGCCTCTTATGACATTGACCTGCCCTTCCCGCTTTACACCCACAAAATCGGTCAAGCGCACAGTCCGCAGACATTACCTACCGATTGTAAAATCGAAAAAATGAATGATCAGCATGCCTATTTACGTCTGCCTAAAGACAGCCCGCTTTGTACCAGCTTACAAGTCGGTGATTTAGTCGCTTGCGGCATTTCCCATCCATGTACCACCTTTGATAAATGGCCGCTGTTATTGATCGTTAATGATAACTATCAAGTCGCTTCCGCCATTAACACCTTTTTTTAAACTCACTATGAGCGCACTCGAATTCGACATCGTCATCCGCAATGCAGAGGTAATTGATGGTACGGGCAGCACCCCGTATCGTGCAGATATCGGTATTGCTAATCAAAAAATTGCCGCCATTGCCAAGCCGAATTCGCTAATTGCGCCACAAATACTGAATGCAAACGGCTTGGTGGTAGCTCCCGGTTTTATCGACGTGCATACCCACGATGATCGCGAAGTACTAGATCATCCAGCCATGCATCCCAAACTGACTCAGGGCGTGACCACCGTTATTACCGGCAATTGCGGTATCAGCCTTGCCCCGTGGCTGGCGGATAGAGATATCCCAGCGCCATTAAACCTGATCGGTCAACGCGCAGACTATCGCTACGCTAGCGTTGCCGACTATGTTGCTGCGGTGCGTGCTGCGGCGCCAGCGGTTAATGTCGGCATATTGGTTGGGCATTCAACCTTGCGACTCAATGCCATGAGCGAGCTCAACTGTGTCGCGAATCAAGAAGAAATCGCACACATGCAAGCATTACTGGCAGAAGGCATGCAAGCCGGTGCGCTGGGTTTTAGTTCCGGCTTGTTTTATCAAACCAGTCAAGCGGCAGATAACGGCGAAGTGATTACCCTAGCCAAGGTTGCAGCAGCCGCTGGCGGCGTATACACCTCGCATATTCGCGATGAATACAATGGCGTGCTAGATGCATTAAAAGAAGCTTGTGATGCGGGATTGGCTGCGCAAGCGCCCGTAATCTTATCGCACCACAAATGCGCTGGCCCTGCCAATTGGGGGCGCACCGTAGAAACGCTGGCTTACATTACCGAGCGCCGCGCGCAGCAACCATTAGGCTTAGATGCCTATCCGTACACTGCCGGTTCTACCGTGCTTGATCCCGATTATGTCGACGGCGTAATACGCATCATGCTCAGTTTTTCCATGCCTTACCCAGAAATGGCCGGGCGCGATTTAGCCGATATCGCTGCGGATTGGGGGGTAGATCAAAAAGAAGCGGCGCGCCGCCTGCACCCAGCAGGAGCCGTTTATTTTCAAATGCGTGAAGACGATGTGCAGCGGGTATTAAGCTATCCACACACTATGATAGGTTCTGATGGCCTGCCTCATGACAGCCATCCACATCCACGTTTATGGGGTGCTTTTCCGCGTGTGCTGGGCCATTATTGTCGCGAACAGAAATTGTTTACGTTGGCTGAAGCGGTACACAAAATGACCGGACTGTCTGCGCAGCATTTTGGCCTACAACAACGCGGCAAGATTGCGCTTAATTACTGGGCTGATCTGGTTATATTCGACCCGGCCACTATTTCAGATTTGGCGACGTTTTCCCAACCAAAACAAGCCGCACAGGGCATATATTGGGTATTGGTAAATGGGGAGGTAGCACTCAATGCAGATGGGCCAACTGGACATCGTAATGGGCAGGTTTTGAATAGAAATAGCGAGCAATTATCTGCAGATGTCTCAACTTAACTCCTTTGCACCAAGCACCTTCAATATACGAATTCGGTACGAACTTGAAGAATTTCAACAGGCTTAAACCATGACAAACCCAACATTAATTAGTCAGCATTTTTTACATTATTTAACGCCAATTCCTTTGGTTGCGATTTTACGCGGCATACAAACCCATGAGTGCGAAGCCGTAATTGATGTTTTGTATGAAAGCGGTTTTCGTTGTATCGAGATTCCCTTAAACTCACCCAATGCGCTACAAAGTATTGAGCTACTGGCAAAAAATTTGCCGAATGACTGCCTGCTCGGTGCCGGAACAGTATTGTCCGTCGAATCCGTACAACACGTTGCAGACGCAGGTGGCCACTTAATCGTGATGCCTCATTGCGATATTGAACTCATTACGGAAAGCCATCGGCGCAAACTGCTTTCCGTGCCGGGTGTTGCCACCATCAGCGAAGCATTCGCCGCACTAAAGCATGGTGCCAGCGCACTCAAATTATTTCCATCGGAAAGCGTCGCGCCATCTGTATTAAAAAATTGGCGCACCGTATTGCCAAAAGAAACCATCTGCCTGCCGGTTGGCGGCATCAGCCCGGATCATATGAAGGCGTATTTTGAAGCAGGTGCGAGTGGTTTTGGGCTGGGCGCAGCCTTGTATCAAGCGGGGATGACAGTGGATCAAGTCAGGAATAATGCGAAGAATTTTGTGGCAGCGTTGAAGTAGTAAATAAATTGATAATTCTTTTTCAGAATACTGTAGGAGTAAATGGGAAGTAGTTGAATTCACGCCAAATTCCAGCATCCCCCCATTTTATTGACTCGGAATTGCGCTAAGCGTGAATTATTCTCCCGCCAGCAAAAGCCCAATTTTCCCATGCGGTTTCTTTAAAACACACCAACACATTTTCAGGATCAAACTGCGCCGCTTTTAGTTCGCTCATTATGGTCGCCAAAATACTTTTTTTGACTTTAACGCTGCGCCCGACGGATAAGAGAATTTCAATCACTACAAAATCATCGTTACGCACGCCTTGCACATCGGGGTAACTTGGGTCATAGCGAAAATCATCCGCATCCAATTCCAGCACCCGTTGAAACCGGTCAGCGACTGGCACGCCAGAAGTAACCAGTGCAGTGTGAACCGCATTCAGCACGGTGCTCTTGAATTCAGTAGTTTTCGGTTTTTTAACGGTAATAGTTACTAGAGGCATGGTGATACTCCTGTCATTATTAATGTAAGTGAAAAGTTACCCTAACTTGCTAAACGCGCATTGATGTTACCAATTCAACGATACAGATTAATCTCATCCCGAGTCTGCTGCGCCACTCGACGTGCTGCCTGTTTAAAGTCTTCCCCATCCAGCGTTTTAGCAAACAAAATCGCGCGTGAAGAATTAATCATCATGCCGCCAGTGGCGGTTTTACCCGCCGCGACAGTCGCAGCAATATCACCACCTTGTGCGCCGATGCCGGGAACTAACAAGGGCATTTCACCAACGATATGGCGCACTTGTTTGATTTCTTCCGGGAAGGTAGCACCGACGACCAAGCTGCATTGGCCGTTGCGATTCCATTTATTTGCGACCAAGTCAGCAACGTGCTGATATAACGGACGACCATTAACTTGCAAAAACTGTAAATCAGAACCGCCAGCATTAGAAGTACGGCACAAGACGATGCAGCCTTTATCTTGCCATTCCAGATACGGGGCAACCGAATCAAAGCCCATGTAAGGATTAACCGTGACCGCATCGGCGCCATAACGCTCAAATGCTTCACGGGCATATTGTTCGGCAGTTGCACCGATATCACCGCGCTTGGCATCGAGAATAATTGGCAAATGCGGGTAATTTTCACGCAAATAAGCGCAAATGGCTTCTAACTGCGGTTCGGCGCGCAAGGCAGAGAAATAGGCGATTTGTGGCTTGAAGGAACAGGCCAGGTCGGCAGTTGCATCAATAATGGCGCCGCAGAATTCAAAAATGCCGTCAGGTTGTGTTTGAAACTGGGCAGGCAACTTAGCCAGATCAGGATCTAAGCCTACGCACAATAAAGAATTATTCGTTTGCCATGCTTGAGTGAGTTTGGAGATATAAGAAGTAGTCACGATAGAGTCTTGCCAGTGAGAAGAACGTTATTGTAAAACGAAATAGGGATGAAGCTTTTGATTCAGTTGATCAGACTTAGTTAATCAAATACAAACCTTGTTTGCCACCGTGTACCGCATCGGCTACTAAACGCCGGTCAAATGTAGCCAATTGCCCGCCATGAGCGCATGCCAGCGCCAAAAGATAACTGTCAGTAACTTGATCGGAACTAAGCAAACGTTTTACATCGACTTTTTTCACGTCAAGCAAGCTAATACTATCTGACCAAAATTCGTGGCCTGGCAATGAACACAACCCCATCAAAGATGTAACTACTGCAGACGGAGTACCAGGGGAATTAGGATAACGGGCGTGCCCAACAATACGCAGCACATCATTTTCAGTTAGCGGGCAAGTTGCCCATGCTTGATGACCTTGATTTGAAAACCAATTATGTGCTGCGTCATGATAAATATGAGCGGGGTCAATTAGTGCAATAAGTACATTTACATCGAGCAAGTAGCGCATTAATTTAACTCATCACGTAATTGATTAACCAATTCTGGCGTTACTACACCTGCATCAGAACGCAACGGTAATAACGGGACTCCATTGCGCGTCACTCCGGCTGATGCGACGGGTTGTAGCGCTTGTCGCACCAACTCCGAAATTACTTCACCAACACTTTTATGTTGCCGAACAGCTAGACCTTTAGCCGCAGCCAGCACATCGTCATCAATTGCCAGGGTTGTTCTCATAACCACCTCATTCCATCAAACATCAAACATCAAACATCAAACATCAAACATCAAACATCAAACATCAAACATCATTTTAATCCAAAACCAACGACAAATCCACTTTTCCAGCTAGCATAGGCGGACACCAAAAATAGCCACCCGTTTGCGGCTGGCTGAAGCGGAATAAACCGTCGACTATGCCGTCTTCCGCGCCGGACATGCGTTTTAGCTGGGCTTCGAAGGCATCTAAAGTACGGCCAAATGCGACAAAGTAAAAACCGGATTGTGTACCTAATGACCAAGGCATGGAACGGCGCAACACAAAAGCTTCAGGATCAAAACTTTCTTGCGCAGTGCGTTTTACGTGAGCGGACTCAGGTGCGTCGTCCAGTTCTTCATTGTCGCTAATGCGGCGGCCGATGATGTTGTCTTGCTCATCGGTGCTCATCGCATCAAACTTATTCCAGTGGTGCAGCCATTGCTGTACTGCCACAAAACTAGCGCCATCTTGACCTGCGCCGCGTTGCTGAACAATTGCAGCATCAATCGCAGCTTGTGCTTGCGGGTTTTCAGTGCCGTCTTCATAACCGGTTAAGTCCTGCACTGCGCCAAATTTAAACGCATCAACACAAGAAACCAGTTCAAAAGCGCCAGACAATGCGGCAACCACGCGCTGGCTTTGTTTAACTAATGCACCACGTTCAGATTCACGCAACCAGCACCACACAGCGGCTTTATTTACCGGCAGCGCTACTTTTGCGTCAGGGAATACCGGAAAGTCACGCAAATCGCTGACTTGTTTTTTCAAAGCAGTGACTAAACTCAAACCAATTCCCAACACGACTTTATCACCATCGACTAAGGGAGCTAGTTTTTGCAAGGCAGCGACATAGTCAACTTGAGATTTACCGTCCGTTTTTAAATTAAAAATGAGGAAATTAGCATGCGCCGGAATTGTTTGCATAATTCCGGCTTGCGTTGTTGGTAGGTTCGTTGACATATTTTTCCTTAAAAATTAGAAGTGCGCAAAATCACAGCAATTGGTTAATTTCATGGCTTAACTCTTCAACCGATTCAACCACCCGATAAGCGCCTTCAAACGGATAATCCAGCATCATCTTATTGCGTAGAACGATGCATTTTATTCCCGCCGCACGCGCAGCATGCAAACCACGCGGTGAATCTTCAATAACCAAACATTTCTCTGCCGGCAAATCTAATTTTGTCAGGCCTAATAAATAAGGTTCCGGCGACGGTTTGGACTCACTGTACATTTCTTCAGTCACCACAAAACGGAAATGACGTATTAAATCTAAGCGAGAATGAATTAACTCAAAATGATCACTGCGCGCAGAAGTCACAATTCCCATGGGAACGCGCGGTGCTAAACCAAGCAGTAATTCATTAATTCCACTAATTTCGAGCCGCTCATTATTGTGCAAATGCTGCATATAAATTTGATCGCGGCGCGTTCGTAGTTGCTTGATTTGATCTGGCGTATGATCAGTCAACAAATGCCATGCGCCGCGATTTTCCAACAAAAACCAGTCAAAAAAATGTTGCTCAGTCAGTGCAATATCAACTTGCGCAAACAAATCTTTATTGGCTTGAAAAAACAATTTTTCCGTGTCAACCAACACACCATCGTTATCCCACAAAATACCTTCAACCATGTGCAACCTCGACCTTTTCAACGTTAGCCGTTCGCATAAATCCACTGCAATAATTCATCTTGCGCGGCACTGCTTTGAACCGCATTTTTATGATTAACAAAACACACCACCACATAGCGTTTTCCTGACGCGGCTAACACATAGCCCGCAATGGCGCGCACACCTTCCAAGCTCCCGCTTTTAATATGAGCATGTCCGGCCACTGCCTGATTAAGCGCACGTTTTTTCATCGTCCCGTCCACTCCAAGCACCGGCAAAGAGGACATAAGTTCCGGCATTACAGGTGACGCAAAAGCGTGGTTTAACATGCGCCCCATTTGATAGGCGCTAATCCGTTCGGTGCGCGACAAGCCGCTACCATTTTCCATCTGCAAACCCTGTGCATCAATACCAATGTGCGCAAACCACTGTTGAATTAATTGCGCAGCACGCGCCGGGTTCGCGGCTTGCTGACTGGCTTCTTTATCCAACGTCAGCATGACTAAACGTGTCATGACATTGTTGCTGTATTTATTCATGTCGCGCAGAATTTCCGGCAATGACTCTGAGCGCATCTCAGTGACCAGGCCAGCCATAGCAGGTAATACCGGTAAAACGCCTTGCTGAACTTCACCGTTAAACTGGCCGCCCGTTTCTTGCCATAGTTCACGGAATAAAGCGCCAACATAGTCTCCGTGGGTCAGTGGATAGGGCTGCAACAACCAGGTTTTGTCACCACAACTGCTTGGATACGTGCCACTTAATGCCACGTTAATTTTATGCTGAGCCATGCTAAATGTAGGCGTTAGTTTGTCGCGCCATTCACCACACGCACCGTTCACAAGACGCACGTTAACGCTGCTTTGCAATGCCAATGGCGTTAAGGTCGTTACCCGCAGACCACCGGCATCATTGTGCAGTTGCAAATTCATTACATTGAAATTCACCAGCAAGGCATCTGGTCCGACGTTATAGGGGCGGGTTGGGTCGCCATCAAAGTCAGCCGCATCAAAATTTTGCGGTTCCATCCAGGATGAATCAAGAATTAGATTTCCCTGAATTTCGCGGATTCCAGCAGCGCGAATTTGACGCAGCAACGTCCAAAAATTTTCGACTACCAACCGCGGATCGCCACCGCCTTGCAAAATCAAATCGCCCTGCAACACATCACCGGCCATCTGCCCTGTCATATACACCGAGGTTTTCCAGCTATAAGCCGGCCCCAATAAATCTAGGGCCGCGTAACTGGTGACTAATTTCATAGTAGAAGCGGGCTGCAAGGGCTGATCTGCCTGCCAGCTGATTAGTGGCGTGCTTGCTTGGGAAGGCTGGGTAACTTCTTGCACATAAACCCCAAGTGCATCTAAAGGCACTCGCGCTTTTTGCAAGGCTTGCGTGACGGTTGGTGGTAGTGATTGTGCGTGGAGAGAGGTACTAGATAATGCGGTGCATGTGAAGAATAACGTTGCGAAGAATAGTCGCATTCAAAGGGCTCCTGATTTTAAGTCGCGTAGAGTGAGCGCTCGTTTTCTCTCACTCTACTCTGATTGGATGCTACGCCTTAGGCAGCGTCACGCCAACCTGACCTTGGTATTTACCATTACGGTCTTTATAAGACATTTCACAGACTTCATCGCTCTCAAAGAACAGAACCTGTGCGCAACCTTCACCAGCGTAAATTTTAGCTGGAAGCGGTGTCGTGTTAGAGAATTCCAACGTAACGTAACCTTCCCATTCTGGCTCGAACGGTGTCACGTTCACGATAATTCCGCAACGTGCATATGTCGATTTACCGAGGCAGATCGTTAATACATTGCGCGGAATACGGAAATATTCCATGGTACGCGCCAAAGCGAATGAGTTAGGCGGGATGATGCAAACATCGCCTTGAAAATCGACAAACGATTTTTCATCGAAATTTTTAGGGTCAACAATGGTGCTGTTGATGTTGGTGAAAATTTTAAACTCATTGGCGCAGCGAATATCGTAGCCATAAGAAGAAGTGCCGTAGCTGACAATTTTCTGACCATTTTCAACCCGAACCTGACCTGGTTCGAACGGTTCGATCATCTTTGTTTCTTGCGCCATGCGGCGTATCCATGCGTCTGATTTAATGCTCATTATTACTCACCGTTAGGGTTTAATTTTCGCTATTTTACGCGAATTAGTTGTTTTTTGTGAACTGGAATAGCGTCAGTTTACTCGCGGCCTGAATCAGTAAAGATAGTATCGCGACCTTGCTCTCCGACTTCGGTATCGGTCACTTTGCCCTGCCCTAACAACACCGGCGGCACATAATTGGCCAGCAAAATTTCACGGCTTTGCGGCGTTTCCAAACTGACCCGACCTAATGCACCACTGCGATAATCGAGCAACAAAGTGTGCGCAGCTTTTTCAAAATCCCACTCGCCACCTTTTAAACGATAACCACGTTTTTTAGCCACGCCTTCAATCACACTCACCGCATCAATGCCGTCCGTGTTCATGCCGTAGCGAGCTACCAAAAATTGCGGGTAACGCTGCAACACCAGTTCAGCCAAAAACGTAGCAACTTCCTCTTCGATCAAGGCATTCACGCCCACCGCATGGCTGGCGGCTAACATTAAACCGTCGGTTGGATGTGCAATTTTTGGCCACAACATACCCGGAGTATCGGTCAAAATCATGTTTTTACCGAGGTATAAACGTTGCTGCACCTTAGTCACCGCTGGTTCATCACCCACTGGCGCTACGCGTTTTTTGAGCAGCGCATTCATCATGGTGGATTTGCCGACATTGGGAATTCCCATAATCATCATGCGCAACGGCTTGGTTGGCACTGCGCGATGCGGTGCCAAAGCCAGGCAGTAGCCAGTAATTTTTGCGACATCCGCCGGCTTTTTGCAGCTCAACGCGACGGCTTTAACGCCTTTTTGGGCGTTGTAAAAAGCCAGCCAAGCGGCTGTTGAGTCTGGATCGGCCAGATCGCTTTTATTTAGAATTTTGAGGCAAGGACGTTGCCGAAAATTGCGCAACTGCTCCACCATCGGATTGCAGCTCGCTTGCGGGATCCGCGCATCGAGTACTTCGATGACGAGGTCGGTGTTTTCCATGGTTTCCGCCGCTTTTTTGCGGGCGGCATTCATGTGACCGGGGAACCATTGTATGGACATGCGTTTCTTCTATAGCAAAATCAAACCGCTATTGTACGGATTTATGTGGAAATCGAGTTCTTTGTTTGGTTTTATGGCGCTAAATAGTGCGATATTGCCGTGTTTTTAAGAGATTATTGGCATCAATATTAACGATATTGCACGTTTTAATACGTAATTGGCTATCTCAAAGCCGTAAAAAGCAATCTTTTACCCACCTATATTTCGTGCATTTTACGGCTTTATGCCAGCCGTTTATATACTCCCCCTGTATGTTTAAAAATTTCTATCGCCATCAATATGACATTTGTCACTTTAAATTGCTGACAAGTGACTCTGTTTAAACCGATCCAATTCCAGCAAACTTCATTCCGTTGTCCCCTCTAACCTTTACCACTAAAAAACGGAGCGATTCACATGAGCCAACTACTGCAAATGATACCAACCTGGGTATTTTTCTTATTCTTCACATTGCTATACCTCGGTTATGCGCAGAGCAAAACCAGAGAAGTTTCCATGGCACGCCTCACGATCCTGCCTTTCGCAATGGTAATACTGTCGCTGTATAGCGTCTGGACCGCTTTCGGTAGCTCGCTGGCATTTGGTGCATGGATAATTGGTGCTGGTGCTGCACTGGCAGTAAATTCTAAACTCCAGCATGGTCGAGGTGTAACACGACATACCATCAGCGGCCATGTAGTGGTGCCGGGCAGCTGGCTACCGCTTGGATTAATGATGTCTATTTTTGTGACCAAATTCATTGTTGCATTCATGATCGCCAGCCACGCAATGCTAGCGAATACTCCCGCATTCCCGGTCATTGCCAGCTTCTGCTTCGGCGTATTCAGCGGTACATTCTTTGCCAGATCACTCTACATCGGCCATGCTGCCCGTTCACAAACAGGGACGCTGATAGCAAGCTAAGAGTAACGGGCGCGCCTCCCATTAATAATGCTGCGGCATTGCAAGAGTATCGCTAAAATGAGGGCTAACTTCCCATCTAAACGCTCACGAGCACAAAACAACATGCATGAATTAAAACGAATATTAACCGGACCGTGGGTGCCTAAATATCATGGCAAAGCACCTTATTTTTGGTTGCTCATGCTAGTTTTTTTTGCTTGGAAATACTTGTTTACTACTCCAAGTATCAGCGAAAACGTTTTGTTCTGGCTAACTATAGTCGTGTTCGTACCATTGTATTTTGGCAGCCTGTGGGTGAAAAATTTACGCTCGGTTTTTTTCATTTTGAGTGTGTGCATGCTGGGCGTGTTATGGGCCCCGACCAATTTCGGCGCTTCGGTTTTCTTCATTTTTTCTGCAGCACTATGTTCCCGGATTGAGCAGTCCCGCTTGGCATTTGGCATGCTCGCCATTGTGTTAGCTATACTTGGCGTGGTAGTACTGACGTTTCATTTGCCGTCAAATTTTTGGTTCCCGTCACTCATCGTCTCAATTTCAGTCGGCGCTACCAATATCCTGCAGTCCAACTTAAAGCGTTCACGCGAACAATTACTGCGAACCCAGGAAGAAGTAGCGCACATGGCGACGATTGCAGAACGCGAACGTATTTCACGCGATTTACATGATTTACTTGGTCATACCTTATCCCTCATCACGCTCAAAGCGGAATTAGCCGGGAAATTACTAGCACGTGATGTGCAAGCATGTCAGCAAGAAATCAAGGATATTGAAAACAGTGCGCGCCACGCCCTGAGCGAGGTGCGCTCAGCAGTGAGTGGTTATCGACAGGTTGGTTTTTCACATGAACTGAATAACGCCCGTAACTGCTTAAGCGCCGCTAATATTCAGCTCTCCACACAAATCCAGACGCTACCGTTAACAGCCGCAACGGAGAATGTACTAGCTCTAACTTTGCGCGAAGCCGTCACCAATATAGTGCGGCATGCCAATGCAACCCACTGCGAAATTAAGCTTGAATTAGAAATGGATTTTATTGTGCTGCAAATACAAGACAATGGCGTAGGAGTGAAAAATGTGGCGGCGATTCAACAAGGAAATGGACTGATCGGCATGCATGAGCGCGTCAACGCAACTGGCGGCAGGCTAGCCTTAAAGGTCAATAATGGCTTGGCGTTACAGCTATTCATTCCAATGGGAGTTGCCCTATGAGTTCTCCTACAATACGCGTCCTCATTGCAGAAGATCAGGCACTGGTATTAGGCGCGCTAAGTGCGCTTCTCAAGCTCGAACCGGATCTGGATATTGTTGGTATGGCGCGCAATGGGAAAGAAGCACTCGCGATGGCGCAAACCTTATTACCGGACATCATCATGACCGACATCGAAATGCCGCTCATGACAGGACTTGAATTAGCAAGCAAGCTGCAAGAACTAGCTCTGCCAAGCAAAGTGTTAATCGTCACTACCTTTGCCCGCACCGGCTTTTTACGCCGGGCTTTAAGCGCCGGGGTACGCGGTTATTTACTCAAAGATGCACCCTCCGAAACCCTAGCCGCCGCAATACGCACGGTGCATGCAGGAGGCCGAGCGATTGCGCCAGAGCTTGCTATAGAGAGTTGGAGTGGCGCACAAGATCCGCTCAACGAGCGCGAACGACAGGTATTGCGATTAGCTGGCGAAGGAAAACGCAGTGCTGAAATCGCCAAACTGATCCATTTATCGGAAGGTACGGTACGCAATTATTTATCCGAAGCGATAAGTAAACTCAACGCGAACACCCGCGTGGAAGCGTTTCGATTAGCTCGTGATGCGGGATGGCTGTAGGAATGGCGACATTTTGTAACTAACGCATATCGCATTGATCAACGCTTACTGAAGTTGATGTTGATGTTGGTGTTGAAGTTGTTTTTGAAGTGGGTGTTGATTTTGACCTACCTCCACTTCTGGTTCGGCCGGTTATTTAACTGAAAAATGGATAAGAAAGGTTCGTTGTTTGAGCGCAGCGAGTTTCGAACTTTTCCCATTTTTCCGTTAAATAATCGGGGTTTCCGAAACAGCGTGGTCGCCTTTTTTTGCTTACTTTTTTTTGGCGAAGCAAAAAAAGTGAGTAGTTGCCGGTCTACCACCGGCCCCAAGCCTTAAGTTTGTCATTTTGGTTGATTAATATAAGTCAGAGCAATATCATCTTTGAATTTGAGAATATGACAAAGCTGGTTGATAAACGGCTTGTTTTTGAATTACTTTCGGAGTTAATTTATGGCTTGTAGGTCGGTGGTAGACTGGCGGCTACCCACGATCTACCAGTCCCCAATTATCAAAAGTAGTTCGTAAAATAAATCCCGTACCTTTGAATAAATCTAATCAAACCCTACCCCCGCTTAGGCAACATCCGCACCAATGTATTATCCCGCTGCACATAATGATGAAACAAAGCCGCCAACGCATGCGCACCAATCAAAAAATAACCAAGGTTACCTATCGTCTCATGCCAATCAAATATAGTTTCCGCTAATTCTTTATTTGGGCCGATTAACGACGGCAACGCTATACCAAAAAAATAGGTAACTTTACCTGCCGCAGCGCGCCCTAAACAACCTGCAATCGGCATACCAATCATTAACAAATACAAAGCCCAATGCATCAATTTGGCAGACCATTTTTGCCATACTGTGATAGCAGGTTTAATCACAGGTTCCGGCGCAATAACGCGCAACACCAAGCGCACGCAAACCAACAAAAATATTGTAACGCCCAGCGAAAAATGCCATGTCATTAAACCGCTGCGCATTTCACTTCCTTTCGGGAAGAAGTCATGTAACTCAACACAGGTATACACACCCGCCAACACCAACAACATCAACCAATGCAACCCAATAGAAAGGGAACCGTAGCGTTCTTTGGTATTTAAATATGCCATCTTTTTCTTCTCCAGTTAAATAAATAGTAGTTTTTCAGTCCAACCCAGCCAACACTTTAATATGTGCAACCACACTACGCCCCAGTGCCGATGTGTTGTAGCCACCCTCCAGGCAACTGACCACCCGACTAAAGGAATATTGTTTAGCAATCTGCATAATTTGCATTGTTATCCACGCATAATCTGCCTCAACCAAACCTAATTGACCTATCAAATCCTCACGGTGCGCATCAAATCCGGCCGAGATAAAAATCATTTGCGGTTGATGCGCATGCAAGGCTGGCAGCCAATGCTGCTCAACCAACGAGCGAATTAATGCGCCGTCAGTATACGCAGGCACCGGCAAATTGAGCATATTTTTTGAAATAAATTCCGTCCCCGAGTAGGGATAACACGGATGCTGGAAGAAACTCACCATTAACACTCTTGGGTCATTTTCAAACACTGCTTGAGTGCCATTACCGTGATGCACATCAAAATCAACAATCGCAATACGCTCCAAACCATGAACGTCTAACGCATGTTTAGCCGCTAAAGCGAGGTTATTAAACAGACAAAAGCCCATCGCCTCGTCTGGCGTAGCATGATGCCCGGGAGGCCGAATACTGCAAAAGGCGTTTTCAACTTCCCCGTCCAATACCGCCTTGGTCGCCGCGATTGCGGCACCTGCTGCTGCGCGTGCCGCAGTCCAACTGGATGGATTTAATAACGTGTCGCCATCGAGAGGATAATAACCAAACTCTGGCGTATGCTCTTTAATGCGCGCAATCGTGCCGCGCGTATGCACAAGGGCCAACTCATCTTCCGTCGCTAACGGCGCCTCACAATGCAGGACTAAATCATCGATCCGGCTGGTGATTAAATAATCATCAATCGTGCTTAATCTAAGAGGAGACTCGGGATGATCTGCACCCATTTCATGCAGCTTGCAAGCAGGATGAGTGTAAAACGCGGTTGTCATGATAAAGGCTCGTCAAGTTATGGAGTGAAGTATTACGGGCGAAGCGTTGCAGGTGTTGTATTAGGATGTTCACAATGAATCTAACAGCAATTTTCGCATAAAATGCAGCAAATATAATTAAAAGGTGTTTCCATGTTTTCTAAATTGCATGCGGCTGCCGAGCAGCTTAATCAAATCATCGTTGGCAAACCGATTCAAATCAGGCAAGCACTGGTATGCCTGTTAGCTGGCGGCCATTTGCTGATTGAAGACATTCCCGGCGTTGGCAAAACTACGCTGGCACATGCATTGGCAATTACGCTAGGTTTACAAATGAATCGGCTACAATTTACCAGTGATTTAATGCCCGCTGACGTAATCGGAATATCTATTTTTGAGCGCGAAAAAAACAGCTTCATGTTTCACCCCGGCCCTATATTTACCCAAGTACTGCTCGCTGATGAGATTAATCGTGCCACACCAAAAACGCAATCAGCCTTGCTTGAAGCGATGGAAGAACGGCAGGTAACCGCTGAAGGCACAACCCACGCTTTACCTCAGCCCTTTTTTGTACTCGCAACGCAAAACCCACTGCATCAGGTCGGCACGTTTCCGCTTCCGGAATCGCAACTCGACCGCTTTTTAATGTGTATTTCATTGGGCTACCCGGACGCCGCCGCGGAACGTGCATTATTAATGGGTGATGATCGGCGCTCCATGCTGCAAAAATTACCAAAAATAATGCAGGCGCACGAATTAATGGCGGCGCAACAAGCAATCAAACACATTCATTGCTCTGCCTCGCTACTTGATTATTTACAAAAGCTCATATTAGAGACACGTCGTAACGGACTGTTTACCGCTGGCTTAAGCCCCCGGGCAGGATTAGCTCTATTACAGGCCGCACGCGCCTGGGCCGCATTAGAGGGGCGTGACCATGTTATTCCTGAAGATGTGCAGGCAGTATTTATTGCGGTTGCGGCGCATCGCCTGCATCCCTTGGCATCAACCTCAGGTAACACCATGTCGAGCCAGGCTTTATTATCCAAATTACTCAAACAAGTTGCGCTCTGATGCTGGACAACATACAACGTAAAATCATTTTTTGGCAGCATCCGGCTGCAAGCAGCAAAGAATTGATTTTGGACCGACAGCGGGTTTATATTTTACCCAGCAAAGCCGGTTTAATTTACGGATTAATGTTGCTGTCGATATTTATTACCGCGATCAATTACGGCCTGAATTTGGGCTATGCCTTAGATTTCATCTTAATCAGTTGTGCATGGCTGGGCATACTGCTTACATTCCGGAATTTAGCCGGATTAGGGCTGGATGCATCAGGCAGTCCCGCCGTATTTTCAGGCGAACTAGCCCATTTCAGCGTCCACTTAAACAATCATTCAAAACGCGCGCGTTACGCTATTGCCATTGGGTTTGATAAATCATCCATGCAAATGGTGGATATTCCTGAACACAGCAGCCATAGTATGACGCTCGCTACACAAACAACGCAGCGCGGCTGGATGCCATGCCCTCGCATTCGCCTGCAAACATCGTTTCCCTTTGGCCTGTTAAATGCATGGTCTTATTGGAAAACCACACAGAAAATCCTCGTATATCCCGCACCAGAACTAAATCCCCCACCGCTGCCTTATGCTGCAATGAGCGCAAGTGGCCACGAATTGACGGCAGGACAAGATGAGTTTAGTGGCGTCCGTAATTATCAAGTGGGGGATTCGCTAAAACAATTGGCCTGGAGGCAAATGGCGCGCCAAAGTGCAGGGGGCAACGAGGTATTACTCAGTAAGCATTTTGAAGGCGGGTTAAAAAAAATTTGCGTACTGGACTTTGACGACCTTCCTCTCCAGTTCGGAGCTGAGCAAAAACTCTCTCGTTTATGTGCCTGGTTACTGAAGGCAGAACAAGAGCAGGTAAGTTACGCGTTTAAACTTGGAGCTGAACAATTTGCACTCAATTCGGGTGAGGATCATCAACGCTGCTGCTTAACAGCCCTTGCCCTATTCGGCATAGGGGAAAACCGATGACCTCGCTCATACAACGCATCGCCGCGTTACCGCGAGATAAAACCGACGCCTTGCTACTGATTTTTGCTTGTGCCATGGTGTTATTACCTTTTACTGAACATAGTCCAACATGGATCAACGCTATAGCTGGCTTGCTCATCGCATGGCGAGTATGGATCACGTTACGTGGGCAAGTCATGCCGAAAAAATGGCTGCTTACACTTATTTCTGCGCTTCTATTAACTGCTGTGTACCTGCATTTTCATACGTGGTTAGGTAAAGATGCGGGGATCGCATTTTTGATTGTTCTAGCCTGTTTAAAAATGCTGGAAATGCATGCGCGCCGCGATGCAGTCGCTGTTATTTTTGCCAGTTATTTTTTATTAGTGGGGCAACTACTCTATTCCCAAAGCCTATTAACGGCTATGTATTTATTACTGTGCATTTGCTTGCTGATCAGTGCGCAACTCACTTTCCAATATTACCAATTAACGCCGTCATTCCCGAAACGGCTAGCTAGCGGCTTTAAAATTGTAGGTTTGGCGATTCCGCTGGCCTTGATTTTCTTCCTGCTTTTCCCACGTATTCAAGGGCCACTATGGGGAAAACAACAAGGTAATTCCGGCGGCATCACCGGATTATCGGACAGCATGGAGCCCGGCAATGTAGCAGAACTTGCTCTGTCTGATCAGATTGCATTTCGGGTTAAATTTTTGGGCACAACACCAGCCCCATCACAGCTGTATTGGCGCGCAATTGTGCTTGATACATTTAACGGAAAACGCTGGAGCGCCAGTTCTGTTTCTGCCCCTGCGCAGCAAGAATCCACGCCCCCAGCACATGGCCGGCAGGTTACGCAAGAAATAATCATGGAGCCGCATAATCAGCGCTGGCTATTTGGGCTTGACCGTCCGACCAGCATCACTGGCTCAACAGAACTAAACAGCACACTTACCCGCTATTGGGAAATGCGCAGTAGCAGCCCAATTCAAGAGCGCATCCGCTACACGATTACCAGTAACCTAAGCAATACTGCCAACATGAATACCGCTCCTCCTGCCTCACTTTCTGAGCGCATGGCAGCAGAACGCCAATCATTACTACTTCCCAATGGCTACAACCCATTAACCCTTCAATGGGCCCAACAATTTCGCCAGAAAAGCACCGATCCTGCACAGCTAGCTAACTTAGTACTGCGTTTTTTCCGCGAACAGCCATTCAGATACACACTAGCGCCACCGCCATTAGGCGTTAATCAAGTCGATGATTTTATGTTTGGCACACAGGCTGGCTTTTGTGAACATTATGCGAGTGCTTTTGTGGTGGTGATGAGAGCTATGGGCATTCCAGCCCGAGTCGTTACCGGATACCAAGGCGGGGAAGTTAATCCGATTGATGGATTAATGACAGTAAGACAATCTGACGCGCACGCCTGGGCAGAAATTTGGCTAGAAGCACATGGCTGGGTTCGCTTTGACCCGACCGCTGCAGTTGCACCTAATCGTGTCGAACATGGCCTTAATGGCAGTTTCCCAAATCGCAACTTCTCTAATCTGCTTAACTTTAATCAGCAGACATGGCTATCCAATTTAGCCAAGGAAGCACGGTTAAGATGGGATGCAACAAACAGTGCCTGGAATTTATGGGCACTAAATTACAATTTAGACAAACAAAAAAACTTACTTTCCACATTGAGTGGCATCGAACACCCTCAAGCAACGCAATTAGGCGTTGCAATGATGATTGCAGCCAGTTTAGTGGTTGCTGCCTTATCACTATTACTGTTAGGCAAAAAAACCGTCCATAGCCCCTTAGATAAGTTGTATATTACATTTTGCCAATATATGAGCAGGCAAGGTTATCCGCGTATGCAGCACGAAGGAGCTCGTGATTATGGACAACGTTTGCAATTGGTTTTTCATAATAAAAAAGAATTAGCGGATTTTTTAACGCTATATACCAAGTGCAAATACGGAAAGAGTTACAATTCAAGCCATATACTCACTTTAAAAATGCTTTTAAAACTATGCCTTCAACTCAAGCCCTCCCCCGTTTAGCTGCGCTGCTTATTACTTTAGCGTCATTACTCTGCTCTATGCCCGTGTTTGCAGATGATCCAAAAACGATAAGCGTTAATGTTGTAGATGCTGCATCCATTGATTTTAACAACTCAAAAGAAGTAAATGAGTTTATTGATTACATGGTAACCAGGCACGCCTTCACCCGCGCTGAACTCGAACTTGTTTTTAGTAAAGTACAATTTAATGCACAAAGTATCCAGCTAATTAAACCTGCGCCCATCACCAAACCGAAAAACTGGCAGGCATATCGCGCACGTTTCGTCGAACCGATCCGCATCAAAGCAGGCGTAGAATTTTGGAATAAGTATGCAGAAGCATTGAACCGGGCTGAAAAACAATATGGAATACCGGCACAAATCATCGTCGGCATTATTGGCGTTGAAACTGTTTTCGGTAAAAACGTCGGTAAATTCCGCGTTGTCGATGTACTTAGCACATTAGGTTTTGCCTACCCAGATATCGCCAACAAAGAAGCCCGCATGGCGTATTTCCGAGGTGAACTAGAACAAAGTCTGTTGTACGCCAGAGAGTCTGGCATTGATCCCTTCAGCTTACTCGGCTCCTACGCCGGCGCTATTGGCTGGCCGCAATTCATGCCATCCAGTATTCGGCAATATGGCGTCGATTTTGATGGCGCTGGAAAAATAGATTTACGCAATAGCCCAGAAGATGCCATCGGCAGCGTCGCTAATTTTTTGGTTCAGCACGGATGGGAAACAGGGTTACCTATGGCGTTCCCGGCAACAATTACTAACGATCGTCCAGAACTGATGATTGCCAAAGAATTAAATGCAACGTATACACTTCAACAACTTGCTGATGTCGCCGTACCAACTCAAAAAAATACTCCGACGCAACCTCTGTACGGCTTAATAGATTTACAAAATGGTGAAAATTCTACTGAATATTGGTTGGCTACTCATAATTTCTTTGCTATAACGAAATATAACCGAAGTTATTTTTACGCTATGTCAGTAATTGAGCTTGGGAAAGCAGTTTGCACGGCACGGAATGCAAACAACCCATGCCAATGACTATAAATGTTGCTTAAATACATCAATTTAACAAAAATTAGACGTTAAGTTCTACTTCAAAATCAAATGATTTCCGAAAAGAAACCAAGTTTGTGGAAATTGAATTAAATTTAGTTATAATGCCAAATAGCAAAATTTACCGACAGGAAACACTAAAAGTAAGTTTCTTCAACAATAATGATTTTTTAGTTTGCATTTATAAATAAAATCTTCTACATTATTATTGAAATCACATTTAATTGCCATTTGAAAATATAAGAGCAACATGTTTTAGCAATTGTTTACGTTTAATTTAATAGAAACAATGTAAAACACGATATAATCTTACACAATTACTAACTAATAATTGTGTAATAAGATTACATCGACAAACTTAACAAACAACAGAATAGGATAAATATGACTAACCTCTTAGAACTTGAGTCCGATGAGATTGATTACGACCCAAACAATCTTCTAGATACTCTCATTAAACAATTGCATTTAAAAAATGACGCAGCGCTTTCCAGAGCTTTGGAAGTTGCTCCTCCAGTGATTAGTAAAATTCGTCACCGTCGTTTGCCAGTTGGCGCATCATTACTCATTCGCATGCATGAAATCAGCGATTTGAGTATTAAAGATTTGCGCGCTTTGATGGGTGATCGTCGTGCGAAGTTTCGTATCAGCGACAAACAGTTCAAGCCAAAAGCAGACGGCACAGAATAATTTGTTGCAATACAAAAAAAACACAAGCAGGCTTTAGGCCTGCTTGTGTCGTATACGATGTCTAAGTATGAAATTAAAATGCTGAGCCTAAATTCTGGCTCCGAATTTAATTTTGTAATTCTGCATTAAGCAGGAAAAATTCCTGTCGACAAATAGCGATCACCGCGGTCACACACGATAAATACAATCGTCGCATTCTCCACTGTTTCTGCTAGTCGCAATGCTACATCACATGCACCGCCAGAAGAAACCCCAGCAAAAATTCCCTCTTCAATCGCTAATTTTCGCGCCATATGTTCGGCATTTGCCTGACTAACCGAGATGACCTGATCTACTCGTGCTGCATCAAAAATTTTAGGCAAATAAGCTTCCGGCCACTTTCTAATGCCAGGAATTTGCGAGCCTTCCTCAGGTTGCGCGCCAATAATTTGAATTTGAGAATTTTGCTCTTTTAAATAACTGGAAACACCCATGATGGTGCCAGTAGTACCCATTGCACTAACAAAATGCGTCACAGCGCCGTTAGTATCGCGCCAGATTTCTGGACCAGTTCCGGTGTAATGCGCCAAAGGATTATCAGGATTAGCGAATTGATCAAGGATAACGCCCTGCCCTTCAGCTTGCATTTTTTCAGCTAAATCACGCGCATATTCCATGCCGCCGGTTTTAGGCGTCAAAATAATTTGCGCTCCATAAGCCGCCATGCTTTGACGGCGTTCAACGCTTAAATTTTCAGGCATCAGCAATGTCATTTTGTAGCCACGCATCGCAGCGACCAGAGCTAACGCAATGCCGGTATTGCCGCTTGTGGCTTCAATTAATGTATCACCAGGTTTAATTTGGCCGCGCTTTTCGGCAGCTAATATCATTGACAATGCAGGACGATCTTTAACAGAACCGGCAGGGTTATTACCTTCCAGCTTAGCCAAAATAATATTATTCCGCTGCGTTGCCAAATTACTCGGAATACGTTTTAACTGCACTAATGGCGTGTTCCCGATCGTATCTTCAATTGTCATGTATGACATGATATTCCCTATAGCACTAATCGCTGACTTAAACAAAAACCCCAAGGTTGCCCTTGGGGTTTTACTTTACACTAATTTGAAAAACTATTTCTTAACTGCGCTATTGCTTCCTGCTGCAGTAGCATTTTTTGCAGGAGCATCAGCTTTTGACTGACCATTCACAACTAAACCTGCTTTAGACAATTTAATTGATTTCTTACCACCAATACCTTTAACACGCTTTTCAAAATCAGCCCAATCTTTAAATTCACCCTTACTACGCTCTGCAAGAATAGCTTTAGAGGTCGAAGGGCCAATTCCTTTAATACCATCCAGACCAGCTTGATCGGCTTTATTCACATCGACTGCAGCAATAGCAATGCTCATTGAAATCACTAAAGCAAAAACGGCAAACAGAAACTTTTTAAACATGACAATCTCCTGAAATTACATTAATAACGAACCTTCTCTCGTGGACCAACAACTACGCCAACAAACTTAGCATATTTACACGGAAAAAGTTAGCTATATTAGTAATTATTTTGGAAACAGTTCATCATGTGTGACAGTTGCGGTACCTAATTTGCCGACGACAATACCGGCCGCCCGATTGGCAATCTCTACTGCTTCAAGTAAATCTTTACCTGAGGCTAACATTGCGCCCAAGGTAGCGATAACCGTATCGCCTGCACCGGAGACATCAAACACTTCACGCGCCATCGTCGGCACATGGTGCGTCAAACCTTCGGTATATAAACTCATTCCCTCTTCAGAACGAGTCACCAGTAACGCTTGAATATTTAAATGGCGGCGTAAATTTTGCGCTTTCTCAGTCAACTCAGCTTCGCTTTTCCAATCGCCGATTACTTGACGCAATTCAGACTTGTTCGGCGTAAGTATTGAAGCACCTGTGTATGGAGCAAAATCAGAGCCTTTAGGATCAACCAAAATGGTTTTTTTCAGCGCAATGCCGGAAGCGATCATGTCACGCACGTTCACCAAAGAACCTTTGGCATAATCAGACAAAATCACCACATTATGTTCAGGTAACAAGGTGTTGTATTGGCTTAATTTGTCACGCAACACGCCTTCCGTTGGCGCCTCTTCAAAATCCACCCGTATTAGCTGCTGCTGACGCCCAATAACGCGCAATTTAATAATGGTGGAAATATGTTTATCGCGGTTCAAATAACTATTAATTTGCGAATCGCGCAACAGGCCTTCTACAATATTTCCAGCCTCGTCTTCGCCAACGACACCAAGCAGGGAAGTAGTAATACCAAGCGCCGCCGCATTTCTTGCCACGTTCGCAGCACCACCTAAGCGCTCTTCGCGACGATCTATGCGCACAATGGGAACTGGAGCTTCAGGTGAAATACGATTCACTTCACCAAACCAATACCGGTCCAGCATCACATCGCCAACCACTAACATACTGCTGCTTTTTAATTTAAGTTTGTTCATATTTAAATCTATTTGGCTTGGGTTAACACCGAACGACCTATGCCATGGTATTCAATGCCTAGATCAGTCATATCCTGAGGATCAAACAAATTACGTCCATCAAAAATAATCGGATTTTTCAATTGCGATTTTAATTGGGAAAAATCAGGGCTGCGATATGCTTTCCATTCTGTGACGATCAGTAGAGCATCGGCTTTATTAGTTGCATCCATCGGATTGCTCACATAAGTAATGCGTGCCAATTGCTCAGGTTGATCTGCAAAGTCAAGCGCCAGAACGCGACGTGCTTCATCCATCGCAACCGGATCATGTACGGAAATAGTTGCACCACGACTCAACAGTTCACGCAACAAGACGCGTGAAGAAGCTGCGCGCATATCATCGGTATTCGGTTTAAATGCCAAGCCCCACAACGCAAAATGATGTCCTGCTAAATTCTCACCAAAACGAGCGATTATTTTTTTACCTAGTACCTGTTTTTGATTATCGTTGACTGATTCAACCGCACGCAAAATCAATAAATCTTGATCGTATTCACGTGCAGTTCTTTCTAATGCCTGCACATCTTTTGGAAAACATGAACCGCCATATCCACAACCGGCATATAAAAAACTATGGCCTATCCGTGGATCTGAACCAATACCATGCCGCACCGCTTCGATATCCACCCCGACGCAATCAGCCAAATTGGCTAATTCATTCATAAATGAGATACGTGTCGCCAACATGGCATTAGCAGCGTACTTAGTGAACTCAGCCGAACGCACATCCATCCAGTAAGTACGTTCACGATTACGGTTAAATGGCGTGTATAACTGCTTCACCAGCGCTTTGGCATGTAAACCAACTGCATCATTATCGCTGCCAATCACAATACGATCTGGGCGCATAAAGTCTTCGACTGCAGCGCCTTCTTTAAGAAATTCGGGATTAGATACTACCGAAAAACTACATTCTTTAGCGTTACGCTGACTTAGTTCAGCGGCAATCACTTTACTTACTTTTTCAGCAGTCCCTACGGGCACCGTTGACTTATCGATGACAACCTTGAAGCCCTGCATATACTTGCCAATATTTTTTGCTGCAGCCAACACGTATTGCAAATCAGCTGAGCCATCTTCATCCGGTGGAGTTCCTACAGCGATAAATTGAATATCGCCATGCGCCACGCTGGCTGCGACATCAGTTGTAAACTTCAATCGGCCATTAGCCCGATTAGCTGCAACGATGACATCTAAACCTGGTTCATGAATTGGGATACCGCCATTATTTAAAATAGCTACTTTATTTGCATCGAGATCAAGGCAAAGCACATCATTACCTAGCTCGGCTAAACAGGCGCCAGTCACCAAGCCAACATAGCCTGTGCCAATAATTGTAATTTTCATTTTTTCCCTAACTAATATTCTTATTCGACTAGTTCATTACATTTAATTCTTCAGTACGGCGCGGAGGATAGGTCTCCCAGCGATTGCACCCTGGGCATTGCCAATAGAATTGACGCGCCTTAAATCCACAATGTGAGCATTGATAACGCGCTAATTTTTTTGCATAGCCATGCACCAAATTTTTGACCATCGCTAATTCTTGCAACCGATCTGGCGCCACATATAACATGCGCGCATCCAGCAACTTATCCAAGCCTAACAAAGTTGGAGTGCGCCGTACTTCTTCCAGCACAATTTGCGTAGCAGCTTCACGCCCTTCTACTTCCAAACTTGCCTGATACAGCACTTCTAGCAAATCGATAGATGGTGCTTGTTCCAAATAATTTTTTAGTACATTGATGCCCTCTTGCGCACGCGATAAAGAGCTATAAACATCCATGATCCGTTGCGCCACCAAGGAAACATGAGGTGCACTTTGTTGCTCGACCCGACGCCAGGTTTGCAGTGCATTTTCAGGTTGATTTTCAGCCAGATAGATATCACCGCGAAGTATCGTGGCCCGCACATTACTACGATCAGTTGCATGCGCTTTTTCTAACCATTCAACGGCAACGTTGGTATGTGCATTCAAGATTTCATCTTGTGCCAATTCGCAATAAAATTGAGCGATCTCTTTTTGTCTGGTTCCCGCACCAGACTCTTGCAATGCAATCGCTGCATCAATAGCGCGCATCCACTCTTTTTCACGCTGGTAAATTTCCAGCAAGGCACGCCTAGCTTGAACGCTGTACGTTGAATTGATTAGCAGGCCAAAAGTTTCTTCGGCGCGATCCAGTAAACCAGCTTTAAGATAGTCTTGCCCCAACTCATAATTAGCCTGTCCTTGCTGTTCCAGCGGCAAATCAGGTCTGACCAATAAGTTCTGATGCACCCGAATTGCACGCTCAGTCTCGCCGCGACGACGGAATAAATTACCTAGAGCAAAATGCAAATCGACCGTTTCCGGGTCGAGTTTTAACACTTCAATAAAAGCATCAATCGCTTTATCGTGCTGTTCATTAAGTAAAAAATTAAGTCCTTTAAAATAACCACGCGGCAAACTGCGTGACTCAGATAACAATTGCTTAATATCAACGCGCGCAGCTACCCAGCCCAATATAAAAAATACCGGGATGAACAGCAACCACCAAATTTCAAATTCCATTTGAGTTTATTTTTTTAAATATTTTTATAAATCAGAAAGCAACCAAGCTTTTAAACGCTATCCGGTTGCGGAGGGCGACTGTTTTCGGTTTGTAATTTTGTGACTTCTTGTTCCATTGCTGTCAGATTTTTTTTATGCTTAGATAAATCACGACGATGTCTAAACAACGTTGGCAACATCGCAAACACGCCCAATACAATGCCAGCAATGAAAAAAATCAACAACATCAACACCAGCGGGCCAGGGAATTCATAGCCCATAAAAAAACGTAATGTTACGCTTTCAGTGTTATTTAAAGCAAATCCAAAAAAAATAACGAACAACAATACCGTGATAATTTTAGAAATAATTTTCATAGCACACCTTTTTTACGAATACATTTATTAACAAACGGCATTGTACGTGAATAAGCCGAATAACTGTTTTGTTGTCTGGTGCGCCGATCAGTTTTTACAGCTATTTTAAGCAAAAATCTTCCAATTCCAAACTTACTTCATTTCTTTTCAAACGTTTTTAATGTTGCGCGTATTTAACACAAATAAATGCGCTAATTCCCCATAGAAAAATAGGCTTAATTAAATCATCATTCATAGTTAAATAACGCCAAATAGTTTCCATAAAATCATATTAATTAAGCATATTAACAACAC